>NZ_JBIAFV010000010.1:98241-150910 GCF_042869435.1 Nocardia sp. NPDC006982 | reverse complement strand
GGCCGAATTCTCGGTAACCCCACGCCGCCTCCGACTACGGAGCAAGCCGTGACCCGAGCCACGCACGACGACACGACACCCGCAGCCGCGGCCACACGCACGCCGCAAAGCGAGGCCGGATTCTCGGTAACCCCACGTCGCGTGCGATTGCGGAGCAAGCCGCGCCGCTACGACGAACCCGCGCACGGCGACACCACTCCGGCAGTCATCGCAACGGGCACTCGCACCCTGCAAAGCGGGAATCGCGCGGGGAAGAGCGGACTCGAACTACGGAGCCGACAATGACCTCGGCCCGGATCAACCTATGGTCGAGCCATGCCTGAAGGCGACACTGTATTCCTGACCGCGGCCAGACTGCGGCTCGCGCTGGAGGGAAAGACACTGATCCGCAGCGATTTTCGGGTGCCGCGCTATGCGACGGTCGATCTGGTCGGGCAGCGGGTCGAGGGGGTCGCCAGCTATGGCAAGCATTTGTTCGTCCGAACCGACGAGGTCAGCGTCCACACGCATTTGAAGATGGAGGGCGAATGGCGGACCTACTGCGCCGGTGAACGGTGGACGCGGCCGCCGGTGACCGCCCGGCTGGTGCTCGGCACCGATGACACCGAGGCGGTGGGCTTTTCGCTCGGCACCGTCGAGGTGCTGCGACGCGCGGACGAGCACACCGCCACCGACCATCTCGGGCCGGACCTGCTCGGCGCGAACTGGGATGTGACCGAGGCGGTGCGACGACTGGCACGGCATCCGGCGCAACCGATCGGCCTCGCCCTACTAGACCAGCGCAACCTGGCCGGTATCGGCAATATCTTCCGCAGCGAGGTCTGCTTCCTGCGCCGCGTCCACCCGGCCACACCGGTCGGCGACGTGCCCGACCTGCTCGCCCTCGTGCACGAGGCGCATCGCGTACTCACCAAGGCCGCCACCGAACCACCGTGGCGGCCACTTGCCTACGGCCGCGCCCGGCGGCCGTGCCAGCGCTGCGGCACCCGCATGGTCGTCCATCTACTCGGCGAGACCGAACCCCAACCCGGCCGAACGGCCCGAAACCCCCAGTCCGACCGCATCACCCAGCGCGAACGCGGCATCTACTTCTGCCCACGCTGCCAGCCCGAACCCGCCTGACCGCGATGGCCACCCCAACCACCTCGAATATCCGCCAGTTTCCCGAACTAACTAGACCGGTCGTCATAGTTGACGTACCGTGAAGGCGTGGCACCTCGCACCGACTCCCGCCAACGCTTCATCGACGCCGCGGCCGATCTCTTCCACACCCAGGGCTATCACGCCACCGGCCTGAATCAACTCGTCAGCGCGGGCGGCGCACCCAAGGGCTCGCTCTATTTCCACTTCCCCGGCGGCAAAGAGCAGCTCGCCGCCGAGGCCCTCACCCAATCGAGCAGGCAACTGCGCGACCAGCTCGACGCCATCCTCGCCGACGGCGGCGATATCGCCACCGTCTTCGACGTCCTCACCGCACTGCTCGTCGATTCCGATTTCGAACGCGGCTGCCCGATCGCGACCATCGCACTCGACGCGGGGCGCGAAAGCGAAACGATCAGACAGGCCTGCGTCACCGGTTTCGAATCCTGGCGCGAGTCGATCGAAAAGTACCTGCGGGACAAGGGAATCGACCAGGAGCGCGCCATCGAACTTTCGACTGTCGCCCTCGCCACGATCGAGGGGGCCCTCATGCTCGCCAAGACCAAACGCGATGTCGCGCCGCTGCGCGCGGTCGCCGCCCACCTGCGTACCACCTTCGAACGGGAGCTCTCCTGATGCGCGTGCACCACCTCAATTGCGGCACGATGCGCCCACTCGGCGGCCGACTCTTCGACGGCACCGGCAGCATCTTCCGCCGCGCCGAAATGGTCTGCCACTGCCTGCTGCTCGAACTCGGCTCCGGACTCGTCCTGGTGGAGACCGGCGTCGGCGAACAGGCGGTGCACCGACCCGAAGAATGGCTCGGTCGCCGCTTCCTCCGGCTGACCAATCCGGTCCTCGATCTCGCGCAGACCGCGGTGCGCCAGATCGAAGCGCTGGGTTACCGGCGCGAGGACGTCCGCGACATCGTGCTCACCCATCTCGATCTCGACCATGCGGGCGGCCTCGCCGACTTTCCGGACGCGCGGGTGCACGTATACGCGGAGGAACTGCGCGCCTTGCAAGGCGGACATACGCGCGAAGAACGCTTGCGCTACAAGGAACCTCAGTTCCGGCACGGTCCGCACTGGGAGTCGTACGCGGATACCGGTGACAGCTGGTTCAGTTTCGACGCGGTGCGCGAATTGACCGGCCTGCCACCGGAAATCCTGATCATCCCGCTCGCCGGACATACCCGCGGCCATGCGGGCGTCGCCGTCGACACCGGGAACGGCTGGCTGCTGTCCGCGGGCGACGCCTACTTCCATCCCGGCGTCCTCGACCCGGTTCGTCCGCGACAACCGCTCGGAACAGCCATGTTCGAGAAGAATGTGCAGACACTTCCCGCCGCCCGCATCGAGAATCAGCAGCGGTTGCGCGAACTGGTGCGCGACCACGGCGACGAGGTCACGGTATTCTCCGCGCACAGTTCGATCGAATTCCATGCCATGGAGCAGATCGGCGTATAGCCAAAACCCTTGACGGCCCAAGCAATCCCGATTAACTTGCAGAATGTAAGTTAATGTAGGGAGTGCATCGTGAACGATCCGCGGCGGTATGTGGTCATCGGGGGTGGACTGGCCGGGCTCGCGTCCGCGGTCTGGTTGGCCGAGGCGGGTAAGCAGGTGACCCTGCTGGAACGTCGCGGCCGACTCGGCGGCCGGACGCATGCGATGAAAGTCGAAGCGGCCGATGACCTTCCCGATAACGGCCAGCATGTGATCGCCAGCGGTTACGACCATCTGTTCCGCTACCTGAACAGCGTCAGCACCCGCCAGTACGTCGCCTTTCCGCAAGGCGGCACACTGCGCTGGCCGGGCGGACGCAGCACCCCCATAGTGACGAAGGGCTGGGGTGCCTGGCGCACCCTGTTCGGCGCACATCCCGACGCGAGCCTGCTCGATCGGCTGCGTGCGGCCCGTGCCACGGCACGCCTGGGCTGGCAGAGCCTGCACCAGCCCGACTACCTTGCCGACCTCACCACCGAACAGTGGTTCAACCGGGTCGGCATGCCCGCTCGGGCGCGAGAAGCGTTGTGGGACTGGCTCGCTCTCGGTCTCGCGGCCGAACCGGTGCAGCAGGAATCGGCCAAGATCCTCGCCGATTTGCTGGCCACCGGCATCCGGCTCGGGATGAAACATCGGCGGGCGGTCACGATCGGCTACCCGACCACCGACCTCGATACGCTCTATATCACCGGGGCCCAAAGGGTTTTCGAGAAATTTGGCGTCGAGGTCCGCCAGCGCGCGGTGGCCCGCCGCATCAATATCGACAATGGCGCGGTGACCGGGGTGACGCTCGCCGACGGCTCGATCGTCCCGGCCGATGCCGTCGTCTGCGCGGTACCGAATTCGAATATCGGCGGGCTGCTCGACGATCTGCCCGAACATTCCGAAATCTATGCCGCCGCAGATAAATTGGGTGTTACACCGATTGTCAGCACCAACCTGTACTTGGACCGTCCGCTCGGCACCGAGGCCGAATTCGAGGCGCTGATCGGCGGCACCGGCGTCATCGACGAGGTCTTCGACCGGCAGCGGATGACCGGGCGCAGCACCGATCAGGCCTGGCTGTACTGCCTGACCACCAGCGGCGCGTACGAGCAGATCCACAAGACCAACGAGCAGATCATCGACGAGCAGATGCGCCTGCTGCGCCGCTACTACCCCGCCGCCGAAAACGCGAAAGTCGTTCAGGGACACGTCGTTCGGATGCCGAAGGCGACCTTCTCCCAGGTGCTCGGCACGCACGGCCTGCGCCCGGCTCAGCGCACCTCGGTGCCGACGCTGGTGCTGGCGGGCGATTGGACCGCGACCGACTGGTCGGCCACCATGGAGAGCGCGGTGCAGAGCGCTGCCAAGGCGGTGGACCTGCTACTTGCGCTACCGTCTTTGCCGTGACCACGGAGCGCTCGACGTCTGAGCACCCGACTGCGAAGCCATGCCCCACGCCCAAGCGCCGCATGTCCGCGGCCGACCGGCGCGCACAGCTACTCGATGTGGCGCGCGACATCGTCGCCGTCGACGGCTTCGGCGCGGTGAGTATCGAACGGGTCGCACGCGAGGGCGAGGTCGCACGGGCACTGGTGTATCAGCAGTTCACCGATCTGTCCGGATTGATGACCGCGCTGGTGGATCGCGAATCGGCCATCGCACTGGCCGGTATCGGCACTCTCGACTGGTCCGACACCGATGACGATGCGGATCGGATCGGCCGCGGCATTCTCGCCTATCTGCATGCCGCGCCGACCAGTTGGCGGATCATCCTCAGCCCATCCGACGGCGGACCGCCGGATCTGCGCGACCGGCTCGAACTCGGCCGGGCCTACGCGCGGGCGATCGGCGCGCGGCATCTGTCGCGCCATGCCGGGGTCACCGTCGATCCGGATGGCGCGACCGAGCGAATCATGCTCGCGGCATTGGAGGAACTGGCCCGGCTGCATCTGGCCGAGCCACAGCGGTACCCGGATGAGCTGGTACTGCGCTACATTCGGTCGCTCCTGGCCTGGGCCACCCAAGTCGAAACCCCGAAAAACGAGCACTGAACAGCGGTTTCAGCGTCATCACGAAATTCTCACGGACGCATTGGTTTTCTTGTCCCGACGCGGGAACAACCCGCGCGACAGAGAGGAAAACCATGAAGATCCGCACCGCGATCGCCGCCGGAATGTTCGCCCTCGGTGCCGTCGCCGCAGCCGGTGCCGCGTCGGCCGCACCCACCCCGATGCACACCCCGTTCATCGGCAACTACGCGACCTACGACGCCTGCGCCGCCGACGGCAACTCCCCGAAAACCGGTGGCACCCAGTGGGAGTGCCGCGAGGTCGCCGACGGCTGGGATCTGTACACCTACTGAGCACTCGGACACCAGTATGCGCACCAGGTGTGAAATACCTTATTCTCTGACCTCGTGCGAGTGCTGGTGATCGAGGACGACGAAGGTCTCGGCATGGAAGTCGCCGCGGGACTGCGCTCGGCCGGTTTCGCGGTGGACCTCGCCCCCGACCTCGCGGATGCCGACTTCAAGATCTCCGTCAATGGCTACGACGTGCTCGTCGTGGATCGCGGCCTGCCCGACGGCGACGGTCTGCAGCTGGTCGCGGCGCACCGCGCACGGGGTCAGCGGGTGCCGGTCCTGATGCTCACCGCCCGCGACGCATTGGCCGATCGGATTGCCGGATTCGAGCACGGTGCCGACGACTACCTGGTCAAACCGTTCGCACTGCCGGAACTCGCCGCACGGGTGCGTGCGCTGTCGCGGCGGCGCGAACATCCGGCGCCGGCCCGGATCGTGCTCGGCGATATCGATATCGACCTGCCGCGCCGCCGGGTGCAGCGTGCGGGCATTCTGCGCTCGCTGACTCCGAAGGAATTCGCCGTACTCGAACTGCTCGCCACTCGCGCGGGCAGCGTCGTATCGCGTTCGGAACTCATCGAATGCTGCTGGGACGAAATGGCCGAACCCGCATCGAATGTCGTCGACGCCGTCATAGCGCAGCTGCGGCGCAAACTCGGCGCACCGCCGGTGATCGAGACCGTCCGCGGCGCCGGTTTCATGATCGGAAGTGACCCATTCGCACCTTGATTTCCACGGCGGATGCCCGCCCCGCCGTGGCCCGCCTGCGCCGCACCCGCTGGCTGCTCACCGCACTGATCACCGCCATCACCGCGACCTGCCTGATCATTCTCGGCATCGTCGCGGCGACCATCGATACCCGCTCGCGGGAGGCCGCGGTCGACGATTCCCTCGATCGGGTGGTGAGCGGACTGTTCCGCGCCGTCAACCTGCCCGAGGGCGAGGAAACCATCGACGTGAGCCAGCTCGACAACGATGCCCTGGCCAACGGCGAAGTCGCGGTGGTGGTGCTCAGCGCCCCTGCGAATGGCAGGTGGCAGGAGAATTTCGCGCATCTGCGCTCCTGGCTGCCCAAGGACGACGGCGTCGCGGGACTCGCCGATGACGCCGATCTGGCCGGGGAGACCGTCTTCCGCGACGGATACGACGGTGCGGGCCGCCCGGTCCGCATCGCGGCGACACCCATCACCTGGGAGAACTCCGAGACCAAGGCGGTGGTCATCGCGGGCACGAATCCCGGTGCGTTCGACCGTGATCGAGCGCTGCTGATCTGGGGGCTCGTCGTCGGCGGGCTCACGCTGGTCGCGCTGTCCGCGGTGGCCGGACATCTGCTCTCGGGCCGGAGCATGCGGCAGGCCATTGTGCTGCTCGAAGAGCAGGAGCGGTTTCTCGGGGATGCCGCACACGAATTGCGCACGCCGCTCACGACTCTCGGTTTGGTCACCGCACCCCGCCGTCGCAATCCGCACGAGGTCGAGCGGGCGTTGGTCGATGCCAGGGCATTGGGCAGCCGGATGGAGCGGATCGTCTCGGGATTGTTGGCGCGTGCGCGAATGCAGGCGGGCGTCACCACCATGGAAAGGGTGCAGTTGCTGCTCGATCAGCTCGCCGAATCGGTGGTCGAGGAATTCCCGCAGGACAATATCGTGCTGCAGGCGAATCCCAGTGTGGTGATCGGTGATCCGAATCTGCTGAGCCTTGCGGTGCGCAATCTCATCGAGAATGCGATCACACACGGGGCGGTCAATCGCGGTGCGCCCGTGGAGGTGCATGTGGCCGACGGCCGGGTCAGCGTGCGTGACCATGGGGCGGGTTTGACCCCGCAGTTGTCGAGCAGTCCGTTCGCGCGCGGGGTGAGCGGTGGGCGTGGCAGTGGAATCGGGCTGGCGCTGGTGGCGTGGATTGCCGAATTGCACGGCGGCACAGCGACTATGGAACCCGCTGCGGGTGGCGGCACCATCGCCTCGATTGTGCTGCCGCCGCCGGCGGTCTAGTTCTCAGCTGTCCAACGGGACCGGTTCCAGGATCTCCGCACGCGGTTCGGGGGCTGCGATGCGCAGCGCATCGGCGGAGGGGTCGTCCGGCTGGGTCTGGGAGCGGATCTCCGCCTCGACGCGTGCTTGGTAAGTGCTTACCTCCCAGTCGATTTCGTCGTCGTCCCAGCCGAGTATCGGCGCGACCAGATGGGCCACCTGTTCGGCGCAGTTCGCGCCGCGGTGCGAGTATTCGATGGAGATTCTGGTCCGGCGGGCCAGAATGTCGTCCAGGTGCAGCGCACCCTCCGCGGCAGCCGCGTAAACGGCTTCCACCTGCAGATACGACGGTGCGTCCATAATCGGTTGCAGCAGTTCGGGTTTGCCGTCGGCCATGGCCATGACTTCGTCGATGAGCGAACCGTAGCGATCGAGCAGATGCTTGATCCGATACGGATGCACGCCGTAGGCCTCGGCGAGTTGCACCGTCTGATTGATCAGCGCGAAGTAGCCGTCCGCGCCGAGCAGCGGAACCTTCTCGGTTATGGACGGTGAGACACGCGCCGGAATATCCTGTGCCGCTTCGTCGACCGCGTCATAGGCCATCACCCGGTAGGTGGTGTACTTACCGCCCGCGATGCCGACAAGCCCCGGCGCAACCCGGGCGACGGCATGTTCCCGCGAAAGTTTGGAAGTCGAATCGCTCTCTCCCGCAAGCAAAGGCCGCAGACCAGCGTAGACACCGTCGATATCGGCGGGCGTGAGCGGGGTGACCAGCACCTGGTTGACCCGATCCAACAGATAATCGATATCGGCCTTGGTCGCCGCCGGATGGGCGAGATCCAGATTCCAATCGGTATCGGTGGTGCCGATGATCCAGTGCGCGCCCCACGGGATGACGAACAGCACCGAGCTCGCGGTGCGCAGGATGATCGCGGCATCGCTGACTATGCGGTCGCGCGGCACCACGATGTGCACGCCCTTGGACGCACGCACGTGGAAGCGGCCGCGATTATGCGAAAGCGCCTGGACCTCGTCGGTCCACACGCCGGTCGCATTGATCACCACGTGGGCGCGGATTTCGCCGGTGCGACCGTCCTCGCTGTCGCGCACCTTCACCCCGACGACCCGGTCCGCCTCGCGCAGAAAGCCGACGACCTGGGTTGAGGTGCGGATCACCGCGCCGTAGTGCGCGGCGGTACGGGCGACTGTCATGGTGTGGCGGGCATCGTCGACGACGGTGTCGTAGTAGCTGACGCCACCGATCAGTGAAGTGGGGCGCAAACCCGGCGCCAGTCGCAGTGCGCCGGCCCGGGATAGATGATGTTGGCCGGGAACGGATTTCGCGCCGCCCATGGTGTCGTAGAGCACCAGGCCTGCGGCGACATACGGGCGTTCCCAGCCGCGACGGGTCAGCGGGTAGAGGAAGCGCAGCGGCTTCACCAGATGCGGTGCGAGCCGGGCGAGTGCGAGTTCGCGTTCCCGCAGCGCCTCGCGGACCAGCCCGAACTCCAGTTGCTCGAGGTAGCGCAGTCCGCCGTGGAACATCTTCGACGAGCGACTCGACGTGCCGGAGGCAAGATCGCGCGCCTCGACCAGCGCGACCTTCAGACCGCGCGTGGCCGCGTCGAGCGCGATACCAGAGCCGACCACGCCACCACCCACGACGACCACGTCGAAATGATCCTTACCGAAGCGCTCCCACGCCGTCACGCGCTGCTCGGGGCCGAGGAACTGCGATTCCGGTTTGTTGGTCATGTGCGACTCCTCCAGCCGACCCCGGCGTCGGGGTTCAGACGACGTTTGTGGTCCTTCGGGCACACGATCGAGCTGCTCAGTCGGGGGGTGGTCTTCTGTTGTACAGGCTAAAGGAATCGGCGACGATCCCCTGCCGGGGCCGAAGCCGTGTCGCCCGCGGCCGATAACCCGCGCTACTCGCCGGTAACCGATCCCAACACTAGTCCTGGTCGCGAGGTGATGCCCGGCGCGCTCCGCCGTTTCCGCCGCGGGCCACGCTGCTTTTAGTAGCCTGCACGAATGCGTCGCTATGTGGCCGCCATTGATCAGGGCACGACCTCCAGTAGGTGCATCATCTTCGACCGGCAGGGCCGTGTCGTCGGTGTTGCGCAGCGCGAGCACGAACAGATCTTTCCGCGGCCGGGCTGGGTCGAGCACGATCCGGAAACCATTTGGCGCAATACCGAATTCGTCCTCGGCGAGGTACTGCGGAGCACCGGTGTCGCCGCCGATGAGATCAATGCGGTCGGCGTCACCAATCAGCGCGAGACGACGGTGGTGTGGGATCGGGCCAGCGGCAAGCCGATTCATCACGCGATCGTCTGGCAGGACACCCGCACCGACCGTCTGGTCACCGAACTGGGCGGCGAATACGGCGCGACGCGCTACCAGGACCGAACCGGTCTGCCGCTGTCCACCTACTTCGCCGGTCCGAAACTGCGCTGGATTCTGGACAATGTCGAGGGCGCCCGAGCCAGGGCCGAGGCCGGTGAGCTGTGTTTCGGCACCATCGACAGCTGGGTGCTGTGGAAGCTCACCGGTCAGCACATCACCGATGTGACCAATGCGTCGCGCACCATGCTGATGGATCTGCGTACGCTGCAATGGGATTCGCAGATCTGCGCGGAATTCGGGATACCGCGATCGATGCTGCCCGAGATTCGCAGCTCGTCGGAGATCTACGCGGAGATCGGCTCCGGTCCGTTGGCGGGCATACCCGTCGCGGGCATTCTCGGCGACCAACAGGCGGCGACCTTCGGCCAGGCCTGCCTGTCCCCCGGCGAGGCCAAGAACACCTATGGCACGGGCAATTTCATGCTGCTCAATACCGGAACGACGCCGGTATTCAGCAAGCACGGCCTGCTCACCACGGTCTGTTACCAGCTCGGCGGCCAGGCGCCGGTATACGCATTGGAGGGATCCATCGCGGTGACCGGCTCACTGGTGCAATGGTTCCGGGACAATCTCGGCATCATTTCCACCGCCGACGAGATCGAACCGCTGGCGCGCAGCGTCGAGGACAATGGCGGTGCATACATCGTCCCCGCGTTCTCCGGCCTCTTCGCGCCGCGCTGGCGCCCGGATGCCCGCGGCGTCATCGCGGGCCTGACCCGCTTCGTCGACAAGGCACATCTGGCGCGAGCGGTATTGGAGTCCACCGCATTTCAGACGCGCGAGGTCATGGACGCAATGCGCGCCGATGCCGAATCCCAGCAGCTGCGGCTGGAACTGACCACCCTCAAGGTCGACGGCGGCATGGTCGGCAACGATCTGCTCATGCAGTTCCAGTCCGACATCCTCGATGTGCCGGTGGTGCGCCCGGTCGTCAACGAAACCACCGCACTGGGTGCGGCGTATGCGGCCGGGCTCGCCGTCGGCCTGTGGGAGAGCACCGATGACATCCGCGCCAACTGGGCCGCGGACAAGACCTGGCAGCCCGCGATGTCGGCGACGGATCGCGAAACCCACCTCGTCGCCTGGAACAAGGCCGTGGAGCGCACCTACAACTGGGTGGATTGACGGCTATTCGGCCGCGCGAGCCAGCCGGTCGATCGCCTCCGCCAAGGTCGCCGCGTCCGAAGTGGTGAAGCACATGCGCATGGAGTGGCGGTAGTCGGTGTCGACGGCGAAGGCCGAACCGGGCACGAAGGCGACGCCGTGCTCCAGGGCTCGGGGCAGCAGCCGATCGGTATCGGTGCCGTCGGTGAAATCGGCCCACACGAACATGCCACCGGCGGCGTCGGTGCAGGTGACGCGGTCGCCGAAGCGGGCGCGCACGGCGTGCACGAGCGCCTTGGCACGGTCGCCGTACGCGCTGCGGACGGTCTCGACGTGGCCGGTCAGCCAGGTTTCGTCGGTGAGCAGATCGGCGGCGATCTGGTGGGTCAGCGCCGAGCCGCACAGGTCCGCGCCTTGTTTCAGCAATTCGACCGCGCGACAGATCCGCTCCTGCGCCACCATCCAGCCGACCCGCAGCGCGGGCGCGAGGATCTTCGAAGCACTGGACAGCCGAATCACATTGCGGGAGTAGGTTGCCACGGGATCGGGCGAGGGCCGGTCGAACCAGAGCTCACCGTACGGATCGTCCTCGATCACCCAGAAGCCGTAGGTATCGGCGAGTTCGGCCAATTCACGACGACGCGGCGGACTCATCGTGACGCCGCCTGGATTGTGGAAATTGCTCACCGTGTGCACGACCGTCGGACGCTCGCCGCGTGCCAGCAGTTCCTTCAGCACATCCAGCCGCATGCCCTCGGAATCCAAGGGCACCGCCACAATTCGCGCACCGGCGGCGCGGAACACTTGCAGCGCACCGACATACGCCGGATCCTCGACTACCACCAGCGCGCCCGGATCCAGCAGCACCTCGGCGAGCAGCGAGAGCGCTTGCTGCGAACCATGCGTCACGAACACCTCGTCGAGCCCGACCGCGCGGCCGAGTTTCGCAGACTCCCGCCCGCGCAGCACATCGCGCAGCGGAGGCCACCCGCGCGACCCGGTGTACTGCAACACCGCGGAACCGCTCAGCGCCGCATCGGCCGCTGCGACGAGCCGCTCCCGGGGCATCAACTCCGCATCCGGCAAACCGCCCGCGAGGCTGATCACCTCTTCGCGCGTGGTCAGCTCGAGCAGGTCACGAATCGCCGAACTCTTCAGTCCGCCCAGTTTGGTTGCGAGCGGTGGATTGATCGGCGACATGGAAACCTCCGAGGGGACGCGAAACCCCACTGTCCCATACCGCTACCAAATTGTGAAATATTCATCCCATGATCTGAGAGCTCAGGCGCGCTCCCGGATGGCGAAGATCACGGTCTTGCCGTCCCGGACCACCGTGATGATGGTCTGCCGGTAGACATTGGTCGTGCCGTCGGGGCGATGTTCGGTCAGGTCCACCTCGAACGTGTCCGCCGCCGACTCGGCAATCCGCAGGCAGTGCGTGGTACCCATCGGAATCTGGTCATTGATGGCCTGCTGGATGACCTCGGCCGTCGACACATTCTCGGCATCCGGCGCGACGAATCTGCGCGCCCGCTCACCGTTGCGGTCGACGTAGAACTCGTACTGGAAGCCGAGGATCGCACCTGCACCGGTCGAGGTGTCGCCCTGCCCGTTGCCGCGGGTCACCTTGCCGTCTTTGCTCGCGGGGCAGCTCAGCGCGGCGGAGGTGCTCGGCGGTGCGGGTGGCGCCGCCTTCGGACTGCCGTTGTCGTCGCGGCTGACCGCGACGAAGGTCACCACCAGCGCCAAGACCACCACGATCGCGGCGAGCACACCGAGCGCTATCCATCGACCGCGCGAACGGTGCCGGGTCGGGGTCGCGGTGATGGTGTCCGAGATCAGCTTCGGCGCAAGCCGTTTGGCAATCGGATCGTCGGCCCAGGACAAACCCGACGGCTCGGACGGCGGCTTCGGTATTCCGCCGGATTCGGTGGGGCTGTTCCACCAGGTATCGCGCTGGCCTGCCGCGGGGGTCGCATGCCGGACGGTGGCCTCGTTGGGATCCGGTTCGACCGACGACTCGGGTCGGCGCGTCGGCGGCTCCGGTCGCCGGGTCGGCGGTGGTGGTGGCGGTGCATCGCCGAACACCGTCGTATCCGGCGCGCGGTACTGCGGGGGTGGCGGCGGCACCGTCGGCGGTTCGTCGGCGGGACGCCAGATCAGCTCGGGATGATCGGTGCCGGGCTCGGGCACCGACCACTGCGGTCGGACCTGTTCACCCGTCGGTGGCCCGAATTCGCGGACCGGCGGCCCGAATTCGGAGACCGGCGGGCCGAAATCGTCCAACGGGGGTCCGAATTCCGACCCGGTCCGGTCGGATTCGTTGTCCCTGCCATCACCCTCGGAGCCCACACCAAATCCTTTCCCCAGGACACACGTGTGGGGCGGTCGAGAACGACCGCCCCACCCGTCGAATCAGCTCGTGTCAGTACTGGAGTGACCCACCCCACTGGGTGGTGACCCCGGCAACGTTGACCGTCTGCGGAGCCAGTTCGCCTGGCGGCACCGGAAGTTTAACTTGCGCGGCGGCCTCGAGGGCAGCCGCGCCGCCCGGCTGTTCCCGAATCCAGTGCTCGACAGCGGCCTTGGCCATGTTGGCCTGGGTGGTGTCGAGGACGACCTCGGTCTTGTTGTCGGCCAGACCCTCACCACCGGTGTAGGAGGTGACCTTGACGGTGTTGGCGCCGATGTATTCGACCGACACACCGGCCTCGCCCTGACCGGTCGGGGTGCGGTACCCGATGGTGCCGACGTAGCCCGCGGCATTGTTGAAGTGGTGGGTGTTGGCCACGTAGCCGGGAGCCAGCGAGCCGCCGTCGATATTGGCGCCGATCTCCTGGTGCGGCCCGTCCATCTCGACGACCGGCGCGGCAGGCGCCTGCTGGAAGCGCGGAGCCTCCCAGCGCGGCTGCTGCACCAGCGTGTCGGTATCCGGCTGCTGCGGGGTCCGGGCGCTCGGACCGCTCGGGGTGGTCGCACCCGGCGCGGTGGTACCGGGCTGCGCGGGCTTCGGCGCCTCCGCACCGGGGGCCGTCTCCGGTACCACGGCGGGGATCGCGGGGCCGGTCTGGCCCGGAACCGGCAGCGGCGCGACGCGCGGGGTGGTGACACCCGGCTGGGTCGGCGTCGACAGCTTCGGATCCTTGGGCTGATTCGGCATGACCTGGTTCGGATCCGGCGTGGTGACACCCGGCTGGCTCGGCGTCGGCGACGGCTTGGTGTCCGGCTTACCCGGATCCGGCTTGGTGGTCTCCGGCTGGCCCTGATCCGTCGGCGTGGTGCTGCCCGGATCGGCGGGCGCGGGCGCCGGCGAGGTCGGTGTACTCGGCTGATCCGGAACTGCCCCCGCCGGCGCCGCGAAGAGCGTGGCCACGGCCGCCGCAGTGGCCAGTGGCAACGATGTGCTCGCCATCGCTCGCTGCGCCCGACTCGGCTTACGATGTTTCACTTTTCGCAATCCCTTTCCCGTGTGCGACCGAGTGGGTCACACGCAGTTATCCCTGGTGAGACGCTTGGTCCACGAATGAGGACCGCCGAACGACCAAGCGGCCGTTCGCCGTTCCCGCTGGAAAGGATCGATCCCCCCACACAGAACCCTCGCGATCGCCCGCCGATCGCATCTCTGCGGGAAGTGAACCACATGCGCGCCTTACTGGCAACGCGATGAAAAACGCCACAAGACAGTAAGTCTCGGGGCGGCTGGATTCAGTGGCGTTAATCCAGGTCGTCGTGACGCATCAGCAGCCGGGCCGCCTCGGTGACCGAGCCCGTGAGCGACGGGTACACCGAGAAGGTCTGGGCGAGATCGTTGACCGTCAGATTGTTCTGGACCGCCAGCGCGATCGGCAGGATCAGCTCCGAGGCGATCGGGGCGACGACCACACCGCCGATGACCACACCGGTCGCGGGCCGACAGAAGATCTTGACGAAACCCCTGCGCAGACCCGACATCTTGGCGCGCGGGTTGGTATTCAGCGGCAGCATGACCGTGCGCGCGGGCACCTCGCCGTTATCGATGGCCGTCTGGCTCACGCCGACGGTCGCGATCTCCGGCCGGGTGAATACGGCCGAGGCGACCGTCTTCAGCCGGATCGGGCTGACGCCCTCACCCAGCGCGTGATACATCGCGATGCGGCCCTGCATGGCGGCCACCGAGGCCAGCGGCAGCAGGCCGGTGCAGTCGCCCGCCGCATAGATACCGGGCACCGAAGTGCGCGACACCCGGTCCACCCGCAGGTAGCCACCGCGGTCGAGTTCGATGCCGACCCGTTCCAGGCCGAGGTCGTCGGTATTGGGGATCGAGCCGACGGTCATCAGCGCATGCGTACCCGTGACGGTGCGGCCGTCCGAGAGCTTGACCACGATCCCCTCGGCGGTGCGCTCCACCGCATCGGCGCGCGCGTGCTTGACCAGTTCGACACCGCGTTCGGCGAGCGCGTCCTCGAGCACGAGCGCGGCATCCGCGTCCTCACCGGGCAGCACCCGGTCGCGGCTCGAGACCAATTTCACCCGCACACCCATTTCGGTATATGCGGAGACGAATTCGGCGCCGGTCACACCGGAGCCGACCACGACCAGGGTCTCCGGGAGTTCTTCCAGGTCGTAAAGCTGACGCCAGTTCAGGATGCGCTCGCCGTCGGGCTCGGCGCCGGGCAACACGCGCGGGCTCGCACCGGTGGCGATCAACACCACTTCGGCCTCGACGGCCTCCTCGGTGCCATCGGCCAGCAGCGCGCGCACCCGGTGCGCGGCCATGCCGGTGGCCGGATCGCTGAGCTGTCCGCGTCCGGCCAGCACGGTCACGCCCGCGGCCTGCACCTTGGATCGGATATCGGAGGACTGGGCCAGCGCCAGCGCCTTCACACGCGCGTTCACCTCGCCCAATTCGATCTGGGCCTGGCTCGGATCGAGGGTAATGCCCAGGTCACGGGCGCGACGCAGATCGGTGCGCACGCCCGTCGAGGCAATAAAGGTCTTCGACGGCACGCAGTCCCACAGGACGCACGCCCCGCCGATGCCGTCGCTGTCGATCAGGGTGACCGTGGCCCCGTGTTGGGC
Organism: Nocardia sp. NPDC006982; assembly: GCF_042869435.1. NCBI lineage: Bacteria > Bacillati > Actinomycetota > Actinomycetes > Mycobacteriales > Nocardiaceae > Nocardia > Nocardia sp. NPDC006982. The sequence goes on along the minus strand of NZ_JBIAFV010000010.1, from coordinate 135,368 downwards.
CGCCACCAATGCCGCTTCATAACCGGCCGGTCCGCCACCGATGATCGCTATGCGGGTCATGGATACCTCCGCTGGAGCTGTTCGACCGGGATCTCCGGTGCCGGTAAACAACGTTAGCTGGCGAACACACGGTCATCTCGCCGGGATAGAGACGATGCGCGCAGGTTATTGGATACCCTTGCGTCGTGCCGATCTACGCCGCCTACGGGTCCAACATGGACTCGTCCCAGATGCTCGAGCGCTGTCCGCACTCCCCCATGTACGGGACGGGCTGGTTGGAGGGCTGGCGCCTCACCTTCAGCGGTGACGACATCGGCTGGGAGGGGCCGCTGGCCACTGTCGTCGAGGAGCCAGGCTCGCGGGTGTTCGTGGTGCTCTACGACGTGTCCCCCGAGGACGAGGAGCGCCTCGACCGCTGGGAGGGTTCCGATTTCGGCATCCACCACAAGATCCGGCTGCGCGTGACGCCGAGCGCGGGCAGCGGTTCCGAACCCATCCTGGCCTGGCTGTACGTACTCGATGCGTACGAGGGCGGGCTGCCATCGGCGCGCTATATCGGCGTGATGGCCGATGCGGCCGAAAAGGCAGGAGCGCCAGCGGAATACGTGCACGCGCTGCGCACGCGCAACAGCAAGAACGTCGGACCCGGATTCTTCGGTAGCTGAACAAACGCGGAAGCGGCCGACCCTTTTCGAGGTCGGCCGCTTCCTTGTCTTCGTCAGCTCGCGTTCAACACGATATTGCTGAGCACCCGGACACCGACAGCCAGCGCGCGCTCGTCGAGATCGAAGGTCGGCTGGTGCAGGTCCAGCTGTTCGCCGTGCCCGGACCAAACGCCGAGGCGGGCCATCGCGCCCGGCACCTCCTCCTGGTACCAGGAGAAATCCTCACCGCCACCGGACTGCAAGGTGTCGGCGAGTGCGTCCGGGCCGAGCATGCGGATCGCGTCCTCGAACATCCTGGTCGAGTGCTCGTCATTGACCACCGGCGGTACGCCGCGGCGGTAGTTCAACTGGTAGCGCACCCCGGTCGGGGCGAGCAGGCCGTCCACGATCTCGCGCACCATCGGCTCCAGCAGCGACCAGGTCGCGTGATCGCCGGTGCGGACGGTGCCGGTGAGCATGCCGGTCTGCGGTATCGCATTGGGTGCCTTGCCCGCGCTGACCGCACCCCAGACCATCACCGTGCTGGTGCGCGGGTCGATGCGGCGGCTGAGCAGACCGGGCAGGCCGGTGATCACGGTGCCGATGGCGTAGACCAGGTCGCTGGTCAGATGCGGACGCGAAGTGTGCCCGCCCGGCGAATCGAGAACCAATTCGATGGTGTCGGCCGCCGAGGTGATCGCGCCGACCCGGATACCGACCCGGCCGACCTCGAGGCGCGGATCGCAATGCAGTGCGAAGATCCGGTCGACGCCCTCCATCGCCCCGGCGGCGACCATATCGATGGCACCACCCGGCATCACCTCTTCGGCGGGCTGGAAGACGAATCGCACACCGACCGGCAGTTCCTGATCGGCCAGCGCGAGCGCGGTGCCGAGCAGGATCGTGGTGTGCGCGTCGTGCCCACAGGCGTGCGAGACGCCGGGCACGGTCGAGGCGAAGCTGAGTCCGGTGAATTCCTGCAGTGGGAGCGCGTCCATATCGGCGCGCAGCCCGATGCGCGGTGCGTCCACCGGACCGATGTCACAGAGCACTCCGGTGCCGTTGGGCATCTTCTGCGGCGTCAATCCCGCCTTGGTCAGCCAGGCCGAGACGAACTCGGTGGTGGCGAATTCGGTGCGGGAGAGCTCCGGGTTCGCGTGGATGTGCCGGCGCCACTGGACGAGATCGACCGTGTGCTCGGCCAGCCAGGAATCGACCGCATCCGGGCCGACTTCCGCGATATCCGATTGTGCGGCGCTCCCCTGGCCCCCCATGGTCGCGCGCGTCACCGTCCCGGAGCGTGTCGCGTGCGCCGCGGAACGGCCGGTAATGCTCACCGAATGTCCTCCTGTCGTTGAACGAGCCGTTGCAACAACCTGTCCCTATGTACTTGATCGCGAGCTACGGCGATAGCGGTACGCGCGAGCGCGATCGCACCGTCGGTTACCGCACGATCGGCCGAGGCGTTGACGCTCGCCGCGGCGAAGCCGGGCTGATGCGTCACCGCCCCACCGGCATCTATGCCGATGACCGGATGTATGCCCGGTATGACGTTGGTGACGTTGCCCATATCCGTACTCCCGAGCGGCCGCTGCGCCTCGAGTTCCGGTGCGATCGGCACCCGGCCCAAGTCCACGATCTGCTCGCGATAGGCAAACAGTAATCCCGAATCGGGCGTCAGCTCGGTATATGTCGGCGCAACCGTCCGGATTTCGTGAGTGCAGCCGGTTGCCAGCGCACCCGCCTCGAAACAAGCCGACGCTCGTCGCATCAGATCGTCGAGGGATGCGGAGTCGACTGCGCGTAGGTAATACAGCAGTTCCGCACGTCCGGGAACGATGTTGGGGGCTACGCCACCGTCGCTGACTATACCGTGCAGTTGCTGTCCGGGTCGTAGATGCTGACGCAGCAATCCGAGAGCAACCTGCGTGACGGTCACCGCGTCGCCCGCATTGCGGCCCAATTCCGGGGCGGCGCTGGCATGCGCCTCGTGGCCGTGGAAGACCACCGACAGATCCGCCAGCGCCAGCGAGCGCGCGTCGACGATATCGATGGGACCGGGGTGCACCATCATCGCCATCGCGACATCGTCGAAGACGCCGCGCTCGAGCATCAGCACCTTGCCGCCGCCGCTCTCCTCGGCAGGTGTTCCGAAGACGACGACGGTGATGCCGAGCGCGTCGGCCACCTCGGCGAGGCCGAGCCCCGCGCCGACCGCGGAAGCCGCGATGATGTTGTGCCCGCAGGCGTGCCCGATCTCGGGCAGTGCGTCGTATTCGGCGCAGATACCCACGGTGAGCTCGCCGGATCCATAGGTCGCGCGGAATGCTGTCGGCAAGTCGGCGATGCCGGTCTCGACGGCGAAACCGCGCTCGGCCAGCGGCGCGATGGTCTTGGCGACGCTGCGGGTTTCCTCGAACGCCAGCTCCGGTTCGGCGTGGATCGAATGCGATAGCGCGACCAGTTCGGGCGCTGCGGCCAAGATCGCGGCCTCCGCCGCCGCACCCGGGTGCGCGTGCTGGTCCGTGCGTGATTCGGGGTGCCCGCTGCGCGGTGGTGGCATGGCACACAGTCTGGCACTGCGCCGACGATCGGGCGCACCCTGCGCCGCGGGGCGATGCCGCCGTGCGGCGCAAGGTTTGTGATCAGCTTGCGGTTATCCCGGGGCGAACGCCAGATTCTCCGGGGTGGTTGGGGTCGCGAGCCCGGCGAGCGCCTTGGCGTGCAGCGACCGCTTGATCACCGGCAGATTGGGTTTGCGATTTGCCGCGAGGGCGCCCGCACGCTCGATCGCGGACTTCAGCAACACATCAGCATCCGCCTTTGCGTCGACAATTCCGGCGGAAATGGCCTCGTCGGCGGCGAAGCGGTGACCGGCGGTCATGGCCTGAACGCAGACCTGATTGGTGAGACGCTCGGTGAGCAGCGCGTTCATGCCGACCGTGAACGGCATGCCGAGATGCACCTCCGGCAGACACCAGAAGCCGCGGTCGGCACGCATCACCCGGAAATCGTGCGAGGTGGCGAGCATGGCGCCCGCGCCGAAGGCATGACCGTTGACGGCGGCGACTGTGGGCAGCGGGAAGGTCAGCAGGCGGGTGTAGATGCTGTGCACGCGGTCGAGGTAGCCGTGCATCTTGTCCAGGTTGCCGAAAAGCCAATCGGTATCGAGGCCGTTGCTGTAGAACTTCCCACTCGCCGTGGTCACCAGCGCCGCCGGCCCTTCGGACGCCTCGACCTGGTCCAACAGCCCGTGGAATGCATCGATCCAATCCGGATGGAAACGGTTCTCGCTGTCCGTCTGCCCCTCGCTCCCGAGGTAGACGACGAACACATCCCCTTCACGTTCCAGATACGGCATGCGTGCAGCGTAACGGGTACACGGCAGAACCCGTACTCCCCGGTAGCTAACACTCGGCGGGTAGATCAAGATCAGGTGGCGGAGGGTTCTCGGGCGATGCCGCCATGAATTCCACCTGATCTTGAAATGGGCCGCCGTCCATGGTCGCGCTGAGTGTGAGTTGATTGGGCTGCGATGGGTCCTGTGGTCGGGCACCGACTTCTCGCGGGCGGTGGCCTAGGGATGGTTTGCCGCCCCTGGTTTGCCGGGAACAACGCTGAGCACGTCGTCTGCCGTACCGGCTTACCTCCCGCAGCCAGGTGGGCAGGCCGGCGGCTTCCAGCGTGGGCGGCTGACTGTGGTTGCGTCTCGAGATTTGTCGAAAGTCTTACGAGCGTCAGTTGGCGACTGCTCGCGGGTTGCTCGAAAGGGTCGGCCGCGAGACACCAGGGGTCCGCGAACACGCCGCGCCGCGGGCGCGGTAAATCAGATACCGTGACGGCATGCTTGCCGAACAGGCCGCGAGGGCGATTGCCGAACGTACGGGAGTGGAACGGCACCGGGTTGCGGTGGTGCTGGGATCGGGCTGGCAGGAGGCGGCCGCAGAGATCGGGACGCCTTTGGCGTCGGTGCCGATGCCGGAGCTGCCGGGATTCGGGACGCCGAGTGCGCAGGGGCATGTCGGGATGGTGCATTCGGTCGCCGTCGACAACACGCCCGTGCTGCTGCTGATGGGGCGTCAGCATCTGTACGAGGGATATCAGCCGAGCGATGTCGTGCACCCGGTGAGCGCGGCGATCGCGGCGGGCGTGGAAACCGTGGTGCTCACCAATGCGGCGGGCGGGATCCGGGACGGACTGCGCGTCGGTGAGCCGGTGCTGATCAGCGACCATCTCAATCTCACCGGCCGCACGCCGCTGGCCGGCGCGACCTTCGTCGATCTCGTGGACGCGTGGGACCCCGAATTGCGTGCGCTGGCAAGGGAAATCGACCCGAGCCTGACCGAGGGCGTGTACGCGGGCCTGACCGGACCGCAATACGAGACCCCGGCCGAGATCCGAATGCTGCGCACCATCGGCGCGGATCTGGTCGGCATGTCGACGGTGCTCGAGGTGATCGCGGCACGTGCGCTCGGCGCCCGAGTGCTCGGTATTTCGTTGGTCACCAACCTCGCCGCGGGCGTCACGGGCGCGCACCTCTCGCATGCCGAGGTACTCGCCGAAGGGCATGCGGCCGCACCGCGTCTCGGCAAATTGCTGCGCGGCGTACTGGAACGGCTGTAGATGCTGCGCTTCGGCACCGCCGGGCTCCGCGGCCCGCTGCAGGACGGGCCCGACGGCATGAACCTGGACACGGTGAGCCGGACGACCGCCGGACTCGTGGACTGGTTGCGCGGCCGCTGTCTCGGCGGCGGCGCGGTGGTCGTCGGGCGCGACGCCAGGCACGGCTCCGCCGAATTCGCCATCGCGACCGCGGAAATCTTTGCCGCCGCTGGCTTTCCGGTGACGTTGCTGCCGCGGCCGCTGCCCACCCCGATCGTCGCCTACGCGGTGCGTGAGCTGGGAGCCGTTGCCGGAGTACAGATCACCGCATCGCACAATCCGGCGACGGACAACGGCTACAAGGTGTACCTGGACGGCGGTTCGCAGCTGATCGCACCGGCCGACACCGAGATCGAGCGCTGCATCAAGGCCGTCACCGGGCCGATCCCTCGCACACCGGTCACACCGGCCGCCGATGACCTGGTGCGCCGCTATATCGATCGGGTGGCCCAACTGCCGGAGTTGATCGGCGGTCCCGGCGAGCGCTCCGATGTCCGGATCGTGTTGACACCGCTGCACGGGGTCGGCGGCGATACGGCGGTGGCTGCCCTCACCGCGGCGGGATTCAAGCATGTGCACGTCGTCGGTGCGCAATTCGCGCCCGATGCCGACTTTCCCACCGTCGCCTTCCCGAATCCCGAAGAGCCCGGTGCCACCGACCTTCTGCTCGCCACCGCCACCCGGATCGGCGCGGACCTCGCCATCGCCCTCGACCCGGACGCCGATCGCTGCGCCATCGGAATTCCGGACGACGGCGGCTGGCGCATGCTGCGCGGCGACGAAACCGGTGTGCTGCTCGGCGATTACGTGCTGCGGACCGCGCCCCCGGATTCATTGGTGGCGACCACCATCGTGTCGTCGCGACTGCTCTCGAAGCTCGCCGCCGCCCGCGGCGCGCGATACGCGGAAACGCTGACCGGCTTCAAATGGCTGGCCCGCGCGGGCGACGGTCTGGTCTACGCCTATGAGGAGGCCATCGGTCACTGCGCCGACCCGGCCGCGGTCCGTGACAAGGACGGCATCTCCGCAGCCGTGCTGGCCGCCGATCTCGTCGCCCGGCTGAAGACCGCGGGCCGCACCCTCGCCGACGAACTCGACGACTACGCGGTCGAATTCGGCCTGCACGCCACCGACCAGGTTTCGCTGCGCCTACCCGATCCGGCCGCCGCCGCGGACCTGGTGAACCGCCTGCGCGCCGCCCCGCCCGACGAAATCGCGGGCGAGCCGGTCGAATACACCGATCTTCTCCAGGTGCGCGGCCGAATGCGCACCGACGCACTGATTTTCGAGGGCGCCAACTCCCGGATCGTGGTCCGGCCGTCCGGCACGGAGCCGAAACTCAAGTGCTACCTGGAGGTGGTCGAGCCGGTCGCGGCGCGGGATACACTCGCCGCCGCGCGAACCTCGGGTGAGCGGCGGCTTGCCGAGTTGCGGGCATACTGCGGGCGGCTCGCGAAATAGCTCACGGGTGGCGCATTCAGGCGGGCAGCCTGCGACTTCCAGCTCAGCGACCGGCTGTGGTTGCGTTCTCGAGAGTTTGTCGAGGGTAGTCGAATGGTGGTTGTGGGTGGGGTTTTCGGCAGCCATTTGACTACCCTCGGTGGGGCGGGGGGTCAGCGGGGGCCGAATTGGCGGTCGCCCGCGTCGCCGAGGCCGGGGACGATGTAGGCGTCGGAGTTGAGGCCCGAGTCGACGACCGCGGTGACCAAGCGCACGGGGAGGCCTGAATCGGCAAGGGCGGCAATGCCTTCGGGGGCCGCCACCACACAGACCGCGGTGATGTCGGTGGCACCGCGGGCGGCGAGCAGTTGCAGGGTGTGGCGCATCGAACCGCCGGTGGCGAGCATCGGGTCGAGTACGAAGACCGGCATCTCGGACAGGTCGGCGGGCAGCGATTCCATGTACGGCACCGGCTGATGGGTGGTTTCGTCGCGGGCGATGCCGACGAAACCGACCCGGGCGTCCGGAATGAGTTCGGCGGCCGCGTCGACCATGCCGAGTCCGGCGCGTAGCACCGGAACCAGCAGCGGCGGCTGCGCCAATCGCGTCCCCTCGGTGTCGGATACCGGTGTGGTGATCGGGAAGTGGATCACCGGCGCGTCGCGCAGCGCCTCGTAGATCAGGATTCCGGTGAGATCACGCAGTGCGGCGCGGAAGGCCGGATTGCCCGTGCCCGCATCGCGCATCGTGGTCAGCAGGGCGGCGGCGAGTGGATGGTCCACGGTGTGCGTGCGCATGTTGGAACGATAAGGTCGAAGACGAGTTCGGCGGCAAACCTCCACCCGAATTTTTTTCGAACGGCTGGAACCGATCGGTAAGGCAGCACGTCGAACTAGGTGGATGACGTACTCTGCCTGGGAACAAACAGATGGGGGAAGCACTATGCGAAAGATGTCGGCCGACACCGAGGGCATAACCGCCTACAGCGCGACGGCCGCGGCCATGTCGGGTGATCTCGCCGCCGCCGGAGTGAGCGCCGCGGCCGCCGATCCCACTCTCCTCGGCCCCATAATGGGCTTGATCGGCGGCGATTTCATGGCCGCCTACGCTGCGGCCCATGCCGGGCATGTCGCCTCGATCGGTCAGTTGTCGGCGGTGCTCGCGAGTATGGGTGGTGCGGCAGCTTCTTCGGCCGTCGTCCTCGAGGAAACCGACCTGAACAATGCCGCCGGGCTGAATGCCACCGGACTGGACGGGTGACGCCGTGATCGATGTCAGCGCCCTCGTCCAGCCACTGCTCGACCTGCTCTCCAGCTTCGGTACCGGCGTCCTGCCCACCGGCGGGCCCGCCGACGCACTGACCTCCACCTCGACCGCCGTCGACCAAGTCCACGCGGTCGGCCGTAACAGCATCAACCAGGTGAACAACGCATGGGACGGTGCGGCGGCCGATGCCGTTACGGCGAAGGCGCTGCGGGTGCAGACCTCGGCCGCCACCATTTCCGACCGCGGCAATGATATGGCTACCGTCGTGAATCAGGCTGCCGCGCAGGTCGAAACGGGCCAGAAGGAGCTGAACGGGATCGTCCAGTCGTTCGTGAACCAGGCCACCAGTCTCGGTCCGGCGCTGGCCACCCCCGAGGGCCTGACTGTGCTCGTCGGCTCCGCGATCGACCACATCGGTCAAGGGCTGAATGTGGTCGGCCGCGTACGCAACGAACTCGATACCCAGACCGCGTCGATGAACGAGCTGACTCCCGCGCCGTCGACGCCGTCGCTGTCCAATGTCGCAGGCACGGTCGGCACCGCCACCCAGGGTGCCTCGCAATTGTCATCGACGGTGAGCAGTGTCGCGAGCGGTGCCGGGGGCGTGCTCAGCAGCCTGATGAGCACCGCGAGCAAAGCCAGCACGACGACCGCGAGCACGGCGTCCAGTTCCAAACCGAGTACCAGCACCACGACCGGGACCGGACAGTCGTCGGCCTCAGGTAAGGGCGTGAAGATCACCCTGCCGGACGGCAGCGTCGTGGAAGCCCCGAACGAGAAGGCGGCGACGGCGGTCAAGGCGGCCATCGGTGCGGTCGGCACGCCCTATGTGTGGGGCGGCAATACGCCCGGTTCCGGACTGGACTGCAGTGGTCTCACCAAGTACGCGTACGGCGAGGCCGGTGTCGACCTGCCCCGGCTGGCGCAGGAACAGGGCAACGGCCATATGCAGGTTTCGCCGGGCGATCTGATGCCGGGAGATCTGGCAGTGTGGGATGGCCACGTCGCGATGGTGGTCGGCAACGGGCAGTTCGTCGAGGCCGGTAATCCGGTCCAGATCAGCTCGGTTCGGACCGACAACATGGGTATGAACTTCTATGGCTTCTACCGGCCGACCTCATAAGTGAGCGGAGCGAACGAATAATGTCCCAGCCCCAGACCCCACCGATACCCAATGTCACGGTGGCGTCGAGCACCAATCGATCGGGCACCATCTCGGTCCGGGCCACCGACCAGGGCATGCCGATCGAGATCAAGTTCGAACGCAGCGAATACCGTTACGGCGCACAGACTCTGGCCGACGAGATCCTGCGACTGACCAAGCGCTCCACCGTCGCCGCCCGAGCCCGCCGCCGCGAGCTGCTCGCCGAGGCGGGTATGCCCGCCGACATCCTGGACAAGCTCGGCCTGCCGACCCGCCAGGCCGCGGTGGACGAACTGGACCGGATCGATGACGCGGACACGGGACCGACGAGCTGGATGAGGCCGGTTTGAGCGAGCAAAGTGAACGAACAATGAGCACAGCTGCGATCGCAGTCATGCCGGAGCCGGGCGCCAGCGAGGTGCAGGCACATGAGTGAGCGGAGCGAACGAATCATGAGCACATGCGCCCTCGCGCTCATGCCGGAGCCGAGCGCCAGCGAGGCGCAGGTATGAGTGCTGAGGTGGACGCGTTGGTCGCCAACGCGACGGCGAAACTGGAAGCGCTCGAGGCCGCGCTGTACGGCCTCGAGCAGGTGCACGGCCGGTTCCGGACCGAGGACGGCATGGTCAGCGTCGAGGTGAACAGCGACGGCGCCCTGGTCGCGCTGAGCCTGTCGGAGTCGGTCACCTCACTGCCGCCCGCCGAGGTCGGCCAGCTGATCGTATGGGCCTGTCGCCAGGCCGCCGAGGACGCCGGCAAGCAGCGATCGAAGGTCGTTGCGACACTGAACGAGTCGTTCGCGGTGTCGCCGGAGGGTGCCCCGGGAAGCGTTGGGGGCGGGCCGGATAGTCACTGACTCGGAAGGTCGATAGGCTTCCGCACATGGCTTCTGGAGACATCGTCCCGATCGAGCTCGGCCTGACCGACGGCGATCTCGTCACCCTGTGGGCACCGCGCTGGCGCGACGGTGATGACGAGTGGGAGGCGTTCCTCGGACACGAGGACTCGCTGTACGGTTTCGAGACCGTTGCGGAGCTGGCCGCATTCATCCGGACCAACTCCGATAACGATCTCGTGGACCATCCGGCGTGGAAGGTCGTGGCCGGGCTGTCGGCGGTCGAACTGGAGCCGGAGGAGAACTTCACCTTCGATCTGGTCGGGGTCCCGGAGCTGGTCGCTAGCGATCCCGATGTGGACACCATCGCCGAACTCGACGACACGCTCAGCATGGTGCGCAACATCGGTGAGGTGTGCGAGCTGGAGACGGTGACCAAGTTCTTCGGCTCCCATCCGGTGGTCGGCGCGCTGGCCAGCGGCGTGAGCGCCTTCGTCGGGCGCGACGGCGAGGAGCTGTGGGATCAGATCGGCGCCGCCATCGCCAAGGGCTGGGACGATGTCCTCGACGCAATCGACTCCGTGGTGCAGACCCCCGAGGTCGATGCCGAAGCCGTCGCGGTCGCGGAGGCCGAACTGCTCGCCGCGGAGGAGAACGTAGTAGACGCCGATGACGCGGCCGACAGCGAGGAGGACGAGGAGTTCGAATCCGTCGACCTCGATGCGGACGACGAGGACGAGGAAGAAGACGAGGAGGAAGAAGAAGACGAGTCGTTCTGGCACGAGGTCGGCATCGACCCGGTCAAGATCGTCACCTCCGACGGCACCTACTTCACGCTGCGCTGCTACCTCGACGACGAGCCGATCTTCCTCGGCAAGGACGGCTCCATCACCGTATTCGGCTCCGAGCGTGCGCTGGCCCGCTACCTGGCCGATGACCATGAGCACGAGCTCGCGCGGGTGAGCACCTACACCGATGTGCAGACCGCCGCCGTCGACGGTTCGCTCGAGGTCGAGGTGACCGATGAGAACGTCTACGTGCTGCCCGGTCTCGCCGACGATCTGAGCGAGGGCCCCGAGGCGGTCGATATCGAACAGCTCGATCTGGCGGTCGAATTGTTCACCGACGCAGCCGATTACGCCGACGACGACACGGTGGAGCAGGCGCTGGCGCAGTCCACCCCGCTCGGCTGGTACGTCTCCTACCTGCTGAACCCGGACCCGACCCGCCTGGCCCCGAACCCGCCGTTCACCGCGGAGGCCCAGAGCTGGCGGGACCTGGAGCGCAACTTCGAGTCCAGGCTCACGCAGGAGAAGTAGGGACTAGCCGAGCAGGACGGCGTAACCCGGCTTGATGATGTCGTCGATGATGCGCAGACGCTCGGGGAACGGGATGAACGCGGACTTCATCGCATTGATGGTGAAGCGTTCGAGGTCGCTCCAGCCGTAGCCGAAGGTGTCGACCAGCTTGAGCATTTCCTGGCTCATGCTGGTGTCGCTCATCAGGCGGTTGTCGGTGTTCACGGTGACGCGAAAGCGCAGCCGCGCCAGCAGGTCGAACGGATGCTTGTCGAGTGAGGGGACCGCGCCGGTCTGCACATTCGACGAGGGACAGAGCTCGAGCGGAATTCGCGTATCCCGCACGTAGTTCGCGACCAGTCCGAGTTGCGCGTCCTCGATCGCGCCGGGAACGGTGATGTCGTCGGTGATCCGCACACCGTGGCCGAGCCGATCGCAGCCGCAGAACGCCAGCGCCTCGTGGATGGACGGCAGCCCGAACGCCTCACCTGCGTGAATGGTGAAATGCGCGCTATTGGCTCGCATGTATTCGAAGGCGTCCAGGTGACGGCTGGGCGGGAAGCCCGCTTCCGCGCCCGCGATATCGAAACCGCCGACGCCACGGTCGCGCCACCGCACCGCGAGTTCGGCGATCTCGCGCGAACGCGCCGCATGCCGCATTGCGGTGAGCAGGCAGATCACCACGATCGGGCGACCGGCCTCGGCCGCGGCCGCCGCACCCTCGCGGAATCCGGCGAGGGTGTGCTCGACCACCTCGTCCAGGGTCAGGCCGCGCTCGAGATGCTGTTCGGGAGCGAAGCGCACTTCGGCATAGACCACGCCGTCGGCGGCGAGGTCTTCCGCGCATTCCCGAGCCACGCGGCGCAGGCCCTCGGGGGTCTGCATTACCGCGACGGTGTGCGCGAAGGTCTCCAGATAGAGCTCGAGCGAGCCGCTGTCGGCCGCATCGCGGAACCACGCCGCCAGTTCGGTCTCATTGTCGGCGGGTAGGTCGTCATAACCGCAATCGGCGGCGAGCTCCAAAACCGTCGCGGGCCGCAGACCACCGTCGAGATGATCGTGCAGCAGCGCCTTGGGAGCTTGGCGGATCGAGGCAAGGGTCAAAGGCATCGGTCCTGTCATGACCACACGTTAGCCGCACGGACCCGTTCATGCGGCTGTGATTGCGCTCTCCGCCAACCCCACCCGAGACATAACCCGCAACGTCCCTGCTCGAGCAGGACCTCGAGTACCGGAAAGCCCCTTTAACCAGCCAAGAATTAACGTAGCGGTCGGTTTCCTGCCTGCTTGCCGCAAACCTTTTGCCCCCAACTCGGTGCGCTCGGCTCGCATTCGGACTCGAACGTATCGCAGTCGTTCGATGAGCGGACGGCACACACCGACGCACAGAATTGGCGCGCCACGCATGCGGGTTGCCGGTCGATCGGCCCGCGACGAGCGAGCTCATGCGGGGCCGGGTGAATTCGTGTGCGGGCAATACGAGTCCTTGCGTGGCAGCGCGAGTTCATGCGGAGCAGGTGAGGTCGCGCGGCCAGGCGATCTTGTGCAGGCCGGGTGGATTTATGCGCACCATCCGAATTCACCCGCTAGAAAATCGTGTGTCAGGCGAAATCGGGCGCGGTGTGGGTCAGGGGGCGATGCGGTCCAGGATCAAGGGGGCTTGCGGTGGGGGCGCGGTTCCGATGGTGAACGAGTTTTCGAGGGCGGCAAGGGCGCCGGGGAAGGCCTCCGGTGTGTCGGTGTGCAGGGTGAGCAGGGGCTCGCCTGTAGTTACGAAATCGCCTGGTTTGGCGTGCATTTCGATGCCCGCGCCGAATTGGACGGGGTCGCCCTGGCGGGCTCGCCCCGCGCCGAGTCGCCAGGTCGCGACGCCGACGGCCATCGCATCGAGGCGGGTGAGCACACCGTCTCGTTCGGCCCGAATGATTTCGGTGTGCTTCGCGCGCGGCAGAGGCGCGTCCGGATCGCCGCCTTGGGCCTGAACCATGGCGCGCCAATGGTCCATTGCGCGACCATCGGCGAGGGCGTCGGCCGGGTCGATATCGAGTCCGGCCTGGGCGACCATCTCGCGGGCGAGGGTGAGCGTCAGCTCGACGATGTCGGCGGGGCCACCGCCCGCGAGCACCTCTACGGATTCGGCGACCTCGAGTGCATTGCCAGCGGTGCGTCCGAGCGGAGTGTCCATCGCGGTCAGCAATGCGACCGTCCGCACCCCGGCATCGGTGCCGAGTTCGACCATGGCCGTTGCCAATTCGCGCGCGCCGTCCAGGGTTTTCAGGAAGGCTCCGGAGCCGACCTTCACATCGAGTACGAGCGCGGCGGTCCCTTCGGCGATCTTTTTGCTCATGATCGAGCTGGCGATCAGCGGTATGGATTCGACGGTCCCGGTGACATCGCGCAACGCGTACAGCCGCTTATCGGCGGGGGCGAGATCGGCGCCGGCCGCGCACACCACCGCGCCGATGCCGGGATCGGACAGGATCTCGCGCATCCGCGCCACCGGCACGTCGGCCCGCCACCCCGGGATCGCCTCCAGCTTGTCCAATGTTCCGCCGGTATGCCCCAACCCGCGCCCGGAAAGCTGCGGCACAGCGGCCCCGCACGCCGCGACCAACGGAGCCAGCGGCAACGTGATCTTGTCCCCCACCCCGCCGGTCGAATGCTTGTCCACTGTCGGCCGCGGCAGATCGGTGAAGTCCATCCGACGCCCCGACGCGATCATGGCATTCGTCCATCGCGCGGTCTCCCGACGCGTCATCCCCCGCCACACGATGGCCATCGCCAACGCCGCCATCTGCTCGTCGGCCACCGCCCCTTTGGTGAATCCATCCACCACCCAATCGATCTGCGCATCCGACAGCTCCCCGCCGTCCCGCTTGGCCGTAATGATCGAAACCGCGTCCACTGCCGTCACACCGGCAAGTCTGGCACGTGACGCGCTCGCCCCCTGGGACTTGTCGGTGCCCTCCGATAGCCTCTGCGCATCATCGAGTCGACGTTGGGGGAGCAATGACGCACGCACACCTGGACCGCCGCGTGACGGATCTCGAGGCCCGCATCCGCGAGGCCGAAGAGGGCTTCGGCGAATCCCAGTTGAAGCTCACGCGACGAGTCACCGCAATCGAAATCGTCCAAAGACGAAGCTTCTGCCGCATCCTCGAACACCTCGGCGTCCCCACCGCCGAAATCTCGCAGATCACGGCGACAACCGAAGCCGAGATCGACGCCGTTCTCGAAGAAGACTGCTGAGCACGACCATGACATCCGCACATATCGACCGCTGCATGACGAATCTCGAAGCACGAGTCACCGATATCGAGGAAGGCTACGGTGAATCCCAGCTCGGACTCACGCGACGAGTCACGGGACTCGAGATCTGGGCCAGACGTGTCACCGCACACGCAAACGGCGTGGGGCAGAACGTGAAGCTCATTGCCGAACACCTCGGAATCAGTCCGGTCGACACACCAGCGATCTGCATGCCTACCGACGACGAGGTCGACGCCGTCCTCGACGAAGACTGCTGAGGGCGACCATGACATCCGCACCCATCGACCGCCGCTTGGCACGGCTCGAATCTCGAGTCGACGAGATCGAAGACAGCCACGGCGACGCGCTCTATGGTCCGTCCAGAGACGTTCGGGGGTTGAAGATCTTCACGCGCAGGCTAGCGGTGCAGACGAGCACAATCGGAGCGGGCATCGCGCTGATGATGGAGCGGATCGGGCTAGCGCCGATTCAGCTCACCGACGTCGAGATGCCTTCCGACGGCGAAATCGACGCATCGTTCGAAGAGGATCACTGAGAGCGACCTAGGTCTGCCCCGCGTCCAGATCGTCGGGTCCGAAGGCGTCGGGGAGCAGGGTTCGAAGCGGCACGGGTCCGGTCTTGTGGTCCACCAGAAGATCGGCCCCGCCGTGCTCGTAGAGCAGCTGTCGGCAACGCCCGCAGGGCATCAGGATTTCGCCGCGGGAATCGGTGACCGAGAGTGCGAGCAACCGGCCACCACCGCCCGCGAACAGGTTCCCGATCAGTACGCATTCGGCGCACAGGCCCAATCCGTAGGAAACATTTTCCACATTGCACCCGACGACCACTCGGCCGTCGACCAGCCCGGCCGCCCCGACCGGGAATCGAGAATACGGCGCGTACGCCCGCTGCATCACCTCATATGCGCTGGTCCGCAATAATTTCCAGTCGATATCCACGTGTTCGCTACCTTCCGTGGTCGAGGGTCGGTTTCGGTATGGCTGACGGCTCGGCTGGTCGAATTCTCCCGTCCGGGCCCGATGTCGTCCGGCTCGACCCACGCCTGAGCGTGGACCTGACCAGATCCCGGTCGCACCGGACCCACTGCACCGCGGCGGTATTCCCGATGTGTCCCTGTCGCAGTGGCATCAGCTCGTGCTGTTTCCAGCGGCCATGCGCGGGTTCGGGTTGTGGGAGCGCGGCTACGAAGGGGCGCGCAACTGGCATGCCTGGTACACCGCGCATCGGGTGCGTCGCAAGGTCGACAGTCATCCCGACCGCGCCGCACTGTCGGGGCCGCCGCTCGAGGCGCATCTGAACGAACTGGGAGCGATACGGGGACACCGTCAGGTGGCGCTTCGGCGGGTGCGGTGGGGTCGTGATTCCGATCGGCCTGATCATTGCGGTCCTGTTGTTCGGCGTGCAGACCGAGGACCCGACGGCACGCTGCGCGATGCTCCGGAGGACGTGGCGCCGCTGGTCGCGGTACTCGCGGCCACATCCGGTCGATCTGTCGGGATATATCCCGGCCAACACGGGAACGCAGTCCGAACTGCAGCGGGTGATCGACCGCTTTCCGATCAATCGCGCGGTGCTGCTCTGCGATGCGGGCAGCGACCGCGCGTTCATCGAGCCTCAGGTGCGCTATCGCTGGTCGCAGACGGCTTCGGGTTCCCCCACCGCCGAACACACGATTCTGGTCGCCGTCACGGGCGCGGGCGTCCTGCGGATCGCGAACTCATGACGCGGTTGCTGGAACGACGTCGATGGCCGTCGTAGCGAAATTCAGCTGTCGCCGACCGGAATCTGCGATAGTTTTCTGTTACCGATCAGTAGGTTATCGCCCGTCGAATGAGACATTTTCCACATTGCCGACGCTCACAATTCAGCCCGTCGAACTGAGAGCCCCGGCGCCGACCGGAAACCGTGAGTTCGACACATAGACAATGCACATAACTTGAATTGCCTTGTCGCGCAAGATTCTTCAGTCGAATTCCGATATCGGCAGCCCCTCCGGGGCCTAGCCACACTTGCCCGCGCAGGGGCCACGGCGCAACCGTTTACACATCAAGAAAGGTAAACCTAACTCGCTCGACTGTAGCGCAACGCACGGCCTACCGAATTAGTTCCGCGATTGCGAGGGGATTAGAGTCCAGAACAGATCGGTTCAGGTTCCCGGCGGCGGGCCCCGCGCGAGCTATTTGGAGCAGCAAAGCGCAGCCACCTGGGCATTTACATCCACGTCGCCTGCCTCGGACTTGCAACCGGGTCCATCAACGACGTTGGAGGCACCGCACTCTATGACCACGATAGAAGCTCCGGCACAGCCGAAGCGGAAGACGCTGTACCGAGGCGACCCCGGAATGTGGTCGTGGGCGCTGCACCGGATCACCGGTGTCACCATCTTCTTCTTCCTCTTCGTGCACGTCTTGGACACCGCACTCGTTCGGGTCAGCCCCGATACCTACAACCACGCCATCGAGACCTACAAGAACCCCATCGTCGCGCTGATGGAGATGGGCCTTGTCGTCTGCGTGCTGTTCCACGCGCTCAACGGCGTACGCGTGATCCTGGTCGACTTCTGGGGTAAGGGCCCGAAGTACCAGAAGACGATGCTCTGGGTGATTCTCGCCATCTGGTTCCTGCTGGTGGTTCCGGCCGTCGGCCGCCAGTTCTTCTACCTGTTCACGGAGCACTGATCCCATGAGTGAGCGAAGCGAACGAATGATGAACACAGCCGCCAGTGCGGTCATGCCGGAGCCGAGCGTCAGCGAGGCGCAGGCATGAGCGCACCTGTTCTCGGTAAGTCGTATGACCGGCCCGCGAGCCTGGACCTCCCCCGCTCGCCGCGTGCCCGCTCCAACAACAACTTCGAGAAGTACGCGTGGCTGTTCATGCGCTTCTCCGGCCTGCTGCTGATCGTGCTGGTCCTCGGCCACATGACGATCATGCTGCTGCTCGACGGCGGCGTGAAGCGGCTGAACTTCGCCTTCGTGGCCGGCCGCTGGTCCAGCCCGTTCTGGCAGTTCTGGGATCTGAGCATGCTCTGGCTGGCCCAGCTGCACGGCGGCAACGGCCTGCGCACGGTGATCGCGGACTACTCGCGCAAGGACTCGACCCGGTTCTGGCTGAACACCCTGCTGGCCATTTCGATGATTCTGATCGTGGGCGTCGGCACCTACGTCATCTTCACCTTCGACCCCAACATCAGTTAGGAACAGGCGAACTCGATGAGTGAATCCCGGATTCAGGAGCACCGCTACGACGTCGTCATCGTCGGTGCCGGTGGCGCCGGTATGCGCGCGGCGATCGAGGCCGGTCCCCGGGCCCGCACCGCCGTTCTGACGAAGCTCTACCCGACCCGCAGCCACACCGGTGCTGCACAGGGTGGCATGTGCGCCGCGCTGGCCAATGTCGAAGAAGACAACTGGGAATGGCACACCTTCGACACCGTCAAGGGTGGTGACTACCTGGTCGACCAGGACGCCGCGGAGATCATGGCCAAGGAGGCCATCGACGCGGTGATGGACCTGGAGAAGATGGGTCTGCCGTTCAACCGCACGCCCGAGGGCAAGATCGACCAGCGGCGCTTCGGTGGTCACACCCGCGATCACGGTAAGGCCCCGGTCCGCCGCGCGTGCTACGCCGCCGACCGCACCGGCCACATGATCCTGCAGACGCTTTACCAGAACTGCGTCAAGCACGACGTGGAGTTCTTCAACGAGTTCTATGTGCTCGACCTGGTCATGTCCGAGTCCGAGCGCGGTCCGGTCGCGACCGGTGTGGTCGCCTACGAGCTGGCCACCGGCGAACTGCACGTCTTCCACGCGAAGTCGATCATCTTCGCCACTGGCGGTTCCGGCCGGATGTACAAGACCACCTCGAACGCGCACACGCTGACCGGTGACGGTATGGCGATCGTGTTCCGCAAGGGTCTGCCGCTGGAGGACATGGAATTCCACCAGTTCCACCCGACAGGCCTGGCCGGCCTGGGCATTCTGATCTCGGAGGCCGTCCGCGGTGAGGGCGGCATCCTGCGCAACGCCAGCGGTGAGCGCTTCATGGAGCGCTACGCCCCCACCATCAAGGACCTCGCGCCCCGTGACATCGTCGCCCGCTCGATGGTGCTCGAGGTGCTCGAGGGCCGCGGCGCCGGACCGAACAAGGACTACGTCTACATCGACGTGACCCACCTCGGCGAGGATGTGCTCGAGGAAAAGCTGCCCGACATCACCGAATTCGCGCGCACCTACCTGGGTGTGGACCCGGTGAAGGAACTGGTGCCGGTCATGCCGACCTGTCACTACGTGATGGGTGGCATCCCGACCCGGATCCGCGGCGAGGTGCTGCGCAACAACACCGATGTGGTGCCCGGTCTGTACGCCGCCGGCGAGTGCGCGTGCGTCTCGGTGCACGGCTCCAACCGTCTCGGCACCAACTCGCTGCTCGACATCAATGTCTTCGGCCGCCGCTCCGGCATCGCCGCCGCGGAGTACGCCCAGCGCACCGAGTTCGTCGAGATGCCGGAGAACCCGGCGCAGATGGTGCAGAACTGGCTGGCCATGCTGCTGTCGGAGCACGGCAACGAGCGCGTCGCGGATATCCGCACCGAACTGCAGTACACGATGGATATGAACGCCGCGGTCTTCCGCACCGAGGACACCCTCAAGCAGGCGCTCACCGATATCCACGCGCTCAAGGAGCGCTACACCCGAATCACGGTGCAGGACAAGGGCAAGCGCTACAACAGCGACCTGCTCGAGGCCGTCGAGCTGGGCTTCCTGCTCGAGCTGGCCGAGGTCACCGTGGTGGGCGCGCTCAACCGCAAGGAATCGCGCGGCGGCCACGCCCGCGAGGACTACCCGGACCGCGACGACGTCAACTTCATGCGGCACACGATGGCCTACAAGGAGGGCGCGGAGCTCATCTCCGATATCCGCCTCGACTTCAAGCCGGTGGTGCAGACCCGCTACGAGCCGATGGAGCGTAAGTACTGATGACTGCCGTACTCGAAACACCCCCGCAGAAGGCCGCACCGGTGCCCGAGGGCTCGGTCATGGTCGACGTCAAGGTCGCCCGGTTCAACCCGGAGGACGACAAGGGCGCGCACTGGGAGACCTTCCAGGTGCCGGTGCTGCCGACCGACCGCTTCCTGAACGTGCTCATCTACATCAAGTCCTACCTGGACGGCACGCTCACCTTCCGGCGCTCCTGCGCGCACGGTGTCTGCGGTTCGGACGCCATGCGGATCAACGGTGTGAACCGGCTGGCCTGCAAGGTGCTGATGAAGGACATGCTGCCCAAGAGCGGCAAGTCCCTCACCATCACCGTCGAGCCGATCCGCGGCCTGCCCGTGGAGAAGGACCTCGTGGTCAACATGGAGCCGTTCTTCGACGCGTTCCGTGCCGTGAAGCCCTACCTGATCACCTCGGGTAACGAGCCCACCCGCGAGCGCATCCAGAGCCAGGCCGACCGCGCCCGGTTCGACGACACCACCAAGTGCATCCTGTGCGCCTGCTGCACCACGTCCTGCCCCGTGTACTGGAGCGACGGCAGCTACTTCGGCCCGGCCGCGATCGTGAACGCACACCGCTTCATCTTCGACAGCCGCGACGAAGGCGCCCGCGAACGCCTCGACATCCTCAACGACGTCGAAGGTGTCTGGCGCTGCCGCACCACCTTCAACTGCACCGACGCCTGCCCCCGCGGCATCGAGGTCACCAAGGCCATCCAGGAAGTCAAGCGCGCACTGCTGTTCGCCCGCTGACTCCTTGACCAACCTCACCGGCACGAAAAACGAAGGCCGCCTACATCTTCGGATGCAGGCGGCCTTCGCCATTCGTGCGCTCATCGGCCGTGCCCACCAAAGGCCGTTCGCTCATATCGAATACATCTGCATCCAGTCACCAGCTGCCTTTGTCGTCTGCGCAATAAACGGCGGTACGGATGCGTTCCAGGGGGCATGAGTGAAGAGAAAGTACAGGTAGTCGGCGTTCCCGCGCGCAATGCGTACGAGATCCGGCTCGATGGCACGACCGTCGGCGAGGAACTGTATTTCGATGACGGCGCGCACCGTGTGTTCTATGCGACCGAGGTCGATCCGGCGTTCGGCGGCCGGGGATTGGGCAGCGTTCTGATCCACGACGCGATGGCGGACACGGTGGCGAGCGGCCGCCGGATCGTGCCGGTGTGCCCGTTCGTGGTGCGGTGGGTCACCAGACACGACGACTTCGCGGCGAGTGTCGACGAGCCGACACCCGCATTGCTGCATCGCATTCCGGCACTGCCCCGCTGACCGCATCACCCACCGGACCGATGCAGCGGTGTGGCACTGGCCCACCCGTCCCCCGCGATCACCACGTGGTCCAGGAAGCGCAGGCCGACGGTGCGGGCGGATTCCATGAGCAGCGTGGTCGCGCGACGGTCGTCGAAGCTGGGGACCGGGTCGCCGGAGGGGTGATTGTGCACGACCGCGAAGGCGCGACCGTCGTGACGCAGCACGGTATTCAGGATTTCACGGACCGGGACGGCTACCTGATCGATCGCCCCCTCGGCGACGAATACCTTGTGCCGCAAGCGATTCTGCGCATCGCACACCAGCACCAGCAGCCGTTCGACGCGGGCGCCCGCGAACAGCGGCAGCGCCACCCGCACGACGTCGGCGGCGCCGTCCAGGCGTGGGGCGGTCTCCGGACTGTTGCGCGCCCTGGTGCCGAGGTGGAAAGCGGCGATGATGGCCGCCGCCTTGGCCTCCCCCACACCCGCGCGCCGCGATAATTCCTCCGGCCGCGCGGCCGCCAGACCGGCGATGCCGCCGTGCTCGGCGATCAGTTCGGCGGCCATATCCAGTGCGCTTTCACCGCGGCGACCTTGGCGCAGCAGCACGGCGAGCAATTCGCTGTCGCTGAGCGCGTGCGGGCCGAGCGTGAGCAGCCGTTCGCGTGGACGTTGACCGGATGGCAGTTTGGCGATGGGTACCGACATCAATCCCCCTCGAATGCGATGCGATCTCCGCATCATGCCAGCACCCACCGACAGGCCGGATGCGGTGGCGACCATGGTCTGCGCACCGCGACCGGGTCGGGCAGACTGAGTGCGCAGGTCCAACCATAGGGGTCGAATGTTCAACTGGCGCAGGCGGAATGCGCGTCACATCGGACTCGCCGCAGTCTTTCTCGCGGCCGCCTGCAGTGCGCAGGCCCAACCCGAGCAGAGCCCGCACCTCGACAACACCCCGGGCATCGGCAAGTACTACCACCAAACGCTGGTATGGGGTTCGTGCGACGGTTTCGAGAACGGCGCGAACCGCATCGGACTCGAATGCGCCCGCGTCACTGTTCCCATCGATTACGCCGAGCCCGATGGCAAAACCGCCCGCCTCGCGATCTCGCGGTTGCGCGCACGCGGACAGAAGGTCGCCTCGATCCTCACCAACCCGGGCGGCCCCGGCGGTATCGGCCTGACGCTGCCCGCCGACCTCGCGCGGACACCGCTTGCGCAACGCTTCGATGTGATCGGCATCGATCTGCGCGGACTCGGCGCGTCGACGCCGAAGCTCGTTTGCAGTACGCCCGAGGAGCTGGCGGCCGAACGTGCCGGTCTGGCAGGGGAATACCTGCCCTTCTGGATGTCGCAGGCCGAACACGACAGTATGGATCTGGCCGCGAAATGCGTGCAGCGCAGCGGATTAGCGTTGCTGTCACATGTCGGAACTTCCGAGTCAGCCGCCGACCTCGACATCGTCCGAGGGGCACTCGGTGAGGAGAAGCTGACCTACTTCGGCGTTTCCTACGGCACGCGACTCGGCACGACCTATGCGGAGATGTTCCCGGATCGGGTGCGTGCCATGGTCTTGGACGGCGCGGCCGATCCGGCCACCAATATCGCCGATCCGGTGATCGTCTATGCCGGTATGCAACGGGCTTTCGACGCGTACGCCGCCGACTGCGTCAAAGCGCCGGACTGTCCGATCGGCACCGATCCGGCCAAGGCGTCCGAGCACTTGGCGGCATTGCTGCGGCCGCTGGCCGACCGCCCCGCCACCACGAACGACGGTCGCGGCCTCGGCTATTCGGACGCCACGACCGGGGTGATCTCGACCATGTACACCTCGAAAGCCTGGCCGGTGCTGACCCGGGGCCTCACCGAACTGACCAAGGGCCACGGCGATATCCTGCTCGCCCTGGCCGACAGCTATCTCGCGCCCGAGTCGGTGGACACCGGATACAAGACCGCCGTGAGCTGCCTCGACGACCGGCGGATCACCGATCGAGCGAGCGCGCTCGAACTGGACCGGCGGGTCCGCGCCGCTGCCCCGGCGTTCGACAGCGGCCGCGCGGCCGATTGGGTTCCGTTCGACGCCTGCACCTTCTGGCCCGTTCCACCGACCAGCCGCCCGCATACCCCAACGGTAACCGGCCTGCCGAAGTTGGTGGTCGTCTCATCCACCGGCGATCCGGTCACGCCGTACCAGGGCGCGACGAATCTCGCCCGCGCGCTGGGCGCCACGTTGGTCACTTATGAAGGCATCCAACATGGTTCGTTCCTGGACGGCGTCGAATGCGTCGACGTACCGGTCCTGAAGTACCTGATCGAGCTGACCCCGCCCCAGGAAGGGCTGCGCTGCCCGACGCGGTGAGCGAGATCAGCCGTCGGCAACCGCGATCTCGGGTCCGGGCAGGGGTGACAGCACACCGGCAGCCAATCGCTGCAGTTGGTGAAGTTGCCGCTCGTGCACAACGATTCGGCGCAGCGCCTCGTTGATGGTGGCGCTGCTCGTCGACGTGCCCATGATGGCGGCCGCGGCGGCGAGCAGTTTCTGGTCGAGATCGATCCGCACGGATTTCATGCGCCCTCCTTCGTACATTCGCCATATTGCTTTATCCGGTCCGCTCATGTCTGGCAAATCGGGCACAACATCGGAATTCGCATTTGACTTGTTACCCTACGGGGGTATAGTTCCCGGCATGGAGCATGAGCACGGAACGCCCGTCGAAAACCACGAACATGCCGGGCATACAGCACATTCCGCGCATGCGGCAGCCGCCGGGCATACTCAGCACGCAAACACCGAGCATCGGATTCCGGCGTCCTGGCAGATGGCCGCCCAGGCCACTCTGCACTGCCTCACCGGCTGCGCGATCGGCGAAATCCTCGGCATGGTGATCGGCACGGCACTCGGCTGGAACAACACCGCGACCATGGTCCTGGCGATCGTGCTCGCCTTCTTCTTCGGCTACGCGCTGACCATGCGCGGCGTACTGAAGGCGGGTCTGCCGCTGGCCGCCGCCATCACCACCGCGCTGGCCGCCGATACGGTCTCGATCGCGGTCATGGAAATCGTCGACAATGCCGCCATCCTCGCCGTGCCCGGCGCCATGGACGCACACCTGGACACGGTCATGTTCTGGGCGACGCTCGCCTTCTCCCTGGTGGTGGCCTTCATCCTCACCACGCCGGTCAACAAATGGATGATCGGCCGCGGCAAGGGCCACGCGGTGGTGCACGAATTGCACGGTCACCACTGATCAGCTCGCCGCCGCAGGAACCGGTCTGCTGCCGGTAATAACGCGAAGAAGCCCGCCCAGCTATACAGTTTGACCAGCTGGGCGGGCTTTTGTTGTCGCAAAGACCCCGCGGTGCTTGCATCGACGTATGTTCACCGAAGCTCGGCTGTACTCGCCGGTGACCCGATCCGGCGATGGCGATGTCATGGTGCACCTGAGCGACGAGCACCCCGGCGTGCACGATCCCGATTACCGCGCCCGCCGCAATGCGATCGCCGCGCTCGCGCTGGATTACGCACCGAGTAAACCCGTGCCACAGATCGACTACACCGATGAGGAACAACAGGTGTGGCGCATCGTGTCGGCCGAACTCGCACGCAAACACCAAAAGTACGCCGCCACCGAGGTGCTCGCGGCCGCGGCCCGGCTCGACTTGCCGAGCGATCACATTCCACAGCTCGACGAGGTCTCCGCGGCACTGGTCCCGCTGACCGGATTCCGGTATGTGCCCGCCGCCGGGCTGGTGCCGCTGCGCGAGTTCTTCGGTTCCTTCGCCGACCGCACCTTCCACTCCACCCAGTACATCCGGCACCATTCGGCCCCGCTGTACACCCCGGAACCCGACGCCATCCACGAGATCATTGGGCACGCCAATCAGATAGCCAGCCCGCGCTTCGCCGCCATCTACGAGGCGGTCGGCGCGGCCGTCGCCCGGCTGACCACCGATACGGCGCTCAAGTTCCTCGCCGATGTCTTCTGGTTCTCCATGGAGTTCGGCGTGGTCCGGGAGAACGGCCGAATCCGTTGCTATGGAGCCGGATTGCTGTCCTCCTACGGCGAGATCGAGGAGTTCCAGCACGCCGAGCTGCGACCGCTGGACGTGGCGACGATGGGCACCGCCGTCTACGACATCACGCACTACCAACCGATTCTGTATTGCGCACAGTCGATTTCGGAGATCGAGGATGTGATCGGCGGCTTCTTCGCCAGCATGGACGACGATTCACCGCACCGCGTACTGCACACGGCGGGTAGAATGTGACACATCATTGTTTAAAACTCGAAAGTTGCTGGGAGACATAGCGTTCGGCAAATTCAGACCTGCCGCGACAACCGACCGACCGACTGTTAGCCTGCCTCGCGTCCGATCTCTTCGAAGGGGCGCGAGCCGAGATGACAGCTGATACAACAGATTCCACAACCGAGACGCCGCTGTGGCTACAGGGCCGGGACGCGGTGGTCGCCGCGACGCCGGCCGAGGACTGGCGCAACGGCGCGCCCGATTACCACCTGACCAGGCAAACCGTGCCGCGCGAGCGCACCACCGACCACGCGGCGGGCTCGCTCGAGGCCGTCGTCGAAGACCTGGTGCGGGTCTTCGAAATGGAGGTCTCGCACAAGAAGGATCCGGCGACCTGGGTTTCGCTGGTGGCCGAGCACTACCGGGGGCGGGTCAACGGCGGGCCGTGGCAGGACGCCGAGGAATTCGCCAGGATCGGCAGCTACAACATCCTGATCGGCGATAACCCGTACTACGAGGTCGAGCAGGAGACCTTCGAGTCCTCCCACGAGACCTTCCACACCGCCTTCCCGAACGGCTTCTTCTGGGAGGTGCTCGAGGTGCTGGCGGGACCGCCCGCGGTCACCTTCCGCTGGCGGCACTGGGGCCGCTACGACGGCGAATACAAGGGCAACCAGCCCACCGGCGCATTGATCGAGATGTTCGGCGTGACGATCGCCAGGGTCAGCGACGACCTGCGCATTCTCGAACTCGAGCACTTCTACGACAACAACAAACTGCTCGGCCCATTGGCACACGGGTGCCCGGTTACCAAGTCCGCCTAGGATTTCGGCCGCTCGGCAGCACTACTGCTTGCCGAGCGGTAACCCCGCCTCCAGGAAATCCATTGCGCGATTGAGGTTCTCGGCATTGAGCGGGGAGAGCTTCGCGATACCGAGTGCGATTCCGGCCATGGCACCCGCGGTCACGCGTATCTCGAAATCGTCCACATCCCGACCCATATGCTCGGCGAGCAGACCCGCCAACAGGTCGATGCCGCGTTGCAGTTCCAATCCGATGGCCGCGCGCAGTTCGGGCACGTGATACAGCAGCGCCTGACGTTCCTGCTCGAATGCCAGCTCGGCGGCGGGCAGGTTCGCGAATACCTCCGCCGTCGCATTGCGAAATGCGGTCAACGGCGCGATGTCGTGAGGCTGGGCCCGTATCGCATCGATCATCAGTGGATCGAGATCGTCGGCGAGCACCAGCTGTTCCTTGGTCGGAAAATAGCGGAAGAAGGTGCTGGGCGATACCTCGGCCGCCGCGGCGATCTGCTCGATGGTGGTCTCGGTGTAGCCCTGCTCACGGAACAGCCGGAACGCTACTTCGCGAATCGTCCGGCGGGTCCGTTCCTTCTTCCGCTCGCGCAGGCTCTGCGCGGCCGTCCCGTCCGCGGGCAGCTCAACCGACATGTGTCGATTCTGGCCCATCGACCGGCACCAGCGCGGCCGGTATCGCCTCCTCGTGTTGCGGTGCGGTCGTGGACCGCCCCGGCAGCACCCGCAGTGCGAGCGGCACCGCCACCGCGCAGAGAGCCGCGCACACCCACAGCATCGCGCTCATCCCGCCGACGAACGCCGACTGCACCTGCTCCAGCATGGCCGCATTGCCGGTCGACTTCGCAACTGCCACACCGGCATTCACGCTGTCGCGAATCGGATCGACATTCAATGCACCGAGATCGCCGCGGTACACGGTAGCCAGGACGGTGCCGAGCACCGCCACCGCGATGGTGCCCGCCGCCTGACGCAGCGCCTGCACCAGTGCCGAGCCGACACCCGCACGGGCCACCTCGAGATTGTCCAACGCGACCGCCATGCCCGCCGGCAGTCCGAGGCCCATCCCCGCGCCGGTCAACCCGACCCATACGGCCACGAACCAGTACGAGGTCCCCACTTCGGTCAGCCCACCCAAGCCCATGCCGACCGCGAGCACCGTCAGGCCGAGTCCCACCATCAGCGCCGGTCCCAGTTTCGGCTGCAAGCGATCACCCAGCCGCGATCCGATCAGCAGTCCGCCGATCAACGGCAGCAGGCGCACGCCGCTGCCGAGCGCATCCGCGCCGAGGACCGCCTGGAAGTACTGCGGCACGGTGAAGAACAGGCCGAACAAGCCGAACGTGATGATCACGGTGAACGCCGCGCCCCAGCGAAAGCCGGGGCTGCCGAACAGGCCCAGGTCGACCAGCGGGAAGCTCGCTCGCCGCTGCCACGCGATGAATACCGCGACGGCCGTGACGCCGCCGAGCAGCGCACCCCAACCGAGCCCATTACCCCAACCCTTGTCGCCGAGCCGGATGAATCCATAGGTGACGCCGACCATTCCGAGAATCGACAGCGCGACGCCCGGCAGATCCATCGGCCGCTGATCCGGGTTCCGCGACTCCGGCACCAGGACCGCGATGGCCAGCACGCCGAGCACCACCATCGGGACATTGATCAGGAATACCGAACCCCACCAGAAGTTATCGATCAGCCAGCCGCCGAGGATCGGACCGAGCGGCAGGCCGAGTGCGGTCGAGGTGACCCAGATGTTCATAGCCTTGGCCCGCTGCGCCGAATCCGGGAACAGCACCGGCAGCACCGCCATAGACAGCGGGATCATGACTGCCGCCGCGATGCCGAGTACCACGCGGGCCGCGATGAGTTGACCGGCGGTTGTGGCGAAGGCGCAGGCCAGCGATGCCGCTCCGAACAGCACCAGCGCGCCGAGCAGCAGCTTTTTGCGGCCGTAGCGGTCGCCGAGCGCGCCCGCGGGCAGCATCACGGCCGCGAGCGCCAGTGTGTACGCGGTGCTGAACCACTGCAGCGCGCCGGTGTTCGCGTTCAGGTCGACGGCGAGGGTGGGCAGCGCCACGGTCAGCACGGTCATATCCAGGCCGATGGTCAGCATTGCCAAGGCCAGCGCCCCCAGCGCCAACCAGCGGCGAGTCGAGTCTGTCTGCATAGCCCCTCCAGAAAATGATAGTTACAACTTTTTGATAGTAGCTCCCATTTAGTAGTTCCTGTCAATACTTGGCGCATCCGTGTCTCATGACGGCCCACCGCGCGGCCGGTCAGTAGGCTCGCAGCCGATGAGCACCCGGGATCTTCGCCTCCTCGTCGCACTCTGCCTCGGTTCTGCACTGGCCATTTCGGCCGCGACCTGGGGCCCTGCCGCGACCGTTTCGCACGCGACGCCGACGACCACCACGACGACGCCGTTCAGCACCCCGAATACCGACAGCTGCCCGCAGAAGACGAAGCCGCCCAATCCGATCGACGAATCCGAGGTCCCCGAACCCGGACAGCCGTCGCCGACCCCGCTGGCCGTGCCGATTCCACCGGTCGGCGGCTCACGCCTGGGTGAATGCGGCGTCGTCATCCCGCGCGGCGCACCGCCGATGCCGCAGGAGATTTCCGCCACGGCCTGGCAGATTTCGGACCTCGATACCGGTGAGGTGCTCGCCGCCAAGGACCCGCACGGGCGCTACCGGCCCGCCAGCACGATCAAGGTGCTGCTCGCGACCGTCGCGCTGCGCAGCCTCGACCTGAACAAGACCGTCACCGGAACCCAGGACGACGCGAACGCCGACGGCACCCGCGTCGGCATCGGTCCCGGCGGCCGCTACACCAATCGACAGCTCATGCAGGCGCTGATCATGGCGTCGGGCAACGATGCCGCGCATGCCATCGCCACCCAGCTCGGCGGCGACGCCGCCACGGTGCAGAAGATGAACGAGCTGGCACAGTCGTTGTACGCCTTGGATACTCGCACCGCCAGCCCGTCCGGCCTGGACGGCCCCGGCATGAGCACCTCGGCCTACGACCTGTCGGTGCTGTTCCGCGAGGCCATGACGATTCCCTTGTTCGCCGAATTCATCCACACCGAGCAAATCGATTTTCCCGGCTACCCCAAGGATCCGAAAAACCCTGACGACAAAGACCATCCAGGGTTCCCCATCGCCAACGACAACCACCTGCTCTACGACTACGACGGTGCGCTCGGCGGCAAGACCGGTTACACCGACGACGCCAGGCAGACCTTCGTCGCCGCTGCCCATCGCGACGGCCGCAGACTCGTCGTGACCCTACTGAAAGCCGATGTGCTGCCGATACGTCCGTGGGAACAGGCCGCGCGCCTGCTCGACTACGGTTTCGCCCTGCCGAAGAACTCCAGCGTCGGCAAGCTCCCGGAAACCAAGTCCGCATCCACGAAAGGCACTGCGGGACTTGCCTCTCCGCCTCCGAAAGACATCGACCACGAAGCCCAGCCCACCGATGAATCCGACAACCACTCGGGCACCCGCACGCTATTGCTGATAGGCGGCGTCATCCTGGCTCTCGCACTTCTCCTCAGAGCCCGGCGCATGAGCCGTCACCGATAGACCAGTTGCTTCGCGGCAGAGGTATGCCAAGATCGTCGATATGGGGATCGTCGGTCGAGGAGTGCAGCGAGTCAACGACTTTCCGGAGGCCCCGCCACGCGCGCCGCAGTACCACGGTGACAAGAATGATCCCCGCTACCCTTCGCCGCGCGAACTGCGCGGCAATACGGCGGCGTTCTTCGATATCGCGCTACATGCCGGATTGGCGGGCGCGGTAGCGAACACCGCCGTCTCGGGGCTCGGGTGGGTCGTCCTCATCTTCATGGTGACCTACGCGGTGTTGTCGTTCGTACACACGGTCATCGTGCAGCGCATCATCCACGCCACCATCGGCAAAGCGCTGCTCGGCTTGGTGGTAATCCGGGGAGAGGACGGCCGCTGGCCGACCTTCGGCAACCTGGTCCGCGGCTACTTCTGGCGCGGATTCGCCACCGCCTTCTGCTTCTTCGACGACAACGACCTGCCGGACTACGACCTCCACGAACCCGCCCGAGTCACAGTGCAGCGGCCCGATGTGCGGGCATTGCGATCCGGATCCGCACAGCCGCAGATTGATCCGCGAGCTTATCCCGGCTATGGGCCACCGCCGAACGCGTACCCGGTTTACGGTCCCGCACCGGCGAACCCGCCGCGAAGTCACAAGCCGATCCCGCATCCGGCAGGCGCCCAACAGTATCCACCGCAATATCCCCCGAATCCTGCCGCATCCAACGGCTACCAGCCGCAACCGGATTCCGGACCCGCCTACTCGCCGAATTACATTCCGCCGCAGGGCTACCGCCCGCACGACAACCAGCCGCCACATCATTTTCCGCCCCACCCACGCTGACACCGGTGCCGCGAGCGAGCGCGGCCCCCTACAGTTGCGAACCGGCTGGCACCCAACAGCCCTCATCTCCCTATCCACCGAACACCTACCTGCCGAACGACTTTCCGCCGCCAACGGCCTTGTGCCGCGACAGTTCTCCGCCAGTTCACCCGCTGCGCCGCGGGTGGTGGGCCTCGTCCGGAACCTGGGCCGGATGCTCGACGTGAAGTATTCTTACGGCGATTCACTAGGGGGGCGACCGCGATGGCAGGGTGGACTGGCGACTCGACGGTTGGCGGGTCGGCACGCGAGGTGGTAGGGCTCTGCGCCGAAATCCACGGCTTCCACGCTCTACTGCCGACGGCTGCTACCCCCACTGCCCCGAGAAGTGCACCCTGGCACCGGAATCCGGCCAGGGTCTCACCTCCCTACCGCGAGGTCGAGTTCTCGCACCGATCGGCCAAGTAGACGCGCGTCCGACATGCCGCCCCAGCCGGAAACGAGGGTGAACTGATGAATCGCGAGGAACCGATGCTGGATCTCGCCGGCGGCGATGTCGGCATGTCACGTCACCTTGCGAAGGCTCTGAACATCATTGTCGGCAGCCCGGGCCTCGCCCCGGATCTGAAGGCGCAAATGCAGGAGATCCTGCAAGGGAAGGGCACCATCCGCGATCTCGTGCACAGCGAGTCGTTCGCGCGTCTCGGCGACGCGGTCATCCCCAAGGCGCTAGAGGATTTCGCGGCGACATCGCCCGAGGAAATCCAGCGAAAGGCCGAACTGGGAAACGCGATCCTCGAAAGCTACCGGAACCAGGATCCCGAAACTTCGCCCCCCGCAGAGCCATCCCCGAGTTCGTCGCCCGAGCAATCGCCGACCAGCGCTCCCCAGGGAACACCGTCGACGTCGGCCTCCGAGGTCGGAAGTAGCGGTAACCACCCTGCGAGCCATGTGATTCCAGGAACTCGGAAGCCCAACCGTGATCGGATCGTCACACCCGACGACCTGGACGACGACGATCTGTACTTTCAGGACCGCAACCAACGCGGGTGGCTCGAGTGAGGCTACCTCGCCTGGCCGGTGACTATTACCGCCCCAACAGCGGTGACGGCTTCGAGGCGACCCCACTACCACCGAATCCACTGGTGTATCAGCGGCCGTACACGCACGAGGACGACGTGACGATCCGGCTGCGTCGGTGTCAGGACCCTTTGCCGAATACCGGTTCGCTCTGGCGGAAAACGCCCCGGCGGCTACGCGTCGAACCACTCGAACTGGAAATTGCGCAACCTCTGCCCGATTTGTGTCCCGGGCACGGTCTTCCGGCGGTGTCGCGAAACCACGTGCGGGCCCGCTTCTACGACACGGATCTACATCCTCGGTTTCATCGCACAGCCAGAGAACGAGACCTCGGCAAGAACTTGTTCACCGGAGGCGTGGTGCCGGTCGCACCAGTTTCGACGATCCTCGTCGGCGAGTGGCCCGTCTGTGACCGATGCGTCCGCACCTCCGGGCGATACCGCTGGGCCGCCCGCTCGCTGCTATGGCTGATGGTCGCCAATCTCGTCGCTGTGGTGATAGTCAGTGTGGCGCATGTCGATCCTCTGGTCATCCCGCTGGTACTCGCGCTCTTCCCGGGTTCGATTCCGCTGGGGCTGGTGGTGGCCATGCACCTGTTCGGCAAGAGTGCCCAGCGGGTGACGTACCGCCCCATCTATGACGAAAGGTTCGCCTTCGTCCAAGCTCACCCCCGCTTCCGGGCAGCGATAGAACAAGATCCGCGCTATCGTCCTTCGCTGGACAAAGAGCCTGACACGCAATAGGAATCGGTCGTCTCGGCCATCCGCGACGGCCGAGACGGATATCGCGTAGGCCCGCAGATTGCACCGTCGGCATTTGCCACTGGCCGGTCCCCGATGAGGCGAGCACCGCTTCGCTCGAGCGGAGACCTCCAGCCAGGCCATTCTGATATCAGCGTCGCTGTTCCGCGTCGACCGGCCCCGGCAGACGGCCGAGATCGAGCCTCGGCTTCTGCGCGGACGTGCGAAAAGTCTCGAATTGACGGCCTTGCTCGAGCTGCCCAGATTCTTTGGCAACCAGCATCGGGCAATCGAACCTGGAAGCGACCGTCGGCGCGGGAGCGACGGATCAGGGGATGGGTTGTGCCAGGCGGGTGATTTCGCGGCGGATTGCAGACTGGTCGCAGGGGATTATGTGGAATTCGTTGTATTGGTGGCGGTAGTGGTAGCGGCCGTCGCCTTCGATGTCGAACCAGTTCAGGTATTCGGGTGGGGCGGGGCGGGAATCGCGCAGGCCGCGAAGGATTTCCACGGTTCCGGAACCGGAGCGCGCAGCGCGCAGCAGGCGGTAGATGCGGTCGGATGCTGTTTCTTCGAGGCCGGTCCAGGACTCGAGGTTTTCGACCAGGCGTTGGGCATCCTCGGCCACGGCCGGATGACGGCCGGGTGGCACGTCGCCGAGCACTGCTGTGAATACGGCGGGCACGATCGCGGCGGTACCGACCTCGAGCACTACATTGCCGCCGAAATCGGGGGTGGGGCCTGGCCGTTGCACCAGGGTGACGCCGATGTCGGCGTCGATCGCGCCGAATGCGCGCAGCGGACGTCGCCGAGTTCCGGTGAGTGTCAATGCGATTCGCGGATCTGCTGCCACGCGCAAGGCGGCAGAGAGGTCAGGGTTGGCGTGCAGCGGCATGCGGCGGTCCAATTCGCGGGTGAGCTGGTCGAATTCGTCCTCCCAGCGCACCGAGGCGATCAGGCGCAACGGAAAGGGGTAGCGATCCGACCGCGTCTCGCGCCAGATGTGCATGAACTCATCGGGCGTGAACTCGAACTTCACCCGCGCTCACCGCTCGGGTGGGCCGAGGGCGCGTCGGCCCCGATCGACGGGGGAACCGCTGGATCGTCCGGGCCGACCAGTTCTTCGTACTGGCCGATCAGGTAGTCGGGAACCTTGCGGCTCGACTCGTCCTCCCCCGATTTGCGTCCCGCGCCGGGCGACATGCCCGACATACCGTTGCGGCCGGTGCTGGCCGCGCTGGTCGCGACAGTGGAAACCGTTGCCGTGCCGGAGTTTCCGGTCGTAGGCAGACCGGTGACACTGCGACCTGGACTCGGTGTGGTGCTGCTGCCGGGTCCGGATGTACCGCCCGATCCGGATGCGCCGAAGCCGCCTGTATGTCCCGAGGTCGTCTGAGTGGTGGTCGTCGCGGCGGGCGAGGTGGCGGTGCTCGCGGCCGTCGTCGGGGACTGGGTCTGTTGTCCGGCAGTGGAATTCGAGTCGAGACCCGAGGGGTTCACCGTGCCCTGATCGGTCCCCGATGTCCCCGACCCGTTCGACTCGCCGTTGTTACCGCCGGTGTTTCCGGTGCCGGATCCGGTGGTGCCGCCGCCATTGCCGCCCCCGCTACCGCCGCCCGGCCCGGTAACACCCTCATTGCCTCCGCCGCCCGGCGACGTGACCGGCACAAATGTCGGAACTCCTGATCCGGCGGGGCCGTAAGACGGTTTGTAGTTGTTGTTCATGGTGTCGATCGCCGTGCGATGCAGCGCCTCGATGCCGCGCTGATAGGCGACCTCCTGGCTGTCACCGTCCCCGACCAGTCCCGCGCCGACCGCGGAAATAATGACCTGCGCGGGGTCCAGCGAGGTCGCCGAACCCCTGCTCCCCTGCGCCGCGGACGGTGGCGGCACCGTCATCTTCACCACTTCGGCGGCGGACGCCACGCCCTTGATCCGGTGCCCGCAGGCATTGATCACCTGCTCGACATCACTTGCCTGCCGATAGAACGTCTGCGCCGCAGCAAGAGCCGCATCGGCCATGGCCCCCTCGATGCCCGAGGCCAATGCCTTCTGAATCGCGAGATTCGCGCCGAACAGCCCACCGCTCAGCGCGGTAGCGATGCTGATCCAGGTATCGGCCTGCTGATGCATGATGCCCGGACTCATCAGCTGGGCGTTGGTGTAGATCTCCTCATGGGTATGGCCCTCGAACTGCTCCATCCGGGTGATGTACGCCGGATCCTGGCCGTCGGCAGCGAGTTTCGTCCCGTACTGCTCCGCACCCTGCTGCTGACTACGCGCGAGCGTGCTCGGCTGAGTGGTATCGGGCTTGCGGCTCGAATCGAATGCACCGAGCGCCGAAGGAACATCGTTGATGTCGAGGCCGGTCATCGTCAGTTGTCCTTACCGATCTCCGGTTCGATGGTGGAGGCGATGTCGGTGATGCCGTCGCAGGGGTTGAGGGTTTGCGGGGCGCGGTCGGTCAGATCGACCGCCATCTGCAAGAACCCGACCTTGGTTCGGACATCGACCTGGCAGGCGCGACGCACTTGGGGATCACGAACCAGCAGGGCTTGGCGACCGTTTACAGTTGTCGGCTCGCTGTAGGAGCCGACCTTCGCCAGGTCTTCCTCCCAGGTAGCGTTTCCGGAGTTCAAAGCCAGATTTCGCGTCGGGGAAGAGATAGTGCAGGTCAGGAAGCTGTACTCTGCCACGAGGTCGTCCAGTCGCTGTCGAGTAGCTGGATCGAATCCCGCTCGTCGGAATGTGTCGTCGCTGATCCAGGTGCACGGGTCGAAGACCACCTTGGGGCGTCCAGTGCTGGTGGTGTACTTGTTGTCCTGCGACGGCGGCTGGAGCTTGGGGTTAGTGAGCGTCGGCCGGACTGATTGTGGGCCTGTGGATGACGTGGTGGTTTGACCAGAGTCAACTGGGTGCGTGGTGTCGCTGTTGGATGAGCAGCTCGCGGCGAGTGGTGTGACGGTCACCGCCAATAGCGCCAGCAAGGTTTTGCGGATTCCGATCATGACGACTGCACTCCTGAAGTACCGGTGGTGATCGATCTCGCGTAAATGGCGTCGGCTTCCTCCACCAACTGACCGGCTCGCAGGTAGGCCGCCGCCATCTTCAATGCCGCCTCTTTCATTCCAGTGAGAGCATCGGTCATCTGCACTGCTTTGCCGGAAAATCCATCCTGAAGCTGCTTGGCGGAATCGAACCCGCCGAAGCCGGTCAGCCGCTGCAGGTTGGCTGATCGCTTGATCTGTGGTTCCAGTGTGGTTTCGACCAACCTTGTGTAGACCTCAGCGCACCGCCGTGCGGCGTCGGCCTCCATCCGAAATGTTCCCCCGGTGGCTTGCTGATACAGCGCATTTGCGGCCGATTGCCCCACTTCCATCGGCTATCCCTCCCTCGCTGTTCGTCCGCTTACTGTACTGGACGCGTGAAACGGTCAATCGGTTCCGTTGGGCCGCAAAGACGTTCTCGATTGGTTTCGATCCTGCGGGTTCAGGCCGATCCGCTGCACCTGACGCGGACACTCATACCGAGCAGCGCGCGGGGCGGGGCTCGTGCCGGGTCGAGCGGACCCGCCGGACAGAAATACGCCGCCGTTGATCTGATTCGCGAAAGCGTCACCGGATGCAATCCTTCCTGGGGTTATGCCCCGATTGCATGATCATTCACGATGTGGCCTCCACATGGGATGGCGGTGTGCTCTCCTGTTGCGAACAGTGAAACCTGATGGGAGGCGGGACATGTCGGAGGATGGATCGACGCTGGCACGGCGGCAGCTGGGGAAGTACCTGCGGGACGGCAGGGAGGGGTGCGGATTCACGCTGGCGCAGGCGGCAGCGTTGATCGAACGCAGCGGTAGCACGTTGCAGCGCATCGAGAAGGGCACCGTGGCGCAACTGCGCGAGGTGGACCTGGCGGCGCTGTGCACGATCTACGGCTTCGACCCCGACCACACTGCGGCGATGAAAGTGCTTGCGGCACAAGGCAATGAGGAGAGTTGGTGGCGCGAGTACGGTGATCTCATGCCGGGGAACTTCGACTTCTTCGTGGGGTTGGAGGCATCTGCGCAGCGGTTGACCACCTATGAATCCGAACTGGTGCCGGGATTGTTGCAGACACCGGCGTACGCCAGTGTTCTCATCCGATCCGTCTATCCGGACGACAGTGCCGAGGAGCACGTGCGTCGGGTGCAGTTGCGGATGCGGCGGCAGCTGAGAATCACCCGCAAGCATCAACCCGCGACGCTAGAAGTGGTCCTGCGCGAGTCGGTCCTGCGTGGGATGGTCGGCGGGCCGAAGGTCATGGCGACCCAACTGAAGTACCTGTGCGATATAGGCACTCGACCCAACATCAGCCTTCGGATTCTCCCGTTCAGCGCTGGATTTCCGCTCGGGGACGCCGCCGGCCCGTTCGTCATCCTGGAGTTCGGCACGGACAGACACGGCCAAGTGCTCGAGCCGCCGGTGGTCTTCACCGAGAATTTCGCGGGGGATTTGTATCTTGCGAAACCGGCTACCGTCCGGCGGTACCATGAGGCGTACGAGAGCCTGCGGCGCAGTGCGATGGACGCCGACGCCAGCCGTGCTCTGCTCAGACGGGTGGCGAAGGAGTACACATGAACATCGATCTGGCCGGTGCCGACTGGTTCAAGAGCAGCCGGAGCGGTGGCAGCTCGAACTGCGTCGAAGTCGCCTTCCTCCCGAACACCCTTGTCGGCATTCGCGATTCGAAGAACCCATCCGGCCCCGCACTCGTATTCACCCCAGCCGAATGGTCAGCCTTCACCGCCGCAACAACCCGCGGCGACTTCGACCGCTGACCCCAGAGGGGCACCTCATGGCGAACCACGCGAACGCGAAGCGGTTCAAGAGCAGTCACAGCGGTGCCCACTCGAACTGCATCGAAGTCCCCTTCCTCCCCAACTGCCTTGTCGGCGTTCGCGATTCGAAGAACCCATCCGGCCCCGCACTCGTATTCACCCCAGCCGAATGGTCAGCCTTCACCGCCGCAACAACCCGCGGCGACTTCGACC
>NZ_JBIAFV010000010.1:90139-98144 GCF_042869435.1 Nocardia sp. NPDC006982 | reverse complement strand
ACCGCTGACAGCCCCGCCCTGACCGCCTACCACCGACCGGCGATACCGAAAGTGGATCCGGGCACCCCGTACTTCAGCCACGCCCCCAGCGTATGGGGTGCCCGATCCCTGACAGGGGTTGCCCGGTTCGCCGGTTGAATCAATCGCCGACTGGCTTCTGCGGCACACAACGCGTGCTGGACGGATGATCACCATGCGCGGGTGGCGGCAGATGCCGAGAGCGCCCCTCACGCAACGCACTCTCGAGGGACAGCGAGCCTGGGAGCGGGCGGCAACTCGTGGCAAGATCGACCGCCGACAGATCCGGCCTGGCTTTACTCTTCCCTACCAACTTTGCTGGCCCTGCACGAACGGACTCGGGCACCGGCAGTTTGCAGTGTATTGAACGTCGTCGAGGACTAATCGAACATGGGAGAACGCCTGCCAAATAAGCGGCAGATCGCACAAGCTTGTGGACGCCTGGGGACGCGCGCCGTTATCTTCGTGTACATGGGAGATAGCGGGGGGCCGTCTGGATCTGGCCAGAATCTGACAGTCGTACCCGGTGATGTGCAGACGATCGGCCAGTACGTCTACAACATCGCCGACACCATGAAACAGGCCCTCGATTCCGCTGCCCGCGAGATCGAAACCCTACTCACTTCCGACTGGACCGGCGACGCGGCCGACGAGTTCTCGACCGGCTGGACCGAAACACATGACGGCGGAACACAACTCATGCAGGCGTTGACTTCACTCGCCGAAAGGCTGGGCGTCACCGCGGCCAACTACAAGAGCACCGACACCGGCAACGCGTCCGGTATCTCCAGCCTGGACCTGCCATGAGCTCTCAATTCAGTGTCGATCTCGATCAACTCGACCGGATCGTGTCGCGCCTCAACGGCCTGGCCGGATTCTTGCACGATCACCTCGACGAACTCGACCACAAGGTGGCGGCCCTGCACAACGGCAGCTGGGAATCCACCGCAGCCAGCGCCTATGCCGACGCACACAACCAATGGCTCACGGCCGCACGAGAATTCGCCGAAGGCGTCGCCTCCATGAGCGACGCCGCGCAGAAAGCGCACGGCCGCTACACCCGTGCCATCGACGTCAACCAACGCATGCTGCAATCGGGACAGCCATGATCGTCGACTGGCAGACCTACTACGACGCCGCCAAGAAATGCCACGACCTCGCCGACGACCTCCGCAAAGCCGACAAACCCGTCCACGACGCGGTCAAAGGCGAATGCGTCGGAATGGCCGGCGACGCACCTGGCTGCCAACAATGGGGCGAGGCATACGACAAAGCCGCCAAGCAGACCATGCAGGCCTGCTCCAGCCTGGCCAACGCCCTCACCAACTACGGCGCCGTGCTGTACGCCATGGGCTACAACTACGGCACCGCCAACAAGAG
This sequence comes from Nocardia sp. NPDC006982, assembly GCF_042869435.1. Lineage (NCBI taxonomy): Bacteria > Bacillati > Actinomycetota > Actinomycetes > Mycobacteriales > Nocardiaceae > Nocardia > Nocardia sp. NPDC006982. The sequence goes on along the minus strand of NZ_JBIAFV010000010.1, from coordinate 96,746 downwards.
CAACCCGGCCCCATCGCGACCCGATGTAGGCCAGGTCAGCGAGTACAAGGTCAGCATCCCATCCTCGGTGGGCGACAACGGAATCGGCTTCACCGACCACGGCGACCTCAAAGAGTTCCTGGACAAACTGATCGCCAAAGTCCTCGCCGCCTTCGGCAAACTCCCTAACGGCGACCACACCAAACTCGACAAAGCCCACACCACCTGGAACACCTTCGCCAACCACGACACCATCACCGGCGCCGCCGCCCGCATCTCCGCCATCTCGGCCCTGTTCGACGGCATGGACGACCCCACCAACCGCCAACTACTCCAAGACCACTTCACCACCCTGAAAACCGGCGCCGACACCGTCGCTACCGCCTCCCAGAACATGGCCGCACCGGTCAAGGACTATCGCGACGCGACAGTCGCCCTCGGCAACGACAACGCCAGCGCGATCAACGCACTGGAACTGTCCATCAGCCTGATCGCCATCACCGCCGGAGTCGCGTTCCTGTTCAGCCTCGGCTCCTCCGCCGTCGCCGCGGCCGCGGCCATCGACGCCGACGTCGTCCTCACCATCAACGCGATCCAAACCTCCTACCGCGCCAGCCAAATGGTCCGAGTCATCGGCCTCGCCAGCCTCGCGGCGGGCGCCGTCGGCACCATCGACGCCTTCCATGCCCTCCCCGCCATCGACCTCGACAAAACCATCGCCGGCCTCGCCGCCATCATCGGCATGAAGGCGACTATCGATGATCCAGACTCGGACGACATCAACGGGCACAATACCGCAGGTGGTTCTTTTACCACGAACTCATACACCTCGAAGGTGAATAAGATCGCCAGCGAGTACGGGGTTTCACCGAAGGAAGTGAAGGATGCCATCCATAAGATCAAAGCGCAAGGCGCTTGGCGCGGCGACGGAAACAATCGAAACCCTGACGTAATCATCGATCTCGATACCGGTGAGGTTCACGTACAGAAGCCAGACGGCAGCCCTTCCGAGGACAGCATTGGAAATATCCATGATGCACTGGAACACTGACGGGAGGCGAAGGAATGCAGCGAGAAATCATAGAACACGAGGATAGATGGATTATCCTGCCGCTGAGGCGAAGCCGCATCGTCACTATCGATTGGTACCCGAGCCAGGTTGATCTCAACCTCGACACAGGCTTCAAAGTAGTCATCGGATATGACGCCGAATTATCATTACGAACCAGCAAGGAGAACTCACCTGACCGTCACGAATTACCACATTGGCCCAGAGCGGAGGCAGAAAGAATTCTTGAATCCGAAATACTCTCACCAGTTTTCTTCAAATCCGGCGGCGCCAGGATTGCCCTCCGGAACGGATGGCTCTTGCTTCTCGCCGATCGACCGGCGACATCACCGGCAGCGGTTTACTCCGAATCCTCTGTGCTGTGGACTCGTGAGGGTATGTCGATCCAAACGGAGTATCCGGTGCTCAGAATCGATCCGTGGACGGGGCGGAAAGTCACTACACCGGAATGGCCGCCCCGACCACCCGACCTGCGCATCAATTACGAATCCGACGATATCAATGACTGAACCTAGAGCAGGTGGACGGCATCGCCTGGCCGGACCGCCGTCCGACGCGACGCGGCTGATGAAGACTGTAAATGCATTGCGCCGGAAACCGATTGGCTTCTTCACTGCCGAAGATCTTCGCATCATGCTGGGACAGCATGGAGGAACATCCGTTCTCCTACCGTGAGCACTCGATGTGCTCGAGCGGACCCCGTTGGCTGAAGGTGACTACTATCCCGGCGACCTTTTAGTGACAGCGTTGAAGATCCCTCGACGCGATTGTACCGCCAAGCCGAGGTCGGTTATTCGCCTCCGCGCAGTGATTGATCGATTGATGCAACGGGACGATCCGGATATCCATTTTCCGCCGGACGACGAAATATGGTCTCTGATAGCAGAATTGAAGACCGCCGGCATATTGTAAGGAATACCACGCAGGGGACACCCACCAGAGCCGCGACCCACTCGACAGGCCGCGCAAAAGTACGGCAACAAGTATAGGAAAGTCGGTCCATGTCGGAAGTAGGATCCGCGATCACGGAACAGGGTGGCCGACTTCACGACGTCACTTACCATTTCGACGCGGATCTGCCCCGCGACATCCTGCGCATCGACCTCGAATTCGAGCAAAACCGATGGTCCGTGCTCGTCCACGAAGACGATGACACCGTGTGACTGGTCGAAACTTCGGCCATCGGCAACAGGAGCCTGCACACCGTGGACGCGGCGGCATTGGCTCCCTGGCGCGATGCCGTCGGCCGCGCCGTCCGATGGATATGGTCCCTCGAGAACCAGCAGGGCTACCCCGACGCGATCCAGTTCGAATTCGCCGACATCAGTGGCGGCGGCGCGACAACCATCCAAATCCTCGCCATTGCTTCACGTTTGAACATCCAGCAGGTGCGCTCCATCGAAACCCCGCCCCTCACCACCCTCCCAGCCGGTAAGCACGGGAGGACCACAGGCTGACGAGAGCCCGTTGACGTCGGATCGGTCATTGAATCTCCCCTGCTGCCATTGCGATCACTCCTCGTGACAGTCTCTACATCATCGAACCGACCTCACCGATCGTTTCGTGTCCCGGGAGCCACCGGGCCGACATGAGGACTCATTGGTCGCATCGGTAGGTCCAGAGCAGGCGGCGTCAAGACAGGATTAGGTTCCTAGCCCTTCCAAGTCGGGGGATAAAGGCTTCAATAGCCTTACGCTTGGCCCGATATCGGCCGCGCACTGATTTAGCCGCTAGCCCATCTTGCACAGGACCTCCGGCATATTGCGAGGAAGGCTGGTCGCTGGACGGGTGATCACTATGTGCTGGCGGCGGCAAACGTCGAGAGTACCGCGCTACCAGTACATTCTCGAGGCAAAGCGAGCCTTGGGGCACTCAGTGTGGCGGACAGCGGTCAGCCTGGGGCGATGTGGGTCAGCGGCGGCGCAGGCCTGAAAGGACCAGTGCCGCAAGGGCACCCGCGCCGAAGTAGGCCGCGCCAGTGCCCATCGAGGGGCCGGGCGCGCTCATGCGGGGCTTGATCACGGCGGGGGCGGGTGGAGGGATTTCGGCTTCGGGCTCGTTCTCCGATGCCGTTGCGGCCCAAGCGGTTGCGAACAAGAGGATGCGATAGGTGGTGTAGCTGAACACCATCAGGCCGATGATCGATCCGAATACCGCGCCTGCGGGGCTGTGCAGCACCATCTGCAGGTAGAACGATGCGACGTATTTGAAGATCTCGAAGACCACCGCGGCAATCGCGGCCGCTCGTGCGGCACTGCGCAGGGTGACCGGCTCGCGGGGCAGGCGCGCGATCATCCAGACGAACACCGCCCACGAAGCGAGGAAGCCGAGCAGTATCGAAATGAGCACCAGGATCAGCCGCGCACCGGGCAACTCCGACAGGCGGAAAGTGATCAGCAGCCGCTCGCCGAGGGTGCTCGAGGCCAGCGTGGACAGACCGATCGAGATCACGAACGCCAAGCCGAGCCCGATCAATGCGCCGAGGTCGGAGAGCTTGCTGAAAAACCAATTGCCTTCCGGGGTTTTCTGTTCCCACTGTTCGGTCAGTGCCGCGCGCAGATTCGCCATCCAGCCGAGTCCGGTGTAGACACCGACGAGCAGACCGAGCGTGCCGACCGTGCCGCGCGATCGGACCGCCTGATCGATCAGATCATTGAGCTGGCCGCCAAGTGATCCCGGAATGTTCTCGATGATCTTGTTCCGCAGTTCGGTGAGCATTTCCGGGTCGCCCGACAGCACCGAGCCAGCGATCGCGAAGGCGACCATCAACAGCGGAAACAACGACAGCACCGTGAAATACGTGATCCCGGCCGCGTAGTAATCACCGCGTTGCCGCTGATAGTTGCCGCCCGCGCGGATGAGGTGATCCAGCCATGGCCGCGACTGGATCCGCCGTTCGAGCGCCGCCTTGATGTTGTCGATCACCTGCATCTGTCACGCCCCTTAAACAGAGACCGCGCGGTGATGGTCGACAAGCGGTCGCTAGCGGTATTCCCCGGCTAGCGAGCCAAAAACCCCACCCGGTCGTAAACCTGCGCCAGAGTGTTGCCGGCAATCTCACGCGCCCGCTCGGCACCTGCGTCGAGGATGCGGTCGAGTTCGCCCTGATCTGCCAAATACTCTTCCACCTTCGCCCGCAGCGGGGTGACAAATTCGACCAGCGCGTCGGCGACGTCGGACTTCAGATCGCCGTAACCCTTACCGGCATAGTCGCGTTCCAGCGTGACGATCGGGGTGCCGCTCAGCGAACTCAGGATCACCAGCAGATTGCTGACACCCGCCTTGTTTTCCGGGTCGTAGCGGATTTCGCGCTCGGTATCGGTGACCGCGGAGCGAATCTTCTTGGCGGTGATCTTCGGATCGTCGAGCAGGTTGATCAGACCGGCGTCGGTGGAGGCCGACTTGCTCATCTTCGACGTCGGATCCTGCAGGTCGTAGATCTTCGCGGTGCCCTTGACGATATGCGCCTCCGGCACCACGAAGGTCTTCTTGAAGCGAGTATTGAAGCGCTGGGCCAGATTTCGGGTCAGCTCCAGATGCTGGCGCTGATCCTCGCCGACCGGCACCTGATGCGCACGGTAGAGCAGGATGTCCGCGGCCATCAGCACCGGATAGGTGAACAGTCCGACGCTGGCGTTCTCCGCGCCCTGTTTGACCGACTTGTCCTTGAACTGGGTCATCCGGCTGGCCTCGCCGAATCCGGTGATGCAGCTGAGCACCCAGGTCAGCTCGGCATGCTCGGGTACCTGGCTCTGCACGAAGAGCGTGGAGCGCTTGGGGTCGATGCCGAGCGCGAGCAACTGCGCGGCCGCCGCCTTGGTGCGCCTGCGCAGTTCCTTCGGATCCTGCGACACGGTGATCGCGTGCATATCCGGGATGAAGTAGAGGGCGTCGTAGTCGTCCTGCATGGTCACCCAGTACTGCAGTGCGCCAAGGTAGTTGCCGAGATGGAAGGACGCGCTGGTGGGCTGGATCCCGGACAGCACCCGCTGTTTGCGTTCAGCGGCCGGGTTCGTCTGAGCAGGACTGGACATGTCCCGATCTTCGCATGCGTGTCACGCGGAATTTCGCGCCGCCCAGTTGCGTGGGTCGACACCGGGCATGCTCGGACGGCCGGTGCTGTGCAGTTCGCGTTCCCGCTTGGACAACAGCTTGTAGACCGGCGCGCTCGGACCGGCCAGCGTCGCGCGCAGCACCGGCGGAACCAGCGGCGGTGCGATATGCGCGGTGCGCACGCCCTGGGCGAGCGCGCGGAAGGCGATTTGCTCGGGCAGCCCCCAGCGCATCCCGTACATATCGCGGATGCGCGGCGGCAGACTGCCCTGCACCAGCAGGTAGAACGCGTCGACGACCTGACGCATCGGCCCGCGCTGCGGATAGGGCACGCGCTGACCGGCCAGATACGAACCGACCAGCCGGGCCTCATCGGTGAGGAACAGCTCGTCCGAGGCGAGGTAGTCGTCGAAGGATTTGCGGAACAGCGGGTAGTTGCCGGGCGCGGCCTCGCGCGGCATGCCGAACAGCTCGCCCCAGCGCACGTAGTCCTGGTACAGGCCCTCGCGTTCGCCGTCGGTCAGCGGGCGGACCAGCAGATCGTGCATCACCTCGGCCGAGTCGAAGGCGAAGGCCATGGTCATGTACATCAGGTGCGGGTCGAACGCGGAGTAGCCGGTGCCCGCCGGATGGTGCGGGCCCGCCTCCTCGGGCAGTGCGCCGACGACCTTCGCGTGCTTCTTCGTGGTGAAGGCGAGCGCGCGATCCGCCTCGTCCTTGCTGCCGAGGAAGACGGCCTCGAAGAGCTTGCCGGTCAACGCGAGTCGCGAGTACGGGGTCATCCGATGTTCGGTGTTCTCGGCGGTTCCGACATAGAGCAATGGATTGACCGCGCCGATCACCAAGGCGCGCTGGCCGTAGGTGAGACCCACCGCGCGCTTGCTCATGACCCGTCGGGCCATCGAATTATCGGCGAAGTAGCCGGGCTGGGACATCGCTGCCTCCTCGTTGAGCGCATCGTCGGACGCATCGGGTTTCGGCGATCCGGATCACCCGTCATCCCGGCGCGCGCCGGGATCCACAGCATCTGGCAATAGAATCTCCCAGAATTCAGAATCTGGCAATAGTCTCCACCAGATTGTGTCCGGCCCGGATCCGGACGCAACCGAACTAGACCGCGATCCGGTCGGCCGCAACCACACCCGTGCCAGAATCGCGATATGACTGCATCGCGAAGCGGTTCCGTGCGGGGTGGTGGTCGAGCGACGGGCGGACCGGCATCGCGCACCAATTCGACGGGCGTTGGTGGCCGGACGACAAATAAGTCGGCATCGCCCAGCGACTCGGCGAGCAGCAGCGACCGTAGAACGAGTAGGCCAACACCGCCCAGCGACTCCACAGCGGGTGGTGGCCGAAGGACGAGTAGGCCAGATTCGCCCAGCGACTCGGCGAGCAGCAGCGATCGCAGAGCGAGTAGGCCAACACCGCCCAGCGACTCCACAGCGGGTGGTGGCCGAAGGACGAGTAGGCCAGATTCGCCCAGCGACTCGGCGAGCAGCAGCGATC
>NZ_JBIAFV010000010.1:0-90042 GCF_042869435.1 Nocardia sp. NPDC006982 | reverse complement strand
ATCGCAGAGCGAGTAGGAAAGCATCACCCAGCGACTCCGTGGAGGGTGGCGGCCGGACGACAAGCGGACCGGCAAAACGGACCTACGGCGGCGTCTCCGCCGACGAGCGCCGCGCCCAGCGACGCGCGGCGCTGCTCGATGCCGCGCTGGAGATCATCGGCACCCAAGGCATCACCAAGCTCACCGTCTCCGGGTTATGCGCGCAGGCCGGACTCAACGAGCGCTACTACTACGAAAGCTTCGACAGCCGCGACGCGGTGCTCGCCGCGCTCATCGATCGGATCGCGGAGGAACTGGCCGGTGCGATCATCGGCGCGTTGCAGACCGCACCGCCTGACACCCGCGCCAAGGCGCATGCCGCGATCTCCGCGGGCATTCATCTGCTCACCGACGATCCGCGCAAGGCGCACGTCGCGCTGGTCGCGGGCATGGCGACGCCGGAGTTGCGCGCCCGCACAAACCAGACGGTGCGGGTATTCGCACGCATCGTCGCCGCCGAGGGCATCGACTTCTACGGCATCACCGACCCGAATCCCGATCCCACCATCGACTTTCGCGCCACCTACCTGGTCGGCGGCCTGGTCCAGACCCTCACCGCCTGGCTACAGAACGACCTCCCACTAACCCGCGACCAACTGATCGACCACACCACCGACGTCTTCGTCCTCCTCGGCGAGGACCTCGCCCGCCGCCTCACCTGACCCACCCGCATCACACGGCATCGACGGTAGTCGAATGGTTGTTCCTCGAGAGCCTGACAGCCACCATTCGACTGTCCTCGACGCTACGGACTCAGGCGGACGATGTCTGGATCGGGTGGTTCGCCCTGCAGGACTACTCGGAAGGCCAGGCCCTTTGTGGACCAGTAGTCGGCGGCATCGCGCATGGCTTCGGTGAACCACGTGCGTTCTTCCAGTTCGTCGATCAGCAGATCGGCCGAATCGCGGATCACGGCAACATATCCGGCGGCGGGGCCGACGAAATCATCGAGATCGCGCAGGCATTCGTCGAAGGCGTCCTTGTTCGCGCCGAAGTAGTACGGAAATTGGAACGCGGCCGCGAATTCGTCGAAAACGCGTGCGGTGGTACGCATTTTGAGCCCGCGCAGTTCACGCACCGCGTAGTCGACGGGCGCGTCGTAGCGCACGCCGCTGAGTGTCGGGGCGTCGACGGGAAGGGCACCGATCACGGCGGTCGGCGCCGAAGGCGGCGCGTCGGTGGACCGCCGGGCCTCGGGGCGGGCAAGGAACTGCGATAACGGAACTGTCATCAGCGCATCCTCGTGAAGGTTTCGTAGTGGTCACCGGTGTACCAGGCGGAACCGTCGCTGCCGGTGACGATGCGTTCGGCGTCGCGGGAACGGTTGGGCTGCTTCGGGTTCACATCCCATTCCTGGTAGGTGATGGCTTTGCCCGCCGAATCCTTGGCGGCCAGAGTGCCCGCGCGGTTCATCCAGCGCTCACCGCCCTTGGTGCCGGGCGCGTTCGCCGAATCCGGCCAGCGGCCCGCGTCGATCTCGGCAAGAGTCGCGTAGGCGCGGTCCGGTACGCCGGGGGCTCGAACGGTGGATGCGGTGGTGACATCCGGGCCGCGCGCCGGAACGGCCACGCTTGCGCTGCGAGTGGTGGAGGTGACCGAGGCCGCGGTCGGCTTGCTGTCCCCGCCGCCGCGCGAGGCGAGCAGTGCGATCACCAAGGCCAGTAGGGCCACACCGAGCGCGGCGAAGGCGCGAACCCGCTTCGAGGAAATATTCATGCGATCCCGATCTCCAGCACTGCCATGTCGCGAATCATCTTTATCGGTATTGCACCGTGACCGGCGCGTGGTCGGACCAACGCTCGGCATAGGTGGCGGCGCGTTCGACCACGGCCTGCTTCGCCCGGCCTGCCACCTCGCCGCGGGCCAAGTGGTAGTCGATGCGCCAGCCCGCGTCGTTGTCGTAGGCGCGGCCGCGGTATGACCACCAGCTGTACGGGCCCGCGACACCGGGATGCAGGTTGCGCACCACGTCCACATATCCGGCGGCGAGCATGCCATCGATCCAGGCCCGCTCCTGCGGCAGGAACCCGGAGTTCTTCAGGTTGCCCTTCCAGTTCTTGATATCGAGTTCGGTATGCGCGACATTCCAGTCGCCACAGATCACGAAATCGCTGGTCTGCGCCCGCATATGAGCGCCGATCTCGTCGAGGAAGCGGTACTTCTCGTCCTGCATCGGCGTATCCGCCTCACCGGTGTGCACATACACGCTGGCCACGGTCAATTCATCGAATTCGGCCTCGACATAGCGTCCGGTACCGGCGAATTCGGCGCTGGGATGCCAGGTTCGGTCGTGCCAGCGCCCCAGCCCGATGCGCACGGCCCGGGGTTCGCGACGGGACAGAATGCCGACCCCGGCCCGGCCCTTCGCACCCGGCTCGGCATGCGTCAGATACCAGCCCGCCTCCAGTGCGGGCGCGAGCGCGGCTCGGGTCTGCTCATCGGTTGCCCGAGTCTCCTGCAGGCAGATGATGTCGGCTTCGGTGACCGCCAGCCACTCGAGCATCCCCTTGCCCGTCTTGCCCGTCGCCGCCCGGACCCCGTTCACATTGATCGACGAGATGATATAAGGCACCTGACGACCGTACAATGCTGGTCAGAAGAACTCCCCCGGGACATCGAAGTCCAGGAAGGGGTGATTGACGATGAAGTCAGGCACCACCAACTCCCCCGCCCCGATCAAAGCGCTGCATATCGGATCCGGTGATCCGGTCCTACTGCTGCACGGGTTCATGCTTTCGCCGCACTGTTGGGAACAGGTTGCGCTGCGACTTTCCGCGCATTGCGAGGTGTTCGCCCCCGCCTTCGCGGGGCACTGGGGTGGCGAACCGATCGACGGCTGGTCCACCGATGTCCATGCCCTCGCCGACCGGATCGAGGATCAACTCGACGAACTCGGCTGGCGTACCTGCCATATCGCGGGCAATTCGCTCGGTGCCTGGGTCGGCTTCGAGCTGGCCCGACGCGGCCGGGCCCGCACCCTGACCGCGATCGCACCGGCGGGCGGTTGGCAGTCGCCCTCGCTCATCCAGTTCCGCGTCGGCGCGAAATTCCTGTCGTTGGTGCCGATCGTCGAGGTGGGTAAGCGGCTCGGCGGATTCGCGATCAACAATCCGATCGCGCAACGCTTCGCACTACTGCTGCTCAGCAAGAACGCCGCTGCGGTCGCGCGCCGCGATATCGCCGCCGTGATCACCGCCGCACTGCACTGCGATGCCATGATTCCGTTGATCCTGGGCACCGTGCGCGCTCCTGCGCTGGAAGACCTGTCCAACCTCCCGACCCCGGTGCGCCTGCTGATGGCCGAATACGACCGGATCATCCCCAACCGCGTGTACGCCCGCCGCTTCCTGCAGGAATTGCCCGACTCCGCCGACCGCATCCTCGTCAACGGCGTCGGGCACGTCCCCATGCTCGAAGCTCCGGACCGCATCGCGACCCTGATAGCCGAACACATCTACGCCAGCCGCACACACTTGCGCGCGGTCTGAAACACGGCACATGCCGTTCACCGCCGCACACGTGCGGTGCCGACGGCGACGGGCATGTGCCGTTAGCACTACTGGGCGAGCAGGCCCTTGGCTATGTGGGTGACCTGGATTTCGTTGCTGCCCGCATAGATCATCAGGGACTTCGCGTCACGGGCGAGTTGTTCCACCCGGTACTCGGTCATGTAACCGTTGCCGCCGAAGAGCTGGACCGCGTCCATGGCTACCTCGGTGGCGGCCTCGGAGGCGTAGAGCTTCATGGCCGAGGCCTCGGCGAGGCTCGGCGGCTTGCCCGCCTTGCCGCGCTCGAGGGTGTTGAAGACCATGTTCTGCACATTGATCCGGGCGATCTCCATCTTGGCCAGCTTGAGCTGCACCAGCTGGAAGCGGCCGATCTCCTGGCCCCACAGCTTGCGGCTCTTGGCGTAGTCCAGGCAGAGCCGGTGACATTCGTTGATGATGCCGAGCGCCATGAAACCGACACCGATACGTTCGGCGGTGAAGCTGGAGCGGGCACTTTCCCGGCCGTCGCCGCCTTTGTGCTCCTCGGTCTCGCCGAGCAGCCGATCGCGTCCCAGGCGCACATTGTCGAAGAACAGTTCACCGGTCGGCGAGGCGTGCAGGCCCATCTTCTTGAACGGCTTGCCCTGGGTGAGGCCGTCCATGCCCTTGTCGAGCACGAAGGTGAGCACCTTGCGCTCGCGCTTATCGCCGCCGTCGCCCTCGTCGAGCTTCGCGTAGACGATCATCACATCGGCGAACGGACCATTCGTGATGAAGGTCTTCTGACCGTTGAGGATGTAGTCTTCGCCATCGCGCTTGACGTAGGTTTTCATACCGCCGAATGCGTCCGAGCCCGAGTCGGGCTCGGTAATCGCCCATGCCGCAACCTTTTTCATGGTGACGATATCGGGAAGCCAGCGCTCCTTCTGCGCGAGCGTGCCGCGCGAGAGGATGGTGGTCGCGCCGAGACCGATGCTGACACCCATTGCGGTGACCAGCCCCATACAGACGCCGGACAGCTCCCCGATCAGCACCGCCATCAGCGATTCCTGACCGGCGAACGGGCTACCGCCGGAGGACTTTTCGGACTTCTCGGGCAGCGGCTCGCCCGCCGCCAGCGCCTCCGCCTTCTTGCGCTCCTTGGCGAGCAGCCGCTGGACCGCCTCGCCACCCATCGCATCGATTCCGAAGTCGCTGAACAACTTCCGGATGATCGGGTAGGGGGTCAGCTCACCGCTCTCCAGCGCATCGAGGTGCGGGCGGACCTCCTTATCGATGAAGGTGCGCACCGCCTCGCGGATCATCTCGTCGGTTTCGGACCATTCGAACATCGTCGTTCTCCTAACGTTCCCGCGAGATCAAGGCAGCCGAGCGGCGATATCGTCGATGAGCCAGGGGCCGTCGGTCTCGATGGTCTTCACGTCATGCCAGCCTGCCAGCTCGGAGATGGCGCCGCCCTGGACCGCGAAAACCTTGCCGGTGATCGGGCACTTTTCCGACGCCAGGTGGGCGACCAGCGGAGAAATATTGGCCGGGCTGAACGCGTCGAATTCGCCGTCCTCGATCGCCGCGGCCTCGGCGGCCATCATCTCGCCCATACCGGGGGTGGCCAGGGTGAGCCGGGTGCGCGCGATCGGCGCGATGGCATTGACCCGGACGCCGTAGCGCGCGAGCTCGTCGGCCGCGACCAGGGTCAGCGCGGCGATTGCGGCCTTGGCCGCACCGTAGTTGGCCTGACCCGCATTCGGGATGGTCGTTCCGGAGGCGGATGCGGTATTGATCACCGCGGCATTCGGCTGGTTGCCCGCCTTGCTCTGCGCCTTCCAGTACGCGGCCGCGTGATGCAGTACCGCGGCGTGACCCTTGAGATGTACGCCGATCACCGCATCCCACTGCGCCTCGTCCATACCCGCGATGAAGGCGTCCCGCAGGATGCCCGCGTTGTTGACCACGATATCGAGGCCACCGAGCTCCGAAATCGCCTGGGCGACAACGCTCTGCGCGCCATCCCAGGTGGCGATGTCATCGGTGTTGGCCACCGCCCTACCGCCCGCGGCAATGATCTCGTTCACGACCTCCTGGGCCGGACCGACATCGGAACCCTCACCGGCATTGCTGCCGCCGCGGTCGTTCACGACGACCGCGGCGCCTTCGCGTGCGAACAGCAGCGCGTGCTCACGCCCGATGCCGCGACCCGCGCCGGTGATGACGGCGACCCGTCCTTCCAATGCACCCATCTACATGGCTCCTCAGTTTGGTAGTTGGTCGGCGACTTCGGCGAGACCGTCGCTCAGGACGACGTCTTCGCCGCGGACGGTCTCGAAGGCGTATGTGGTGACACCGTTTTCGGAGCCCACCCGCCAGATTCGGGTCTCCAGGTCGTCACCGGGGAAGACCATCTTGGCGAAGCGCACCGCGAATCGCTTCAGCCGGTTGACATCCGAGCCCGCGACCTCGGTGAGCACGGCCCACGATGCGAAGGCCATGGTGCACAGACCATGCGCGATGATCCCGGGCAGACCCGCGTCCTTGGCGACCTGCTCGTCCAGATGCAGCGGCACCGGATCACCGGAAGCGGGCGAATAGCGGTAGGTCTGATCGAGATCGACATGCTGCGGCACCATCGCGACCGGCTCCTGCGCCCGCAGGTTCTCGTCGAACTTGTGTGCAGGAGCGGCGAGGCCGACCGTCTTGCCCGCGTCGATATTGCGGAAGAAGGCGGTCAGATACTGCTCGTTCACCAATCCCCCTGCCTCGGTGCGGCATTCGATGAGAATGGTGATGGTGCTGCCGTTCGAACGGCTGGCATAGCCGATCGCCTTGGCCCGCGAGACGAGCCGGTCACCCGGCAGGATCGCGCGGTAGAAGTGGAAATCCTGCTCCCCGTGTACGACTCGGCCGAAGATGTCCATCGGCGCGACATCGATCACCGGCATCATCATGGCCTCGAACACCGGGACGATGCCGAAGATCGGCGAGGCCACCTCGCCCGCCAGATGCGCCTCGATCGGATCATTGGTCGCGGCGGCGTATTCGGCGATCCGCTCGGCCGTAACCTCGAAACGTTCGTCCTCACACCAGGTTTCGAGACCGCTGTCGTCGAATTCCACCGGCCGTGCCGCGGGGGCCTCCGCTGTCATCACCCGCCCCTTATCAGGCCGAGGCCAGGGCGTCGAGCTGTTCGAGCGATCGGTCCAGTTGCCTGAGACCGTCCTTCTCGACCGCCTTGCCGAGCGCGCCCTTGATCAGCGCGCCCTCGAAGTCACCCGAGACCAGGATGGTGCTGCCGCCATCGCCCTTTGGCTGGATATCGAAGGTGAATTCGGTCTTCACCCCGGCCATTCCGGTGCCGCCGAGGGTGAGCTTGTTCGGCTGCTCGACCGCGACGACGGTCCATTCCAGCTTGTTCGCCATGCCGAGCATGACGATCTTCGCGACCAGCTTGGCCCCCTCGGCCAAGGTAGCGGGCGGCTCTTCCATGAAGCGCTCGTGGATGGTGAACCACTTATCCCAGGTCTGCGGGTCGGAGACGACCGCCCATAGCGCGTCGGGGGTGGCGTTGACGTCCTTGGTGGCTTCGATATGGCCCATGAGTTACTCCTCGTCGAGTGAATGTCGTTGCTGCATGGCCGCTTTCGCGGAGATCAGCGGTCCGCCCGCCGGTAGGCCGTGACGACCGCCGCGCCGCCGAGGCCGATATTGTGCTGCAGCGCGGCAGTGACGTTGTCGACCTGACGCTTGTCCGCGGTACCGCGCAACTGCCAGGTGAGTTCGGAGCATTGCGCCAAACCCGTTGCGCCCAAGGGATGTCCCTTCGAGATCAACCCGCCGGAGGGATTCACGACCCACTTGCCGCCATAGGTGGTCTGATTGTCGTCGATCAACTTTCCGGCCTCACCTTCGCCGCAGAGCCCGAGGGCCTCGTAGAGCAGCAGTTCGTTGGCGGAGAAGCAGTCGTGCAGCTCGATGACCTGGAAGTCCTCCGGGCCGAGGCCGGCCTGCCGGTAAACCTGCTGTGCGGCTTGGACATTCATGTCGTAGCCGATGAGGTTCTTGGCGGTGTTGTCGAAGGTGGAGGCGAAGTCGGTGGTCATCGCCTGGCCGACGATCTCCACCGCCTGGGCGGCGAGGTCGTGCGAATTCACGAATTCCTCGCTGGCCAGCACGACCGCGCCCGAACCGTCCGAGGTCGGCGAACACTGCAGCTTGGTGAGTGGGTCGTAGATCATCCGCGAGGCCAGGATGTCATCGAGCGAATACGCGTCCTGGAACTGCGAATACGGGTTGTTCACCGAATGCTTGTGGTTCTTGTAGCCGATCTTCGCGAAATGCTCCGCGGTGGTGCCGTACTGCTTCATATGCTCGCGCCCGGCCGCGCCGAACATCCACGGCGCCACCGGGAAAAGCACCTCGGAGATCTCCGCGAGCGCCATGACGTGCTTGGCCATCGGCTGTTCGCGATCGTCCCAGGTGGAACCGAGCGAGCCCGGCTGCATCTTCTCGAAGCCCAATGCCAGCGTGCAATCGGCCAGCCCACCCCGAATCGCCTGTGCCGCAAGGAAAAGCGCGGTCGATCCGGTCGAGCAGTTGTTATTGACATTGACCACCGGAATGCCGGTCATACCCAGTTCGTAGACCGCACGCTGTCCGGAGGTGGATTCGCCGTAGACATAACCGACGTAGGCCTGCTCGACTTCGCGATAGTCGATCCCGGCATCGGCGAGCGCCTTCGTACCCGATTCCCGCGCCATATCCGGGTAGTCCCAAGCGCTGCCGTCTTCGTTCTTACGGCGGCCCGGCTTCTCGAACTTCGTCATGCCGACGCCAACGACGTAGACCCTGTTCGCCATCGAACTCCTCACGTAGTACCTGACCCGGTGTGACCGTGTGCCCAAGTCGGCAGCCCGCAGTGGCCGATCCCGACCGGATCGAACAGAAACAAACATACAGAGCTGTATGTAAGTCTGCAAGAGTTCGAGGCGATCCGACCCGATAGATAAGAGAACTCCCAGCTCAGCGCGATCAGGAGCAACATGCCGCGTGTAGCGAACATTGCGCCATCCACCAAGGGTCAAGTTGACGTGCGGGGCATCAAGCGCACATAGGGGACGTGCTCAGCGATCGACGCGATCAGCGACGGGCTGACGCCTCAGCCAGCAGCGCGCCGGACATGCGGACGCTGGAACCAGCAGGAAGAGGATCAACATCGGATACTTGCCGGCCAGCCACGACTGAGTGCTCTTGGCTGCGATCAAGCAGGTCGTCGGCCTGTTTCTCGCATACCTGATCGCGATCCGCCGGGCGCACAGGGGCATTGCTGAACGAGATCGTGAGCTTCTACACCAACTTCGGCATCGCGTGAATCGTCACCGGCGCAACGGATATCGCGGTCGACCACTATCTGGCTGAAGATATCGCCAGAGGGTCCGGAGCTTCGGCGCGCGCCACTCTTAGACGTCGGCAGACCGCCGGGTCGAAAAGACCGGTGGCCGTTAGCTATTCAGCGGGACGCAGCAGCGGTCGCGCAACCAGCGCGGTGGTGGCGATCTCCCGCAAATGCACCGAGGCCCGCCGCCAACGCCGGTGCGCCCGTTCGGAATCCGGATCGATGAAGTTGGAGACCAGGATTCCGCGCAGTGCATCCATCGCGGTGTAGACGAAATCGCGGGCTTCTTTGCGCCGCATCTCATCCGGGACGAATCGGGCGACCGCCATCAGCACGGCATTGTTGACGAACGGCTCGACCTTCTCCATGGCCGAGGCGAGCACCGGATCGGTCCGGCCCGCCACCCACAGCTCGGCAGTGGCGATGAACAGCGGCCCCTGATGGAGCTCCCAGAGAAAGTCCAGGGCCGCCCCGACCGGATCGCCGCCGCCCTGGACCCTGGACATCTCGCGCATCGCGGTCTCCGCGCGCAGCTGCGCCAGATGGCTGATCGCCGCGACCACCAGATCGGTCTTGGAGCCGAAGTGGTGCACCTGGGCCCCGCGGGTGACCCCGGCCCGCTCGGCGACCCGCGGCGTCGTCGTCCCCGCATATCCGTATTCGACCAGGCAGTCGATGGTGGCATCGAGCAGCCGCGTACGCATCTCACTACTGCGCTGCTCCTGCGTGCGGCGCTGCTGCTTGGGCGACTCGGACCTGGTCATTCCGGCGATTCTACACTTACATACAGATCTGTATGTTCATCGGCGCACCGACCGATAAGCAAAGGTGATCACGGGTGGCCGAATTCGGATCTGGATTTGGCGCCGTGCCTGACCAAACGTGGTCTCCGGATCGATCAGCTGACGACTATGCGCACCCGAACCTCGGCGCGCCGCCGCCGCACCAGCCCGCGTCAGTGGTGGCGTTTCCAGCTGACCGGTCTGCGCACGATCACAGATCAAGGATTTCGACCGCGGGCGCACCATCGCGCCTTCATTGTCGGCGCGTGGCTCGCGCACACGGTGCAGCGGCCGATCTACCGCTACTGGGACTCCGAACAGCGACGATTCACGGCACGTCCTGGTGCCGCGCGGATATCCGCCGTGGGCGATCGAGCAAGATGAGCGCGTTCCGTCGAGAAATGTTCTGATTGGCTGGCGTAACCAATCAGGAGCACCACGATGGAACTGAGAGATATCGAAATCTTTCTGGCGCTGGCCGAGGAGTTGCACTTCGGGCGGACCGCGGAACGGATGTATCTTTCGCAGGCTCGGATCAGCCAGTCGATCAAGAATCAGGAACGTCGTATCGGGGGACGTCTCATCGACCGCAGCAACCCACGCAATATCCAGCTCACGGCACTCGGCAAGCAGCTGCTCACCGACCTGCGCCCCGCCTACCACGATCTGACCCAGGCGATCGAGAACGCACGCTCTACCGCACAGGGGGCGGCCCGGGTGCTTCGCATCGCGATGATCGGCTTCAATTCGTATGACTACCGGCCGTTTTGGGAGCTCTTCCGGACCCGTCATCCACAGTGGGAACTACAGATCCGCAATATCGAATTCATCGAACAGTTCGACCCGTTGCGCCGCGGCGAGGCCGACATTGTCATCGCATGGTTGCCGGTCGAGGAACCCGATTTGACCGTCGGGCCGATCATCTCGATCGAACCCATGGTGGCCATGATGGGCGACGACCACGAACTGGCAGGCGAAAAGCATCTATCCCTGGAGGCTTTCGGCGATCGCGGAGTGCTGGCACCGAGCAAACCGATGCCCGACTACTGGGAAGACGCCATCAGCCCCTTCTACACACCCCGTGGCCGCCCCATCGAACGCATTTCCACCGTCTCGACGGTGGAGGACATCCTGACGGTCGCCAGCACCCGCGGCGCCTTCACCATGGGCATGAGCCACGTCGCCCGCTATTACAACCGTCCCGGCATCCGCTACGTGCCGATCAGCGATTCACACCTGGTCCGCTGGGCGCTGGTCTGGCGCAGCGACAGCGAAACCCAGCAGATTCGCGAGCTGGCAAGCGTTGTTCGCGAGTTGGGGCCGCTGAGGCAGAACTGACCACGGCGATCGGTCCGTCACGCAGCCGAAGACAGTCGGCACTGTGCGGAAGGCAGACGGCATGGCAAGGCCCGCCGCAGCAATGCGACGGGCCAGCGGGGACGGATCAGGCTCGTCCGACGTAGGCGAGCAGCCGACGGTACGTGGGAGCGTCGGCGGCCACCTCGACCTCGGGACCGAACATCCCTGGTACGCGGAAGTTTTCGAGACCCATCTCACGCATGATCGCCAGCATTTCCGCACACAGCTGCTCGTCGACCAGGCGCTCCTGTCCGGTGGCGACCGCCAGATCGACACCGTGCACGACGAGTTCGGTCAGGTGGATCACTGCCGCCATCGGCCCTGGCACCGCGCCGAAGCCGAGACGCACCGTCTGTTCGAGTGCGTCGGGGCGATGCCAGGCCGCGCGGTCGAGCTCGGCCGCCTCGACGTAAGCGCCCTGCGGGTCGGTGCCGAGCCAGTCGTCGTGGTGGTCGCGATCCGGTGTCCGGCCCAGCAGTTGGGCGGCAAAGATATTCATGCCGCCCACCAGGTGGTTGAGCAGCTCACGCAGATCCCATTCCGGGCACGGCGTCGGCGCGCTCATGTGTTCTGCGGCAATGCCTTTGACGATGCCGCCGGACATATCGATGGCCCGGTCGATGCGGTTGATCATGTTCATGTCGGTCTCCTGGAAAGTGTCGAGCAGTGGTGGTAAATCAGGCCCGGTCGAAAGTGTCGTCGAGCCAGTCGTAGATGCGAGCGAATGCGAAACGCTGTGCGCCGGACTGGCAATGGGCCTCGGCACCCTGTTCTTCGGTGAATCGAGCAGTGTCTTCGGGCAGGTCAGGTGCGCGAAGAGGCGTTCGGGCCGGCCCTTGAAGAAACCGTCGTCGGCACCCGCGCACACCAATGTCGGGCAGGCGATCTTCTCGGCGATGCCGTCGCGGAGGTGGTAGTCCAGGTAACTCGCGGCGAAGGCCCGCGGTGTGTGCACACCCATGGCATACATGCCGTGCGAAATCGCCCAGCGCATCACGGGATTCGCGGCCATCGCCGCATCGAGCGCGGCATCGAGTTCCCGATCCTCCGCGGCGCGCAGCCTGCGCTCGAGTTCCGCCCCCCGCCGGGCAGGCCCGCAGTGGAGATATCGCCGAGATCGTAGATGCCGTCGACGGCGATCAGGGCGGCGACGCGCTGGTCGTAGGCAGCGGCTGGACCGTCATCACGACCTCACCGAAACGGCTCCGCCATAAGCGATGTGACCGAAGGTGCGCAGGGTCTCGTACCAGAACGAGTGGTTGTCGGGAAAGAAGATCAGTTCCATTGCCAGCTCCTAAACGCAGTTTCTAGCGGCGTTAATCCCACAGTAGCGAGCAGCGGCCAATAAACGCAAGTCCTCACTGCGTTAAGGTGGAGTCATGGAGGAACAAGCCCGCTCCCGCCGCCCTGGAGGTCGCAGCGCCCGAGTGCGCGCGGCGGTACACCAGGCGGTCACCGAACTGGTCGCCGAACGCGGCTACGGCAACTTCACGGTCGCCGAAGTCGCGACACGCGCTGGTGTCGCCGATACCAGCATCTACCGGCGCTGGGGCAATCTGGAGGCGCTGGCCATGGAGGTGACCGTCGATCGGCTCAGCACCGAGTCGGCGATGCCGAATACCGGTTCGCTCGAGGGCGATCTGCGCGCCTATGCCGCCAAGGCAGCGCGCGATGTCAGCGGGCCGGACGGATTGGCACTGCTGCGCACGATTCTCGCGTTGCTCGACACCGGAGCGGCGGGCGAACAGACGCGCGACCGATTCCTCGCCGAACGGGTGGACCAGATCCAAGCCATGCTCGATCGAGCCACCACCCGCGGCGAACAGGCCCCAGAGGTGCTGGAGGTGGTCGACATCATCCTGGCCCCGCTATACACCCGCACCCTGTTCGGCACCGGCCCGCTCACCGACGACTACGTCGATACCCTCGCCGACCGGCTGTTGCACACGGCAGCGGCGGCCGATAAGCGAAAGTGATCGAAAGACAGTCGAATTCGGCGTTGTTCCCGCCGTGCGGCTCTCGCAGGCTGAGACGGTGTCCGAGATCAAGCCCTTCCGAATCGCGATCCCGCAGGCCGACCTGGACGACCTCGAATACCGCCTGACGCACACCCGGTACGTCGCGGAACTGCCCGCTCGGGAGGTCGCGGGCCGGGTGTACCCAGGAGTGCCGGTTCGGCCCGGCTGGGAGTACGGCGTTCCGCTGTCGTTCGTCCGGCCGTTGCACGAATATTGGCGCGACACGTTCGACTGGCGCGCACAAGAGCAGCGGCTCAACACATTTCCGCAGTACACGACCGAAATCGATGGGCAAACCATCCATTTCGTACACGTCACCTCCCCTGAACCCGATGCGATGCCACTGCTGCTGGCCCATGGCTGGCCGAGCTCGTTCACCGAATTCCTCGGCCTGATAGGCGAATTGACCGATCCGCGCGCACACGGTGGCGATCCGAGCGACGCCTTCCATGTGGTGATCCCGTCCTATCCAGGCTTCGCCTTCTCAGGACCGACGCACACCGCCGGGTGGCGCCCGACGCGCATGGCCGCGGCATTCGACGAACTGATGAACCGCCTCGGCTACGACCGCTATGGTGTGCACGGCAACGACTGCGGCGCCATCGTCGCACCGGAGCTGGGCCGGATCGCCCCGGACCGGGTAGTCGGCGTGCACGTCACCCAGGTCTATTCCTTCCCCAGGCGCGAGCAGGGCGAGCTGGACGGACTCAGCGAATACGAGCTGATCCTGGTGTACTTCGGACAGAAATTCCGCCGGCACGCCATTCACAACGCCGCCCAGCAAGCGCAGCCGCAAACCCTCGGCCATGCACTGTCGGATTCCCCGGTCGGCCAGCTCGCCTGGAGCGGCCAGGCGCTGGTGAATGCGCTGAGCACCGACGAATTGCTCACCAATGTGGCGATCTACTGGTTCACCAACACCTCGGCGTCGTCGGCTCGGTTCCACTTCGAGCACCATTGCTCACCTACGGCGATCGAGCCCACCACGGTGCCGATCGGTTTGGCCTCGTTCGGATTCGACTTCAAACCGCCGCGCAAATTCGCCGAACGCGACCATCGCAATCTCGTGCAATGGCACGAATACGACCGCGGCGGGCACTGGGCCGCCCACGAGGCCCCCGACCTGTTGCTCGCCGACCTGCGCGGATTCTTCAAAAAAGTGATCTGATCGGTCCGCCCATCGGCGACGATTACCTCGACCCGATCTCTCGATCCGAGGAGTGCAGTATGGCCAACGATTGGAACCAGAACATCATCGCGGAGTTCCGTGCGAACGCGGGCAAGGTCGGCGGCCCGTTCGAGGGCAAGGATCTGTTGCTGCTCACCACGACCGGCGCGAAGACCGGACTGCCGCGCACGAATCCAGCGGCCTATATCCGCGACGGCAACCGTTTGGTGATCATCGCGTCCAAGGCAGGCGCACCGGATAACCCGGACTGGTATCACAATCTGCGGGCGAATCCGAAGGTCACACTGGAGATCGGCACCGAGACCATCGAGGCGACGGCCACCCCGATCACCAGAGGCCCGGAACGCGATCGGCTCTATGCGGCGATGGTGGAGGTCATGCCGGGCTTCGCCGAATACGAGACCAAGACGGATCGGGTGATTCCGGTCGTCGCGCTGGAACCCAGCGCCTAAACCGCTGAGCGACGACCGGTCCAGACGGTCACCGTGAACAGCAGAACGCCGAGCACCGCCAGCCCCGCCCCGACGGTCGCGGGTGCGGTGTAGCCGAGACCCGCCGCGATGACGAGTCCACCCAACCACGCGCCCGCCGCATTGGCGATATTGAGGGCCGCATGATTGAGCGCCGCGGCGAGGGTCTGGGCGTCGGCGGCGACATCCATCAGCCGGGTCTGCAGACCAGGCGCGAGCGCCGCACCCGATGCGCCGATGAAGAACGCGCCGATCGCCGCCGTGTACGGATTGTGCGCGGCGGCAACGAATCCCGCCAGAATGACAACCATGGCGATCATCGCGACGTAGATCGCCCGGTCGACCCCGCGATCGGCCAGAATGCCACCGACGATATTGCCCGCGACCATCCCGAGCCCGAAGAGCATGAGCACGAACGGCACCAGGCCGAGCCGAAGACCGGCCACATCGGTCAGCGTGGTGGTGATGTAGGTGTAGACGGCGAACATGCCGCCGAAGCCGATCGCACCGACCAGCAGGGTCAGCAGCACCTGCGGGCGACGCAGTGCGCCGAGTTCGGTCATCGGATTGGTGATCCGGATACCGTGCAGCTCCGGAACGAATCGGATCAGTGCCGCGACGGTGGCGACACCGATCACCGCGACCACCACGAAGGCATCGCGCCAGCCGAGATGCTGGCCCAGCCAGGTCGCACTGGGAACGCCGACAACGTTGGCGGCGCTCAGTCCCAGCATAACTGCGGCAACCGCCTTTGCGCGCTGCCCAACTGGTGCCAGAGTCGCGGCGGCCAGCGAGGCGACACCGAAGTACGCGCCGTGCGGCAGACCCGAAACGAACCGCGCGACGACCAGAGTTTCGAATGTGGGCGCGATAACCGTGGCGGCATTTCCGAGGGTGAATGCCACCATCAGGGCGACAAGCAGACGTTTGCGCGGCACCCGCGCGGCAAGTGCGGCGATCAGTGGAGCGCCGACGACGACGCCGAGCGCATAGGCCGATACCGCATGCCCTGCCGTCGGCTCGGAGACGTGCATCGCGCTCGCGATATCGGGCAGCAAACCCATCGTGACGAATTCGGTTGTGCCGATTCCGAATCCGCCGAGAGCCAACGCCAGCATCGCCGGAATATGCCAGTCCGTCCGCTCGGCCTCGGCGGGTGCTGGGGTCTGCGTGGCAACGGTACTGGTCACGTATTCATGTAACCGCTCGGCGACTCCCGCTGCTTCCCAGGATCACGTGAGTTCCCCCACGTCGAGAAACAGTGCGGGCACCCGTACCACCGACCCTTTCGAGCGACCTGCAAGCAGTCGCTAGCGGTGTGGTGCGGGTGCCCGTAGGTCGCGCATGGCGTTGGCCACAACATCGGCCAAGCTACGACTGATTTCGTGAGCACATGGGTAACTCACCGGGTACGCCCAGAAGCCAACCCCACGCTTTCCGCCGGCCCGCGACGCCACCTCAGTGGCACTCACGACCGGCAAAAGGCGCGGAGAGGCAGGGAGGCTCAGCGCAGGGCGCGGGCCAAGTTGGCGTCGAGCGCACCGAGGAACTCCTCGGTGGTCAGGTAGCCCTGATCGCCGCCGACGAGCAGCGCAAGGTCCTTGGTCATCTGGCCGCCCTCGACGGTCTTGATGACGACATCCTCGAGTGTCTGCGCGAAGCCGATCACCTCGGGGGTGTTGTCCAGCTTGCCGCGGTGCTCGAGGCCACGGGTCCAGGCGAAGATCGACGCGATCGGGTTGGTCGAGGTCGGCTTGCCCTGCTGGTGCTGGCGGTAGTGCCGGGTGACGGTGCCGTGCGCGGCCTCGGCCTCACAGGTCCGGCCGTCCGGGGTGAGCAGTACCGAGGTCATCAGGCCGAGCGAGCCGAAGCCCTGGGCCACGGTGTCGGACTGCACGTCGCCGTCGTAGTTCTTGCAGGCCCAGACGTAGCCGCCCTCCCACTTCATGGAGGAGGCGACCATATCGTCGATCAGGCGGTGCTCATAGGTGAGGCCCGCCGCGTCGAACTGGGTCTTGAACTCGGCCTCGAACACCTCCTGGAAGGTGTCCTTGAACATGCCGTCGTAGGCCTTCAGGATGGTGTTCTTGGTCGACATGTAGACCGGGTAGTTCTGCTGCAGGCCGTAGTTGAACGAGGCCCGCGCGAAGTCCTCGATGGACTTCTTGAAGTTGTACATACCCATCACGACGCCGCCGTCCTCGGGCATCTTCACGACCTCGTGCACGATCGGCTCGCTGCCGTCGTCGGGGGTGAAGGTGAGGGTGACGGTGCCGCCCTGGAATACCTTGAAGTCGGTGGCGCGGTACTGGTCGCCGAACGCGTGACGTCCGATGATGATCGGCTTGGTCCAGCCGGGGACCAGACGCGGCACATTCGAGATGATGATCGGCGCGCGGAAGATGGTTCCGCCGAGGATGTTGCGGATGGTGCCGTTGGGCGAGCGCCACATCTTCTTCAGGCCGAATTCCTCGACCCGGGCCTCATCCGGAGTGATCGTGGCGCACTTGACGCCGACACCGTGCTCCTTGATCGCATTCGCGGCGTCGATCGTGACCTGGTCGTCTGTCTTGTCCCGATATTCGATGCCGAGGTCGTAATACTCGAGGTTCACATCGAGATACGGGTGGATCAGCTTGTCCTTGATGAACTGCCAGATGATCCGGGTCATCTCGTCGCCGTCGAGTTCGACGACGGTGCCTTCAACCTTGATCTTGGACATGGATCTTCGTGTCCTCCTAGGATGGTGCCCTTATTGCACGGCCAGGCGAACACGCTTGTGAGCGGACCCCAGCTGTTCCAACAGACAACGTATATGTCCCGCGTTGTCCGCGAGACGAGTGGTGCAAACAAGACAAGCGTACTGCTGCCATTGTTCTCACCGCGCGGGCAGCCCCCCATGTGAAGCTGCCCGAAATTGTTACCGACAAGTAGGTCGGCGGTGCCGACACCCTGCCGAAATAGCGATGTCCGGGCATCCCAACGGATACCCGGACATCGCTATTTCAGGATCACACCGCGACCGGAATCCGCGCCTCTTCCTCGGATCCCTCGATCAGATTTTCCGGCTTGTCCCGAATCATCAACGCGATCACCGGAATCGCCGCGAGGAAGAATCCGGCGCCAACATAGAACGCCACGTCGTAGCTGTGGATCGAAGCGCGGGCCATCAGGTTGTCCACCGTCGGATTGTTCTGCGCGAAGGTCTTGGCCGTCTGCACCGAGATGGTGGTGAGCAGTGCGGTGCCCACCGCGCCGCCGACCTGCTGTGCCGCATTCAACAGCGCACTGGCCACACCCGAGTCCGCCTCCTCGACCTGATGCAGCGCGACGGTCTGCATCCCGACGAACAGCGGGCCCATACCGAGCGCGATCAGCACCTGCGCCGGCAGCACACCGGCCGCGTAGCTGTCGCCGTAGCTCAGCTGCGCCAGCCACACCAGACCGAGCACACCGAGCACGGCCCCGGCCACCATCAGCGGGCGCGGGCCCAGCTTCGGCAGCAGCGCGCTGGTGACACCGGCGGAGATCGCGATGCCCGCCGGGAACGGCAGGAAGGCGAAACCGGCCTTCAGCGACGAGTAGCCGAGGGTGATCTGGAAGTAGTAGCTCAGGAACAGGAACATCGCGAACATCGCGATCGGGATCAGCAACGCGGCCAGGAAGGCGCCACCGCGGTTGATCTCACCCGGAATATGCAGCGGCAGTAGCGGATTCGACGAGCGACGCTCGATGGCGACGAAGGCGATCAGCAGAGCGACGCCGATGACGAGCAGCCCGAGGGTGCTGCCGGCCAGCCAGCCGTCCTCGGCGGCGCGGCTGAATCCGTACACGATGGCGATCAGACCGAGCGTCACGGTGACGGCGCCGGGCACGTCATAGCCGGCGGTGCGCGGTGTCGGCACATCCTTCACCACGAAAGCCAGGGCGCCGAGCAGCGCGAGCAGTGCGATCGGGGTATTCACCAGCAGGCACCAGCGCCAGGAGGCGTATTCGGTCAGCGCGCCACCCGCGATCAGGCCGAGTGCCGCACCACCCGCGGAGATACCGGCGAAGACGCCGAACGCGGTCGCGCGCTCCTTGGCCTCGGTGAAGGTCACCGAGAGCAGTGACAGTGCCGCGGGCGCGAGCAGCGCCGCGAACGCACCCTGCAGTGCCCGTCCGGCGAACAGCTCCGCACCGTTCTGCGCCAGACCCGCCACCGCGGACGCACCGGCGAAGCCGACCAGGCCGACGATGAAGATCCGACGCCGCCCGACGTAGTCGGCCAGCCGTCCGCCGAGCAGCAGCAGACCGCCGAAAATCAGCGTGTAGGCGGTCAGCATCCACTGCCGATTGCCGTCGCTGATGTCGAGATCCTGCTGGGCGAAGGGCAGCGAGATGGTCACGATGGTGGCGTCGAGAACCACCATGAGCTGGGCCAATGCGATCACCCCCAAGGCCCACCAGCGTGCCGAACTCGTTTGCTTCTCCAGAACTTCCACCGCAGTCTCGCTCACCTTGGTCTCCTCGTCCGACGTTCGTGCAGCCATCCTGTCATTGGCAGACATTTGTCGTCAAGAGAAAAATGTCGCACTACGACATTTGACTGTTAAGGACACAAACCGTCCCGATTGCGTTAACATGAGGCCATGCTCGAGTCATCGACGCCGATCGGCGCGAGCGCCACAGCCGAGGACGCTGTG
This sequence comes from Nocardia sp. NPDC006982, assembly GCF_042869435.1. Lineage (NCBI taxonomy): Bacteria > Bacillati > Actinomycetota > Actinomycetes > Mycobacteriales > Nocardiaceae > Nocardia > Nocardia sp. NPDC006982. The sequence continues at coordinate 70,626 of NZ_JBIAFV010000010.1, read as the reverse complement.
CGCGCCCCAGCGAACCCAGGGCCCAATGCGTCCGGCGGTCCGGGGTTGCGCGAGCGCAAGAAGCAGCAGACCCGGTTGCGCATCATCGAGGTGGCGCTCGACCTGTGCGACGCACAGGGATTCGACGCGACGACGGTCGAACAGATCGCGGACCGCGCGGATGTTTCCCCGCGCACGATCAACCGGTATTTCGACAGCAAAGAGGCCATCGTCCTCGGGCCGGTCAAGGACTTCGGACTCGCGATCGCCGAATGCCTGCGCGGACTCCCGGTCACTGGCAATGAGCTGCAATCGCTGCGCGAGGCCTTCCTGCTGGTCGTCGACCAAGCCGCGGTGAATGTCGAGGGACCGCTGTCGTTCCGGCGCTTCCAGCAGATGCAGCGGATCCTGCGCAGCAGTCCGACGGTCAGTGCGCAGAGCATGGAACTGGCCGACGATAAGAACGCCGCGATCGCCGACGTGATCGCCGAGCGACTCGGCACCCAGCCCGACGCGCTACCGGTACGACTGGTCGTCGGCGCCTGGCAGCTGATCGGCCACCTCAGCATGGAGTGCCAGAACTCGATCTTCGACGAGGAAGACACCGCCGCGGCCGCCGCGGAGGCCCGCACCGGATTCACCACGTCGTTCGACGAGTTCATGCGTGTATGCACCGGGCAGCCCGCGACCGAACCGGCGGACAACCGGTAACGGATTTCAATCGCCGACCGCGCGCCGGTTACCATGTCCGTCAGGTCATGAGTGCCAGCGCGAAGCCCCGGCTTGCTGGACGGCAACCCTCCAGCAGCGGTGGGGTGCTCCGGGTGATGACCGGGCTCTCGATGGTCGAGAGCAAGCGCGCACTTCAGGAGGTATTTCCGATGAGTTGTTGTCCGTTACCCAGATCCCGATAAGACCTGCTGGCGAACAACCCTTTGGAGCACGACATGAGTGACCCCATCGCGTCCGCGGCCGCACTCCCGGTCTACCGGACCACGGCCCGGTTCAGTCGGGTAGCTAACATCGAGGATGTGCGTCCCCTCGTGATTCCCCCGGCATCGGCGACGCACTGTCCGCGGCGGGCTGTTTTCACGGCGGCGACGACGTGAGCGAGCGTAAGCGAGTGAACCAAAAACACAGCCGAGCATCGCTCGGTCATGGCGGAGCCGAGCGCCAGCGAGGCGGAGTCATGAGCGAGCGAACCATCGACACAGCACCCTCGGTCGCGACGGAGCCGAGCGCCGGCGAGGCGGAGTCGTGACCGTGACCGACCCCAGTACCGCGCGTTCGTCCGCGGTGGCCCTGCCACCGCCGGACGGGAGGCTCGGCATCATTGCCATCGGGGACGTGCGGCTGGAGACCGGCGCGGTCATCCCGGACGTTCATCTGGCCGTCCAGCGCTGGGGTGAGCTCTCCCCCGCACTGGACAACGTGGTGCTCGTCGAGCACGCGCTGACCGGCGATTCGCATGTCGTCGGGGTGCCCGACGATATCCATCCGCTGCCCGGCTGGTGGGACGGCATGGTCGGGCCGGGCGCACCGGTGGATACCGACGAATGGTGCGTCATCGCGACGAATGTGCTCGGCGGCTGCAAGGGCAGCACCGGCCCCTCGACGCTGGCACCGGACGGAAAGCCTTGGGGTGCAAGGTTTCCGGAGATATCTATCCGCGATCAGGTGACCGCGGAAGCGGCGCTGCTCGATCTGCTCGGCATCGAACGCCTGGCCGCCGTCGTCGGCGGTTCGATGGGCGGCATGCGGGTGCTGGAGTGGATGGTCGGCGCGCCGGAGCGGGTCGTATCCGCACTGGTACTTGCCGTCGGCGCACGCGCCACCGCCGACCAGATCGGCACGCAGACAACGCAAATCGCCGCCATCAAGGCCGATCCGGACTGGCAGGGCGGCGACTACCACGACACCGATCGCGCCCCGACGACCGGCATGGGCATCGCCCGCCGCATCGCACACCTGACCTACCGCACCGAGGGCGAACTCGATCACCGCTTCGAGAACAATGCGCAGGGCGACGAGGATCCGCGCAACGGCGGCCGCTACGCGGTACAGAGCTATCTGGACCACCAGGCCGAAAAGCTTTGCAGCCGTTTCGATCCCGCCACCTACGTGCTGCTGACCGAGGCGATGAACCGGCACGATATCGGCCGCGGGCGCGGCGGCATCGCGGCCGCCCTCGCCGCCACCCCGGTACCGTGCGTGGTCGGCGGCGTCGACTCGGATCGCTTGTACCCGTTGCGAACTCAACAGGAACTGGCCGACGGACTGCCGGGCTGCGAGGGCCTGGAGATCGTGCACTCCCGCGACGGCCACGACGGCTTCCTCACCGAAGCCGCCGCCGTATCCAAGCTGCTGACCGAGACAATGCGGTTGGCGCGAGTCGGTCGCAACGGCTGAAAGTTCGGCGTCCCATCATTCGGTTGACTGTGCGGCGGGGGCTCCGACGAGCAGTTGGACGATGGAGTGGACGAAGCCTTCCAATCGCTCGCGCGGATACTCGTCCGGCGCGCTGACCGCGAGCCTGCCGAGCATCTCGGCGACGCTCAACACCGAGTTGGTAAGTAGTGCGGAATCCATTCCCGCCCAACGAGGATCGAGTGCGATGCCCATACTGACCAGGGATTCGGCCTGGGTGAAGATACCGGTGCGGGAATCGGCTAGTGCCGCACGGTATTCGTCGGGGGCGCTGCCGGGAGTGGCGAGGATCAGGCGCCAGCGCGTCGGATTCTCCAGTGCGACACCGACGAACGCTTCGACCGTAGCCGAGGCCGCAGTCACCGGATCGGTACCGAGCAGATCGGTGGGCAGGGTCGCGGCGACCTGCTCGAGACCGCGTTCGCGTTCGCGTTCCAGCAGTGCCGCAACGAGTTCCGCGCGAGTCTTGAACACGGTGTACAGCACCGGTTTCCCGACGCCCGCCTCCTGCGCGACCGCCTCCATGCTCAGCTGGTGCAACTCCACCCTGCTCAACACCGCGTAGGCGGCGTCGAGCAGTTGGACGCGGCGCTCCTCGGGAGGTAGGCGTGGCGCGTATCGCCGTCGCGGCCGGTCCGGCGCGGTGCGCGATTCCGTCACTGTCGATTCACCTCCATTCGCGTCCATCCTGTCAGCATCGGCCTCCGGTTATGGAATCCATCCGAGAACAAATGCTACGCGACCGTTGTATTGCCTGGCGACAATTGCTACGGTTGCGTTGTATTCGCCGATCCAGGAGGGCGAGCAGGCAAAGGAGCAGCAGATGTCCTTCGATCCGACCACCCTTCGCCGGGACGACTACGGGTTCTTCGGCCCAGATTCGCCCAGCTGGAAGATCTGGACCGCGCCGACCGCCGTGATCGGCTTCCAGCGCGCGGTGGTACTCGAGCACTTCGACCCGTTCCTGACCGCGGCCGTCGCCGATTCGCAGGGCATCTACTCCGACCCGCGCAGCCGGCTGGACCACACCTTCGCCTACTTCCTGCTCGTCGCGATCGCCGACGGCCGCACAGCCATCGAGGCCTCGGAACATCTGATGCAGGTGCACGCGCCGATGACCGGCATCGAACCGATCAGCGGCAGGCGCTACAGCGCGAACAGTCCGGACACCCAACTGTGGATCCACATCACAGGCTGGCATTCGGTGCTCAAGGCGTACGAGGTGTTCGGCCCCGGTCCGCTCAGCCCGGAGGAAGAGGCGCGCTACTGGCGCGAGTGCGCGATCGCCGCCGAACTGCAGACCTGTAAGCCGGAGGATGTGCCGCGCTCTCGCGAGGAGGTGCGCGCGTACTTCGCGAAGGTCCGTCCCAGCCTGTGCACCTCCGAGCGTGCCGAGGATGGCATGCACCACCTGCTGTGGACCTCGCCGCGCAACGGCGCGGGCATCAGTTATGCCCTCGGCAGTCGGCTACTGTCCCTGGCTTCGGTTGCCACACTGCCGAAATGGATGCGCAAGCTCGGCCGCTTCGATCGCTGGGGAATCGTCGATCTACTCGTCCGACCGGCCGCCAAGACCATCGTGCGGGGCAGCGCCGCATTCAATTCGTTCGGCCTGATCACTGCCGCACCATTCATCGCACCGATGGCGGGTCAGATCCTGGAGCAGCACCTGAAGGGCGAGCCGCCGGCCCGACTGGAGACGATTACGCCGAGCGAGGCGCGCCGGTTGTACGGCGGGCGCGGTCGGCGCGCGGTAGCCGAGGTCGGCTAACGCGCGGCTTCGATGCGATTGATTCCGAGCGATACTCATCGAGCCGGAGCTGACGCCGCACTTCGGCACGAGTGAACCGGCGGCTCCGCAAGATTAAGGTGGGCCACCATTCGACTGCGCTCGATCGAACGCTGCCGCGTTGGTGGCCCGGGCGGTTGGCGCCGACGAAAGTTGTTGCGCCTCAGTCGACACCAAGCTCCGAACGGTGGCGCACAAGGTTGACGTCGACCGATGGACGTCGCCTTGACGCGGGGAGTCGCCGATGTGCAGACTGGCCGACATCGCACCCGTCTCAGGGTGGCGGGCATTCCGGTTCATGGACGACATCGGGGGTAGACCATGCGTATTCATCGTGTCGTGCCGATATTCGCGCTGCTCGGCGCGATGTTGATCGGTACTACGGCGTGCTCGGACGAGCCGACCGAGACCACCCGGGCCGCGGCGTCGACAACCACCGTGCCACCGGCGCCGACCATCCTCGGCCCGCTCGGCTTCGGCAAACTGCGGCTCGGGATGAGCCGGAGCGAGGCCGAGGCCACCGGTGAAATCGCGGCCTTCGACGACACCAACGATCCGCCCGGCTGCGGTCGCTACAGCGCACGAGCGGGTTGGCAGGGCTTCACGAACAAGGGCGAAATAGTCGCGATCATGCCCGGCAAACTTCCGGTTCGCACACCCGAAGGCATCGCCGTCGGTTCCACCGTCGACGAAGTGCGCGCGGCTTATCCCACGCTCGAGATCGGCTACAACTGGAGTTCCGCCGCGGTCCCCGACCAATCGGCGCACTACGGCTTCCTCGGCATCTACCGGAATATGCCCGCCGATGCGAAGGTCACCCAGATCATGCTCTACAACGACCGGGACACCTGCCACAACTGACGCGGGGCGGCCTCAGCCGACGCCGAGCGTATTGATCGTCGCGGCGATGAAGACGATGGCGCTGCCGAGCAGGCTCAGTGCGGCGACATCGAACGGCTTGCTGCGCACGGCGAGCAGTCCGACCCGGGCCGTCGGCAGGCAGAGTCGGAAGGTGGCCGCGAGCAGAGCCGCACCGCCGAAGAACAGCGCGCCGCGGCGCCAGCGATCCCAGGCCACGAAGACGACCGCGAGCAGAATGACCGCCGTCACGACCAGCATGGGCAGGTGGCAGCGCAGGAACTGCGCACCCGGGCTGGTCCGGTCGGACTGCCGTTCGGCGGCAGACGAGTCAACGTCGGTCACGCCCCGATTCTTGCAGACGACATGCGGCCACTCACACCAGTGCGACGCGGCCGCGCACTCACACGACGAGCCTCGAGGCCGGGCTACTGCTCCGCAACAGATTTCGCCGCGCGGCGGCACACCCGATCAGGCATTGCCTCCAACTACTACGCGGCGTAGTTTCAAGAGAAAGATTCATCCGGCACAAGGGGGTACGGACAATGCGAGCGCTCACCCGGATTCGGCACTACCTGCAAGCGGTTCGGCAGGCGAAGCGAAACCGATCCGACCTGTTCGGCTGGCTCGCCCGCCGACCGCAGATTCTTTTCGGCACGATCGGATACGAAACAGCGCTGCTGTTCAGCAACAGACTGGATCCGAAGCTCAAGGAGCTGGCCGAACTGAAGACGGCCGGCCTCGTGAATTGCGAATTCTGCCTGGATATCGGCTCGGCGCTGGCACACTCCAGCGGACTCACCGAACAACAACTGCGCGACCTGCCGAGCTATCGCACCAGCGACGCCTACAGCGACCTGGAAAAACTCGTCATCTCCTTCGCCGAGGCGATGACCGCAACCCCGGTCATCGACCTCGCGGACCTGCGCACCGAATTACTGACACACCTGTCCAAAGGACAGTTCGCCGAACTGACTGCCAGCATCGCCTGGGAGAACCAGCGCGCCCGGCACAACCAGGGCCTGGGTGTGCGCCCGACCGGGATGGCCGACGGCATGGCATGCGCCATCCCGGAGCGGGCCGCTAACGAGCGCTGAAGTAATGCCCCTGGTCGAGATCCTCGATGAGGCCGGGGTGTGTCGGCTTCCAGGTGAGCAGTTCCCGGGTCCGCGAGCTCGAGGTCGGATTGTCCAGCGCGACAAGGGGACCGAGGAAACCGAAGTGAGCGTCCGCCCGCTCCGGCGGAATGCTGATCACCGGTAGATCCAGATGGCGACCGATCGCTTCGGCGATCTCACGGAAGGGCACGCCTTCGTCGTCGACGGCATGTAACCGCGATCCCGCGGGGGCGGTTTCCAGCGCCAAGCGGTACAGGTGCGCGGCATCGAGTGTGTGTCCGGCGGGCCAGCGGTTGTTCCCGTCACCGACGTAGGCGGCGACGCCCTTATCTCGGGCGGTGGCGATCAGGATCGGGACGAAGCCGTAGTGGTCGAGCGAACTGTGCACGGTCGGTGGCAGCCGGACGACAGCCGATCGAACACCGCGATCCGCGAGTGCGACCACCGCATTCTCGGCGTCGACCCGCGGCCCCGCATCGAGTGCGTCGTCTTCGGTGCCCACCCGGGTCAGCCCGGCTGACGCGAGCGTGAGCGTGCCCGATGTGCCCACGAAGGGTTTGCCGGTGCCCGCGAGCGCATTGCCGATGGTCTCGATGGCGCGCAGATCGGCCGCGATCGCTGCGGCGTAGTCGCCGGTCTGCATGGCTTCATGTTTGAAGGCCAGGTGGATGACGCCGTCGGCCGCGGCGGCGGCCGCGCGCAGGTTGTCGAGATCGTCGAGATCTCCGCGGTGCACGTCGGCACCGGCTGCTGCCACCGTGGCGGCCGCTTCGTTCGAGCGAGCCAGGCCGACGACCTCGTGTCCGGCGTCGAGAAGTTCGGGGATGACCGCGGAGCCGATATGTCCCGATGCCCCGGTAATGAAAATCCGCACGGAAGTACTCCAAGTCTTTCGATGCCCTCGCCGGCGCGAAGGCAGTGATGTCAGTGACTGTCATCAACGTACACGCGATGACAGCCGCTGTCATCAGATAGGATCCGGCACATGAGTCGATGGGAGCCTGATGCGCGCGGTCGCCTCGCAAAATCGGCTCTGGAGCTGTACCGCGAGAACGGATTCGAGAGCACGACCGTCGCCGAGATCACCAAGCGGGCAGGGCTCACCGAGCGAACGTTCTTCCGGCATTTCGCCGATAAGCGCGAGGTCCTGTTCGCGGGGGCGAGCGCGCTCCAAGAGGCCCTCGTGCGCGGGGTGCACGACGCGCCCGCCACCATGCCGCCGATCGAGGCGATCGCCACGGCGCTCACCGAGGTCGCCGAAACCGTATTCGAGCAGCGCCGCGAGTTCGCCTGGCAAAGGCACGCCGTAATCGCGGCCAATGCCGAACTTCAGGAGCGCGAGTTGGTCAAGCTCGCAACACTCGCCGCCGCGCTGGCCGAGGCGCTACGCGGGCGCGGCGTGACCGATCCGGCCGCGAGTCTGGCCGCCGAGGCCGGGATCGCGGTATTCAAGATCGCCTTCGAGAGCTGGGTCGACGGCGAGCGCACCCTGTCACAACTCATCCGAGAATCCGTCAACGAACTGAAACTCGTGACGGGCGCGCAGGACCTGCCCGATGTCGTTCCGGGCTAGCCGGAGCGACCTGGTTGACTGCACGGGTGTTCCGTTTGATGTTTCACGAGCCCGCGATTCCCGGAAATACCGGCAATGCGATTCGACTTGTCGCGGGGACCGGGTGTGAACTGCATCTGGTCGAGCCATTGGGGTTCGACCTTTCGGAGGCGAAGTTGCGGCGGGCCGGATTGGATTACCACGATCTGGCCTCGGTGACGGTGCACAAGAACCTCGCGGCGGCGTGGGAAGCGGTGCGGCCCGAGCGCGTGTTCGCATTCACGACCCAGGCGAGCACGCGGTATACCGATGTGGCGTACCGCGAGGGTGATGTGCTGCTGTTCGGCACCGAACCGACGGGGCTGCCGCCGGAGGTGCTCGATGATCCACATATCACCGATCGACTGCGCATCCCGATGCTGCCCGGCCGCCGCTCGATGAACCTCTCCAATGCCGCCGCCGTCACCGTCTACGAGGCCTGGCGCCAGTTCGGATTTCCCGGCGCCGTATGACCGTGTCGCTCAACCCGATTCGGCGATGACAGCGGGGTTCAGAGGTCCAGCTCGAAGCGTTTGAAGCGGGAGGTTGCGCCTGCGGCGAGGCGGACGGCCGATTTGGGTACGCCGTAGTGGTCTGCGAGGAGTTCGATGGCGGCCTTGTTGGCCTTGCCCTCCACGGCGGGGGCGCGGACGTACAACTGCAGGGTGCCGTCATCGAGGGTTTCGACGAGTGGGCCCTTACGGCTGTTCGGTTTGATCGTCGCCCTTACGACCGTCGGCACCTGTATCTCCCATCGTCCCAGTGCCTTTCGCTGTACCAGCACCTTTTCCGGTGGTTCCAGCACTCGTGCCAGTCTCGGCACCGGCAACTGCACCTGCGTCAGTATCGGCACCTTCCGCTGCCTTCGCGCTCGACTCGGTCGGCGTACCGACCGCAGCGGCCTTGCCCTGCTCGGATTCTCCCGGTTCCGACGAATGCTTCCGGCCCCGCACCACTCGCACGAGACCCCACAACACCGCGCCGATCACCACGACGAATCCGAGCCAGGGAATCGCCTTGCCGGTGAACACCACCGCGTCTTTCAGCCAATCGACCAGTGAATGCCAGCCGGAGACGATGCCGTCCCAGAAATTGGTCGGCCCCTCATCGGAATCCTTGTCCTCGGTGGTGATGTCGATGGTGAGCGTGGACAGCGCGACCTGATCGTCGAGGTGCCGCTTCTGCGCGGTGAGGCTGTCGAGTTCACCCTGCCGACTCGACAGTGCCTGTTCGGCGGCAATGAGATCCGCGGTATTGGTCGCACCGGAGATGAGCGCGCGCAACCGGTCGACCGAGGCCTGCAGCGCCTTGATCCTGGCGTCGAGGTCCTGCCACTGCATGGTGACGTCGTCGCGGTTGGTGCTCATCCGGGTGACCCGGCCGACCCCGCCGAGGCCGTCGATGAACTTGTCCGTCTTGTCCGCGGGCACTCGCACGGTGAGCGTGGCCTGCGGATCGGTGTCATCGGTGCCCGGCTGTTCGGTGCGGCTGTCGACCCGGCCACCGACCTCGCGCACCTGATCGGTCACCTTGCCGCCCGCCTTGATCGGATCATCGGCGGTGATGTCGACGCTGCCGGTGATGACCTCCTTGCGCGCCTCGACGGTGGTCCCGCCGGTATCCCCCTTCGCCGGTGAGCCCTCGCGCAGACTCGGCGGCGGCGCCATCGGCGCTACGGTCGCCATGCTCGACCGGCCCGAATTGGCGTTGTCGCCGTTGTCATCACCGCAGCCGACCAGCAACGTCAAACCCAGCAGGCCGATCACCAGCACAGCAAGCTTCCGCATGCACGCAGGTTAGCCGCTGCGGCGAATTCGGTCACGAAACTCGATGCGGGCCATTCCCGAATGCCGAAGGGACGCCGACCAGTTTCACGAGAAATCGTTCGATCTGATCGGCGAGCGGCGGCCAGGTCTGGCCGGGTTCGTTGAGTCGCATCGACACCGCGCCGTGCACCGCCGCGCGCAGATCGAGCATGACCGAGACCGGGTCGTCGACGGGTACCAGACCAGCATCCATGCAGCGCCGGATCGCGGCGGCCGTGCGTTCGGTCAGCTCCCGCTTGAACGGCAGGTCAACGCGCTGGTTGAGGGTGCTCTCGTACAGCACCTTGTACATGCCCGGATGTCGATAGGCCCAGTCGCCGAGGACGCGGATGCGAGCGCGCAGTCTGTCGACGGGATCGTCGACGGCGGCCTCCGCGTCATCGATCGCGCGCACCAGATCGCCGTGATATCGCTCCAGCGCGGCCGACACCAGTGCGTCTCGATCGGCGAAATGCAGGTAGACCGACGTTGCGGCACTACCGATTTCGCGCGCGACCGCGCGCATGGACAGGGCCTGATCATCGCCGAGTTCATCCAGCAGCCGGATCGCGGCGTCGATGATCTCCGCACGCAGTCGGCCACCGTGGCCGCGCGGATTGCGACCGCGCCGGGTCGTCGCATCGGAGGTCATCAGAAGATTGTAGCCGGACAAACGTAGCGCTACAGTTGTAGCGCTACAGTTGTTCAGTTACCGTTAGCGACTGCTTGCAGGTCGCTCGAAAAGATCGGAGTGTGCTCATGACCAGCACTTTCGTCGACCCGAAGCTCGAATCGAACAAGCAGACCGTCCTCGCGTTCTACGAAGCCGCATTCAATGCCAAGGATTTCGAGGCCACCGCCGAGTTCTTCGGTGCGCGCTACATCCAGCACAATCCGGAGATCGCCGATGATTTCGACGGACTACTCGCACGCCTCACCGGCCTGAAGGAGGGCGCGCCGAAACTCCGTGTCGAAGTGAAACGCATTGTGGCAGAGGGTGATTACGTGGTCGCCCATGTGCATGGCGTGCGCGAACCCGGCGACCGCGGACTGGCCATCATGGATATCTTCCGCCTCGCCGACGGAAAGCTGGTCGAACACTGGGATGTCATCCAGCCGGTTCCGGAGCAGGCCGCCAATGCGAACGGAATATTCTGAGCCTCAACGGAAGTCGCGGGATTTCGTATCGACGCGCAGGTCCATGCGCTGCAGATATTCGGCGACGACACTGACCGCGCCCTCGGCATTCTGGACCCGGCCGCGGATGAGCAGGGCGGGTGCGCTCTGGGCCAGGCGGCGATAGCGGGTCCACAGACCCACCGAGCAGACGACGTTCACCATGCCGGTTTCGTCTTCCAGATTGAGGAAGGTGACACCGGCGGCGGTGGCAGGACGTTGCCGATGCGTGACGGCGCCGCCGACCAGAACGCGGGAGCCGTCGGGCACGTCGAGCAAGCCGGCGGCGGGGATGACACCGAGCGCATCCAGTTGCGGGCGTAGGAATTCGGTGGGATAGCTGCCCGGGGAAATGCCGGTGGCCCAGACATCGGCGGCGGCCAGTTCGAGTTCGCTCATGCCGGGCAGAGCGGGTGCCGTGGTGGCGGCGCCGGTGCCGGGAAGTCGATCGGGACGTTCGCCCGCCGCGGCGCCCGCCGCCCACAGCGCCTCGCGTCGGGCGATGCCGAGACAATCCAAAGCGCCTGCGGTGGCGAGGGATTCGGCTTGAGCGACGGTGAGTTCCACGCGACCGGTCAGGTCGAGGAAGGAGGTGTACGGGCCGGACGATCGGGCGGCGACAATGCGTTCGGCGAGGTCGGTGCCGATGTGACGGACGGTCGCAAGACCGAGCCGCACCTCGTCGCCGTGGTTTTCGACGGTGGGTTCGGCGCGGCTGGCATTGATATCGGGTCCGTGCACCAGGACGCCGTGCCTGCGGGCATCGGCGACCAGCGACTGCGGTGAGTAGAAACCCATGGGCTGGGCACGCAGCAATCCGGCACAGAAGGCCGCCGGATAGTGCAGTTTGAACCAGGCCGAGTAGAACACGATCGAGGCGAAGCTCTGCGAATGGCTCTCCGGGAAGCCGAAATTCGCGAAGGCATACAGTTTCTCGTAGATGCGGTCGGCAACTTCGCCGGTAATGCCGTGCAGCTCGCGCATGCCCTGATACAGCCTGTCCTTGAGGCGCTCCATGCGCTCGGGTGAGCGTTTGGAACCCATGGCGCGGCGCAGCTGATCGGCCTCGGCGGCGGTGAAACCGGCGACGTCGATGGCCATCTGCATGAGCTGCTCCTGGAACAGCGGCACGCCGAGGGTGCGTTTCAGCGAATTCTTCAGCGCGTCATGGTCATAGGTCACTTCCTCGACCTCGTTGCGGCGACGGATGTAGGGATGCACCGAACCCCCCTGGATCGGACCGGGTCGGATCAGCGCCACCTCCACCACCAGGTCGTAGAATTCCCGCGGCCTCAGCCGGGGCAGCGTGGCCATCTGCGCCCGCGACTCCACCTGGAACACCCCCACCGAATCGGCGCGCGAAAGCATCTCGTAGACAGCGGTTTCCTTCAGGTCCAGCTTGTGCAGTTCGACGGTTTCGCCCTTGTGCTCGCGCACCATATCGATCATGTAGTGCAGCGCGGACAGCATGCCGAGACCGAGCAGGTCGAACTTCACCAGATTTATCGCGGCGCAATCGTCTTTATCCCACTGCAGTACGCTGCGGCCGGGCATGCGCGCCCATTCGACCGGGCAGACATCGGCGATGGGCCGGTCACAGATCACCATGCCGCCGGAATGGATGCCGAGATGTCTTGGCAGACCCTCGATTTCGGTGGCCAGCTCCAGCACTTCCGCGGGAATATCGGTGCCGGTTTCGGCGCCGACCCCGGTCCAGCGGCTCACCTGCTTACTCCAGGCATCCTGCTGTCCAGGTGAAAAGCCCAGTGCGCGTGCGGCATCGCGAACCGCTGACTTACCGCGATAGGTGATCACATTCGCCACCTGAGCGGCGTATTCGCGACCGTATTTGGCGTAGACGTGCTGGATCGCCTCCTCGCGGCGATCGGATTCGATATCGATGTCGATATCGGGCGGGCCATCGCGCTCCGGGGCGAGGAAGCGTTCGAACAGCAACTCGGCGGCGACCGGGTCGACATTGGTGATGCCGATCGCGTAGCAGACGGCCGAGTTGGCGGCCGAACCCCGACCCTGGCAGAGGATGTCGTTTTCCTTGCAGAAGCTGACGATATCGTGCACCACCAGGAAGTAACCGGGAAACTTCATCGCGTCGATGATCGCGAGTTCGTGCTCGATCTGCCGATACGCCTCGGGATTTCCCGACGGCGGACCGTAACGCCGAGCCGCGCCCGCAAGGGTGAGTTCACGCAGCCAGGACGCCTCGTCGTGGCCGTCGGGCACGTCGAACGGCGGCAGGCTCGGGGCGATCAATTTCAGATCGAAGGCGCATTCGCGGGCGAGTGTCACCGCATTCGCCACCGCCTCCGGACAGGCGGCGAACAACTGCGCCATCTCCGCGCCGGAGCGCAGGTGCGCGCCACCGGTCGGCGCCAACCAGCCCGCGATATCGTCCAGGCTCCGGCGCGCCCGGATCGCCGCGAGCGCCATGGCGCGACGGCGCTGGGCAGGTGCGGCGAAATGCGCTCCGGTGGTGGCCACCACGGGCAGACCGAGACGATCGGCCAGGGCGATGAGGTAGGTGTTGCGTTCGTCGTCCTCCGGAATGCCGTGATGGGTGAGTTCCACGCTCACCCGGTCGGCGCCGAAGCGCTCCGTCAGGTCGCACAGGGCAGCCTCGGCGCGCCCGAGACGGGTGTCTCCCGCCTGCAGGTCGTGGTCGAGGGCTCGGCGCACATGACCTTTGCGGCATCCGGTCAGGATGTGCCAGTGCCCGTCCGCCGCGGCGGTGAGCGCGTCCAGGTCGTAGCGGAGGATGCCCTTTTCCCCCGCGGCCATGTGTGCGGCGGCGATCTCACTGGAAAGACGGCGATAGCCCTCTTGACCGCGGGCAAGTACCAGCAGATGCGGACCGGCCGGGTCCGGCGAGCCGGTGCGCGGCGCCGAATCGGGTGCGCCGACATGGCCGAGCGAATTCCCGAGGCGTGGTGCGTCTTCCGCAGTGCCCAGCGACAATTCGGCACCGTAGACCGTCGGGATACCCCATTCCCTCGCCGCCTCGAAGAAGCGCACGGTTCCGTAGAAGCCGTCGTGGTCGGTGAGCGCGATCGCCTCCAGCCCGAGCCGCACCGCCTCCTCCACCAACTCCTCCGGCTGACTCGCACCGTCGAGGAAGCTGTAGGCCGAATGCGCGTGCAACTCCGCGTACGGCACCACCGGACCACCTGTCGGTTCGACCGGTTCGGGCCGATAATCCCCGCGCTTGCGCGACCATGCCGGACTGTCGCCGCCGTCGCCCGGATACATCGCATCCGGATTCGTCGGTCCGGGTCGACCGGACAGCACCCGCTCCAACTCCGCCCAGGTAGGCGGGCCGTTGCTCCAACCCATGACACATCACCTCCTCACATAGTCGAACATACATTCGAATCACGAAGGAGATGCGAGTACCCGCCGAATCAGGCAGCCGGGAGCGGATCCATCGACTTCTCGCCCAGCGCGGCCTCGACCTTGTCCAGACTGGTACGGATCACGGCGCCATAGGCGTCGTTGGCGAGGACATCGAGGTGGCCGCGAGCGATGGTCAGCTGCATGTAGGCCACATCGAAGTCGCCGACGCGGCGATGACTGTCGGCGAGATTGAGGTAGAGCGAGGGCAGGAATCCGCGTAGCCCCTCATCGAGCGGAACACCCGGGCCGAACACCGCGGCCAGCGCGCGTTGATCCCAGTGCAGCGCGCCTTCCGCCGTGCCCTGCAGATCGGCGAGGTGATGCGCAATCACACAGCGCTGCAACGGATCTCCACCGTCGCCGAGCTCGTCCCACAGTTCCGCCAGCATCCGCCGCGCCGCCTCCGGATCACTGCCGGAGAGCCGCACCGCGGCAAAGATTTCCGCCATCCGATCGTCCGCCATGCGCAGAGTATCGCACATATGTTCGATAGATTCGAGGCCGATTCGAACACCTCGGCGTGGCCCGATTCGAACGCTCGACGTGACACGGCGACGTGAGCGAAGAGCCCGGAGGCGGTAGCTTGCGTAACCACGGAGGGCCCGCGAATGTCGCCAATCGAACAGGGCGCACTTGGCAGGTAAACTTACTTCAGAGTAAGTTCATGCCAACTCGACCTGCAAAGGAGCAGCGATGACCCGAGCCTCCGCTGACGACGCCGACCTGCGCGGGCAGGTCCGGCGCAATCGCCGCAACCGCGACCTGACGGGGCGGCATGTGCTCATTACCGGCGCGTCCTCCGGCATCGGCCGGGCCGCCGCGCTGGCCGTCGCGGATAAGGGCGCCATCGTCTTCCTGCTCGCCCGGCGCGCCGACGAACTCACGGCGGTGGTCGAAGAGATCCGGGCCGAGGGCGGCAGCGCCTACGGATATCAGTGCGACGTAACCGATTCCGACTCCGTCGACCACGCCGTCAAGACCATCCTGGACGAGCACGGCCACGTCGACATGCTGGTGAACAATGCGGGCCGCTCGATCCGTCGCGCCATCCACCGCTCCACCGACCGGCTGCACGATTTCGAACGCACCATGGCCGTCAACTATTTCGGCGCCGTGCGATTGACGCTGGCGCTGCTGCCGCAGATGCGCGAGCGCAAGTTCGGCCACATCGTCAATATCAGCAGTGCGGGCGTGCAGGTGGCCACGCCGCGCTTCGCCGCCTACCTCGCGAGCAAGGCGGCGCTGGATAAGTTCGCCGAGGTCGCGTCGGTCGAAACCATGGCCGACGGCGTCACCTTCACCACCATCCACATGCCGCTGGTGCGCACCCCGATGATCACCCCGAGCGGCGATCAGGGTCCCTCGGAGTCCCCCGAATGGGCGGCCGCCACCATCGTGCGCGCGCTGAGCGAGCGGCCCAAGCGCATCGATGTCCCGCTCGGCACCTTCGCCGAATACGGCGCACTGCTCACCCCGAAGCTGCGCGACCGCATCCTGCACCGCTACTACCGGGCCCTCCCCGACTCCCCCGCCGCCAAGGGCGAGCAGGCCGATACCGAGGAACCGGCGGAATCCCCTGTGCCACAACATGAACCGCGTCATCAGTCGACGGCCCGCCGGGTCACCGGCACCGCCCTGCGCCGCGCTGCGCGCTGGGTGCCGGGCACCCACTGGTAAGCCCGCGACCTTCATCCCGCAGGGGGCGATAAAGGTCGCCGCGAACGGGACATGGCTGCGGTGGATTCGCCGCAACCATGTCCCGTTCGTCGTTTTCAGCCGAGGACGAGGCGGGGCTACTCCACTGCGGTCAACGGCTGGATCCGGTCGGCCACAATCGCGGTAACCGGTTTCGGGGCGGCACCGCAACTGGCTTGGCGTGGTGGGAATTCGACGGTGCGAGTTGTCACCTGCCAGCGGCGGCCGTCGCGATGGGTTACCACGGCCCGTACGGAATCGATTGTGGCGGAATCATTTTCGATGTGGGCGGTGAGATCGTCGAGACGTGCCGAAACCTGTTCGCGGACTGCGATTTCCGCGACCTGCTCGACGGGATGATGACCGCTGCGACCACGCAGTCCGTCCAACGAAACCGCACCGCGCTGCACGGCTTCGACCGCCGCGATGGCGGCCGCGGTATCGACGCGACCGTAGGTCAGTCCGGACGGCAGCAGCACCATGGCGGGTGCGAAGCGATGACCGCCGGTGTGCGAGCACTCCCAGACCCGGTCCGGATAGTCGGCGGCCAGATTCGCGGCGATCGGACGGCCGAACAGCGCGCAGCACTGATCGCGCTTCCCGTGCGCACACACCAGGATCAGCGGATCGCGCACGGGCGTACCGATTCCCGGCGGTGGACCGTTCAGCAGGTTCAGGTCCAGGTCGAGCAGCTGCTTCAGGTCGGTGATCTCGAAGCGTTCGCACCAGAAGTCCCGCGGACGCGAGCTGGCGATCAAAACCGTTCGGACACCGGCGAATTCATTGCGGCCCGGCCGCCGGATCAGCGTCGGACGAACCTTCGCGGCGGCGGTGCGGGCGGCGAGTTCGGCGGTGATCTCCTGACCGAGCACCTCATCACCGATCACATCCCGACCCCACGCGCCCGGCTGCTCGACGCACAACCACCCTGTCACCCGGGTTGCCGTGCCGGGCAAGGGCACATCGACCGCGGCCGCCGCCGAGCAGAGCATCCCTTCGAATCCGGTCATCAGCCCAACGTCTGTCCGTCGGCAAACTTCTGCACGAACTTCTCGATGCGCCGGGCCCGGGTCTCGGGCTTCACAGCGTCGGCGAGCAAATAGCCGACGGCGGCGCGCTGTTGGTTGCCGAGGGTCTGGAAGAAGGCCTCGGCCTCAGGATTTCGCGCGAGTGCCGTGAGGAAATCCTGAGGCACCGAGTCTGCGCCATACGCCACGTCCCAGCGACCATCGGCCTTTGCCCGAACGATCTCGGCTTGACCGGCCGGATGCATCAGCCCCTGCTCGATCAGCTCGCCGACCAGGCCGATATTGCGCAGCGACCATGGGCTGCGCTTGCGCCGCGGGGTGAAGCCGACCTGCCAGAACTCCGCATCCTCACCGCGCGCCTGCCCGTCGATCCAGCCGAAGCACAGTGCTTGCCGCAGCGCGCCGGCATGATTCAGCGAAACGCGTCCGGAGCCCTTCTTGGCGAAACGCAGCCAGACCCCGTCCACCGAGGCATGGTTGGTCAGCAGCCAGTCGCGGAACGACTGCTCGTCGGGGAAGAACAGAACCGGACGGTCTTGCGCGGGCACCGCTTCACTCTAGATAGCTGCGGGTGAGAGCGTCACGAGGAACGGCAGCACGGTTGCCTCGAATTCGCGGTAGCGGTCGCGGTGGATGCTGTGACCGCAGGTGAAGGCGCTCACCGCGCAGTTCGGGATGGTGTCGCGCAGCATCGCCAACTTCTCCGGATCGACCATGCCGCCGGGACCGCCGCGCAGCACCAGGGTGGGCGCGGTGATGTCGGAGAGCCGATCCCACCACTCCGGATTCGGCTTGCGGAACTGTTCGAGCGCGGTCCGCGTCATCGAGCGATCGAAGGCGAGCACCGCGCGCGGATGCCGGATCAGGCTGGTGGTGGCGTGCCAGAGTTCCGGAATGGTCGGGAAGCGACGGGTCAGCTTCACCTCTTCATCACCGGAACGCAGCGGCATCGGGCACTCCTCGATGACCAGCCGCCGCACCAGGTCGGGCCGTTCCTGCGCGACACAGGAAACCGCGTAGCCGCCCAGCGAATGTCCGACCAGATCCACCGCGTCCAGCTCGAGGTGATCACAGAGATTCAGCACGTCCGCGCCGAATTCGGCGAACAGATAGGACTCGGTGTGCGCGCTGCGCCCGTGCCCGCGCAGATCGGGAATGATCACCCGCCGCCCGGCCCGCATCAAGGTGTGCGCGAACCGATCCCAGGTATATCCGTCCCCACCCATACCGTGCACCAGCACCACCGGCACGCCATCGCCCACCACGGAATCCCGATAGGCGATCCGCACGCCGTCGAGCACAGCCCTGGTCACCGCGAGATCCACGATTTCCGAGAGTACCGGTGCTGTCACAGCCACACCCTCGACTTGTCGCACGTATCACGGTGTTGGATTTGCCACAGTGTTGGATTGCCGTGCCTGCGGCGGCGTGTTCGCAGCCTGGCGTCTCGCATCCGACCATTTCGAGCGACCTGCAAGCAGTCGCTAGCGGCCCATTTCGAGCGACCTGCAAGCAGTCGCTAGCGGCCCATTTCGAGCGACCTGCAAGCAGTCGCTAGCGGCGCCGTCGAGACTCGCGACTTCGCCCATGCGCTTGGACGATGCGGCTGAGTCGATAGCCGCACCTTCGCGCGGACGCAGGACAGGTCCGCGAACGCTCGCTCATACGACTCGCCCCCACGGAGTCACCAAGGCCGCGTGGTCCTGGCACCGCCATTGCTCGGCATTCGAAACCACCGCGGAGTGCAGTGCCGGGAAAAGGTCTGGCGGGTGCCAGGGTATCGCGGCAATACTGCGACCATGCCCTCCTTCGCCGACTTCGATCGCCGCAACTATCGCACCGTTGACGTCGCCGCCGGGTACGACGGATGGGCACCGACGTATGAGCAGACCGTCATGGACGAGATGGATCTCGCACTGCTGAACCGGCTACAGCAACCGGACTGGGGTGGGGTGCGACGCGCCGCGGATCTCGGCTGCGGGACCGGGCGGACCGGAGCTTGGTTGCGAGAGCGGGGAATTCGCCATATCGATGGCGTCGACGTGAGTGCGGGCATGCTGGCGCGGGCACGCGAGCGCGGGGTGCACACCACACTCGCTCAGGCCGACGTCCGTGACACCGGATTGACAAGTGGCGCATACGATTTGGTGATCTCCTCACTGATCGACGAGCACCTGGACGAGCTGACGCCCTTCTACGCCGAAGCCCGGCGGCTGGCCGCACCCGGCGGCACCTGTGTCACGGTCAGCTATCACCCGCAGTTCATGATGGTGACCGGCATGCCGACGCACTACAACCCCGCGTCCGGTGAGCCGGTTGCAATCAGCACGCATCTGCACTTGATCAGCGAGCAGGTGTCGGCGGCATCGGCGGCGGGCTGGGTGCTCACCGAGATGGCCGAGGCACTGGTGGATGACGCATGGATCGAAGCCAAGCCGAAATGGGCGGAGCTGCGCGGACATCCGTTCACGCTGGCGCTGGTGTGGTCGCGCACGTAGTCAGTCGTAAAGCCCTTCGGCGCGCCAGGTCTGATCGTTGTAGATGAGCAGCAGGACACGGACGTCAGCCGGTTCACCCGCGAGCTGCACCTGGATGCGGGCGGCGATTCCGGCGCAGAGGGGGGCGGATTCCGGGGTCCACCAGTGTTCGTCCACCGGCCACGGACCGGCCCAGCCCGCAAGGGGCCACTGCTTGCTGCCCCAACGCAGCAAGGCCGGATCGGCGGTGAAAAGGCCGCGGTCGGTGACCTGCACGGGCGTTCCGTCGGCGGCCTCCAGCCGCACCACCGGACGGTTCACCAGGATGACCGCGGGTGCGGGGCGGGGCAGGCGGCCGGGCCACGGCAGGGCCGGATCGGCGGCCGGAATCGGCTCGTCACCGAGGGCGACCATGGTGATGCGTTCGGCGGGTCCGCGGCCGCCGCTGAGCACACCGACCCGGACCGCTTCGCCGCCGAGCAGACCCTGCACCCGGATCAGGGCGCGGCGGGCCCGCTCGTCCTCCTCCCCGACACCGCCCCACAGACCGAGCTGAAGTGCGCTCGCCGCAACAACTTCGACGGGTTCCAGGCGCAGCAGTGTGATCGGTGCGGTGGGACGGTCGCGGCGGGTGAGCCAGCCGTCCAGCTGCCAGCGCACCCGATCCGCGGTGCCCTCCGGGGTCAGCGGTTCGGCGCACCGCCAGATGCGCGAAAGTTGTTCGCCCGCCTCGGTTTCCGCGAGCACCGATAACCGGGTGCAGGCCATCGAGGCATTGGACAGCGCCTCGTGCAACTGGGTGGCGAGCATGCGCCCCGCGAAGGCGGCGGCATCGACCCGATCGATCGGCGGCTCGCAGCGATACTGCACCGCCAAGTCCTTCGGCGGACGACGCGCGGACGGCGGACGTTCCGGCACGGCCCTGGCACAGCGATGCGCCAGCACGGCATCGGCGCCGAAGCGCGAGGTGACCTCGATCGGGGTCAGTGCGGCGAAATCACCGATCCGCCGTAACCCCAAGCGATGCAGCAGATCCACCAACTCGATGCGTTCCGGTGCGGACAGGCTCGGTTCGAGCGCGAGTTCGCGCACCGGCAATGGCGCCAGGAATCGCGCACCGTCGCCGGGCGGCACGATCGCGGCGAAACGCGCGGCGATCACCGCCGTGGACAACTCGTCGGCAATACCGATCTGCGCCTCCACTCCCACCGCGGCGGCCGCGTCGACGAGCCGTTCGGCCGCCGCCTCCTCGGATCCGAAAAACCGGGCCGCACCCCGCGCACCGAGCACCAACAGCCCGGGGCGCAGCACCTCCACTCCCGGCACCGTCGCATCGATGGCCGCCACCACCGGCTCGAACAATCGCGCATCCCGATCCGGATCCACCTGCGCGACATACACGTTCGGACACCGCGCCTGCGCCTCTCGCTTGGTCAGCCCACGCCGCACCCCCTCGGCCCTGGCAATGGCCGAATACTCCACCACCTTATTGGCGAACAGCACCGCCACCGGCCGCGTCGCAGGCACCCGCGCCACCGCCGCCGCCGTCACCGCCGACCAGTCCGGACACCACAGCGCCAGCACCCGCGTCCCACCCACCCGACTCGGCCGGATCACCCCGGCACCCCGTGTAGCGACCGGGCACCTGCTGTCCGGGGTGCCCGGTCACAAGACAGGATGTCCGGACGAATCTCGCTGCCGAGCGGCGACGCGGGTGCCACGAGATCCCACGCATCGAGGCAGGGGCGGCCGACCCTGGCGTGTTCACCTGCACACGGCCCACCCACCCGTGCATTGCGAAGGCGAATCATGAGGCTGCACAGTCCACCCTCGCTGCCGACCGGCGACGCGCCTTGGTCGGCAGCGCAGGTTTTGGTGTGGCGCGGCTGCGGCGCGAAGTCCCGCGCTTCGAGGTAAGAGCGGTCGATCCTGGTGCGCTCGCCTCGGCACCGGTGTGCACACGGCACGGCCAGCCGCGTATCGCGAAGGCGGATCAGGACGCTACGCAGTCCAGCTCTGGGGCCGATGTGACAGTCGGCCGTTATCTCCTGACCACCGTCAATGCGACGGTCGACCGTCAGCCTGTGACCGCCGTTGCTCACGGCAGGGAGCGTCACTGCGCGCGGATCACGCCGACACACCGCACGCATGGAACGTCACCTCACTTGCTCCGGCCTCGTCGCCGAGTCGAAACCCCGAATCGACGGAAAAGCCGCTTCGCGCAGCTGAGCATGGCGCGACGGGCCAACTCATGACGCCGCACCGTGCGCCTCGACCGTCGTTTCCTCGGCCGCGGCGACCGTTTCCAGTGCCACCCATTCCACTCGACTCGCGCTGGGGCGCAGTTCGATTCGGCCGTGGCAGGGTGGGCCCGCCTTGCCGCGGACCGCGACCTCCAAGCGGAGCGAGCGGAGGCGGCCGCGACCCGCACCGAGGCCGCCGTACCCGGCGATGCGGGTGTCCACGCGCAGGGACGGATTGGGCCAGCGACCGTCGGTGACCACCAGGGTGGCCCCTTTGCTGCGCGCGCGGGCGGCGATGACGCGGGTGCGGGACGGAGCGACAGCGGCGCCTGCGAGGCCGAGCACCACCAAATCGAGGCCGTCGAGCAACACCGCGGCCACCTCCACCGGATCCGGGCCGGGATCGGCGACGACGGCGAGGCGCTGCAATTGCGCACCCATCTCGACCGCGGCGAGCAGCCCGAGCCGCGGCACCCCGACCACCGCGGCATGCCCACCGCCCTCGGTCACCGCGGCGAGCAACCCGGCCAGCAGCGAACTCGCACCCGAATAGGCCACCACCGACCCCTTGACCAGGCCGCCATCAGGCAACAGCTCCGCAAGGGCGGGCGGCACCGCGAGCGCTTCCCTGCGCAATTCGGCGGCGTGCGGAATCCGCTCGGCCGCCGCTTCCCCGCGCCCGGGTATCGCCGCCATCCGTCGGCGCAGCTCATCCAGTGTCGGTTTATCCCTCGGCGGCATCCTGTCCCGCCGTCTCCCCGCCCCTGAATCCTCATCCGAACCCATCACAACCACCTACTTCCAACGATGGACCCGAGGCGAAGCACGGCCCGAACCCCCACGATCAAGAGTTCAGCACCGATCCAGCTATCGATCGCTATCGAATATACGTTCGATACTCGCTCAGTAGAAACCCACCCCCGATTTCCGTCAAGTACGCGCACCGACCGCGATCACTTCGCAACGTTGCCGTTGTTTTCGGAATTACCCCCGCTTCGAACCGAACCGCCAGCGCGGCGGCCGGCTCCGGCGTCGCAGTTACAGATCTTGACTTCCTCCTCACGCCTGAAGGCGCAGGATTCCAATCCTTCACAGGTCAGATTTCCTGTTTCACCGGCGACTGCCCGCCCGACGTCCGTCGTTGAGGTCTTACACCGCCTCCGCAGGCCGTAACCGCCAGCCCGGCGGCCAAAATATTTCGTGCGGCGTTCACGTCCCGGTCATGGGTCACACCGCAGCGGCACGTCCATTCCCGAACCTGTAACGGCATACTCGTGGCCGAGCGACCACAGTCCGCACATGTTTTGCTGGACGGATACCAGCGGTCGATGACCACCAGCTCACGCCCATACCATGCGCACTTGTACTCCAGCATGCTGCGCAGCTCCGACCACGACGCATCGCTGATCGCGCGCGCCAAGCTGTGATTGCGCAGCAAATTGCGTACCGCGAGGTCCTCTATGACGATCGTTTGGTTCTCACGAACGACTCGAGTGGTGACCCTGTGCAGATGATCGCGACGGGCATCGGTGATACGAGCGTGTGCCCGTGCCACCTTCACCCGCGCTTTGTCCCGGTTCTTGCTGCCCCTGGTTTTGCGGGCCAGTTCCCGCTGAGCTTTCGCCAACCGCCGACGATGCCGCCGTTCATGTTTCGGGTTGGTGATCTTCTCACCCGTCGACAACGTGGCCAAACTGGTAATACCAGCGTCGATTCCGACGGCGTTGTCGTTGGCGGTGAGCCAGGCAACGTCGTCCTCGCACAGTAGCGACACGAACCAGCGTCCGGCGCTGTCACGAGATATGGTGACCGTGGACGGTATCGCGCCGTTTGGCAGGGGCCGCGACCACACGATGTCGAGTGGTTCGGTCATCTTCGCCAGTTTCAATCGGCCGTCACGGTAGGTGAATGCGTTGTTCTGGAACGTCGCCGCGTCGCGAGACTTCTTGCGGGACTTGAACCGTGGGTAGCGGGCGCGCTTGTCCCAGAAGTTCGCAAAGGCGCCTTGCAGATGCCGCAGCGTCTGCTGCAACGGCACATTCGACACCTCACCCAGGAACGCCAGCTCCGGATCTTTCTTCCACTGGGTGAGCATCTTCGCAGTGTCGACATAGTTGACGCGGCGCTGTTCGGCGTACCAGGCGCGAGTGCGTTCCTCCAGGGCCAGATTCCACACCTTGCGGACACACCCGAACGTGCGAGACAACAGTTCAACCTGCTCGCCGGTCGGATAGAAGCGGAACTTGAAAGCCCGCTTCACCGCGTTTGCCATACTTAACATACTAATATGCCAGTGTGTCAAAATCCGATCATCGGTCGATGCGCTAACCAAAGCACAGGGTCTGCGCGCTATGTTCCCGATCAATATCGACCCGGGCGAAAATACCCAACTCCAACATCTCGACGATGGCTTCTATCCGGCGCCGCGAGCGCGAAAGGCATTGTCGGCGGCCACCATCTGGGCATGCACCCGGATCGACTATTGACGCACTAGAGTGTCGGCCCCGAATCAGGCCAGCTGGCCTTGTTTTCCGCTACCCTCGCACCGTGACCGAACGCGCTCGTCCCATTGTCGGCCCCGATTATCTGGTTGCCGGCCGCTACCGTCTGCAGTCGAAACTGGGCGGCGGCGGTATGGGCGCGGTCTGGCTCGCACACGATCGCCTGCTCAACCGGGATGTCGCGATCAAACAGGTGCTCTCCACCGCCGGACTCCCGGAGGCGCAGGCCAATGAGATCCGCAACCAGATCATGCACGAGGGCCGGGTCGCGGCCAAGCTCTCACATGAGCACGCCATCGCCGTCTACGACGTGGTGCTCGAGGCCGGCGAGCCGTGGCTGGTGATGGAACATCTGCCATCACGCAGTGTCGCAAGGGCATTGGCGCTGGTGAACGCACTGCCGCCGATCGAGGTGGCGCAGATCGGGGCGCAGGTCGCCGATGCGTTGGCGGCCGCGCACGCCGCGGGCATCGTGCACCGCGATATCAAACCGGGCAATATCCTCGTCGCCGACCGCGGACCCGTCGTCGGCATGGCCAAGCTCAGCGACTTCGGCATCTCACGTGGTGCGACCGACAATTCCGACGAACCGGACGGCGTGATCACCGGCACCCCCGCCTATCTTCCCCCGGAGGTGGCGCGCGGCGCGCAGCCGACCACGGCCAGCGATGTGTTCTCCCTGGGCGCCACGCTCTACACCGCGATCGAGGGGCAACCGCCGTTCGGAATGGACGACGACACCGATGCCGTGGTCTATCGCGCGGCAATGGCCCAGATCATCCCGCCCAGCCGCAGCGGCATGCTCACCAACGCGCTGCTGCACATGATGGAACCGGCCCCGCAGCGCAGGCCGACCATGGCCGAGGCGCGGGACGAAATCCTCACCGCCGCATTCGGTCCCGGCACCGGTCCGTATATCCTCGGCGCTCCGGTGCGTACCGAGGACGGCACCATTCCGGCATGGGCGGCCCGCAACTCGGCATCGGGGCTGCGCAGTCCGCACTCGACTCCGCTGCCGCGCCCGCACCGCAGCAACCCGTCGGGTCCAGCGGCCGCCGCACCCCAGCGTCCGAAGGCGAAGTCGAAGGAAGCGAGCAATGCCCCGCTCGCCATCGCCATCGGCCTGCTGATCGGCCTGATCCTCATCATCGCCGTCATCATCGCGATGATGTGATCGCTGCGACCGGAATCTGCTGCACCACAGCTTCTTAGCTGCCGCGCGACTTCACGCCGCGCGTAGGAACCAGCGCGGCGCACCAACCAGCGCAGCGCGCGGCAGCCGGAATACTTGCTGCTCAGTCGATGCGGCGGCGGTGCGCCCAGCGGGTGAGTGCGTTGCGGTTGGACTGCTGAGTCTTGCGGAGCACGTTGGACGCGTGTGTCTCGACGGTTTTCACCGAGATATAGAGCTTCTCCGCGATTTCCCGATAGGTGTAGCCGCGGGCGAGCAGCCGCAGCACTTCCAGTTCGCGCGGGGTGAGCGAATCCAGTTCGGGATCCAGCGGCGGCTCCGGGACCGGTGATTTGCCGGTGAACGAGTCGAGGACGAAACCGGCCAGCCGCGGACTGAACACCGCATCACCACCGGCGACCCGCCGAATGCCATCGGCCAGTTCGGATCCCGAGATCGTCTTGGTCACATAGCCGCGCGCACCCGCACGGATCACCGCGATCACATCCTCGGCGGCATCGGAGACGCTCAACGCCAGGCATACCGGACCGTCATCGATGCCGGCCAGCACCGCGACCCCACCGCCGTCGGGCATATGCACATCGAGCAGTACGACATCCGGACGCGCGGCATTGATTCCGGCGACCGCCTCGGCCACACCCCCGGCCTCTCCGACGACCTCCATATCGGTCTCCCGGCTCAATTCGGCCCGAACACCCGAGCGGAATACGGCGTGATCATCGACGAGAAAGACCCGCACGGTCACCTACTTCTCCTCACCCTCGGTGGGTCGCCCCACCCTGACGCGCGGACCGTCCGCAGGCCGTCCGCACTTCATCGGTACCACAATTGCCACCGCAGCCGTCGTCATCCGAGCTACGACCTGCGTCGCAACATCGGGCGATCACTTGGCGTTGCGAACTGTCTGTCGTACTCCGTCGACCTGATCGTCGCCGGCCGGCTGTTCCGCCTCGGCCCGGTCCCGATCGGCACCGGAATCGGTGCGCGGCATGATGATCCGCACCTCGGTGCCCCGACCAGGCGTGGACAGGATCTCCACCTGACCGCCGCGCCGCTCGATTCTGGCGCGAATGGATTTCGTGACACCCCGCCGATCCTGCGGCACCGCCGCGATATCGAAGCCGGCACCGCGATCGCGCACGAAGATGCTCACCTGATGCGGTTCCGCCTCGGCGAACAGATCGATCTCCGGGACGCCCGCATGTTTGGCGGCATTCACCAGCGCCTCCCGGCTCGCGCCGAGCAATGCGGTGAAATGCTCCTTCGGCAGGCCGGACCCACTGTCGGCACCGTCCATCGTCACATCGCCGACGGTGACCGGAGTCACCTTCACCCCGTGTTGATCCTCGACCTCGCCCGCGATCGTGCGCAGCGCCGCGGCCAGACTCGATTGCGCGGGCCCGGAATCCTCGAAGAGCCAGCGGCGCAGCTCCCGCTCCTGACTGCGCGCCAGCCGGGCCACCTCTTGCGGATCGTCGGCCTGACGCTGGATGAGCGCCAACGTCTGCAGCACCGAATCATGCAGGTGCGACGCGATCTCCTCGCGTTCCTCATTGCGAATGCGGGCCGCGCGCTCGGCATTCAGTGCGCGCATCATGCGCAGCCACAGCGGCACCGTCAGCAGACCGGCGCCGATCAATGTGACCGCCACCGCGATCAGCGCGGAGCCGAGCGAGCTCAGATCGATCCTGGCCAGCACCACCACGCCGAGTCCGAGCACGATCATGGTGATCCCGGCGACGATGCGCGACCAGGTCACCACCGACGGGCGAGCGGGTAGTCCGAGCAGCGAGCGTGGGCCGTCGGTGTCGTACTCGCGCCACACCAGCGCCGCACCCACCGCCACCACGACGATCGGCACGATCACCTTCGCCGCGGTACCGCTGAACAACCACGACACTCCGACCGCGAGCCCGAGGCCGAGCAGGGCCAACCCGATCGCCTGACGGCGCTCCTTACCGGTCGGCTTCACCGCATCATGGCCGCCCGGAGTGAAGATCCACAGCATCCCGTAGGCGACGATCCCCGCCCCCGCCAGCGCGGACAGCAATACGAACGCCATCCGCACCTTGAACACATCGAGCCCGAGGTGATCGGCGATACCGCCGGCGACACCGCCGACGATCCGGCCACCCGAACGCCGCACCATCCGCGGATACGGCGGTGTCGGCGGCAGGGCCGGCGCGGCGCCGAAGCGGCCGGGGCCTGGCGCGAACCCGGGCGCGGCGCCGAAACCCCGGGGATCGGCCCCCCGAGCAGCATCGAACGCGGGCACGGACGGGTACATGCCTTCGATACTGGCACGACCCACCGACACCGACCATCAGGAATCACCCTGATCTTCGTCGATGCCGTCCGGTCCGGACAAGAAACCCGCGCTGACCTGTCGTTCTTATCCGCCGCTCAGCCGTCGTGGGAGGCACGGAACGGATATGAAGCCGATTCGTGTTCCGCCGGACCGGATAACTGGTCCCGAACGCATCTACCAGCACTTTTCATACCTCCCACCGGAGAACGGCCT
Source organism: Nocardia sp. NPDC006982 (assembly GCF_042869435.1). Lineage (NCBI taxonomy): Bacteria > Bacillati > Actinomycetota > Actinomycetes > Mycobacteriales > Nocardiaceae > Nocardia > Nocardia sp. NPDC006982. Next base: position 42,818 of record NZ_JBIAFV010000010.1, on the reverse strand, counting down.
CGGCAGCGCACCACCGCGCGCCATACGTTTCTTCCGGGCCGGAAACGTCCCACTGAACACAGGGGACTCGCGCCGCAGAGGGCCGAGCACAGGTTCGGGGAGGAATCATCAACATCAAGTCGGTACTGCTCACCGCCGCCACCGCGGTCGGAATCGCATTGGCGGGCACGCCATTCGCCGCCGCCCAGGGGATGGCGCCGCACGAGAAGAACTACTCGGGGCCGGGGGGATTCGAGCTCACCGTCGGCCATACGGACGAACAGTTCCGCCCGGTCCCCCCGCTCAACGGAATGCCGACCAACCGAGAGGTGTTCCTGGACAACACCTTCTACGGCACCATCCCCGCGAATGCGACGGGCACCATAAAGGCGGGCTATCTGGTCGCCTGTGCGGTCGATCTCGATCTCACAGTCGATATCCAGGCCGGGATCGGCTTCGACGCCGGGTTCAGTATCGGTGTCAGCGGCAGCGGCGACTCGACCTCGCCGAACTTCGATGCCAGCATCGGCCCGAAGATCTTCGCCGGCGTCAGCCTCGACATGTCGATCAGCGCCGGCGAGATCAAACCGATCGAAGTGGGCACCAAGAACCTGGCTCTCGGCGGCACCGGCTATCTGGTCAGCCACGACTACCACCTGGTGGTCAAGAACTGCGGCGGCCCGCTCACCATCCAGTCCTATGTGACCCTCACGGCCGACACACCCGAGGTCACCGCCGCCGACGCGGTGACAGGAGACCGGATCTTCCTGTAATCCGGCAACTTCGAGGGCGGCGGTGCGATCGACGATCGCACCGTCGCCTGCCTCGTACCTCACCTCGAACCGGCTAAATTGCCCCTATGTCTGTGTCGCCCAAAAAGATCGGGCGCACGTGGTAGCAGGGGAAACCACCGCCGAGGCCCGGGGGGAAATCCGATCACCGCGTGCGGTTTTCGCGCATCGATTCGCCGATCTCTATGCGGCCGCGGGCAATCCGACGCTGAGACGGGTGGCCACGGCGGCCGGAGCGAGGATGCGGGCCGCGCAGGGTACGCGGGCTACCGCGAGTGCTTCGGTGCAGCGGATCAGCGATTGGAAGGCGGGGCGCAATGTTCCGGCTCGCTTCGAATCGCTGCTTCCGGTGGTGCTCACCCTGATCGACCTGGCCAAGAAGGCCGAGTCGCAGACCAGTCGGCAGTTGCTGGAAGTGCGTGAGTGGCAACGGCTCTGGCAGGCCGCCATCACCTGGACTCCGAATGACGAGGACGACGCGGGCTGTCCCTACCTAGGACTCACCTCGTATCGCAAGCAGCACCGGGACCTCTTCTTCGGCAGAACCCGATCCACTGCCGAACTCGTCGATTTGGTCCAGGGCGCCGCCGCCGACGCGGATGGCGTCGTCGTGCTGATCGGCGCATCGGGTGCGGGCAAGTCCTCGCTGTTGGCGGCGGGACTCATACCCGCCGTTACCGACAACTGGTCGACCGCCACGATGACACCCGGGGCGAGGCCGCTCCGGGCGCTGGCCAAGGCTTTTCACGCGGACAGCACGATAGCCGAGCCATCCGCCGACGAGGTGTGCACGGCACTCGACCAGTGGAGCGCCGAACAACGTCGACTGCTCATCGTGGACCAGTTCGAGGAGCTGTTCACCGCCTGCCCGGATGAACGCGAGCGCGAAGCCTTGCGAACCAGGCTGACTCTGTGGGATATCTCGAACCCGGACCGCCCTGTCCGGATGGGTACATCCCCGCCGGAGCACTCGCCGCTGATGCTCGACGTGATCATGCACCCCGACGGCCGCACCGCCGTCACCGTGGCGAACGAAACCTTCCAGGTCTGGGACATCAGTAACCCGGCATCGCCCGAACCGATCGGTGACCGGGTCACCGCACATAATCTGGCGATCATCTCGACCTCGTTCAGTCCCGACGGCAAGACCCTGGCCACCAGCGGAAACGACGGAATGGTGCGGTTGTGGGACTTCACTGATCGCCGTCATCCCCGCCTCGTGTCCAGTTCCATCGCACCGCCCGGCCCCAACGTCTGGTTCATCCAGTTCCATCCACAAGGGGACTATCTGTCCGCCTCGAGCAGCGGTGGCGAGCGTCGACTGTGGGATCTGGACGAGCAGCACGCGATCGAACGCATCTGTCATGCCACCGCCACCCTCATGACTCCCGAACTCTGGCAGCGCTACCTGCCCCAACTCTCCTACCGTCCGCCCTGCGACTAAACAAGAGACCGCTTGGTCCAAAGAGATCAGAGATTTTCTCAGGGTTCCCCCCGATGCGCCGAAGTGCTGGTCAGCACGACCATGGAAACCATGACGAAAACGAGCTTCGGCGATCAGATTCACCAGATGTGGCAGTCGCGGCCCGTCCGGTTGCCGCGGCAAGGTCCGATCGCGGGCGTCGCGGCCGGGTTCGGGCAGCGCTACGGGATCGATCCGGTGCTCGTGCGGGTCGCGCTCGTGGTGTCGACAATCTTCGGCGGAGCGGGCATTGTGCTCTACCTGCTCGCCTGGCTGCTGTTCAGCGAAGCGGGTGATCAGTCCTCGGCGGCCGAGTCGCTGTTCGGCAAGGGGCACAGCTCGCAGTCGCAGACCAAGACCATCGTGTTGATCGTGGCACTCGCCATCGCGGTCAGCACCATCGGACCCGTCGGCGTCGGACTGGCCGGCTCGGGCATGATCAGCATGTCGCTGATGCTGGCCGGTTGGTGGATGCTGCATATGCGAAACCCGCAGCCGCCGCCCGGCACGAGTTCGCTCGGTGGCTTCGACGGCGGTCTCACCGCGACCGGCTACCCCGGGGCGGCATTCCCCCCGCGCACGATGCCCGGCGACTTCTACGCCCCCGATGTGCCGCCGATGTACACCCCGTACACGAAGTTGCCGGACGCATATGTTCCGGATACTCCGGCACAGACAGCACCGAATACCTCGGCGCAGCAGGCAGATCCGGATACGGCTCGCTTGCCGGATGCCGAAAATGGCGACGCTGAAACCGAACTGATCGAAACGGGCGGCACGCCGATCGATGCGGGCACTACGCCGGCTGATCCCGACACCGTCCTGCTCGACCAGGGCGACGCGGGAACCACAGCGCCTCCCGTCGGGACCACAACGCCCGACAACGGAACAGCGCCGGGAATCCCCGCCTCCGAATTGCCGCACACGACCGGCGGGACCACGACGTCCAGCGCAACAGGTCGCGACACCACACAACCTGGCGCTACGTCCAGTGCGAGCGACACCGACTCGGAAAGCGGCAGTAGCTCATCGCGAACCGAATCCACCTCGCGCACAAGCACTCCCCCATCCCGCACTACGGCCGCGACCCCGACCGGTCTGACCCCACCGTCCTGGGACCCGCTCGGCGTCGCACCGCTCGCCTGGGATCTCCCCGAACCCACCCCGACCCGCACCATCGTCGCGCCCCCGCCGAAGCGTCCCCGCTCCCGGCTCACCCCGGTGGTGCTCGGCCTGGCCATCCTGGCCGCCGCGGGAGCGGGTGCGCTGGCCGCCTCCGGCGTCGAGTGGATGACACCGGGACGCATCGGCGCGGTGGCGCTGGCGGTCATCGGGTTGGGTCTGGTGATCGGCGCATTCCTCCGTCGCGGCTTCGGCCTGCTGGTATTGACCGCACCGCTCGCCGGATTCGTGGTGCTGGCATCGATGCTCGGCCCGATCGAATTCGACAGCGCCACCGTCGGTGATCGCACCTGGGCGCCGACCTCGATGGCCGACCTGGCCCCGAAGTACGAGTTGACGGTGGGGACAGGCACATTGGATCTGCGGTCGCTGAACCTGACCGAAAACCGGACCGTCGAGGTCGCGGTCTGGCTCGGCGACGCCAAAATCCTGCTGCCCGAGGGCATGGCGGTGCGCACCGATTGCACCGTCAATCTGGGAGATGTCAACTGCCCCACCGGTATTACCGGCCCGCATGCCGACGGCGCGCCGGTGCTCGACCTGAAAGTCCATGTCCGGACCGGCAATGCGGAGGTGCACCGTGGCTGACCCCACCGATGACAACGTCACCAAGCGAGGACCGTCCGTCTCCCTGCTGATCGTCGGACTGCTCGCCCTCGGTGTGAGTATCTGGGCCTTCATCGGCCCGGCCACCATGACCGCCACCGGTGTGGCCTCGCTCGGCTGGGTCGTCGTGATCGCCGCCATCGTGGTCGGCATCTTCCTGGTCATATCCCCGCGTAGACCCCGCTGATCACCCGAATGGCCCGTCCCGCGGACGGGCCATTCTCTTTCCGGAGGAGCAGAACGCCAATGCCCATGGAACAGTTCGACACCCACGACGAACCGACCGACCATACGGGAATCCCGATCGGCCGTTTCATGCCGCTGACACCGAGCCGGAGCTACCTCGGCGGCGGCTTATTGCTCGGGCAACTCATCCTCGGCCGTACACCGCCGCCCACAACTACTCCAAATAGGCCGGGCAGCCCAAATGCTCACTGATCCGGTCGAGTAGCCGCTGCATACTCACCCGCTGCTTGCCCTCGACACCCCGCGCGATCATCGGCACCATCCACCGCCCACTGGTCGCGACGTTGAACATCTGCTGGATCACCCGAGCGCCCTTCGGATGCGGCAGCACTCGACATTCGGCGCGAAACCACCGCTGCCCCTCGACCGCGAACATCGCCTGCGCCCGATCCACCTCGACCCGAATCCCATTGAGATCCCCGGCGATCGCGGCCCGGAATTCATTCGGGCCGCCGCGCAACTCGATCTCGGGGTCGGGCCCGTCGACGAGGAAGAAGGCGTTGTCCGGACCGACCGGGCCCGCGCTCACCGTGGTGAGCAGCGCAGCCACCACCCCACACGGCGCCTCGACGACCGCGTGGAAGGTGCAGAGCGGCTTCTTCGCTGCCATCCGGACCCCCTGGGGAACTGGTCTATCCGGCTGACGGTACTCCCGAAATCCGGCAAATCAGGCCCGATTGCGGGGTCACTCCCATTCGATGGTGCCCGGCGGCTTGCTCGTCACATCGAGGACAACCCGGTTGACCTCGGCCACCTCATTGGTGATGCGAGTGGAAATGCGCTCGAGTACGTCATAGGGCAGCCGGGTCCAGTCGGCGGTCATCGCGTCCTCACTGGATACCGGGCGTAACACGATCGGATGGCCGTAGGTGCGGCCGTCGCCCTGCACGCCGACGCTGCGCACATCCGCGAGCAGCACCACGGGACACTGCCAGATCTGGCGATCGAGTCCGGCGGCGGTCAACTCCTCGCGCGCGATGGCATCGGCCTGCCGCAGCGTCTCCAGGCGGTCCGCGGTGACCTCGCCGACAATGCGAATGGCCAGGCCGGGCCCCGGGAACGGCTGGCGGGCAACGATTTCCTCGGGCAGCCCGAGTTCGCGGCCGACCGCTCGCACCTCGTCCTTGAACAGCAACCGCAACGGCTCGACGAGGTCGAACTCCAGATCGTCGGGCAGACCGCCGACATTGTGGTGGCTCTTGATATTCGCGGTGCCGCTGCCGCCACCGGATTCGACGACGTCCGGGTAGAGCGTGCCCTGCACCAGGAACTCGACCTCGGGCTCGGCGCCACCGCTCTGTTCCACGACGACCTCGGAGACCGCATCCTCGAACGACCGGATGAACTCCCGGCCGATGATCTTGCGCTTCTCCTCCGGATCGGTGACACCCTTCATCTCGCCGAGGAACTTGTCCACCGCGTCGACGGTAACCAGCTTGGCGCCGGTCGCGGCGACGAAGTCCTGCTGCACCTGTTCGCGCTCCCCCGCCCGCAACAGGCCATGGTCGACGAACACACAGGTCAGGCGGTCGCCGATCGCGCGCTGCACCAGCGCTGCGGCGACCGCGCTGTCCACACCGCCGGACAGCCCGCAGATCGCATGGCCGTCGCCGATCTGCTCGCGCACCGAAGTGATCAACGATTCGGCGATATTGGCCGGGGTCCAGGTGGCGGGGATGCCGGCGAGTTCGTGCAGGAAGCGGCTGAGCACCTGCTGACCGTGCGGCGAGTGCAGCACCTCCGGGTGGTACTGCACACCGGCCAGCCTGCGGGCCCGGTTCTCGAATGCGGCGACCGGAGCCCCCGCGCTGGTGCCGGTGACCTCGAAGCCCTCGGGCGCATCGGTGACCGCATCGCCGTGGCTCATCCACACCGGCTGTTTGGTGGGCAGGCCGCCGTGCAGCAGACCGCCGTCGACATCGAGGTCGGTGCGGCCGTATTCGCGGGTGCCGGTGTGGGCGACGGTGCCACCGAGCGCTTGCGCCATGGCCTGGAAGCCGTAGCAGATGCCGAAGACCGGAATGTCGAGATCGAACAGCCGCGCGTCCAGCTGCGGCGCGCCCTCGGCGTACACGCTGGACGGTCCGCCGGACAGAATCACCGCGAGCGGCTGCTTCTCGGCGATCTCGTCCACCGTGGCGGTATGCGGGATCACCTCCGAATACACACTCGATTCACGGACCCGCCGGGCGATCAGCTGGGCGTACTGTGCGCCGAAGTCGACGACGAGGACCGGTCTCTGAGTTTCTGCCACTCGAACAGTTTAGTGAGGGAGCGCAGCGAGCGAACCATCGGCACAGCAGGGTTCTCCCTGACGGCGGAGCCCGAGCGCCAGCGAGGCGCAGTCGGCAGGGAGCGCAGCGAGCGAACCATCGGCACAGCAGCATCGCCGGCATCGGAGCCGAGCGCCGGCGAGGCTTTGATGTCAGCGGCGGAAATCCTCCCGCGCGCCCCCACACTGCTGGTTATCCTCATGCCGTGCCCTTCGCCCGCGCGATAGACGCCGACATTCACTACGAGGACAGTGGCGGCGACGGTCCGGTGGTCTTACTAGCACACGAATTCTTCATGGACCGGACGATGTTCGCATCCCAGATGGCCGCGCTCGCACCGGAATTCCGGATCGTGTCCTGGGATGCGCGCGGACACGGCCGCACCAGGGACCAGGGACTACCGTTCACCTATTGGACCGCCGCGCGCGACGCCCTCACCGTGCTCGACCATCTCGGCGCCGAACGCGCCGTGTTCGGCGGCACCGCGCAAGGGGGATTCACCGCGCTGCGCACCGCGCTCATCGCACCCGAGCGGGTTTCCGCGCTGATCCTGATCAGCACCGAGGCGAACGGCCCGACGCCCGAGCAATCCACGGCGACCCAGAAATTCCTGGACGAGTGGTACGACGACGGCTCCCGGCAGGAGGCCGTCGAACAGCTCGCGTATTGGCTGATCGGCGATGACGAGTGGTACCGGGCGATCTGGACCAAACGCTGGCTGGCCCGCGACCGCGAAGGCATCGAGGTCGCCGCGGGCTGTCTGCTCGGCCGCGATTCGGTATCGGATCGCTTATCCGAAATCACCTGCCCCGCCTTGGTGATTCACGCCACCGACAGCGGCATCGCCCGCGAGCGCGCCCAGCAGCTGGCCGCCGATCTCACCGCATCGACCTTCATCGAGATCGCGGGTGCCCGCCTGGCGGTCACCATGACCCACCCCGACCCGGTGAATCACGCCATCCAGCAATTCCTCCGCGAGCGGTCCGTGCCCACCCACGTCCGCTGACCCGTACTACGCCGACGGTAGTCGAATGGTGGCTGCGAACTGCCTCGACGACCACCATTCGACTACGCTCGGCGAGCCGAGGGGGTTGGGGTCAGGCGCGGACGCTGAGGCCGACGCGCTGGAATTCCTTGAGGTCGGAGTAGCCTGCCTTGGCCATCGAGCGACGCAGGCCGCCAACGAGATTCAGCGAGCCGAACGGGTCGTCGGAGGGTCCGTACAACACCCGCTCCAGGCTCGGACGCACCGTCTCGCCGGTATCACCGGACAACTCGCCGCCCAGATCCCACGGATCCTCCACGTGCAGCAGCGAACCGCGCGGCACCGACGGATGCGCGGCCGAGGACGGCCAGTACCAGCCGCGACCAGGCGCCTCGGCGGCCAACGCAAGCGGGACCCCGAGCATGGCGGCATCGGCGCCACAGGCGATGGCCTTGGCCAACTGACCAGAGGTGGCAATATCGCCGTCGGCGATGACGTGCACATAGCGGCCGCCGGTCTCGTCCAGGTAGTCGCGACGCGCGGCGGCGGCATCGGCGATGGCGGTGGCCATCGGCACCCCGATGCCGAGCACCTCGCCGGTGGTCGTCGCGCCGGGGTAGGAACCGTAGCCGACGATGACGCCCGCGGCGCCGGTGCGCATCAGGTGCAGCGCGGTCTTGTGATCGCTCACGCCACCGGCCACCACCGGCACATCCAGTTCGGCGATGAAGGTCTTGAGGTTCAACGGCTCACCGTCGCCGACGTGTTCGGCGGAGATGATGGTGCCGTGCACCACGAGTAGGTCGATCCCGGCCTGCAGCAGCGCCGGGGTCAGCGCGCGGGCGTTCTGCGGGCTCACCCGCACCGCCACCGTCACACCGGCAGCCCGCACCTGCGCGACCGCGGCGGCCAGCAGATCCGGCTGCATCGGCGCGGCATGCAGTTCCTGCAGCAGCCCGACGGCACGCTCATAGCCGCCCTTCGCGACGAGTTCGAGCAGCTGGTCGATCTTGGCGGCGACATCGGCGTGCCGGGCCCACAGCCCCTCACCGTTGATGACGCCGAGTCCACCGAGCCTGCCGAGTTCGATGGCGAACTCCGGCGAGACCAGCGCATCGGTCGGGTGCGCCAGGAACGGGATCTCGAATCGGTATGCGTCCAACTGCCACGCCAGCGATACCTGCTTCGACGAACGAGTCCGCCGCGACGGGACGATATCGACATCGTCCAGTTCATAGGTACGCCGGGCGGTCCGACCCATACCGATCTCGACCATGTCGCGCACGCTTGCTCCTCTGTATCTTTGGCCGCGCCTCCGGCGCGGCGTGTTCGCGGCCCCCTGGTGTCTCGCGTCCGAGCCGTCGAGACTCGCGCCTGCGGCGCATGCGCTTCGACGACTCGGACACGAGACGGGCCGCGAACGGTCGCTCGTAAGACTCGCTCCGTTGTGGGCAAGTAAGTGCGATGGTCAGGACTGATCGTCCCGACCCCTCACCTCGTCTCGCGAGGCCGTTGCGCTATCCGCAACGACTCGCGAGCAGCTCAATCATGCCCGGACCATTCCGTCCAGTACACAAACGTCAACCGGGCTAGCCGCGACCAGTGTAGTTGGGCGCCTCGACGGTCATGGTGATGTCGTGCGGGTGGCTCTCCTTGAGCCCCGCCGCGGTGATCTGCACGAACTGCGCCTCTTGCAGATCCGCGATGGACTGCGACCCGGTGTAGCCCATGGCTGCCCGCAGCCCGCCGACGAGCTGATGGATCACCTGGTTGACCGGTCCGCGGAACGGCACCCGCCCCTCGATGCCCTCGGGCACCAGCTTGTCCTCGGCGAGCACGTCGTCCTGGAAGTAGCGGTCCTTGGAGTAGGACTTGGCCTGGCCGCGGCCCTGCATGGCGCCCAGCGAACCCATGCCGCGGTAGCTCTTGAACTGCTTGCCGCCCACCAGGATCAGCTCACCCGGGGACTCGGCGGTACCGGCCAGCAGCGAGCCGAGCATCACGGTGGACGCGCCCGCCGCGATGGCCTTGGCGATATCACCGGAGAACTGGATGCCGCCGTCGGCGATCACCGGAACGCCGTACGGCTTGCACGCGGCGACGGCCTCGAGGATCGCGGTGATCTGCGGCGCGCCGACACCGGCGACCACGCGGGTGGTGCAGATGGAGCCGGGACCGACACCGACCTTCACCGCATCCGCGCCCGCCTCGACCAGCGCGGCCGCACCGGCCCTGGTGGCCACATTGCCGCCTACGATCTGGATGCGATCGCCGACCTCGGCCTTGACCTTGGTCACCATCTGCAGCACACCGGCCTGATGGCCGTGCGCGGTATCGACGATGAGCACGTCGACTCCGGCGTCGGCCAAAGTCATGGCGCGCGACCAAGAGTCCTCGCCGACACCGATCGCGGCGCCGACGAGCAGGCGGCCGTCACGGTCCTTGGTGGCGTTCGGGTACTGATCGGTCTTGACGAAGTCCTTGACGGTGATGAGTCCGCGCAGGCGGCCGTTACCGTCGACGATGGGCAACTTCTCGATCTTGTGGCGGCGCAGCAGACCGAGCGCGGCCTCGGCGGTGACGCCCTCCTGCGCGGTGATCAACGGCGCCTTGGTCATCACATCGGCGACCCGCCGGTTCTGATCGACCTCGAAGCGCATATCGCGGTTGGTGATAATGCCCACAAGCGCGCCGGTCTCATCCACCACCGGCAGTCCGGAAATGCGGAAGCGGGCGCACATCGCGTCGACCTCTGCGAGGGTGTCGGTGGGGCGACAGGTCACCGGGTCGGTGACCATGCCCGCCTCGGACCGCTTGACGGTCTCGACCTGCGCGGCCTGATCGGCGACGGCCAGATTGCGGTGCAACACGCCCATGCCACCCGCGCGCGCCATGGAGATGGCCATCCGCGCCTCGGTCACGGTGTCCATGGCGGAGCTGCAGAGCGGGGTGCGCAACCGGATCTCACGGGTCAGCTGGCTGGAGGTTTCCACCGAGCTCGGGATGAGATCCGAAGCGGCCGGTAGCAACAGCACATCGTCGAACGTGAGGCCGAGCATGGCGATCTTGTTCGGATCGTCACCACCCGTAGGAGGGCGGACCGCGATTCGTTCGCCCGATACGGGATTACTCATTCGGATCGACTCCTCCTGGACGTCGAAAGCAACGAACGCCGGGTTGGCCGGCGTCGTGGAAGCTGATGGGATGGACGGTAGCGGCTCCGCCAGCGCTGTCGGATACTGGCCGGGGCCTGTCACCCATGGTATCTGTCCCGCAAACACGCTCACGACTGCGCCTCGCTGGCGCTCGGCTCCGTCGTGCGCGTGAGCGCCTGTGCCCATGGTTCACTCGCTGCGCTCGCTCACGACTGCGCCTCGCTGGCGCTCGGCTCCGTCGTGCGCGTGGGCGCCTGTGCCCATGGTTCACTCGCTGCGCTCGCTCACGGAACTGAGCCCACCACCGAAACTTGCGCGCCACATAGCTGGCGAAGAGCACCCTGTTCTGCGTACCGTGGGGGTGTGCGTGACCATCTACCACCTGGCTTGCCGCCGGATCCGTTCGCCGGAGACCCCTCCGACCCGTCCGCCGCGCTCGATGCCATCGAGCCCGGCGAACCGCTGGATCCCCACGAGCGCCTTGCGGTCGAGGAGGATCTCGCCGACCTTGCGGTGTATGAGGCACTACTAGCGCACCGTGGCATCCGAGGACTCGTGGTCAGCTGCGAAGACTGCAGACAAGATCACTACCACGACTGGGACATGCTGCGCGCCAACCTGCTTCAGCTGCTGGTCGACGGCACGGTGCGCCCGCACGAGCCCGCCTACGACCCGATGCCGGAAGCGTATGTCACCTGGGATTACTGCCGGGGATACGCGGACGCCTCGATGAACGAGGCCTTCCACGGCGACGGATTCGACGGGTTCGACAGCTGACATCGCGCGCCCCACACACAGCGCGCTGACGCGCGGGCGCGATGTGAAATAGCTGACAGACAAAAAGCCGACCGCCGGTCGGCGATCGGTTCATGCACAACAATTCGAATGTCCGCGCACCCACGCACGCGCGGAAGTGGCGGATATGCATCCGCCACAGCGCTTCTGCTGGATCGAGCGCTTCTCACGAACCAAAGCGCTGTTGGAGTATCGACTTCGATTAAGTGGCCGGCCCCGATCCGGGCAACCCCGGCAAAGACGGCAAACCGGTGGGAACCACGAAGGTCGGCGGCTGCTGATGAGTCGGGGGTTGCGCGGGCGGGCCGGAATCCACGCTCGGCACGACCCCCGTGGGCTGGGTTCCCACGGTGGTCGGCGGAGCCTGAGTCGGATGACCGGGCTGGGTGGGCTGTTCGGGAGCGGGAGTGGTCACCGGCGGTGCGGTTGTCGGCAGTGTCGACTTGCCCGGTGTGTTCGGTTCTGTCGTCGGCACCTTCGAATCGACCGGCGGCACGACCGAGGAGGTAGAACCAGCATCGCCGGAAGGCTTGGCGGTCGGCGAGTTGGTGCCGTCGGTTGCCGTCGGGTTGGGTGTCGTCGTCGATGTCGTGCTCGCCGCGAGCGACTTCCCGATCTCCGGAGCGATCTTGTTCAACTCCGCGAGCAAGACGTTGAATTCGTTGATTCGCTTGTCCCGCTTGACCGGATCGTCGATCAGCTCGGCATTCGCCTTGGCGCCTTCCAGCTTTTCCCTTGCCTGCTCCGGATTGTCCTGAGCGAGCATCGTTTTCGCGTTGGCCAGATCGCTGTCGGCGCGCTGCACCACGGTCGACTGCGCCTGTTCGCTGAACACGACTTCCTTGACCCGCCAGAGCGGATCACCAGGAGCGGCGCCATAGGAGAACGCCGAAAGACCACCGATGACCAGAGCCAGCGCGGCAGCCGTCCCGAGAATCGGACGGATAAGCCGTAGTCGCCCACCGGACTGCGCACCGATCCGGACCTGCCGGGCACCGATCTCCTGATTGACCGCGGCAACGATCTCATCGAGGTTCGGTTCAGCGGGCAACGGCGGAGAAATCAGCTCCGCTCGCCAGTCCGCCAGCAGCGACGCGAGCTGAAACTCCTCCGCGCTGTCGGTCTGTACCGGGCCGTTGCTAGCAATGGCATCAATCAGCGCATCGTCTCTGCGTACCGCCGCGATGTCCACCGGACCGGTGTCACCACTCCCGGCGTAGGGACCGCTGTTTCGCGATCCACGTCGCGCCTTCCAGTCGCCCCGACCGCGCTCGCCATCCCTAGCCATACATTTCACCTGCCCTCGCCACTTGTGACTTCAGTTTCGCGAGCGCCCGGTGTTGGGCGACGCGTATCGCACCCGCCGTACTGCCCACGGCGACTGCGGTTTCTTCTGCTGACAAACCCATGACCAAACGCAGGATCAGAATCTCTCGATGCTTCTCCGGAAGCGTCGCGAGCAGACTGTTCATCTGCCTGCTCGTTTCGGACTCGAGAGCTCGCTGTTCCGGCCCCTGGTCGGTGGATATGACATCTGGTACTTCGGCCATTGCCTCCGCCTTGTTACGGGCGGCGTTGCGATGAGCGTCGGCAACCTTGTGCGAAGCGATTCCGTATACGAAGGCCATGAAGGGCCTGCCCTGGTCCTGATACCGGGGCAGAGCTGTCATCACGGCCAGACATACCTCCTGCGCGACGTCGTCCGCAGAGAGCTGTCCACGCTCCGCGGCGCCGATCCGCGCGCGGCAATAGCGCACCACCAACGGGCGGACCAATTCGAGTACCTGGGCTAAAGCGGATCTGTCGCCCTGCGCAGCGGCAGCGACGGCGAGGTCCAACTCTTCGCCCGTGTTCGTCATCGTCAGAGAATTTCCTGGCGTTACAAGTGGCACCGGTAGTGATGACCAGTGCTTCCGCCGAAGGGGCGGAACGGGTCTAACAATAGCGATACAACCCGTGGATCCGGGCAACACGGTGGTGTCTTGATCAGACTCGGGAATCACTCATGGGACGAAAGTGCCCGCCACGACGGCGGATTGCCTGCGCGCACCCCTGCGCATCGGTCGCGGCCGCGCTCGCGCGAGCCCCCGTGGACACCCCGGAGCGCAACATCGAACTAGCCCAACGCAATGGGAGCAATCCGTGCTCACGGCACTGCTCGGCGACCTCATCGGCGAGCGTTCGCGCATGCTCGACATCACCGGCTGCCGCGGCGGTCGCTGCGACCAGGAGCCGGGACTTGACCCGGTGCCGGACGGACGGTCCGTCCTCGGCCAGCGCGAGGGCCGTCGCGGCATGGGGCGCGGCGGTGTCGGCGGCGCCGGCAGCGAGTGCGGTCTCCGCGCAGACCCAATGCCACCGGATCAGTGTTCGCCAGCCGTGCGGCGACTGCGCCTGGGTCATCGCGTCATGAGTGCGCCGGAGCAGGCGGGAAGCGAGCGCCAAACGGCCGATGCCGAGCGCGTCGGCCGCGAGACCGGTGAGCGCGTCACAGATCGCGTCCACGCGTTCGGGACCGACCGCATCCCCCGTCGGCAGGATCAACGCGGCCGCGCGACCGTCGTATCCGGCGGCACGGGCATGCCAGCCGAGCTGACGCAGAAACGAGCCCTCGGTACTCGCGGCCAGCGACAGCAACACCGGATCGGTGCTGTGTGCGCGCAATACCCGCAACTCTTCACGTGCCGCGGCGTAGCGACCCTGACCACCGAAAATCACCGCCCGATGCCAGGAATCGAGCGGGTTCACGGCGGTTGGCAACTCGGTGGCGGCACGGCCCGGGCAGGCACCGAAAGCCGCCTCGGCAAGCATGGCGGACTCGACATATATAGGGGAAGCAGGCACGAGCACGCCGAACTCTAACCCGAGCGCCGCAGGTGGCCGCGCAGCGAGAAACCGTCCATCAGGTACTTCCGGCTAATATTGAGCATTTCATCGCCGTCGCCATGTTTCAATCAAGTAAAAGTACTTCCGGCAATCACATAGCGTGTGTGACCGGAATTCACATGCTTTTCGCGCAATTAACCTCAGCGCCCCGTTTCTGCCATCTCCGATCGACCGGACATCGTAGCGAGCCGTCGGCGGTGTGATAGGACCCACTTCTTCGCCTACTCGCTACCACACGGGGATGCAACCACCGACCGGTTCCCACCTGCGGGAATGCGGAATACTGACGCCATGCGAAGACATACCAGCCTCTGGCCAACCGAACAGTATTACCGGACGGGCCCACAAAGTAAACAGCTTCGAGGTTAATTTTCGCAGCTTAAGATTTAGAAAACTGCTGCATCGAACTATTGACGGAATTTCGCGGCTGGACCTAACGTAACTCATCGCCACGGTCGGCGCCGCGCGAAATTGCAGCGACCGCAATAGGCGAGCCCATGGCACGCCGCCGACCCAGCGCCGTGGCCACAACTGTTGCAGAACAACTGCTCGACAACGCTGACGAGCTCGCACCACGAGGAGTTCACCATGCCCATGCCTACCCACCTCCCCGGACCGAACGCGGACGTCTGGGACTGGCAGATGCGAGGATCCTGCCGAGGCCAGGACTCCGCGGTGTTTTTCCATCCGGACGGTGAACGCGGCCGCGCCCGCACCGCACGCGAGATGCGCGCCAAGGAGATCTGCCGGGCCTGCCCGGTGCTCATGCAGTGCCGCAGCCACGCGCTCAAAGTCAGCGAGCCCTACGGCATCTGGGGCGGCATGTCCGAAACCGAGCGGGAGATGCACGCTCGACGCAACCGTCGTCGGATGGCCGTCTAAAACGAACTTCTTCCCATCCATGTGGCGCGGCGCGCCGAATGCCTAGCAAACACCCGGCGATGGTCACAAGCCGAAGTCGGTTGTAGATACGGCGTTTCGCGAAACCGGCGGCGTGTCATGGCGTGTCCTCTCCAGAAGCGTCTGGCGTGTCGAGGTTTACCGGGAAGTTGCCGACTCGCATGCGGTTGGCTGATACCCCACCGCATGAGGTCCGATAGCGGCCCGCTACGGTAGTGACCGATGACACAGAATGGAGCGTTGTGACAACGCGGCCGCCGGCCGCAGAGGGCGACTCGTTCCGAAGAGAAGCCATCCCACCCACCATTGCGTCGAATCGGGTGGAATCTGCGGTAACGGCACGCGCCGCCGAAAGTATCGAACTCGCCGCACTTCTCGAACGTTGCGGCCGGTCCGACCAGGAAGCATTCGCCGAGCTGTACGACCGAACGTGCGCGCGCGTGTTCGGCTTGGTGCTACGCGTCCTGCACGACCCCGGCTACGCGGAGGAGACCACCCAGGAGGTGTATCTCCAGATCTGGCGGACCGCGTCCAGTTTCGACGCGACCAAAGGTTCCGCGGTGACATGGTTGATGACCCTCGCCCATCGGCGGGCCGTCGACCGGGTCCGCGCCGAACAGGCCCATACCCTGCGCGAAGTCGCCTATGGGATAAGGGTTCTCGGCAACGAATTCGATGAGGTCACCGAAGAAGTGGAGCGAAGGCTCGAGCAGCAGGCCGTCCAGCTGGGTCTAGGGACATTGACACAGACTCAGCGGGAGGCCATTTCGCTCGCCTACTACGGCGGGCGAACCTACGCGGAAGTCGCCGACTTCCTCGGCGTAGGGTTACCGACCGTTAAGTCCCGTATACGGGACGGATTGACACGACTGAAGAAAAGTTTGGGGGTGACGTGAGGTGAACGAAGCCCGGATCGATCTCGCGCACGCCGTCGCGCTCGGATCGATCGACGACGAAGACCACAATGCGTTGCAGGAAGTGCTCGACGGCGAGGACCCCGTACTACGCGCGGAATTCATGATCGAAGTCCAGCAGACGAAGGAAGTCCTCGGCACTCTCGCGGAGGCGACGGCGGCCCAGCCGCCCGCCGCCCTGCGTGCCAGATTGCTCGCCGCCATCGCCGCTGAGCACCCACCTGTCGCCTCTTAGAACTTCGCCGACCAGAGTCGGAATCAGTTCTCGCGATTGATATTTTTCGACTTGTTGCGCGCCATTGCGTTCATATTGTTCACAACACGAAGGCCCCCGGGACGTGCGGTCCCGGGGGCCTTCTGCCGTGCGGCCTGCGCTCAGTGCGCGTGACCGTGGTGGCTGTGGTCGTGCTCCTCTTCGGCGGGCTTGTCGACCACGGCGCTCTCGGTGGTGAGAATCATCCGGGCCACCGACGCCGCGTTCACGACCGCGGAGCGGGTCACCTTGACCGGGTCGACGACACCGTCGGTGAGCAGATCACCGTAGGCGAGGGTGGCGGCATTGAAGCCCTCCTTGCCGTCGGTGACCTTGCTGACCACCACGGAACCGTCCACGCCCGCATTGGTGGCGATCCAGAACAGCGGCGCCGACAGTGCGGTACGCACCGCCTCGACACCGATGGCCTCGTCGCCGGAGAGCGAGTCGCGCAGTTCGACGAGCTTGGCCGCGGCGTGCACCAGGGCGGTGCCACCACCGGGCACGATGCCCTCGTCGACGGCGGCCTTGGCCGCGCTGACCGCGTCCTCGACCCGGTACTTGCGCTCCTTGAGCGCGGTCTCGGTGGCCGCGCCGACCTTGATCACCGCGACGCCGCCTGCCAGCTTGGCCAGGCGCTCCTCGAGCTTCTCCCGATCCCAATCGGAATCGGTGGCCTCGATCTCGCGCCGCAGCTGCGCGCCACGAGCCGCGATGTCCTCGGCGGTGCCCGCACCGTCGATGATCGTGGTGTCGTCCTTGGTGACGACGATGCGACGCGCCTTGCCGAGCACCTCGATGCCCGCCTCGCGCAGCGAGATGCCCAGATCCGGGTTGACCACGGTGCCCGCGGTGACGACGGCGAGGTCGTCGAGGAAGGCCTTGCGCCGGTCACCGAAGAACGGTGCCTTCACCGCAACAGCCTTGAGGGTCTTGCGGATCGAGTTGACCACCAGGGTGGACAGCGCCTCGCCCTCGACGTCCTCGGCGATGATCAGCACCGGCTTGCCGGATTCGGCGATCTTCTCCAGCAGCGGGAGCAGGTCGGGCAGCGAGCTGATCTTCTCCCGGTTCAGCAGGATGTAGGCATCCTCGAGGACGGCCTGCTGGCTGTCGGCGTCGGTGACGAAGTAGGGCGAGAGGTAGCCCTTGTCGAACTGGACGCCCTCGGTGACGACGAGTTCGGTCTGCAGTGTCGAGGACTCCTCGACGGTGACCACGCCGTCCTTGCCGACGGTGGTCAGCGCCTTGCCGACCATTTCGCCGATCTCCTCGTCGCGCGAGGAGACCGTGGCGACCTGTGCGATGGCCTGCTCACCGGAGACCGGGGTGGCCAGCGCGAGCAGCGCCTCGGAGACCGCGTCGGCGGCCTTGGCGATGCCCGAACCCACCACGATCGGATTCGCGCCCGCCGCAACGTTCTTCAGACCCGCACGCACCAGCGCCTGGGCCAGCACGGTGGCGGTGGTGGTGCCGTCACCGGCGACATCGTTGGTCTTGGTCGCGACGCTCTTGACCAGCTGCGCGCCGAGGTTCTCGAACGGATCCTCGAGGTCGATATCGCGCGCGATGGTGACACCGTCGTTGGTCACGGTCGGGCCGCCGAAGGCCTTCGCGAGCACGACGTGGCGACCACGCGGCCCGAGGGTGACCTTCACCGCGTCGGCGAGCTTGTCGACGCCGCGCTCGAGAGCACGACGAGCCTTCTCGTCGAACTCGATCTGCTTTGCCATGTTTTTGTCAGCTCCTGTGTGTTCTGGGCCGAACGCACTCCGCCCCGGGTCGCGAAAGACACCGGGGCGGAACGCATGTGCCTATCGGCTACTTGGTGACGACGGCCAGGATGTCGCGCGCCGACAGGATGAGGTATTCCTCGCCCTGGTACTTGATCTCGGTGCCGCCGTACTTGCTGTAGATGACGACGTCGCCTTCCTTGACGTCGACCGGGATGCGGTCACCCTTGTCGGTGACGCGTCCTTCGCCGACGGCGATGACGGTGCCCTCCTGCGGCTTCTCCTTCGCCGTGTCGGGGATGACCAGGCCGGAGGCCGTCGTCGTCTCGGCCTCGTTGGCCTGGACGAGGATCTTGTCCTCGAGCGGCTTGATGTTCACGCTCGCCACGTTGAGCCCTCCACTTTCAGGGGATTTACGGTCGTCCGGAACTGTTGTCCCGGACCATCGGTATCGGTTTGTATCGAGCGACCCGCAAGCAGTCGCCGACGGTCACTCGAACTCGACCCTGCGCATCAGCCCCGTCGTCGCGGGTGCCGGGACCCCTGCTCAGTAGTCGAACTGGCACACGCACATCACACAGTGCCGACTAGCACTCTATACATGAGAGTGCCAGCGCTCAAGGTTGGACGGTGCCAAAACCATTGGTCCCCGCCTACGCGTGTCATTTTTCCGACACGCGTACGCCACGCCACGCCCAGATCTCTGAGGGCTTCCCAAGACTTCGGCAAATCTGTAACGTTCGGATAACGGATTGTGACAGTATTGACGACGGTCGTGCTCCGCTCGCCGTGTTCGTCACGAACCGGCGCTTCGGGGGGAGCACCAAGCGTCACGAAACACCCAGTGCCACAGAGCAATACCCGCTCCGCAAGAGCAAGATCAACGTCAGTACCAGCGTCACAACACCAGCGTTTTTCAAACAAGAAGCTTCACCAGAGGGCAAGACCACACGTGATCCATGGCCGTCCCAGCGACCCATCCGGACAATGGGTCGGCCCGGTCCCGCGTCCGGATCGCTCGCCATCCACGCGAGCTGTCCGGCTGTCCATTCGAGATGGTCGGCGACACCATGACCATCCGCTCGAAGGGAGGTGACATGCGAACATCCCTCGGCATATCGGCCGGTAACGAGGTCGTGTGCTCGGCGCTGGTCGCTACCGCGTCCAATGGCGCGCAGAGTTTCGACTATCGAGTGGTCTCCGCGGACGCGGCCCACTCCGATCTCGGCGATCTCGTCGCGTCCTCGATCGAGCTCATGACCACCCAGCTTCCGACCACGCAGCTCTCCTATGACGTGGCCTTTCCGACGCATCCGGTCGGCGCGCGCTTCGCCGGTGCGAAATCGGTCGGTGTCGACTCCGCCGCCGGTCGCCCGCCCACCAGCGTCGCGGTTGCCTATCGCAGTAAAGAGCAGGCGCAGGTGATCCGGTCGGCCACCGGCAAACAGCGCGATCTGCGGCTGGTGCCGGAAGGTACTGCGGCACTTACGTATTTGCGGTACACCGGGCTCGTGGACCGCTACGAAACGGTCGCCATTGTCGACCTCGGCGCGACCGGTCTCAGCGTCACCGTGGCCGACCAAGCCGATGCCACCATCCTGCGCACCGAACGCACCGCGGCGATCAGCGGCAACGCCGTCGACGAGCTGATCTATCACCACCTGGTAGATCTGCACTACGCCCGGCGCGGCACCCGCCCCAACCGGGGCATGCTGACCAACCGCGGCCGCGCCGCCAAGGAACACCTATCGATCGCACCCGCCGTGACCATCGATCATGTCGCCGGGCAGCCGCTCAAGCTGACCAGGGCCGACTTCGAGGAACTGATCTCGGATCTGCTGCGCGAGACCGCCGTTTTCGTCGCCGCGGTTTTCGCGCGGGCGCCCACGTTTCCGCAGGCCGTCATCGTGATCGGCGGCGGGGCCAATATTCCGGCCGTCCTGTCCACCCTCGAACGCGCGCTGGACATTCCGGTGCACACCATCGACGATCCGGAGGCGGTGATCGCGAAAGGTGCCGCGCTGGTGGCGGATTCGGTGCAGCCGTCGGTGTTCCCGGTCGTCGGCGCCGCCGACGCGCCGGTCGGTACCTTCACCAAGGTCGCCGGCACGCTGGCGGGCGCGATCGTGGTGGTCGGCCTGGTCATCGGCTACGGGGTGAAGACCTTCGCACCGACCGGGGACGACGAGATCTCCCCCGCGGGCACCACCAGCAGTGCCCAACTACCCACGGCGCCGATGACGGTGGTGCCACCGACCGGTGCGGCCACTTCGACCACCGGCCCGAACCGGGAGAGCACCAACCGGCCCTCCGGCGCCAGTATCCCCTCGCTCACTCCGGACCGCGGCCAACCGGCCACCTCGACCGCCTCGTCGCCCGTCGGGACCACCCCGTCCGCGCCGACGCTACGCCCGGATCCGAACCTGCCGCCGATTCCGTTCCCCGAGTTGCTCGGACCGCTGTTCGGAAACCCGAATTCGCCGGGTGCCGGGTCGTCGGGGCAGGACCGCGGCCCGGCGTCATCGGCGCCGCAACTGGAGCCAACACAGGCGCCCGCGCAATCGCGGATTCCATTCCCGCCCAGGGCGAATTCGGGATCGAGCGCGGGGCTGTCGGTGCAGTTGGTCGGGCCCCACGACTGAAAACCAGGCAGGGTGGTTCGGCAGCCGGAGCAATTTTGCGCGCTGCCACCATCCAGACGCAGCTCCCCCGCCGAGGGTAGTCGAATGGTTGCTCAGAATCCCACCCACAGCCGCCATTCGACTACCCTCGGCAAACTCTCGACAATGCGACCTGCGGGAGGTAAGCCGGGTACGGCACACGACGTGCACAGATCGCACCCCCTGGGCACAGCGGGGTACGAGAGTCAGCCGACTTGGCTGACGGAGACCGGGAGGCCGGGGTCGGTGGCGACGGTCAGGGGGGATGGGGTTGCGCCGCCTGCGATTACGTGGGCGCCGAGGGCCGCGATCATTACGCCGTTGTCGGTGCACAGGCGGGGTTTGGGGACGCGCAGGCGCAATCCGGCCGCGGCGCAGCGGTCTTCGGCCATCGAGCGGATTCTGGAGTTCGCGGTGGCGCCGCCGCCGAGGACCAGGGTCTGCACACCGACATCCTGGGCGGCACGTACCGCCTTCATGGTGAGTACGTCGGCGACCGACTCCTGGAACGATGCCGCGATGTCCGGGATCGGAAGTTCATCGGCGGTGAAGCCGTTGCGCTGGGCCGCCTCGACGTAGCGGGCGACGGCGGTTTTGAGGCCGGAGAAGGAGAAATCGTAGCGGGGGTCGCGCGGGCCGGTCATACCGCGGGGGAAGGCAATGGCCTTCGGATCGCCGTGTGCCGCAGCGGCATCCAGCGCCGGTCCGCCCGGGAAGCCGAGGCCGAGTAGCCGGGCGACCTTGTCGAAGGCTTCGCCCGCCGCGTCGTCCACGGTGCTGCCCAGTTCGACGATCGGCTCGGCCAGATCGGTGACGTGCAGCAGATGCGTGTGCCCGCCGGAGACCAGCAACGCGACGCACGGCGGCATCGGGCCATGTTCGAGGGTGTCCACCGCGACGTGTCCACCGAGATGGTTCAGTGCGTAGAACGGCACATCCCACGCTGCCGCATAGGCTTTCGCGGCCGCGACGCCGACCAGCAGCGCACCGGCCAGTCCCGGTCCGATGGTCACCGCGAGTGCGTCGGGCTTGCTGATGCCCGCGGCGGCCAGCGCTCGGCGCATCGCGGGCACGATGGCCTCGAGATGTGCGCGCGAGGCGATCTCCGGGACCACACCGCCGAAGCGGGCGTGCTGTTCGACGCTGGAGGCGACCTCGTCGGCGAGCAGTTCACAGGTGCCGTCGGGGTGTCGGCGCACGATGCCGACTCCCGTTTCGTCACAGGAACTTTCGATACCCATGACGATCACGAAAGCACCTCGTTCGGTTGTGCCGATTCGGCCGGCTGCGGGCGCCAGGCGGGGTTCGCTGCTAGTTCCGGTCTGCGCATGGTGTACGCGTCGGCACCACTCGGGTGGTAGTAGTTCTTGCGCAGGCCGATGATGTGGAAGCCGTGCTTGGCGTAGAGCGCGATGGCGGGGGCGTTATCGGTGCGCACCTCGAGGAAGACCGGCCCGCCGCGCTTACCGGCCTCGGCGAGCAGCGCCTCCAGCAGCATCGTGCCGACACCGCCGCGATGGCAGCCTGGATCGACGCCGATGGTATGCACCTCGGCCTCGGGGTGTTCGGCGTCACCGAGCAGCGCGATACCCGCATAGCCGACCATTCGCCCGGCCTCGTCGCGCGCGACGATATAGCGGTTGTGTTGTCCAGCCAGTTCGGAGTGGAAGGACACCGCCTGCCACGGATCGTCCTCCGGGAACAACAACTGCTCGAGTTCGACACAGCGCTCGATATCGGCGACGTCCATGGGCTCGATGCGAGTCACGGGTCTGCTTCGCCCCTTGGACCTCCGGTCAGGTTCCACGGCCGTCACGCTCCCGTCCGGTCGAGCGTGCGGTAGCTCCGTTCCACCGCATCCGGTCTGCGCAGGTACAGCGGGATCAACGGTTCCGGGACGGCGCGCGCCAGCAGTTCGGCAGCCGCGACCCGCACCAGACCGGCGGGTGACGGGGTTTCGGCCGGGAGCACGGGCAGGTCGAACAGATCGACGTGCGAGGCGGAACCGGCGATCATGGTGGCCTGCACGGGATCCAGGTCACCGGGCTTGCTCACCTCCGGGCCCTCGATGCGATATCCGTCACGGTAGCGGGCCCAGTACACCTCGCGTCGGCGCGCGTCGGTGACCACGAGCAGTTCGCTCTCGGGTGTGATGCCAGGCAGCAGCGAGGGTTCGAGCACCGCGTCGGCGGCAATCGCGTCGAGGCTGCACACACCGTAGACCGGGACGCCGAGCGCGTCACCGAAGGCGGCGGCGGTCGCCATGCCGACGCGCAGTCCGGTGAACGGCCCCGGACCGATGCCGACCACGACGGCCTCGATATCGGCTCTGGAACGATCTGCCTCCGAGAGGCATTCGAGGATTTGCGGAGTGAGCACCTCGGCGTGAGCGCGAGCGTCGACCCGGACGCGAGCGGCGACGGTGCGCACCCGCGCCGGTGCGACGGTGCCGGGTGCGGCCTGCTCCAGTTCCACCAATCCCGCCGTTACGGCGGGGGTCGCGGTGTCGACGGCTAGTACAAGCATGATTGGCCCAACGATACCGGGTGGTACCTGGGCGTGGTGCGGAGCTACTCGGTAGTTACGGCACCCTGGTCAAGGGGCCTCTCCGCGACCTACCCGACCCATTCCCAGATCGCGGTGCGGACTTCGGAATTCGGTTCGCGCGAGAGCAACACGTACAAGTGCCGCTCGGCGAGGTGTTCCACGACACCCTTGCCCCACTCCACCACCACGACCGCCTGATGCAGATCGGTGTCGAGATCCAGGGCGTCCAATTCGTCCAGATCGCCGCCGAGTCGGTACGCGTCCACATGCACCAGCGGCACCGGCGCGGCACCTTCGCGCTGTCCGGCCCGGTGCTGGCGGGCGATGATGAAGGTCGGTGAGCTGACCCGGCCCTGTACGCCGAGGCCCTCGGCGATACCGCGAGTCAGTGCGGTTTTGCCCGCACCGAGCGGTCCGTCGAGTACCACCAGATCACCCGCGCCCAGACCGGCGGCGAGTTCACGACCGAAGGCCTCGGTGTCGGCGACCGTGGGCAGAACCCGTTGCTGCCGTTCAGCCACCGGCGACCTCCGCGGTTGATTGGGTGTCCTCGATGACGCCCGCGCGTACGAGCAGCCGGTCGAGTGCGGCGTTGACGAGATCCGGGAATTGCATATGCGCCATATGCGCGGCGTCATCGAGTCGGACGAGTTCGCTCTCGGGCAATTCGCGTGCCAGCGCCCGCGAGTTGCGGAACGGAATGACGACATCGTGCGCGCCGCCCAGCACCAGCACCGGCAGGCCCGCGAGCGTCGGCAGCGCGGCAGATTCGTCGTGCAGTTCGAAGGCCTTCAGGAATTTCACGATCGTTTCGACGGGCGTGCGGTCGATCATGAGCGTGGTGAAGCGCGACAGCGTGGGGCTGACGGGTCCGTGAAACGAGCTGACGTGCAGTATCGGCGCGATCACATGCCGGACGGTGCTGCGCCCGGCCTGCACCAACGTCGGCGCGGTGTGCACGACCAAGCGGAAGCCGTCGACCGCCGGGTTGCGCAGCAGCTGCGCGATACCCGCCGAGGTGACCTCGGCCGCGGCGGTCGAGAGCAGACCGATCCCGATCACCCGCGCCGCGAACAACTCCGGGAACTGCGCTGCCGCGGCGAGCACCGCCATGCCGCCGAGCGAATGACCGACCAGGACCACCGGACCGGCCGGGGCGGTCGCCTCGATGACGGCCGCCACATCGCGCCCGAGTTGGGCGACGGTGCAGCTGCCGGTGGTCGGGGTGCCTGAGCGGCCATGGCCTCGCAGATCGAAGAAGACCAGGCGAGCGCTTGTGCCCCAACGCTTTTCCAGATCACGGCGCTGGAAGTGGTACGACTCCATGGTGTTGCAGAAGCCGTGCACGAAGATCACGGTGACCGGGGCCGCGGGCGGGCCGCATTCCCGGGTGGCCAGGCGCACACCGTCCTCGGTGAGCACCGCACCGGAGCGGTCCTCGTCGAGCAGATCGAAGTTCTCGTCGCGGTATTCGTCGACGCGAGCAGGCCGGAGCACCCGGGCGCCGATGCGACGCAAGGCATGGGCGCCGGCCAGCGCGCCGACCACACCGGCGGTTGCCAATCCGCCGCGGACGACTGTTCTCATCGAATTCCCCCTACGTGGCGCCGCACCACTCGGCCGTGTGGGGAGCACACGATCTCATAGTGGATGGTGCCGAGCAGATCTGCCCAGTCCTGGGCGCGCGGCCGGTCCGCGCCGAACAGGATCGCGGTATCGCCTTCGACGACGCCCGCGGCATTGTCGCCCAGATCGACGACGAATTGGTCCATACAGATGCGACCGACGTTGGGGCGCAATGCGCCACCGAGCCACACCGCGAAGCGGTTGCTCAACGGACGGAACACACCGTCGGCGTATCCGGCGGGGATGAGGGCGACGGTGGTGTCGCGCGGAGCGATCCACTGGTGGCCGTAGGAGACGCCCTCACCGGCGGCGACCTCTTTGACCAGGGCGACTCGCGCTTGGAAGGTCATCGCGGGCCGTAGGCCGAACTCGCCGAGTTCGGGTATCGGAGTCAGGCCGTACATCGCGATCCCGGGGCGGACCATATCGAAGGCAAGATCCGGGCGGGTGAGCGTGGCAGCCGAGTTCGCGAGGTGGACCAGTTCCGGTTCGAGGCCGTGTTCCTTGGCGGCGGCTACGGCCTCGACGAAGCGGTCGCGCTGAACGTTCAGAAAGGGGTGGTCCGGCTCATCGGCGTGTGCGAGGTGAGAGAAGATCGCGCGGAACCGCACTACCTGTTCGTCCACCAGCGTGCGCAGGGCCGCGAGCACCACCGGGTACTCGAGCGGCGCAATGCCGTTGCGGTTGAGGCCGGAGTCGACCTTCAGCGAGACGATGGCAGTCCGGCCGCAGGCGCGCGCCACGGCCTCGATCGCACGCAGGTGCTCCAGGGAGGAGACACCGATCTCGATATCGTGCTCGACCGCGGCGCGGAAGTCGGCATCGGAATTATTGAGCCAGCACAGGATCGGGGCGGTAATTCCGGCGGTGCGCAACTGCACCGCCTCGGCGACCGTCGTGACCCCGAGTTCCGCCGCACCGGCCGCCAGCGCGGCCCGCCCGACCTCGACGGCGCCGTGGTTGTAGCCGTCGGCCTTGACCACCGCCATCACCGCCGCGTCCCCCGCATATTCACGCAGGATCCGCACGTTGTGGGCAATGGCATCCAGATCGATAACCGTCTCCACTTGCGCCTCCACGCTTATTGATCCTGCCATTCGGCTTCTGGCTCGCGCGAGGGCGTCGGTTCATGGCCTGGCGGCGAGCGGCGGGGCAGGGGCGCTTGGATGCGAGCGCCGGTAGGACTCGGAGGCCCGGACGACCGCCGGTTGCCGAGACCAGCGCGTCTCGCAGGGGCGTCGATGTGGCAATAAAAGTGCGGTCCGGGGCAGCGCACGTCACTTCGCCGCAAGCGTGCGCAAAGTGCGGATTGCCGGACGCAGGTGGTCGAGGAGAGGTGATGCGGAGGTGGGGGCGGCGGATGGGTGGCTCTCGTGGGCGGCGAGGTTGGCGGCGAGGGCGTGGACGCGGGCGGCAGCGGCGGCGGACCAGGCGGGATCGTAGCCCGCAGCGAGGAGGGCGCCGATGATGCCGGAGAGGACGTCACCCGCGCCGGCGGTGGCGGCCCAGGAACCCCCTGCTTCGTTGACGAGGACAGGGCGGCCCGGCGTGGCGACGAGGGTGGCTCGGCCTTTGAGCAGGACGGTGACTTGCCAGGATTCGGCGAGCTCGCGGACGGCGGCCACTCGGTCCTGACCGACTTCGTGCCCGGTCAGGCGGGCGAATTCGCCTGCGTGCGGGGTCAATACGGTCGGGGCGGTGCGGCCGCGGACCAGGTCGGGATCGGCGGCGAGCAAGGTGAGGCCGTCGGCGTCGACGACGACGGGCAGGTCGGTGGCGAGGATTTCGGCGAGTCGCTTGTGGGCGTCGGTGTCGGTGCCCGCGCCAGGGCCGAATACCCAGGACTGCACTCGGCCGGTGGAGGAGATGGTCTGGGCGGCAATGACTTCGGGGAAATGGTCGAGGACCTCGGCCGCGCCGGTTCCGGCGTAGCGGACCATACCGGAGGTGGCCGCGACAGCGGCACCTGCGCACAGCACGGCTGCGCCGGGATAAGTCGCGCTGCCCGCGCAGATGCCGGTGACGCCCTGGGTGTATTTGTCGTCTGCAGGTTCCGGGATAGGCCACCGCGCACCGATCTCCGCCGGTTCCAGCGCTACCAGATTCGGTTCGGGAAGCTGTAAACCGATGGGCACCAATTCGATTCGGCCGCAGTAGGGTGCGGCCAAGGCATGTACCGGCTTGTAAGCGCCGAAGGCGACCGTGACCTCGGCTCGGACAGCCGGGCCGGTCACCGCGCCGGTGTCCGGATCGACCCCGCTCGGCAGGTCGGCGGCGATGATCGGAACATTCAGAGCGGCAACGATTTCCGCGGCCATCGGGCGCAGCGGCCCGCGGCCGGAGATACCGACGATGCCATCGATCACCAGGTCGGGTCTCGAGCCCGTTGCGCCATTTGGCTCAACAGAACTCACCCCGGTCGCGCTAGCCGCCCCGGCGGGAATCGATCCGGCGGCGTCTGACCTGGCCGAGCTCGCACCATCGGCACGCAATACATCCGACGCATTTCGGATCCGGCCACCTTCCTTGCGCAGTGCGGCAAGGCCTTTCGCGTGGGCGCGTTCCGGATTCAGCAGCAGAGCGGTCACGGCGACGCCGCGGCGGCGCAGCATTGATCCGGCCCATAGCACGTCGCCGCCGTTATCACCGGAGCCCACGAGCAGCAGCACCGACCTGCCCGCGATGCCACCGGTCCGCGCACGCAACTCGCTCGCGACCACCGTCGCCAATCCGTAGGCCGCCCGATGCATGGGCATGCCCTCGGGGACACGGGTGAACAGCTCGGCCTCGGCCGCGCGCACTTCATCGGCGGTGAAATAGCCTCGCTGGCTGGACATGAACGCTCGCCTCCACTGCGTCGATCGGGCACTGCGGTTCCGCTCGTACGGGATAGGCCGAAGCGACAACGCCATGGCGCCGCGCGGGCCCGCACCGTCAGCAGACTACGCTTGGCCGTCATGCCGATGGTGCGCCGCGCGATGTCCACCCGGATCGCAACCGGATTCGTCCTGGCCGCGACACTACTGCTGGCAGGCTGCGGCTCCAGCGATACGAACTCGACTGCCGCGTCGACCACCGCGAAGGCCGGCCGGCCGACGACGACCAGGTCCGGCGATTCGAAACCCGCCGCCGTCACCGTTGACGTCACGGATATGAAGTTCTCCCCCGCCGATGTCACCGTCAAGGTCGGCGAGACCGTGACCTGGAAATTCAAGGACTCCGTCCCGCACACCGTCCAGGGCATCGGCGATAAGGCCATGGGCATCAACAGCCCGATCTTCGACAAGGGCGAATGGAACTACACCTTCTTCGCCCCCGGCACCTACCGCTACCTGTGCTCCCTGCACCCCCAGATGCGCGGCACCGTCACCGTCGAATAGCTCGATCAGCGCGGACGGCACGGCCATCGCATCGGCGCTGCTTGCCTGTGACGGCACTCGATACACCTCTCGAGCCGAGCATGAGGTTCATCACGCCGATCGACCGGCGCACCCTTTTGAGCCGCCCCAGCGAGATTCGGACCACTTGTCCGCGTCGCAGCCCGCACACGCGATGGGAATACAGCCAACGCGCGACCAGATCATCGCGCCGATCAACCAGAGCA
Source organism: Nocardia sp. NPDC006982 (assembly GCF_042869435.1). Lineage (NCBI taxonomy): Bacteria > Bacillati > Actinomycetota > Actinomycetes > Mycobacteriales > Nocardiaceae > Nocardia > Nocardia sp. NPDC006982. The sequence goes on along the minus strand of NZ_JBIAFV010000010.1, from coordinate 14,221 downwards.
CCAAGTGAGCCGCACAGGCACGATTCGGACCACTGTCTGCATGGCAGCCCGCACATGTGACGAGCACGTCGAGGGCGGCCGGACATTTCGCCGATCACCGATGTACCGAATGAACCGCTATGCCTGTGGGATTCGGGTGCCGCGGACCGCGTTGGTGTTCATCGCTTCGACGGCGGCGACCAAAGGGGCCAGTTCGGGGTCGGCGGCGGCTTGGCCCAGAGCGCTGGACAGGGCGGTGTCGTGGGTGGGGCGGGCGCGGGTCAGTAGCTCGAGGCCCGCGGAGGTGACGTCGGTGTAGATGCCGCGGCGGTCGTCGGGGCATAGGTAACGCTGCAGCAGGCCGCGGTCTTCGAGACGGGTGACCAGGCGGGTTGTCGCACTCTGGCTGAGCACCACGGCTTCGGCGACCTGATTCATGCGCAGGTGCCCGCCGGGTCCGTCGTGCTGACGACTGAGCACGACGAGGAGCGAGAATTCGCGCACGCTCAGCCCGTGACCGGATTGCAGGGCGCGTTCGATATGCGCCTCGATCCGATCGTGCAGCAGCGACAGTGCATACCAACCATCGGCCAGGCCGGTCAGGGCGGCATCCGCGGTCATGGCATTCCTTCTGCGTCGGGGCTCGTCCCTCCAGGATAGATGAACGTCGCAATAGCCAGCGCTTGCAATTAAGCCGCGCCTGCAATTATTGTTGACGCCTGTAAAGCTCAGGCGCAACATCACGTGGAGGCCCTGCTCATGCCACTCGCACTACTGGCCCTGACACTCGGGGCCTTCGGAATCGGCACCACCGAATTCGTCGTCGTCGGGCTGCTGCCCGACATCGCCGACACCTACACCGTGTCGATCCCCACCGCGGGCCTGCTGGTCACCGGGTATGCGCTCGGCGTGCTGGTCGGCGCGCCGATCATGACCGGGTTCGGCACCCGGGTATCGCGCAAGCGCATGCTGCTCATCAGCCTGTCACTGCTGATAGCGGGCAATGTATTGTCCGCGCTCGCACCGACTTTCGGCCTCATGCTGACCGGACGCATCGTCGCCTCGCTCGCGCACGGCGCCTTCTTCGGCATCGGATCGGTGGTCGCCGGAAATCTGGTCGGCCCGGATCGCAAGGCCGGCGCGATCGCCATGATGTTCACCGGACTGACCGTCGCGACCATCCTCGGCGTGCCGCTGGGCACTCTGCTCGGCCAGCAGTTCGGTTGGCGGCTGACCTTCCTGCTCGTCGCATCGGTAGGCCTGGCCGGTCTCGTCGGCGTCGCGGCGCTGGTGCCCGAACAGCCCGCACCCCGCGACGCGCGCCTGCGGCACGAACTCGCCGTCCTCGCCAACCCGCAGGTGCTGCTCGCGATGGCTATGACGGTCCTCGGCTTCGGCGGTGTCTTCGCGGCGATCACCTACCTCGCGCCGATGACGACCGAGGTCACCGGCTATGCGGAGAGTTCGGTCACCTGGCTGCTCGTCCTGTTCGGCATCGGCTTCTTCCTGGGCAATCTGATCGGCGGCAAATTCGCGGACCGGCATCTGATGCCGATGCTCTACACCACCCTCAGCGGCCTCGCGCTGGTGCTCGCGCTGTTCACGCTCACCGCGCACAACAAGGTCGCGGCCGCAATCACGGTCGTCCTCATCGGCGCCCTCGGCTTCGCGACCGTTCCGCCGCTGCAGAAGCGTGTCCTCGACCAGGCAGGTAACGCACCGACGCTGGCCTCGGCCCTCAATATCGGCGCATTCAACCTCGGCAACGCGATCTCCGCGTGGCTCGGCGGCGTCGTAATCGCCGCGGGATACGGCTACACCTCGCCCAACTGGGTCGGTGTGGTCCTGGTCGTCAGCGCGCTCGGCCTGGCGGTCCTTTCGGGCAATCTCGAACGTCGCGGCACCGAAACATCAAGCGAGCCAACCGAATCCCTGACAACGGCCGGGCACCCCTGGTAACCGGCGGCGCTCGCGGGTTACGACTGTCCCGCCGAACCCACGCCGCAATCGGCATTCCACCGATTCTCCGATGCCACAGCGGAGCCGTCCCCCGTGAACCATTTCACCGCACGGTCGACTACCAAGCCGCCCTGCCGAACAGGCCACCCCAATTCTCTCCACCGAGCACCCCATAGGCTCCGGCACCAGTGGCGCTCTGTACGCAAGCTGTCGCACACCTGGTGATGACCTCGCACATACTCTCCCTTGTGCGACGTCATCACTAGCTGTGCGCCATCTCGCGAGGTGCCGGACCGGTCGGGCGGGGGACAGCGCGTTGGGTAGATCGACCAGGTCCTATTCGACGGTGACGGACTTCGCCAGGTTGCGGGGCTTGTCGATGTCGTAGCCGCGCGCCTGAGCCACCTCGGCGGCAAAGATCTGCAGCGGAACGGTCGATAGCAACGGCTGGAAAAGCGTTGGCGCCGATGGGATTTCGATGAGATCGTCGGCGAACGGGCGCACCGTGTCGTCGCCCTCCTCGGCGATCACGATGGTGCGGGCGCCGCGGGCCTGGATCTCACGGATATTGCTCAGCAGCTTCGAGTGCAGTACCGCGCGCCCCTTGGGTGAGGGCATCACGACGATCACCGGCAGCCCCTCCTCGATCAGCGCGATCGGGCCGTGCTTGAGCTCACCCGCCGCGAATCCCTCGGCGTGCATGTACGCGAGTTCTTTGAGCTTGAGCGCACCCTCCAACGCCACCGGATAGCCGACGTGTCGGCCGAGGAAGAGCACGGTCGGCACATGCGCCAGTTCCCTGGCGATCGCGCGCACCTGCGGCGCGGTCTCCAGTACCTGCTGCACCAGGTGCGGCATCGCCTCGAGTTCGGCGAACTCGCGGGCCACCTCATCCGGATACTTGGTGCCGCGCGCCTGCGCCAGGGCCAGCCCGACCAGGTAGTTCGCCGCCACCTGCGCCAGGAACGCCTTGGTGGACGCGACACCGATCTCCGGTCCGGTCCTGGTGTAGAGCACCGCATCGGACTCACGCGGAATCTGTGCGCCATTGGTATTGCAGATGGCGAGCACGCGCGCCTTCTGCTCCTTCGCGTGCCGCACCGCCTCGAGGGTGTCGGCGGTCTCACCCGACTGCGAGATCGCCACCACCAGTGTCGAACGGTCCAAAACCGGGTCTCGATAACGGAATTCGCTGGCCAGCTCGACCTCGACGGGCAGCCGGGTCCAGTGCTCGATCGCGTACTTGGCCAACAGTCCGGCGTGATAGGAACTGCCGCAGGCGACGACGAATACCTTGTCGAAGTCGCGCAGTTCCTGATCGGCGAGGCGCTGCTCGTCCAGCACGATCCGGCCACCGGCCTCGTCATGGGTGAAGTGGCCGATCAGCGTGTCGGCGACACCGGCGGGCTGTTCCTCGATCTCCTTCAGCATGAAGAAGTCGTGCCCGCCCTTCTCGGCGGCGGCCAGATCCCAGTCGATGGTGAACGGGCGAGTGCGCGCCGATCCGTCATTGCCCCCGAAGTCGGTGACCGTGTAGGTGTCGGCGGTGATCACGACGGCCTGGTCCTGGCCGAGTTCAACGGCCTCGCGGGTGTGCTCGATGAATGCGGTGACGTCGGAGGCGATGAACATCTCGCCCTTGCCGACACCGACGACCAGCGGTGTCGAGCGACGTGCGGCGACAATGACGTCCGGGTGGTCGGCATGGGTGAAGACCAGCGTGAACGCACCCTCCAGCCGGCGCAGCACGGCCAGCGCGCTCGCCGCGAAATCACCCGCGGTGGGGCCTTCGGCGTACGCGCGCGCCACCAGGTGCACGGCGACCTCGGTGTCGGTGTCACTGCTCAGCTCGACGCCGGCGTCTTCGAGCTCCCGGCGCAGCGGGGCGAAGTTCTCGATGATGCCGTTGTGCACCACGGCCACCTTGTTGGTGATGTCGCGGTGTGGATGGGCGTTGCGGTCGGTCGGCGCGCCGTGGGTCGCCCAGCGGGTGTGTCCCATGCCCGTGGTGCCCGCGAAGTGGTCGGCCCCCACTTCGGCGAGTTCGGCCTCGAGATTGGCCAGTTTGCCGGCCTTGCGTTCCACCGCCAACACGCCCGTGCCATCCAGGATCGCGACGCCCGCGGAGTCGTATCCTCGATATTCCATGCGGCGCAACGCGTCAACGACAACGCCGAGAGCGTCCCGGTATCCGACGTACCCCACGATTCCGCACATGGCTCACCAGAGTACTTATCGGATAACGTTCACGTCGTGTCGGCGTCTGTGAAATCACTCCTGAGTACCCTGACCAGCCGGGGGCCCCACCGCGTACTGCGCGGCAATCTCGCCATCGCCGGTCAGCCCGGCGTGGTGTTCACCCCGGAGTCCGGACTGAATCTACCCGCGGTCGCATTCGGCCACGGCTGGCTGACCGGCGCCGCCAACTATCGCGCCACGCTCGAACACCTGGCGTCCTGGGGTTTTGTGGCCGCAGCCCCGGATACCGAGCGCGGGCCGATTCCGTCACACCTCGGATTGGCCACCGATCTGCTCACCACGCTCGATATCTGCACCAGCGTCCGGCTCGGTGACGGTGCGATCAGCGTGCATCCGGACCGGCTGGCGCTGGCCGGGCACGGCATGGGCGCGGGCGCCGCGGTGATCGCCGCCGGACAGCGTCGCGTTGCCGCGGTTGCCGCCCTCTACCCGGCGCCGACCGCGCCGTCCGCCGAGACCATCGCACCGGATATCGACACGCCCGCGTTGGTGGTGGCGGGGGCGACCGATATCGAATCGGTCAGCTCGAATGCGATCCCGCTGACCGCCGCGTGGGCCGGGCCGGTGGTACTGCGGGCGGTCGACGGGGCGTCGCACAACGGCATTGTCGAAGGGCGCCGCGCGCTGGCGGCGTTGGGGGTAGGCAAGCACGAAGCCAAGACCGCGCGGACGACGCGGGCGCTGCTCACCGGGTTTCTGCTGCACAAACTGTTGCGGGATAAGGCATATGCGGCGTTTTCCGATCCGGAAGCGATAATCCCGCACGCCACGGTTGTCGATCCGGAAGGTCCGCGTGAAGAGGAGAAGCCCAAGCTCTCGGTCATGCAACTCGCGCAGTTGTTGCGCAAGTAATCATGGCCGGAGGCCGTCGAGCGCTAGTTCGATGAACCGCCGCCAGTCACCGAATCCATCGCGGCTGATCGTGGCGACCGCGCCGACGATCATATAAAGGTCGGCGACGGTCGCATCCGCGCGAACACTGCCGTCGCCTCGCCCCCTGGCCAGCAGCTCCCCGCCGAGTTCGGCCAGATCGTCGCGTACCGTACCGCGCGGTTCGGTGTCGCCGAGCATCGATTCGATGGTGCCGGACAGTGCACGCCCCTGCTCATGCACTTCGGCGACATGGCTGAGGAAACCGGCCAGCGCCTGCCGCGTATCTGGATTCGGCAGACAGGTGCGGCGCACATGCTCGAGGATCCCGGCGAAACGCTGCTCGGCAGCCGCCTCGATCAAGGCGCGGCGGGTCGGGAAATGGCGGTAGATGGTGCCGACCCCGACCCCGGCCGCGCGTGCCACATCGGCCATCTGCACATCGTCGCCGCGTTCGGCGAACAGGGACGTCGCGGTTGCGAGGACCTGGTCGCGATTGCGGGCGGCGTCGGTGCGGAGTTTGCGGGTGTTCGGGTCGGTCATCTATCTCCCCTGTCTGCCGGTCGTAGGTTAGACCCGGATCGATGCGCGGGTGCGCTCGACGACGATCGCTACCGCCAATGCGATCAGCATCACCAAGGCGATGAACAGTTGCGGGTCCATGCCGATGACTCTGGTGGCGTCGGCGGCGTGCTCCGGATCCTGGGCTGCGGTACCAGGGAAGAGCAGCGCGCCGAACATGGCCAGCCAGGTGACCGATCCGAGTGCGGCAGCCAGGAAGAACTGGGCGCGCAGGTTCCCCGTTCGCCGCCATAGGACCGCCAGCCCGATCGCGCCGATGAGTGCGCCCATGCCGATGTATTGGGCATCGTGGAATTTGGCATGCGGAGGCCAGGCCGGGTTGTGCAGGTGCAGGTCGGCGATGTCGGGGATGACCAGGTCGGCGAGGAGTGGGCCGATGAGGGTGTTGAGGAGGACGGCGCCGACGAGGATTCGCGGGAGGGTCCAGTGGGTGTTCATGGGGGTCCTATCGGTCAGCTGGTGAAACCGGAATCCGATTCCGATTTAACGGTAGAGCTGTGGGCTGCGGACTGTCAACGGGCCGTTGGCATTCCGGGTGATTCGCCGTGCACGACCAGTGGGAACTCGGTTGTGGGGCGCTTGCACGGTGGTCGACTGCTCGGTACGGTCGATCCAGCTGAATAGGGGGCGGGGAGCCGGTCCGGCCCTGTTCGATGTCATCGACATCCGGCGACCGGGGAGTACCACATGGTCAGCAGGGGGAAGCTCGTGGTTGGGGCCACGGCGACACCGAAGATCTTCTCCTGGCCGGGTCTGTAAAGAAGGGGCGATTCAATGTCAGGCAATGAGCCCACGAGAATCCCCCCGCACGGGGAGAACGTATTCCATTGGGAACGTACCGAAATCGAGAAAGCGTTCAAGCCGCTGGATCCGAAGAATGCCCACGGCGCGGCAATGACCTACTCCAACGTGGCAACCCAATGGGACCAGGGCCTGGAGACTTTCGCCCGATCCGTCCAGGGCTCGATCGCCGAAGCATGGGAAGGCGCGGCCGCAGATAAAGCCAAAGACGCGATCAACCGCTACGTCACCAGCGCCCACGAGCTGACTCCATTGATCACCCAGATGTCGAACGACATGGAAGCCGCCGCCGACGGAGTCCGCAACGTCGCCAACGGAATTCCGGAAGCCAACCACCACTCCTGGACCGCGAATGTCTGGCCGCCCCGCGCCCACGAGGAAGAGAACACCAAGAACGAGGCGACCGCAGGCGCCCGCAACGCCATGCTCACCAACTACGTGAACAAATTCGCCGAGTTCGACGGACGAATTCCCGTGCTGCCCACCGCACTCGACCCGACCAATCCGCTGGACATCTCCGGACCGATCAAATCCGGCGGCAACGAACCGGGATCGTCAGGTCCCGGCGGGACCTCCGGGGGCCCGACGGGCGGCACCTCGACTGGCGGCGAGACCAAGGATGGGACCGAATCCGATGGCAAGTCTCCCGAGGAGACCACGTCCACGGACACCAACCCGACAGATACCACCTCGAGCTCGACGAACCCGAGCACCACGACGTCGACGACACCGACTACGACGACACCGAGCACGACAACCGCGACAACGCCGAGCACCGCGACAACCCCGAGTTCCACCCCGACCGGCACGGGTTCGCCCGGCAGTTCCACCTCGACGTCACCGAGTCCCGGCCGCACCGTATCGGGCACGCCCGGCACGACTACGACCAATCCCGCTGCGGCAGCGGCCACTACGTCCACCTCGACCGGACGCAGCGGAATGGGAATGGGCGGTATGGGCGCCGGCGCGGGCCGCGGCAAGTCCGATGAGGACAGCACCCACCAGATACCGGACTACCTCATCAACGCCGCCAATACCGAAGAACTGCTCGGCGAGATCGCGCGCACCCTCCCCGGCGGCGTGATCGGCGAAGATCCGGAGTCCCCGCCCCCGCCGGCCCGCACCTGACCGCCGCACAACACCCTCCGGCCGCGCTCGACGCGGGCCGGGATCGTCCACGCGGGCCGACGAGCCCACCACGGCCGAAACCTGTTGGTCAGAAACGCAAACGGACGCGCCGCACCCGTCACGAACCACCCGCACGATCGATTGGAATCTCCAGATGGCTGAATGGACTTGGGAGCCGGACGATTTCGCCGCACTGTGGTTCAGCCCCGCGAACGACCGCTTCCCCAATCCACTCCGCTTCACCAGCCGTTTCGCCTACCGCGACGACTTCGACACCCATCGGGTCACCATGCGCGAGCGCTACTCCTCCGACGAACTCGAGGAGATCCAACTCGCCCTGCACACTCTCACCGCCTCGACCATCCGTATCCAAATCTTCGGCGGCACAACCCAACACAAGAACCCGGCCGGCGGCGTCCGCGTCTACCGAATCGTCGGCGCCCGCACCGACCACCACGCCATGTCACTGGCCCAAGCCACCTTCGGCGACACCAATGGCCCCATCCGCTGCCGCCTGTTCCCCGTAGACCACCTCCCCGCCCAACTCACCAGTTCTCTCCCGCCCTGCACCCCAGGCACCAACCCACCCGCCACCTTCCACCCCGACGACATCTACGGCCGCCCCAACAGCCACCTCGAAAGCGTCACTCGTAACTCGCCCCGCGAGCGCTATCAACGCCTCCTCAACCGCCCCGCCGACGGCGGCGGCTCTGCCCTCCTCCACACCGGCCCCGCCAACAAACTCACCACCCCCCTGACCACCGTCCAATGGCACGACATAACCAACGACGGCCGCTACACCGAACACCGCTCCCAACACATAACCGTCCGCCCCACCACCCCCACCACCCTGGCCACCCACTTCACCACCTGGATCGACCAAACAACCCAACGCCTCCGACAAGTCGAAGAAGACCGCTGGTAGACCCCGACAATCCTCAGATCAACCAGCTCTTGCGGCGGTAGTACTCCGACTCAGGATCGTCATCCTCGTCGATCGGTGTGACGACATTGTGAGCTTTGCGGGCCGCGACCGACCGCGCGATCGCCTCGCGCTGCTCCCGTGCTTCGGCGGCGAGGCGCTCCTGCTCGGCGCGAGCCTCGGTCTCGCGACGTTCTCGCTCGTCCGCCTCCGCCTGTGCCTTCGCCAACTCCTCAGCGTGTTCTTCCCAGAACTTGCGCATTTCTTCGTTCATTTGCTCAACGAAGTCGCGTCCCCGCTCTGCACTTCGCTGCTCGATATCCACGAGTTCCTCGCGCAGCATCCGAGACTGACGGTCGTGCTCTTCGAATATCCGCTCGATCTCTTCCGAGTAATTCCTCATCCTGCACCTCCACTAATCGCATCCACTACCTAGAGCGGGCCGGCCTCGGCGAGTTGCGCTCCACTATCGAAAGGATGCTCGGGTTTCTCTTCCTCGGTGCCGGTAAGTGCGGGGTCGGGCGTATGCTCGCCGTCCTCTTCCCGCTTGGTGCCTGTTCCAGTAGGCACGCCGGAGGCTGTACCCGGACTTCCTGCGCCCTCCTCCTGCTGCGAGTTGTCAGAGGAAGCGTCCCCAGCGTCTTCGCCTTCCTTCTCGACCTCGGTGTCCGAGATAACTGGTGCACCGTTCTCGTCCAGCTTCATGCTGTACTCGTGCGACATTCCGTCGGCATCGGTCGAGACGAGTTTCAACTGTCCGTCCTGGCCCATCTCGAACTTCAAATGCTTTCCGGCCAAATCGAACTCGGCGCCCGTTTTACTGTTGTCATCCGGCTTGCCGTCGCGATCCTTGTCTTCAGTACTCGTCGGATTGAGCACCTTTTCGAACTCCTGCACCGCATTATCGATCCCGTCCTTGATCGAAGCGCCCAGAGAGGTTAGTCCTTGACCGACGGTCTGACCGAGTGAAGTCAATTGCGATGCCGCAGAGGTCAGGGATGACAGCCCGGACAGGAGATTGCTCGCCGTGGTGGTCGTGGTGGGCGTCGTTGTCGTGGTGGTAGTCGTCGGCGTCGAGGTATTCGTGCTCGGGGTCCCGGGGCCGGGGGTCGACGAAGTCGTGGTGGAGTTGTTGTTGGTGGGATTGTTGTTGTTCGAAGGTGTCTTGTCCGTGGTGGTCCCCTGCGGACGTGGATAAGGGTTGCTGTCCAAATCCTCCATGGCTTTGACCAGCAACGGATACGCCTCTTTGATCGCCGTATCGGTCGAATTGCACTTGTCCACGAAGTTGGCCAGCGTGTCCTCGAATTTCTTCTTGAAAACATCATCGAGCCACTTGCGGCTGACCTTCTTTGTCGATTCCTTATCGAGGCCCAACACTCCGGCCGCGGTCGAAGTGCCGGCACCGACGGTTACGACACCAACGGCGGCAACAATACCCCAGTCCTTCCACGAAAAATCCGACCAACCGGTATTGGCACCTTCGATTATCTCGTCGATATCCGAAGGAGACTTACCATCGACCTTTACCTCACCAGAGCTGCTTGCCAGTTCATGGACATGATCTGCCTTCGATTGAACCGCCGACCGCAGCTTCGGCACCACGGTCGTAATCGCATCGAGCGCAGCCCTGGCCTTACGTCGATCCTCCTTGGCCATCGCGAGTTGCTGCCCGAACATATACTTCGCGGCTCCAGCCGCCTGCCCCTGCCATATCGTGTCCAACTTCTGCGACAGTGCATACTGCGTATCCCACTGGGTGTCAGCCTCATTGAGCGATGAACGGAGAGCGGTAGCCGTATTGGCCAGCTTTTCCAGGTTCATGCCGCGCTGTTCGTCATACCTGGCATAGATTTGATTCAAGGTCAGGCTGGGGTCATGCCCGAAAGCCTTCTTATATCGCTCGATCAGCTGAGCAAAGAACTGGAGCCCCGACGATCCGGTATCGAGAATTGCATCGGCATTCTTACCGCTCAGGTCCGGTGAGGTGGTATCCGCCATGCTATGACTCCTTGCTCGTCGAACCCGCCAGCTTCGGAATATGACTAAGCATTTTTGGTCTTGTCCGCATTCTCTTTGTCGGTATCGGAATAGACTATGCTGGCCGCACCCACGGTATCGCCGATAGCCGCGCCCGCCGAGCCCCAGGCCTTCAGCCATTTCACGACATTTTCCAACCCGTTATGGATTGCTTTCCCCTGGGGCCCGTAGTTACGCCCAGCATCCCCGTCGCCGAACATATTGTCGGATACCCGCTTCGCGCTGTTCGTCACCACAGCCGCCGACAGTTGCAGATCGCTGCCGAATTGACCGAGTTCCCCGGTCTTGACGCCCAACATCTGGCTCGAATCGGTCATCGGTAAGGCCCCTCCAGTCCTGTCGTCCGATCGTCCGGCGGCGATCCAGCTCGCGCCGAGTACTTGCCCTACTTCCTTCGACGCGTACGGGCGGGATTCGGTTCCATCGGATCGATCGGCCGAAGTCGTATGCGCAGAAATCTACTGGGTGGGTCTATCGGCTACAACCAACCGTCGACGCGTCGCAGAAGAACCGGTCGGCTGGAGGATGGCCGGTACGGTATTCGTTCCGCAGGTTCCAATGATCCGCACGTGAGCCGCGCGGATCATTGCAGCCTGCGGCCGGGTGGACCCTCGAAGGGGCTGGGTTGCGGGGGCCGTTGTCGGACAGTGTAATTGGGTTTCGCGCAGAGTACGAACGTGTCGAGACAGAGTCGACAAACAGTCGATGTGATGAGTACGGCCCGACCCCGAGAACAGGGCCGGGCCGACAACCAGAGGCCGCGCAGCGGCTAGTGCCCGATCTTCCCCTGATCGGTCCGCACCCACTCGGAAGTCCCGTCCGGATGCCGATGGAACTCCCACGCGGAGTAATCGCCGTCCTTCTCGACCACGGTGACCTGGTCGGCGATGCCATCGTGATCCCAGTCGGTCCACACCTGCATGGCCTCGGGGCCGGTGGTGGTGACGGTGTCGAGGGTGCCGTCGCCGTCGATGTCCTGGGTCGGGTGGTGCAGTTCGACTTCACCGAGGCCGTCCAGGGAGGAGGATGCGTCGACACCGGGTAGATCCATGCCCGGGAATTCACCTGAGGTGATCATGACTCCTCCTGGTCGGGACTCGCGCGGGTGACACAGCGGTCGATCGGTGGGTACCGGTCCATAGTGTCATCCGCGAGTCCCGAACGCAGCTCCCCGCCCTAATTATTGGGGACAATCACTTTTTCGGAATGATCAGCCACAGCACCAGATACACGACGAACTGCGGGCCCGGGAGCAAGCAGGACAGGACGAACAGCAACCGGACGACGTTGGCGTTCCAGCCGAAGTATTCGGCGATACCACCGCAGACGCCGGCAATCCACTTGTCGTGGGTGGAGCGGGTGAGTCGGCGGGTGGGCGCGGGGGCGGTCATTATGTTCCCTCTCTGGTGATGTTCGGTACTACATCAACTCTGCCCGGGAAAACAGCGCTTCACATCGGTCGCATGACCTATCCCGACCCTGATTTCCGCAGGCCGCGGACTCAGGGTGCAACCCCGAGCACCGACCAGACCCCGCGGTGGCGGTGCGGCACGGACACGGCAGACTCATGCTGGTGAGCACCACTCTGCACGCGCGCGGACTCTCCGCGGGCCACGGCGAACGCACCCTGTTCGACGACCTCGATTTCACCCTGGCACCGGGTGATGTAATCGGTTTGGTCGGCATGAACGGTGCGGGCAAGTCGACGCTGCTGCGCATGCTCGCGAACCGATCGACACCCACCGGCAGCATCACACTGTCCCCGCCCGACGCCACCGTCGGGTACTTGGCGCAGGAGCCCGAGCGGATCCCCGGGGAGACAGTGCTCGAATTCCTCGGCCGCCGAACAGGTGTCGCCGAAGCACAGCGGATCATGGATGCCGCGGCAGAGCGTTTGGCCGACGGCGGTGCGGACGAATATTCGCCGGCCCTGGAACGCTGGCTCGCGCTCGGCGGCGCCGATCTGGACCAGCGGGCCGAGGAGGTCGCGGCGGATCTCGGTCTCGCGGATAGCCTGCCGAACGGCCTCGACACCGCGATGTCCGGGCTCTCGGGCGGCCAGGCGGCCCGCGCCGGACTCGCTTCGGTTCTGCTGTCCCGCTTCGACATTCTGCTGCTCGATGAGCCGACGAACGACCTGGATCTCGACGGTCTCGCCCGGCTGGAACAGTTCGTTACCGGCGTGCGGGTGCCGCTGATGGTGATCAGTCACGACCGAGAGTTCTTGGCGCGCACCGTGAATCGCATTGTCGAACTCGATCTCGCGCAGCAGCGGGTGGGGATCTACGACGGCGGCTACGAGGCATATCTGATGGAGCGTGAGATCGCCCGCCAGCACGCGCGCGAGGCCTACGAGGAGTACGCCGACACCAAGGCCGGGCTCGAGGCCCGCGCCCAAATGCAGCGCAACTGGCTCGAACACGGCGTTCGCAATGCTCGCCGAAAGGCACGCGACCCCAAGAAGGTCGATTCCGACAAGGCGGGCCGCAAGATGCGCGCCGAATCCACCGAGAAGCAGGCCGCCAAGGCCCGCCAGACCCAACGGCGCATCGAGCGTCTGGATGTGGTCGAGGAGCCGCGCAAGGAGTGGGAGCTGCGTATGTCCATTGCGGCGGCGCCGCGCAGCGGCTCGGTGGTCGCCACTTTGTCGAATGCCACCCTCACCCGAGGGGATTTCGAACTCGGCCCGATCACCACCCAGGTCGACTGGGCCGACCGCATCGTGCTGACCGGCGCCAATGGTTCGGGTAAATCCACACTTCTGGCTCTGCTGCTCGGAAAAATTCAGCCGGGCAACGGAACTGCCACACTCGGCTCCGGCGTCGAAATCGGCGAGGTCGACCAGGCGCGCGGGCTCTTCAGCGGAAGTGCCGCCCTCGCAGAAACTTTCAGCGCCGAAATGCCCGACTGGCCGGACGCCGAGGTCCGCACCCTGCTGGCCAAATTCGGCCTCCGCGGCCCACATGTCCAGCGGTCCTGCGAAACCCTCTCCCCCGGCGAGCGCACCCGCGCCGCACTCGCCCTGCTCCAAGCCCGCGGCGTCAACCTGCTGGTCCTCGACGAACCGACCAACCATCTCGACCTACCCGCCATCGAACAACTCGAGCAGGCCATCGAATCCTTCGAAGGCACAATGCTTCTGGTCACCCACGACCGCCGCATGCTCGACTCGGTCACCGCAACCCGCCGCTGGCACATGAACAACGGCCACCTCACCGAAAGCTAGATGATTTCCGCGACTGATCGGGTCGGGTTGCTGCCCCGCCAACTGTGGACGCCGCCTGCTGAGCCGCGCCTCATGAGCGCATAACCGGGGACGCCGTGGGACCAAGGTCGGGGCGGGATCGTCCGGTGTAGTGCTGACGGGTGGACAGTGCGAGGCCGCCAGGGGGAGCAGTTCGGCGGCTTGGGTGTAGCCGCGGCGTCTGTGGTGGCGTTGGAGTTCGGTGGTGAGGGCTGCGCGGGAGATGCCCAGGCGCAGTGCGGATTCCAGGATGGCCAGGGCTTCGGGGCGGGGCGCTGTGCGAGCTACGTCGATTGCGGTTCGGGTGGGGTTGGTGGTGACTATGCCGTGGATCAGTTCTAGGGATCTGGCACGCTTTCCGTGATCTCGGCTGAATAGTTCAGTCGCGGAGCAGGATTCGTTTGCGCAGCAGGTCGAGGTTGGCGCGACCGAACATC
>NZ_JBIAFV010000009.1:0-303297 GCF_042869435.1 Nocardia sp. NPDC006982 | reverse complement strand
CCGACGACAAGACATCATCACGCGAAAGCCGTTGGCTGTCAGCCAGATTAACCGAGCACGGCGCAAGTTGATCTTGCGCTGGTTAAATCTCAAGCCTGGAGCGACTGATCTTTTCGATCAGCTGAGATCGAGTTATCAGAGGAAGCTTCCGCCGCCGTTCACCGCTACCGTCTGCCCGGTGAGGAAACCGTTGCCGATCATCATGAGGACCGCCTGACCGATCTCGTCGGGTGTACCGATGCGGCCGACCGGCAGCCGGTCGGCGACACCCGATTCCTTCAGCGGCACAGCCATTTCCGTGTCGATGAGTCCAGGTGCAATGGCATTGACCGTGATCCCGTCGGCGGCAAGGCGCGCGGCGTAGCCGCGCGTGAGCCCCTCCAGACCCGCTTTGGACGCGTTGTAATGCACACCGATGCCGCCCGCGCCCCGAGCCGCCATGGACGAGACGTTCACAATCCGTCCCCAGCCTCGCTTCCGCATCCCGGGAACCACGGCTTGGGTGCACAGGAATGCTGACTTCAAATTGGCCGCCAGCGTCTGGTCGAAGTCCTCTTCGGTGATGTCGTCCACACCGCGGATAGTGGCGATTCCGGCATTGTTCACCAGTACGTCGACAGGACCGAGCTCGGACCCGACCCGCTCGGTCATCGCATCCACCTCGGCCCGTACGGTAACGTCGGCCCGCACCGCGATCGCTCTGCCTCCGGCCCGTTCGATCTCGGCGACCGTTGTGGCTGCTTCGTCCTGTCGATAGCGATAGTTGACGGCAACCGCTGCCCCAGCGCGGGCCAGTGCCTGCGCGACGGCCCGACCGATGCCGCGGGATCCGCCGGTGACCAGAGCTACACGGTTGACGAGTACGTTGTGTTCGTCCATGACGCGAACGTAAGCCTTGAAGTGCGCTCTAGGTCAAGGGCTCCTGGCTCGCGACCTGCTCCGCATGGCCTGTGTCGCCAAGGGCGGCTCACCCCGCAACATCCCGATCGCGTTCACCTGGAACGGCTCGCAGATCGTCGTCTGCACCTCGAAGAATGCCCCGAAACTGCGCTCCCTGCGGCACAGTCCGGAGGTCGCGTTGACGATCGACACCGAGGTGCACCCGCCGAAAATCCTGCTCATCCGCGGTCTAGCGGGGCTGGACGTGGTGGACGGGATCCCGCAGGAGTACCTGCAGATGAACGGCAGCTACGAAATGACGCCCGAGCAGCGCGTCGAGTGGGAGGCCGAGGTCCGCTCGCTCTACGACGGCATGGTGCGGATCGTCATCACCCCGACGTGGGTCAAACTCATCGACTTCGAAACCACCCTTCCCACGGCGGTCGAGGAGCTGGTCCAGCAGCTAGCCGAGCGTCAGTGCGCCTGATCTCGCGGCTGCTATCGCGATAAACCCGGCCATCCTGCGCCCGGCCACTCAGACAGTGGCGAGCGGGTAGGGCGGTGTGCCGATACCGACGATGCGGAGGTTGCCCCAGGGGTCGCGCTCCTGGAGGCGACCCGCGGTCGGCACGCCGCCGGGCAGAGTGAGGCGCACTTCGGTACGTCCGGGATCGGGTAACTCGTGGCCATCGCTCGCGGCGACACGTCCGTACCAGTGGTAGTGGCCGTCGATCGGATCCGGATGGCCACTGAGGGTGACCTCGACCGGAACCTTCACGCCTGGAGCATCGAGCAGCGCGGGACCCGAATAGTCGTGTGCCGGTTCACGATCCGCTGGCACGGTCAGGTCGTAGTGGCCGGGATCAGGCCGACGCATGGTGTGCCAGTAGGAGACGCCCGAACCCGGCCAGGCAGCCCGATTCACCCCGTGCTCGTCCAGGTACCAGCTCGGACAGCCGCCCGAATTCCAGACGGTGCCAGCGAGTTTCGACTGCACCCGCCGGTTGAATTCGTGCTGGGTCGCGGCGCGGACCTCGATCCGGCTGTTGGAGGTCTTGCGCAGCAGCTCCAGGCATTGGCGGATATAGTGAGCCTGCGCCTCGATCATGAAGACGGTGGACTGATTTCCGCCGCCCGAATTCGGGCCCATGATGAGAAACAGGTTCGGGAAACCGTGCACGGCGACGCCGAGGAACCCGGCCATACCAGTGCACCAAGCCTTTTGGAGAGTGAGCCCATTCACGCCGACGATGTGCTGATCGGTGAACCGATCGGAGATCTTGAATCCGGTCCCGTACACGATGACGTCGAATTCCTGCTCGATACCATCGGCGGTGACGATCCCGGATTCGGTGATCGAGACGATCGGCGAGGTCACCAGCGCGACATCCTCCCGCTGCAGCGCCGGATAGTAGTTGTTGGACACCAGAATTCGCTTACACCCGAGCCGGTAGTCCGGCGTGAGGCTGCGACGTAACTCGGGGTCGGCCACCTGACGACGCAGATGTGCCCGCGCCACCGCCTGCGCGCGCCGCATCAGGTCAGGATTCATGAACGCCGGGGTCAACGACTCGTAGCCCCAATAGATCGCCCAGCGGTAGAGCCGTTGCGCCCCTGGCAGATACCGGAACGTGCGATGCTCCACTGGCGACAGCGGCCGATCCGGCTTCGGCACGATCCAGTGCGGTGTCCGCTGGAACACCGTTACCTGCTCGGCCTGCTTCGCGATCTGCGGCACGAATTGCACAGCACTGGCACCGGTTCCAATGACAGCGATTCGCTTGCCGGTCATCGCGAAATCGTGATCCCACTGCGCCGAATGAAAACTGTTTCCCCGGAACATGTCCCGGCCCGGAAAGTCCGGCACGCTGGGTTCGTGTAGCGGCCCCGGCGCCATCACCACCGCGCGGGGCTGGAAGTGTCGCCCGTCCGCAGTGTGCACGTGCCAGCGGTCCGTCTCGTCATCGAAGTCTAGTGCGACGACATCGGATTGCAGCCGAATATGCTTGCGGATATCGAACTTGTCCACCGTGCGGCGCAGATACTCCAGCATCTCCGGCTGCCTGGCGAACATGCGGGTCCACTGCTGGTTCGGCTCGAACGAGTAGGAATACATCAGCGACATGACATCGCAGCCGCGGCCGGGGTAGGTGTTCGCCCGCCAGGTGCCGCCGATCTCCTCGGCCTTCTCCAGCACGATGAAGTCGTCGAATCCGGCCTTGCGCAACTCGATGGCCATACCGATACCACCGAAACCGGCCCCGACAATGACGATTTCGGGTTTGGTCATGCGTAAAGTCCCCGCCAGCGCCAGATTCGCTTGCCCATCGGGCCGATCAAGCCCTGCTTGTCCAGGAACGCGCCGAGATTCGCGGCACCGGTACCGAGCGCCTTCTTGGCATACGGATTATTCGTCGCGATCCGTCGAGCCGCGCGACCATCCAACCCCGCCCGGTCGTACATGTGCCGATTGGTCATCAGGTAGACGAACAGGGGTGCGGCCACCGCGACACATAAACGGGTGTAGGCCAATTCGGCCTGCGACATGGTCGGCACCCGCCGCGCCAGTGCGGCGCGGGCGAATCCGATATGGCGTGCCTCCTCGGTGACATGGATCCGCATGGCCCGAGAAACCAAGGGCTGCAACTCCGGATCGTCGAGGGTACGTCGCTGGATTGCGTCGAAGATCTCCTCGCCGACGAGTGCGCCCACCCAGGTCATCGATCCGCGTAGGAACAGCGGGAGGACTCCGATGGCGAGCCGACCGGGCAGTCGCGGCCAATACGGACGCGCTTCGATCCGGTCGATGAGCTTGCCGAACATCATCATGTGCCGACACTCGTCGCCCATTTCGGTGAGGGTGTAGTGCGAATGCCGGGTGGTCGGATCATCGCGCATCAGTTCCCGCAGCAGCAGGCGGTTGAGCAGATTCTCGAACCAGATGCCGACGGAGAGCACGTTGGCCAGTTCCTGGCGCGACAGTTCCCTGCGTTGCTGCGGAGTCATCGATTCCCACAGTGCGGTGCCGTAGAGCGAAACCACCTCCGGCGGCAGGAACAGTTTGTCCGGATCAAGCGGTGCTTCCCAGTCCATATCGACGGTAGGTTCGTACGACTTCTTCACCGAACCGGTCAGCAGGCGCTGTGCGAAGGATTCCGGTGGGATGACTGCGGCCTCGTTGCCCATGTCGGCTCCAACTCTCGAATACCTGATACAAGCTGTAACACTCAGGTTAGTGAGACAGGCTGTCACGGTCAATAGCATTCCGGGTATCGTGAGCTGGTGAGCAGCGGAAACCGCGACTCCGCCGGATCGGATGGTCGCAGCACTCGGTGGCACGGCCACAAGGCCCGCCGTCGCGCGGATGTCATCGATGCGGCGATCACGGTGATAGAAGAGCAGGGTGTAGAGGTCTCGGTGCAGGCGATCGCGGACCGGCTGAGCCTGCCGCGACCGGTGGTGTACCGGCATTTCGACGGACGCGCCGATCTCGATGAGCAGATTCGTCGAGAGATCCTGAATTCACTGCTGACCGCACTGATGCCGACCCTGCATCCCGACGGCACCCTGCGCGATGCCGTGCGGGGTGCGATCGGTACCTACATCGGTTGGGTCGAGCGTCATCCGAATCTGCACCGATTCCTGGGCGATGCCGCACCACTTGGGGATTCGTCACAGGCGCTGGCTGGTGCGCGCAATCGCATCGGTGGTCGGCTCGCCGATATGTTCGCAATATCGTTGGCGCGCTTCGGAATCGATCCGAATCGCGCCCGCCCGATGGCCTTCGGCATCATCGGCTTCGTCGACGGTTTCGTGAACAACTGGCGCTCCGATGCCGGGACCACACTGTCCTGCGATCAAGTCGAAGGCATCCTCACCGAATCGGTGCTCGCACTGTTCGAGGGCAATGCGCGCAGTCTCGGAGTTCCGCTGGAACGCGACACTATCGTCAAGGACCTGCTGAGCCGCGCGGAACCCGTACGGTCCCAATAGAATCCGTCACCGCCGCAGCCACCCCGCACATCGGCGGGTGAGCAATGGCATGACGACCCACACCATGGCCGCGACGGCGATCGGCACGATAACCGCCAGCCGAAGTGGCGGTGCCAGCGGTTCGAGCAGCGGCCCTGAGATCGTCACCAGGACTGTGAGCAGCGGATAGATGCCGATGACCGTCAACAGCCACAGCTTCCATTTGACCGGACCCGCGGGTTGCGTGGCCGGTATGCGGCTTTCGTCTGTCTGCTGCCGAGTCACCGTGCGGCCGCCTGGATCTCATCGACCAGCCGAACCGCCTCGGGCAGTTCGATGTGATCGTCGGGGAAGTTGCCCAGATGGCTCCCGGTCGCGGTGAGCACGGCGGTGGCCTCCAGGCCGCGCACCAGCAGTCCGACGTGTTCGACCGGATCGGGCACGTTGACCGGATCGTCGGCGGCCGCCAGCACCCGGAACTCGCGTGCCGCGCCACGAATTCGTGCCCAGTCGAACGGTTCGGCGAAGAATTCGGCCAACAGGTCATAGCCGACCTCATGTGCTGCGGTGGACACCAGTAGCACTCCGGCGAATTGCCCGGCCGCGGCGACATCGTGCTGCTCGAGCATGCGCAGCACATTGACCCCGCCGATGCTGTGGCCGACCAGAACGGTATCGCCGGCTGGGCCCGCCGCGGCCACCGCTTCGGTGAAGGCTTTGCGCCACGGGTCCAGCCGGGGTGCGTCCGGATCGGGCAGGTTCGGGATCGTCACGGAATGGCCGAGCGCGGTCAGCTCCGCCCTGAAATGGGGAAACCAGACGCTGTCTGCGCGGGATCCGAGGCCGTGGTTCACCACGATCGCACTCACTGTCACTCATCTCCTAAATCGAAACGCTCCGTAGCGTTTCGCAAAACGATAGCAGACGAATACACTGACCGCCATGGCTACGGGAAGTGCCGCGACACCGCGGTCCGGCGGTCGAACCCGCAGCGAAGCCGCACGCGATGCGGTACTGCGTGCGACGGCCGAACTGCTGGAGGAGCAGGGCTTCGGCAAGGTGACGATCGAAGGCGTCGCGGCGCGCTCGCGCGTCGCCAAGAGCACGATCTACCGCTGGTGGAAATCGAAGGCGGTCCTGGTCATGGACGCCCAAGGCATGGTGGTCACCCAGCGCATGCCGGATCCGGATACCGGATCGGTCGAACAGGACCTGACCGTCTTCCTCGAGGCGCTCTACGGTGTGGTCGAATATCCGTTGCGGGTCAAGGCATTACGTGGGTTGATGGCCGAGGCTCAGCTGGACCCGGACTTCGCCGGACCGTTCCGCGACTGGGTGCAGACTCGGCGAGATGTGGTGGCGCGCATAGTGACCCGCGGTGTGGCGCGCGGTGAACTCGCCGCCGACCTGGATATCGAGTACGCGACCGATCTGATCTTCGGACCGTTCTGGTACCGCCTGCTCGTCGAACACGCACCGCTGCGACCGGAGCAGGCATCGGTCGATATCGCGCGACTGCTCGCCGGATTCCGTACGCCCCTCGGCTGATCAGCCCCGGTGGAATTCGATTGCGAGGGCAAGTAATTCGGCCAGGTAATCGCCGTCGGTGCGCGACAGGCGCATTGCCTCATCGGGTGCGAAGGTGCGGACCTCGAGAATATTCTCCGCATTCTCGGGATTGGTCGGTGCGGAGTCGAGCGCCACATCCGCCGTGCACCACAGCCACGCCTTGTGCGGGTGCGGCTGCCAAGGATAGTGCGGTGCAGGGCGATCGGTGGTCGTGTGGTGGGCGCCGAACGGCCGCACCGATCCGACCGGGCAGGCACCGGCCTCCTCCATGAGTTCGCGTCGCACGCAGGCGTCGACGGTTTCGCCCGCCTCCCTGGTGCCGCCAGGCACGATCCAGATATCGCGATCGTCGCGACACAGCACGATATCGGCGCCGACGAAGCAGACGACGTGGATATTGGTGACCAGTTCGTCGGGTGGCAACTCGGTGGAGAACCGCACATCCAGACCGCCCCATTCCCAGCGGGTTGGCGTGTGCAGCAACGGATATCGGTCGGCGAGCGTCACACCGACGACGCTAGTCCACCTACTCGGTACCGGACTTGCCGATCTGGAAGTGGATGTGATCGATATGGGCCGCGCGACCGGATGTGGCCGGGAGCGGATGGTCATCCGGATGGTCGGGATGCAGGATGAAACTCGGATCGCCGATGCCGGAGATGGCAGTCGCGGGATCGGGACTGTCCGAGCAGTCCTGCCATTCACCCGCCGCGAAATCGTAGACGCTGCGGAAGAAGTCGGCGACGAACAGATCGCCGTCCGGATCGCCGAGCGGACTCGCATCGGGTTCGTCGAGTCGGTAGCGCACCCGGGATCCGGTGCCGCGCGGCCATGTTCCCCCGGGTGTCAGGGCGGTCTCGACGGCGCCCCAATGCGCTGCCACGGTGATTCTGCGCGATACGTCCCCGACCGGCATGGTGACACCGGCGAAATCGAAGGCGCGGCCCTGGCCGTGGCAGTCGTCGGAATGCGTTCCGCGGCCGCTTACTCCGAGGGTGTGCAACTCGGTGACGCCGAAATTTGCGGAGAGGAACCGACAGAATCGCACCAGTGCCAACGCATTTCGCGAATCGAGGTGTTGCGGTGCCACCCGGGTGCTGCCGTGGCGGATGACCACCCCGGCGAGACTGCCCGGTAGCGGCCGGCCGGACTGTGGGTCGAAACCTGAGAATCCGACCAGAGCCGGGGACGCCGGCCCGTCGAAGCGGATCAGGTCATCGTTCGCGAGACGTTCGAGTTCGGCGAACGCGTGGTCCTTACTCATTGCTCGGGCCGGTTCCGACACCACGCACCTCCTGTGCATCTGAAATCGATACGTCGACGCAGTTCGGTGACGTCGCGTCAGCATCCGGCAATGACGCGGAAAGAACACGAGTAGTCCGCTACTCGTGTTCTCCTCGGCCGCATCCAGCCGCATTCGCGCCGGTTTCGGGTGTTGAACTACGGCGATGTGCGCAGACGCGCGGTGGCTCAGTGTTCGCGGGCCAGCGCGCGGTAGCTGAGATTCCACACCCACTCGACCGGACCGCGCTCGAACCGGCGCAGCCACAGGTGTGCGAGTGCCACGATGATCAGTGCGACGAGCAGGTAGATACCAACGGTGAACGGCACCCGGGCATCGGGAGAGACGCGCGCGGCAAGGCCCAACCCCCACCCGTAGCACAGCGCCGAAGCGACCAGGTTCTGCAGGACATAGCAGCTCAGTGCCATTCGCCCGACTTCGGTGAGCCGCCTGCCGGCGAATCCGACCCGCGGACGACGCAGGTAGAACTCCGCGACGAGCGCGAGCAGACCGAAGGCAACGAAGGGGGCGGTGCCGTACCTGGTCAGCAAGACCAGATCGCCGCCGAGCACACCGACCGACAGATCGATCGGCGCGGCAACAGCGAATCCGATGATCATGAGCCGCCGACGTATCCGCGCCCCCTCCGGTCGGAACACCCCAACTCGGAACAATTGCGCACCCGCGAGGAACAGCGCGATCGACATCGGGAAGACGAAGATCGGCTCGAACCGGAACATGCCCGCGTTCTCCAGTCGGAACAGCACCAGATCCCAGAACGACCCGTCCGCATAGGGATTCGGATCCAGCGGCGCGCGTGGCGTCGAATCCTGTTGGTTCGCAAAGGCCATCGCGATGCCGATGAGGGTCAGCACGGCAATATGGAATCCGGCCGCGATGGTCAGCCAACGACATTGCGCGCGTTCACTTGTCGCGAGAATGAAGGCGACGACCAACCCGGTGACGGCATAACCCATCAGCACATCGAATTCGGCGACGAACACGAAGTTCAGCACACCGTCGAGGAACAGCAGCCCGGCCCGCCACGGATAGCTGCCCGGCCACTGTCGACCGGCCCGCACCGCCGTGCCCCGCTGGATGGCCAGGCCGATGCCGAACATGATGGTCAGCAGTCCGAGGAACTTGCCCTGTGCGAGCTGCTGCAGCACTCGCTCCGACCACATCCAGCCGGTCGCCGGGCTGCCCAATTCGTCGATATATCCGACGATGCCCTCGGGATGGGTGAGGATCCAGATATTGGTGCCGAGCGTGCCGAGGATCGCGATGCCGCGCAATACGTCCAGGGCGACCAACCGCGTGGGATTCTTCGGCTGGGTGACGCTCGGTTCATCCGACTTGCGGTGGCGCCCCGTGATTTCGGCGATCGAATCGGTCATATTCCGAATATCCCGGCCGTCGCGGCCTGGCCGTATCCTCCGGAAGTACGACCATCGGTATGACATCGAGGTCACCCGAGATCGCCGATGCCGCCGGTCTCGACCGGCGGCAGGCACGCGTCGCCTAGGCTCGACGGTATGCAGCGCATCATCGGTATCGAGGTCGAATACGGCATCTCCACACCCACTGAGCCGTCGGCCAACCCGATTCTCACCTCCACCCAAGCGGTTCTCGCGTATGCCGCCGCGGAGGGGGTACCGCGCGCGAAGCGCACGCGCTGGGATTACGAGGTGGAATCGCCGCTGCGCGACGCCCGCGGCTTCGACCTGAGCCGGATGAACGGTCCGGCCCCCGTGATCGACGCCGACGAGGTCGGCGCGGCCAATATGATCCTCACCAACGGCGCCCGGCTCTACGTCGACCACGCCCATCCGGAGTATTCCGCACCTGAGGTCACCGATCCGCTGGATGCGGTCATCTGGGACAAAGCCGGCGAACGGGTCATGGAGGCGGCCGCGCGGCACGCGTCGAGCGTGCCGGGTGCGCCGCGACTGCAGCTGTACAAGAACAACGTCGACGGCAAGGGCGCCTCCTACGGCACCCATGAGAACTACCTGATGAGCCGCGACACCCCGTTCAACCAGATCATCGTCGGGCTCACCCCGTTCTTCGTCTCACGCCAGGTGATCTGCGGTTCCGGCCGGGTCGGCATCGGCCAGTCCGGTGATCACGCCGGATTCCAGCTGTCCCAGCGCGCCGACTACATCGAGGTCGAGGTCGGCCTGGAGACCACGCTCAAGCGCGGCATCATCAACACCCGCGACGAACCGCACGCCGATGCGGACAAATACCGCCGCCTGCACGTCATCATCGGCGATGCCAACCTCGCCGAAATGTCTACCTACCTCAAGGTCGGCACCACCGCGCTGGTGCTGGATCTGATCGAGGCCGGCGAGGATCTGTCGGATCTGCAGCTGGCCCGCCCGGTCACCGCCGTCCACCAGATCAGCCATGACCCGACCCTGCGCGCCACCGTCGCGCTCACCGATGGCCGTGAACTCACCGGCCTGGCGCTGCAGCGCATCTACCTGGACCGGGTGGAGAAGTTCGTGGCCCGCAGCGGCAACGACGACGAGCGCGTCAAGGACATCCTGGAGAACTGGGCCAACGTGCTGGATCTGCTGGAACGCGATCCGATGGAATGCGCCGATCTGCTCGACTGGCCCGCCAAGCTGCGCCTGCTCGAGGGAATGCGCAAGCGCGAGGGTCTGAGCTGGGCCGCGCCCAAACTGCACCTGATGGACCTGCAGTACTCCGACGTCCGCCTGGACAAGGGTCTCTACAACCGCCTGGTCGCGCGCGGCTCGATGAAACGCCTGGTCAACGAGCAGCAGGTGCTCGACGCGATGACCAACCCGCCGACCGACACCCGCGCCTACTTCCGCGGCGAATGTCTGCGTCGATTCGGTGCCGATATCGCAGCGGCCAGCTGGGATTCTGTGATCTTCGACCTGGGCGGCGACTCGCTCGTGCGCATCCCGACCCTGGAACCGCGCCGCGGTACCCGGGCTCACGTCGGCAAGCTGCTCGACGGTGTGCATACCGCCGCCGAGTTGGTCGAACAGCTGACCACTTAGCAAAGTCGCGCGAATAAGCCCAGGTAGCAACGATTATCGCGATCGCAACCACGACGGAGCGAGTCTTACGAGCGAGGAGTTCGCGGCCCGTCTCGCGTCCGAGTCGTCGAAGCGCATGCGACGAAGTCGCGAGTCTCGACGGCTCGGACGCGAGACAGAAGGGGGCCGCGAACACGCCGCGGCCACGCGGCCGAAAACACAGAACACGCCGCGCCCGCGCGGCCAATAACTCAGCACGTTGTCAGGGCGGCTGGGTAGTGTTGATGTACGGGCACGGACATTGCTCATGATCAGGGTCGTGCTCAGAATGGAGCCCTGGTCATGATGAGGACAGAGGAGGTCGGCTGCCATGGCACAAGAGCAGACCAAGCGCGCCGGGGGCGGCGACGAGGACGAGGGCCCGGAGGGCGTTGACGCCGCCGGTCAGGAGCGCCGCGAAAAACTGGCGGAGGACACCGACGACCTGCTCGACGAGATCGATGATGTGCTCGAGGAGAACGCGGAAGACTTTGTCCGCGCGTATGTGCAGAAGGGCGGCCAGTGACAGCAGGTGACCCCTTGCGTCTCCACCCGGGGCACGCCCTCTCGTCATTCACCGAGCACCTGCGCATGCACGCACCGGAACTGTTGCCTGGCAACCGATTCGGCGCGATCGAAGGTGCCACCGGAATCTCCGGTGGCACCGCCGCGAAGGATCTGGCTCCGCACGGAACCACCATTGTGGCGGTCTCGTTCCGCGGTGGTGTGCTGATTGCCGGTGACCGGCGGGCCACCCAGGGAAACCTGTTGGCCAGCAGGGATATCGAGAAGGTGTACATCACCGACACCTATTCGGCGGCCGGTATCGCGGGCACCGCGGGCATGGCCATCGAGATGGTGCGATTGTTCGCCGTCGAGCTGGAGTACTACGAGAAGATCGAGGGTGTCTCGCTGACCTTCGACGGCAAGGCCAACAAGCTGTCGAAGATGGTGCGCGACAACCTCCCTGCCGCGCTGCAGGGTCTGGCGGTGGTTCCGGTGCTGGTCGGCTACGACCAGCACGCCACCGATCTGGACAAGGCCGGTCGCATCGTGTCCTACGACGTGGTCGGCGGGCGCAGTGAGGAGCGGTTCGGTTACACCGCGGTCGGTTCGGGTTCGATGTTCGCGAAATCGTCGTTGAAAAAGCTGTACGCCAAGGGAATCGATGAGGATCGCGCATTGCGGATCGCCGTCGAATCGCTCTTCGACGCGGCCGACGACGACACCGCCACCGGCGGACCGGATCTGGTGCGCGGCATCTACCCGACGGCGATCGTCATCAACGACGAGGGCGCCGACGAGGTGACCGAATCGCGGTTGGAGGAGATCACGCGGGCGATCGTCGCCGATCGCGAGGCCGCAGAAGAGGGGAGTGCCTCAGCATGACACTGCCGTATTACGCGTCGGCCGAACAGATCATGCGCGACAAGACCGAGCTCGCGCGCAAGGGCATCGCTCGCGGTCGCAGTGTGATCGTGCTGACCTACGACAAGGGTGTGCTGTTCGTCGCGGAGAATCCCTCCGCGACATTGCACAAGGTGAGCGAGCTGTACGACCGCGTCGGGTTCGCGGCCGTCGGCAAGTACAACGAATTCGAGGCACTGCGCCGCGGCGGCATCCTGCAGGCCGACCTGAAGGGCTACCAGTACGACCGGCGCGATGTCACCGGTCGTGGCCTGGCCAATGCCTACGCGCAGACCCTGGGCACCATCTTCACCGATCAGCTCAAGCCCTACGAGGTGGAGATCTGCGTGGCCGAGGTCGGCTACCCGGAGCAGTCACCGGAATCGGTGCTGTACCGGATCACCTTCGACGGCTCGATCGTGGACGAACGCGAATATGTGGTGATGGGCGGCACGACCGAGCCCATCATGACCGCGTTGAAGGCCTCCTACCAGCCCGGACTCGATCTGGCCGGTGCCGTCGACGTGGCCGTGAAGGCCCTGAAGGCCGGGGTGCCCGAGGGTGCCGCGGACAAGGACAAGCGGGTGCTCGGGGTGGGTTCGCTCGAGGTCGCCACCCTCGAACAGGCGCGGCCGCGGCGGGCGTTCCGCCGGGTCGCGGGCGTGGCCCTGGACCAGTTGCTGAACGGCGGTAAGTCGGCGAACAAGGCCGAGGCGGCGCCCGCCGAGGCGAAGTCCGAGGACGCTCCCGAATCGGAGTAGTCCACCACGATCGTGCGACTGCGAAGGCCCTCCCGATTTTTCGGGAGGGCCTTCGTTTCGGCCGGTAGTTTTCCGCCGAACATTTCGCTCACGTGCGAAATCGTTGTGAAGACGTATGCACCGGGGTTGTCCGCAGCCCCACGCGAGTACATGACATGGCTGTAATGTCGATAGTGTGCAGCGACGAATCATGGGGATCGAGACCGAATTCGGTGTGACGTGCACCTTCCACGGACACCGTCGGCTCAGCCCCGACGAGGTGGCCCGGTATCTATTCCGCCGGGTAGTTTCCTGGGGCCGTAGCTCTAACGTGTTCCTCCGCAACGGTGCTCGGCTCTACCTCGATGTCGGGTCGCATCCGGAGTACGCCACCGCAGAGTGCGACAACTTGGCGCAGCTGGTCACTCACGACCGGGCTGGTGAGCGCGTGCTGGAGGAGTTGCTGATCGACGCCGAACAG
This sequence comes from Nocardia sp. NPDC006982, assembly GCF_042869435.1. Classification (NCBI taxonomy): domain Bacteria; kingdom Bacillati; phylum Actinomycetota; class Actinomycetes; order Mycobacteriales; family Nocardiaceae; genus Nocardia; species Nocardia sp. NPDC006982. The sequence goes on along the minus strand of NZ_JBIAFV010000009.1, from coordinate 289,914 downwards.
CGCCTCGCGGAGGAAGGCATCGGCGGCGACATCTACCTGTTCAAGAACAACACCGACTCCGCGGGCAACTCCTACGGCTGCCACGAGAACTTCCTCGTCGTGCGGGCCGGCGAGTTCTCCCGGATCTCGGATGTGCTGCTGCCGTTCCTGGTCACGCGTCAGCTGATCTGCGGTGCGGGCAAGGTGCTGCAGACGCCGAAGGCGGCCACGTTCTGCCTGTCCCAGCGTGCCGAGCACATCTGGGAGGGCGTCTCCTCGGCGACCACCCGCTCGCGCCCGATCATCAACACCCGCGACGAGCCGCACGCCGATGCGGAGAAGTACCGGCGTCTGCATGTGATCGTCGGCGACTCGAATATGTCCGAGACCACCACCATGCTGAAGGTCGGTACGGCGGCGCTGGTGTTGGAGATGATCGAGGCGGGCGTCTCGTTCCGCGATTTCGCACTGGACAACCCGATCCGCGCCATCCGCGAGGTCAGCCACGACCTGACCGGTCGTCGTCCGGTCCGGCTCGCCGGCGGACGCCAAGCGAGTGCGCTCGACATCCAGCGCGAGTACTACGCTCGCGCCGTCGAGCACCTGCGCAACCGCGACCGTGACCCCAATATCGACCAGGTCGTCGATCTGTGGGGCCGCACCCTGGACGCGGTCGAGGCGCAGGACTTCGCCAAGGTCGACACCGAGGTCGACTGGGTGATCAAGCGCAAGCTCTTCCAGCGCTACCAGGATCGCTACGGCATGGAACTGTCCGATCCCAAGATCGCCCAGCTCGATCTGGCCTACCACGACATCAAGCGCGGCCGCGGCGTCTTCGACCTGCTGCAGCGCAAGGGGCTGGCCAAGCGCGTCACCGAGGACGAGGCGGTCGACGCGGCCGTGGACACCCCGCCGCAGACCACCCGCGCCAAACTGCGCGGCGATTTCATCACCGCCGCCCAGGAAGCGGGGCGTGACTTCACCGTCGACTGGGTGCACCTCAAGCTCAACGACCAAGCCCAGCGCACGGTCTTGTGCAAGGACCCGTTCCGCTCCGTCGACGAACGAGTGGATCGGCTGATCGCCTCGATGTAAGCGCTACTCCTCGGCGAGGTAGCGCTCGACGGACTCGACCTTCGAGGTCATGGCATCGGTGACGCCCGGACGGATATCGGCTTTGAGGACGAGGCTGCAGCGGGGCGCGGTGGCGAGGATAGCGTCGGTGGCGGCTTTGACCACGGCCATGACCTCGTCCCATTCGCCCTCGATCGTGGTGAACATGGCGTCGGTGCGATTGGGCAGACCGCTGGCTCGCACGATGCGGACGGCTTCGGCGACGGCTCGGCCGACGTCGACGCCCTCGCCGAGCGGTGTGACTGAGAACGCGATGATCATGATTCCATAATGGCCGCGCGAGCCGGATCGGGGTGAATCGCGCGCCGACGCGCGGTCGCGGCGGGCGGCCGATTACCCTGTGTCGAGTGGCGATATCCAAGGTCGAGCGGCTGATGAATCTGGTCATCGCGCTGCTGTCGACCCGGCAATTCCTGACCGCGGAGCGGATTCGGGACAGCGTCGCGGGGTACGAGGATTCGGCCAGCGACGAGGCGTTCAGTCGAATGTTCGAGCGCGATAAGAACGAGCTGCGTGACCTGGGGATTCCCTTGGAGGTCGGGCAGGTCAGCCGATTTTCGACGGTGGAGGGCTATCGGATCAACCGCGACGCCTACGAACTACCTGATATCGATCTGACCAGCGAGGAAGCGGCGGCGGTCGCGGTCGCGGTGCAGATGTGGGAGTCGCCGGAGCTGGCGGCCGCGGCCGAGGGCGCGCTGTTGAAATTGCGTGCGGCCGGGATCCACGTCGAGACCGATGCCGCGGTGGCTTCGGTGCCCGCGGTCCCCGCGCGCACCCGTGGCTCGGATGCGGTGCTCGGCAAGCTGCTGGCCGCGATCGATGCCGGTCAGGCGGTGCGGTTCGAACATCGGGGTGCGATCAACGAGCCGTATGTCATGCGTGATGTGGAGCCGTGGGGTGTGGTCACCCACAACGGCCGCTGGTATCTGGTCGGACACGATCGGAACCGGGATGCGGTCCGCAGCTTCCGCCTATCGCGCATCGGCGACGATGTGACCGCCTACGGGCCGCCCAATGCGGTCGGCAAGCCCGAGGGTGTCGATCTGCGTGAGATCGTCGGCACCGTCACCGGCAGCGCCCCGGTGACCGGCACCGCGACGGTGTGGGTGGCCGATGGCCATGGCCGCGAGATTCGCCGACTGGGACCCGTGCTGGAAGAGCGCACCATCGGCGAACGCCACGGCGTGGTCGTCGAATTGCCCATCCGATCCCGAGATTGGTTGGCGCGCTTGATTACCGGACTCGGTCCAGATGCCCTAGTGCTCGCACCGGAGGAACTACGCGCGGATGTGGTGGCGCGATTGCGCTCGGTTTTCGACCACACGGAGGTCACCGCATGAGCGAGTTCAGCGAGCGAACAATAGATACGGCCGAGCACTCGCTCGTGCCGGAGCCGAGCGTCAGCGAGGCGCAGGCATGAGCGAGCGCAGCGAGCGAACAATAGATACGGCCGAGCACTCGCTCGTGCCGGAGCCGAGCGTCAGCGAGGCGCAGGCATGAGCGAGCGAACCAGGGGCCCAGCCGAGCGGACGACAGGCACAGCCGAGCGCAGTCGACTTTCGGTTCGGCTCTCACGGCTGCTCAACATGATTCCGTACTTCATCGCGAATCCGGGGATCAGTGCCGCCGAGGCCGCCGCCGATCTCGGCGTGACCACCAAGCAGCTGATGAGCGATCTCAACCAGCTGTGGATGTGCGGCCTACCCGGTTACGGGCCGGGCGATCTGATCGACCTGTCGTTCTCCGAGGAGAGCATCGAGGTCACCTTCTCGGCGGGTATCGACCGTCCGCTGCGGCTGACCTCCACCGAGGCGACCGCGTTGCTGGTGGCGCTGCGCTCGATCGTGGATATGCCGGGCATGGTCGATCCGACCGCGGCGCATGCGGCGATCGCCAAACTGGAATCGGCCATCGTCGGCGGCAAGACCGTCGACGAGGCCCGCGAACACCTGCCGACCGAGGCTCCGGCGGTTTCGACGGTACGTTCGGCGCTGGCCCGACAGCGCGCGCTGCGCCTGGTCTACTACTCGGCAAGTCGCGATGTCGTATCCGAACGCGTCGTCGATCCCATTCGTATAGTGCTGGTGGACAACAACAGTTACCTGCAGGCCTGGTGCCGCGAGGCCGAGGGTGTGCGACTGTTCCGCTTCGATCGGATCGAGGCGGCCACCGAACTCGACGAGCCCGCCCGCCCGCCGAGCCACGCGACCGAGGCGGCCGCCGCGCTCGACCTGTTCCAGGACGATCCCGCGGTTCCGTTGGCGCGCTTGCGCATTCGCGGCGATTACGGTTGGGTGCTCGATCAATATCCGATGCATCGGATGGCGGTGCACCCGGACGGCAGCATCGAGACGACCATGCGCTTCGCCACCATGGACTGGATGGCGCGGCTGCTGCTCGGCTTCGGTTCCGGCGTCACGGTGCTCGGCCCGCCCGAATTGATCACCGCGGTGCGCGAACGCTCGAATGCCGCGCTGGCCGCCTACGAAGCGGCCGGGTTCCTGGAGACCAGATGAATCGCACGGAGGCTGGAACGGCGTGAGTGAGATGGTGGCATCCGCTCGGGTGCTGGTCCTGGGAGCCGGAAGTATCGGGTCCTTTGTCGGCGGAAAGCTGGCGGCGGCCGGCGCCGATGTCACATTCGTCGGCCGGCAGCGGGTGCTGGACGAGATCAGCGCATCCGGGCTGCGACTCACCGACCTCGACGGCGGTGACGTCGCGGTGGCGGGGGATGCGGTGCGCGTGTCGACCACACCGGAGGATGTCGGGTCCGCCGATCTGGTGTTGGTCACGGTGAAATCGGCGGCGACCGCGGCGGCCGTGCGCGATCTCGACGGCAAGATCCGCCCCGGCACCGTGGTGCTGAGCCTGCAGAACGGGATCGGCAACGACGCGGTGATCCGCGAGATCCTGCCGACCTGCGTGGTGCTGGCCGGGATGGTGATGTTCAACGTCGTGCACCATCCCGACGGCCGCTTCCATCGCGGCACCGAGGGTGGGCTGGCGGTGCAGGACGATCCGGCGCTCGGACAGTTCACCGACGTATTCGCGCGGGCTGGTCTGGCACTGCGGCGCTATCCGGACCTGCTGCCGGTGCAATGGGCGAAGCTGCTGCTGAACCTCAACAACCCGATCAATGCGCTGTCCGGCAGGCCGCTGCGCGAGGAACTGTCCGACCGCGACTTCCGGCGCTGCCTGGCCCTCACCCAGCGCGAGGCACTGGCCGCGATGCACAGGGCGCGGATTCGCCCTGCTCGGCTGACGCCGTTGCCGCCGGAGTGGATGGCCCGGCTGCTGACCGTTCCGGACGGGATCTTCCGCCGGGTCGCCGCGACCGTGCTGGCCATCGATCCGGAGGCGCGCTCGTCCATGGCCGATGACCTCGAACTCGGTCGCAAGACCGAAATCTCCTGGTTGTGCGGGGAGATCGTGAGCCTCGGCGCGATGGTGGGGCTGGCGACACCGGTCAATCAGCGTCTCATCGAACTGATCGTGGCCGCCGAACACGGCGACCGCCGCGACTGGACCGGGCCGGAACTATTGGAGCAGCTGCGAGCAGCGGCTGACACAAAGAACGACTGATTTCGTATCACCCGCACACGTCGCTCATCTTCGTCCGCGCGCACTGATTCACAGCGGACCAATGGCTTTCGCGACACGTTCATGGGTCGCGCAGGAGGTCGAAGAGCTTGCGGTGGGCGTGGGGGATCCCCGGACGGGGTGTAGTGGGCGATCACCACACCCGGGTCTGCGGCGCGACCGTCGAGGTGAGCACGCAGATAGTTGTATTCGTCGGGCAGGAAATGGGTAGGGGTGCCCAGGGTTTGGACGGCGTAGTTCAGGGCGGACTGATCCTCGATGGGAAGCGGTCGCGCGTTGTCGCGCCACAGCTTTGTCGCGAGATCGAAGACGGGGCGATGGGCGCGGCGATTCACGATGAACATGCCGGAGTTGAAGTACGTATGCCGCGGGATATCGGCGTCGTAGTCGGGGTAGAGCTCGATGAACTGGTCGCGGACACAGATGAATTCGGCCCGTTTCGATAGTGCGGCGGGCCGCCACTCGCGCAACACGACCGCGTCGGCGTCCAGATTCGAGCGCGCCAACCGGTTTCAGCCGATCACGGAGTCCTGCGCCCTGACGGATCCATCTGCGCAGGGTCCCCGCGGATCCCCGCAGCCGTTCGGCGCTACATCTTGGCGCTGCGGGCCATGACGAAGCTGTAGAGCCCGTAGGTGATTATGCCTGCCCCGGCGATCAGGAGCAGGACCATGCCGAAAGGTTGCGCGCCGAGCGTTTTCACGGCCCCGTCCAGGCCTGCGGACTTGTTCGGATCGGATTCGGTCGCCGCCAGGATCACCAGCAAACCGACCGCGGCGACGGCCAGCCCTTTAGCGATGTAGCCCACAGTGCCCAGCCGCCGCACGAAGGCGCTCGGGACCCCACGAAGATCGTCGAGAAAATTCTGGGCGGCTCCTTTGTGCACGTGGTAGCCGCCGACCGCGATGATGACCAGCCCAGCAGCGACGAGCACGATCGTGCCTGCCGTGTGCTGCATCAGGCGTGCGGTGAGCCCGACACTCTGGCCACTGCTCGACCGCCCACTGCCCTGCGCGAAACGGAACGCGGTGATCGCCAACGCGAAATACACGACCGACAGCGCGAGTGCTTTGGCCCGATCGAACACTTCGGACTTGCGGCGCTCGGCCCCCGGCTCGGACGCACTGCCGAAGACGGCCTCTGCCAGCCGCCACAGCGCCATCAGCACGAACGCGACCACGCCCACCCAAAGGATGAACTCGCCACCCGGTTTATCCGCCAGTTCCGCCATGGCCCCGGATTGATCAGCGTTGCCCCCACCGCCGAATGCGAGCCGGATGGCGATGTAGCCGATGAGCAGGTGGACAAGGCCGGACATGACGAAACCGGCGCGGGCGAGACCCGCGAAGACACTGCTCTGGGCGATCCGCCCGGCGGTGTGCGATAGACCGGTGTGGGTCATGCTGCTCCTCCATCCAGGTACCACGGCGCACCTGCGCAGGACATGGACCGGTTACCCATGTCCGCGGAGAAAGCACCTGCCCACGGCGCCCCGGTGAGCGGGTCGTAGCTTTCCGTCAAAGCGGGTGCAGGACCGATGTCACCTGCGGTGGGCGGCAGCGTGGCAGAGGTGGAGGAGACTTGGTACACATCGCGACGGCCGATTACGGTCAGTCAGGCCGATGTCCAGAAATGAGCGGATCAATCTACCGCAGGCCCGCTGGGAAACCATCGACGCACCCGCGATCGGCAAAAGGCTCGGGGCGGCGGGTGAGCATGTCGACGCGGGCGTTCTCGCATGTCATAGTCCGGTAGCATCGGAGCTACCACATTCTTTGGAGGTTTAATTATGGGCAGTCTGAGCATCTGGCACTGGCTGATCATCGCCGCGGTCTTCGTGATGTTCTTCGGCGCGAAGCGTATGCCCGATGCCGCCCGCAGCCTGGGCCGCTCGCTGCGCATCTTCAAGAGCGAAGTCAGCCAGATGCAGAACGAGAGCACCAGCGCACAGGCAAGTGCAGCACCGGTGCAGCAACCGGCCGCCGAACTGCCGCAGGCCTCGGCGGTCCAGCCGACCGTCGCGCAGCCGCAGGCCGAGCCGCAGGCCCAGCCGAAGTCGCTCTGAGCCCAGCCTTGCCGCCGGGGTGAGTAGCGAACTCGCTCCGGTCCTAGTGCTGTTGCCCGCCGACCGCTGCGGGCACCGTCGACCCCAGGGGCCAACACACCACCATGCGAATCCCGTTCGATCCCCGGCGCAGTAAGCGCAGGACGAATCCCGACGGCACCATGTCGTTGGTCGAGCATCTGCAAGAGCTGCGCCGTCGGCTGCTGGTCTCGATCGCCGCGGTCGTCGTCACCACGCTGTTCGGCTTCTTCTGGTACGCGCACACGATCTTCGGTATCGAAAGCCTCGGTTCGCTGCTGACCGGACCCTACTGTTCCCTGCCCGCCTCGTCGCGAGCCGTGCTCACCGCCGACGGCGCCTGCCGTCTGCTGGCGACAGCGCCCTTCGAGCAGTTCATGCTGCGGTTGAAGGTCGGTATGACGGCCGGCGTGGTACTGGCCGCTCCGGTGTGGCTGTATCAGATCTGGGCTTTCATCACGCCCGGTCTGTATGCGAAGGAACGCAAGTACGCGGTCGGCTTCGTCACCTCCGGTAGCGCGCTGTTCGTCACCGGCGCCGTACTCGCGTATTGGGTTGTCGCGCACGCGTTGAGCTTCCTGCTGAACATCGGCAACAACGCGCAGATCACCGCGCTGAGCGGTACGCAATACTTCAGCTTCATCATCCAGCTGCTCGTCATCTTCGGTGTCAGCTTCGAAATCCCGCTGCTGGTAGTCGGATTGAATCTGGTCGGAGTGCTGCACTACGACAAGCTCGCCAAGTGGCGACGCGGAATTGTCTTCGGGCTCTTCGTCTTCGCTGCGATCGTGACCCCGCAGGATCCGTTCTCCATGCTGGCCCTGGCGCTGGCGCTGACGGTGCTGTTCGAGGTTGCCATCCAGTTCTCCCGGATCAACGACAAGCGGCGCGCACGTCGGGAGGCCGAGGAATTGGCGGCACTCTCGGATGAGGAAGCCTCGACGATCTCCGGCCCCGAGCCGATCAACCCCGCCGATTCGATCATGGATCCCGCGGAGAAATCGGCGCGAGCTATGCCTACCCACTCCGCCGGCTCCGCCGGCGACCATCCCCCGATGTCGGACTACTCCGATACCCTCTGACCGTGACGTATCACCAGTCGCAGGCGGGCGAGCTGGCAAAGTTCTCCGCCGAGCTGACTTTCGGGTTGGATCCCTTCCAGCGCAATGCCTGTAAAGCCCTCGAGGGCGGGCACAGCGTGCTGGTCTGTGCTCCGACCGGCGCGGGTAAGACCGTCGTCGGCGAATTCGCGGTGCACCTCGCGTTGGCAGCGGGCGGAAAGTGTTTCTACACCACACCGATCAAAGCGCTGTCGAACCAGAAGTTCGCCGACCTGACCGAGCGCCACGGGCGCGACCAAGTCGGACTGCTCACCGGTGACCAGTCGATCAACCCGGACGCGCCGGTGGTCGTGATGACCACCGAGGTGCTGCGCAATATGCTCTACGCCTCCTCGGACGCGCTGCGCGGACTGTCGTATGTGGTGATGGACGAGGTGCACTACCTCGCCGACCGCTTCCGCGGCGCGGTCTGGGAGGAGGTCATCCTGCACCTGCCGCCGGAAGTGCGGCTGGTCAGCCTGTCGGCGACGGTCAGCAATGCCGAGGAATTCGGCGCGTGGATGGAAACCGTGCGTGGCGATACCGCGGTGGTCGTCGACGAGACCCGCCCGGTGCCGCTGTGGCAGCACGTCATGGTCGGGCGGCGGATGTTCGATCTGTTCGATACCGACTCCAGCGAGCAGAAGGTCTTGGTCGACGAGGATCTGGTGCGCTATATCCGCCACCGTGAGGCGGCGGACCGGATGAACAGCTGGGGTGGACCGCGCGGTCGCGGTGGCAACCGCAACTTCCGGCCGTTGCCGCGGCCGGAAGTGCTGGCCAAGCTCGATCAGGAAGGCCTGCTGCCCGCGATCACCTTCATCTTCAGCCGGGCCGGATGCGATGGGGCGCTTGCTCAGTGCCTGCGTTCGCGACTGGATCTCAGCTGTGACGACGAGACCGTAGAGATCGACGCGATCATCGAGAAGCACACCGGGGATCTGCCCAAGGTCGATCTGGAGGTGCTCGGCTACTGGGAGTGGCGCGAGGCGCTGCATCGCGGCTTGGCCGCGCATCACGCGGGCATGCTGCCCGCCTTCCGGCATACCGTCGAGGAATTGTTCGTGCGCGGTTTGGTGCGGGCCGTATTCGCCACGGAGACACTGGCTTTGGGCATCAATATGCCCGCGCGGACGGTGGTGCTCGAGCGGCTGGTCAAGTACAACGGCGAGTCGCACGCCGAGCTGACGCCGGGGGAGTACACGCAGCTCACGGGTCGGGCGGGGCGACGCGGGATCGATGTCGAGGGCCATGCGGTGGTGCTGTGGCAGCCCGAGGTCGATACCAGTGCGGTCGCCGGTCTTGCCTCCACCCGGACCTATCCGCTGCGCAGTTCGTTCCGGCCGGGCTACAACATGTCGATCAATCTGATCGATCGGATGGGCGCGGACGAGTCGCGGGCGCTGCTCGAGCGGTCTTTCGCGCAGTTCCAGGCCGACCGGTCGGTGGTGGGGTTGGTGCGCGGGATCGAGCGCAATGAGGGGCAGTTGCGCAAATTGCGAGGTCAGCTCGGCGGCGAGGACGGCGGCTTCCTGGAATACATCTCCCTGCGCGAGCGGATCAAGCAGCGTGAACGTCAGATCGCACAGCAGGGTCGGGCCGATCGGCGCGGGGCCGCGGTCGACGCGCTGGTCTCCCTGCGGCGGGGTGATGTGGTGGCCATTCCATCCGGGCGGCGGGCGGGGCTCGCGGTGATACTGGAGCCGGATGCCACGCCGGGGGATCCGCGTCCGTTGGTACTGACCGAGGACAAGTGGGCGGGTCGGGTATCGGTCGCCGATTTCCCGGTGCCCGCGAAGACATTGGGGCATATGCGGCTGCCGCGCAAGATCGATCACCGCACGGCACGGACTCGGCGTGATCTGGCGTCGGCGTTGCGCAGCACCGGGATCTCGGCGCCGGGCCGGTCGCGCCGTGGTGACCGTTCGCAGGCGGGCGAGGACCGCGAGCTGTCGACATTGCGGCGCAGTCTGCGTTCGCATCCGGCGCATACGCGGCCCGATCGCGAGCAGATGAGCCGGATCGGCGAGCGCTATAACCGGCTGCTGCGCGAGACCGAGACTATGCGCCAGAAGGTTGCCGCGACCACCAATTCGCTGGCGCGCACCTTCGACCGGATCCTCGGCCTGCTCGAGGAACGCGGGTTCGTGCACGCGGGCGAAGTGACCGCCGACGGACGGCGGCTGGCCAGGATCTACGCCGAAAGCGATCTGCTGGTCGCCGAATGTCTGCGGCAGGGACTGTGGCGCGGGCTCGGTCCGGCCGAATTGGCGGCGGTGGTTTCCGTTCTGGTGTACGAATCCCGCCAGGAGGGCGGCTATCTCGGCGCCAGCGGGCCGACCGAACCGATTCGCCGTGCCGTCGGCGCGACCGTCGGGGTGTGGAGCGAGTTGCGTTCCGATGAGGCACGGCACAAGCTGCCGCCCACCCGGGAACCGGATCTCGGTTTCGTGACAGGTGTTTACAAATGGGCGCGCGGCGATGGGTTGGCCGAGTCGTTGCTGGCCAGCGGCGATCATAACGCCCCGCTGTCCGCGGGCGATTTCGTGCGGTGGTGCCGACAGGTGATCGATCTGCTCGATCAGATCCACGGAACCGCCGACGATGCTGAGATCGCCGGGACCGCGGCCAAGGCCGTCCGCGCGATCCGACGGGGTGTCGTAGCCGTGGACGCCGCGTAGCCGATTCGATTGTGATTTGATTTCTTTCGCGTACCGACCGTGGCGGAGGAGTCGGACAGGATCGCACCTCATACGGGATTGGTCCTGTTGTGCGACGAGTCTCACGCGGGGGGCTACCGTGTGTATAACGATGCGAGTGGAGGCAACCAGATGAGCGGCCCGTACGGACCGAACGACGCCCCTGGTCCCGGGGAGGGACGCAACGATCCCACCCAGCAGTGGAGCGGACAGCAGGCACCCGGTGCAGCCGGGCCTACTCAGCAGTGGGGTGCTACCCCGCAGGCGCAGCCGACTCAGCAGTGGGGCGATCCGAACGCGCAGCAGCCGCAGTGGGGTCAGCCGAATCCGCAGAGCCAGCCGAGTCAGCCGCAGTGGGGCCAGCCTCAGCCCAGCCAGCCGAGTCAGCCGCAGTGGGGCCAGCCTCAGCCCAGCCAGCCGAGTCAGCCGCAGTGGGGTCAGCCGACCCAGCAGGACTGGTCCGCGCAGCAGGGGCAGCAGCAGCCCTGGCAGCAGGGCCAGCAGCAGCCGTGGCAGCAGCAGACCCCGCCGCCGAGCAGCGGCGGCAAGAGCAAGGGCCTGTTCATCGGCCTGGGTGTGCTCGCGCTCGCCGTCATCGGTGCCATCGTGGTGCTGGTGCTCGTGCTGACCAGCAAGGACGAGCTCGACCAGGCCGCCGTTCAGGACGGTGTCAAGAAGGTGCTCTCGGATTCTTACGGAATCCAGGACGTCGCCGATGTCTCCTGCCCCTCCGGCCAGCAGGTCAAGGTCGACGCGACCTTCACCTGTGACCTGAAGGTCAGCGGGGAGCAGAAGAAGGTCACCGTCAAGATCACCAAGGACGACGGCACCTACGAGGTCGGCCGCCCGAACTGACGGTTCTTCGGTCGGCAGGTCGGCGAGCGGGCGTCGGTGGGGCGACCCCGCTGCGCGGGCCTAGTAGAGGGCGAGCGCGCGTACGTCGGCGCGGCGACCAGGTACTCCGCAGGTAGGTACAACTCCTGAGTCGGGCGGCGCACCGCCGAGCTGTTCGCCTGGTGGCGCAGAGGTAGCGACGGCCTCGTCGCGCAAGCTGTGCAACCTATGCGAGGTCGCTACTGGGTATGCGAGGCCTCGTGCTTGTGCATGACAATCGGTGCGGTCACCCCGAGTGCGCTGCGGTCAGTGCCGCGATCAGGCGGGTGATGGGACTTTCCGCGTTGTAGGTGGTGGCCAGTTCGCGGAGGCGGTCCGGGTCGGCGGGGGTCATGGGGAGGGTGTCGGGGCAGGACAGCTCCACATCGGCGTCGCAGACCACGCGGGTGACCGGGGCGGCGGCCTTCAGGTAGGTCTCTGCGGCGCGGAGTTTGGCGCGGATGCCCTGGGCCATATCGGCTGCGGGGTCGTCCACGGCCGCGGTGAGCGCGTCAAGGGAGCCGAAGCGGGAGATGAGCATCGCGGCGGACTTCTCGCCGATACCTGCGACGCCGGGCAAGCCGTCGGAGGAGTCGCCGCGCAGGGTCGCCATATCCGCATAGGCAGGGCCCGCATTCTCCAGTGGCACACCGTATTTCGCGGACACCTCGGCGGGACCGAACAATTCGGCCTTGGCCAATCCGCGACCGGCGTAGAGCACGCGCACCGGCGGTGCCGGCTCGTCGCGGACCAGCTGGAGTAGGTCGCGGTCGCCGCTGACGACCACCACCGGATCGGTGCGCTCGCGGGTGGCCAGGGTGCCGAGCACGTCGTCGGCCTCGAGTCCGATCGCGCCGCCGGTGGCGATGCCCGCCGCAGCGAGCACGTCGAGGATCATCTCGACCTGCGGGGTCAAAGTATCCGGGACGTCCTCGGCGCCGGGTGCCGCATCGGCGGTGGTGTCGAGGCGGTGGGTCTTGTAGGTCGGCACCAGCGCCACCCGGAATGCGGGGCGCCATTCCAGGTCCAGGCAGACGACCAACCGGCTCGGCTTGTGCTTGGTGATGAGCGAGGCGACCATATCGGTGAAGCCGCGCAGGGCGTTCACCGATCGGCCGTCGGGTGCGGTGATTTTCTCCGGAATCGCGTGGAACGCGCGGAACCACAGGCTCGCGCCATCGAGCAACAGCAGGGGCCCACCGGAAGTCGCAGTGTTCACGCCGCTGAGGCTACCTGTCCGCAACGACAACCTCGGGTGATCGGTATTCACATTCGGGTTGATGTCGGGGGCGGGTAACGTCGCACGGTATGAGCTCGCACACGGAGTCCCGATTCGCGGCGGATATCTACGGTGATCGACTCGAGCGGGCGGTGCAGTTGATGCGCGCCGCTCACCTGGACGCGCTATTGATCACGCCGGGGCCGGATCTGCGCTATCTCATCGGCTCGGCGGCGGAGTCCTTCGAGCGACTGACTTGTCTGGTGATCACGGCCGACGGTGCCACCCCCTCGGTGGTGATTCCGAAGCTCGAACTGGCTTCGCTGGAGGGTTCGGCCGCGGGTGAACTCGGTTTGCAGGTGCTGGATTGGGTCGACGGCGTCGATCCGTATCAGCTCGTGAAGTCGTCGCTGCACGTCGGCTCCCGGGTCGCGGTCACCGATGTCATGCCCGCAATGCATCTGCTGCCTTTGGCCGAATCCGTCAGTGGACTGCCCACTTCGGCCACGCCGGTACTGCGGGAACTGCGAATGATCAAGGACCAGGCCGAAATCGAGGCTCTGCGGCGTGCCGGTGCGGCCATCGACCGGGTGCATGCGCGGATGGGTGAATTCCTGCGCGTCGGTCGCACCGAGGCCGAGGTCGGCGCTGACATCAAGGCGGCGATCGTCGAGGAGGGGCACACCGAGGCGGCGTTCGTCATCGTCGGCAGCGGACCGCACGGCGCCGACCCGCACCACGGCGTGTCCGATCGTCGCATCGAAGCCGCAGATGTGGTGGTGATCGATATCGGCGGCCCGGTCGACCCTGGCTACTACTCGGACTCGACCCGCACCTACGTCCTCGGTGAGCCCGAGTCCACCGTGGCCACACGATTCGGGGAACTCGAGCGCGCCCAAGCTGCCGCGGTAGCCGCCGTCCGCCCAGGTGTCACCGCCGAATCGGTCGACGCCGCAGCGCGAAACCTGTTGACCGAAGCCGGTTTCGGCCCCGCCTTCGTCCACCGCACCGGCCACGGCATCGGCCTCTCGGTCCATGAGGAGCCCTACATCGTCGAAGGCAACAGCCTGGTCCTGGAACCCGGCATGGCCTTCAGCATCGAACCCGGCATCTACTTCCGCGGCGATTGGGGCGCACGTATCGAGGACATCGTCGTGGTCACCGAAGACGGCTGCGAGTCGATGAACCAGCGGCCGCATGGTTTGACAGTGCTCTGAGCCGAGCTGTGTCTCCGTGACTGCTGGGGTGTGCCATTGCTACCGGCCGTGAATTCGTCGCAGAGTGACCGCGCTATGCGCGGCGTGGTGAATGCGCAAGCACGGTGATGGCGTTCCCAGCTCGATGATTCTTCGCGCGCTCAGCGGCGGTGCGGTAAGCTGCGCGGCGAAATACCCTGGGATGCAATGACTTCGGGTTCGAGGTCAGGTCGGCGGTGGTTCAGGCCGGGGCGGGGGCGAGGGTGCTGCTGGAGAGTACGTGCTGGACTTGGATTGCGATGACCACGCGGGTCGGGTTCTCCCGGGGGACTCGGTAGCGGCCCGCGTATCGGTCTACGGCTTCTGCGACGTTGTCCGGATCGTCGAGCACCGTGGCCGGGCCTTCCAGGGTGATCCAGCGGATTCCGTCCACCTGGCTCACTGCCGCGTAACCGGAGCGCCGCACATTGCGCACCTTCACCGAGCCGTCGTTGGTGATCACTCGCGCGATCCCGGCTTCCGGATCCCAGGTGAAGCCCACCGCGACCACATGTGGCGTGCCGTCGGCACGGAGGGTGGTCAGGGTCGCGAGGTGTCGCTCGGTGACGAATTCGAGTGCGGCAGTGGACAGCTGTGCGGTGCTGGTCGGCATCCCCTGACCGTAGCGGTATGCGGGCCGCCCGGCACCGGCACATACCGCGGCAGCACATCTGGTACGGACTGGTCAGTTCGGTGTTTCGTGCGTGCTCGGATATTCTGAGCGCCGAGATCGACAATCGAGGGGTTCAGGGATGCAGAGCACCGATGTCCAATTGGCCGCTCGATGGTGGCAGTGGGCCATGTCGATTCCGATCGCCAAGAATCCGGTCTGCGACGAGACCGGGGCCTGCGCGGCCGAAGCTCAGCCCGACGATGTCTGGTTCCTCGCCGGAACGTTCGGCGGCAAGGTCAGCCGAAGCTGTGCTGTGCCCTACGGTCGCCCTATCTTCTTTCCCGCCTTCAATACCTTCCAGAAGGTCGAAAGGTCGTTTTTCCAATTCGGCAGCCGACCGCCGGTGGTGCCGACGGCGAGCGGCCACGCCGAGCTGAACGGCGTCGCATTACCGCTGCTGGAAGTGACCAACCGCGCGGCATTCCCCATCAACCCGGCGGCGGGCGGCCCGTTCCAGGTGACCGGCCGTTTCAAGGCGACAGCATGGGGGCTCTGGTGCAGGCTGGACGACCTGGTCCGCGGCGACTACATCCTCGCCTTCGGTGGTGAGTACGAGCCGGGCGGCTTCTGGGTCGAGGCCTCCTATCAGCTCGAGATCGTCTGACCTGGCGGATCGGCACAGCGGGGTGGGGTGAAAGACTGGCAGCATGGGATCGCGTGGAATTGCCGAGGGGCCGGTGCTGGTACTCGGGGGCCGCAGTGAGATCGGGCTCGAGGTGGCGCGACGGCTGGCGCCGGGGCGTGTTGTGATACTCGCGGCGCGACGCAGTGCGGAGTTGACGCAGGAGAGTGCGGCGGTTGCGGCAGCCGGGGCGACGGCAGTGCATACCGTCGAATTCGATGCGGACGATACGGCGAGTCATCCCGCGCTGCTGGAGAAGATCGCGGCCGAGTACGGCGGGATCGGGGTCGCGGTGATCGCATTCGGAGTGCTCGGGGATCAGGCGCGGGCCGAACGCGATCCGGCACATGCGATCGCGGTCGTGCACACCGATTATGTCGCGCAGATCAGCGTGCTCACCATCCTCGCGAATATGCTTCGGGCGCAAGGCAGTGGGCATCTCGTCGTCTTCAGCTCGTTCGCGGGCGCGCGGGTGCGGCGAGCCAATTACGTCTACGGTTCGGCGAAGGCGGGTCTCGACGGATTCGCCGGCGGTCTCTCGGATGCTTTGCACGGCAGCGGTGTTCACCTGCTGCTGCTGCGTTGCGGGTTCGTCATCGGCCGGATGACCGAGGGCATGGACCCGGCACCGATGTCCAGCACCCCCGACCAAGTGGCGGATGCGGTCGTGCGCGGCCTGCGTCGTCGCGCCGGTCGGGTGTGGGTCCCCGGCATTCTGCGTCCGGTCATCTTCGCGATCCGCCTACTGCCCCAACCCATCTGGCGTCGGATGCCGCGGTGAACGGCGGTGCGCAGTGGAGTGGGCCGCCGATCGCTGTCATCGGTATCGGTGCCGACGGGTGGAGCGGGCTCGGCGAGGCTGCGCGCGAAGCGGTCTCGGATGCCGAAGTGGTATTCGGATCGGCGCGGCAACTCGAGCTGATTCCGCAGGATGTTGCTGTGGCGCGGCGAGAGTGGCCTTCGCCGTTGGTCCCTGCACTGCCCAGTTTGTTCGCCGACCACACCGGTCGGCGGATATGCGTGCTGGCCAGTGGGGATCCGATGTTCTACGGCATCGGGGTGACGTTGGCGCGGCTGTTCGGTGCGGATCACCTGCGGGTATTTCCGCAGGCATCATCGGCATCGCTGGCATGTGCACGGCTGGGTTGGGCGTTGGCGGAAACTCCGGTGGTCAGCGCGGTGGGGCGGCCGGTCGAGTCGGTGTTGCCCGAGTTGGCCGACCGGCGGCGGGTGCTGGTGCTGAGCGCGGACGAGCACACGCCGGGACAGCTCGCGGAACTGTTGCGGGACAATGGTTTCGGGGAGTCGGCATTGACCGTGCTCGAGCAGTTGGGCGGCCCGCGCGAAAGGGTCGTGCACGATCGCGCGACGGGGTGGGAACTCGCGGCGGGGGACCCGCTCAATATCGTCGCGATCGACTGCGTCGCCGACCCTAAGCACCTGCGGGCGACGCGTGTGCCCGGACTGGCGGATGAGCTCTTCGGCGGTGACGGTCAACTCACCAAATCCGAGGTCAGGGCACTGACACTGGCCGCGCTGGCACCCGCGCCCGGGGAATTGCTGTGGGACGTCGGCGGTGGTTCCGGCAGTATCGCGATCGAATGGTGCCGCACGCATCCGAGCTGTCGGGCGGTCAGCTTCGAGCGACTCGAACACCGGCGGCGGCAGATCGCCGACAACGCCGCCGCCCTTGGTGTTCCATACATCGGTGTTTTTGGAGAGATACTCACCGATGTCGGAAAATCTACCGAATCACCACCTCCGGACGCAATATTTATCGGTGGCGGGCTCACCCAGGATGGCGTACTCGAGACATGCTGGTCGCGTCTACGTCAGGGCGGCCGCTTGGTGGCGAATGCGGTGACAGCGGAATCCGAAGCATTGCTACTGAATTGGGCTGCTGTGCACGGCGGTGAACTGCGGAAGTTTCAGATTTACCGGGCCGAAGCCCTCGGCAAGTTCACGACCTGGCGGCCGCAATTGCCGGTCGCCCAGTGGGCAGTTGTGAAACGCGGCTCGGTCTGAAACCTCGCTTCGCGGGTGAAATGGACTGTAGGGTCGGTGCCCGAGATCCGGACGTTATCGTCGGATCCGCGTCCTATTGGGGAGATTTATGAAGTACAAGAAGTTTGCCGCCACCGCAATGATGGCCGTTGCCGCCACCGGAATCGCGGCGGGTACGTCCGGCGCTGCGCCGGCGGGACCCGCGCCTGCCGTGCAGAACCAGGCCGCGCCCGTCGCCCAAGGCGAGGATCACGGTGTGAACTACGCGGTGCAACTCGTCGACAAGTCGATCGTCGCGGCGGTCACCGGTGGCGCGTTCAGTCTGGATGCCGACCAGAGGTACGTCACGGTGCAGAACACCGAGGGTGCGGTCGTCACCTCGATTCCGCTGCAGGCGCAGGTCGGGGACCAGCTGATCCCGATCGCGGCCACCATCGACCCTGCGGGCCGGCAACTGACGCTGACTCCGGAAGTCGAGTCGAACGCCGCGATCAGCGCCGAGGCCATCTCCTCGCAGGAGTGGTTCTTCAGCGAACTGCAGCGTGCCTCGCTCGGTGCCGTGATCGGCGGCATCATCGGATTCTTCTTCTTCGGCATCGGTCTGCCGGTGGGTGCGTTGATCGGACTGCTCATCGCGGGTGGTCCGAACCTGATCAATGCGGGCATCGCCTACTTCAGCGGGCAGCCCTGAAAACACTGATTCTGGGCGGCACCCGGGAAGCCAGGGAGATCGCCCACATCGCTTCCGGCGAGCGAGGATTCGATATCGTCTCCTCGCTCGCCGGTCGTGTTCGCGACCCGCTGCTGCCGGAGGGGGCAGTGCGGATCGGCGGCTTCGGTGGTGTCGAAGGTCTACGGAAGTGGTTGGCAGACAACGAGATCGCTGCCGTCATCGATGCCACACATCCGTTCGCGGGCACGATCAGTGCGAATGCGGCCGGTGCCGCAACGGATCTCGGTGTGCCGCTGGTGCATGTGCGGCGGCCGGGATGGTCCGAACAGCCCGGTGATCGGTGGATCCGGGTGCCGGATCTCGACGCGGCCGCGCAGGAGATTTCGCAGCTGGGGCAACGCATCTTCCTGACCATCGGTCGCCAAGGTGTCGCCGCCTTCGCGGACCTGACGGACCAGTGGTTCTTGATCCGTGCCATCGATCCGCCCACCGGCGCGCTGCCGCCTCATCACGAATTGCTGCTCGCGCGTGGGCCTTTCTCACCCGCGGATGAGCAGCGCCTGTTGACGCAACACCGGATCGACGCGCTGGTCACCAAGGACAGTGGCGGCGATCAGACCGCTGCCAAACTGGATGCCGCTCGCTCCGCGGGCCTTCCCGTGGTCGTCGTGGACCGCCCCGAGCTGCCGCCCGGCGCGGCGGTCGTGGAATCCGTCGACGCGGCGTGGAAGTGGTTGCGGGAGATCGCATCCCGCTGATTCAACGGCCGAGCAGTTCTGGCAGGCGGTCGAACCAGGCGAGTACGGTGCGCTCGTAGCCGATGCCGAATTCGAGGGTGGCGCGTTGATACTCGGACATGTCGGTGTGGTCGTCGGTGAGGTAGCGGTCGAGGCGCTGCTGGTGAATTTCCTTGTTGGCGGCAATGATTCGATCGAGGTGGTCGGGATCGACGTGCTTGCCGAAGGACAGGGTCAGTAGCAGCGGCACCCGAATGGTCTCCGCGCCGGGGTCACGGGCGATCCATTCGAGGAACGCTTCGCGACCGGCGTCGGTGATCAGATACGGTGTGCGTTCGCGTGCCCCGATCTCACCTTTTTCGACGAGTCCGGCCGCGTCCATGGCGGCCAGTTCCCGGTAGACCTGGCTTTGGGTGATGGTCCAGAAATCGCCGATCCGGTCCTGGGCCTCGGTCACCAGATCCCAGCCCGACATCGGACCGTCGTGCAGGAATCCGAGCAGCGACGCCGCCGTGGAATTCAGCGATTTGCGTTGTGTCGAGGTGTTCGCCAAGGTACTGCTCCTCTCAGTCTCAACGTTCCATAGTGGAATGTTATACGACTCCTGCCTCACACCTGCTGAGGCTCCCACGACGTGTCGCTAAGATGCAACTTGTGTCTAAGACGTATTCATCTGCCGAACTCGCCTATCGCGAGGTCAAGGAACGCATCCTGACCGGCGCGCTACCGGGTGGTGAGCTGATCAGCGAGGGCGAAATCGCCACCGACCTCGGTATGTCGCGGACCCCGGTGCGGGAGGCATTCCTGCGGCTCGAGGTGGAGGGGTGGATGCGGCTGTACCCCAAGCGCGGCGCGCTGGTGGTGCCGATTCCGCCCGCCGAGGCAGAACACGTCGTACACGCCCGCTATGTCGTGGAGGCCGCAGCGGTGCGCGCGGTGGTCGCGCAGGAGCGATCCGCGTTGATCGCTGAACTGCATGCCTCGCTGGACCGGCAGCGCGAACTGGCCGCCGCCGCGGACTTCGAGCGATTCGCGGTGGCGGACACCGACTTTCACCGCACCTATGTGGTCGCTGCGGGCAATCCGCTGCTCACCGGGTTCTACGACTCGTTGCGGGAGCGGCAGCGTCGCATGAACAGCGCTGCCCTGCATTGGGGTTCGACCGACACCGCTCGCATTATCGAGCAGCACACGCGTCTGGCCCATCTGATCGAAATGGGCGACGCGGCAGGATTCGCCATCGCGCTGGTGGACCATATGTCCGGCGTGCACCAGTTGGAAATGAGAGGCCTGTAATGGCAACGCTGCTCGCCGTCGACATCAGGTCGGCAAGACCACGGCAGGGTACGCGGAATTGGTGGAGTGTCGCGGCCACGATGTTCGCGATCGCCTGGGGCGGAAACGAATTCACGCCGCTTTTGGTGATGTACAAGGGCAACGGACTGCCGGTCACCACAGTGGACCTGCTGTTGTTCGATTATGTGCTCGGCATCGTGCCCGCCTTGCTGATCGGCGGGCCGCTCTCGGACCGCTACGGGCGTCGCGTGCTGCTGCGACCGGCGCCGTTGATCGGTGCGGCCGGTTCGCTGCTGCTGGCTTTCGGATCGGCATCGGTGCCGCTTCTATCGGCCGGACGGGTGCTGTGCGGGGTGGCGCTCGGGCTGGCGATGGCGGTGGGAAGCAGTTGGCTCAAGGAACTTTCGCAGCCGCCGTTCGGTCCGGAACTGCCCGCGGGAACCGGGGCGCGCCGCTCGGCGATGAGCCTGACCGGTGGGTTCGCCGTCGGTGCCGGTGCGGCGGGTGTGCTCGCGCAGTGGGCTCCGAT
The DNA here is from genome assembly GCF_042869435.1 of Nocardia sp. NPDC006982. Classification (NCBI taxonomy): domain Bacteria; kingdom Bacillati; phylum Actinomycetota; class Actinomycetes; order Mycobacteriales; family Nocardiaceae; genus Nocardia; species Nocardia sp. NPDC006982. Next base: position 269,455 of record NZ_JBIAFV010000009.1, on the reverse strand, counting down.
GCCGAATACGTTGGCGTATCTGATCAATGTGATGCTGTGTCTGATCGCGGCGGTGTGGGTGGCTCGGGCGCCGGAAACATTATCGTCGCAGCGGAATTCGGGGCGGTTGATCGATGATCTGAAGATTCCCGCGGCCGCGCATCGCAGGTTCCGGTGTGTTGCGCTGCCGGTCGCGCTGTGGTTGTTCACCTCTGCCGCAACGGCTTATGCGGTGCTGCCCACTCTGCTGGCGCCGAAGGTGCACGGTGTACCGATCGCGTTCTCGGCGTTGATCACGGTGATCACGCTCGGCTGTGGTTTCGCGATCCAGTCGCTGGTGCGTCGGATCGATCGAGCGGGCACCGCCCGTGCCGCAGTTGTCGCGCTGGCGTTGGTCGTGTGTGGAATGGCCTCGGCCGCATGGGCTTCCGGCACATTGGCCTTGGTTCTCACAATCGTCACCGCTGCTGTGCTCGGTGCCGGATATGGGATCGGGCTGGTCGCCGGACTACAGGAGATCGAGCGGATTGCTCGTCGCGACGACCTCGCTGGACTGACTGCGGTGTTCTACTCCGTCAGCTACCTCGGCTTCGGTATTCCCGCGCTGCTGGCATTCCTGCATCAATCTTTCGGCCTGGAATACCCGACAATGTTCGCGGCCGCCGCTGTTGGGGCGGCCGGATGCTTGGCGCTCGTCGTTGGGAATTACCGCGCCTGAGAATTGTCGGGGATGCCGATCGGCATCCCCGACGAGGCCGCGGTCAGGCGCTCTTCGGCCGGTAGTGCAGCTCGGTCACCCCGCACTCGAATCCGGTGGCGGAGACGAGGTCGAGCCGGGTGGTGCCACGGAAGACCGGCAGGCCCGCGCCGATCGCGGTCGGGCTGACGAACAGGTGCAGGTCGTCGATGAGGTCCTCGGCGATCAGATTCGCGACGAGGGTGCCGCCGCCGTAGACGATGATGTCGCCCCCCGGTTGGGCCTTGAGGTTGTTGATGGTCTCGGCGAGGTCGCCGCCCGCGACGACGGTGTTCTCCCAGGGCGATTCGGTGAGGCTGTTGGAGATCACGACCTTGGGCGTGTTGTTCATCTTGTCGATGGCCACCTGGGGCTCGTGTTCCGGCTTGGAGGCCCAGTGCGGAATGAAGCCTTCGGCGAGTTTGCGGCCGAGCACGATGGTGTCGAATTCGGTGGTAATGGCGGTGACGCGGGCGGCGAGGTCATCGGACCACTGGAATGTCATCCAGTCCATCTCACCGTTCGGGCCGGACATGTAGCCGTCGATGGTGGTCTGCACCTGGAGTTTGAGCTTGCGCATGGGGTTGCCCTTCCGAAATCAACGCTGGTAGCGGCGCGAAGTGTAAACCTTGATGCCCTGCTCGGACTCGATTACGGCGGTGGTGGAGGCACCGATGACCAGCAGTGTGCGCATATCGACCTCGGCCGGATCAAGCTCGGCAAGGGTGACCACACGGACGGATTCGGTGGGCCCGCCGACATCGCGACCGAGCACCACCGGGGTGTCGGGCTTGCGATGCTCGAGCAGCACGTCACGCATCGCCGCGACCTGCCAGGTGCGCTGACTGGAGGCGGGGTTGTAGATCGCGATTGCCATATCGGCCGCCGCGACCGCCGAAAGTCGTTGTGCGACAACCTCCCACGGCTTGAGTCGATCCGAGAGCGAAATCATCGCGTAGTCGTGGCCGAGCGGCGCACCGACCCGGCTGGCGACCGCATTGGCCGCGGTGAGCCCGGGCAGCACGCGCACCGGCACCCCTTGCCACTGCGGATCGGCGGACTCCTCGAGTACCGCAGCCGCCATTGCGAAAACCCCGGGATCGCCCGAGGACACGACAACGACCTTGGCCCCCTGTTTCGCTAGATCCAATGCCATGGCGGCACGTTCGGATTCCACCCGGTTATCGCTGGCATGCCTGCGCTGCCCGGGACGCGACGGCACCCGATTGATATAGGTCGTGTAGCCGACCAGATCGGTGGCCTCGGCGAGTGCGCGTTCGACTTCGGGTGTGGTCCAGTCGGGCGAGCCCGGGCCGAGTCCGACCACCACGACCTCACCGAAATTGCTCGAGGTTTCCTCGACTCGCGAGCTGTCGAAAGGAACTGTCTGCGCAGTGCGGGATTCGCTGCCCGCAGCCTCGGGCGCTGCCCTGGAGAGCTCGGTATCACCCTGCGCGCCGATCAGCCCGTGCCCCGGATTCGTAAGCGACAGTGGGGTTGTCGGCTGCGGGCCGGGAACGAGGGTGATGGCGAAGTACGGTACATCCGCATCGTCGACGTCGGCGGCGGCGAGTACGCGCTGGCGGGTGCTGCTCGCGCGCTCGATGTAGTAGGCGTCGGCAAGGCGGCCGGAGTCCGAGAGGGCTTGGCGCACACCGGGATAGGTGCGGCCGAGCTTCATGATGGCGGCGGCGTCGGTATCGCGGAGGCGGCGGGTGAGCTCGTCGGTGGGCATGGTGCCGGGCAGGACGGTCAGTACCTGCTCACCCTCGACGAGCGGGGTGCCGAGGGCCGCTGAGGCCGCGCTAACGGAGGTGATGCCGGGGATGATCTCGGCCTCGAACCGGTCGGCCAACCGGCGGTGCATATGCATGTACGAGCTGTAGAAGAGCGGATCGCCCGCGGCGAGCAGTGCGACGGACCGGCCCGCTGCCAGATGGGTTGCCAGGCGTTCGGCGGCCTGTTCGTAGAACTCGTCGATGGCGCCCTGATAGCCGCCGGGATGGTCGGTGGTCTCGGTGGTCACCGGATAGATCAGGTGTTCCTCGAGTTGGCCCGCGCGCATATACGGCGCGGCGATGCCACGCGAGATGCTGCGACCGTGGCGTGCGCTGTGGAAAGCGATGACGTCGGCCTCGGCGATCACCCGCGCCGCCTTCACCGTCACCAGCTCCGGATCCCCGGGGCCGAGTCCGACGCCCCACAACTTGCCGTTGCTCATTCCTGTTCGCTCGCAATCGCGTTCAGTGCCGACGCGGTAATGGCGCTGCCACCGCGCCGCCCACGCACCGTCAGATATTCGACCCCGCCGAATTCGATCAGCGCGTCCTTGGATTCGGCAGCGCCCACGAAGCCGACCGGAATGCCGAGGATGGCGGCGGGCCGCGGCGCCCCCGCATTGATCATGTCGAGCAGATGGAACAGGGCGGTCGGCGCGTTCCCGATAGCGACCACCGCGCCCCCGAGGCGATCGCGCCACAACTCCAGCGCCGCGGCCGACCGCGTATTGCCCATCGCCGCAGCCAGTTCCGGCACCCGCGGATCAGCGAGGGTGCAGATCACGTCATTGTCGGCGGGCAACCGCTTGCGCGTCACGCCGGACGCGACCATCTGCGCATCACAGAGAATAGGAGCCCCCGCACGCAGCGCGCCCCGCGCCGCCGCCACCACTCCAGGCGAAAACGCCACGTCCCCGGCCAGATCCACCTGTCCGCACCCATGAATCATCCGCACCACAACCTGCGCCACATCCTGCGGAAACCCACTCAGATCCGCCTCCGCCCGAATCATCGCGAACGACCGCCGATAAATCTCGCCCCCATCACTGACATAACGAACATCGGACATGCCCCCACCATATGAGCCCTCCCTCCCCACGCCCGCTGCGGGTCGAGAATGCGAGGGTGGCGGCAAACATCGAGAGGGCACCTGGCTGAATGCATTCTCGGCGGATCAGGTTCGGGGGCGTTCGAGGATTCGGGACATGACTATGGAGCTGCGGGTGCGGCCTACTCGGGTGTTTTCGCGGATGCGTTCTACGGTTGATTCGATTTCGGCCATGTCTGTTGCCATGACGTGGACGAGGGCGTCGGCTTCGCCCGCGATGGTCCAGACGCCGACTACCTGGGGGATCGGTTCGAGGCTGCGGCGGAGTTCGGCGGGGGTGATGTTGTCGCGGTAGTAGACCTCGACGTAGGCCTCGGTGGTCCAGCCGAGCGCGGCGGGATTGACCAGTGCGGTGAAGCCGGTGATCTGGCGGCTGGCGACCATCTTGTCGACGCGGCGCTTGACCGCAGGTGCGGACAGTCCGACCTTCGCGCCGATCTCTTGGAACGAGGAGCGCGCCGATTTGAGCAGATGCGCCAGAATCTGCCGGTCGATGTCGTCCACGTCACACCCACTCCCAATCGGCGCAATGATTCGCTGAATTGGCTCTATCATGCGCAATAAATCGTTGTTTCTGGCGCAATACTAGGCGAATTACCTTCGTGTCAGTGGAATGATCCGCGCCTACCTCCGGGAGACACGTTGACCTCTGTAGCCACCCTCCGTATCGAGCCCGCGCGGCAGCCGTCGCCACGGCAGTTCGTGATGTGCCGTCCGGATCACTTCGACGTCTGCTACTCGATCAATCCGTGGATGAATCCGCAGGAACCCGTCGATCGGGCGCTGGCGCTATCGCAGTGGGAGACGCTGTGCGCGACATTCGAGCACTACGGCCACCGCATCGACGTGGTGCCGGGGGAGCCGGGTCTGCCCGACATGGTTTTCGCCGCGAACAGCGGCCTGATCGTTGGTGATCGGGCGATGTCGGCGCGGTTCACCCATGCCGAGCGGGCCGCGGAAGGTCCTGCATATCACCGCTGGTTCGCGCAGTTGGGTCTAGTGGAGCTGGTCGGGGCGCAGGAAACAAATGAGGGCGAGGGCGATTTCCTGCTCGTCGGTGCGCGCATGCTGGCCGCGACCGGGTTCCGGAGTTCGATTGCCGCGCACCGTGAGGTCGAGCGGTACTTCGATCTGCCGGTGGTATCGCTCGAACTGGTCGATCCGCGTTTCTATCACCTGGATACGGCGCTGATGGCCCTCGATGACACGAACGTCGCGTATTTCGCGCCCGCCTTCAGTGCCGCGAGTCAGGCGATACTGGCCGAGCTCTATCCGGACGCCATCCTCGCCACCGATGCCGATGCGGTGGTTCTGGGACTGAACGGTGTCTCCGATGGGCTGAATGTCTTCATCAGTAGTCGCGCCGACAACCTGGCTTCGGAGTTGCGTGCGCAGGGGTACAACCCGGTGGGCGTCGATCTGTCGGAGTTGTTGAAGGCCGGTGGTGGCGTGAAGTGCTGCACCCTGGAGATTCACGAGGACCCGCGGAGTGCACCGACCGCGGTTGCATCGTAAGGCGCGAGCACCGCTGTCAGAACGGGAGTTTGGTGCGCAAACCGCTGACGCCCGGTTCGGCCAGCGGGTGGAGTTCGGCAACGAATTTGAACAGCAGGAGTGCGCCGCTGATCTGTAGCAGGGCCAGGGGGATTTCGGCGACGCAGGCGATGGTGATGGAGAACCAGACGTCGCGAGAGTTGGCGGTCGTGATGTCGAACCAGGCGTCCACGAGCAACAGCAGCCCGGTGCCGAATGCGGGCAACATGAGCAGTTGCTTGCGCTGCCAGCCCAGATAGGCGGTCGTCGCCATCATGATGACCAGCAGTATGTCGAACCCGACCCAGGTCAGCGTCCAATTACGGGCCTGATAGTCAGGCGGCAGCGCCACCGCGAGGTACACGATCCACGGAATCAGCGCGATCGACCCACCCACCATCAGCGTCAGCCGCACTCGCCGATGTATCCGCACCACCTCCGGGCGCGGCAACACCCCCTCCGGTGGCAACTGCAACCGCCGAATCAACTCCCGCCGCTCCTGCGCCGACATCGCATCGATCTCGGCATCACCGAGCCGCCCGAGCGTCATAGGAACACTCCTCCCACGAGTCAACCACTGCCCTCACCGTGCCACGCGCTGGGCCCGAGAACCAGCTCGACTGGGCCCTTTGCGGCGCACATGCCACAGTCACGTCCTGTCGCTTTCAGCAGATAGCAAACCACCGCGGCGCCGGATCGTCGGTCCGCGGACTGCGGCGCGATATGGTGGTTCGGGATTCCCTGCGATCGCTCGCTGGGCAGTGTCAGCCGATGCGGTAACCGCTTTCGGTGGCGACGATGTCGGTGACCGGGCCGCGGGGACGGCCGCAGCGGCGTTCGCAGCCGGACCAGTGTTGGCGGCCGACGACTGCGACTTCGTCGGCTGTGCGGAGTGTCGGGCCGGGTTCTGTTGCGTGGCCGCCGGCATCGCTGTCTGGGGCGGGCTGGTCGGTGGGAAGTACGCGACCGGTTTGGACGGCGGCTGCGGCGTCTGCGCGGACGTCGGTGAGCGCCTTCGCACACCCGGGTTGACCCGCGCATGCGCTGACCTGGAGCCAAGGGGAGTTGGCGTCGAAGATCAGGCCCATGGGGGCTAGTACGCGGACGACCTGTTCGGCGGGCCATTCCGCTAGATCGGTGATTACCAGGCTGCGCCAAGGGGTGATGAAGATGGGGCGTTCGATGGCGGCGATGAATTCGGCGATGCGGGCGGGCAGGGAGCCGAGGCGAACGGCCGCCCCGAGGCTGACCAGGCCATTGTCCTGGTCGAGCCAGCCGATCGGAATGTCATGGGCGGCACCGAATTCCAGGCGTTCGGGGCCGGGGGACAGGCCGAGGATATCGATTACTCGCCGCACACCGTCATCGACTTCGTGCAGTCGCCATTGACTCGAGCCGAGATCGAGGAAGGCGTGCGCGGCGGCAAGCATCACATGGACCCCGTCGGCCGCGGATACTCGGATGCCGGAGTCGCCACCGGCCAGCACGAGCGCGAATTCCGCTGCGCCCGTCGCGTGTACGCCGATATCGCCACCGAGGCCGCTGATATCGCCGCGACCGTCGTCGAGGGTGAACAGCACGCGGCCGGGCAACTCCGCCAACCGCGGTGCGGCGCGCAAGCCTGTGTCGAGCGCCGGAACGAGCGGACGTACGTCCGCCCTGCCACCGATCCGACCCGACAGCGGTGACGCGACGATATTGCGCACCCGCTCATGCGTATCGCTCGGCAACAGCCCGGCACCCGCCAGCCGCTCACTCAGCGCGGCCGCATCACGCACCTGTCGCAACTGCACATTGCCCCGCGAGGTCAGCTCGATATTCCCATCGCCGAGTTCTGCGGCCGCCTCGGCCAACACCTGCAACTGCCCCGGCTCCAGCCGCCCACCAGGCAGCCGAATCCGAGCCAACGGGCCATCGGCCGCCTCATGCAGCCGCAGCACGCCGGGGCAGGAATCGGGATTCGTACGCGTCATGACCCATCCAGCCTACGACCCCGCCGCCGCGCCATCAGCGACGGCTGCAACGTGTGACCGCCGAAAGGGGCCAGCCGCGAAATCCGGCGACGACAGTGACGCTTGACCGCGAGAGCGCCTCGTCGCGAATCCCGCGCAATCGGCGCTATGCCCGCTCGGCCGTGACCGTCGCATCGTCCTTGGGGGGCTGCGTCAGCGCCGGATCGCGGCCTGATCATGTGAGCGAGCAGATGGGGCCGCGCACCAGAAGGCATTCGAGCCTGGCAACGTACAGCCAAGACGGCACTGATCTCCGGTGTCTCGCACTAACGCTCGGTGCGGCCGGACAATAGCGACCGACCAGTCGGCGTAAACCCCGGCCCGCCATTAAGGTTGGCGGAATGAGCGAAATCTCCACCGTTGCCGACCGACTCGCGATCATCGACGTTGTCACCAGGATGTTCGTCTACACCGATCAGAAGCGCTGGGATGACCTTGTCGCGGAGGTATTCACGCCGAAGGTCGACTTCGATGGTGGCTTCGGCGGCGAGGTGGCGGTGCGGCCCGCAGCCGATATCGTCGGCGATTGGCGCACGGGTCTCGCCGACCTCGACGGCGTCCATCACCAGGCGGGCAACTACCTGGTCGATCTGCAGGGCGACCACGCCGAAATCCACGCCGACGCCATCGCGGTGCACGTGAAGAACGATGCATCCCATGGCAAGACGCGCACCTTCGTCGGCAGCTACAGCATCGGCGCCGAACGCTCCGCTGCGGGCTGGCGCGTCGACAAATTCCACTACCACCTGAAGGTGATCGACGGAAACGCCGACCTGACCTGAGCGTCGGGCACTTACCTGTCGGCAAGCGGTGCGAGGCGGCGGGCTAGCATCTGGTTGCTCGGCGGGCGATGAGGAAACCGGTGGAACTCCGGTGCGGTCGCGCCACTGTCGAAAGCCAGACCCTCTCCGGCGAGCACCGTAACCGATGGGCGCGTCACCCGAGGAAGGCTGCCACCTGTGATTTTGCTGCTGTCGACATCCGACACCGATCTGTTGAGCGCGCGTGCGAGTGGTGCGGAATATCGGTGGGGGAATCCGGCTCGGCTGTTGGTCGACGACCTGCCCGCGCTGCTCGACGGCGTCGATCTGGTGATCGTGCGTATCCTCGGCGGCAAGCGCGCCTGGGAGGACGGGCTCGCGGCCGTGCGCGCGAGCGGGGTGCCGATGGTGGCGCTCGGCGGTGAGATTGCACCCGACGCCGAGTTGATGGAATGCTCGACGGTGCCCGGTGGTGTGGCCGCCGACGCGCACAACTACCTCGCCGCCGGCGGTGCGGAAAATCTCCGTCAGCTGCACAACTTCCTTTCGGATACGGTGCTGCTCACCGGCCACGGCTTCGAGCCGCCGGTGCAACTGCCGAGTTGGGGCGAGTTGGAGCGCACGCCGAGCACTGATCTGGGCACAACTGCCGAGCGCCTCCCGACAGTGGCCGTAATCTATTACCGCGCACAGCATCTCGCCGGAAACACCGCCTACATCGACGCCCTCTGCACGGCAATCGAGAACGCCGGTGCGAAGGCCTTGCCGCTGTACTGCGCGTCCCTGCGCACCGCCGAGCCGGAACTCCTCGACACCTTGCGCACCGCAGACACACTGGTGGTAACCGTGCTCGCGGCGGGCGGCACCAAGCCCGCCAACGCATCGGCCGGTGGCGACGACGAGGCCTGGGATGTCGCCGCCCTCGCCGAACTCGATGTGCCCATCCTGCAGGGCCTGTGTCTCACCAGCGGCCGCGCCCAATGGGAGGCCAACGACGACGGGCTCTCCCCGCTGGATGTCGCTACCCAGGTGGCCGTCCCGGAATTCGACGGCCGCATCATCACGGTTCCGTTCTCCTTCAAGGAATTCGACGCCGACGGACTGTCTACCTACGTGCCGGATCCCGAGCGCGCGGCTCGCGTCGCCGGTATCGCGGTCCGGCACGCACGGTTGCGCCACATCCCGGCCGAACGGCGACGCATCGCCATCATGATGTCGGCGTATCCGACCAAGCATGCGCGCATCGGCAACGCCGTCGGCCTGGACACCCCGGCCAGCGCGATCCGGCTCCTCACCGAGATGCGCACTGCCGGTTACGATCTCGGCGACGAGAGCGAGGTACCAGGACTCACGGAACGCGACGGAGACGCGCTGATCCACGCGCTGATCGCCGCGGGCGGTCAGGATCCGGACTGGCTCACCGCCGAACAGCTCGGAGGCAACCCGATCCGCATCAGCGCCGACCAGTACACCAGCTGGTTCGACACCCTGCCCGATGATCTGCGCGAAGCCGTGATCGAGGCGTGGGGACCGCCACCCGGCGAACTCTACGTCGATCGCTCCGCCGATCCCAAGGGCGAAATCGTCATCGCCGCACTGCGTTTCGGCAATATCGTATTGATGGTGCAGCCGCCACGCGGCTTCGGCGAGAACCCGGTCGCCATCTACCACGACCCGGACCTGCCGCCCAGCCACCACTATCTCGCCGCGTATCGATGGATCGCCGCGCCGGACGGTTTCGCCGCCGACGCCATGGTGCACCTCGGCAAGCACGGCAATCTGGAATGGTTGCCCGGCAAGACCCTCGGCATGTCCGCCTCCTGCGGCACCGACGCCGCGCTCGGTGACCTGCCGCTGATCTATCCGTTCCTGGTCAACGACCCGGGCGAGGGTACCCAGGCCAAGCGCCGCGCCCACGCGACCCTCGTCGACCACCTCATTCCGCCCATGGCCCGCGCCGAAAGCTACGGCGATATCTCGCGTTTGGAGCAACTGCTCGACGAACACGCCAATATCTCGACCCTCGACCCGGCCAAACTGCCCGCCATCCGCCAGCAGATCTGGACGCTCATGCGCGCCGCCAAAATGGACCACGACCTGGGTCTAGCCGAGCGCCCTGACGAGGATGTCTTCGACGATATGCTGCTGCACGTCGACGGGTGGCTGTGCGAGATCAAGGATGTACAGATCCGCGACGGTCTGCACGTCCTCGGGCAGGCGCCGGCGGGGGAAACCGAACTCGACCTGGTCCTCGCCATGCTGCGCGCGCGCCAACTGTGGGGTGGCGAACGGAATGTGCCGGGTCTGCGGGAGGCCTTGGGGCTGAACGAATCCGGTACCGAGGTGCGCGAACGAGTCGACGCGGTCGAGACCCAAGCGCGTGAGTTGCTCGCCGCACTGCAAGCTGCCGAGTGGTCCGTAGACGCCGTCGACGGAATTGTCGACTCACTGGACGCACCCGCCCCGACGTCTGCTGCGGCGCGAACTGTGCTGCGCTTCGCCGCGACCGAGGTCGTGCCCCGCCTACGCCAGACCGGCATCGAGATCGATCGAATCCTGCACGCGCTCAACGGCGGTTTCATCCCGGCCGGGCCCAGCGGATCCCCATTGCGCGGCCTGATCAATGTCCTGCCGACCGGTCGGAACTTCTACTCGGTCGACCCGAAGGCGGTTCCGTCCCGACTGGCCTGGGAGACCGGGCAGGCCATGGCGGATTCGCTGCTCGATCGATACAAGACCGATCACGGTGAGTATCCGCGCTCGGTCGGGCTGTCGGTGTGGGGCACCTCCGCCATGCGCACCTCAGGCGACGACATCGCGGAAGTCCTTGCGCTGCTGGGCGTCCGCCCGGTCTGGGATGAGGCGAGCCGCCGGGTCACCACCTTGGAGGTGATACCGCTCGCGGAACTGGACCGTCCACGTATCGACGTGACGGTCCGCATCAGCGGCTTCTTCCGCGATGCTTTCCCGCATGTGCTCGCGTTGCTCGATGACGCAGTCCGTCTGGTCGCCGACCTCGACGAGCCCGCCGAGTCGAATTACGTTCGCGCCCACGCCCAGAACGACCTCGCCGAACACGGCGACAAGCGCCGCGCCACCACCCGCATCTTCGGCTCCAAACCCGGCACCTACGGCGCAGGCCTGCTGCAATTGATCGACTCGAAGAGTTGGCGCACCGACGACGACCTCGCGCAGGTGTACACCGCTTGGGGCGGCTTCGCCTACGGTCGCGACCTCGACGGCGCACCCGCCGCCGACGATATGCGCACCGCGTACCGCCGGATCACGGTGGCCGCCAAGAACACCGACACCCGCGAACACGATATCGCCGACTCCGACGACTACTTCCAGTACCACGGCGGCATGGTCGCCACCGTGCGCGCGCTGACCGGCAAGAACCCTGAGGCCTACATCGGCAACAGCACCCGACCCGACGCCGTGCGCACCCGCACGCTCTCGGAGGAGACCGCACGCGTCTTCCGTGCCCGAGTTGTGAATCCGCGCTGGCTCGAAGCGATGCGCCGCCACGGCTATAAGGGTGCATTCGAAATGGCGGCCACCGTGGACTACCTCTTCGGCTACGACGCCACCACCAATGTCGTGGCCGACTGGATGTACGAAAAGCTCGCGGAGAGTTACGTTTTCGATGACGTGAATCGAAAGTTCATGGAACAGTCCAACCCGTGGGCGCTGCACGGCATTGCCGAGCGTCTGCTGGAGGCGGCGCAACGGGAGTTGTGGGAGCATCCGGAGCAGGCAACACTGGACCGATTGCGCCAGATCTACCTGGAGACCGAGGGTGAACTGGAATAGCGGGAAAAGCAATACCCCAGTTCCTTGGGTATTTCCAATTATTTGATCTTGCAACGTAATTCGATTTCCTGATTCCCGCGACGCCGAGTGTGTCGAGGGCGCATGATGATTGATGTCCGATGTCCGTTTCTCGGGAACATCGATCGAATCGGCTGGATGATTGGAAATCATAATGAAGATCAAAAAGTTGGTAGCGACAACGGTTTTGACCGTTGCCGCGACAGGCATCACCGCGGCCACTGCCTACGGCTCGCCGGAAGTATCGTCGGAAACAGTTCTCAACGGCGTTGATCACGGCGTCCAATACACCGCCGCGGTGGCGACGGACCGCTCCGATGCCACCATCACGCTGGCCGCGGGCAAGTTCGTCCTGACGCCCGATGCGGGCATCACGGTGCTCGCACCCGACGGCTCCGTGGTCGCCACCGTACCGACCACACTGCAGACGGTGGCGGGTCAGCAGGTACAGGTCACGCCCGAAGTCGACGCCACGGCAACGACATTGACGCTGACGCCGGTCAACGCGCCGGCACCGCAATCGGCCCCGTTGCAGTTCATCGGTGATGCGGGTACCACGGTCGCCGGTGTGTTGATCGGATGCGCCGTCGGTGCGCTGATCGGGCTGCTGTTCTTTATCGTCGGATTCCTGCCCGGATGCGTCATCGGGGGAATCATCGGCGGTATTGCCGGCGCCAATCAGTAATGAGGTAATTCGAGCTGTTTGAGTAAGTCTCGAACGGGTACTCCCGGCCGGGCATTCCGTGGCATTCGCCCGACCGGGGTTGCCGCTCACCGAAATTCAGGACACATCGCATTTTAATTCTCGCCCGCCGCTTTCCGAAACCGTTCGGCAGTTGCTCGGAGGTGCGTGGCGAGCTCCGGAGCGTCCAGGACTTCGAAATCGACGTCGAGCAGGCCGAGATACAACGTCAACGAATGGGGCGTGTCCGAACCGACCTGGATCACACAGTGGTTCGGGCCATCGGGTTCTACCGTCACGGCGGCGGGCAGACGCATACGCACGGCGGTAGCCGGGGCCGCTACCCGCACCGTGGCGCGGTAGCGCCACGTCGCGGCGCCGACGCCACGCTGTATACGTTCGGCCACGTCGGTTTCCGGAACACTGCGCGGGGTGAAGCGCGCACCGTTCGGTGTCCGCGGCGTCATCCGGTCGACCCGGAACGTGCGCCAGTCCGCGCGCCCGACATCCCACGCCACCAGATACCAGCGGCCGTTCCAATGCGCGAGCCGATGCGGTTCCACCTCACGCCGCGTGAGCGATCGTTGCTCGATTGCGTCCGAATGGGTTTCGTAATCGAACCGCAGCCGCTCACTCGCCCGGATCGCCGCGGCGATGGCGGTCAGCACTCCCGCGTCCACATTCGTCTGACCCGGATGCGGCACGTGCACGGTGGCGGCCGTCAGCGCCTGCACCCGGTGCCGCAGCCGCGATGGCAGCACCTGCTCCAGCTTGGCCAGCGCCCGCACCGAAGTCTCCTCGATCCCGGTCACCGCCCCATTGGCCGCGGTCGCCAACCCCACCGCCACGGCCACGGCCTCCTCGTCATCCAAAAGCAATGGCGGCAGCGAAGATCCGGCTCCCAGTCGATACCCACCCGCAACCCCCGGCGTCGCATCCACCGGATACCCGAGCCTGCGCAACCGCTCGATATCCGTACGAATAGTCCGCGTAGAAACCCCGAGCCGCTCAGCCAACGCGGGCCCGGTCCAATCCCGATGCATCTGCAGCAACGACAACAACCGCAACAACCGCGCCGAAGTTTCCAACATCGGTCGATCATCTCAGGAATTGCGGAAGGAAGCCTTCCGTAATCGACCGGGCGCGCCGCTGCACCGGTGTGCGGCCGTTGCCGAGTCGCGGTACCGTCCGGCAACGTGAGACCGAGGTTTGGCGTCGCGGTTGCAGTTGCCGGGTTGATTCTGGCCGCTTGCGGGAGTGCTTCGGACGCGAATTCCGCACTGCCGAGTACAGGTGGCAGCGCAAACGGGTTCGTGCATCCGGGCTCGGTGGTCGACCGAGCGCAGCTCCAATTCGTTCGCGACCGGGTCAAGGCTGGAGCGGAGCCGTGGACCTCTGCGTCGCATGCGGCTGAGCAGAGCAAATACGCCGATCTCTCCGCTGTGCCCAAGCCGCGGCCAGTGGTCGACTGCGGTTCGTATTCCAAGCCGGATAACGGCTGCAGCGACGAGATCCACGATGCTGTCTCGGCTTACACCGAGGCGCTTCTTTGGACCTACACCGGCGACCCGCGCCGCGCGGACAAGGCCGTGGAGTTCATGGACGCCTGGGCGGTCACAATCCACGACCACACCAACAGCAATGCCCGAGTCCAAACGGCATGGGCAGCCGAGATCTGGCCGAAGGCCGCCGAGATCGTCCGCCACACCAGCGACCGCTGGCCCGCCGACCGCCTCGCCCGGTTCTCCGACATGCTGCGCACCGTGTACCTGCCCAAAATCGTCGACGGCGCACCGCGCGAAAACGGTAACTGGGAGCTGTCCATGATCGACGGCACCATGCAGAGCGCCGTATTCCTCGATGACAGAGAACTTTTCGACCGAGCCGTTGCCATGTGGCGCAACCGGGTCCCCACCTACTTCTACTTGACCAGTGACGGCCCCCTGCCGCTCGCGCCGCCAGGCGGCCTTCACGACGGCCCCGATAAACTGACCCAATACTGGTATGGCCAAACGACTTTCGTCGACGGACTGGCCCAGGAAACCTGCCGCGACCTGGCCCATACCCAATGGGGCCTCGACGCCGCGAGCAACGCCGCAGAGACCGCCCGCCATCAAGGTGTCGACCTTTACGCCGCCGAACAACAACGCCTCACTGCCGCAATGGAATTTCACGCTCGCTACCTCACCGGCACTCCACCGCCGGACTGGCTGTGCGGCGGAAAACTGAACCGGATCACCTTCGAACCCACCTGGGAAATGGCCTTCAACCACTACCACTCGGCCCTCGGCCTCGACCTCCCCGCGACCCGCCGACTACTCGACTCCCACCGTCCCACCGCAGTAGACCACTTCTTGGACTGGGAAACCCTCACCACCGCCGACACCGAAAACCGCTGATTCCGGATCGGTTCCAGTGCGCTCGTCGGCGACCGGCTCGACTGCACCGGCGCATTCCATTCCGAATCTGATTCAGAAATGCGGAACAAAGTCTTCCGCAATGGGGTCGAGAGTGGTTCTCATGACGAAAACAGAGCCTATTCGCCCCTTCCGGATCGACATTCCGCAGGTCGAGCTCGACGAGTTGCGTGCGCGCCTCGCGAGCACCCGGTTGCCGCATTCGGTGCCCGGCACGGAATCCGATTGGGGGCGTGGCGTTGCGCCGGGTTACCTGCGGGAGCTGGCCGAGTATTGGCGGGATGGGTTCGATTGGCGGGCGCAGGAAGCCAAGCTCAATGCGTATGACCAGTTCACGACCGAGATCGATGGGCAGACCCTGCATTTCTTCCATGCGCGTTCGCCCGAGCCGGATGCGGTGCCACTGCTGATCACGCACGGGTACCCGAGTTCGGTCGTCGAGTTCCTCGAGCTGATCGGTCCGTTGACCGATCCGAGGGCGCACGGTGGGGATCCGGCGGACGCGTTCCATGTCGTGATTCCGTCGCTGCCGGGTTTCGGGTTCTCCACGCCGCTCGCATCGACCGGATGGGAGTTGGCGCGCACCACCGAGGCTTTCGCCGAACTCATGTCTCGGCTCGGCTACGAGAAGTTCGTTGCTCAGGGCGGTGACATCGGTGCGGGTGTGACCGGGCGCTTGGCCGCCACTCATCCGGAGCGGATCATCGCGACGCATGTGAACAGTGACCGGGGCTCACTCGGTCTGGTGGGCGAGCAACTGCCGATGCCCGATGATTTGACCGAGGACGAACTGTCCGCCATCCAGGCTGCGCAGGCCAGGTGGAATCAGCAGAAGGGCTATCTGGTCCTGCAGTCCACCCAGCCCAATGCCATTGCCGCCGCGCTGACCGATTCGCCGATCGCGCAACTGGCGTGGATCGCGGAGAAGTTCCAGGTCTGGACCGATCCGACCCGCGCAACCGGCGAGGCGGTGGACCGCGACCTGCTGCTGACCAATATCAGCATCTACTGGTTCACGCGCGGTGGCGCTTCGGCCGCGCAATTCCTCTGGGAGACGGCGCATTCCGGGATGGATTGGGTGGCGTCGTCGGGTGTGCCGCAGGGGTGGGCGGTATTCAATACCGATCCGCTGATGCGTCGGGTGATGAATCCGGATGGGTACATCGAGCACTTCAGCGAGTACACCGAGGGCGGTCATTTCGCTGCGCTGGAGCAGCCGCAACTCCTCGTGGACGATCTCCGTACGTTCTTCCGCGCCTACCGCGGCTGATCAGGGGCGCGCCCCCTGCCACCCGCTGGATGCCCTCAACCTCCAGGCCCATGGAGCTGCCCAGTCCGCGCAGCCGGTGCGTGGTACCCAACTCGGCGTGCGGGTCCGGCAGCCGGATCCCCTCGGCTTCCGCGGCCTGGCACACCAAGCGGTTGACACTGACGGCATCGGCTGCCAGCACGGTGAACACGATCGCCGACCCGGGCGTGCGACTCGGACGGCCGTGTCGGCCTGTCAGCGCGACGGCCTCCCGCACGGCCAGCCCTGTTCCGGTGGGCCACGTCGAGGACCTGCGATGCTGACGCGGCGTGGCCAGGCGGACTGCTTCTTGCGCCAGCCACCGGTGCATGGCGCTGGTGTCGCGTCGCTGCCCGCTGGTCGAACTCCGCGCCGCCTTGTGCGGGGTCGGCGAACGCCGGTGCTGCGGTACGCAGGGGGCCGGTCAGTGCGCCGCCGACCATCAGCGCGGCAAGCAGCTTGTGCAGCGCCGGAGGGGGGCCCAGCGGGGTGTGGCCGCGGTGCACCTCCCGTGACGGTCGGGGCGGCGCGGTTCACTAATTGGCGGCCAGCACTGCCGCGAGGCCTTCTTGCAGATCCTTGACGAAATACTCGGGAACCTCCAGCGACGGGAAATGTCCCCCGGTTTCGGGCGACCTCCATCGGACGATCTGTCGGTACCGCTGCTGTGCCCAGGGGCGCGGACACTTCTCGATGTCGCGGGGATAGATACTGATTGCTGACGGGACGTCGACCCGAAGGTCGGGGTCGAGCGAGAGGTGGCTTTCGTAGTAGATGCGGGCCGACGATGCGCCGGTCCGCGTCAGCCAATACAGGGTGACGTCGTCGAGAATGCGGTCTCTGGAAATCGTCTCGAACGGGCTGTCTTCGGTATCTGTCCACTCGGCGAACTTGTCGAGGATCCAGGCGAGAAGCCCGACTGGTGAGTCGACGAGCGAGTAGCCGATGGTCTGCGGTCGGGTCGCCTGCTGCTTCGCGTACGCCGCGCGGTAGCTCCAGAAATCGCGGGTTTCCTCGGTCCATTTGCGCTCGGTCGCCGTCAGCCCGTCCGTTGTCAACCCGGGCGGTGCCTGCGGGGTCAGCGTGTGGATGCCGAGAACGTGCCCCGGGAACCTGCCGCCGAGGACCGTGGTGATCACACCTCCCCAGTCGCCGCCGTGGGCTGCGAACTTGTTGTAGCCGAGCCTTTCCATCAGTTCCACCCATGCGGCCGCGATCTTTTCGATTCCCCACCCGGTGGTGGCAGGCTTGTCGCTGTAACCAAAGCCCGGTAGCGACGGGGCCACGACGTGGAACGCAGGCGCGTCTGCGTCTGTCGGATCTGCCAGCTCGTCTACTACATCGACGAACTCGGCAATGCTGCCCGGCCAGCCGTGCGTCATGATCAGAGGTGTGGCATCCGCGCGCGCGGATCGGCGGTGTAGGAAGTGGATTCCCAGGTCATCAATGGTCGTGCGGAACTGGCCGATCCGGTTGAGGCGCGCTTCGAACGACCGCCAGTTGTACTCGGTGCGCCAGTAGTTCACGACATCGACGAGGTCGGCGAGAGGAACGCCCTGTTCCCATCGGCGAGGGTCGGGCGCGGCGCGATAGACCGTCTCAGCTTCCGGCAGTCGTGCCGCGGCTAATCGCGCGCGCAGATCGTCGAGGTCAGCATCTGTTGCGTGGGCTTCAAATGCTTGCACGTCGCTGGTTGGACGGTTCATGAGATCTTGCCGCCGAAGTGAGCTGCCGTGGTGACGACGCCGCGATCAATGCCGGGTGCTGCGTCGGCGACGAACCAATGTGTGGGCATGAGACCTCCTGCTCATCGTGGAACCGGCTAAGGCCTGCCTCGAACCGGCTAAGGTGGTTCTAACATGTTTCTGTGTCAGCGTGCAACCTTCTAAGGTGGTTCCATGTCTGCTCGGTTCCCTGAATTCCGTCTCGGCAACGTGCTAGCGACCAGCTTCACGGCGACTCTGACGGAGCGTCGTGGCGACGCTGTGGAACGCATTCCCACGCCTCAGCGACTTGTCGACTGGCTGGCAGTGAACGGCCTAGCCGTAGAGTCCTGCACCCCCGCCCAGCTCGAACTCGCTTGGGAACTGAGGGAATCGATTCACGCCGCCGTGACAGCGGCCGCGATCCAAGACGCTCTGCCTGCGTCTGCTGTCCAGGTCATCAATGACTGCAGCATTCGGGGTCGGGCCGCAGCTGTACTGACGCCCGAGGGCCATCGGCGATGGCGACTCAGCTCGGCTTCCTGTGTAGAAGATGCCCTAGGCGTGATCGCCGCCGACGCGATCAGCATCATCGCAGGCGAACGAGACGGAAAATTGGCCTTGTGCGCATCGCCAACCTGCCGAGCCGCCTTCTTCGACACCAGCCAAAGTCGTACCCGCAAATGGTGTGACATGAACACGTGCGGGAATCGTCAGAAGAAGGCGCGCTTCAATGCCAACCAGCGCAAAAACACCAGACCAGCAAAGTAATCCCTCAGTTCCGCGCCGACGTCGACGCCTGGGTCGCCGCGCTGCGTGGCGCCGGTCGACGGCCCTCGCGGTCGGTCGCTTGGGCGACCGTGCGAACTCTGCGAAGGCCTTCTGCGGTTGCGTCGGCCGCCAGATGTCGCGTCGCGCGGCGACCATACGCAGGCTCGTCCCATTACGTCGTCAGGCGTACGCGTGAGTCTGTCCGCATACGGATGTCGTGGTCGGCGCCCCGGCCTACCGTTTCGGGTATGACTTGGAACGAAGTGAGCACGAGCAGGTTCGCCCTGCTGACCACCTACAAGAAGGACGGCACGCCGGTCGGCGCCCCGGTATGGGTGGCTCCGGACGGCGAGCGAATCGTGGTGTGGACCAATTCGAAGACCTGGAAGGTCAAGCGTATTCGCCGCAATCCGGCGGTGACCCTGCAGATGTGCGACGGTCGTGGCCGCCCGAAGAACGAGGAGAAGGTTGCGGGCAAGGCCGAATTGCTCGATGCCGCGGGAACACAGCGGGTGCGCGACCTCGTCTCGCGCAAATACGGGATCATCGGCACCGTGCTGATCCGTCTGCACAAGCTGTTCAAGGGCGCGGACGGGTCCATCGGGATCGGGATTACACCGGCGTAGGTCAGGCCGATTCCGCGAGGCCCGCCGAGCGCCAGGTATCGGCGAGTTCCTGCAGCGGAATCTCCAGGGCAGCCGCCAGCGACACGATCGTGCCGAATGCGGGAGTCGGCAGCCGTCCGGTCTCGATCTTGCGCAGCGTCTCCGGTGAAATTCCGGCGACCTGGGCGATCAGGGCCGGGTCGCGATCGGCGCGCGCGGCCCGCAGCCGGGCTCCGAGACGGCGACCGGCCTCGACCTGGGCGGGAGTCAGCGGAAGTCGGACCATGTGCCCAGACTATGGACGGTATTTAAATACCGCAAGCTCCACCGTTGTACTTCACCCGGAACGGTCCGCCGACACTGTTGAACAGCAGATCCCCATTCGGAAAGAACTGGATCAGCGCGTAGGCGCCGTTGCCGAGATTGCTCTGCCCGAAGATGGTGCGGTGCACTGTCTTTCCGGATTTCCAGTCCAGACCGTTCACCTCCCAGCCGTCGGTCTTGGTGTAACCGTTGACGAAAACCACACCGGATTTGCTGCTCTCGGTGGGCACCATGCTCGTGGAGACCACATCGGCGCGCGACCACACCGATGACCAACTGTGGCTGGCCGGATCCCATTGGAACCGCTCGATACCCGACGGCGGCGCGAATACCGGGCCGCCCGCGAGCACATCGATGAGCCGATCGGGCGCGCCTTGCGGCCGGGCATTGTTGACCACGAATGCGCCGTAGCCGTCCACCACGACCGACTGCTCGCTCTGGATGAATTCGGGCTGCGGATTCAGACCGGCCGTCACCTGGATCTGGTCGGCGATCCGGTTGGATGTGGTGCCCGGCTTCGGTTGGAACCCGTCGGGAATGGCGTCGCGCCAGAAAGCGACCAGTTTCATCCGATCGGCGCCGTCGGTGATCACCACGAGCCGGTCGTCCGTGCCGTAGCCCATCAGGGTGGGTGTCGAGCCGGTGCCGATGCCGAACTTCACCGCGGGTGGCTGTTGGCCGAAATCGTAGGGTGAAGCCCATGCGCCGTCGGTGGCGGCGGTCGAGAGTTTGGATCCGGTCCAGACGATCTTGCGCATGATCTTGTCCGAGGCGGCGTAGATCCCGCCCTTGTCGTCCACGGCCATGGCATTGGAGACCACCTCGTCCGCACCGAAATGGACCTGCTGCGGTTCGCCCTGCAGGCTGCGGTCGATGATCGACAGCCCGCGGGTGCTGAGCACGGCCAATTTGCCGTCATAGGTCATATTCAGGCCGACGATGGACTCGGGTTGACCGCTCAGACCAGGGCCGCTGCCCAGCCAGGGTTTGAAGTCGAGGGTGCGCAGAACCCGTACGCCCGCTTCGGGATTGTTCGCATTCGTCAAGCCGAACACGACGATCTGCGCGTTCTGCGTGACGTAGTAGACCCGATTGTCCTTGTCCACCAGGCTGTAGACGCCATTGGCGATGCGCGTCCAATCGATGCCCCAGTCGTTGTGCACGGCGGCCTCCACCTGACCCGGGTCGGTGAAGTGCTGGTCGAGCACCTGGTCCAACGCTTGCGACGGTATCGGTTTCACGCCCGGTGCGTCCGCACGTGCGATTTCGTGGAACATGCCATTGGCGACCTGAACATAGACCACGCCCTGGGTGGAGGAGACCCACATGTGGTCCGGATCGGTGGCGGCGAGCGTCATGATATTGACTGGTCCCGAGGTGATGCGCTGCTGCTGCTTCGGGTCGATATGGAATTCGCCCTGCGGCGTTTGGTACGGGAAGGTGTCGGACTGGCCGGGATCGATATGGGTGAGCCCATAGGTCGCGGCGGCGAGGTAGGGATTGCGGGCGGGGCCTGCGGTGGTGCCCGACTGGTTCTCCTTCTTCGCCGAATCGCCGCCGCAGGCGGGAATGGCCAGGGCCACGGCCAGCGCCCCGGCGACGACGAGTGCCTTGTGGCGCGGGCGCATCGCTTGCTCCTCTACGTTCGCTATCGGGGAGTCGATCGGGCGGAACGCATGCCGCTCGGAGCGGCGAACAACCAAACAAACCAGTGCTCTTTCGCGTTCGCGAACATAACACATCGCCTGGTCACGCGGGGTGATTGGTATTTTTATACCGACCGCAGCTATGCTCGGTATAAAAATACCGAGGTGGAGGTTTGGGCATGGTGGAGTTGAAGTCGCCGGGAGAGATCGAACGCATGCGGGTGGCGGGGCGCTTCGTCGCCGAGATCCTGGCCGAACTGCGTGCGCTGGCCCGGGTCGGAGTGAATCTGCTGGAGCTGGAACAGCATGTGCGGCAGCGGATTCGGGAGCGCGGCGCGGTGTCGTGCTACTGGGACTATGCGCCGTCGTTCGGGCGCGGGCCATTTCGGAATACGATCTGCCTCTCGGTGAATGATGCTGTCCTGCACGGACTTCCGTTCGACTATGCGCTGCGCGACGGGGATGTCCTCAGCATGGATCTGGCGCTGGGCGTCGACGGGTGGGTCGCCGATTCGGCCACCAGCATGATCGTCGGCACCGCCGATGCGGAGGATCTGCGGCTGATCAAGGCTACCGAGGATGCGCTGGCGGCTGCCGTCGCGGTTGCGTTGCCCGGCAATCGGATCGGCGATATCTCCGCCGCCATCTCCGCGGTCGCGCGGGCGAATGGCTACCCGGTCAATACCGAATTCGGCGGGCACGGACTCGGGCGGACGATGCACGAGGATCCACATGTGCCGAATGTGGGACGCGCCGGTCGCGGGTATCCGCTGCGACCCGGTTTGACCATTGCGATCGAGCCGTGGTTCGCACGCACGACCGACCGGATCTACACGGATCCGGATGGTTGGACGATCCGCTCGGCGGATGGCTCGCGGACCGCGCACTCCGAACACACAGTCGCGATCACCGCGGACGGACCCCAGGTGTTGACCGCTGCCGCATAACCCGTCTCAATCCGTTTCGGAGAGCCAATCCGCGAGATCGGTGGCGGCGCGTAACTCGGCCGCGACGCTCGCGCGTTCGGCTTTCGAAAGCGATATGCCCCTGAGTTCGGCGCGTACCTTCTCGGCCCGCTCGGAATCGCCGGTGGCGACGGCCAATTCGGTCAGTGCGGCAAGTGCCCGAGCCTTGTCGACGGCCGATGCTTCCGCGCCGTAGCGACGGAGACCGACATCGAGCACCCGGACCGCGGTCGCGTCGTCATTCTTGAAATCGCGCAGGATGCGGACATTGTCCAAAACCCGTGCCAGGCCGTCGAGTTCGCGGGAGCCGCCGTAATCGACGTCCTCGGGCTCGTCGCGCTGAATGTAGATGATGGTATTGCCGACCGGGTCGACCACGCTGAATCTGCTCTGGCCGGGGCGGAACCGGGTGATGCGTGGACAACCCTTCGCGGGCACCTTCCCATAGCGCTTGCGCAGCGCAGCGGTAAATGTGCCGTGTCGCTCGGCGACGTCGTCGAGCATGATCAGGCAGCCGACCTGTTCGGTGGGGAGTTCGATGCCCGGCGGTGCGGCGGCGAAATGGACCGCACAGCCATTGGCCTCGATCGCGCCGTAGGGATATGGCCTGGTCTGCTCGTGGGTCACCGTGTAGCCCAGCGCTCGGTAGAAGTCGAGGGTGTCCTTCAGATCGCCGCTCCACAACACCGGAACCGCCGAATCGCCTGTCATCGCTCTGCCTCGCTAGCGGTAATCAATTTTGACTACCCGAGGTTAGGGCGGTGAAATGTTGGAAGTCAAATTTGAGTAGTATAGCCGTTTCGAGAGAAGGGAAGTCCGGATGTCGGCTGTGCGCCTGCTCGTCCTCGGCGTGATGCGGTCGCGTCAGCCCACCTACGGCTACGCCGTGCGTCGCGAACTGCTGTCCTGGCGGGCCGAAACCTGGACCAATGTGAAGCCTGGGTCGATCTATCACGCGCTGAAACAGCTGACGCAGGAAGGGAAATTGAGCGCGTTCGGCACCCAGGGCAGTACCGAGGGGCCGGGGCGGACCCTGTTCGAACTGACCGAGGCGGGGGAGGCCGAGTTCCGCAAGCTCATGGACGAGGCGCTGGTCAGCGTCGATATGGAAGAGCTCGGTGCGGGTATCGCGTTCATGGATGCGTTGCCGCGCGCGCACGTCATCGAGAAGTTGCGCGAACAGCGCCGCAATGCCGCGGCGGTTCGTGACGATCTGATCGCCATGATCCCGACCTTCCCCGGCCGGTACGAACCACCGCATGCGACCGATCTGCTCGAGCTGTGGAGCGGCGTTTTCGACAACCTGTCGAACTGGACCGGTGGCGTGCTCGAGCGCCTGGAGGCCGGTGAATACCGGATGTCGGACTGATGGCAGGGGGCGCCCGCCGGTCCGATGGCGGATAGGCTGCCCGCATGACGAACACGCTGGGTGCGGTCGGCAAGGCCGACTACGTGCTGCTGACGACCTTCCGCAAGGACGGCACACCGGTCGGCACCGCCGTATGGGCCGCCGAGGACGACGGCAAGCTGTATGTGTGGACCGAAACCAACAGCTGGAAGGTCAAGCGGCTGCGCAAAAATCCGGCCGTCACCCTCCAGCCGTGCAACCCGTCGGGCAAGCCGCGCGGTGATGTCATCGAAGGCACCGGCCGGGTGCTCGATGCCGCCGACACCGAACGGGTGCGCAAGCTGATCAAGAAGAAGTACTGGCTCCTCGGCCCGATTCTGGTCACCGCGAGCAGTATTCGCCGCGGCAAGTCCGGCACCATCGGCCTCGAGATCACCCCGACCGCATAGTCAGGTCGCCTGGCTCACCGAGGACATGTGGAAGTCCGGGATGCGTAAGGGTGGCATGGCGGTTCGGGTGAACCAGTCCTTCCATTCACGGGGGAGGGTGGTCTCGGTGGCGCCGGCTTCGGTGGTGCGGCGGAGCAGGTCGATGGGGCTTTCGTTGAAGCGGAAGTTATTGACCGCCGCAGTGACTTCGCCGTTTTCGACCAGGTAGACGCCGTCGCGGGTGAGACCGGTGAGCAGCAAGGTCGCGGGATCGACCTCGCGGATGTACCAGAGCGTGGTCAGCAGTAGGCCGCGCTCGGTATTCGCGATCATCGAGTCGATACTCGCGCTCGAGCCGCCGGTCAGCAGCAGGTTATCACCGGGAACCGTGGTGGGAGCGTCGAATTCGGCGGCGGTGGCACGTGGGTAGACCAGCGATTCGATGACCCCATCGCGCAGCCAGTCCACGCGACGGGCCGGAAGACCGTTGTCGAAGACCGACAGCGATTCCGAGGACGACGAGGTCACCACGAACGGACGATATTCGAGTCCGCCCGCGCTCGGATCGGAGTAGAGCGTCAATGGAATGTCGCTGAGCCGCTCACCGATTCGAGTGCCGCCCGCCTTTGCGAAGGCGCTGTGCCCTTCGTGCGCGCCCCGACCCTCCATGGACCAGGCCAGGTAGATCATCAGGTCCGCGACCGCCGAGGGCGGCAGCAGGGTTTCGTAGCGACCTGCGGGCAGCTCGACCCGGCGTTTGGACCAATCCAGCCGCCGCGACAATTCGGTCAGCAGTCCGGGTACGTCGACATTGGTGAAATCCGCGCTGCCGACACCGACCCAGGCGCTCGCGAGATCCGCACCCTCGCCGCGCTTTCCGTTGATCTCCACCGAACCGGTGGGCTGCACGAAGCGGCGGCGGATACCGGTAGAGGTGCCGAGCCATGTCGTATGCATCTGGTGGTAGGCGAAACCATAGAGCCGATCGGCGCCGTCGAATCCGCCCGCCAAGTCGCGTGCGAGGTCGGTAAAGACTTCGATCCCAGTGCTGCCCGGTGCGGACGCCCACTCACTCCCGGCGTTCGGCAGACCATCCGAATCCGGAGTCAGCAGCGGCATCGCATCCTTCGCCGGTTCGGCGGTGCGGGCCGCCGCCTCGCTGGCGCGGACCACCTGCTCGATCTCGGCCGGGTCGACGCTGGTGGAGCTGACGCTGCCGACGCGCGCGGAGTTCGGGCCGTCGCGGAAGATCGAAATGATCGCCCAGTCCCTGGAAATCGAGGAACCATTGGTGGTCATCGAGCTGCCCGCCCAGCGCAGCGACGCCTCGTGCGCATCGGTGACGATGACCATCGCCTCGTCCGCATGCGAGAGCGCCAGCGCCTGCTCGACGACCGCACCAGCGGGCATCATCACCTCGATCACTGACCTGCCTCCGTCCGGGTGTTGAGAATGTTGATGCCGCGCACCAGGATCGACGGGCAGCCGTGGCTGACCGCGGCAACCTGGCCGGGTTGCGCCTTACCACAGTTGAACGCGCCGCCGAGGCGCCAAGTGGACGCTCCGCCGACGGCCTCCATCGCACCCCAGAAGTCGGTGGTGGTGGCCTGATAGGCGACATCGCGCAGCTGGCCGTCGAGCTTGCCGTCGCGAATGCGGAAGAACCGCTGGCCGGTGAACTGGAAGTTGTAGCGCTGCATATCGATCGACCACGACTTGTCGCCGACGATATAGATGCCGTTCTCCACCCGGGAGATGAGTTCGGTGGTAGTGGTGTCGTTTTCGGGATCCGGTTGCAGCGAGACATTGGCCATGCGCTGGATCGGTACATGGTGCGGTGAGTCCGCGTAGGAGCAGCCGTTGGAGCGTTCCAGGCCCAGGCGCGGGGCGAAGACACGGTCGAGTTGATAGCCGACCAGAACGCCGTCGCGGACCAGATCCCAGCGCTGTCCGGCGACGCCCTCGTCGTCATAGCCGACCGAGGCCAGACCGTGCACCTCGGTGCGGTCGCCGGTTACGTGCATGATCGGCGTTCCGTACTTCAGCGTGCCGAGCTTGTCCGGGGTTGCGAACGAGGTACCCGCATAGGCGGATTCGTAGCCGATGGCGCGGTCGTATTCGGTGGCGTGGCCGATGGATTCGTGGATGGTCAGCCACAGATTGGTCGGATCGATCACCAGGTCGGTGGGTCCCGCGTCGACGCTGGGCGCCTTCACCTTCTCGGCCAGCCATCCCGGTATCTGCGAGAGTTCCTCGCTCCAGTCCCAGATTCCGTCCGCACCGGTGACGTACTCCCACCCGCGTCCGGCCGGTGCGGCGAGGGTGCGCATGGTCTCGAAGACGCCCGCCGCCGTGTCCACGGTGATCGCCTCCAGTTGCGGGTGCAGGCGAACGCGCTGCTGAGTGATCGCGGAGCCCGCGGTGTCGGCGTAGAAGGTCTGCTCCTTGACCTGCAGCACCGAGGCGGTGACGTGATCGACGCCGTCGGCGGCGGACAGGCGGCCCGAATAATCCTGCAGCACAGCGACCTTGTCGGCGGTCGGCACCGTGAACGGGTCCAGGTCGTAGGCCGAAACCCAGTGCACATTGTCGTATCGCGGCTCGTCGGCGAGTTCGACGCGCTCACGATTGAGCGCGCGCAGGGTCGTCGCCACCGTGACCGCCCGCCGCGCCACCTCGGCCGCGGTTTCGGGAGTGAGCGCGGCATGCGAGGCGAAACCCCAGGTGCCGTCGACGATCACGCGCACGGCGAAGCCGAGGTCGGTGGCATTGCTGATCGCCTCGACCCGGCCGTCGCGCAGCCGGATCGACTGGGTGACCAACCGATGCACTCGCAGATCGGCATGCTGCGCGCCCGCCGCTCGCGCCGCCGACAGTGCGGCGTCGGCGAGCGTGTGCAGTGGTAACGCAAGGAACTCGGCGTCCACATCTTTGGAAGTCGCGATGCTCACCCGCTCCAACCTAGCCGGTCGGGCCGGCGAGCGCCGCTCCCGCTGCGCTGACGCAGACCTTGTAGACATGCATCGACTGCAATGCCGCACGATATGCCAAGCGGCGCAGTTCTAGACCATGGCCGAAGGGGTGGCGGCGACGAGACCGCCGTCGATGAGCAGGTCCTGGCCGTTGATGTACGACGCCTCGTCCGAGGCGAGAAAGGCGACCGCGGCGGCGACATCCTCCGCGGTGCCGATGCGTCCCGCGGCCACCGTGCCGACGGCGGCGGCCTGCACTTCCGGCGATGCTTCGGCATAGAACGCGGGAGTGCCGGTGTAACCCGGGCTGACCGAGTTGACCCGGATGCGCCTGGGTGCCAGTTCGGCCGCCAGCGTCCGTGCCAGGTTGTGCACCGCCGCCTTGGTCGCCGAATAGAGTGCCGCGCCGGGCCCACCGCGATGCAGCGCGAATGATGCGTTGATCACGATCACGCCGCCAGCGACCAGCAGGGGAAGGGTCTGTTGGATGGTGAAGAACGCGGCCTTGAAGTTGATATCGACCACCCGGTAGAACTCGACCTCGGTGACATCGCCGACCGCCTGGAACGCCCCGACACCCGCATTGGCGAAAACGATGTCGAGGCGTCCGTATAGGTCCCGGACCGCGGCCGTCAACGCGTTCAGATCGGCGAGATTCGCTGCGTCACCAGGGATTCCGAGGACGCGATCGCCGTCGTTCAACTCTTCGACCGCGGCGTCCAGACGGGACTTGTCACGCCCGGTGATGACAACCCGCCCGCCCTCGTCGAGCAACCTGCGCGCGGTGGCCAACCCCATACCGCTGGTTCCGCCGGTGATCAGCGCGATCTTGTCCTCGAATCGGGAATTGCTCGCCATGGCACGACCTCTCATACAGTTGGATAGTTCAAGAACATATGAACAGTTCGACTGTATGTCAACAATCGAGCTATTCTGGTCGGTGTGATGACGGCACATCCCGAGCGGGACCGGATCGAGTTGGCGAATGTGTTCGCCGCATTGGGAAATCCATTGCGCCTGCAGATCGTTCGCGTCCTCGCGGATGGGGCGGAGCACACCTGCGGTTCGATCGTCGACGGTGTGCCCAAATCCAATCTGACGCACCACTATCGGGTGCTGCGCGATGCGGGGATCATCTGGCAGCGGCCGTCCGGACGGGAAACCTTGCAGTCGTTACGCCGCGACGATCTCGATGCGCGGTTCCCGGGTTTGCTGGATTCGGTGATCGATGCAGCCCGCCGGGAGCAGTCGCACGCGACCCGAACTTGATCACGGTTTGGCCGCATGGCGCGCGCGAAAGTCGTGGTTACCGTACCCAAGTCGGGTTATGCCGTACTGTGCCCGCGTGCCGCCATCCGCCCTCCGCGATCGCAAACGAGAACGTACCCGCCGTGCCCTCCTCGAGGCAGCCGTCGAGCTTTTCGAGAACAGAGGCTATGAGGAGACCACGGTGGCCGATATCGCCGCCGCGGCCGAGGTCGGCACCCGGACTTTCTTCAACTACTTTGCCAGCAAGGAAGAGTTGCTCTTCCCGGAACAGGACGAGCGGGTGCGCGCCGCGGTGGCTGCCATTGCGAGCCGTCGGCCCGGCGAGCGGCCCGTGGAGGTGCTGCTGCGCGCGTTGCGAGCGGCGGGCGACAATCCGGGCGAACACCTCGTCGATGATCTGAGTGCGCGCATTGCCGCACTGCGCGCACAGGTTTCGCGCACCGTGCCCGCGGTGAGCGGGCGGGCCGCGCATGCGCAGTTGGTCGCGCAGCGCGAGATCGCGCGACAGTTGCATATGGCGTTTCCCGCCGAATTGGACGATGTCGGCGCCGCCGCATTGGTCGGTGCCGTGGTCGGTGCGGTTTCCGGTGCGTTGACGGTGCTGTTCCAGAGTCCGGTGGCGGGAGTGGACGGCGAGCGGCTGCATCGCCAGATCCACGAAACGACCTCACGGGTGCTGCAGCCCTGGCTCGCCTCGAATTCGAAGATGCATGTCGGACCCGTGCACTGATCGCCTCAGCCGAATTGCTGCCAGCCCAAACGGATCACCATGCCGATGACGACGACCAGCAGTACGACGCGCACGAACTCCGCGCCCTTGCGTAATGCCATGTGCGAGCCGATGATCGCGCCCGCCACATTGCCGACCGCCATGGCCGCGCCCAGCGCGAACATGATGTGGCCGGTGACACCGAAGTAGAGCAGCGCACCGAAATTGGACCCGCAGTTGATCACCTTCGCCATCGCGGCCGCGCGCACGAATTCGGTGCCGAGCAGGGTGGCGAAGGTAATGATCAGGAAGGTGCCCGTGCCGGGGCCGAGCAGTCCGTCGTAGAAGCCGATCAATCCGGCAGCCAGGGCGATCACGAGCACGAACTTGCGCCGGGTCGGCGGGTGCGTGGCCAGGGTGATGCCGATTGATGGGCGAAGCGTGACGAAGACGGCGACGCCGACCAGCACGACCATCACGATCGGGATGAACAGGTCGCGATCGATGAGTGACACCGCCGCCGCACCGGTCGCCGCGGTGACCGCCGCGATCGCCGCGGCGGGCAGCAGCGTGCGCCACTGTATGGGAACTTTGCGCGCGAATGTCATCACCGATGCGCTGGTGCCCGCGACCGCGGCGAGCTTGTTGGTGCCGAGTGCGGTTTGTGGCGTGATGCCTGGTGCGACGAGGAACAGTGTCGGCAGGATGATCAATCCGCCGCCGCCGACCACCGCATCCACCCAGCCCGCGGCGGTCGCGGCTGTTAACAAGGCCGCCCAGTCTGCAAAATCCACCCGGCCAGCCAACCAGATGGTTGGATCGGGCCCGCCCGCACCTAGGCTGATATTCGTGCGCCGGTTCAGTCTGTGGCTTCGCGGCAAGCCCCTCATCTCGGATTCGATGCTGGCCGCCGCCCTGCTGCTGCTCGAGATTCTCGGGGTCGGCAATTCCGACAGCAAGCTGGCATACCTGGGAATCGGAGTGTTGTTGCCGGTACCGGTCGCGTTTCGCCGGCTCTATCCGCGGGCTATGGCGGCCGCGATGCTCGGACTCTCGATCGCCTCGACGCTGGTGAGCTACGCGTCCGAGGACAAGGCCGACCATATCGCGCTGTTCGGGCTCGGCATCATGCTGTACACGCTGGTCGCGTATGTCGGTCGCAAGGAAGGAGTTTGGTACGCGCTCGGCCTTATCGCCGACTGCACCAGCTCATTTCTGTTGCTGCACAAGCCGGCCGGTTCGGATCTGATCTTCACCGCGATGTTCTATGCGCTGTGCTGGACACTGGCCGAGTTCATCGGCGCGCGCCACGCCTACGACCAAGAGGTGGCGGCGCGGCTCGCGGTCGCCGACTACGACCGGGAACGTCGCGCGCACGATGCCGTCTCCGCCGAACGCACCCGCATCGCCCGCGAACTACACGACGTCGTCGCCCACGCGGTGAGCGTGATCATCGTGCAGGCCGACGGCGCGAAGTACGCGCTGCGGCGCGATCCGGACGCGGCCGAGCGTGCATTGACCACGATCGCGAGCACCGGCCGCGAGGCCCTGCGGGAATTGCGCCGAACCGTGGCGCTGCTGCGTATCGAGCACGCCCCGGATCAGTTGCCGCAGCACGGAACCGCGGGTCTGGCGAAGGTGGTCGAGATGATGCGCGACACCGGACTCGCGGTCGAACTCGAAATGACCGGTGAACTCGACGATATCGCCCCCGAGGTGAGTCTCGGCATGCATCGCATCGTGGCCGAATCACTGACCAACACGCTCCGGCACGCGGGTTCGCATCCCAAGGCATGGGTGCGGGTGCAGCGCCGCGAAACCGATGTGGTCATCGAAGTCACCGATACCGGCGGAGTTCCGGTGCAGGAACAGGCCGCGAGCCCGATCGTCGGCGGCGGCATGGGACTGGTCGGCATGCGCGAACGCATCGCCGTACTCAGCGGCACGCTGGAAGCGGGCCGCACCTCCGATGGCGCCTGGCGGGTACACGCGACCATCCCGCTGGTGCGCGGCAACGAAAACGGTTAGCCGCAGGCTTCTTTCGAGCCGTGCGCCCGGTGCGGAAAACACGCTGGACGGGGCCGATAGATTAGGGACGTGCCGATTACCGTTCTCGTTGTCGACGATCAGGAACTCATGCGTATGGGGTTGAAGATGGTGCTCGGTGCGCACCCGGACATCGAGGTGATCGGAGAGGCCGAGAACGGCGCCGCCGCGATATCCCGGGCCAAGGAGTTGCGGCCGGATGTGGTGCTGATGGATGTGCGGATGCCGGTCGTCGACGGGGTATCCGCCACGCAACGCATCGTCGAGGCCGGTGACGGCTGCAAGGTGCTCGTGATGACGACCTTCGACCTCGATGAACACGCATTGGGCGCGCTGCGAGCGGGTGCGAGCGGATTCCTGTTGAAGGACACGCCGCCCGAGGATCTGGTCTCGGCGATCCGGAGTGTGGCGGGCGGTGATGCGGTGGTTTCGCCGAAGGTGACCAAGCGACTGCTGGACCGGCTCATCGCCGACGACCCGGGTGGTATGCGGGATCCGGCGGTGCTCGAGGTGCTGACCGCGCGTGAGCGTGAGGTGCTGGAGCAGATCGCGGCAGGGCGGTCCAATGCCGAGATCGCCGAGCAGTTGTACCTGTCCGAGGCCACCGTGAAGACGCATGTCGGGCGGGTGCTGACGAAACTCGGTCTGCGCGACCGGGTTCAAGCCGTCGTGCTGGCCTACGAGACGGGGTTGGTGCGACCCGGCGGGTGAGATCTCAGCGACCTATCAGGCTGGATCGGGAGAAAATTCGGACCGTGCGACGTTGAACCGGGTAGATCGTCCGAAAGGATCGCCATGCCCGCCGTACTGTTCGTGCTCTACGTCATCGTCGAGATCGCTGCGCTGATCGGCGTCGGCCAGCTCATCGGTGTGATGCCGACCATCCTGCTGCTCATCGCCGGGTCCGCCGCGGGCATGCTGCTCATCGGCTCCCAAGGCCGTCGCGTCTTCGAACAATTCCGACGCGCCGGACGCGGGGAGATCAACCCGGGCACCGCGGTCGCGGACGGCGCGCTCGTCGCTGCGGGCGGGTTCCTGATGTTCATCCCGGGCCTGGTCACCTCGTTGTTCGGGCTGCTCCTGCTGCTGCCGCCGACCCGCTTCCTGGTCCGTCCGCTGGTCGCCGCGTTCGCCGCGCGCCGTTTCAGCCGTCTGGCCGCCGCGATGCCGTATCGCGGCGTGATCATCGATGGTGACGATGTGGTCGACGGCGCGGTCGTCAGCGAGTGGTATGACGACCCTCGGCCCTCGACTCGCCCGGCTCTTCCGTAGCGATTGCTTGCAGGTCGCTCGAAAGTGTGAGCCCGCTGATCGGGTTCACGTCTGGCCGCTTCCGCAAACCGTGCCATCTATCACCCTCGTGCCCATTTCGTAAGACGAGTCAAAGGACTAGGGTGGCCGGATGGCGACCGAAGAGCTCACCGTCACGGTGAGTGAGGAGCTGGCAGCGGCGGTGCGGCAGGCCGCGGCGGCTGCGGGACAGTCGATTTCCGGATTCACGGCTGCGGCACTGCGGCTGGAACTGATCGCGGTGGAGGCGGGTATGCGAGCCGCACCCGGCGGCGCGCCGCCGAGATACGCGGAGGTCATGGCAGTGCTCGCACAACCGGCGGACGTTTCGTCACCGACCATTTAGCGCGGCCTGCAAGCAGCCGCTACGGAGCGGAGGCTGTCCGACTCGACGGACTGAAACACCCATGCGGCAGACTGGTCTCTCGTGAGTACCCAGTTGCTGATCGGCGGTCGTTTCTACAGTTCGAGTTCACCCGACGCGACGGCAATGGCCGTGACCGACGGCACCGTGGTGTGGCTGGGCGCCGAGCAACCGGGACGCGCGCTGCATCCGAATGCGGAGATCATCGACCTCGACGGTGCTTTCGTGGCACCGGCATTCGTCGATCCGCACGTGCATGTGACGGCGCTGGGCTTGAAACTGACCGGCCTCGATCTGTCGGTGGCGCGTTCACTCGAACACTGCCTGGAACTGCTGCGCGCGTTCGCGGCGTCGCATCCCGACGGCGCGATTCTCGGTGACGGCTGGGACGAGACCGGATGGCCGGAACGTCGGCCACCGACGATGGAGGAGGTCGACGCGGCGGTGCAGCCGGGGCGGCGGGTCTATCTGTCACGGGTGGACGCGCATTCGGCGGTGGTGTCGTCGGGGTTGTTGACTGCGGAAGTCACCGCCGCGGCAGGTTTCACCCCCGGTGCGCCTCTGCGCGCCGACGCGCACCATCTGGTGCGCACCGCGGTTCTCTCGGGATTGGATCGTGCACAACGGGATCGGGCACGCAAGGCCGCACTGGATACGGCGGCCGCGCACGGTGTCGTGGCGGTGCACGAATGCGGGGGACCGGAGATCGCCGGGCGCACCGATATTCGTGAGTTACTCGACTTCGAGCACGGTGTGGAAGTCCGGGCCTATTGGGGTGAGGCGGTGCACACCGCGGACGAGGCGCGGGCATTGGTCGCCGAACTCGGGGTGCACGCGCTCGGCGGCGATCTGTTCGTGGACGGCTCGATCGGCTCGCGCAGCGCCCGGTTGCGCGCGCCTTACGCCGATGACGCCGGAACCGGTCTCGGCTACCTCGACGCCGAGACGATCGCCGCACATGTGCGCGCCTGCACCGAGGCGGGCATTCAAGCCGGATTCCACGTCATCGGTGATGCTGCGATGGATGCTGTCGTCGCCGGATTCGGACAGGTGGTCGACGAACTCGGCGGGCCGGCCGTCGCATCCCGCGCGCACCGCGTCGAGCATGCGGAGATGATCGATGCCGATCAGATCGCGAAACTGGCCGCCTGGGGCGTAATCGCCAGTGTCCAACCGGGTTTCGACGCGACCTGGGGCGGCCCGGACGGCATGTACGCCACCCGCCTCGGCTCCGAACGCGCCGCCACCCTGAATCCCTTCGCGGCCATGGCCGCGGCGGGCATCGCCCTCGCCATCGGCTCGGACGCGCCGGTAACCGCCCTCGATCCCTGGTCGGCGGTCCGCGCCGCGGTCAACCACCGCACCCCCGGCCACGGTCTCTCCCCTCGTGCCGCCTTTGCCGCTGCCACCCGGGGGGCCTGGCGCGCGGGCGGAATCCGCGACGGCGTCGCGGGCACCTTGGTCCCGGGAGCTCCCGCCTCCTACGTGATCTGGGACGCCGCCGACCTCGTCGTCGCAGCAGCCGCCGATACCGTCCAGCGCTGGTCCACCGATCCGCGCTCCCGAGTCCCCGGCCTACCCCCGCTCGACCCTGACGCGTCCCTGCCCACCTGCCTGCGCACCGTCCACCGCGGAGTCACTATCCATGAAGCCTGAAACACCCGGCGCGGCTCTGCGCCGCGTGGCGGTCGCGCTCGGTCGGTATCCGGTGCTGGGTCGGTCGGTCGCGGCGGTGCTGTCGGGGTTGTTGATTTTCGGGAGTTTTCCGCCGCGGCCGTTCTGGTTTCTTGCGCCTATCGGGATCGTGGTGCTGACGCTGACCATACGGGGCGCTGCGCGGATGCGTGGGGGGTTCGGGTACGGGTTCCTGGCGGGGCTGGCGTTCTTCGTGCCGCTGTTGCCGTGGACCGGGATCTACGTCGGGCCGGTGCCGTGGCTCGCGTTGTCGACGGTGTGTGCCTTATATATAGGACTGTTCGGGCTACTGGCGCGGTTGTTGTTTTCGCTGCCGGGATGGCCGGTGTGGGTGGCGTTGACGTGGACGGCCACCGAGTGGCTGCGATCGAGCTTTCCGTTCGGCGGATTCCCGTGGGGGCGTTTGGCGTTCGGCCAGGCCGACGGGTGGTACCTTTCGCTGGCCATGGTAGGGGGCGCGCCGCTCATCGGATTCGCGGTGGCGCTCACCGGAACCGCGGCGGCGGCAGTGCTGGTGTACGTGTGGACTCGCGTGACGGTCGTGCCGACAGACGATCGGTCGCCCACCGAGTCTGGTCGTACCACCGCGACCCGCATCGGAATTATCGCCGCAGCGGCGACTTTGGTTACCATCCCGGTCACCGGAGCGATCCTGCGGACCGCGCTGCCCGGCCCCGAGGAGGGCGACCGGACGATCACGGTCGCCGCCATCCAGGGCAGCGTGCCGCGGCTCGGGCTGGACTTCAATGCCCAGCGACGCGCTGTACTCGACAACCATGTCCGGCGCACCGAGGAATTGGCTCGAGCAGTCGCGCAGGGGCAGGCGCGCAAGCCGGACGTGGTGATCTGGCCGGAGAACTCATCGGATATCGACCCACTGCGCAATGCCGACGCGGCCGCGGAGATCACCGAGGCGTCCGAGCAGATCGGTGCGCCGATACTCGTCGGCGCTGTACTGGTGAACGGCGATCGCACGACGACGAACTCGGTCATCGTCTGGAACGGTGCGGCCGGTCCGGGGGAGCGGCACGACAAGAAGATCATCCAGCCGTTTGGTGAATACCTGCCGATGCGCAGCTTCTTCCGACTGTTCTCCGAGTACGCCGACCGCGCCGGATACTTCGTCCCGGGCCACGGCGACGGCACTGTCCGTGCCGACCCTTTCGAACGACCGGCAAGCAGTCGCTACGGCGGCATCGATATCGGCGTCGCGACCTGCTACGAGGTCGCCTTCGACCGCGCCTTCCGCGATTCCATGCACGCGGGCGCGCAATTGCTGACCGTGCCCACCAACAACGCCACCTTCGGCGACAGCGAGATGACCTATCAGCAGCTGGCCATGTCTCGGGTCCGTGCCGTCGAACACGGCCGCGCCCTCGTGGTCGCCGCCACCTCCGGTGTCAGCGCGATCATCACCGCGGACGGCACAGTCCAGCAGCAGACACCCAAGTTCGTACCCGCCGCGCTGGTCGCCGAACTGCCGTTGCGGAGCACCAGGACACTTGCGACCCGATTCGGCGCCGAAGCGGAACTGCTCTCGGTTATCCTGTCCGGTGCTGCCGTCGTGGTGGCGGTTATCCGGCGGCGAAAGACCCGCGGTAGGTACGTGAACGACCAGGCCACCATGGACCAGCCGGTCGGCTGAGCTCGCCAGATCGGTTGAGCGCGACGAATAAGGCATTCCCCTAACCAAACAACGGTATGTTTCGGGGCTCGAAACCATCTTTCGGTCTGCCCTGAGCGTTAGCGTGTAGTTCGCCAGATTGCAACAGGGCTGGCGTAAGTCGTCGTTTTTCAGTGTTTTCTGCCGCTCAAACCGCAAATTTGGAGAGTTTGCGGGAATATTGCTGGTGAAAGTGCCTTACTGCCAACGTCGTTCGAAGTGAAACAAATCCGCAACGCTGGCCATCCGTTGCATTCGATGCTCCGAATCTATGGGCGTGGATCACGTCCTACGGCTGGCGCGTGCGCGCCTGCGGTGGCGGTGCTCGGGAGTTGTGCATCAACAGCGGCAGAAGGAGTGATTGATGAAGTCATTGGCCACGGATCGCGTCGACCAATGCTCTTCCGGTGAATTCTCGGCACAACCATTCGCTCTGTCGCCAGCGCAAACAGCCCTCTGGTACGCCCAACGTATCCGCCCGGATGTCCCGCTGACCATTGCGCAGTATGTCGAGATCCACGGAGACTTGGACGTCGGACGTCTGCTGTACTCGATCGAACGGTTCGGTGTCGAAACGCAGGTCGGACATGTGCGTCTGATCGAGATCGACGGTGTCCCGCATCAGGTGATCGACCACAGCCGCCGCCCCGGCTGGGGCCGGATCGATCTGCGCGACGAGCCTGATCCGCACGCTGCCGCGCTGCGCTGGATGAATGAGCACGCCAGCTCGCCGATCGACTTCGAGCGGGATCCACTCACCACGAACATAGTGTTGCGGACCGGCGAATCCGACTACATCTGGTACGCACGCGGCCATCACATCGTGATCGACGGCTACGGCGCGATGAACGCACTCACCCGCACCGCGGAGATCTATACGGCGGTGGAGAACCGCACCGAACCGGAGGCATCCCGAGCTACACCGCTGGCCAAAATCTATGCGGACGAATCCACATACCGCGACTCCAGCCGGTTCCGCAACGACCGCGACTATTGGCTTGAGCAATTAGCGGGCGCGGGTGGACCGATGACTCTGTCCAACGTGAACGGCCTCACCGCCGCCCCCGACGCGGGGCGGCGGCGTGCGTGCGCGGTCCTCGACGGACCCGCCGAGGCCGCCATGACCGCGGCCACGGCCGAACTCCAGACCCAGAACTCGACCATGTTCGTTGCCGCACTGGCCGCCTATGTGCGGTCGGTGACCGGCAATTCCGACGTGGTGCTGAGCCTGCCGGTATCGGCGCGGACTACGGTCGCGCTGCGCCGCTCCGCCGGCGTGGTCTCGAATGTGGTGCCGATCCGGGTGCGCTTCGATGCCGATACCACCGTCCGCGATGTGGTGCGCGCCGCCGAATTACAGATCACCGGCGCGCTGCGGCACCAGCACTACCGGCACGACGACATCCGCCGCGATTGCGGCTACTCCCGCGATGCGCGCGGATTCTTCGGCCCGATGGTCAACATCATGCTGTTCCACGACGAGGTGAAGTTCGGCAGTCTGCTCGGCTCGCTGCATGTGCTGGCCACCGGCCCGGTCGAGGACCTGTCCATCAATCTGTACAACGGCGAGGGCGGTCGCATCCATATCGACTTCGAGGCCAATCCGCGGCTCTACACGGAGTCCGAGGTCACGGCGCACCACCGCCGGTTCCTGAACTTCCTGACCCGGTTCCTCGCCGCCGATCCCGATATGCACGCCGAGAGTCTGATCGCCATCACCGATGACGAGCGCGAGCGCG
Source organism: Nocardia sp. NPDC006982 (assembly GCF_042869435.1). Classification (NCBI taxonomy): domain Bacteria; kingdom Bacillati; phylum Actinomycetota; class Actinomycetes; order Mycobacteriales; family Nocardiaceae; genus Nocardia; species Nocardia sp. NPDC006982. The sequence continues at coordinate 231,793 of NZ_JBIAFV010000009.1, read as the reverse complement.
TGCTGCACACCTGGAATGCCACCGAGACCGCGCCGCAGCAGGGGACCTTGTCCAGCCTGTTCGCCGATCGCGCGATGATCTGCCCGGATGCGGTCGCGCTCGAATTCGGTGACGAGACACTGAATTACCGCGAACTCGACGAGCGTGCGAACCAGTTGGCCCGATTGCTCATCGCGCGTGGGGCGGGGCCCGAGCAGGTTGTCGGCCTGTATCTGCGGCGCGGCCTCGAACTCGTCGTGGGCATCTACGCGATCATCAAGGCGGGCGCGGCGTACCTACCGCTGGATTCCGATCATCCGGTCGAGCGGATCGAACAGATCCTCGAACAGGCCGATCCGGTCTGTGTACTGACCACGGCCCGAGACGAACTCGCGCTGCCTGCGGGCGCGGACACGGTCGCGATCGATACCGCAGACCTCACGGATTTCGACGCCCACCCGATCACCGACACCGACCGCCTCGCTCCGCTGCGTGCCGATCATCTCGCGTACGTGATCTTCACCTCGGGATCGACCGGAAAACCCAAGGGCGTCGGCGTAACTCACGCCGCGATCGTCAACCGGCTGCGCTGGATGCAGCACGAATATCCGCTGGACGGCACCGACGCGGTGCTGCAGAAGACCCCGGACACCTTCGACGTCTCGGTCTGGGAATTCTTCTGGCCCTTGCAGATCGGCGCGCGACTCGTCGTCGCGACGCCCGACGGACACCGCGATCCCGGCTACCTCGCCCGGACGATCGCCGAAAAGTCCGTCACCGTAGCCCATTTCGTGCCGTCCATGCTTTCGGTATTCGTCACCGATACCGATGTACGCCGCTGCACCACGCTGCGCCGGGTGTTCTGCAGCGGTGAGGCGTTGCCCGCGGCCACCGTCCGTGATTTCCACGCCGCCCTGCACGGGCCGGAACTGCACAATCTGTACGGGCCGACCGAGGCCGCCGTCGATGTCACCTACTGGCCGTGCCCGGCCGATCCGGATACCGTGCCGATCGGCTCGCCGGTGTGGAACACCCAGACCTACGTCCTGGACGCACGCCTGCGGCCGGTGCCTCCGGGGGTGGTCGGCGAGCTGTATCTCGCGGGTGTCCAACTGGCGCGCGGTTACCTCGGCCAATCTCGGTTGACCGCTGATCGTTTCGTGGCCAACCCATTCACCCCGGGCGCCCGCATGTACCGCACCGGCGATCTGGCGCGTTGGCAGGGCGAGCCGGATCTCGGTAGCCACCAAGGGAATTCGGCTCTAGGAGTCCTCGAATACCTGGGTCGCAGCGACTTCCAGGTGAAGATCCGCGGTCTGCGCATCGAACTCGGTGAGATCGAGGCGGCGCTGCTGGCCGACGAACGGGTGGCCCGCGCGGTCTGCGTCGCCCATCGCGGCCGCACCGGCGACGAACTCGTCGCCTATGTCGTTGCCACCCCGGCCTTTTCGGACCACTTGGACAGCACCGCGTTGCTGAATGCCTTGCGTCGCACGCTGCCCAGCTACATGGTGCCTTCAGTGCTGATGGTGCTCGCCGAACTACCGTTGAGCGCGAACGGCAAGATCGATCGCAAGGCGCTGCCGGAACCCAATGCCACCCGCCCGTCCGGCCATCTCACGGCCGAGCCCCGCACCGAGGTGGAGCGGGTGCTCGCCGGTGTCTTCGCTGAAGTTCTCGGTATCGACGGAATCGGTGTCGAGGACGGCTTTTTCGATCTCGGCGGCAATTCGCTGATCGCCGCCCGCGCGGTCGCGCGGATCAATGCCGCCCTCGGTACCGGGCTGACTATCCGCGACCTGTTCGAGGCCTCGACCATCGCCGCGTTGATCGAGCGCTTCGCCGCCCACAACCCGGACGCGTCGTCTCCGAAGCTGGTACCGGCCGAACGGCCGCAACGGATTCCGCTGTCGCTGGCTCAGCAGCGGCTGTGGATCCTCAATCGCTTCGCCGAACATGCCACCGCCTACAACATGCCGCTTGCCGTCGAGATCGATGGACCCATCGATCTCGTGGCGCTGCGTGCCGGACTCATCGATGTAATCGAGCGGCACGAATCCCTGCGCACCACCTTCCCGGATGCACCGGAAGGTCCGTACCAGCTCGTGCATCCGGCCACCGATATCCCGCTCACCCTGGACCCGATCGACGCGACCGGCGCCGATGTGCGGGAACTGGCCGAGGAGTTCGCCGGATACGGCTTCGATCTGCGCAGTCAGGCCCCGATCCGGGTGGCCCTGTGGACCACCGGACCGGAGCGGCACGTATTCCTCATCGTGCTGCACCACATCTGCGGCGATGGCTGGTCGATCGCGCCGCTGGCCAGGGATCTGATGGCCGCAGTGGCCATGCGCGCGAAGGGCATGGCACCGCAGTGGACTCCGCTGCCGGTGCAGTACGCTGATTTCTCCCTGTGGCAGCGCGAACTGCTCGGCGACGAAGCCGATCCGGCGAGTGCGCTGAGCCGTCAGCTCGCCTACTGGCGCGCGGCCCTCACTGGTCTGCCGGATCAGCTCGACCTGCCGCTGGATCGCCCGCGCCCGCTGCGCCGCTCCACCGACGGCGGGCGGGTCGAGTTCACTATTGCACCCGAGATCCGCCGCGCCGCAGGCGAACTCGCGGCCAGCCGGGGTGTCAGCATGTTCATGGTGCTGCACGCCGTACTGGCCACGCTGCTCGCGCGGCTGTGCACGAGCACAGATATCGCCATCGGCACCCCGATCGCGGGCCGTTCGGATCCGGCGCTCGACGATCTGGTCGGCATGTTCGTCAACACGCTGGTGTTGCGGACCGAGGTCGATCCGGCCGCCGGATTCGACCAGATGCTCGATGTGGTTCGCGAAACCGATCTGAACGCCTTCGCCAATGCGGATGTGCCGTTCGAGCGGCTGGTCGAACTCGTCAATCCGGAGCGCTCCGCCGCCAGGCATCCGCTGTTCCAGGTGATGCTGTCCTATGACCGCGCACCGGATCTGAGCATCGATCTGCCCGGGGTGCGGGCGCGGGTGCTGCCGATCGCCGCCGATATCGCCAAATTCGATCTCCAGCTGGAACTGCACGATGGTATCGCCGACGGCCCGCTGCACGCCGAATTCGGCTATGCCACCGATGTTTTCGACAAGCGCACGGTCGAATCGTTCGCCCGCCGATTCCTCGCCGTGCTCAGTGCCGTCGTCGCCGAGCCGAATCGACCGGTCGGCGATCTGCAGATCCTGGACCGGCGCGAGGCGGCGAAGCTCGCGCCGATCGCCGGTGCTCCGGGTGAGCCCTCGATCACCTTGGCGCAGCTGTTCACCGACATCGCCGAGCGGCTGCCGGATGCGACCGCCGTGCGCTACGAGGGCGTCGACACCAGCTACCGCGAACTCGACGAAATGTCGAACCGCCTGGCGCGCACGCTGATCGAACACGGCGCCGGACCCGAGGACGTAGTGGCGATCGCCTTGCCGCGCAGCCTCGATTCCATTGCGGCCATCTGGGCCGTGGCGAAAACCGGTGCGGCATATGTGCCGATCGATCCGAGCTACCCGGCCGAGCGGATCGGGCATATGATCGCCGATTCCGGTGCCATGCTCGGGCTGACCGTGCCGGAATCCCTGGCCACCATGCCCGCCTGGCCCGCCGCAGGCGGTAAGCACCGCAAGCACTATGTCGATTGGCTGGTACTCGGCTCGGATGAACTGGCCACCGAATCCGCCCGCTACTCAACCGATCCCATCACCGATGCGGACCGCCACTATCCGATGCGCACCGGGTATCCGGCCTACCTGATCTACACCTCGGGTTCCACCGGCAAGCCCAAGGCCGTCGTCGTCACCCACGCCGGTATCGCATCGCTGGCACAGGAGCAGATGCATCTGTTCGGTGTCACGGATTCGGCACGCACGCTGCACTTCTCCTCGCCCAGCTTCGACGCGTCGGTGCTGGAGATCCTGCTCGGGTTCGCGGCGGGCGCCACCATCGTCGTCGCACCCGCGGGCATGTACGGCGGTACGGAACTCGCCGATCTGCTGCGCACCGAGCGGGTCACCCATGCGTTCATCACCCCGGCCGCGCTGGCCACCGTGCCGGAGGAGGGGCTCGACGAGCTCGAGGCCGTCATCGTCGGCGGTGAGGCGTGCTCGGAGGAACTGGTCGAACGGTGGTCGGCCAGGCATCGGATCCACAATATGTACGGGCCTTCCGAGGCGACCGTCGCCGCCACCGCCAGCGGTCCGATGCAGGCGGGCCGCCCGGTGCCGCTCGGCATGCCGGTGCGCGGTATGCGACTGTTCGTGCTGGACGGTCGACTGCATCCGGTGCCACCGGGCACCCCGGGTGAGCTCTACCTGTCCGGCCCGGGGCTGGCCCGCGGCTACCTGGGCCGATACGGCCTTACCGCACAGGGCTTCCCGGCCAACCCGCACGGTAGGCGCGGTGAAAGGATGTACCGCACCGGCGATCTCGTGGTCTCGGATCCCACCGGACAGCTGCGCTTCCTCGGCCGCGCCGACGACCAGATCAAGATTCGCGGCTTCCGCATCGAACTGCGCGAAATCGACCATGTGCTGCGCGCCCATCCGGGTGTGCGCGCCGCGCTCACCGTTGTACACACCGACGAACACGGCCAGCCCCGCCTGGTCGCCTATGTGACCGCGGACGAACCGATCGAGGCCGCCGCTATCGCCGAGACCGCGCGTCAGCGGCTGCCCGGCTACATGGTGCCCGCCTCGATCGCCGTACTCGACGAGATGCCCGTCACCCAGGCCGGCAAGCTGGACCGAAAGGCCCTGCCCGCCCCGGTTTTCGCGGCCGCGGGTACCTCGCGTGCGCCGAGTACGCTGCTGGAGCAGCGCGTCGCCGCCGCGTTCGGTGAAATCCTCGGCCATCCGATGACGGGCGCGGAGGACAGCTTCTTCGAGGTGGGCGGCAACTCGCTGCTCGCCACCCGCCTCGCCGCCGCACTGCACGCGGAATTCGGCGTCGACCTGCCGGTGCGGCTGATCTTCGAGGCGCCGACGGTGGCCGGTGTCGCGGAACGGATAACGGAAGCGCCCCGGACGCAACGGGTGGCGCTGGCTGTGCATACCCCACGTCCGGGACGCATTCCATTGTCGCTGCCCCAGCAGCGACTGTGGTTCCTTAATCGATTCTCACCCGAATCGAGCGCATATAACATCGCATTCGTCATTGGGATCGACGGCGATCTGGATGCGGCGGCCCTGCGCGCGGCGCTGACCGATCTGGTCGAGCGGCACGAGATACTGCGCACGGTGTTCCCGGAGGACAATCTCGGCGCCCGGCAGTCGGTGCTGCCGACCGCCAAAGCAATGCCGGTGGTCGAGCCGGTGGCGACCGACGAAGGCGCCGCCGAGCAGACACTGCGCGCTATGGCCCGCACCGGATTCGATCTCACCAAGGACATCCCGCTGCGGATCACCTTGCTGCGCACCGACTCTCGTCGTCATCTGCTCGGCATTGTGTTGCACCACATCGCCGCCGACGGTTGGTCGCTCGGCCCGCTGACCCGGGATTTGGCCGCTGCTTACGTGGCAAGGCGTGCAGGTGGTGCACCCGATTGGACACCACTTCCGGTGCAGTACGCCGATTTCGGGTTGTGGCAGCGCGCCTACCTCGGTGACGAGGCCGATCCGGACAGCCTCGCAGCCGAGCAACTCGCGTACTGGCGCAGCGCACTGGCGGACCTGCACGACGAACTGCCGCTGCCCTACGATCGGCTGCGGCCGGCCGAGCCGACGCAGGAGGCGGGTTCGGTGCGCTTCAGCGTGCCCGAGCCGGTGCAGCGGGCGCTTGCCGAACTTGCGCGCGAACAGGGCGTCAGCATGTTCATGGTGCTGCGCTCGGCCCTCGCCGTCATGCTGCGGTTCATTACCGGCGGCCGGGATATCGTGATCGGCACGCCGGTCGCGGGGCGCACCGATACCAAGCTCGACGAGCTGGTCGGCATGTTCGTCAACACGCTGGTGCTGCGCTCGGATGTCGACCCGGATATTCCGTTCGCGACGCTGCTGCGCGCGGATCGCGATAACGAGCTGGCCGCCATGGCGCACACGGATATCCCCTTCGAGCGCATCGTCAACGAGTTGGGCAGCGACGGGCGTGGCAGCGGTCGCCCGCCGCTGTTCCAGGTGGCGCTGACGGTGCAGGACGGTCCGGTTCCCGCGCTCGAACTGCCCGGCCTCGCCTTGCATGCCGAGGAATTGGATATCGCGCTGGCCAAATTCGATCTGGAACTGCGGGTCGGTACCGGCGCCCGCGACGCCGGACCGGACGCGTCGGCGCGTACCTTCGAATTCGTCTATGCCGCAGAGCTTTTCGATCCGTCGACGGTCAAAACGATGGCCGATCGGTTCCAGGCGGTGTTGTCGGCCATTACCGCCGCACCGCAGGTGGTGGTCCGCGATATCGACGTGCGCACCGAATTCGAGCGACGACAACTCACCCCGGCCATCGGCGGCGCGACCACGCCGCAGTGCACGCTGGCCGCCTACTTCACCGCCACCGCGCATATGCATCCGCAGCGCACGGCGATCCGCTCGAATGCCACCTCGCTGACCTACACCGCGGTCGACGCGCGCTCGAATCGATTGGCACGGGCGCTGATCGAGCGCGGGCTCGGTCCGGGTGACCGGGTGGCACTCGGCCTGACCCGCTCGATCGACTCGGTCATCACGATGCTCGCGGTCACCAAGTCCGGTGCCGCATTCGTGCCGGTGGATCCGAACTATCCGGCCGACCGCGTGCGGCACATGCTGGTCGACTCCGGGTGCGAAGTGGGCGTCACGCTGGCCGAGCACGCCGATCGGCTGCCCGCTACCGCGGGCACCGACTGGCTGCTGCTCGACGCGCCTGAATTCATCGAGGAACTGGACGAATTCGACGACTGCCTGGTCGACGACTACGAACGCCATCGTCCCATTGAGATCGACGATCTGGCCTATGTGATCTACACCTCGGGCTCGACCGGCAAACCCAAGGGCGTGGGCGTCACCCACAGCGGTCTGTCGAACTTCGGCGACGAACTCCGCGAGCGGATAAGGGTCGACAAGGATTCGCGCACGCTGCACTTTTCCTCCCCGAGCTTCGACGCGGCGATTCTGGATCTGCTGCTCGCGATCGGCTCCGGTGCGACCATGGTGATCGTCCCGACCGATATCTACGGCGGCGATGAACTGGCCGCGCTGATGGAGCGCGAGCGTGTCACCCACACGTTCATCACACCGGCCGCGTTGGCCACCATCGATCGGGAGCGGTGGTCATTGCCGTGCCTGCGTGCGCTCATGGTGGGTGGCGAGGCCTTGAGTCCGGGGTTGGTGGCCCGCTGGGCCCCGGGACGGCAGATGCACAACGTCTACGGGCCGACCGAGACCACCATCGTCACCACGATCTCCGCGCCGCTGGCGATCGGCGAACCGATCACCATCGGAACCCCGGTGCGCGGTGCGCGGGCGCTGGTACTCGATGAGCGGCTGCGTCCGGTGCCTGTCGGGGTTCCCGGCGATCTATACCTCGGCGGATTCGGTGTCTCGCGTGGGTATCTCGACAGGTTCGAACTCACCGCTACACGATTCGTCGCCGACCCTTTCGGACCGGCGGGGTCGCGGATGTACCGCAGTGGTGATGTGGTGCGCTGGAATGCCGTGGGCGAGATCGTCTACCTCGGACGCAGTGACCATCAGGTCAAGGTGCGCGGCTTCCGCATCGAACTCGGCGAGATCACCAACGCGCTCGCCGCACATGAGCACGTGCGGTTCGCGCACACCGAGGTGCGCCATATCGCGGGCGCGGATCGGATCGTCTCGTTCATTCAGCTCGCCGAGGACACCGCACCGGATATCGATGCGGTGCGCGCCCATGTCGCCGAACACCTTCCCGCGCATATGATTCCGGCGAGTATCACCGTGCTGGACAGGATCCCGCTGACCCCGACGGGCAAATTGGATGTCGCCGCACTGCCCGAACCGCAGCTGATGTTGCGGACGGCCCAGCGGGCACCAGCGACCGACGCCGAGCGGCTGGTGGCCGAGGTGATGGGCGAGTTGGTCGGTGTCGAGGGTGTGAGCGCCGAGGACAGTTTCTTCGATATCGGCGGAAATTCGCTGCTGGCAACCCAACTCGTGGCCCGGCTGGCCGCGGCGACCAATACCCGGCTCGAGGTGCGCACCGTCTTCACCAGGCCGACGGTCGCCGAACTCGCGACGCTGCTCGATTCCGGATCCGGCGCCGATGCTCGGCCGGAGCTGGTGCCCCGCGATCGGCCGGAGCGGATTCCGTTGTCGGCGGCGCAGTATCGACTGTGGTTCCTGAACCGGTTCAACCAGCTCGGAGACGGCACGGGTGAGGCCAGCGGGGCCTACAACATCCCGGTGGTGCTGCGGATGCGCGGCGAGCTGGATGCCGATGCGCTGATGCGGGCTTTGCACGCCGTACAGCAGCGGCACGAGACGCTGCGGACGGTATTCCCGGAGGTCGATGGGGTTCCCACGCAGCGCGTTCTCGATCCGGTCGATGCGGCTGTCTCGATGTTCGTCACGACCCTGCCGCCGTCCGAAATACCCGATGCGGTACAAAATTTCGCGGCTCCGGGATTCGATCTCGCCTCGACCGTGCCGCTGCGGGCCGCGCTGATTGCGGTCGACCGCAACGGATCCACCGACGCGAAATCAGGGGCATCGACCGAGCATGTGCTGGTGCTCGTCGTCCACCACATCGCGATGGACGGCTGGTCGCTGGCACCTCTGGCCGCCGATATGGCCACCGCCTATGCGGCAGCATGCGAGGCGAAGACGCCCGACTGGCCGGAATCGGAGATCCAGTACGCCGATTACGCACTCTGGCAACAGGACACGCTCGGCACCGAGGACGATCCCGATTCGCTGGTCCATCGGCAGCTCGACTACTGGCGCGAGACCCTGGACGGAATTCCGGAGCTGCTGAACCTGCCAGCGGACCGGCCGCGCCCGCCCGCGCCGAGCTATCGCGGGGGCATCGTGGAGTGCCCGATCGACGCATTGACCCATCGGGAACTGCGCACGATCGCCACCAGCAATAACGTCAGCATGTTCATGTTGCTGCACGCCGCCCTCGCGGTACTGCTGCACCGGATGACCGCGACCGACGACATCACCGTCGGCACGCCGATCGCCGGCCGTGGCGGCCACCCCGAGCTGGATCGGATGGTCGGCATGTTCGTCAACACGCTGGTGCTGCGCACCCGGATGGATCCGAACGTCAGGTTCACCGACCTGCTGCACACCGTGCGCGATATCGATCTGGATGCGTTCGCGCATGCGGACCTGCCGTTCGAGCGACTCGTCGAGGTGCTGAATCCGGCCCGCTCGCAGGCCCATCACCCGATGTTCCAGGTGATGCTCTCGGTGCAGAACCACCCGGTGCGGGTGCTCGACCTGCCCGGGCTGCGCATCGAGTCGGAGGAGGTCGACACCGGGATCGCGAAGTTCGATCTGCAGTTCACGCTGACCGAATCACACACCGGCACAAGGGAACCCGGCGGCATCAACCTGTCGGTCAACTACGCGAGCGATCTGTTCGACGAGCAGACCGCGCAGCGGCTCGGCAGGCGACTGGTCCGGCTGCTCGCCGGTGTCGCCGCGAATCCGACCACCGCCGTGGGCGATCTGGAGCTGCTCGATCCCGCCGAATGGTCCGGGTTGGCTCCGGTGCGCGGGGCGGAGGCGGACCGGCCGGCCACCTTCCCCGAGGTGTTCGAGAACGCGGCGAATGTCGATCGCAAGGCCATCGCACTGTGCTCGGGCGATACCCAGGTGAGCTACGACGCGCTCGACCGGTGGACCAATCGGCTGGCACGGGTGCTCATCGAAGGTGGGGTCGGCCCGGAAACACTGGTGGCGCTGGGGATTCCGCGCTCGGTCGAATCGGTGGCGACGATGCTCGCGGTGGCCAAGGCTGGTGCGGCATTCGTGCCGGTCGACCCGCTGTATCCGGCGCAGCGGATCTCCCATATGCTCACCGATTCCGGTGCGGCACTGGGCATCACGCTGGCCGAGCACCGCGACCAGATGCCGGGCGATGCCGAGTGGATCGTGCTCGATGATGCCGAATTCCGTGGGCGGGTGCTGGATACGTCCGACGCGCCGATCAGGACGGGCGAGCGGATCAGGGTGCTGCGGGTGGACAATCCGGCATACGTCATCTACACCTCCGGCTCGACCGGCACACCGAAGGGTGTCGTGGTCACCCACGGTGGCCTGTCGAACTTCGCCGCGGAGACCGCCGAGCGGTTCGAGGTGCACCCCGGTAGCCGGGTCCTGCATTTCGCGACGCCGAGCTTCGACGCCGCCATGCTCGACCTGCTGCTCGCACTCGGTGGTGCGGCCACACTGGTGATCACGCCACCGGGTGTCGTCGGCGGCGCCGAACTGGGCAGGGTATTCATCGACGAGGGGATCACGCACGCGTTCATCACCACCTCGGCACTCGGCACGGTCGATCCGACCGGCGTCACCGAACTGGCGCATGTGCTGGTGGGCGGTGAGGCGCTGCCGCCGGAGCTGGTCACGCGCTGGGCGCCCGGCCGCAATCTGTACAACGTGTACGGGCCGACCGAGACCACCATTGTCACGGTGATCTCCCAGCCCATGGCACCGGGCGAGCCGATCACGATCGGCGGGCCGATCCGCGGCGTCAACGCCACCATCGTCGATGGACGGCTGCATCCCGCGCCGGTCGGGGTGACCGGTGAACTGCACCTGGCGGGTAGTGCGCTGGCACGGGGCTATCTCAACCGTCCGGGGCTGACGGCGCAGCGGTTCATTGCGAACCCCTACGGCAAGCCGGGGGAAAGGATGTATCGCACCGGCGATCTCGTGCGCTGGTTCGGGCGCGGCTCCGACTCGGCCCGCGAAATCGAATACCTCGGCCGCACCGACCATCAGGTGAAGATCCGCGGCTTCCGCATCGAACTCGGCGAGATCGACGCCGCGCTCGCGCGGCACGACGCGGTCGAGTTCTCGACGACCATCGGTCATCGGACACCCGCCGGTGCGACGGCATTGGTGTCGTATGTGAAGCCGTGCGATGGAAATACGCTGAACGCGGCCGAGCTCACCGAACATCTCGCGGCGCGGGTGCCGAATTACATGGTGCCCCAATCGATCATGCTGATCGACCAGGTTCCGCTCAGCCCGGTCGGCAAGCTCGACCGAGAGGCGCTGCCGGAACCGGTCTTCAGCGCGAGCGAAGGCTATCGGGCGCCGACCACCCCGACCGAGGTGCAGCTGTGCGCGGCCTTCGCGGCGGTGCTCGGTGTCGAAACGGTGGGTGTCGACGACGGATTCTTCGAACTCGGCGGCAACTCGCTGCTGGCCACGAAGGTCGTGGCGGAGCTACGCGCCAACGGGATCGATCTCCCGGTGCAGCTGATGTTCGGCGACTCCACCCCGGCTGCCATCGCGACCCGGCTCGACGGAGCCGGTCACCCCGGCGCGGCCATCGCCGCGACACTGGAGCCGATACTGCCCATCCGGGCCCGCACCACCGCGAGCCGGGCCCCGCTGTTCTGCATCCATCCCGCGATCGGACTGTCCTGGTGCTACTCGGGGCTGCTCGCGCATCTGGCTGCGGACCGCCCGGTGTACGGATTGCAGGCACCGCATGTCGCGGGCGAGGACGGGTTCGATTCGATCGGCGAGGCCGCGGAAAACTACGTGGCGCATATCAAGTCGATCCAGCCCGAAGGGCCCTACCACCTGCTCGGCTGGTCGCTGGGCGGCCTGATCGCGCACGAGGTGGCGGTCCAGTTGCAGGAGGCGGGCGAACAGGTAGCGCTGCTGTCGATGATGGACAGCTACCAGCTCACCGACGAATGGCTCGAGCATGCGATCCCCACGGTGGCCGAGATCATCGGCGAATTCGGCAATGACGCCGATGACGTCGAACTCGACCCGCGCATGACCCTGCGCGACGCCGCCGAACTGCTGAGCTCGCGCCCCGGCCCGTTCGCCGCCCTGACTGTCGAACACCTGGAGCGCCTCTACGCGGGCTACACCAATGGCACTGTCCTGGCCCACGGCTTCCGCCCCAGGATCTTCGACGGTGATCTGCTCTTCTTCACCGCGGCCGATGACGAGATCAACCACACCGACCCGACCCGCCGCGCGGCGGCATGGGCGCCCTTCGTCACCGGCAGCATTCACAACCACGACCTGCCTTGCAAACACTCGGCCATGACGACACCGGAATCACTCGCCGTCATCGGTCCGGTGCTCGACGAGCATCTGGAAGGCGCGTCGGGGCAGAAGGCACGGTCGTGAGAGAGCGTTTCGAACAATCCATCGACACAGCACCCGCACGCATCGACGAAACCTGGTGTTACCGAGGCGGATTCGCGCGAGATATCGCCGACGACCGCGCGGGCCGGGACGCCGGTGCCGAGGGGCGGAACAGGAGCGAGTCGTGAACGAATGCGATGAATCGACCGGCTGTGAGCAATCGGTAGCAGGCCCGGCGAGAGTGCGGGCGCCGGGGGCCAGGGCTCGGCAGGTTGTGTCGTGAGTCTGGCGGTGGAGGTGTGCGGCCTGGTCAAGACTTACGGCCGGGTGCGGGTGCTGGACGAGGTCGACCTACAGATTCCGGCGGGCACGGTGATGGCACTGCTCGGGCCCAATGGCGCGGGCAAAACGACCACGGTGCGTATCGTCACCACCCTGCTGCGGCCCTGCGCCGGATCGGTGCGGGTGGCGGGAATCGACGTCTTGCGCGATCCGGCGACCGCGCGGCGGCGCATCGGGCTGTCCGGTCAGTACGCGGCGGTCGACGCCAACCTGACCGGCTACGAGAATCTGCGCATGGTGGCGCGGCTGTACGGAATGTCGCAGCGGCAGGCCGCATCTCGTGCGACGGAGTTGCTGAGCACTTTCGGTCTGGACCATGCGGCGCACCGTCGTGCCGGTACTTATTCCGGCGGTATGGCGCGGCGGCTCGACCTCGCCGGTGCATTGGTGGCTCGGCCCGCGGTGGCTGTGCTCGACGAGCCGACCACCGGCCTGGATCCGCGTGGCCGTCTCGATATGTGGCGCGTCATCGGCGATCTCGTCGACGACGGCACCACGGTGCTGCTCACCACCCAGTATCTGGAAGAGGCCGATCAGCTCGCCGACCGCATCACCGTCATCGATCGCGGACGGGTCATCGCCAACGGTTCGGCCGATGAGCTGAAGACCTCCATCGGCGGCGACCGGCTCACCGTCACGCTGGCCCCGGGCCAGGACGTGCTGCCCGCGCTGACGATCCTCGCGCAGGTCGGTATCGGTGAGCCGACCCACGATCTGGGCGCGGACGAGGTCTCCATCGTGGTCGCAGACGGCTCCCGCACCATGGTCGAAGCGCTGCGCAGGCTCGATGACGCCGGGGTGTGCGTGGTCGACGCCGGCGTGCACCGGCCCAGCCTCGACGACGTTTTCCTGTCCCTCACCGGCACCGCCGCGCATGCACTCGAGCCGGAAATCGACGATGCACAAGAGGAGATCTTGTCTTGATCAGCACCGCAGTCGCGCGCGCCGAAGATGAATCGACCGCGAAACCCGAAACCCCACCGGAGATTCGGCAGCCACACGCCCGGGTCATCCGGGACAGCGCCATCGTGGCGTACCGGAATCTGCTGACCATCCTGCGGGTCCCGACCCTGCTCGTGACCGCGACGATCCAGCCGCTGATGTTCGTTTTCCTGTTTGCCTACATCTTCGGTGCCTCACTCGGCGGCGGCCAGTATCGCGAGTTCCTGCTCGCCGGAATCTTCACCCAGACAGTCGCTTTCAACGCCGCCTTCACCACGGTCGGCTTGGCGGGTGATCTGGAGAAGGGAATCATCGACCGCATGCGGACGCTGCCGATGTCGCGGCTGGCGGTGCTGATGGGGCGCACACTCTCGGATCTGGCGGTGAATATCCTGAGCGTGGCCGTCATGGTCGGTTGCGGGTACATCGTAGGCTGGCGGATCAACGGCGGGATCGTCGATGCCGTACTGGCTTTCGCGATAATTCTGCTGTTCGCGTTTGCCATGTCCTGGGTCGGGGCTATCACCGGTCTGTTTTCACCCACCGTCGAAGTCGCCCAGAGCGCGGGCCTGATCTGGCTGTTCCCGTTGACGTTCATCTCCTCGGCCTTCATCTCCGCGGAATCGCTGCCCGGTCCGCTGCGCACCGTCGCCGAATGGAACCCCATCACCGCCGTTTCCGCCGCCGGACGGAAGCTCTTCGACAACGGCGCGCCCCCGAGCTTCGGCACCCCGACCGGTTGGCCCGCCGACCACTGCATCATCTACGCGGTGGGGTGTTCCCTGGCCATCCTGGTCGTAGTCGTGCCGTTGGCTCTGCTGCGCTACCGCAAGGTCGCTAGTAAGTAGTGCTTGTCGGGCGGTTCACCGCATGAGAAAGGCCGCTTGCACCAGTCGGTGCAAGCGGCCTTCGTTCGTCTGATGGAGCCTAGACCCGACGCCGCGTCTTCAGCAGATCGAGCCGCTCCTTCAGCAGCTCCTCCAGCTCGTCCTTGCTGCGCCGCTCCAGCAGCATGTCCCAGTGGGTGCGCGGCGGCTTGACCTTCTTGGTCTCCTGGGTGGTGCCCTCCATGAGGGTGCCCTCCTGGCCGTTGCGGCAGAGCCAGGTCGGGGGGATCTCGGCGTCGTCGGCGAAGGGGACGTCGAACTCCTCGCCGTTATCGGTCCGGTACCGAGCAATCCGTCGCGGGGCCAGGTCGTGGTCGCGATCGGTTTCGTAGCTCACCGCTCCGAGCCGACTGCCCCGGAGTACGCGATCTGCCATGGTGTGCCTCTCCCTGTGTGCTCGAGTCTTGTTGCGCCGCGACCGCGTCCTTCATCGGTCAGTGCCGGATGAACGCGTGACGCTCGCTGGACCTTAGATGTAACGATCGTGCCTGCGCCAATAGTTCCCCATCGGCGTACTGGCGAACCGTTCCATTGTAGTCGGTGTCCCGGCCACCCTCCGCCACGCCCACGCCGCGCTGCTGAACCGGGGTCGGGAGTCCCATTCGGTCGGCACAACCATTAGGGTTCTGCGTCATGTCGCGCCGCGTGCTGTCCTGCTGCCTGTGGTGTGGGCGGGAGATCGTCGAATCGGAGGCCGGACGTCGTCGCCGGTACTGCCGTCAGTCCTGTCGCCAACGCGCCTACGAACACCGCAACAGCTTGAAGGGAACCGGAATTCCGGCGGATTCGGTGGTACTGAGCGCCCAGGAGGCGGCCGATCTGGCCGACCGCTGGTTCGCCGCCCGCTGCGCCGCCGAGGATGTCGCCACCGCCATCGGTGAGGGTGCCGACACCGAAGAGTTGAAGGCGTTGAGCGCGACACTGTTGACCCTCACCCGCGAGGCAGAACGGCTGCGGTGAGTGTCGACCGCTAGGCGAGCCTGCGCTCTTCGACCGACGTGCTCAGGTTCGTGCCGTTGAGATCCAGGTAAAGCAGTCGCTCGGTAATCGACACCGTGACGGTGTTGCGCCGTTCGATCGCGGCTACCGCGGCATCGATGAAGTCGCGATCGAAGCTGTACAGCGGGATCGCTTCGGCGCGGTGGACCCGCTTACCGGTGAGCTGTGCGAGCACCTTGGCAGGGTCGCGATGGGTGTAGATGGCAACGCGCTCAGCCGATTTGCTGCCGCGGTGCACGCGATCGGCATCGGGTGCACCGACCTCGATCCAGGCGGTGAGCCGTCCGGTGAGATCGCGCACCAGCACCGCGGGCTCGTCGGTGGACGACACTCCGCCGTCGCTGAAGGCGATGCCTTCCTCGTACTCGAGGCAGTAGGCGAGCAGTCGCGTCAGCATGAACTCGGCGGTTTCGGACGGGTGGCGTGCAACCCGCAACTCCAACTCCTGATACACACCACGGTCGACATCGGCGAGTTGGACGGCGAAGTTGTGCAGTGTTGCGCTAAGGGCCATAGGAGCAGGAGCTTAGTGAACGCCGCTACTGGCCGCGGGCGCGCGTGCCCGCGGCGAACAGTCGCACGGCACTTGGGGCGTTGCGGCCGTGGGCGTGCGCCTGCCAGTAGACGCCGAGGGTCAGTAGAGCAACCACCCAGATCAATACACCGAAGGCGAACAGCGTCCGACCGTCCGGATGCACCAGCGACTGGGCCCGCATCGCCTGCCAGAACACGATCGCGAGCAGCCCGGCATAGCCCGATGCGAGCACACCGATCAACGCGGCGCGCGTGCGTTCTTCCCGCAGCCACGGGTAGCGCGGCGCCAACCAGGCCAGTGCGACAACCGCGAGCAGCAAGACCTGAATGGCGTGCAGCCCGAGGAAATGCGGGATCCGCAGATCGCCGCCTATGGTGCTCCAGTGCGTGATCGGCATGCCGCCGACACCGTCACGCGCCTCCAGTGACGGGTTGTCCAGGACAGTATGGCCGGCCACCAACTCGACCACATTGCCGTCGGCATCGCGCACCAGCTGTTTCCCGGTGAACCCCATCAGGTACCCGAGCGCCATCCCGACCACGGCGAGACCGAGTCCGGCGTGAATGGCCCGAGCGGTCGGCCGGTCCACCAGCTGCTGCCACGAAAGGATCAGCACGATAGCGAGATTCGCGAAGAACAGGCCGGGCACGCCGGACGCGAACACCATCTGACCGATTGAATTCACCGCATCGGCCTCGCTGTTGAAATGGCTGTAGGTCCCACGCGCGGCCTGCACCACGATGAATCCGACGTCCACGAATCCGGTGATCGCGAACACCGTCCCCATCCACCAGGTGACCCGACTCCCCTTGTGCGGCAACGACAGCAGCCATGCCAGGGTGATCCCGTAGAGCACGAATGCGAGCCCGAACTTGAACGGTTTGAGCCATACGGATTCGTCGAGCAGCATCCGGTCGTCGAACACCATGCCACCGGCCGAGAACAAGACGAGCGCGCCCATTGTGGCCGCCATCCACAGCAGCGGTCGATGGAGGCGACTGCCGCCGGGCAGGTCCGGTACTACGGCGGGGCGGCGGTGGCGCGCGGAATCGCAAGGGGCGGAAAGGGTATCGATCGTCGGCATGATCCGACGGTAGGAATCGACGACGCCCGGCCACCTCCCGCTGCAGCGCCATTCGCTGATAATCCCGAGGTATTAGATATCGACCACCGGATGCACTCGCCATCCCCTCATCGAATCGCGAATGCGCCGGTGGCCGAATCGAACGTGGTGCGGCGGGGCAGACTCGTTTACTCCGTGGCGAAGCCGACTGCGATACCGCGCGCGCCGAGCCAGGGCATCGGATCGATCGGTGCGCCCTCGCCCGAGTGGATTTCGTAGTGCAGGTGCGGGCCGGTGGAGAAGCCACGGTTGCCGACGGTGGCGATGACATCGCCTGCGCGCACCTGCTGACCGACGGTAGCGAGAATGTCGTTCACATGGCCGTAGATGCCGATGGTGCCGTCATCCTGCTGCACGCGCACCCAGAGGCCGAAGCCGGAGGCCGGACCCGCCTCGATGACGGTGCCGTCGGTGACCGCGGCGATCGGGGTCCCGATGGCGTCGGCGAAATCGAGGCCGGCGTGCAGCACACCCCAGCGCATGCCGAAGTTGGACGTCAGCATGCCCTCGATGGGGCGAACGGTGCGCGGCCGGGCCGCCTCGGTTGCGATGCGGTTCTGCTCCCAGATCACGGCCTCGGGCACGGTCTGCGGCATCTGGGCCTCGCGCGGGGTGGATGCGGCGAAGGTGACGGCCGCACTGGATCGGTCGGCCGATTGGTCGGTCTTTCCGGCCACCGCGTCGGGTTCCACGGCGGCCATGACACCGAGCGAGGCGCTGACGACGGCGGCTGCGGCGACCACTCGGGTTGCGGCGCGGTTGCGGCGTGAGCGGATCGGGCCGAGACGATATGGTAACGGTACGGTCACGGGCATGGCTAGAACGTACGGGACGGCCATTCGGGTCCCGTAATCCTGTGCCAACCGTCACATGTCAACAAAAGCCCAGTTGATTGATTACAACTCGATAACGACACGGTGCGTATGCATTGACGACCTGGCGTGATGCCGTAGTGCGTGGAGTTGACCGGCAAGATGCCGGTCGCTCACACTGTTTCAGTGGCGACTAATGGAGTTCAGGCCATCGAAGCGCTCGCCGACCCGACCCGCCGGGCCATTTTCGAGGCATTGCCGACGGCGCCGCTGTCGGTCGGCGATCTCGCGAAACTCGTCGGCGTAACCAGTTCGGCGGCTTCCCAGCATCTCCGTGTACTGCGCGAGGCCCGGCTGGTGATGGTGCGTCCGGACGGCAATCGGCGGCTGTACTTCTTGGATCCGCGCGGACTGGGCGAAGCGCGCGACTATCTGGAGCAGTTCTGGCCCAGCGCGCTGGCGGCCTACGCCGCGGCTTTGAGCAACGCCCGCTCCGAGGGCAACACCTGAATGCTCGTGGTCAACCCACGCGGCGATATGCCGTTCGCCCGCGAGTGTTTCCGCTGGCCGGCCATGCCCGCTTGGCGAGCTGCTTGTCGACCGCGCTGATCACCTCGGTGACGCCGATTCGCAGCAAACCGGGGTCGGGCGTATCGGCCATGGGATCGCCGAGCTGACCGGCCCACAGCACCGCATGCCTGCCGAGGAGATGTGGTGGCGGCCCGCCCCAGCGCGGCGGGGTCGGTCCGAACAGCAATACGGTCCGGGTTCCGAAGGCGGTGGCCAGATGAGCGACGCCGGTATCACCGCAGATCACGAGCGCGGCCTCGGCGACGGTGGCGGCGAGTTCGATGAGGTTCTGCTCGCCCGCGAGCACCCGGCCACCGGGTAGGCCCGCGCGGGCCGCGATATTCAGCGCGATATCGCGCTCGGACTCGTCACCGGTGAGGACCACTTCGCGACCGAGTACCAGCAGATGCCGTACGACCGCGGCGAACCGGTCCGGCGGCCAGCGGCGGGCCGGTGCGCCCGCTCCCACGTGCACCACGATGCAATTGCGGCGACTGATGGTCGCGACCGGTGGGACGAGTCCCAGATTGCGGCGATCGGCCACGATGCCGTCGGATTCGAGCAGATGGCACCAGCGCTCGACGTAATGCATATCCGTCTGCCATTCCGGGCCCCCCAGCTCTGGAAAGGCGGGATTGCGGTAGGAGAGGATGCGTCCGGGATCGGTCTTGGTGAGCGCGACGATGCTCTCGGCGCTCGGGCCGTGCAGATTCACCGCCAGTCCGGGTTCGGGAGCGTCCCAGCGCAGGTCACCGAGGTCCGAGGTGGGGATCATGGAGTCGACGGAGGCGATGAGGTCGACGATCGGCTTCAGGCGATGCGGAGCGGCGAGGACGATCTGATCGTGCGGTTTCGCCCGTCGCAGCGCGCGCAACGCGGGAACCGCGGTGAGCAGATCACCGAGGCCACGTGCCTGCAGCACGAGAACAACCGCCACCCTCTTCTCCTAGCCACCCGAGACTCGCGAACCCGACCCACCCGCTTCACCCCATGGATGCACACGACGAGAGCCACTTAGGGATGACTACCCGAGCCCTCTCGGCGATAAACGTGAGCGAGTAGCTCGTTATCGAGCCCACTGTCCGAGTCGGAGGACTAACCTCGGCGATGGCGGCTACTACCACCAAGGAGCGTTCCTATGACCTCCCGACTCAACCCGTACATCAGTTTTTCCGATTCGGCGCGCACCGCGTTGGAGTTCTATCGAGATGTGTTCGACGGCACGCTGACCATGCAGACTTTCGGGGATATGGGGGATAAGGACGCGCCCGGCGCGGATCTGATCATGCACGGCATGCTGGAAACGCCGAGCGGGTTCATGCTGATGGCTTCGGATACCCCGCCAGGTATGGAGTACAAACCAGGAAGCAGCATTTCGATCAGTCTCAGTGGTGACGCCCCCGATGAACTGCGCGGCTACTGGGACAAGCTGTCTGCCGGTGGCACCGTGACCGTGCCGTTGGAGAAGCAGATGTGGGGCGACGAATTCGGCATGTGCCTGGATCGCTTCGGTATCGCGTGGATGGTAAATATCGCGACACCCGCCTAGGGCGCGGCGATCGACCCATTCGAGCAAATGTTCAGAAAACCGCTGGCGCGAGGCATAGCATCACGCTATGACGACAAACAGCGTGCTAGAGGGTCCTCTGCAACGGGTTGCGCGCAGTGCGTGGCAAACGGTGCTGGTCACCGGCATCCTGTCGGTGATCCTCGGTGTGATGATCCTGGTCTGGCCCGATGTGACATTGGTGGCCGCGGGCATCATCTTCGGCATCTATCTGGTGGTGAGTGGCTTCCTGCAGTTGGTGGCCGCATTCGGCACGCACACCAGCACCGGAATCCGGGTGCTCGCGTTCATCAGCGGTGTGTTGTCGATCATCATCGGTATCTTCTGCTTCCGTGACGAGTTGGAATCGATTCTTTTGCTCGGCCTGTGGATCGGTATCGGCTGGCTGTTCCGCGGTGTCGCGCTGCTGATGGCGGCGATCTCCGAGCCTGCGCTGCCGGGGCGGGGCTGGGAGGGCTTCTTCGGGATCATCACCGCGATCGGTGGTGTGGTGCTGATCGTGTGGCCGGTCGCGTCGGTGGCGACGCTGGCATTGGTCGCGGGGTGGTGGCTGATCATCCTGGGCATCATGGAAATCGTCACCTCGTTCGGTGTTCGCAAGGATGCGAAAAAGCTCGCCGAGATCTGAGATCTCCGATTCCTGCGGCCGTCGCTATTGCGGCGGCCGCAGGCGTATTTCCGATGGGGGAGTGATGCTTTCGCCGTGGCGGCGCGGCTCGGGCCTTTCGATTTATGCCACGATATAGGGATGCCTAAGACGCTGCCCGCGCTGGATATGTCCGCGCCGATCTGTTGCACGCCGGTGGCGGCGGCCCCGGTCGACGATCGGGTCGCGCTGGAAGTGGCGTTGCGGTTGAAGGCACTGGCGGATCCGGTGCGAGTGAAATTGATGTCGCTGCTGTTGGCCGAGCGGGACGGCACGGTCAATACCCGCGAGCTGGCCGCCGCGGTGGCGCTGGCGGAGTCGACGGTGAGCCATCATCTGGGCCAATTGCGCGCCGCCGGTCTGGTGGAATCGGTGCGTCAGGGCATGACCGTGCAGCATGCGGCACGCCGGGATGCGTTGTCCGCCTTGTGTTTCGTACTCGACCCGGAGTGCTGTCGGTAGCAAGATGCCGCGCGATCCGGCTGCCGTGGCCGATCTGCTGTCGGTCTCCGGGCGGGGTTCGTTCCGAGGGCTAGTTTGCGATGATCGACGACATGTGCAGCGCCGCAATCGATTCGGGAGACAGCCCGAGCCGATCCTGCAGCACGGATTCGGTATGGTCTCCGAGCCGGGGGGCAGGGCGGGCGGGAATGTGCGCACCGTTCACCGAGATCGGGGAACCGGGGGCGAAGTATTCGCCGATCTCAGGTTGACGGAGCAGGGTGAACAGGGGATTCTCGGTGACGCGCGGGTCGGTCGCGAGTTCGTCGAAACTGCGGTAACGCTCCCAGAGCACCGATGTTTTCGCCAGGGCGGTGCCGATCTCCTCGGCGGGGCGGTCGCGGAACCACGGGGTGAACAGTCCGGTCAGTACGTCGCGATGACGGTAGCGCGTGCCCTCGTCGGTGAAGTCCGCCGCCAGCGCCGTGGAAAGCGCGTCCACGGCCGCGGTGCTGCCGGTCAGCTCGGTGAGATCACGAAAATGCCTGGGGGTCAGGGCGACCACCATGAAGGAGACGCCGTCGGCGCTGGTGAAGTGCTGACCGTACTGGCCGTAGATGGCATTGCCCGAGCGCGGGCGCTGCCGCCCGCACAGTGCTGCCTCGGTGAGGAAGCCGAGGTTGCCCACCATGGCCAGCGCGACATCTTCGAGCGGCAGGGTGATCCGGCTGCCCTGTCCGGTCGCGTCACGGTGGCGCACTGCCGCGGTGATCGCCAGCGCCGCGTACACACCGCAGAGCAGATCCCACGCGGGCAGGACATGATTGATCGGGCCCTCGTGATCGGCAGGTCCGGTGACGAGCGGAATTCCGGTGGCCGCGTTGACGGTGTAGTCGACGGCGGCCGAACCGTCGGCGCGGCCAAGTATTTCCAGCTGGATCAGGTCGGGCCGCGTGGCGGTGAGCGTGTCGTAGTCGAGCCAATCCCGTCCGGCGGCGTTGGTGAGCAGGATGCCGCCGCCGGTGATCAGGCGGGTGACGAGCGACTGTCCCGCCGGTGCGCGCAAATCGGCTGTGACGGAGCGCTTTCCCTTGTTGAGCCCGGTCCAATAGATGCTCTCGCCGTCGTCGGTGAGTGGCCATCGGCGGTAATCGGCCGCGCCGCCGATCGGGTCGACGCGGATGACCTCTGCGCCGAGCTGCGCCAGCGTCATACCCGCTAGCGGTGCGGCGACGAAGCTGGAGATCTCCACGATGGTCACACCGGCCAGCGGCTGCGCCGCGGAGGTCGCGGGATTCGGCATCTACATCATCCTCTCGCCGGCTACAACGGTGTCATACCGCTGACGAGCCAGTGGTCGTCGTGCTTCTCGACGGTGACGGTCACCCGGCTGGAACTGGTGGTCGGTGCGGGCACGGCGGTGCTGATGGTCACCTGGTCGATGAACATCAGCACCGTCACACGGTCGGTGGAGGCCGACAGTACGCCTGCGGATATCACCCGCGCTCTGGTGCTCACACCCTTCTCCTTGACCACCGGCACGATCGTCTTGTTCACCAGATTGCGGTAGTCGTCCTGGAACGAGCCGGTGAGTCCCGCCACGGTGGCGAGATCCTTGTCGACCGTGGCCGAGGTGTAACTGAGCATTGCCGCGACTGTTTCGCGGGCGGTGGTCGGTGCGTCCCGGCGGGCGGCGGCCGTGGCGGCGTCGTGGCGGTTGTCTCGCACGAGCAGTACCGCGGCCACGGTCAGTGCCACGATCACGGCTGTCAGCAGCGGAATCATGCTGAGCCGCACAATGTTTCGCAGGGCGGTTACGGATCGATCGGTCATGGCACGAACTCCACGTCGGACACCTTCGGGGTGCCGTCGACTTCCTTGATCTGCACGCTGAACCGGTAGGAACGCTCTTCCTGCTGCCGAGTCTGCGTATTGGTGACCTGTGCGTTCGCGGCGACGATGACGGTGACCGCGCCGTCGTCCGGAGCCTCGGCGCCGTCGTCGGCGGCGATGGCCGCGGCGACGACCTCGCCGGTGGATGACACGTCGGCATCTCGGATGGCCTTCAGGTAGTTCCCGGACTGGCTGTGCAGTTCGTCCGCGAACGGCGCGGTGGTGATATCGCTGAGGCGGGCGAAGTCCGAATCGGCGCTGTCACGTCGGATATTGATCAAGGCGGTGACACCGCGCCGGGCGGTGTCGACGATGGCGGCCTGGTGATTCGCGGCGGCCTCGGTCCGCCGATGCTCGCGCAGCGCCAGTGCCGTCACCGTGGTCGCGGCGAGGAGCGCGGCGACGGCGAGCACTACCGCAGCGGTGCGAAAACTCTTGCGCTCCAGCTTCGGACGAGCGAACCGCAGTCGCCGGGGTTTCGGCTCCGACGGTGGTTTGCCCGCGCATGGCGTTGTATCAGTGCTCGTCACGGCATCCGGGGGATCCGGGGACTCGCTCGGTGGCCCGGTCGGCCGGGTCGCCCGCCGACGCCGCGGCGGTTCGGTCACCAACGCGGTCGCAGTGTCGGTCGCGGTCAGGGAATCGGAGCGGTCAACAGTGAGGTCCATGACGATTCCTGGGAGTCTGGTCGGTTGATGTCGATGTGGCGGTAAGGGTTTCCGTCCGGTGTCACGTACATGGGGCTGCCGGGCAGATAGTGGGCGACTCCCGCGGGCGCGGGTGAGGGGCTCAACTCGAACGGCCCATTTTTTCCGGAGGGCGGTATCACCCCATTACGGCACTGCTCCGGGGTGGCGGCGCGCACGCCCGGATTTTCCAGGCACGGCAGGTTCCGCGTGCCGCGCACGGCGAACTGCGAATCCTGCGGAACATTGCAGTACAGATTGGGCGGGGTATCGGGGGTACTGGTGTCGGTGGGGCTGCGGCGTTCGTCGGCGGGCAAATATCCGGTGGTGCAGGCGGCGGGATCCTGAACTTCCACGGAGAAGACGACATTGGCGCCGCCGTCGGCTGCGCCGCGCGCACCGGCGGTGTTCTCGGCTGCGATCAGCGGCGGCAGCAGGACCAGGATCTGTTCGATGGCGGGGTTGTAGGTCAGGGCGACCTGTCCCACGGTGGTCAAATTGGCCAGCAGCAGCGGCAGTGTCGGTGCCAGGTTCTGGAACAGCCGGTTGGCATCGTCGGCCGTGGCCGGACCGCGTTCGAGGATATTGCGCACGGCGGGGTCGGCGGTGCGGAGCTGTTCGGTGAGATAGGCCAGATTCGCGGTCCAATCACGGATTTCGGCGTTGCTGACCACCTGGGTGTTCAGCAGCGGGGTGAGTTGCTGGACGAGGGTGGTGAGGGCGTCGCCATTGGCGGCCATGGCGTCGACAAAGGTTACGGTGGAGTCCAACAGGCTCGCCAGATCCTTTCCCGCACCGCCGAATCCGCGCGCGGACTCATCGAGCACCGTGTGCAGGGTGTCGGGTGGGAGCGAGGCGAGGATCGCGCGTGTCTGTTCCAGGATGGGGCCGATCCGGTCGGCGATCCGCGCGCGGTCGACGGCGATCGTATCGCCATCGCGCAGGAACGGCCCGTGATCGACCGTGGGTTGCAGATCGACGTACTGTTCGCCGATCGCCGACATACTGCGGACCCGTGCGGTCAGGTCGGCGGGTACGGCGACCGAGTCGATGAGCGACAGCGTCGCGGTGACTCCGGTGGGTGCCAGGTCGACGGAGGTGACGCGGCCGATCGTACGGCCGTCGTAGGTGACATTGGCATTGCGATAAAGTCCACCGGCCCTTGGCAATTCGGCGGTGACGCGGTAGCGGCCGATATCGAGCGCCGCCGGAATCCGGAGATAGTAGATGCCGGTGAAAGTCGTCGACACCAGCGCGATGATCGTGAAGACGATCAGCTGGTTGCGGACGAGGCGAGAAGTACGCCCGCCCGTCGAGTCGGTGCTCACCGGCCGCCTCCGGTCGCCGGTGGGGCGGCAAATGGAGTACCGAACAGCAGCCCCTGCTGCAGCCGCGGCAGCGTGAGATCCGCTTCCGCCCACAGATTCATGTAGTCGCCGTGGATGCCGTTCGTGATGGAGATCGGCGGGAACGGGAAGGTGGCGAGCTGGTTGATATTGGCGACGAGATCGTCCCCGGTCGCGGCGATCTGCTGGAGGGTCGGTGCAAGGTTGGCCAGGTTCTGCTTCAGGTCTCCGTGGATCTGTCGCACCAGTGCGGTTCCGGCGTCGCCGAATCGAGTCAGTGCGGCGAAGGCATCGGTGAGGTCGCGCCGCTGTGCGTTGAGCACGCCGAGCGCGGGGTCGATGGCGGCGACGGCTCGACCGATGGTGTCGTTGTCACCGGACAGGTGAGCGGCGAACCTGTCGAGGTTGTCCAGGGTGGTGGTGATCGCGTCTCGCTGCGAATCCAACTCGCCCAGTAGCGTATTCATTCCATCGAGCACATTGCCGATCGAGTCTTCGTGTCCGGCAATTGCTTTGGCGGCCTCGGTGACGATGGTCTGCAGATGTCCCAGTCCACCGCCGTTGAGCACCATGGACAGCGCCGCGAGCGTCTGCTCGGTGGTGGGATAGCTGCCCGCTCGCTCCAGCGGGATCACACTGCCCTCGATCAGCGTGCCGCGCGGGTCGGCCGGTGCGGTGAGTTCGATGTGGGTCGAGCCCAGCAGGCTGGTCTGCCCGATTTTGGCAGTGGCATTGGCCGGCAGCACGACGGAACCGTTGAGCGCCACGGTTACTCGCGCGTGCCAGTCCTCGGTGGTGATTGTCATGATGGTGCCGACTTCCACATCGTCGACCAGTACCGGTGAGTTCGGCGTGATGGTGGTGACGTCCGGCATCTCGATGACCACGTGGTAGCTGCCGGGGCCGTGGCCCTGCGTCCCGGGTAGCGGCAGTGAATTCAATCCGGTCCACTGGCATCCGGATACCGTGGCGCACAGTACGATTCCGCACAGCAGCGCTACGGGACGGCGGGCCGTGCTCATCGCGGCTGTCCCGGCAGCAGGATCTGCTGCAATTGCGGTGGGCTGTAAACGAGTTGGCCGGGACCCACGCCGGTGCCGGTGGACGGGTTGATGCTCACCGGCGGGTAGTTCATCCGCAGCGTGTTCAGTAGCGGCCCGAGGTATTGCGCGCACAGCTGGGCTCCTTGCTCGGAGGTGGCGTTCGCGAGGGCGGCGATGCCGCCGCAGATGAAATTGATGGGATTGCCGAAATTTTGGGGTCCCGGAACGCCGGTCATCGCGCCCTGCCCGGGGTTGTAGGTGTTGTAGTAGTTCGACAGCGCGGTGGGCGCGCGGTGCAGCACGGTTTCCAGCGCATCGCGCTGGGCCACGATCACATCGGTGGCGTCGACGAGCCGGCGCACCTGTGTGGTGAGCCCATCACGATGCTCGGTGACGAATGCCTGGATATCGCCGATGGCGGTGTCCAGGGTGCCCAGCGCGGTCGACAGATCGCTGCGGTTGCCCGCCAGCACCTCGGTGACCGATGCCAGCCGACCCTGGAATACGACTATCTGCTGCTCGCTGGCCGCCAGCGCGGTGGTGAACGCCTGCAGGTTGCGCACGGTGCCGAACAGGTCCGCGCTGCCCGCGGACAACGTCGCCATGGTGGTGGAGAGTTGATCGAGGCTGGACCGCAGGGTGTCGCCGTTGCCGTTCATCGCCGCGGCGGCGGATCCGAGAAATCGGGCGCCGGGTCCGGTGGGGTCATCGGACCGCGGCGCGAGCGCGCCGGTGACCCGAGACAGTTGCTCCTCCACCTGATCCCATTCGACCGGTACAGCGGTGCGGTCCACCGGGATGTCGACCCCACGAGGGGCGCTGGGTCCGCCGGTCCAGGCGGGGGTGAGCTGGATGAACCGAGCGGCGACGAGGCTCTGGGCCATGATCACGGCCTTCACGTCGCCCGGTAACCGCAGCGACCGCGGCAGTCGCATGCGCACCGTGAGTTCGGTGCCGTGCGGCTCGATTGCTTCGATGGTGCCCACCTTCACCCCGACCACGCGAACCTCGTCACCGACGTACAGACCGCTGGTGGAGGTGAAATGCGCGGTGACGCTGTAATAGCGTGACCGCTGAACGGTGTCGTATCCGGCGACCACGACGGCGAGCGCCAGCGCGGCGGCGGTGAGTCGGAGCAACCACCGGCTGCGGGCGCCGGGTCGAATTCGGAAGGCGCCGGGGCGAATTCGGGCGATCATCGGACCTGCGGGATCGGTAGGGGCGCTGGCGGAAGACCGAGCACCGTATTGATCAGGGGCTGTGTGTAGTCGGCGGGTACGAGGTTCTGCAGGTATGCGTAGAAGTAGGGGCCGCTCGCCACGGCGTCGCCGAGCGTGCCGATATATGTGGACAGCCCTTGGATGCTCTTTGCCACGTTGTCGCGATTGTTGTTCAGCACCGTGAGAACCTGCCCGAGCTTGTCCAGGGCCGGTGCCAGGTCGGCATCGGTGTCGTGCACCAAGCCGGACAGTTGCCGCGACAACTGGTCGATTCCGGTGATGAGCCCGCCCAGCGCCCCGCTGCGGGCCTGTAATTCCCCGAGCAGCGAATTGCCGTCGAGCAGCAGGGAATTCACCTGCGGCCCGCGCTTCGCCAGTGCCGATGTCACCTGCTCGGCACCGGCGAGCAGGCCACGCAACGCGGCATCGCGCTGGTTGACCGATTCGGCGAGGCGTCGCATCCCGTCGAGTGCGGGTCGCACCTGCGGTGCGGCCGCCGAGAGGACATCGGAGGCGCTGTCGAGCGCGCGGGTCAACTGGTCGAGGTCGATATCCCGGATGGTTGTGGTGGCCTCGTTGAGGATGGTCGGCAGCGTGTAACCGGAACGGGTCCGGTCGAGTGGGATGGTGTCGCCGGTGCGCAGCCGCCCCACGCCGGCGGGAACCAGTTCGACGGCGCGCCGACCGAGCAGTGAGGTGGTCTTGATGGTGGCGGTGGTCGCGTCGCCGAGTGCGATATCCGGGTAGGCGGTGAACGTGACGCGCGCGTGACCGCCGTCCATCGTGATGTCGGTGACAGTGCCGATCCGCACTCCCGCGGCCGAAACGTCGTCGTCGACGTGCAGACCGCTCGCGTCGTCGAACAGCGCCCCGTACCGCAGGTGCTGGGCGCTGAGCAGCGGGATCTTGTCGAATTGCAGTGAGACCGAACAGATCGCCGCGGTGAGGACGATGCCGATGAGGCCGATGCGACCGGCTTCGCGCTGGGAGAGTCGATTCATTTCCGTGCGCACCTGCCGGTCTGCTGGTCGGTCATCTCGATGACCACCGGGCGGCCGTCCGCGCCGGTCAATTTGAACGACAGGCCGCACAGATAGAAGTTGAAGAAGGACCCGTAGGTGCCCATGCGGATCAGCTTGCGATAGTCGTCCGGGAGCCGGTTCAGTACCTCGTCCAGGGTGTCGATGTGGTTGGTGGTCGGTGTGAGCGCGGCGTTCAACTGGCTGACCGTCGCGGACAGATCGGGGCGCACATCGGCGAGCAGGCCGGTGAACGCGTCGGCGGCGCCGTCGAGGCTGTCGACCGCGTGACCGAGGATGCCCCGGTCCTGCGCCAGACCCGACACCAGCTGCTGCAGATGGTCCAGCGTGCTGCTGAATTGGTCGCCCCGCGAAGCGATTTCGTTGAGAACCGTATTCAGGTTGGTGATCACCCGCCCGATGACCTGATCGCGATCGGCCAGCGTGCTGGTCACCGAACCGACCCGGGTCAGCACATCCGCGATGGTTCCCGCGCGACCCTGGAAGATCTTCAGCAATGCCATCGATAGCTCGTTGACCTGTCGCGGGTCCAGCGCTTGCAGCAGCGGATGGAATCCGCCGAGCAGGGCGTCCAGATCGAGGGCGGGCGCGGTGTTCGGCGGTTGGATGGTTCCGCCCACCGGCAGTTGCGTGGGGTCCGGGCCGCGCTGCAGTTCGAGGTAGCGGTTGCCGACGAGGTCCTCGTATCGGATGGCGGCCCGCGTGGACGTGGTCGGCCGGTCGTTCGTGGTGATCGAGAAGTCGACGTGGGCCCGGTGGTCCGCGCCGTAGCGCACCGCGCCGACCGATCCGACCGGAACCCCCGCGATGCGGACCTTCGCGCCGGTACGCATTCCGGACGCGTCGGTGAACACCGCGTGATAGGTCCGCGAGCCTCCGGCGTCGACCTGCGTGAACACTAGGATCATCGCGCCGTTCACCAGGACCATGACCAGCACGAAGATGCCCAATTTCAGTACTCGCGACCGGTTCACCGGCCACCCCCGAGACCCAGCAGGTAGCTGACGAGGTCCGGGGTCCGCAGTCCGATCGCCTGCCGCGACGGATCGTACGGATTCGCGCCGGTGTCGGTGACCATGTACGGCACGTTGACGACCGGGTCGGTGTAGGGCAACCCCATACAGTTCGGCCCGCCGGTCGCGTTGACCTTGGGTAGGTCTTCCGGATAGTGGTACGGCGTCGCGCCCGGTATCAGCCCGGCGAACATCTTGATGCCCGGCTGCCCGGTGTAGGCGGCGGGGTTGGCTTCGTTGCCCGCAGTGATTCCCTTGAACACGCAAGGGATTTCGGGCGAGTACAAGGCCAGCAGTGCGGTGGTGGGGTCCAGCAGCCGCAGTACGTCCGCGAGACCGGAACCGTTGTGCGCCAGCAGATCCGAGCCGGTATTCGAGACGGTCTCTGTGCTGCCGAGCAGCACCGAGAGTTGGCGCTGCTCGTCGACCACCGAGTGGCTCGTCGTGGTGAGGGCGTCCAGCGTGCGCAGCAGATCCGGCGCGATGTCGGCGTAGAGCTCCGTGGTGGGTGCCGCAGTGCGCAGCAACTCGGCGAATCCGGGATCGGCGGCATTCAATTGAGCGAGCACACCGGCGGTGTGGTCGATTGCCGCGCCGAGCCGGTCACCGCGACCCTGCAGTGCCGTCGCCAGCGCGCCGAGGGTCGCCTCGAGTTGCGCGGGGTCGACCACGCGCAGCAGGTTGGTGAGTTGCTCGAAGACGGTATTGATTTCGACGGTGACGCGCGAAATGTCGATCTCCGCGCCGGGAGCCAGCCGTTCGACGGCGGCCGGGTGCGGCGCGTCGAGGCTGACGAACTTCGCGCCGAAGACGGTATTGGAGGTGATCTCGGCGGTGACATCGGCCGGAATCGACGTCAGCGCCGAGCGATGCACGCGCAGCGTCAGCCGGGCCTGATCGGAGCCGTACTCGATCGCCGTCACGTCGCCGACCTCGACGCCGGTCATAGCGACCTTCGCGCCGGGGTCCATGACCAGCCCGGCACGATCGGCGATCACCGTCACCGTCACCCAGTCGGCGAAGCGCTGCTGGTAGCTGCCCAGCACCAGCCAGCCGACGCCCCCCGTCACGACCACCAGCCCGAGCACCGCGAGTTTCAGCATTACTTGCTGCACCATTGCATCCACGCCCTATCCGGAAAGGTGGAAATTGCCGGTGCCGCCGTACAACGCGAGTGATACCAGGAGCACGACGAGGACCACCATGATCAGCGACATCCGCACCGCCCGCCCGACCGCAGCGCCCACTCCCGCCGGACCCCCTGCGGCGGTGAATCCGTAATGGGTGTGAATCAGCATCACCAGCACCGCGATCGCGATCGCCTGCACGAACGACCACGCTACGTCGAGCGGATTGAGAAACGTCGAGAAGTAGTGGTCGTACAGCCCGGGTGACTGCCCGAAAATCACCACTGTGGTCAACCGTCCCGCCAGGAACGACGCCGCCAATGCCAGCGAATACAGCGGGATGATCGTGATCATGCCCGCCGCGACGCGCGTGCTCACGACATAGGGCACCGGCCGGATGGCCATGGACTCGAGTGCGTCGATTTCCTCGGCGATCCGCATGGCCCCGATCTGCGCCGTCGCCCCGGCCCCGAGCGTCGCCGACAAGGCGATCCCCGAGATCACCGGCACCGCGATCCGCACATTGATGAAGGCCGACAGGAATCCGGACAGCGCCTCGATGCCGATATTGCCCAGTGAGCTGAAGCCCTGGATCGCGATGGTGCTGCCGGTCGCGAGTGTCATGAATCCGACGATCGCCGCAGTTCCGCCGATCATCGCGAGAGCGCCACTGCCCATACTGATTTCGGCCACCAGGCGCAGGGTTTCGCCCGGATGTCTGGCCACCGCGCCGGGAGTTTGCAGAATTGCCTTGCCATAGAAGACGATTCGCGCACCGACGGCGTCGATTTCGCGGTTCCAGCGGCCCAGCCGCTGCCGGGTGCGGACGAATTTGCCGGTTTCGGCGATATCCATCGAAATCACCTCCCCGAGAATCGGATTCCGGCCGCGGTCACCACGGTGTTCACCACGAAGAGGGCGATGAACGCGTAGACCACGGTTTCGTTGACCGCCTGTCCGACGCTTTTCGGGCCACCGGATACCGACAGGCCGCGATAGCACGCCACCAGTCCGGCGATCAGTCCGAACAGCATCGCCTTGACCGCGGAGATGGCGAGCTCGGTCGACCCGGTCAGCAATGTGACACCGGCGGCGAACGCTCCTGGATTCACGCCCTGCAGCAATACCGAGAACACGAATCCGCCGGTGATTCCGATAGCGCACACCAGACCGTTGAGCAGAACCGCGATCATCGTCGAGGCCACCACGCGCGGAATGACCAGCCGTTGAATGGGATCGATGCCGAGCACCTCCATGGCTGCGATTTCCTCGCGGATGACTCGTGACCCCAGGTCCGCGCACATCGCCGTCGCCCCCGCACCGGCGACGATCAGTACGGTCACCATCGGGCCGACCTGGGTGACCGCGCCGAATGCCGCACCCGCCCCGCTCATGGTGGCCGCGCCGATCTCGCGCAGCAGGATATTCAGGGTGAAGCTCACCAGTACGGTGAACGGCACCGCCACCAGAATGGTCGGCAGCAGTGACACCCGCGCCAGCATCCAACTCTGCTCGACGAATTCGCCGAACCGGAACCGCGTCGTCACCAGGCCCCGGCCGACCTCGGCGATCATGGCGAAGAACTGACCGACTTCCCGAACCGGTGTATTGAGCCGTGCCAGTTCCATCGATCCTCCAGCGGACCACTCGGCGCTGTGGACGATGCCGACACCGGGCTGGTCGAATGACTAACTATTGCACTTACAGTGTGACCGACGATACATCACGGCAAGGGGCTTGCCCAGGCGTTTGCGATGAATTGTGTCCAGGTGTTCGCGCGCAATTACGACAGGCGAAAGCGCGCTGTCGCCGGACATGAAGGGCGACAACGGGTCACGGCGAGCAGGAGATATCGCCGCCCACTCGATCGAGCCGGGGGGATGCCGTCGGAAACGGCCGTACCCGCCGAGTTCCGGCGGGTACGGATAGGCGGGTGACTACTTCGCCGCAGCGGCCTTGGTGGGACGGCGCGTGGCCGATGACTTCGTCGGCGCTGCCTTCTTGGCAGGTGCCTTTTTAGCGGGTGCCTTCTTGGCGGGTGCTTTCTTCGCCTTCGTGCCCGATCCCGACTCGAGCAACCGGCTCGCCTGTTGGAGAATGCAGTCGAGGCCGTACTCGAAATTCCGATCGTCCGGCGCCCCGCTGTGCAGGCCCTTCGAACCCGCCTCCGCCAGCAGTGGGGTGGTGTCAGGGGAGATGGTGAGGCTGTCGTAGTACGCGCCGGCGCCGGACTCCGATTCCTCGTTCTTGTCGGAGAGGCGTTGCAGCACAACCGATCCGCGCACATGCAGCTGAACAGCGGAGTAGGTCGCGACGGCGTCCTCGAGGGACAGTCCGGCCTCGACCAGATTGGCGATGACCTCCTCGGTCTGCCGTGCGCCCAGTTGCGCGGCTTCCGGGCTCAGTGCCGACCTGATGAGTATCAGATCGCAGAGAATGGGATTGGCGTTGAACGTCTCCCGCATGGTGCGGGCGTGGTTGCGCAGTGATTCGCGCCAGTCGCTCGCGACGACGAAAGGCGTGACGAAGGTGGCGTACTGGCGCAGCGCGCGGTCGGTCATGGCGTTGAGCAGTTCGTCCTTCTTGCGGAAGTACCAGTAGATGCTCGTTACACCGACGTCGAGATGTTTGGCCAGCATCGGCATGCTCAGGTTGTCCAGCGACACCTGATCCGCGAGCTCGAACGCACCGTCGAGGATGTCCCCGGGATTGAGGGACCCGCGCTCACGCCGCGGCCGTTTCTCCGCGGCTGCCCGCTTTGCCATATGTGCGCCCACCTCCGTGAAGTCTGCTCCGACGCAATCGTTTCCCGATTGCTTGGGAAACAGACAGCAACAGCCATCGTACCTATAACCGTAAATCCTACTGCGATGCCTTCTGTCGGCGCGTCGCGGCCTCGCGTGGCGGCATGGGCATCGCGCGGTATCGCGCAGCAGATACTGATATAGCTACAGTACGTTTATCTGTAAGCGCTTGACGGAGGCGGTGGCGCAATGGATTTGGGATTGACCGACGCGGCAGCGGTGGTCGTGGGCGGTAGCCGGGGCATGGGCCTGGCCGCCGCTCGATGCTTTGCCGACGACGGTGCTCGAGTGGCGGTGCTGGGGCGTTCCCGCCCCGACCTGGATGACGCGGTCGAGGACCTGACCCAACGCGGTAGCCCCGACGCCATCGGGCTGGTCGCGGACGTGCGCGATGCCGATCAGATCGCCGCCGCGTTCGCCGAACTGGGGCAGCGCTGGCATGGCGAAATCAATGTGCTGGTCAATACGGTCGGGCCGGCTGTGCAAGGCCGATTCGACATCCTCACCGACGACCAGTGGCTCGAGGCCGTCGAGTACGGCGTGCTGTCGATGGTGCGCAGCGTGCGTGCGGCGCTGCCGTTGCTGCGCAAGGCCGAATGGGCGCGGATAGTGAACTTTTCGGCGCATTCGACGCAGCGGCAGAGCATTCCGCTGGCGGCCTACACCGCCGCGAAGGCGATGGTGACGAGTGCGTCCAAGAATCTGTCACTGTTGCTTGCTGCGGACGAGATTCTGGTGAATGTCGTCTCGCCCGGAACCTTCGTGACCTCGGCGCTGGTCGATTGGGCTCACTCGGTCGGCGTCGAGAGCGACGACCCCTATCGGCTGATGGCCGAGATCGCCAAGCATTACGGACACCCGGCGCAGCTGCCGCGGGCGGGCCGCCCCGAGGAGATCGGTCCGGTCGTCGCCTTTCTGGCTTCGCGTCGCAATTCGTATATGACCGGTGCGAATGTCAATGTCGACGGCGGTTCGGATTTCACCTGAGCCCGGGCCCGGGAAGGCCGCCTGCGCTCAGGCTCCGGTAGGTCGCTGAGCCCAGGTCGCGGGACGGCCGCTGAGTCCAAGCTCTGGGACGGCCGTCGAGCCCGAGCTTCGGGACGGCCGCCCAGTGCGTCAGACTCGCTTGCCGTCGACGAGTGCGGTCAGCACCGCGAAACTGTCATGTGCCGCGGCACCGGCGACGGCTCGCTCGACGCCGACCCGCGACACCTCGAACGGCTGCATCCGCTCTCCGGCCTCGGCGGTGCAGACGGCAGCGAGGAAGAGTTCGGTGATACCGGCGCGATACAGCGTCCACATGCGCTCGAGGTCGACACCGATCCCGGCGGCCGTGAGCCGGGCCGTGTACCGTTCTACGAGTTCTCCTTCGATGGTGCGGAGCAGATCCGGCTCGACCGAGGCATTCGCGAAGTAGGCGATATCACGGATGCCGACACCGGCTGTCGCGAGCTGCCAGTCCAGGAATCCGGGCCCGGTGTCGGTGAAGAAGAGGTTGCCCAGGTGCGGGTCGCCGTGGATCAGGGTCTGCGGCTGCGCGGCCCAGAAGGCGTCGATATCCGCGCTGCGCTGGTAGAAGATCCGGCACTGGCGCTTGATCACCTCGGGTATCAGATCTCTGGTATGGCCGGTGATCTCATGGAGGAACCGGCGGCGGATGAGATCGCCGAGACGGATATCCGCCGTCGTGCGCACCGTGAGCGGCCGCAGGTCGTTGGCGAACCGGCCGCTACCCCAGAACGCGAGGTGCAGATCGGCCATGGCGTCGACGACGGCCTGCGCCTCGGTGCGCGTGACCGTATCGACGACAGTACGGAAGTGCGCGGTTCCCGACAGATCCTCCAGCACTAGGACGCTGCGGCGTCGGAGTCGATCACATTGCGCGACATAGCATCTCGGCACCCGCACCGAGGGATTCGCGCCCAGTGCGCGATAGGCGATGACCTCGTGGGTCCCGAGGCGGAAGACGTTCATCAGGACGTGCTGTAAATAGTTGCGCGGCGGTAATTTCACGAACAGTTGCTCGGGCACCTCGCCGCTGTCGGATTTCACGGCGATACGAGCGCGCGCCGCCGTACCGGAATGCGCGTCGAGCACGTGCACCGCGGTGATCGCGCCCGGCCGCAAACCGAGTGCCGCGCCGAGCCAGCGTGCGTTCACCTCGTGGATGCGCAGTGGAAGCGCCGCCGGGCCGGGTACGGTTCGATCGAGTCCGGCCCGGACGGCTTCTCGTGCGGCCATGCCGAGGCCGAGGGTGGTGTCGAGTGATCGCAAGGTCTTACCGGTGTCCCGTTTGCTGTGCCTGTTCCCGGGCGATCCGCTCGTTGTGGATCCGGACGAGTTGGCGGTAACCGATATGCTTCCACTGCGGTTTCGGCTGCACTCCCCATTGATCCTGGGCGGTCGTCTGGCCTGCGGCTTCGGGTTTGCCGCCGAGCGGTGGCGCGTTGAGGGCGCCCTGGTTGCATTCGAGTGTGTCGTCGGAGTAGCGGACCTTCATCATCTCGTCGCAGATTTCGGTGATCGACAAGGTGGGCCAGCCGTACCAGAGGGCGAGGGCGGGCACGGTCAGCGAACCTTCGACGACCAATGCGATCAGGCAGACGAGGATGCCGCGCTTGAGCCACTTGTGCATTCGTGCGAACGGCGCCGTCGTACCGAGCGGCAGATCTTGTTCCGGCGACGACTCGGTGGCGGGTGACTTATTGCTCATGGTGTTCTCCTGGAGCCGGATTCGAGGTCAGTCGGAGAAGATCTCGCGATTGACCGTGTGCAGGTAGGGGATCGCGAGGAATGGCGTGATGTAGAAGATGTCGTACAACCACCAACCGATCACCGGAAGCACGATGCCGTGGAAGCGCACGTCGGCGTACACGGTCATATTGACGACGTAGCCGATCCAGATCACCACACCGAACCAGCAGGTGACGATCAGCCACTGGTGGCCCCAGCGCTTCATCTGCAGGAATGCGATCGCGGCCGCGACCCGCATCGGGAATACGGTGAATATCAGCGCGACTTCCCAGCCTTTTTCGCCGGGTGCGCCCGCACCGCCGATCCACAATTCGTTGTAGTGCCAGAAGTATCCGGCATCGACGAAATTGCCCCACGCGGTGAAGAACACGCGCGTGACGATGGCGTGGTTGGCGAATAGATCGAGTACCCAGCCGATGCTGTTGAGGAAGGCGTCGAGGATGACCAGGTAGCCGATCAGGGTGATGATGATCGGCCGGACGGACAGCCCGTCGCGTTGTGCCTTGCGCTGCAACCACACTCCGCGCAGGAAGATCGGCAATCCGACGAATCCGAAGATGAAGGTGCCCATCAGCGCGGTTCCGACGGTGAGCCACTGGTCGGCCCGACGTTGCGCACGCCGGCTTTCCTCGTGGTGTTCGTCGTAGGTCACCGAGGGTTCCCGCGCTGGCTTTCCGGTGCCGCGGCGCAGGGTGAATGTCGGCATATTCATGATCGCACCTACCAGTCCCTGCTCATGTACATCTGTATTTGGATCAGGAACATCGCGAGCAGAAATCCGTATATGGCGATCTGGAAAACGATGAGCGCTCGGCGGCGCTGGCGATCTTGTTCGTTCATTCGAACGGTCCTCCTCGGGGTGACTACACAGCCGGGTCGTCGGCGGTGCGCAGGCTGGCCGCCGCGATCTCGCGTAGGCCTTCGTTGATGGCGCCGTCGCTGCTCAGCGGCGCGAGGACGCACACGTCGGCCGCCTCGAGTTCGTTCGCGCCCGCGGCGATGAGTCGCGCCGCCGCCACCAGCACACGCGTCGACGGCGATTCGAAGTGGAAGACGTCATCGGCATTGCGAATGGTGTTGGCGCAGTTGACGAGTCGCTGTGCGATGGAAAGATCGATACCGGTCTCCGCGACCAGCACCGCGGCTTCGCGCTCCGGCGGCAGATAGGCCATGGCGATGGTGACGAACCGCTGTCGCAGCGACGGCTTCAACTCCTTGAGCGAGCTGCGGTAGGCCGGATTGTAGGAGCAGACGAGCATGAACGAGGCGGGCGCGGGCACCACTTCGTCGGCACGGTCGAGAAATAGCGTGCGCCGGTGGTCGGTGAGTGAATGCAGTATGGCCAGCGAGTCGTGCCGGGCTTCGACGACCTCGTCCAGGTAGCAGATCGCACCGGATTTGACGGCTTTGGTCAGTGGGCCGTCGCGCCAGGCGACGTCGCCGCCGGATACCAGGAACCGGCCGATCAGATCAGAGCTGGTGAGATCGTCGTGGCAGCTGATGGTGACCACCGGGCGACCGAGCAGGTGGCCCATGTGCTCGACGAATCGTGTCTTGCCGCAGCCGGTCGGTCCGGTGAGCATGACCGGCATGTGCTGCTGGAAGGCCCATTCGAACAGCTGCACCTCGGTGCCGTTGGCGTAGTACAGATCGGTTGTCATCGGAACTCCGGAATTCCTAACATCATTGGGCGACCAACTCGCGGTGGATATGGGCGAGCACGCGGGGCAACTCCTCAACCCGCAGGATCCGGCGCGACCGGCGCGCACCGAATACCTCGGGAAGCGGATCCACCCGGGTGGGGCCGACGGCGAGGTAGTAGATCGCGACGCCCGCGTCGTCGGCCTCCTCGATGGCGTGCGCGACATCGGCCCACGCGTAGCGGCCCTCGTAGCCTTCGTCGGACATCAGGCCGTCGCCGATCACGATGATCAAGCGCCGTTCGGAAGGCTGTTCGAGCAGGCGACGGGTCAGATGCCGCAGCGGCGCGCCGAGCCGGGTGTAGCCGCCGGTCATCAGCCCGAGACTGCTCGGGTCCACGAAACGGGCATCGTCGAAATCCTTCAGACAGCGCACCTCGACCCGATGGCGGGTATTGCCGGTGAAGACGAACAGGCCGTGGCGTTCCCGGGCGAGCGTCATGGCTCGGGAAAGGGCATCGGCACAGGCCAATTCGAGTCGGAAGATCCGGCCGCCGTGTACGCCGAGGGAGGAACTGCCGTCCAGGAGTACCGCGGTGGCGACGTCACGGGAACTGGGGAGCAGCTCGCGGAACACCCGTGGCTCGGCCGTCGCGCCTGAGATCATGTCGACGTAATGGCCGACATACCGGTCGATATCGAGATCCGATCCGTCCGCGAGGCCGCTGCGCATGGCGCGGTGGGTACGTTCTTCGAACCAACGGCGGATGTTGGGGGATACCGGTGCGAGCGGTCGCGGTCGGGTGGGATGTTTGCGTTCCAGCACCGCGACGTGGTCGCGCAGAAAGCTTTTCGTCCAGAGGTTCCATTCCGGATAGGGCAGGCCCGCGCGTTGATCTGGTCGGATCTCGACGTCTTCGTTCTCCGGTCGGCTCGGCGGGGGCAGGTTGGTGTTGCGGCTGCCTCCGTCACCGCCGACGGGTACCGACATGACGCGATAGGAGTCGCTGCGCGCCGAGGTCCACGGCATCCGGGCGTATGCCCGACGTGCCGCTACGGCCAGGCCGCCGCGTGTGGGAGCGGCCAGCGGGAGCTTGCCGAGCAGTGGATGCTCGTGAATCTGCTGTCGTGATCGCGCCAAACCCATTGCGCGGTCCAATATTTCGTGGCCTTCGAGATCGTGGTCGGCGATCTCGAGGTCGGGCAGCAGCCGACGGAGCTCGGGCAGCAGGCCGGGCAGCCGGTCGGCGATCCAGCCCGCCGCCACGGTACCCTCGACGATCGACAGTGCACCCAATTCCCGGGGTGACAGCTCGTGCAACGGGTACCGGGCGATGCGGTCTTTCGACGGCGAACACTGCAGTGCCACACCGCAAGTCAGCGTTGCCCGGGTCCAGTCCGCTGCCACGGGTGGATACGGGACATGCACGACGCTGCGGGTGGTGTTCAGACCGAAACCGCGCCGCTCACCGGTCACCAGCCGCACGCCCTCCCGGCGGCGTTCGGAGAATGCGACGGCCGTGACCGCGCAACTGCGCTCGATCGCAGACCCCGGCGCCGCGGCGTTCATGACGAAGATCCACTGCCGCCGGGGCAGGACCTGCTCAGAAGGTGCCGATATTCTTCATGATCCAGTACCAGAACGCGATGATCAGCAGCACCGCGCCCCACGCGAGGGCGATGCGCACAAGGTCCAACAGCATGGCCGTATCTCCATATTCGTCGGTTCGAAGCGGTTCGATGGGTGGTCCGCGATGGTTGCGTCATCGGGGCTCCAGGCTGCGCAGAACGGTGATCAGGTAGTTGTCGAGTGCGTTGGCGCGCAACGCCTTCGAGCCCGAGGTCGTGGTCAGCAGGGCGTAGAGCCCGAGTAGAAAGAACACCGCGCTGTGGTAGGGATCGACGGCGATCTCGGCCTCGCCGTGGTCGCGGGCGCGCTGGATCTCCTCGACCACCAGGACGATCACCGGATGCTCGCGCCACTCGTCGTCCAGTGGCCGGGTCGGCGAAAAGTGAATCGCGAGTAGCTCTTTGAACAGCAGGCTGCCCAGGCGGCGCTCGAGACCGACTATCAGCTGGATCGTTTTCCGCAGCGCCGATTCGAGATCGTGCGGTGCGGCGAGAAAGCGGGCCAGTTCCTTGGCGATCCGGGCTTCCTCGCGTGCCTCCAGTTCCAGCAGCGCGTGTTCTTTGCTGGGGAAGTGGAAATAGAAGGTGCCGCGCGCAACGCCCGCCGCCTCGACGATCGTGCCGATATCGGCATCGGCCATGCCGACGTTCTTGAACTCGGCGATGGCCGCGTCGAATACCCGCTGCCGGGTCTGCAGACGCTGGGCTTCGCGGCCCTGTGGCTTGTCCTGAACTTCGCTCATGCGCCAATTTCTAACTTCTGTCACTGACGGGTGTCAATGAAGAACGATCCGCGGGGATCTGGCATATGCCGAAATATGTTCTCCGGCTTACGACTTGCTATGCCCGAAGCAATCCTCGAAGTGCGGCTCAGAACATACTGACAGATGTCATTGAATCGCGTCAATGAAATCGATGGATCAGCCGCGAGGGTGTGCACCGCCGTTCAGTACGTCGTTCAACGCCGTCAGCCGGGCCTGGAGAAAGGCTCGGGAGACCGGAGCCCAGGTCTCGATCAGATCGAAGCCGTGATAAGCGCCGTCGACCACGTGCACCGTGCAGGGGACACCGGCCTGGCGCAGGCGTTCGGCATAGGCGATGTCCTCGTCGTGGAACAGATCGTTTGTGCCGACGCCGATCCAGGCCGGGCAGACCCCGGCCAGATTCTCGTATCGGGCCGGCGCGGCCAGTGCCGGCACCGTGCCGGTCGCGGCCGGGCCCAGGTAGGACTGCCATCCGAAGCCGTTGTTCCGCGGGCTCCACAGACGTAATCCGCGGTGGGCGATATCGGTGCGCGTGGTGGTCCGATCGTCCAGCATCGGATAGGACAGCACCTGCAGTACCGGATGCACCTCGGCGCGTTCGTGGGCCAGCAGCGCAAGCGCGGCGGCAAGGCCACCGCCCGCGCTCTCCCCAGCGATCGCGATACGTTCCGGATCGACATCCGGTTGATCGGCGAGCCATCGCAACGCGGCATAGCAGTCCTCGAGCGGTGTCGGAAAGGGATGCTCGGGTGCCAGCCGGTATTCCACCGATGCCGCGACGACCCCCAGGCGGTCCGCGACTCGGCGGCAGAAGCCATCTCCCATCGCGGCAGTGCCGATGACGTAGCCGCCCCCGTGGATGAACAGCAGAGCCGGTGCCGGGCGCGGGGCCTGTGCCTGCCGGAATACGCGTACCGAGACGTGGGCGTCGACCGCCTCGATCGTCCCGCCCGACGGTCGGGAACGACCGGTGAGTTTTGTCAGCTTGCGGACCGGCCCGATGGTGCGCGCACCGACCGCGGAGCGCGGAAGGTAACGCGCAATACGGAGTTCGGGGTGGAAGGTGGGATCCGAACCCATGCTGGTTCGTCCTCTCGCGGGTGCTGTCAGGCGACCAGGTCGTCCGGTTCGAACGGGGCGAAGAACGCGCTCATTCCGCGTCCGGTCAGTGCGTCGCCGAGTGCGACGAAGTCGTAGGACGGACCGGGGTCTCCGCCGACGCGGCAGACTTCGGCCAAAGCGTCGTCGTCGGCCAGCAGCGCACGGTGGATCCGGATGAGATCGGCATCGAGCGATCCGGTCCGTCGCTCCGCGTACGCGACCATCAGATACAGGCACAGTTGCTGTGCCGGCGTGTCCGGATGCGGGTCGAGTTCACGCGACAGCCTCGTGCGCAACGCGTCGAAGGTCTGCTCGATGTAGTGCAGGAATACCGGCCGCGGGCTGTGCGGGATCTTCGTCCGCACCTGCTGGGCCAGCACCTCGCCCGCGCCGAGCAGTGCCTCGACGGTTCGCGATGTGAGACCGGGGACCTCGTTGTCGCTCATACTCTCTCCTAGCGCAACGGCCCCGGGCGTGACCGCG
This sequence comes from Nocardia sp. NPDC006982, assembly GCF_042869435.1. Taxonomy (NCBI): domain Bacteria; kingdom Bacillati; phylum Actinomycetota; class Actinomycetes; order Mycobacteriales; family Nocardiaceae; genus Nocardia; species Nocardia sp. NPDC006982. Next base: position 190,156 of record NZ_JBIAFV010000009.1, on the reverse strand, counting down.
CACCGAGGCTCTTCGTCGAGCGCCACCGCTCTTGCGCAAACAACTGTAAGGTATTCAGTATATCGCTGCAAGTAGTCGACGACGCACTGGTTATCCGTGTAATTCGTCTGTGGGAGCGGCGAAATCTACGGTGAGAACGGTATGCGTGACACTGTCGGACCCGTTGTCGCTTACGGCGCCGGCCGCGAGATCGGTGTCGCTGTTGTCCTGCTGTCGGAATGGTCGGTACTCGGGGCGGTGCAGCGGGGTGAGGTTGCGGCGTCGGCGGGACCGGCCGCGGGGGATAGCCGGATTCGAGCAGTGCGCACAGCCCGCGACGGGTTTCGGATCGATGAATTCCTCGGTGACGACTGCATGCGATTCCCAGTTCTCGAGTCGACTGTTCGCGTACCCCGCACTGGTGAGTGATGTTACAGTTAGTGTTACTGGATAGCCCACTATTCCGTCTCGGCGCGCTTGGACGCGACGGCGGATAACGGGTTCGAGCTGGGTCGGCCTTCGGGCGCAGATATGCGATAGCCCCTCGATCTGCGCTGAGTTCCCACTGGAAAGACATCACGCATGAGCACTGGAACCACCGAGCAGCCGGTCGATGACACCGCATCGGCGGCGCCCGCCGCGATCCTGGAACTGCAGCGGCAGGCCTATCTGCGGGAGGGGCCGCCCTCGGCCGCGGTCCGGCGGCACCGGATCGACCGATTGCTCGTTATGGTTCTGGACAATCTCGACTCGTATGTCGACGCGCTTGCTCGCGATTTCGGCACCCGCTCCCGAACGGGAATTCTGTTCGCGGAGATCATGGGCATGTTGTCGACCATCGAGCACACCCGCTCGCATATCGGCAAGTGGATGCGTCCACGCAACCCCAAGCCGACGGCCCGCCTGTACGGGATCCGTGCCCAGGTGCAACCCACTCCACTCGGTGTGGTCGGCATCATCGGACCCTGGAACTTCCCGCTCCAACTGGTCGTCGTGCCCGCGGCGGCAGCCTTCGCCGCCGGTAATCGGGTCATGATCAAAATGTCGGAGATCACCGCGCATACCGCGGAGCTGACCCGATCGCTGGCACCGAAGTATTTCGATCCGTCCGAGCTCGCGGTGGTGACCGGCGGTCCCGAGGTGGGCGCCGCCTTCGCCGAATTACCTTTCGACCATTTGTTTTTCACCGGATCGACCCGGGTCGGCCGACTGATTCAGCGGGCCGCCGCGGTGAATCTGGTCCCGGTGACCTTGGAGCTCGGCGGGAAGAATCCGGTGGTCGTGGCACCGAATGCCGAGATCACCAGGGCGGCGGCGCGAATCGCTCGCGCGCGAATGGTCAACGGCGGGCAGGTCTGCGTGAGTCCCGATTACGTCTTCGTGCCCGAGGACCGCATCGATGCCTTCGCCGATGTCGTCGGCGCGAGTCTTCGCGACATGTTCCCGGCCGTCACCGCCAACGAGGATTACACGGCCTGTGTCGACCAGGCGAATTATGACAGGATCCGCGCCCTCATAGACGAGGCGCGCGCCCAAGGGGCACGGGTCGAGCAGATCGTGCCGACGGGTGAGACGCTGCCCGATCCGAGCACGCGGAAGATCCCGCCGACCCTTGTCCGCGACATCACCGACGACATGCGGATCGCTACCGAGGAAATCTTCGGACCGGTCCTCGTCCTGCGACCGTATTCGAAGCTCGCCGATGTCGTAGACCATCTGACTGGGGGGCACTCGCCGCTGGTCGCCTACTGGTACGGGCCGGGCGGGCGAGACTTCCGCGCCTTCGTCAGGAGCACGCGCAGCGGCGGGGTCTCCCGTAATGATTTCGCGCTCAATATGTTTCCGGAGGACGCACCCTTTGGCGGGGTCGGGGCCAGCGGTATGGGGGCTTATCGCGGTAAGGCGGGCTTCGACACCTTCACTCATTACCGCACTGTGGTCGGCACCGATCTCCCGTTCGTCATAACCGCGCTGGCCGCGCCGCCGTTCCCGCGGTTCATACACCGCGTCATCGATATCGCGCTGCGCACCGCACACCGGCGTACACGGCGCCGTCTAGTCGCCCGTAATTCCGGGCGATGAGTCCGAGCAGCGAACTCGAAATCCTTCCCAACACTTGTTGTAGTGACTACTGTATGACTTACAGTTAGATCGTTCAGATGCGCACGCAGCACACGACCGAGGAGCCACCGTTGTCTCGTTCCGTGACCAGATCCGAACCGTCGACGTCGCAATTCACGCTCGCCGCGGCCGCCGATGCCGCCGCGGCCGCCATCCCGGATCGGGAACTGATCCGCCAGGGCGATCGGCGCCACACCTACGCCCAGATCGCCGAGCGGTCCAAGCGATTGGCGACCTACCTGTACGCCCAGGGGCTGGGCTGCCACACCGAGCGGTCAGCGCTCGCCGATCACGAGGTGGGACAGGATCTGCTGGGCATCTACGCCTACAACGGACACGAATACGTGGAGGCGATGATGGGCGCATTCCGGGCGCGTGTCGCACCGTTCAATGTCAACTACCGATATGTCGAGAACGAACTGCGGCAGCTGCTGGCCGATTCCGGTGCGACCGCGCTGGTCTATCACGCCGCCTTCGCGCCACGACTGGCCGAGGTGCTGCCCGACCTGCCCACGCTGCGCGTACTGATCCAGATCGCCGACGAGTCGGGCAACGAATTGCTGGATGGGGCAGTCGATTACGAGACCGTCATTGCCTCGAACGCACCGGATCCGCTGCCCGTACAGCCCTCTCCCGACGATCTCTACGTGCTCTACACCGGCGGCACCACCGGTATGCCCAAGGGTGTGCTGTGGCGTCAGCACGACATCTTCATGGCGGCCTGCGGCGGGCGGGATATGTTCAGTGGCTCGCTCATCGGGTCCTACGACGAAGTCGCCGCGCGGGCGGCCGCGAATCCCGGGGTCCGGCTCATGCTGCTGCCGCCGCTGATTCACGGTGCCGCGCAGTGGGCGGTACTTACCGCGATGATGACCGGGCAGACCGTCGTGCTGTCCTCGGTCGTGCAGCATCTCGATGCCGACGAGATCGTGCGCGCCATCGAGCGGGAGCGGGTCGCGATACTGGTCGTGGTCGGCGACGCGATGGCGCGACCGCTGCTCGCCGCGATCGAGTCGAGTTCGGCGGACGTATCGTCGCTGGTGGTGCTGGCCAGTGGTGGCGCTGTGCTCAGCCCATCGGCCAAACGGCAGTGGATCGCCGCGATCCCCGGCCTGGTCGTGATGGACGCGGTCGGTTCCTCGGAGGGTGGAACCCAGCTCAATCACGTCTCGTCGTCCGGATCGGTATCGACCGGCACATTCATCCCGGGTGCGGATACCTGTGTGGTGGCCGAAGATTTCGGTTCGGTGCTGGCGGCGGGACACGACGGTATCGGATGGCTCGCACAACGCCGTTTCACACCGCTCGGGTACAAGGGCGACGCCGCCAAGTCCGCGGTCACCTTCCCGGTCATCGACGGCGCACGGTACGTGCTGCCGGGCGATCGGGCACGACTGTTGGCGGACGGTTCCATCGAATTGCTGGGACGCGATGCGGTGACGATCAATTCCGGGGGCGAGAAGATTTTCGTGGAGGAGGTCGAGCTGGCGATCTCGTCGCATCCGGCCGTCGCCGACGTCGTGGTGGTCGGCCGCCCGAGCCAGCGCTGGGGTCAGGAGGTCGTCGCGATCATCGCACCGGTCGACGGGACCGAGCCGGCTGCCGAGGAATTGATTGCCCATGCGGCGGAATCCATTGCGCGGTACAAGCTTCCGAAGGTCGTGGTGTTCCGCCCGGAGATCGTGCGCAGTCCGGTGGGCAAGGCCGACTACCGCTGGGCGCGCGAACAAGCGATCGCCGCGGGCTGATCGCGACAGAGATAAGGAACCGAAGTGGACTTCGCCAGGGTCGAGCCGACCACCGAAGATCAGGAATTCCTGGACCGGGCCCGGGATTTCCTCGCGGCCACCGTGACCGAGGACGTGCTGCGCCGCGCGCACGAATCCGGCGACGGATTCGTTGAGGAGCTGCATCTGGCCATGGGTGCGCAAGGGTGGCTCGAGCGCGAAGCGAACAGCGCCGCGGACGGGGGATTGACGCCGGTGCAGCGCAGGATCTGGGATCTCGAGCGGCGAAGGGCCGAGGTGCCGCTGGTGACCTGGGGTGCCACCATGATGATCCTGCGCGCGGTCCGCGAATTCGGCTCGCCGGAGTTGCTCGAAGAGGTGCTGCCGGGGGTGTACCGCGGCGAGATCCGGTTCGCCATGGGCTACACCGAACCCGAGGGCGGATCCGATATCGCCAACTGTGCGACGCGGGCGGTGCGCGCGGGCACCGACTGGATTATCAACGGGCAGAAGATGTTCACCTCCGGCGCGCACAACTGCCGGTATGTATTCCTGCTGACCAATACTGATCCGGACGGGCGCAGACATCGCAATCTGACCATGTTCCTGGTGCCGCTGGACTCGCCCGGCATCGACATCCAGGGCCTGCGGACCGTTGACGGTGAACGCACCAATATCACCTACTACCAGGATGTTCGGGTTCCGGACCGATACCGGCTCGGCGAGGTCGACGACGGCTGGCGGGTGCTCAACGGTCCGCTGTCCGCCGAGCACGGCGCCGGTGGTGCCGACCCGGACGGGCTGGCCGATATCGCGATCATGAGCGGCTTCGGCACCACGATGGCCGTGGCCGCCGACCGGGTGACAGCGGTGGCCGCCACGGCCGGGCCGGACGGCCGACGGGGGCTCGACGACCGATCGATCGCGTATCGGCTCGGCCGGGCCCATGCCCGCATCGAGGCGGCGCTGAGCGCGCCGAGTCTGTTCGGGCGGGTGGCCATCGCGCAGACCATGCGGGAGATCGCCGCGGACCTCATGGACGTCCTCGGTGAGCGGTCGGCGATACCGTCCGGTGCCGGGGAAGCGGTGGCCGACGGTGCGGCCGAATACCTTTACCGGTGGGCGTCGCTGATCGGTATCTATGGAGGGACGCTGGATGTATTCCGCAATATGATCGCGCAATACATTCTCGGGCTGGGACGGCCGAACTATTCTGCGGCGAAGTAGTCCCCGAACAAAAGCCATCGCCGGGCCTTTGACTGCCCGATCGATCCCGAATTGGGCACAGCCGAAAGCTATTGCTAAATGGGCTTACCGTTATATTTGCGGTAAGCCGCTTTCGCGTTGCTGCACTTGCTGCTCCCGCGCTCTGACTGCTGGGCATTCCTGCAGGTCAAAGGCATTGCTGCTCGTCGTCCCGGCAGCCGGATGCCAGCCGGGACGACGAACTGTATCGGATAGTGCTACGAGGCCGCTGTGGCGTCGCCGGAATTCGCGTGCGCCGACGCATTCAACTGGATCAGTCGGCTCGCGTGATCGAGAATGCAGCACAGACCGTATTCGAAATTCCGGTCGTCCGGTGCACCCGATCGCAGGCCCTTGGCCATGGCCTCGGCGAGCAGCGGTGTCGTTTCGGGCTCGACCAGAATGCTGTCGTAGTATGCCCGACCCTCCGCCTCCAGCTCCTGGTTCTTGTCGTAGAGCCGTTGCAGCACAACCGATCCGCGAATATGCAGATTGATCGCCGAGTAGATGTCGAAGGCCTGCTCGACCGATAGACCCGCTTCCACCAGGCTGGCCACTGTCCGCTCCACCTGCTCGGCACCCACCCGACCGGCATGCTGACTCAGCGCCGATCTGACCAGGATCAGATCGCACAGGATCGGGCTCGCCAGGAAGGTGCGCCGCATGGTGCGTGCGTGGTTGTCCAGCGTCTCCCGCCAATTATGCGCTTCGACGGACGGGTAGGGCACGGCATATACATACAGCCGCAGCGCGCGGTCGGTCATCGCATTGAGCAGATCGTCCTTCTTGCGGAAGTACCAGTAGATACTGGTGACCCCGACATTGAGATGCTTACCCAACAGCGGCATGCTCAGACCGTCGATCGAAACCTGTTGTGCGAGTTCGAAGGCGCCATCGATGATGTCCTCCGGATTCAGCGAGCCGCGTTCGCGTCGCTGCCGCCGCTCTACGGTGACCCTTTTCGCCACTGCTAACCTCCTGTGCCCCATGCCCCGGTGAAGACCGGTTCGCGTTTCTCGGCGAACGCGGCGAATGCTTCGATCACATCGGCGCCGGACAAGTTGATGGTCTGGGCGCGCGCCTCGTCGGCGAGTGCCTCGCGCATCGTCCGATCCGTTCCGTCGTTCAACAGCGCCTTGGTCTGCGCGAGTGCCAACGGAGGCCCGGCGGCCAGCCGTACCGCCAGCTCATCGACGAACTTGTCGACAGCCTCGTCGGGCTGTATCCACGTCACGAGTCCGAGTGAGTGTGCTTCCTCGGCGCCGATCATGTCGGCCAGATATGCCAGGCGCTTGGCCTGCTGCATGCCGACAAGTTTGGGCAGGAGCCAGGAGCCCCCGCAATCCAGCGACAGCGCCCGCCTACTGAAGATCTGGCAGAACCGCGCGTCGGGCGTCGCCACCACCAGATCGCACCCGAGCGCGAGATTCCACCCCGCGCCCGCCGCCACCCCGCGCACCTTCGCGACGGTGGGCACCGGTAGGTCGTGCAGTTGCTGCACGACCTCGTTGATGGTGCGCAACTCCCGACTGGGATCGGGAAACTCGTCCATGCCCGCGGTATCGGAAATATCGGCGCCCGAACAGAACGTGCCCGCGGCCCCGGTCAGGACCACGGCGCGAACCTCACGACCGTGCGCGACCCGGCGGAACTCCTCGCGCAGGCCCGCCCACACCTCGCGGGTGAGTGCATTCTTACGGTGCGGGCGATTCAACGTCAGTGTCAGTACCGCACCCACTTGCTCGATGAGCAATACCGGTTCATCGGCCACAAGATCGTCCTTTCATGTCCGGATCAGCGGACGGGTTGGTCGGCACCGGGCCCGATGGCACCCCGGTCACGTAGTCGGGCAATGTCGTCGGAGCTGAATCCAGCTGCGGCCAAGACGGTTTCGGTGTGCTGCCCCAACGCGGGGATGGCCCCCATAGGCGGTTGGTATCCGGCGATGACCGGTGGCGGCAGGAGGGCGGGTACCGGACCGCCGGGCGTCTCGATCGGCCGCCAGCGTCGGCGGGCCGCGAGGTGCGGATGGGCGATGACATCGGTGGGGGTGTTGTAGCGGGCGTTCCCGATTCCGGCCGTGTCGGCGCACGACTGGACGGTCGCGAGGTCGTGGCGTGCGCACCACTGCGCGATCGTGGCATCGAGTTCGCCGCGGTGTCGCACCCGTCCGGTATTGGTGGTGAATCTCGGATCGTCGGCGAGATCGGGCCGGTCGAGGATGTCGCGGGCCAGGCGCTGCCATTCTCGGTCGTTCGTCGTGCCGAGCACCACGGTGCGGCCATCGCTGGTCGGATAGGCGCCGTAGGGGGCGACCGCCGGGGAACTCATGCCGAGTGGCTGTTGGTCGATTCCGGTGTGCCGCGTGTAGTTGAGCGCGTACCCCATTAGTTCGGCGGCGGTATCGAACAGGCTCACCGCCGCCGCAGTGGGTTTGGTCGGGGTTCCGCCGGGTGCGCGTCTGCCGCAGATGATCGCCACGATCGTCAGTGCCGCGTACAGGCCCGAGCACACGTCGGCGATCGGCGGACCGGGTTTGGCCGGGGCATCCGGGAATCCGGTGACCGCGCAGACTCCTGACTCGGCCTGAATCAGCAGGTCATAGGCTCTTTTGTGGGAAAGTGGCCCGCCGGGGCCGTAGCCGTCGATCGCCATCGCGATCAGGTGCGGATGACGCACCGCCAGATCGTCCGCGGCCAGGCCGAGTGCGGCCGTCGCACCCGGCGCCAGATTGGATACGAAAACATCGGCGGATTCCAGCAGCCGGTGCAGAACCGCTTGTCCCTCCGGATCTTTGAGGTTGAGCGTCACCGATTCCTTGCCGCGGTTCACCCACACGAAATGCGCGGCAAGGCCGTTGACCACATCGTCGTAGTCACGTGCGAAGTCGCCGCCCCGCGGATTCTCGATCTTGATCACCCTGGCTCCGAAATCGGCCAGCGTGCGGGTGCACATCGGTGCGGAGATGGCCTGCTCCAGGGCCACGACGGTGACTCCGGCGAGCGGACCCGCGGTCGGTTCGGTCATCACATCACCAGGCCACCGTCCACCGGCAGTACCTGACCGGTGATGTAGGAAGCGGCATCGGAGGCCAGAAATACGAAGGCTCCCGCGACCTCGTCCGGTTCGGCCCATCGCCGCATCGGAATGCGATTGAGCATCTGTTCGGCGAACTTCGGATCGGTGCGGATCTTGGCCGTCATGGACGTGGCCGCCGCGGGCGCAAGGGCATTGACGGTGATCTGCTTGCGCGCCAGTTCGCGGGCAAGCGATTTGGTCAGCCCGACGATGGCGGACTTCGCGGCCGAGTAGTTGACCTGTCCGAGTGCCCCGGCCAGACCGGCCGACGAGGTCACGTTGATGATGCGGCCGGTGCCGTCGGTGGGCAGATATTCCAGCGCCGCCTTCGCGCAGCGGAACGCACCGAGCACGTGGATGTCGAGCAACAGCTGCACCGACTCCTCGGTGGTATTGCCGAACATCGCCGGTGCGGTCACCCCGGCGTTGTTGACCACGATATGCAATGTGCCCCCGGCCAATTCAGCGGCAGCGGTGGCAGCGGCGTCGGCGGCCCCGGCATCGCGAACGTCCAGTGCGGCACTCGTGGCCCGCCCGCCGTCGGCGACGATCTTCCCCGCCGTGATCGCGGCTGCCGTCGCGTCGAGATCGGTGACCAGCACCGCCGCGCCCTGCTCGGCCAGTGCGGCCGCGACGGCCGCGCCGATGCCGCCGCCGGCACCGGTGACCAGTGCTGCGCGGCCGGACAGATCGAAGCGGTTTCGAATCCGCTGTGGCTCAGGCGATGACATCGAAGGTCACCGGCAGTGTGTTGGGCGAGCGGAACGGCTGGCCGAAGATATGCGGATCGCCCTCGGATTGCAGGGTGAATCCGGTAAGTCGGTTCAGCATGGCTTCCATGGCGACACGAGTCTCCATGCGGGCCAGGTGCAGGCCGAGGCAAGTGTGCGCACCCGCGGTGAAGCTGATGTGCGGAATGTGGGACCGGAAGATATCGAATTCCTCCGGTCGCTCCCAGCGGCTTTCGTCGCGGTTGGCCGATCCCAGGCACAGATCGAGCACCGCGCCCTGCGGAATGGTGACGCCTTCCAGTTCGGCGTCCTCGGTCACGTACCGCTGCACCAGGGTGAGGGGCGTTTCGTAGCGCAGCCCTTCCTCGACGGCCTGGGCGATCAGGTCGTGATTGCGCTGCACCGCCTCGAATTGTTCTGGGTGCGTGAGCAATAGGTACAGCAGATTTCCGGACGACCGATACGTGGTTTCGAGTCCGGCGGGCAGCAGCAGCCGCAGGAACGAGTAAATCGCCTCCTCGGTCAGCTTTTCCCCGTCGACCTCGGCGGTCACTAGATCACCGATGATGTCGTCGGTCGGCGTGGACCGCCGCTGCTCGATATGTCCGAGGAAGTACTCCTTCAACTCGTTGGAAGCCTGCAGCGCCTGCGGAACCTTGTTGGCGTAGCTGATGATCGACACCGCCGCTTGGCGGAAGAAGGGCAGATCTTCCTCAGGGAGTCCGAGCAGGCGTGCGATGACGCGGGTGGGGAATTCGAAGGTGAATTCCTTGACGAGGTCGGCGCTGCCGCGCTCGGCGAACTCGTCGATGAGCGCGTTGCAGATCGGCCGGACGATCTCCGGTTCCCACTGCAGCAGTGATTGCGGCCTGAAAGCCGTGGCGACCAGATTCCGGTGTGCCCGATGCTTTTTGCCGTCCATGGCCAGAATGGTCGGGCCCATGAACACACCGATGGTGGAATCGTAGAGCTTGGAACTGAATACCCGGCTGTTGCGCAGTGCGGTGCTCACCGCCGGGTAGGAGACGGCGGCATAGCTGTCCGAAGGGCGCAGCGATTCCGGGGTTCGGGAATAGTCCATGACCGTTCCGTGGAAGACCCCACCGTCGCGCCGCTTGGCGGCGAAGAACGGGTAGGGGTCACGCAGGTCGAGGGTTTCTTCAGCCGATTGGTCTCGAACAGGGATATCCACAGCTCACCTCTACGTCGTCACAGCGGTCGGCACCTTGTCGGTATGAGCTACTGTAATATATACAGTATATCTGTATCGAAAGGATGCCGGGCTGGCGGAGATCGTTATTTCGGCAGGTCGTCGGCTACAGCTGAATGGGTGCCCCGGCGACCAGTGGCGCGACGAATCCGCCGTCTACGTGGATATCCTGTCCGTTGATCCAGCGCGCCTGCGGTGAGCCGAGGAAGGCGATCACGGGCACGATGTCGTCCACGGTGGCATGCCTGCCGATCGTCGCCTTGACGGTGTCGAGGACGTCCTTGCCCATCGACGTCTCGAAGTCGGCCAGGATCGGCGTCTCGGTCGGTCCCGGGCTCACGGTGTTCACCCGGATTCCGTATTTCTGCCATGCCGTCGGCGCCAGCCGCTTCGCGTAGATGATCGCGGCCTGCTTCGATGTGCTGTATACCGGATAGGCCGGATCCTGGCTCTGCTGCCAGCGCTCGACGGTTTCGGCGTCGGTCGCGGCAAGCAATCCGGCCAACTCGTCCAGGCGCTGTTGCCAGCCGAGGGCCGCTACCGAGGCGACGGTGACGATCGCGCCGCCCTGCCGCAGCCGCGGCAGCATCCCCTCGACCGTCAGCCGCATGCCGAGATAGTTCACTTTCAGAACATCCGCGGCGGGTGCCGTGCCGGGCACGCCGGCGACGTAGGCCAGCAGATCCCAGTCCGGACCGATCCGGTCCAGCAGCGCCGTGATCGCGGCGGCGTCGCGCAGGTCGCACTGTTCGTGCTGTGCGGCTGGAGTTTCGTTGGGGCGCAGATCCACCGCGAGCACGTGGTCGCCGTTGTCGTGGAAGTGGGCGGCGGTCGCGGCACCGATCCCGGATCCGGCGCCTACCACCACGATTTTGCGTTGCCCGGAGTCCATGAATACCACCGTTCCGCTGCACGGATGCGCGTTATAGAATGCTTGACAGTAAGGGTAACTATAAATCAGGCTGTTGGCCGATACAAACGATCTGGGACGCGGTGCGCCGGCCGGATCGGACCCGTATGAAGACGGATGGAATGGAAGTGCCGCTGATGAGCATGCCGATCGTCGACGAAGCCGCCAATGTCCTCGCGGACCCGACCGCCTATGCCGATGAGGCGCGATTGCACGGCGCGCTCACCGCGCTGCGGGCGAAGGCTCCGGTATCGCTGGTCGATGTGCCCGGGTACAAGCCGTTCTGGGCGATCACCAAACATGCCGACATCGTGGCTATCGAGCGGGCCGACCGGCTGTTCACGAACTGGCCGCGGCCGGTGCTGATGACCGCCGAATCGGATGACATGCAGGCGGCGGCCGGTATTCGCACGCTGATCCATATGGATGATCCGCAGCACCGCATCGTGCGCGCTATCGCCGCGGATTGGTTCAGCCCGAAGGCCATGAAGGCACTGGGTGATCGGATCGAACAACTGGCGAAACGCTACGTCGACAAGATGCGCGATGCCGGTAGGGAATGCGACTTCGTCCAGGAGGTCGCGGTGAATTTCCCGCTGTATGTGATCATGTCGCTGCTCGGCGTCCCCGAAGCAGATTTTCCCCGGATGCTGAAGCTCACGCAGGAATTGGTCGGCAACGACGACGCCGAGTTGCAGCGCAGCACACCGACGGACGAGAAGATGAACTCGCTGCTGGAAATGTTCGCGTACTTCCAGCATTTGACCGCGTCCTGGCGGGAGAATCCCACCGGAGACCTCGGATCCACGATCGCCAATGCCCGTATCGACGGCGAGCCGCTCTCCGATGTCGACACCATGTCCTACTACGCCATCATCGCCACGGCCGGACACGACACCACCAGCAGCAGCATCTCCGGTGGTGTGCGCGCCCTGATCGAACATCCCGATCAGCGCGAACGGTTGCGTGCCGATCTGGATCTCATGCCGCAGGCGACCGAGGAGATCATCCGCTGGGTCACCCCGGTCAAGGCATTCATGCGGACCGCCGCCGAGGACACCACGGTCCACGATGTGCCCATCGCAGCCGGGGAATCGGTACTGCTGTCCTATGTTTCGGCCAATCGTGACGAGGACGCCTTCGACCACCCGTTCCGGTTCGATATCGAGCGAGAGCCCAATAAGCACGTCGCCTTCGGATTCGGCGTGCACTTCTGCCTCGGCGCCGGACTGGCCCGGATGGAGATCAATAAATTCCTCACCGAACTGCTGCCGCGATTGACCTCGATCGAGCTGAACGGTGTGCCCGAACTCAGTGCGACCACATTCGTGGGCGGGCTCAAACATCTTCCGATTCGCTACTCGCTGATGTGACCGGAACGCCAGACTCGAATCGACGAACGATCAATGTGGATTAGGACGTAGCGATGACGAATGCCCAGACCTGGGACGAAACCCTCGAAGACCTCGGGCGCCGTCGTGCGCGCGCACAGGCGATGGGCGGGCCCGAACGGGTCGCCAAACATCGCGGCAAGGGCAAGCTCGACGCCAGGGCCCGCATCGAGTTGCTGCTCGATCCCGGCACCTTCCACGAATTCGGCACTCTGGTCGGTGGTGACGTGGCCGCCGACGCGGTCGTGACCGGTTCTGGACTGATCGACGGCGCGCCCGTGATGGTAGGCGCCGAGGACTTCACGACCCTGGCGGGCAGCATCGCGCCAGGCAGCAATTCCAAACGCTACCGGTTGGCCGAACTCGCGCTGCGCAATAAGGTGCCGCTGATAATGCTGTTGGAGGGTGCGGGATTTCGGCCAACCGGCGACCATTACGGGCGCACGCCAACCGATTTGCTGGCCCAGGCGCGATGCTCCGGCCGGGTGCCGATGGTCACCGGGGTGCTCGGCCCCTCGGCCGGACACGGTGCGCTGATCGCCCCCGTGGCCGATTTCGCGATCATGAGCAGGCAGGGCGCGATCTTCACCGCCGGGCCGCCTGTAGTGAAAGTGTCGACGGGGGAAGATATTTCGAAAGAGGATCTCGGCGGGCCAGATGTCGCGCTGCCCAGCGGGCTGATCCACAATCTCGCCGAGACCGACGAGGATGTTCTCGATGCGATCCGCCGCTACCTGTCGTATTTCCCGTCGAGCGCATGGTCTTATCCACCCGCGGTGGCTCTAGACGAATCGGCGGACCCGCGGTCGACGCCAGAACTGCTCGGCATCATCTCCCGCGACAATCGTCGTACTTATGACATGCGTGCGGTGCTCGATGTAGTTCTGGATAATCCCGACTGGTTCGAGGTGCAGCCCGACTTCGGCGAGGCGATCATCTGCGCGCTGGGTCACCTAGGCGGTCACCCGGTCGCGGTCGTAGCCAATCAGCCGCAGGTATTGGCCGGGTCGATCGATGCCGCCGCCGCCGACAAGGCCGCCCATTTCATCACCGTCGCGGACTCGTTCCACCTGCCGATCGTGTTCCTCGCCGACAACCCGGGCATGCTCCCGGGCAGCGAATCCGAGCAGGACGGCGTATTACGCAGTGGCGCACGGATGTTCGTCGCACAGACGGCTGCGACGACACTGAAGCTGCACCTGACGTTGCGCAAGGCGTACGGCTTCGGGTCCATGGTGATGTCGCTGATCGGATTCGACAGCCAGGTGGCCACCTTCGCGTTCCCGGGCGCGACCATGGGTGCGATGAGCGCCGCCGCACTGAGCAGTGCCTCGCACGCCGAGCAAGATCTCTCGGCTTCCCTGCGCGCCATGGAACTGCAGGCGTCGTACCACTCGGCCGAACACATGGGCTTCGACGAGCTCATCCGTCCCGAGGAGACGCGCAACGCGCTGCTGGTGTCACTGCAGCGGGGGATCTATGCCCGGCAGGCCGCCGCCGAGCCGGTTTCTCGCACGGTCATCGTGCCCTGATCGATGCTGGCACGGGAGGCGCCGGATATGTGTCCGGCGCCTTTCGGCGTCCGCCAAAGGCATTGCGGATCAGTGTGTTTCGGCGGCAGTGCTGGCGGCGAGCCCGAGGAAGGCGGCCACCACGCCACCGTCGACCAACAGATCGGTGCCGGTGACGAAGGCCGCGTCCGGGCCGAGCAGGAAGGCCGCCGCGGCGGCGATATCGTCCGGAGTGCCCGCTCGTTTGGCCGCCGACATGCCGATCATGGCGCGCATCCGGTCGCCGGTGGCCGCCGAGGACAATTCCTGACGCCCCATCGCGGTGGAAATGACGCCGGGACTGATGGAGTTGATCCGGGCGCCGCGCTCGCCCCATGCCACGCTCGCGGCGCGGACCTGTAAATGATTGGCCCGCTTGGCGATTGCGTAGGCCAAGCCAGGCTCGGTCAGCACGTCCGGGGCCAGGGCGGGCAGATTCAGCAACTCGTCGGTCGGCGTGGTGGCCAGCGCGGCCTCGAGATCCGCGGGCAGGGTGCCCATATGTCCGCCCATGCTCGCGATGACCACTCCTGCCCCGCCCGGTGCGACGATCTGGCCGACTTCCTCCAGCACCAGGCCGACGCCGACGAGGTCTACCCGCAGGATCGCGGCCGTCGGCGCCTGTGCGGGGGAGAGCCCGGCAGTGTGCACGATCTGGGTGACCGGTCCGAGGGACTCCGCCGTCTTCGCCAGTTCGGCGACCGACTCGCGGGCGGAGACGTCCACGCTCGCGGCGATGACCGTGTGGCCGTCGTCCGCCATGGCGTCGGCGGCCGTCCGCAATGTGGCTTCGTCGAAATCCGCGAGCAACACCTGTTTGCCACCGGCCTGCCGCCGTGCGATCGCCCGGCCCATCCCGCCGGCGCCTATGATCACCAGCACGTCACGAATCATGCTTGTCTCCATTCATGCGACCGGGCATCTTCGCTCGGTAATCGGATTCTCTGTGATGGTAACGCTCTTGCGCATACGGTGTGCGTTGGCCGGCCTGGGTGTCAGCTCGGGTCATATTCGCACGAAATCGGATCACTCTGCGGCGGACCTGTCGATGGTTGGCCCGCCCGGCGCTGGTGCAGCCCGGTCGGGCAATACGTCTGGAGCGAGGGTCCGTCGTCACTAATTTCGGGAAATCGAATTCTCAAGTACGGAAATGTCGTTATACTTCCGTGCGTGCTGGCGGCGGCGTCGGCTCAGGTGGCCTTCGGGTGTGTCTGGGCAAAATTCTAGCAATCCGCCAGTCGCGCATACTGTAACGACTACAGTACGCAGGTTGACACTCGAGATTAGGATTTCCATGCGTGATTCACTCCTTCGCGCTGCGGTGGCGTGCTGTGGTTCGGCGGTCATTGCGGCCGCGGTTCTGACCGGTTGTTCCGACGACTCGAGTGCCGTGGCATCGACGTCGGCAGCATCGTCCAGCGCCGCCACTGCGGCGGCCTCGGCTGATTCGGCGACCATCAAGGCTGTCACCGATGCGTACGTGACCTTTTTCAATGGCGGGGCGCCCGCGGACCAGCGGATCGCGGTCGTGGAGAAGGGGCAGGTCTTCGCGCCGGTGTTGCAGGCGCAGGCGGGCAACCCGCAGGCGCAGGGCACCTCGGTCACGGTGTCTGCGGTCAAGCCGGTCGACGCCACCCATGCCGATGTCACCTACACCCTGCTGATGGGTGGTAATCCGGTGCTGCCGGATCAAACCGGCCAGGCGGTCAAGGATGGCGCGCAGTGGAAGGTTGCCGCGACGACATTCTGCGCTCTGCTGGCACTCCAGGGTGGTCAGTCCCCGGCCTGCTGACCGATCGCGAACCCGGAGCGCCCGGGTGCCGGAACGAACGTCCGGCACCCGGGCGCTTTGCGTTTTCGGCGGCTGATGTTCGGATCCGGCCTTCGGTGGAACTCTTGTGCAATGCACTACCGATAGGTATACAGTAGACATATCTATTCGACCTGCGGCAGGTTGTTCGATAGCAGCAGATGGCAGCCGGAATGGGCTGTCACACCGCACTATTCGCCCAACTCGGACCGCGCTACGAGGCTGCGCAAACCGCTGTTGTCGAAGCCGGTGCTCGGGCTACCGGACAGGTCGAAACGACCATCTGGCGAATTGAGAGGACGCTGATGAGCGCGCTCGACTACAAGGCGATCGACGTCGACAACCACTACTACGAGCCGATGGACGCGTTCACTCGGCACCTGGACAAGAAGTTCCGGCGGCGGGGTGTCCA
This sequence comes from Nocardia sp. NPDC006982, assembly GCF_042869435.1. Lineage (NCBI taxonomy): Bacteria > Bacillati > Actinomycetota > Actinomycetes > Mycobacteriales > Nocardiaceae > Nocardia > Nocardia sp. NPDC006982. The sequence goes on along the minus strand of NZ_JBIAFV010000009.1, from coordinate 173,992 downwards.
GATCGTCCAGGACGGCAAGTACCACACGGCGATCATCGGCAACCGGGTGAACCGGTTCATTCCCAATCCGACCTTCGACCCGATCATCGTGCCGGGCTGCCTGGATCTGATCTTCCGCGGTCAGGTCCCCGAGGGCGTTGATCCGGCGACGCTGATGCAGGTCGAGAGCCTCGAAATGCGGCCCGAATACCAGGATCGGGATGCCCGCGTGGCCGTGCTCGACAAGCAGGGCATCGAAACGATCTTCATGTTCCCGACCTTCGGCTGCGGCGTGGAAGAGGCGCTCAGGGACGATGTCGAGGCGACGGCTGCGTCCCTGCACGCCTTCAACCTGTGGCTGGACGAGGATTGGGGTTTCGACCGGCCGGACCACCGGATCCTCTCGGCCCCGATGATCTCGCTGGCCGATCCGGCAGCCGCGGTCGCCGAGCTCGATTTCGTGCTGGCGCGTGGCGCGCGCGTCGTCCACATCCGGCCCGCCCCCGTACCCGGTGTCGGCAAGCCGCGCTCGCTCGGTGATCGCGCCCACGATCCGGTATGGGCGCGACTCGCGGAGGCGAATGTGCCGGTCGCCTTCCACCTCGGCGACAGCGGATATCTGAAGATCGCCGCCATGTGGGGCGGTAAGGATACGTTCGAGCCGTTCGGGCCCGGAGATGCGCTGGACAAGATCCTCGTCGACGACCGCGCCATCCACGACACCATGGCTTCGCTGATCATCCACGGTGTGTTCGATCGGCATCCGAAGTTGCGGGTCGCCAGTATCGAGAACGGCTCGGACTTCGTGCACCGGCTGGCCAAGCGGATGAAGAAGCTGGCGAACCAGTCGCCGCGCGCGTTCCCGAACGATCCGGTCGACACTCTGCGCGAGCACGTGTGGGTGGCCCCGTACTACGAGGACGATCTGCCGCTGCTCGCGGAAAAGATCGGCGCCGAGCGCATTCTGTTCGGTTCGGACTGGCCGCACGGCGAAGGACTGGCCGAGCCGGTGGCCTTCACCGACGAGCTGACCGCCTTCGACGCGACCGACGTGCGAAAGATCATGCGCGACAACGCTCTCGAACTCCTGGGGCTGCCCGTCGCAGCCAACGCGTGAAGTCGAGGCCGCGTTGACCGAATGGAGTATCGGGGCCGTCTTCGACGCTGTCGCGGCGGCGGTGCCGGACCGGACGATTACCGTCTGCGGGCAGCGGCGCAGCACCTTCGGTGAGTCGGGGCTGCGCATCCGGCGTTTCGCGAATTTCGTTGCGGCACAGGGTTTCGGAGAGCACACGCCGCGGCACCGGCTCAACCGGTGGGAATGCGGTCAGGACCGCATCGCCCTGCTCATGCGCAACGATCAGTATCTCGATGTGCTGCTCGGGTGTGTGCAGGCACGCGTCGTCCCGGTGAATATCAACTACCACTACACCGCGCGCGAGATCCGGGAGCTGCTGGCGTATGTCCGGCCGCGCGGCATCGTCTACCACCGGTCGTTCGGACCGGTGGTATCCGAGACCGCGCCGGATGATGTGGAACTGCTGATATCGGTCGACGACGGCAGCGACGCCACCGAACCGGCGGGCACGGTGGCATTCGAGGATGCCGTGCGCCTCGGTGATCCCGACCGGGTCATCGCGACGACACCCGATGATCTGGTCATGCTGTGCACCGGCGGTACGACCGGTCGGCCCAAGGGTGTGCTGTGGCGGCAGAGCGATCTGTATGTGTCATCGATGAACGGTGCCGATCACGATTCCGCCGCGGGCTTGCACGAGCTCGCGCGGATGACCGGGCAGGTCTGGTTCGCGGTGTCGCCGCTCTCGCACGCCGCGGGCATCATGACCGCGCTCGCGGGACTGCTGGCCGGGCAGACGATCGTCCTGTACGACGATCGCGATCCTTTCGATCCACGCATCGCACTGGAGACCGCGCAGCGCGAGAACGCCGCGCTGATGACGATCGTCGGTGACGCCTACGCCGGGCCGCTGGTGCGCGAAATGCTCACGCGCCCTTACGATATGTCGTCGTTGCTGGTTCTCGGGACCGGGGGAGCGGCGACCAACCCACTGCACAAACGGCAACTGCTCGAGTTGCTGCCGCACGTCATGCTGGTCGAGGGGTACGGAGCCTCGGAGACCGGCGGTATGGCCTTCGGACGTAGTCGGCACGGTGCCGAGGTCGAGACCTTCGATCCGGGTCCCGGTGCGACCGCGGTGTCATCGGATCGCACCCGTCTTCTTGCGGCCGGGGACACCGAGATCGGGTGGGCGGCACGAATCGGCCGGGTTCCCCTCGGCTATTTCGACGACCGCGCGGCCACGGAGCGCACATTTCCGGAGATCGATGGGCAGCGCATGGCCATCCCCGGCGATCGGGCGAGCGTCGATGCCGACGGCACCCTCCGGTTGCTCGGCCGCGATTCGCTGGTCGTCAATACCGGCGGCGAGAAGGTTTTCGTCGAAGAGGTCGAGGAGGTGCTGCGGGCGCATCCGGGAATATTCGACGCATTGGTGGTGGGGCGGCCGAGTCAGCGCTGGGGGCAGGAGGTCGTCGCACTGGTGTGTCCTCGGGCGGGGGAGGAAATCACCGATGTGGCACTGCGGCAGGTGTGCAAACTCGAGCTTGCCGGATTCAAGGTGCCGAAGGAATTCATTTTCGTAGCGGAGATCCGACGCCTCGGCAACGGTAAGCCTGATTACCGCTGGGCCGCGAAACGGGTGGTACCGGGCGTCGCGGAGGAAATTGGGGCATGACTGTGCGCAAAGTAATCGACGGCCTGGTGAACGTGCATTTCGGTGAGCGCGACCAGCCGGATTGGATGCTGAAGGTCCGGGACGACTATTTCAAGGGTCCGGCGTCGTTGTACGCACAGGTCGATCTCGCGGAATTGCTCGACGAGATGGATGAGCACGGCGTCGAGAAGGCGGTCCTGATGTATTCGATGGTGAAACCGTCGAAGACCGCGCTGAAATTCGTCGAAGCGCGCCCGGACCGATTCGGTCTGGCCATCAACGGGGTCGATCTCCTGCATCCGATTCGGTCGCTGCGTGAACTCGATGCACTGGTCAAGGATCTGCCGGTGGTCTATACGACAGCCGGGCCCAGTTTCTGGGGCGACGGCCGATACCCGCCGACCGACGCGGTCTACTATCCGCTGTACTACAAATGTGCCGAGGTCGGTCTGCCATTGTGTATGAATACCGGAATACCGGGACCGCCGATTCCGGGCGAGGTGCAGAATCCCATCTACCTGGATCGGGTGTGCTTCCGGTTCCCGGAGCTGCGGCTGTGCATGATCCACGGCGCAGATCCATGGTGGGATATCGCGATCCGGCTGCTCATGAAATACGAGAACCTTCGGCTCATGACCTCGGCCTGGTCGCCCAAACGGCTGCCGGAGAGTTTGGTGCATTTCATGCGGACCCGGGGCAAGCAGAAGGTGATTTTCGGCTCCGATTGGCCGGTGCTTCGCATGAGCCGGGTGGTGCCGGAAGCGCTGGCGCTCGATCTCCCCGAAGACGTGCTGGACAACTATCTCTACAACAACGCACAGGAATTCTTTTTCGGTGACCGAGCGGTCGCCGACTGAGCCGCGCGGAACGAGGAGCAAGGGAAATATGGACCGCTACGAATTGCGCAGGCAGGATTACAGCCTGTCGGAAGACCAAACGGAACTCCAGGCCGCGTATGCGAAGTTCTTCAAAAGCCGGTGTTCCTTGGAGGTCGTGCGCGCGGCTGAAGCGACGGGTTTCGACAAGAATCTGTGGGAGCAACTGTGCGGCACCGGCGCGACCACCATGGCACTGCCCGAAGCCGTGGGCGGCGACGGCGCGACACTGGTCGACCTCGTCCTGGTCGCGGAGGAACTCGGCCGCACCATCGCACCGGTGCCGTGGATTGATCACGTCTGCGCCGCGCGTCTGCTCGGGCGGCTCGGCGCATTAGGTGCCGACGCGGCCGATGTGGTCGAGGGCCGGCAGGTGGTCGCGCTGGATCCGCGTCTGGATGCCGTCGCCGGAATCCGGCTCGTCCCGTCGGGTTCGGTCGCCGATCGGATCATCGTGCGCGACGGCGACGATATCGTCGCGCTGAGCTTCGCCAGCCGACCGGCGAAGGTCGACAATATCGGCCGCTTGCCGATGGCATGGGTCGATCCGGCGGCGGCCGATGGGCGGACCGTGCTGGCCGGCGGCGCCGAGGCGCTCGCGCACTACGAGCGGGCACTCGATGAATGGCGCGTGCTCACCGCCGCCGCGCTGGTCGGGCTGGTCGAAGAGACGATGCGCATCGCGGCCGAATTCGCGAAAACCCGCTACACCATGGGTGTTCCGATCTCGACCCTGCAGGGCATCTCCCATCCGCTGGCCAATATCGCGATCGTCGTGCAGAGCGGGCGCAACCTGGCTCGGCGCGCGGCCTGGTTCCTCGAATACGAACCCGATGTCCAGCCCGGACTCGCGGCGGCGGCCTTCGTCTATATGGCAGAGGAGGCCGCCAGGGCGGCCACCATGGCCGTGCACGTCCAGGGCGGACTTGGCGTCACGACCGAATCGGCGGCCTCGGCCTATCTGGTGCGTGCCCGGGGCTGGCCGCTGGCGGCGGGTGATCCCGGTGCCAGCGCCGTGCGGGTCGCCGAACTGTTCGCGCGGGCATAGGGGTTACCGATGGACTTTTCTCTCGTTGAACTCTCCGTCGAGGACGCGGCCTTCCATGAGCGGGCGCGAAAGTTTCTCGACACCCATGTCACCGACGAGGTGCGCCGTCGCGATCGCGAAACCGGCGACAACTTCGACGCGGGCGTACACCTGGCCATGGGCGCCGAAGGATGGCTGGCGGCCGAGATGAACACCGGCGCGGAGGGTGGGATGACCCGCGTGCAACGGCGCATCTGGGATCTGGAGAAGCGGCGCGTGCACGTGCCCTGGGTTACCTGGGGCACCACGATAATCGTGGCGCAATCCGTCGCGCAGTTCGGATCGCCCGAATTGCGCGAGGAGGTGTTGCCGCGGGTGCTCACGGGCGAGGTCCGGTTGTGCCTGGGCTACACCGAGCCCGAGGGCGGATCCGATGTCGCGACGTGCAAGACGCGCGCGGTTCGCGACGGGGACCAGTGGGTCATCAACGGCGCCAAGATGTTCACCACCGGCGCGCACAACTGCCAGTACGTCTTCCTGATCACCAATACCGATCCCGAGGCGCGAAAACACAAGAGCCTCACCATGTTCCTGGTCCCGCTGGACACCCCGGGCATCGAGATCCAGGGCATCCGAACGGTGGACGGCGATCGCACCAATATCGTCTACTACAGCGACGTTCGGATCGATGACAAGTACCGGCTCGGCGAAGTGAACGGTGGCTGGCGGGTGCTCACGGAGCCGCTCAGCGTCGAGCACGGCGTGGTCGAAGCCGCACCGGACGGACTGCAGGACGTGTCGGTCCTGGTGCATCAGGGCTTGGTGATGGCTACATCGGTCGACAAGATAGCGGCGATCACCGCGCGGCGCGCTCCGGACGGTCGTCGGCTGCTCGACGACGGATCGGTCGCATATCGGCTCGGCCGCAGTATTGCCCGGATGGAGGCCGCGCTGTCGGCGCCGACTATGTTCGGGCGGGTCGCGATCGCCCAGGCGATGCGCGACATCTCCCCGGATCTGATGGATATTCTCGGCTCCGCTTCGGCCTTGCCGATCGATACCGACGGCGCCATCGATGATGGCGGCGCCGAATACATCTACCGCTGGGCGCCGCTGTGCGGAATCTACGGCGGCACCCTCGAGGTCTTCCGCAACCTGATCGCGCAGCACGCGCTCGGCCTCGGACGTCCGAACTATGCCGCGCCGGCCAAGGCGAAGGCGAGCTGATAAGAAGCGTGTAGCTAGGCCGCCACGAAATGATCCTCGGCGGTATGCCGATCGTGTTCGTGCCGGTCATCTCGGGCGTGCTCTCGGTCGTCGGGGAATGCGCGCTGTACTCGAGAAGGAGACAGCACGATGAGGTACGTACTCGAATATCCGAGTGAGTTACCGACCGCCTCGGACGTATTTCTGCGGCCCGAGGTGATTCGGGCGGTCGTCACGGCGGCCGAGGAGGCCGGATTCTCGGCAGTGGCATTGAGCGAACATCCGGCACCGTCGCTGAAATGGCGCCGCAACGGCGGGCACAACACCCTTGACCCGATCGCGGCGCTAAGTTTCATGGCAGGCGTCACCGAGCGAATTCGCTTGCTGACCAACCTCTATGTCCTCCCGTTCCGCAATCCGTATCTGTCCGCGAAAGCACTGGGCAGTCTGGATATCGTCTCGGGCGGACGGTTGATCGCCGGTGTGGGTGCGGGCTACCTGCGCGCGGAGTTCGCCGCCGTCGGTGTGCGCCACGAACGCCGCGCCGAACTACTCGACGAGGCCTTGGGTGCGCTGCGGCGGATTTGGACCGAACCCGAAAAGCCGGTCGAGGGTGGAGATTTCGCGGCACCCGGGCCGTTGTGGCTACAGGCCCCGGTGCAACGACCGTATCCGCCGATCTGGATCGGCGGCAATGGTCCGGCCGCCCTGCGGCGGGTGGTGCAGCACGGCGATGGGTGGATGCCGATCATCGCGGGTGCGGATATGGCCGCCGCGATGCGCACCAAGGCCATCGAGAATCCCGATCAGTTCAGTGACGGCGTCACCGAGCTGCGTCGGCGGCTGGCCGCCGCTGGCCGTGACCCGGATGCGGTCGATGTGCAAGTGGTGTGCCCGCATGTGGATTTCGCCGCCGCGGGCACGGTGCGCGCGGCGCGGGCTTACCTCGACGATCTCGAAAAGCGCGGCGCCGGTTGGGCGGTCGTGCACGTCGACGGGTCGAGTCCCGAAGCTGCGGTGAATTTTGTCCGGACGTTCGGGAAGGTCGTCATCGCCGATCGATGACGGCAGTAGGTCGCGAAACCCATGCGATATGTATTACTGTAACACTATCAGTATTGGCGGTTTCCGCCCTGGCACGACTGGAGGTGTCACGTGAAGGTCCCCTTCACCTGGAAGGTCACCGGGTGGTTCATGGTGGGGTGGTCGGCCGAATTCCCGCAAGGTGAGGTTCGCCCGCTCCGATACTTCGGCCAGGATCTCGTCGCCTACCGTGACGAATCCGGTGAACTGCACATATTGACCGGGCACTGCCGCCATCTCGGTGCGCATATCGGCTACGGCGGAAAGGTGGTCGGCGACTGTGTCGAATGCCCGTTCCACGGTTGGCGCTGGGGCCCGGACGGCACCAATCGCCGCATCCCCGGCGAAGACCGGACCAACCGCGGACTGCGGTTGCGGGTCTATCCGGTCAACGAGCAGAACGGCTGCGTGTTCATGTGGCATCAGCCCGACGGCAAGGAACCGCAGTGGGAGATGCCCGACATCCTGCGGCTGTTCCCGGAACTCGAGACCGACCCGGACAACTTCTACCGGCCGTATCCGGAGTTCTCCCGCAAGACCGAACGCGAGCCGGTGCATCCCCAGGTTGTATTGGAGAACGGTCCGGACAGTTTGCATTTCGAGTATGTGCACGGCGCCACCGTCACCCCGCGGATGCTGGACTACAGCGTCGTCGACCACACCTGGAATTTCCTCACCGGCTGGCCCGATGCGCGCAGTGACGATCCGGACAAGATGGCCTTGAAGATCCACGCGCAGATGTTCGGTCTCGGCGGCTCCATCAGCGCATTCGACGGATCATCCAAGCACCGGCTCATCTTCGCCACGACGCCCGTGGACGACGAATGCTCGGATCTGTTCTATTCGATCTGGTGGCCGCGCAATCCCGGTGACGATTCCGACGTTCCGCCGCCGGAGGTTCGCGAACGGGTGGAGAAGCAGTTCCTGATCACCGTGTGGGAAGACCTGAGCATCTGGCGGCATCAGAAATACGTCGAGCGCCCGCCGCTCTCGCCCAAGGACGCGAAACCGTATCTGTCGCTTCGCAAGTGGGCCACCCAGTTCTACGACGTTCCGCCGGTCGGCACCGCGTGAGTCGGCTCGCGCTGGCGGATCTGGTCGCGCCCGAGCACGCAGCCATCCTCACCCAGGAGTGCCAGGGCGCGGTCGTCGGGCCCGAGGCCGGTCTGCCCGCCCTCGCGGACGAGGCGCGTCGCGAGGCACTGCCCAATATCGGCAAGCTGCTGCCCGCGGCGCGCGCGGCCGGAGTTCGGGTGGTGCACTGCCTGGTATCGCGGCGGGCCGACGGCCAAGGCGCCAATCACAATGCCAGACTCTTCGCTGTCGGCCGCCGCGGTGTCGCTGTCACCCCCGGCAGTGCCGGTGCGGCGCTGCTGCCGGAATTCGGGCCGGAACCGAGCGACCTGGTGCTCACACGGGGACATGGCCTCGGCCCCATGGGCGGCACCGATCTGGACGCGGTGCTCCGCAATCTCGGTGTCTCGACCATCGTCGCGGTCGGGGTGTCGCTCAATGTGGCCATCCCGAACCTGGTCATGGACGCGGTCAATGCCGCCTATCGCGTTGTGCTGCCTCGCGATGCCGTCGCGGGAGTGCCGCGCGAGTACGGGAACGCTGTTATCGAGAACACGCTGTCCCTGCTCGCCACCGTGACCACGACAGCGGACCTGCTGGATGCTTGGGGGCGTTAGTGAGTCGTAGCCCCTGACCGCACCTGTACAACTGGTCGGTGCCCGCGGCGGCTACCAGGCCGATCTTGGCCAATTCGCTGCAGTAAGGGTGGACCCGGTGTCAAGCCAACCTTGCAGAGCTTGTTGCCGAATTGGCGCGGTCTTGGCCGTGACGCATGTCACGTGCCTATGTGGACCGCTACGGCGCAATCTAGCCCGCCGCTAGGGGATTGGTCTGTCGCTGGGGACGTTGGTGTGACGGCACGATCGCATGTTCGGCGTATTCGGCAACAGGCTCTGCAGTTTCCGCGCATGTGGATGTCGGTGGTGGGAATCGGTTTCCCGGATGCGTGTAGCGGTGGCCCCTGCCACCGCCGCAATCGCCCGCGTCTTTCGGTCCGGAACGGAAGAAATCAGGTGGTGACGATAGTTGCCCCGGCCGTGCCTGGAGCGCCGTAGAGCAGCGCGAAACCGGCCTTGGGTGCACCGGGTATCTGACGATTTCCGGCGGTCCCGCGCAGTTGCACGACGAGTTCGTGCAGCTGACGCATTCCCGAGGCGCCGATGGGCTCGCCGTTCGCGATGAGTCCGCCGTCGGTGTTCACCGGCATCGCACCGGAGATCTCGGTGACACCGTCGGCGATCAGCTTCTCCTGGTCTCCGTCGGCGCAGAATCCGGCCTCGGCCATGTGGATGACCTCGGCTGCGGCATCGGTGTCCTGCAGCTGGAGGACGCCGATGTCCTTCGGTGCGATGCCGGCGGACTCGAATGCCGCGCGCGATGCGTAGACCGAGGGGGACACGTCTTCTTGCACCGGCGCGTAGGTCGTATTCACCTCGTACGCACCGTATTTGCGCGTGCGCACCTCGACAGCGCGCAAGTATATCGGCTTGCTGGTGTAGCGGTGCGCGATGTCGGCTCGGCACATGATCACAGCGGCAGCGCCTTCGTCCGGTGCGCAGAACATGTAGTGGGTCAGTGGGTAGTTGAGCATCGGCGCGGCCACGATGTCCGCCTCGGAGATTGCCTTGCGTCGGAAAGCGTTCGGATTCGATACGCCGTTGCGGTAGTTCTTGGCGGCGACCTTGGCCAGGGTCTGCACGGAGATCCCGTGGTCGTGCAGGTAGCGGTTGGCCTTCATCCCGAAGAACTTCGTGGTCAGGTATTGACCGTTCTCGCCGTACCACTTGGGCATGCCGACGAGGGTGGGGTCGACGGTGAACGCGCCGCGTGGATGTTTGTCCATGCCGATCGCGATGCCGATGTCGTACTTGCCCAGCCGGATCGCGTCGGCGCAGGCTTCGGTGGCACTGGCCGAGGTGGCGCAGGCGTTGAAGACATTGGTGAAGGGGATCCCGGTCAGTCCCAACAGGCCGACAATCGCGTCGGGATTGGCGACCTCCCAACTGCCACCGATGGCGAATTGGATCTCTCGCCATTCCAATCCGGCGTCGGCGAGTGCGGCGCGAACGGCGTCGGTCCCCATCTGCATCGCCGTCTTGCCTTCGAAGCGGCCGAACGGATGCATACCCACACCGATGATCGCTACATCGTTGGTCATGTGAAATCCCGTCCCTCAGACTGGTTGGAAGGCGAAGGTCAGCACCTCGTCGCCTTCGGAGTCGGTGCCGAGCGGCACGGCTGTCAGCGCTACTTCCATTCCGAATTCCAACTTGTCCGGGTCATTTTCGGTAAGTCGAGCTTCGACCCGGATGACATCGCCGAGCTGCACCAGACCGACCCCGAAGGGGACGAAGTTTTTCGCGGTCTCGTCGCCGAGATAGGGTGGCCCTGGGAGGAACCCCTGGGTGGTCCAGGCCACCAGGGTTCCGTTGCGCGGCAGTGTGATCGGTTCGATCGATTGCCGACTGCACCGCGGGCACAGGTCCTGGATGGGGAAGACGGTCGCACCGCACTCGCCACACGACCCGCCGACGAGCCGGAACTCTTCGTTCGGCCAGTTGGAGATCTCCGGGGCAATCATTCTGCGCATATTCGTTCCTCCAGCTTGCAGATGCTTATACGGTAAGCCATACCGGAAGTGCTGTCACAACCATCCGATCGCGAGGTCGAGCCGTCGCCCGGCGACGCTTGCGGCATTCTCTAGAGAGCATTACGGTATTCATTTCGATACTATTGGCCAACGGTGGTGGAAGATGTCGAAAGTGCCTGCCGGATTCGAGGACCTGCTGCGGCGCCCGATCGTCGGCGTGCTCGCGACCGTGACCCCGCACGGATCCCCGGACCAGACGCCTATGCGGTTCACCTGGGACGGCGCACATCTACGCATGAGCCATACGATCCCGCGGCGGAGGTTCACGAGCCTGCAGGCCAACCCCAACTATTCCTTCATCATCACCGATCCGGACGCCCCTTCCCAGGTCTTGCAGGCGCAAGGATGGCTGGTCACCGTCAAAGGGGATGAGGATGGCTCGTTCTATTCGGCGTTGAACGAGTTGTACGGCGAAACCGAGAAGGGCGTGCCCGCCGACGTGAACGATCGGGTCGTCCTGCTGCTCGACGCAACCAGGTTCATCGCCAAATAGCCAAGGAGACAAGACATGACGCGGCCGATAGACGCCCCGATCTTCGATGCCGATTCACACATGTACGAGACCGTCGACGCTCTCACCCGATACCTGCCCGAGCAGTACCGGCAGGGCGTCCAGTACGTCCAGATCGGACGCCACACCCGGATCGCCATCAACGGCCGGATCACGGACTTCATCCCCAACCCGACCTTCGATCGTGTGGCCGCGCCGGGCGCGCACGAGAAATTCTTCGCCGGTGCGAACACCGAAGGCCTCACCCTGCGCGAAATGCAGGGCGCCGCAATCGAAGCGCCCGCCGCCACCCGCAATCCGGACGATCGGATCATCGAACTCGACCGCCAAGGTGTCCGCGAAACGCTCAACTATCCGACACTGGCGAGCCTCGTCGAGCACTCCGCGGCCGATGATCCCGAGCTGACCCTGGCCATCATCCACGCGCTCAACCATTGGATGCTGGAACACTGGAGTTTCGCCTACCGGAATCGGATCTTCAGCACACCGATCATCAACTGCGCCGAAGTCGACGGCGCCCGGCGCGAACTCGAGTATCTCCTCGACAACGGGGCGAAAGCGGCCCTGATCAAGCCGGCGCCGGTAAAGGGCCTGCACGGGTGGCGATCACCCGCGCTGCCGGAGTTCGATCCGTTCTGGCGTGACGTGGAGAACGCCGGCCTGCCGATCGTGCTGCATGCCAGCCAGCCGCCGCTGGATGAGTACATCAACAAGTGGGAACCGCCCGCCACCAAGAACTTCATGGCCATGAGTTCATTCCGGTGGCTGGCGCTCGGGCATCGGGAGATCTCCGACATGATCGGCAGCCTGATCTGCCACGGCACCCTCACCCGATTTCCGAAGCTGCGCATCGCCAGTGTGGAGAACGGCAGTTCGTGGATTCATCCCCTCTTCCATGATCTGGCGGACCTGACCAAGAAGATGCCACAGAACTTCCCCGAAGACCCGCTGGAGGTTTTCCGGCGCAATATCTGGGTCAGCCCGTTCTGGGAGGGATCGGTCGCCGACGTTGTCGAGACGGTCGGGTGGGACCGAGTGATGTTCGGCTCGGACTACCCCCACCCCGAGGGACTACCGGAGCCGAAGAGCTACTGGAAATACGCGGAGGGTATGGACGAGCGCCGCACCTGGGACTTCATGGGCGACAACGCACGCCGATTCATGGGACTGCCTATCGCGAATCCCGATCCGGCCGCGCAGCATCCGCCGGTATTCGAGGTCCAAGGGTGACGCGTCCCCTACCGGCCATCACGCCCGAGAACGAGTTCTTCTGGACCTCCGGCGCGGACGGCCGGCTGCGCATCCGGGAATGCCTGTCCTGTGCCGCGTTGATCCATCCGCCGCAGCCGGTGTGCCGCTATTGCCGCGGCGACCGGATGGGCGTGCGGGCGGTCAGCGGCTTCGCCACCCTCATCGGTTTCACCGTCAACCACCGCTTTCGTGTGCCCGGTCTGACCACGCCCTACGTGGTGGCACAGGTTGCCTTGGAAGAGGATCCGCGGGTCCGGCTGACCACCAATGCGGTGGCCTGCGATCCCGAGCAGATGGCCCTCGGTATGCGCATGCAGGTGGAGTTCGAGCAGCTAGGCGAGGTGTGGCTGCCGCTGTTCCGCCCAGCGGACGAGCAGAAACCCTTGGTGCCCTTGCCTTCCGACGACATCGAGCCTGCCTCGGTGTCGCGCCACGTGCGGCCGATGGCGTCACCGGAGAAGTTCGAGGACAAGGTCGCTCTCACCGGAATCGGGATGTCGGAGCTCGGGCGGCGGTTGATGGCCGATCCGCTGTCGCTGACGGTGCAAGCCTGCCGGGCGGCGGTCGAGGACGCGGGCCTGCGCCTCGAGGATATCGACGGGCTGTCGACCTATCCGGGATCCGGTGGCTTCGGCCCATTCGGCGAGGGCGGTGTCACCGCCCTCGAATCGGCCCTGGGTATCCGGCCGACCTGGTACAACGGCGGCCCCGAGACCTTCGGGCCCGGTGGTTCGGTCATTGCCGCCATGCTGGCGGTGGCCAGCGGGCTCGCCCGGCACGTGCTGTGCTTCCGCACCGTATGGGAGTCGACCTACGGGGAATTGATTCGCGCCGGGCGTATTTCGCCTTCCGACGGGATTGCCGACGGCTGGCTCGTGCCGTTCGGCGCGGTGTCGGCAGCGCATCTGCTGGCGCAGACCGCGCAGCGCCACTTCCACCGGTACGGCACCGACCGCGAGACCCTCGGCTGGATCGCCCTCAACCAACGAACGAATGCCGCATTGGATCCCACCGCGATCTACCGCGAGCCGCTCACCATGGACGACTACCTCTCGGCACGTCCCATCACCACGCCCTTCGGGCTCTACGACTGCGACGTGCCATGCGACGGTGCGGTCGCGGTGATCGTCTCCGCCCGGGAAACTGCCAGGGATCTGGCGCAGCCGCCAGTTCTGGTGGAGGCTGTCGGAACTCAGATCATCGAACGCCTGGAATGGGATCAGAGCACCCTCACCCATGAGCCGCAGGTGCTCGGCCAGGCCGCACACATGTGGACGCGCACCGACCTGACGCCCGCCGACGTCGATGTGGCCGAACTCTACGACGGATTCACCTTCAACTGCCTGTCCTGGATCGAGGCCCTCGGCTTCTGCGGTATCGGCGAGGCGAAAGACTTTCTGGCGCAAGGCAAGAACATCGCACGCGACGGTGTACTGCCGCTCAATACCCACGGCGGGCAGCTCTCACACGGCCGCACCCACGGCATGGGCCTGGTCCGCGAGGCCGTCCTCCAACTCCGGAATCAAGCCGGAGTCAGACAGATTCCCGACGCTCGCGTCGGCGTGGTCACCAGCGGCGGGCTGACGCCCAGCGGTGTGCTGCTGCTGCGAGCGGACCGGTGACGGGGGCGGGGCGCCGACAACTGTCACGTCTGTGATTACGTTTGACTGTGTCGGTGATCGATCATGATGTGCTCAGTGTGTTCTGTGGACCAGCAGGCGATTTCGGCAATGAACTCGCCGTCGTGCAGGGTTCGAATGTCGCCTCGGACGCCGAGCGGCTCGCGATCGCACGCGACCTCGGGTTCAGTGAGACGGTGTTTGTCGATGATCCGGTTCGTGCCGCAATCGACATTTGGACACCATCGGTGCGGCTGCCATTCGCCGGGCATCCCTGCGTCGGTGCGGCGTGGCTGCTGGATACATCGGAACTCGAAACCGCCGCAGGGATTGTCACTGCGCGCCGCGACGGCGAGTTCACCTGGATCACTGCCCGCGCAGAGTGGGCGCCGTCCCGTACCTTGAAGCAGTACGACTCGGCCGAGGAGATATACGAGCTCGAGGTACCTCCACCCGGTGAATGGATCTACGCGTGGGCCTGGCAGGACGAACCCACCGGCCGGGTCCGGGCCCGAGCATTCCCAGGCCGCGGCGACGGCATCGACGAGGACGAGGCGACCGGTGCTGCGGCGCTACTCCTGACGGCCACTCTCGGCCGATGTCTGACCATCACACAGGGTCGGGGCTCGCAGATCCTGACGTGTCCGAAGCCCGACGGCTCGATCGAGATCGGTGGACGCGTGCGGCGGGTTACAGCCTTCGCCCCACGGACCGCCTGAACGGAGATCTGGCGCCGGGATGATGGGCCACGGTCGCGAGTTTCGCGACCAGATCGGTGTACGGCTCGAATCCGGCCCGCACCGGTGCGAAGGTTTCAGTCCCCACAGTGTCTTTCCTGTGGATTTGTCGATAAGTTCGGTCCCCATGAAGCCCGGGACGACCACTATTGTTCAGCGAAAGGTTCTCTCGCCCAACGACTTCACAGGCGCCGACGAAGTCGTCGACGCCCGGCAGCCTTCGAATCAGTTGTTGGGTGTGCGACTGGTGAAATCGAAGGAACCGCTGTCGATGCCCCAGGAGATGATCCGTTCGGGGTGGATCCGAATGATCGAGCGCTCCTGGGGCGGGAACGGCGGCTCCTGGTCGTCGAGTGCCTCGGCCGTGCCGCGCACCTCGATGCCGCGAATAACATACGGCTCCAACGAGACCTGCTGGTCGACGACGAACGACACCCGACTGCCCGCCTCGACGTTGCGGTACTTGCGGCTGGTCTGCATGCGCATACCGCCGATGTCGATGGTGCCGTCGGCATTCACCCGATAGCTGGTCGGGTTGTTCTGTACAACGCCGTCGGGCGATACCGTGGCCAGCCGACCGATCCCGGCCTCCGCGAGGAACTGCTGCTCATTCGTAGTGAAAGTCACCGATGAAGCGTAGCGGGATGCCTCGGCAGCGATCACGCCATTCTTGGGGGCCGGGGGTGATGCACGATTGCTCCTACGTGTCAGTCGCTGGACGGCAGTGCTTTGGCTTGCTTGACTTCCAGGGGGATGTCGTGCACCGCGAGCGTGCCGGATCCCGGTCGGGTGACGAGGATTTCGGCTCCGGTCTCGTGGATGTACCGTTTTCCGAGGGCGGTGCCGTCGGCGAAGCGCGGGTCGAGATCGGTGGTGGTCTTCTCGGCTCCGATCGGCACCATGGGGGCACCGCCGCAGCGCAGTCCGTCGAGAGCGTCGGTGGCTCTGATGACGATCACCTGGGTTTCGCAGACCTGACTTTCCAACCGGGCGCCACTGTTGATCACGATGCTTCCTCGATGGTCGGGGTGAGTTCTTCGATCAGGTTGCGCCGCAGCACTTTCCCGGTCGGTGTGGTGGGCAGTTGATCGCGGAATACGATGCGGTCCGGTGTTCGCGATCCGCGCAGGTTGGCGCGGACATAGTCGCGCAGCACGTCCGGTTCCGGGTTGCAGTCGGGTGCCGGGACGACCACTGCGACGATGATCTGGCCCCATTGCCGGTCGGGGACGCCGACCACCGCGGTCTCGTGGACGTGCGGGTGTTCGACGAGCACGTCCTCGAGTTCGGCCGGTGCGATGTTCTCACCGCCCCGGATGATGGTGTCGTCGCTGCGGCCGCCGACGAACAGGTATCCGTCGTAGTCGATCGTGGCGAGATCGTTGGTGGGGAACCAGCCTTCGCCGTCGAGCACCGAACCGATACCGGCGTAGGCGCCCGACACCTGCGGGCCGCGGACGAACAGCGCGCCGGTCTCGCCTGGGGCGGCGATCGTGCCGTCCTCTGCACGGATCTGCAGTTCGATGCCGGGGACCGCGCGGCCGACCGAGCCGAGCCGTTTCGCGACGGCGGGATCGTGGGCGTGATAAGCGTTCCGGTGATCCTCGGGGGTGAGTACCGCGATGGTCGAACTGGTCTCGGTCAGGCCGTAGGCGTTCACCAAGCCGACGTCGGGCAGCAGTTCGAGGGTCTTGCGCACGAGCGGCAGCGGCGCCTTCGAACCGCCGTAGGCGAGGGTGCGCAGGGTCGGCAGAGTGACCGGTGTGGCCTCCAGCGTGCTGACGATCCGATCGAGCATCGTCGGCACCACGGTGGCGTTGGTGATCTGCTCGTCGTTGACCAGCCGGATCCACTCCCGTGGCTCGAACTGCCTGAGGTACACCATTTTTCGTCCGGCATAGAGATTCGACAGTGCCGCCCCGACGCCCGCGATGTGATACGGCGGCACACAGATCAGCGCGGCATCGCCCGGCTCGGCCGAGCCGAAGTCGACGGTGCCCATGACGTAGCTGGTCAGGTTGGCGTGGGTCAGCTCCACTGCCTTGGGATGTGCGGTCGTGCCGGAGGTGAACAGTACGACCGCGACGTCTTCGGGTGCGGCATCGACGATTTCGGTGTCCGATGCTGCGGCCCGGGTGGCCGCGAGGAACAGATCGGTGTCGATGATCTGTTTGCCCGAACCTTCGACCGCCTCGGCGTATTCGGCGTCGACCACGACCAGCGGTGCGGGCAACCGGTCGATCAGCGAACGCAGCGCCGAGGCGCTGAGGCGGTAGTTCAGCGAAGTGAAGGCCCGTCCGGCTCGGGCGGAGCCGAACAGCAGCAGAGGCACCATGACGCCACCGGTCCCGACGTATGCGACATGTCCGACGCCCGACGAACCGATCAGTCCCGCCGCGCCGGCGGCCATGGCATCCAGTTCCGCGGTGGTGGCCCGAACAGCGCCGGATACCACCGCGAGCCGATCGGGATCGTCGGCCGCGACCATGTCGAGCAATAGCGAGATGCTCAAAACCTCAGCTCGCGTTCTGGGCGGTCGCGGCTTTGATCTGCGACTGGAACTGCCGCAGCTTCTCCTCGGCCGCGGTCGACTTGTGGCTGCGCGCCTGAATGCTGACATCGTGGTCCCCGGCGGCCGCGCGCAATGCGCCGACGGTGGCCTTCTCGCGGGGCACATGGGCGAACGGGTCGAAGGAGTACCAGCGCATGGCATTCAGATGCGTCATCTTGTCGATCTCGTCGTCTGGCACCTGCTCGCGCTGCAGCACCTCGTGCAGTGCCTCCGGAGCATCGGGCCACATCGAGTCGCTGTGCGGGTAGTCGGCTTCCCACGAGATGTTGTCGATACCGATTTCGTTGCGCAGCCGCACACCGACCGGGTCACTGATGAAACAGGTCAGGAAGTGGTCCCGGAAAACCTCCGAGGGCAGCTTGCCGCCGAAGTCCTGCATGGTCCATGTCGAATGCATTTCGAAGGTGCGGTCGACGCGTTCCAGGAAGTACGGGATCCAGCCGGTGCCACCCTCGGACAGCGCGATCTTCAGGTCCGGGTAGTCCTTTATGGGTTTGGACCACAACAGATCCGCCGCGGCCTGCACGATATTCATCGGCTGCAGGGTGATCATCACATCCGGCGGCGAGTCGACCGCGGGAATGGAGAGCCGTCCCGATGATCCGATGTGGACGCTGCACACGGTGTCGGTGTCGACCAGGGCCTGCCACAGCGGATTCCAGTACGGGTCATGAAAACTGGGATAGCCCAATGCCGCCGGGTTCTCCGTGAACGTCAGCGAATGCACACCTTTGGTCGCGCAGCGGCGCACCTCGGCGGCGCACAGTTCGGCATCCCAGATCACTGGCAGGGCCATCGGAATGAAGCGGCCGGGATAGGCGCCGCACCATTCATCGATGTGCCAGTCGTTGTAGGCCCGCACCAGCGCCAGTGAGAAGTCCGAATCGTCGGTGGCGAACAGGCGGGCCGCGAATCCCGGAAACGACGGGAAGTTCATCGACGCCAGAATGCCGCCGGCATTCATATCCTTGACGCGCTCATCGACGTCGTAGCAGCCGGGCCGGATCTCGTCCAGCCCTTCGGGTTCGAGCCCGTACTCGTCCTTGGGTCGCCCCGCCACCGCATTGAGCGCGACATTGGGAACCACGATGTCGCGGAATTTCCACATGTCGGCGCCGTCGTCGGTGTGTATCAACCGCGGCGCGTCGGCGGCGTACTTCTTGGGCAGGTGGTTTTCGAACATGTCCGGCGGTTCGATGATGTGGTCATCGACGCTGATCAGGATCATGTCGTTCTTATCCACGTCCACTCTCCTTCGAGGAGTTTACAGTATGGCTTACAATATAGCCCGTGGTGGGCCGTTGCGGGATGGTCGATGGGATCCGTTTCAGAGCACCGCGCCCGCATCTTTGGCGGCGACGATCTCGTCCCAGTCCATGCCGAGTTCGAGCAGGATGGTCTCGGTGTGTTCGCCGTACTCCGGCGAGCGGGTCGGCGGTGCCGGGGTCTCATCGAATTGCACTGGGGCGCTGACGGTTCGGTAGGCCTTACCGGCGCTGTCGGTCAATGTCATCAGATAGCCGTTGGCGGCCACCTGGGGGTCGGCGAGCACTTCCTGCGGGCTGGCGAGGGTGGCCCATACACCCGGCTCCTCGGCCAGGATCTTCTGCCATTCGGCGAGATCGCGTTCGGCGAAGGTCCTGCGGAGTTCGGCCGTGGCGGCCTCGTGGTTGGCGACCAGATTCGCCAGCGGAACAAACCGTTCGTCGGTGGCCATATCGGCCCGGCCGATGCGCTCGCAGAATCCCCGCCAATAGCGGTCCGCCTGCAGCAGCATCATCTGCACCCAGCGGCCGTCGCGCGTCTTGTACCGGTTGACGGCGGGATTGAGTGCGGTGCCCGCCGGGTTCGGCGGAATCCGGTCGATGTCGTAGTAATCGGCCGCCGCGATATCCGGGGCCACGGCCCACATGCCCTGCGCCAGTAGGGAACTGTCGACGATCGGAGCGTGTCCGGTGCGCTCGCGGTGGAACAGCGCCGCCGTGACACCGCCCGCCAGGGTGATGCCGCCCTGGAGATCGCCGAAGGCTGGCCCCTGGGCCACCGGATATTCGGCGTCGGGTGGGGTGAGGGCGTAGGCGACACCGGCGCGCGCCAGGTAGCTGGCACCGTCGAATCCGCCGCGCTCGCGCTCGGGTCCGCGACTGCCGTGGCCGCTGCCGCGAGCGATGATGATCTTCGGGTTGAATTCACGAATTCGTTCGACGGACAAACCGGCGCGTTCGAGCGGTCCTGGTAGCCAATTGGTCAGGAACACATCGGCATTCGCGATCAGCTTGCCGAGGATTTCGTGTCCGCGCTCGGATTTGATATCCACGCCGATGCTGCGCTTGCCGTGGTTGCCGAGTTCCATCATGTAGTTGGCCCGCACCGGCGAGTGTGCGAGATCCAGACCGCCGACGACCAGGGCGCGACACGGATCGCCGCCCCTGGTGTCCTCGATCTTGATCACATCCGCGCCCCAATCCGCCAGTGCGGCGCCGGCGCTGGGCACATACGTCCACGACGCCAGTTCGACTACTCGGACGCCATTGAGCAGACCCGACATTGGAGCTCCTTTTCCTGCGATTGCTCACCGTCTTGAAGTAATATACGGTAATGCTTACAGTTAAGCATCCAGGATGGACTATCCCGGTGGGTCTCGGACAACGTCGTCCGAAGGGAATCAGCGTTGCTTCCCGCGTACCCGGAGCTCACTACCTGCCGCGCGCGAGGCGGTGACGCGCGGTAACTGCCCGCCCGACGACCAGGAGGAAATGTGAGGGAGAGCGAGCGAACCATCCAGCACAGCGCGCGGTCGCGTACGACGGAGCCGAGTGCTGGCGGGGCGCAGTCGTGAGCGAGCGTCAGCGAGTGAACCATCGGCACGGTGCGCCTTCGCGTACGGAGCCGAGTGCTAGCGGGGCGCAGTCGTGAGCGAGACCGTCGGGGAGGCGGCGGCGCCCATTGTCGAATTGGGGCGCCGCGCCGCCGAGCGAGCCGAATTCCGGATGCTGATCGACGGCGAGCTGGTCGCGGCCGCCTCGGGTGCCGCGTTCGACAACATCAGCCCCGCCACCGGCGACGTGCTGGGCAGCACGGCGGCGGCGGGTTCGGCGGATATGCTGCGGGCGATCGCGGCCGCGCGCCGGGCCTTCGATGCAACCGACTGGTCGACGAATCGGGCGCTGCGGCAGCGATGCCTGGACCAACTGCAGCAGGCCATCGAGGCCGAAAAGGATGAGCTGGGCGAGGAACTCGTCGCCGAGGCCGGAGCTCCGGCGATGACGCTGCGCAATGCGCAACTGGACTGGCCGCTGGCGGAGTCCCTGCGCTATCCGTCGCGGCTGATCGGCGAATTCGGCTGGGAGCGCGTGCTCGAGGGCGGCGGTCTGTTCGGTGATCGCAACGTGCGCACCGTGATTCAGGAACCGGTGGGTGTGGTCGCGGCGATCTGTCCGTCGAATTTCCCGCTCGAGATCGCGCTCAACAAACTCGGTCCCGCGCTGGCGGCGGGAAATACCGTGGTGCTCAAACCCGATCCGAATACGCCGTGGCATGCCACCCGACTCGGGCGGCTCATCGCCGAGCGCACCGACTTTCCGCCGGGTGTCGTCAATGTCGTCCCCACGCCGTCCAACGAGGTCGCCGGATTGCTGGCGACCGATCCGCGGGTGGACATGATCTCCTTCACCGGGTCGACTGCGGTCGGGCGCACGCTGATGCGGCAGGGCGCGGACACCATGAAGCGGACATTTCTCGAGCTGGGCGGAAAGTCGGCGCTGATCGTATTGGACGATGCCGACCCGGTGGTGGCACTGCGCAGCGCGGTCGGCGTCTGCGTGCACGCCGGTCAGGCATGTGCCGCGACCAGCCGGATGCTCGTGCACCGGTCGAAGTTCGACGAGATGGTCGCGCAGGTGGCCGCGGCGTTCGAGGCGGTGCCGGTGGGTGATCCGGCACTGCCGCAAACCCTGGTGGGACCGGTGATCAGTGCGGCCCAGCGCAGCCATGTCCTGGATGCGTGCACGCGCGCGACCGTCGACGGCGCCCGCCTTGTCACCGGCGGTGCGGCAGTGCAGAACCTGCCACCGCATCTTGCCGGTGGTTACTTCGTCGAGCCGACGGTATTCGTCTGCGACGATCCGAGCCTGCCGATCGCCCAGGAGGAGATCTTCGGCCCGGTGCTGGTGCTGATGCCGTTCTCCGACGACGAGGAGGCGGTACGCATCGCCAACGACAGCACCTACGGTCTTGCGGGCGCGGTGCTCTCGGTGTCGCTGGAGCGGGGGATGGGTATCGCGCGGCGCATCCGGACCGGCGCGATCGGTGTCAACGGCGGCATGTTCTACGGCGCCGACGCCCCCTTCGGCGGCTACAAGAACAGCGGAGTCGGCCGCCAGTGCGGCCTGGAGGGTTTCCAGCAGTATCTGGAGACCAAAACCATCGGCAGCCGAATTCCGAGGCGGCACTGAACAGTTCGCGACACCGTGGCGACTCTCGGCGCGCGGCCCACCACTGAATGACGGAAAGGGTGTAACCCGTGGGGAAATTGGACGACAAGGTCGCGGTGATATCGGGTGCCGCGCGCGGGCAGGGCCGTTCGCATGCGGTCAATCTGGCCGCCGAGGGTGCGAGCATCATCGCACTGGATATCTGCGCCGACCTCGAGGGGAATACCTACCCGCTGGCGCGTCCGGAGGATCTGGGGGAGACGGCCCGGCTGGTCGAAAAGGAAGGCGTCCGTGTCCATCCCGTGATCGTGGACGTGCGGGAGCGCAGCGCGGTCTGGAGTGCCATCGCGGCCGGTGTCGAGGCATTGGGCCGGCTCGACATCGTAGTGGCGAATGCCGGGATTTCGGCGATGGGCAAGGGCCAGACCATGCAGTCGTGGTCGGACACCGTCGATACCGATCTGGTGGGGGTGTTCAATGTCATCCAGGCCAGCATCCCGTACCTCGGTGCCGGAGCGTCCATCATCGCGACCGGGTCGTTGGCGGCCCAACTGGGTAGTTCCACTAAACAGGGGCCCGGTGGCTCGGCCTACAGCTTCGCAAAACAGGTTGTCGCACAATATGTCAACGACTTGTCGATCCAGTTGGCGAAGAAGTCGATCCGGGTGAACGCGGTGCACCCGACCAATGTGAACACCGACATGCTGCACAACGAGGGCATGTACAAAGTCTTCCGCCCCGACAAGGAGGCGCCGACCCGCGAGGACGCCGAGCAGGCCTTCCCGGCGATGCAGGCGATGCCCATCCCGTACATCGAACCGCAGGACGTCTCCAATCTCATCGTCTTCCTGGCCGGTGAGGACGCTCGCTACATCACCGGCAGCCAATTGCGAGTGGACGCGGGCGGTTTCGTCAAAGCCGTGCCGTGGGGCAAAGGCCGATGAACGAGACCGCGACCACCTATCGGCTGTTCCGCTGCATCATCTGCGGATTCGAATACGACGAGGAATTGGGCTGGCCCGATGACGGCATCGCGCCCGGCACCCGGTGGGACGAGATTCCGGACGACTGGACATGTCCGGATTGCGGCGCCGAGAAATCCGATTTCGAAATGATCGAGGTGGCCCGATGAGCGTCGCCGGTGTGGTGGTCGTTGTCGCGGTCGGCATGGCCCCCGATGACGGACTGGCGGCGGCAGCGCGATCAGATCGCTGGACACGGTGTCGATCTGATCGAAATATTCACTGCGCCAGGATAATTCGATGCAGTAACGGTGGCCACACCGTGCTGAGAAAGATGCAGTAAGTCTATACTGTATTACTAACTGTAATGTGATGAATACATTCGAAATGCTGCGCCCGAGGGTGCGGCTCGATAGCTCAGAGGGTTGAGAGATATGGCCAAACCTGTCATGGTCAGTGCCGTCAGGACGGCGATCGGACGATCATTCAAAGGGGCGCTGGCGAATGTGCCCTCCGAAACCCTGGCGACCACGATCCTGCCCGAGGCGGTTCGCCGGGCCGGTATTGATCCTGCCGCCGTCGACGACGTCATACTCGCCGAATTGAATTACGGCGGTGGCGATCTGGCGCGACATGCCGCCGTGGCCAGCGGCATGCTGACCGTGCCGGGACAGGCGGTCAATCGCCACTGCACGGGCAGTCTTACCGCGATCGGGAACGGTGCCGCGCACATCGTCTCGGGAATGGAGCGGGTGATCGTCGCGGGCGGTGTGCAGTCGCTGTCGACCGCGCCGCTGATGAAGTGGCGAGTGCCAGGCCGGGCCGAGCTCGAGTTCATCGAGCCGTGGATGCCGCCGTCACATCCGGAGACGCCGGACGCGCCGACCCTCGACATGGCGATCACCGTCGGCTGGAATACGGCCAAGAAGGTGGGCATCACTCGCTCGGAGATGGACGCGTGGGCACTGCGGTCGCATCAGCGCGCGGTCGCCGCGATCGATGCCGGAAAGTTCGTCGACGAGATCGTGCCGATGAAAATCCAGCAGCTCGACGGTTCGGTGATCGACTTCGCGGTCGATGAATTCCCGCGCCGCGATACCACTTTGGAGCGGCTGGCGGCCCTGCCCGTGCTGCATCCGGAGATCGAGGGCTTCTCGATCACGGCCGGTAACAGCAGCGGGATCAACGACGCCGCGGCGGCGGTGACGCTGGTCGGCGACGACTATGCCGCCGCCGAGGGACTCGAGGTTCTCGGGACCGTGCGGGCGTGGGCCAATACCGCCGTCACCCCGGCCGACAACGGACTCGCCGCGGGCAAGGTGATCGGCAAGATCCTGGACCGCGCCGGTCTGAAGCCCGCCGATGTGGCGCTGTGGGAGATCAACGAGGCCTTCGCGTCGGTGCCGATCGCCGCGGTGCGCGAGCACGGACTCGACGAAGAGCTGGTGAACTTCTCGGGTAGCGGATGCAGTCTGGGGCATCCGATTTCGGCGTCCGGTGCCCGCATGGTGACCACGTTGCTCTACGAGCTGCGCCGGCGCGGCGGCGGCATCGGGGTTGCGGCGATGTGTGCGGGCGGCGGTCAGGGCGGCGCGCTCATCGTGGAGGTGTGACCGAATATGTCGGATGAGGTTCTGCGGGAACGCCGCGGGCGCACGCTGGTGATCACCATCAACCGGCCGGATGCGCGCAATGCGATCAATACCGCGGTCAGTCAGGGACTGGCCGACGCGGTCGATGAGCTCGACGAGAGTCCGGAACTGTTGGTCGCCGTGGTGACCGGCGCCGGTGGGAATTTCTGTGCGGGAATGGATTTGAAGGCATTCTCGGCCGGTGAGATCGTGATCGTGCCGGGGCGTGGCCTCGGTTTCACCGAAAAGCCGCCGGTCAAGCCGATCATCGCCGCGGTCGAGGGGTACGCGCTGGCGGGTGGCACCGAGGTGGTGCTGGCGACCGATCTGATCGTCGCCTCGAAAACCGCGACATTCGGTGTGCCCGAGGTCAAGCGCGGTCTGGTCGCCGCGGGTGGTGCGTTGCTGCGGTTGCAGCGCCGCATTCCTTATCAGAAGGCCGTCGAACTGGCGCTGACCGGCGACAATTTCACGGCCGAGGAGGCCGCGGCCTACGGCCTGGTGAATGTGCTCACCGAGCCCGGAAACGCACTCGACGAAGCGCTGGCCCTGGCCGAGCGGATCACCGCCAATGGGCCGCTGGCCGTCGCCAAGACCAAAGAGGTCCTCGTCAAATCCAGTGATTGGACCTCCGACGAGATGTGGCAGAAGCAGCTGGAACTGGTCATTCCGGTATTCCAGTCGAAGGACGCGCAGGAGGGCGCGCTGGCCTTCGCCGAGAAACGTGCCCCCAAATGGACTGGTGCGTAAGGGCTTTCGGCTCGCACCACAATCGACCCAAAAAGTAAGGAGACGCTGTGTCGTTCGAAGGTGAAGTGGTACTGGTGACCGGCGGTGCCGGTGGGTTGGGCGATGCCACGGTGCGCCGGTTGCACGGTGCGGGCGCCGCCGTCGTCATCGCCGACGTCAACGACGAGAAGGCGACGGCGTTGGCCGATGAACTCGGTAACAAGGTCGCCTATGTGCGCACCGACGTGCTCGATGACGCGACCATCGAGGCCGCGCTCGCGAAGGCGGACGAGCTGGGTGTGCTGCGGTACGCGGTTATCGCCCACGGTGGTTTCGGTGTGTTGGAGCGCGTCATCAACCGGGACGGCAGCCCGGCGACGCTGAAGGGATTCGCCGACACCATCTCTTTGTATCTCACCGGCACCTACAACGTGCTGCGCCTGGCCGCCGCGCGGATCGCGAAGCTGGACCCCAAGCCGAATGGGGAGCGCGGCGCGATCGTGATGACGAGTTCGATCGCCGGGTACGAGGGCCAGATCGGTCAGTCCGCCTACTCGGCGGCCAAGGGCGGCGTGATCTCGCTGACCTTGTCCGGTGCACGGGATCTCAGTTCGGTGGGCATCCGGTTGAACAGCATCGCACCGGGCACCATCCACACCCCGCTGATGGACTTCCTCGGCGAGGAGCGGCTGGCGAAGTTCGCCGCCTCGGTGCCGTTCCCGAAGCGGCTCGGCGCGCCGGACGAGTACGCCTCGCTCGCCCAGCACCTGCTGGAAAACCCGTACATCAATGGCGAGGTCGTGCGTATCGATGGTGCGCAACGATTCCAGCCGAGATGAGCTCGGTCTGACAGCTGGGCACCGGTCTCTACATATCGCGGTCGCCGTCCGGAACTACGGGACGGCGACCGCGCTGTATTTCGGGGCGGTGGTCGCGCGTGTGAGTGTGCTGAGGACACCACCGGGCAGGTGACCGTCAGCTCGGATCTGATCGCCGTCTGGGCCTGACGGTGCACAGTCTGGCGTGCGTCCGACAGCTGCCCGACCGGCCCCTGTTCGTGCAGGGCCAGTCGGTCGAGGTTCAGAGACGGTAGTCGCGCAGGACGCCCTTGCTGATGATCCGTTTCTGGATCTCACTGGTACCTTCGCCGATCAGCATGAACGGCGCCTCGCGCATCAGCCGCTCGATCTCGTACTCGGTGGAATACCCGTAGCCGCCGTGGATGCGGAAACTGGCCTGGGTGACTTCGTTGCAGAATTCGCTGGCCAGGTATTTGGCCATGCCCGCGGCGACGTCGTTGCGTTCACCGGAATCCTTGAGCCGGGCGGCATTGACCATCATCAGATGTGCCGCTTCGACTTTGGTCGCCATCTCCGCCAGCGAAAAGCCGATGGCCTGGTGCTCGACGATGGGTTTGCCGAAGGTCGAGCGCTGCTGGGCATAGCGGGCGCCGAGTTCGAATGCGCGAATGGCTATTCCGCAGGCGCGCGCGGCGACATTGACACGGCCGACTTCGATGCCATCCATCATCTGCCTGAAGCCCTCGCCTGGAGTGCCGCCGAGCACCGTGTCCGCGGCCGCGACGTAGTTGTCGAACAGTAGCTCGGTGGTATCGATGCCCTTGTAGCCCATTTTGTGGATCTTGCCGGGAATGGTCAGACCCGGCGCCACCGTGCCGTATCCGGCGGGCTTTTCGATCAGGAAGGTGGTGAGGTTGTCGTGCGGACGTTCGCGTCCTTCGTCGGTGCGGACCAAGACCGCGACCACGGTCGCTGTCGAGCCGTTGGTCAACCACATCTTCCGGCCGTCGATGACGTAATCGCCGGCCTCGTCGCGGATCGCTTTCGTGCGAATGGCGGCCACATCCGAGCCGAGTTCGGGTTCCGACATCGAGAACGCGCCGCGGATCTCGCCCGTGGCCATCCGGGGCAAAAAGTGCCGCTTCTGCTCCGGAGTGCCGTGGTGCTGAAGCAGATACGCGGCGATGAAGTGGGTGTTGATCACCCCGGAAATGCTCATCCAGCCCCGTGCGAGTTCTTCGACGCAGAGTGCGTAGGTGAGCAGTGATTCGCCGAGTCCACCGTATTCCTCGGGGATCATGAGGCCGAACAGCCCCATCTCCGCCATGCGGTCGACGATGGCCTGTGGGTAGGTGTCGGCGTGTTCGAGTTCCTGAGCGCTGGGAATGATCTCCTTGTCCACGAATGCGCGGACGGTATTCAGGATTTCGGTCTGGATCTCGGAAAGACCGTGCGTTTGTGCGAGTTTCACAGCACCACCACCGTGATCGTTTCCGCAACACACGCCGGTTTGGGCTGTCCTTCGTTTTCGATGGTCCAGCGGACGGTCAACTGAGCCGTTGCCTGTTCGACTCGCAGGTCCGCGATGGTCGCGGTGGCACGGATGCGTGTGCCCGAGCGGACCGCCGACGGGAAGCGAACGGTGTTGCTGCCGTAGTTGATTCGGGCCGTGCCGAAGTCGAGGGCGTAGATGTCGCGGCCCAGCAGCGGGATCAGTGAGAGCGTGAGGTAGCCGTGGGCGATGGTCGCGCCGTATGGTCCGTCCGCGGCGCGCCGCGGGTCGACGTGGATCCACTGGTCGTCGCCGGTGGCTTCGGCGAAGGCATCGATTCGAGCCTGGTCGACAGTCAGCCATGGTCCCGGTCCGATGGATTCGCCGACCGCGGCACGCAGCTGGTCCAACGAGGTGAATACGCGCTTGGTCATGCCACCCTTTCGAAAACGGCGGCGAGGCCCTGTCCGCCGCCGATACACATGGTTTCCAGCCCGTAACGCAATTCGCGCCGGTGCATTTCGCGCGCGAGCGTCGCGAGCATTCGTCCGCCGGTGGCACCCACCGGATGGCCGAGCGAGATGCCGGAGCCGTGCAGATTCGTGCGTTCCAGATCCTGCTCGCCGAACTTCCACTCGCGCAGCACGGCGAGGGCCTGGGCGGCGAATGCCTCGTTGAGTTCGATCAGGTCGATATCGGCGAGGGTGAGCCCGGCCAGGCTCAGCGCCGCCTCGGTCGCGGGCACCGGGCCTATGCCCATGATGTCGGGTCGCACTCCCGCCACCGCCCACGATTTGAGGGTGACCAGTGGGGTGAGCCCGAGTTGTTCGGCTTTCTCGCGCGTGGTGACCAGGCACATGGCGGCGGCGTCGTTCTGGCCGCTGGAATTGCCCGCTGTCACCGTCGCATCCGGATCCAGCTGTGCGCGAATGGGTTTCAACTCGGCGAGGGCCTCGACGGTGGTATCGGCGCGCGGGTGTTCATCTGTCTCGATCCGGCTTTCCGTACCCCGTGTGGATACGGTGACCGGGATGATCTGCTCGGCGCTCGCGCCGTTCTGCTGGGCCGCGACCGCACGCTGATGCGAGCGCACGGCGAGTCGATCCTGCTCCTCGCGGGTGATCTCGTAGGTCCTGCGCAGGTTCTCCGCGGTCTCCAACATGCCGCCGGGGACCGGATGATGTTGTCCGCCCGCCGTTTCGCGGCCGCGAACGAGACCATCGTGTACCTTTACACCCCCGCGTGCCCCGCCCCACCTCATATCGAGCGAATAGAACGCGACATTGCTCATACTCTCGGCGCCACCCGCGACAACCACCTCGTTGGCGCCGCTCTGTACCTGCAGCACGGCCTGGATGACCGCTTGCAGACCCGAACCGCACCGCCGGTCGACCTGCATCCCACCGACCGTGACCGGCAATCCGGCATCCAGTGCGACCACGCGGCCGATGGCCGGTGCCTCGCTGTTCGGATAGCAGTGTCCGAGCACGACGTCCTCGACGAGTTCGGGATCGATTCCGGTGCGCCGCAACAGACCTTGTAATGCGGCGACGCCGAGGTCGACCGCGGACAGCGACCGCAACGATCCACCGTAGCGTCCGATGGGGGTGCGGACGGGTTCGCAGATCACAACTTCACGCATGCAATTCGTCTCCAGGAGCAAGGAAATCGACGCCTCGGATCGGCCTACGGCGGTTACATGAATCGCCCACCGGTGACCTCCAAGGTGGTTCCCGTCATATAGGAGGACAGGTCCGAGGCCAGGAACAGTGCGACATTCGCGACCTCGGTCGGCTCGCCGGCGCGCGACATCGGAATTTCGGACATCTTCTGCGCCCAAACGTGTTCGGGCATCGCCAAGGTCATCGCCGAACGAATCAACCCGGGCTGGATGGCATTGACCCGTACCCCGTGTCCGGCCGTTTCCTTGGCCGCGGCCTTGGTCAATCCGATGATGCCCGCCTTCGCGGCGGAGTAGTTGGTCTGACCGGCCATTCCGACCTTGCCCGAGAGCGAGGATATGTTCACGATGCTGCCGCGCCGGGCTTCCCGCATGATCGCCGCCGCCAGCCTGGTGCCGTGCCAGGTGCCTTTGAGATGTACCGCGATCACCTCGTCGAAGTCCTCTTCGGACATCTTGCGCATGGACGCGTCGCGGGTGATGCCCGCGTTGTTCACCATGATGTCGAGCGCACCGAATTCGGTGAGCGCCGTATCGAGCAGGGCTGCGATATCGGGTGCCCGCGTGACATCGCAGCGCACCGCACGGGCGACATCGGCGCCCAGAATCTGTTGCGTATCACCAGGATTCAGATCACCCACCACCACACGTGCGTCGTGGGCCACGAATGTTTCGGCGATGGCGAGTCCAATGCCCTGGGCGCCTCCGGTGACAACGGCGACGCGGCCTTCGAGAAGCGACATGGATATGTCCTTAGTACTGAGCTCAGTATTGAGTGGAACCTAGGTCTACCGATATCTGGGCTGCGGTGATGAGGCGGGCTTCGTCGCTGGCCAGCCAGCACACGGCATTGGCTACGTCATCCGCTTCGGCGATCCACGCCGGGAGGAACGGTGTGGTCATATGCGCCAGTTGCGGATTGGATTCGAACGCCCGGCCCAGCGCGGTGACCATGTCACCGCTGCCCATCGGCGTATTGACCGCGCCGGGGTGCACGCTGTTCACGCGGATGTCGTGTTTGCCGAGTTCGGCCGCCAGAGATCGGGCCATGCCGGTGATGGCGTGTTTGCTGGCCGTGTAATGCACCATGAACGGCTGCATCTTCACGCCCGCGGCGGAGCTGATCAAGATGATGGACCCGCCACGGCCGCCATCGATAATGTGCCGGGCGCCCGCGACGACGGTATTCCAGGTTCCGATGACATTGACGTCGATGACATCCCGGAAGGATTCGGGGGTTATCGCGTCCCAGGTTTCCGGGATGCAGATTCCGGCGTTGGCGACGATGGTGTCGAGGCGGCCGAGGGTGTCGATGCCTTCGTTCACGGCCTTGCGCAATCCGTCCAGGTCCCGGATGTCGACCGTGGAGGCAAGTATGCGGCGGCCGGTCGCTTCGACCAGGCGCACCGTCTCGGCGAGATCGTCGGGCGTCGCCGAATCATAGGGAACCGCTGGCGGGAGTGGCCCCGCGACGTCTACGGCGATGATGTCGGCGCCTTCGGTGGCCATGCGCACCGCGTGCGCGCGGCCCTGACCTCGCGCTGCTCCGGTTATGAACGCAACCTTGTCCGTGAGTCGGCCGGTCACTTGCCCTCCTCTGCCTGCGGCGTCGTACGTGGATGGATCATATCCGCCACTGGAGAATCGGCCTCTCGTAACCGTATCGCCGATCCGCCGAAATATATATCGTATTGCCTATCGTAAGTGCAACGGTAGCCTTGTGTAGGTTGGTCGTGGATCTCAGTGAGGAGTGCGCGTATGTCGCAGGTCATCGGGTTTGTCGGTGCGGGACGGATGGGCGAGCCGATGGTGGTTCGGCTGGTGCGTGCGGGCTATCGGGTGGTGGTCCATGCGCGCCGTGAACCGGTACGGGAACGGTTGCGCGAATGTGGTGCGGAGGTAGTGGATTCGGTGGTCGCTGCGGCCGCGGCGGCCGATATCGTGATCGTCTGCGTGTTCTCCGACGCGCAATTGGTCGAGGTCGTGGGCGGTGCCGACGGCGTGTTGGCGGCGGCAGGCCCGGATACGGTTGTGGTGTCGCATACCACGGGCGCGGTGTCGACGGTAAAGGATTTGGCCGCAACGCATCCGGACGGACCGGTGCTGTTGGACGGGCCGGTGAGCGGTTCGGCCGAAGATATCGCGGCGGGCAAGCTGACGGTGCTGCTGGGCGGTCCGGCGTTGGCGGTGGAGGCGGCGCGCCCGGTGCTCGAAGCCTACGCCCGAACGATTGTGGCCACGGGCGGGCTCGGCAGCGCATTGGGCGTGAAACTGGTGAACAACGCGCTGTTCGCCGCGAACGCACAGCTGGTGGCGCTCGCGGCGGAGGTCGGCAGGCGATTGGGCATCGAGGACAACGATTTGCTGGATGCGCTGGCGGCGTGCAGCGGTAACAGCTTCGCGGCCAGTTCGATTCGGCGCTCCGGGGGATTCCCGAAATTCGAACGGTTGGCGGCGCCTTTCCTGCGCAAGGATGTCGCGGCCTGTGTCGCCGCGACAGCCGATCTCGGCGTCGATCTCGGGCTGCTCGGCACTGTCATCGCCGACGGTCCCTTCGATCTCGGCTGACGCCGAAGCGGCCGGATGCCAACGCATCTCGGCCGCCGCGAGCAGATCCGCTACTCGACAATCCCGCGGTGCTGGGTTGGCGACCGTGTCGCATGATCAGCGCGATGACGAACGTGACCAGCACCGACCCGAACGTGCAACCACATTGATCTGTGTGACGTGAAAGTGAAGTGCAGGATGACCAACGAAGCCGTGGCCGGGTTTCTGGACCGCTTCCGTATTCCGCTCATCGCCGCACCGATGACGGGGGTATCCGGCTTGGAACTGGCGGTGGCAGCGGCCGAGAGTGGCATCGGAGCCTCGTTTCCGGTGCACAACGCCGCGTCATCGGCCGATGTGGACCGGTGGCTGTGCCACCTCGAGCAGCGCGCGGGCCTGATCATCCCGAATCTCGTCGTGCACCGGACGAATGCTCGGCTGGCAGCCGATCTCGCCGTCATCACCGCCCATCGGGTACCCGCTGTCATCACCAGCGTCGGATCGCCCGCCCAGGTCGTCGGACCGCTGCACGACGCCGGTGTGCTGGTCTTCTCCGATGTGGCATCCATGCGTCATGTCGAGCGTGCGATCGCCGCGGGTGTCGACGGACTGGTACTACTCACCGCAGGCGCCGGAGGGCAGACCGGATGGGCGAACCCACTCGTCTTCATTCGCGCGGTTCGCCGGATCTGGGACGGTCCGCTGGTGCTCGCGGGCGGCATCACCGATGGTGCCAGCCTTTTCGCGGCCCTGGCCGCCGGTTGCGATCTCGGCTACATGGGCACGCCCTTCATCGCTACCGCGGAGAGCGCCGCGCACGAGTCCTACAAGCAGGCGGTGGTACGTGCATCGATGGACGATATCGAGCTGACCAGCGCACTCACCGGCCTGCCGACCAGCATGATCCGGGTCGATACCGCAAACGCCGAAACGCACCGTGCCGAAACCGGATTCGATGCCGCCGAGCTAGGGCAGGGCGACCAGCAGCAATCATCGGTCCAGGCGCAGATGTTCAGCGCGGGCCACGGCGTGGCCGGGGTACACGATGTCGTCGCCGTCGCCGAACTAATCGACCGCGTCGAACGCGAATTCACCGCGGCGCGCACCGGGACATTCGGTGGCCGCACGCCAGGCCGTCGACAACCAGCCGAGAATGTCCTTCCGTAACCCCATCTCCCCACCCGATCGCAGCGGTGGGATTCGTCGCTGGCGCGCAACAAGCAATGCGCGTCCCAGCCTCGGGATGTTCCGCGCACCACTTCGCGTGCCGCGCATGGGTTCACCCCGCGATTTCTTGCGCGGTGTGACAAAGCCGCGGTAGCGCAGGTCGATTCCGAGGCAACCTATTTGGACGTGGGGCCATTACCAGAAACAGTAACGGCCTCAGTCCATTGCGTGTTGGACTGAGGCCGCTACCCGCGATCAGTTCGAGGTTGTTACGCCGTGGGGCGGGTGAACTCACCGTCTTGTACGCCTGCGGTGAAGGCGTCCCACTCGCCGGGAGTGAATACCAGTGCCGGGCCGGTCGGATTCTTGCTGTCGCGAACCCCTATGCCACCGCCGTCCAGGAATGCCACCTCCACACATTCGTGGTTTCCGGAGCTGCGGGTGCTCTTGAACCATTTCGCACCCGCTAGGCGGTCATCGCTCACTGTCTCGAGTCCTTCCGTGCTACCTGCCGCAGCAGTGCCCTACTGGCCACCGCATCCAGCGCTGTGTGCTGGATCGTCGCAGACGCCCGCCGGTGCAGCTCGACGTCCGTCTCTTCCTCAAGGTACATGTCGCCGGAGTAGTTCTCGACGTAGACGACGGTCGGTTCGGCTACACCGTTCGGTTTGGGTTCGAAGTCGAGGATTACGAACGGTCCGACTGGTGTGCCAAGTGGAAATCCTGCCTTGAACGGCAGGATGCGGATCGAGATGTTCGGCTGTGTGCTCATGTCCGCAAGATGTCGGCACTGAGCCGCTGTGATCGCCTCGCTTCCGACGATTGTGTGCAGAACACATTCGTGCAGGATGAGATCGACAGTGACCGCCGACTTCTTGCGGGTGAGGATCTTCTGCCGCTGCATCTTCAACTCGATCCGGCGCTCATGCTCCTCCTCGGATTCCTTCGGGAAGTGGATCCGGTTCAGCGCGGCGGCGTAGTCGGCCGTTTGGAGTAGGCCGGGCACCAGATCGGGTCGCCAGATCTCCATCGACCGCGCGTCGGTCTCCAAGCGCATGTACACGTCGAGGTTGGCTCGAATGAGATCGTTGTACGGGTTGTACCAAGTCTTTTCGGCCACCTGCCGAGCCAGCTCGATCATGGCCGCGACTTCATGGTCCGGAATTTCGAGGATCTTGCCGAGCTCGACGAGATCCCGGTCCAGCACCTTGCCGGGTTCTCCTCGTTCGAAGCGCGCGTACCTACTGTGGCTCCACTGCATCGCTTTCGCGACCGCCTCCTGGGTGAATGACGTATTCGCCTCGCGCTGTCGGCGCACGAACTGCCCCAGCTGGCGTCGTGGCAGTGAAGTGTGTCCCGCAAAGACCATCGCAGCTCCTTGGCACTATCAGAAATGACAGGGGTCGACAGCCATAGTGGCAGGCGCCCTGCGGTTTTGAATCACTTTCGGAGAGATGCTGATTCGGCAGTGTCATTTTGACGGTCGAGTGATCTGATGGAGACGCCCGGGCGGAAGGCTTTGATGCGAGATCCCGCCCGCTGGCTCGACGGTTCCATCCCATTCGCGGACGGGTGCCCAAAGACTCGGTACGACCGGAGGCTCGCAATGATAACGAACAAGCAAGTGGCAGAAATGGATACACGCCGAAGTGCCCGGCCGAAAGCTATCGGATTCGTGCGCGGTGACGTGTCCGGACTCGCGGCGCCCGAGCACGCGAGCGCCGTGGCGCGGCACGCCGAGTCGTTGGGCTATCAGTACGTTTACACGATACGGCCGCCGCAGGATACGCCCGATCCGATCGGATACGCCCTCGGTATTGCGGCCGGGCTCGATGTGGCCGCGCTCGTTGTCTACGACCTGGCTCATGTCGATGATCGACCGGCACGGGTATGCGAGGACTTCGATCTCGAAACCGTCTGTCCCGCAACCACTTGGGCACGGGCAGCGCGTCCGGGGGCATGTGCGGTGGGTGCGGCGTGATGAGCCGGGAACTCACCTTCACCCTGCCGGAGATCTGCGAGTACGCGGACATCGAGCTGGCGCAAGAACTGATGCGCAGGCACCGTACCTGCCGGATTCATCGGTGCGCGTGGAAGGCGGCGGCGTACTACACGCTGGTCGATGCCGGACGGCTCGTCCCGCAATCGGTGACCCCGCGCGAGCGGACCGCCGCCCGGGGGATCGCGTTTCCTCCGTTGGACAGCGAGCCGCACGCTCCCCGTGGGCTGCCCCTGCGCACATTGCACGAGGTACTGGACAAGCTCAACGAGCTGGCATCGCCGGTCTCCGGCGCACCCGCGAACGATCACGACACTGACTGACTTCGACGGGGGTCCGGAATGAGCGAGCGTCGCACCGAGGTCGACGGCTGGCACGCGGACTGGCGGATCGATCGCCACCGCATTCGAATAATGCTGGTGCGCAACCTATCCGAAGCACAGCCGCTGCTGTGCGCCGCGACACCTGCCGTCGCACCGGATCTGGCCGACCTGCGCGAGCGATTCCCGGAGCTCTCACGGTTATGGGATGCGATCCGGCACGAATATTGGGTCGAATTCTTTGTCCCCCAAGAACATTCACAGGGCACTATCTAGCGAAAGGAGTATCCGGTGACTTCCGATCCGGAATCGGTCCGAGAGCAGCAGCTCGCCAGTCGCGCCGAACGAGCGGGCTACCTGCTGGTGCGCGATCAGCGCTGGACACTGCTCGACGCGGAAGACGGCGAAGCGCTGTATTCGACAGCGTCACTGGACCTCATCGAGCAATGGCTGTCCCAATGACACATCCGGCGGATACCCTCCGCGCCCCGGCAACTCGGTTCGCCGATAACTGTCCGGCAATTCGACTCATCATCGGCGGTCCGGGACGAGCAACCCGGGGCGTGAATCAGCCTGGCGTGCAACGTCACTCGCCCGGCCGCCGTGTCGGTGGGCGGTAGTACGGTGCGCCACATGGCCGCGAACCCGCACGACGCCTACTTCCGCAATGTGCTCGGCCGCCCCGCCGAGGCGGCCTCGGAACTACGTCTGGTATTGCCGAAGGAGATTGTGGCGCGCCTGGATTGGTCGACGCTCGAGGTGCAGTCGGGAACGTTCGTTTCCGATGAGTTGCGGTCCCGCCAGAGTGATCTACTGTTCCGGACCCGCCTCGGCGGCCGCGACGCATTCGTCTACATCCTGTTGGAGCATCAGAGCCGCAGTGACAATCTGATGCCGTTCCGGATGCTCGAGTACATAGTCAACATCTGGAACCACTACCTGCGCTCGCAGCCCGATGCTCGACTGCTGCCCCCGATCATTCCGGTTGTCGTGCATGTTGGCCCGAACGGATACCGATGGACGGCCCCCATGGACGTGGCGGATCTGATCGACGCTGACGCCGACGTCCGAGCGGCGCTCGGAGACTACCTGCCACGGTTGCGGTACGTACTCGACGACGTCAATGCCGTCGATTTGCCCGCACTACTGCGACGGCCGCTGACACCCGCGGCCAAAGTGATGCTCTGCCTGCAGAAGATTGTGTCGGGCAACCCCGACCTGGTCACGCAACTGCTGCTTCTACGCCCCGAACTGCGGGCCATTATCGGAGGTCCAGGCGGGAAACAGGCCTTCAGAGCCCTCGTGCAGTACATTTTGTTCGTCGGCGATATAGACGCCGACGACCTCGATCCCCTCACCGATCAACTCGGGACCGAAGCCAAGGAGGTCATCGTGACTACTGCTGACAAGTTGCGCGCAGAGGGTGAAGCGCGTGGGGAGGCACGCGGTGAAGCCCGTGGTCGGGCGGCGGCATTGATTGAGCTGTTGACGTTGAAGTTCGGACGGTTGCCCGTGTCGATTGAGCAGACTGTTCGTGATGGTGGGTTGGAGCAGTTGAAGGTGTGGACCGCGCGGGTACTCACGGCGAGCACTCTTGATGACGTCCTGGCCTGAGCGGTCGCTGCTCGCTCGCGCCAGCGCGGACCGATCAACTCGGGACCGAAGCCAAGGAGGTCATCGTGACTACTGCTGACAAGTTGCGTGCAGAGGGGGAAGCGCGCGGTGAGGCGCGTTGGCGTGCGGAGACGTTGATCGAGCTGGTGACCTTGAAGTTCGGTCGGCTGTCTGTCTCGGTGGAGCAGGCTATTCGTGATGCCGGGGTGGAGCAGTTGAAGGTGTGGACAGCGCGGGTGCTAACGGCGAGCAGTCTGGATGACGTCCTGGCCTGAGTGGGCGCTATTTGACTGCCCAGTGCGGACCGATCAACGCGGCCCGAAGCAAAGGAGGTCATCGTGACTGCCGCCGACAGGTTGCGTGCAGAAGGTTACGCAGAAGGCGAAGCGCGTGGTGAACTGCGCGGTGAACTGCGTGGGCGGGCGGCGGCGTTGATCGAGCAGTTGGAGTTGAAGTTCGATCGGCTGCCTGTGTCGGTGGAGCAGGCGATCCGTACTGCCGGAGTGGAGCAGTTGAAGGTGTTGACGACGCGGGTACTGACTGAAAGCTGCCTCGACGATGCCTTGGCCCTGAGCGGGATTTCTGCTCCTGTCGCGCTGCCGACGCTGGATTCGGTTAGCGACCGCGCTGGGCGTTCTTGACGAGTCCGCCGCCGATGATCAGGCGCTGGATCTCGCTGGTGCCTTCATAGAGTCGCAGCAGTCGGACATCGCGGTAGATGCGTTCGACGGCGACCTCGCGCATATAGCCGGTGCCGCCGTGCACCTGTACCGCCAAATCGGCTACCTTGCCTGCCATTTCGGTGCAGTACAGCTTTGCGACCGATGGTGCGATGCGCCGGTCCTCGCCTGCCACCCAACTGCGCGCCGCATCGCGGACCAGCGCCCGGCCCGCCATGACCCCGGTCTGCATGTCAGCGATCATGGCCTGCACCAACTGGAACTCTCCGATCGGGGTGCCGCCCTGGGTGGCTGTCGCGGCGTAGGCCACCGATTCGTCGAGGGCGCGTTGTGCGGCGCCGACCGCGAGCGCGGCGATATGGATCCGGCCTCGGGCCAGCGAGGTCATCGCCGCGCGGTAGCCGATATCCTCGTTGCCGCCGACCAGCGCCTCGGGACCGACGCGCACATCCTGGAATCGCACCTCCGCGGTCCACGCGCCCTCCTGTCCCATCTTGCGGTCCTTGGGCCCTACCTCGACGCCGGGGGTGTCGGCGGGTACGAGGAATACCGCGATGCCGGCGCCGTTTTCGTCGGCCGGGCGGGTGCGCGCGAAGGCCACGAACAGATCCGCCACTGGGGCGTTGGTGATGAATCGCTTCTCGCCGTTGATGATCCAATCCGTACCGGCACT
The DNA here is from genome assembly GCF_042869435.1 of Nocardia sp. NPDC006982. Lineage (NCBI taxonomy): Bacteria > Bacillati > Actinomycetota > Actinomycetes > Mycobacteriales > Nocardiaceae > Nocardia > Nocardia sp. NPDC006982. The sequence goes on along the minus strand of NZ_JBIAFV010000009.1, from coordinate 135,945 downwards.
GACCGCCGTACTCCGCAACGATGCCGGATTGGAACCCGCCCCGGATTCGGTGAGTGCGAACGAGGCCACCACCGCACCGGAGGCGATGGGCTCGAGCCACCGAGACTTCTGCTCCTCGGTGCCGAATCCGACCAGTACCTGGCCCGCGATCCCGTTATTGGTCCCGAACATCGACCGCAACGCGAGTGTGGTGTAGCCGAACTCCATCGCCAATTCGACGTCCTGTGCGAGATCGAGGCCGAGCCCGCCCCATTCCTGGGGGATGGCGTAGCCGAACAGCCCTATGGCCTTGGCCTGTTCGACGACATCGTCGGGCATCCGGTTCTCTTCGGCGATCTCGCGCTCTCGCCCCACGACGACGGTTCGCACGAACTTCCTGGTCTGAGCCAGGATTTCGCGGAAATCCTCCGATGCGACCGCGCTGCCGCCGGTGGACGAACTCGTCATGACATGGCCTCCTGGTTGACCGCTCGGCAAGTGTAGACAACCATTACTGTAATGCCAGCGGTATTGAATACGGTAACGCTCGGTCACCTAGTGCCGTGTCCAGATAGCTTCTGCCGTATCGCTGCGCGTGCCCGGGGTTCGTCGAATGTAGTCGAATGGTGGTCGCCCACGGCGAATTCGACCGCCGTATCACTACGCTCGGCCAGTTGCTGGAGGCGGATAGCGCAGTAGGGAATCTGGATGCGGCACCAGAATTGTGATGGCGCTCGGCTACGGCTCTGTGGCACCGGTGTTGAAATCGACCGTGGCGAAATTGACGGTCGCGAGTGCGGCGACCTCGTCACCCGGCATTCCCCGCACTTCGACTTGCACGACGATGGACCGCTTACCCGCGTGCACGATCTTGGTCACGGCGCGCGCCGCGCCGTCGGTAATGGCGCGGAAATAGCGCACACTCAGATCCGAGGTGACCACGCCGCCGCCGTTCGGCCGTGTCGCCAATGCTGCCGTGCCCGCGGCGATATCGGCCAGTGTTGCGATGAGTCCGCCCTGTAGTCCGCCCGAGGTGTTGACCACGTGTGGGGCGACCGGAAGCTCCCAAATGGGTGAGTCGTCAGTGCCGCCGTTTCGGTGGAATCCGATGTGGTCGAGTAGCCCACTGATCGCTTGCATCGCTGTCATGTCTTCGCTCACTTTGTCGTCGAACGCGCTGTATTTCAGTTGCTGCCGAGACGTGACAGCAGGTCGCGCAGGCCCGTGATATCGACCTTGCCCGTCGATCCGCGCGGGATACCCTCATCGGATTCCAGCAGCAACCAGATCGTCGGCATTTTGAAGGCACTGAGCCGTTGCCGGGCGTCGGTGCGCAGCCGATCGATGGCGATATCGCCCACCACGGCCGCCGCCACCTGATCACCTTGGCCCTGAACGACATTGGTGACGAAGGCGTTCTCGACACCCTCGATACCACGCAGGGCCTGCTCCACTTCGCTGGGATAGACACTGGCGCCGCTGACCTTGAACATATCGTCGGAGCGGCCGTGATAGAACAGGAAGCCGTCTTCGTCGAGACGGCCGAGATCTCCGGTGGGGTAGAAGCCGTCGACGGTCAGCAGGTCTTCGCGACCGCGTCGGCATATGCCGCGCAGCGTATGCGGTCCCCGGAGTTGGATCTCGCCCACTGTGCCCGCGGGTGCCGGGCTACCGTCCATCGGATCGATGATGCGCACTTCCATACCGGCGAACGGTCGACCGCAACTGCCTGTCGCGGTGTCGGGCATATCGGTGTCGGCGCGGTAACCGCAGTAGGGGCCGAAGGATTCGGTCATGCCGAACAAGTTGGCGCGCGCACCGGGTCGCGAACGCTGCTCGGGCGGCAGCAGTGCCTCGAGGCTGCCGGGCCGCAGCGCCGAGAGGTCGGCGCCGATCGTATCCGCTTGGCGCGCCAGTGCTTCGGCCTGATCGGGCCAACCGCGAAAGAGGGTGACCCGCTCGCGTTCGAGCAGTCGCAAGGTGGTTTCCGGTCGCGGAATCGCCTCGGTGATCAAGGCGGCTCCGGCCAGCAGCGCGGACAGAATGCCACCGCCGAAGCCACCCACCCAGAAGAAGGGCATCGGCAGGTACAGCCTGGTGCCGCCGTGGATGCATCGGCCGGCGAGTCCGGAGCGTACGGCCCCGAATGCATTACCGTGCGAGTGGATTACCCCCTTGGGCAGACTTCGGCTACCGGAGGTGAACATGATCGTGAGCGGATCGGCGGCGACGACAGTGTGTGCCAAAGCGACCGCGACCTCGGTGGCTGTTTCGGTGGCAGGCAGTTCATTCACCTGATCGACCGTCCATACCCGCCGTAGCGCGGGTAGCGCCGGGTTTTGGATCGGCGCGTCCTCGGGTAGTCCCAGCTCGGATCGAAGGCCTTCGACGTAGCGGTGCCCGTGGAATTCTTCCACCGCGATGACGAATTCCACTGCGGCGACGCGTAATTGCGCTACGAGTTCTGGGGTCTTCAGCAAGGTGCTGAGCGGGACCAGCACCGCACCGATACGCGTGAGCGCGACCGCGAACTGCACCCAGCCGACGCTATTGGGCATGATCAGCCCAACCCGGCTGCCTTTGGCGACACCGGTCTCGACGAATGCCGCGGCCAGCTCGCGTGTCGTCGCGTCCAGTTCGGCGTAGGTCAGCCGCGTGGTCGGATCGATGACCGCCGCATCGGCTGCATTGTGGTCGGCGCGCAGTCGCAGCAGTGCGTCGACGGTGCGTGCGCTCGCGGCGACGTCCTCAGGCATCGAACATCTTTCGGAGTCGTTGGACATCGACCTTGCCGCTGGAGAGCATCGGTATGTCCGCGGCGCGCGCGAACACGAACCGTTTGGGGATCTTGTACGCCGACAGTTCCGATCGCAGTCTTTCCCGCACGTCGTCGATGGTGCCGCCGTTCGGTGTCACGATCACCGCCGCGACCGTCTGACCTCGATCCGGATCGGGAATGCCGAGCACATGCGCGGTGGCTGCGGTGATCTTGGTGATGGCCTTCTCGACCTCACCGGGGGAAATGTTCGCGCCCGCGGTCTTGATCATCGAATCGTGTCTGCCGATGAAGTAGACGAAGCCCTCGGCGTCGACGCGCACCAGGTCACCCGTGTGAAACCAGCCGTCGGCGTCGAAACTCTCTTCGCGGCTGCGTTTGTAGTAGCCCTGCATGACATAGGGCCCGCGGATGCACAGCTCGCCGATTTCGCCGGTCTCGATTTCGGCACCGGTGCCCGGGTCGACGATCCTGATGTCGAATCCGGGTGCGGGTTTGCCGAATGATCCGCGGCGCTGCTCCGGCTGATCGGATTCGTCACCGCTGAGCAGCACGACACTGCCCGCCTCGGTCATGCCGAGCATATTGTGGCGCAGCTCGGGGTCGTGGGGGCGCACTTCCTCGGCCATGATCGGGTACAGGTTGCCTCGGCGCATGCTGGACAGATCGCGATCGGCGTAGCTGGGGTGCCTGGTGAGGTGTGCGATGGCGGCCGCGAAACCATTTGTCATCGTTGGCTTTTCGGTTTCGAGCAGATCGAGGGTCGCACCGGCGTCGGTGGCGTTCGAGCACACCAGCGTCGATCCGGCGACCAGGGTCGCCAGCAGCCCGAAGGCGAATCCGCCGATCCAGAAGAACGGCGAGTTGCAGAACAGGATGTCCGCCTCGGTGAGTCCGCGGATTTCGTTCAAATTCCTCTGGTGGTCGAGCAGGGCGGCGTGCGTGTGCACGACTCCCTTGGGCGCGCTGGTGGATCCGGAGGTGTAGATGATCGTCAGCGGGTCCGAGCCGTCGACATCGTTCTCCATCGCGGTCAGCAGCGCTGGGTCGACGGACTCGGCGAACTGGGCGAGGCCCTCGATGCTGCGGACGCGGTAGAGGTCCGTGCGGTAGCTGATCGCGACGTGGCGCAGTTGGGGGACCGTACTGCAGAACAGCCTGCCCCCGGAGCCGAATTTCGAGCTGGTGAGCACTTCGGTCAGCCGTCGGACGTAATCGTGGGAGCGAAAGCTGTCGGCGGCCAGCAGAATTCGGATATCACCGTCGACCAACTGCTCGCGTATCTCCATGGCGGTAGCGAATGTCGAGAACGGGACGATCACGGCGCCGATCCGCGCGGCCGCCAGCGCGCCGACGACGAAGTCGGCGCTGTTGGGATACAGCAGACCGATGTGGGTGCCTTTGCCGGCCCCGAGCGCGATGAGTCCGCGGGCGAGCCGGGCCGAGCGGCGCTGCGCTTCGCCATAGCTGAGGCGTTCGTCATCGCAGATCAACAGCGGATGATCGGGGCGGGTTCGGGCGTGCCGATGCAGCTGCTGCGCCACGGTGCGGGACTCAATGGCCATTGTCGCCTCGCGCGGCAGTCGCCGGTTCGGTGAAATGCCGTCGCACCGCGCTCAGATCCGCCTTACCGGACGGTGTTCGCGGAATGGCGTCGACGATGGCGATCCGAGTGGGAATCTCATAGGCCGCCAGACGAGTTCGCAGGAACGCGACCAATTGGTCTGTTTCGGTGGTCGTGCCCTCGCGCAGTTCCACCATGGCGACCGGCGTCTCGCCGAGACGCTGGTCGGGCCGGGCCACCACCGCCGCGCCCTGCACGGCGGGATGGCTTTCCAGGGCGCTGCGCAGATCCTCGGGCATGATCTTGAACCCACCTCGGATGATCGCCTGATCGGCCCGCCCCAGGATCCAGAGGAATCCGTCGGCATCGATGCGAGCGATATCGGTGGTGCGGATCCAGTCCGCAGCCGGACCCAGCTGTCCTGGGATGACCTCGAGCAGACCGGGCTGGTCGGCCCCGAGGACCCTGCCGTCCTCGTCGACGACCCGCAGCTGAGCGCCGCCAGTCGCGCGACCGACGCTGCCGCGCTTGGCATTCCAGTGCTGCTGGTGATCCGCCACCGTCCAGCCCGCGACGCCGCCGCCGAATTCGGTTGCGGCATAGGACGTCAGGACGGGGATACCGAACTTCTGGTAGAAGGCGTCTGCGTCGGCGGCCGACAACGGCGCCGTTCCCGAGGTGACGACGCGGATGCCCGCGAGATCGTCCTTGCCCAGATCCGAATGCAGCACCGTGCGCAATGCGGCAGGCACCAGCGATACCGCGGCCGGACGATGCGCGCGCACCGCTCTGGCCCAGCTGGCGAGTTCGAACCGTGGCAACAGCACGAACGGCCGGGCCTCGGTGACGCACTGCAGTATTCGGAATATGCCGCCGATATGGACCAGTGGCGCGTTGACGATCGCGATACCGCGTCGTGGTTCGGTCGGTGGCGTCGCACGGGCCGGGTCGGTTCCGAGCACGCTGCGCGCCAGCATGTCGTAGGTGATATCGACGCGCTTCGGCGGGCCGGTAGTCCCGCTGGTCAGCATGCGCACCGCCACCCCCGGCTCGGCAGCACCGAAATCGTGCGGATGCCCGGTTGAATGCGGCTCCACGTCCAATTCCGAGATCGACACCGTCGCAGTGCCCGATTCGGGCGCGACCAGCGCCGCGAGATCGCTGGCACGACCGATCACCAGCGGTAGCCGCAGCGCCGCGATATCGGCTCGGATCCGGTCGTCACCGCGTGCCGGATTGATCACCACGACGCTGCCGCCACCCAGCAGGACGCCCAGAAACGCGGCCACATGCTCGGGCCGATTGCGCAGCAGAATGCCGACCTGCCGCGGCCTCGTTCCGGGCGCGGCGGTGTAGGAGCGGATGCGACGTGCCATATCGGCGAGCAGTCGCCAGGAGAACCACCGATCGTCGTATTCGATGGCGGGCGCGTCCGGGCGCAGGTCGAGCACATCGGCGATGCGTCGAATGAGGGCATGATCGTCGCCGGGGTTATCGTTGGTCATCGGATCCTCGGTTCGGTCGGAACGCGCTGTGGCGCAGTGCCGTTGCGCTCGTCGGCCAGTTGGGCGGTACCGATCGGATTGCCGAGCCGCGTGTAGATGAGTCCGTGGTCCAGCGCCGCTCGATAGGGCTTGTCGAGTGATTCCCAGATCGCTTTGACTGTGCCCTGCGTGGCCGCGGGTGGTTTGGCGGCGACGGTGGTGGCGATCTCGTGCGCGCGGGACCAAAGTCGGTCGCGCTCGACCACTTCGGTCACGAGTCCGATGCGCAAGGCGGTTTCGGCGCCGACGCGTTCGTCATTGCCCATCAGCGCCATGCGCAAGGTGTCGCCGAGGCCGACGCGGCGCATGAGCCCGACGGGTTCCAATGCGGAAACCAGGCCCGCCGACACATGCGAGTCGAAAAAGGTTGCCTCGGACGAGCAGATCACGATGTCGGCCTCGTTGACGAAATAGAACGCGCCCGCGGTGCAGAGTCCGTGCACGGCGCAGACCACCGGCTTCCACATCTTCTGCCACTTCGGGCTGAGTGCCTCACCGGGATCCTCGTGATGCCACACACTGGCGGGCTGCCCATAGGGCTTCGTGATATCCAAACCGGCACTGAATGCCCGATCACCCGCCGCACGCACCACGACGGCGTGCACTGCGTCGTCCAATTTGACGGTATGCCAGGCACGTTCGATTTCCTCGCACATGGTGCGATCGAAGGCGTTGAGGCGATCGGGCCGGTTCAAGGTGATGGTGGCGACCCGGTCGTCGGGATCCACCTCGAGCAGAATGGTTTCGAAACTCATCGGCACTGCCAATCCGGGGTCCGCTTCTCGATGAAAGCCTTGGGTCCCTCGAGCGCGTCCTGGGTGCGGGTGACGCGCTCGCGGAACGATTCGGCCAGCATCTCCGCTTCGTGCAGCGGCACGTCCAGGCCCTTGACGATGGCCAGGCGGGTGCCCCGAACCGCGAGCGGCGCATTGCAATTGACGATGTCGGCGATCTCGTGTGCGCGCTCGAGCAGCCGCTCGTGCTCGACAACCTCGGTGATCATCCCCAAGTCATAGGCGCGCTGCGCGCTCATCCGTTCGTGCTTGCCCATCAGCGCCATGCGCAGCGCGACCGAACGCGGCAGCACCCTGGCCAGGCGCACCACCTCGCGGCCCGCGACCAAACCGATGCTGACGTGCGGATCGAAGAAGCTCGCGCGCTCCGAGGCGATGACGATATCCCCGGTGGTGACCCAGTCGAGTCCTGCGCCGCAACACAATCCGTTGATCGCGGCCAGGATCGGTTTGGTCATGGTGCGAAACGGCGGTGTGCCCTCCTGCGGTGCTTCCCACTGCTCATAGGTGGACAGATACGGCCGTTCGTTGATCACCTTGCCGTCGCCGGGAATGGCCTTCACGTCCGCGCCGGTGCAGAAGGCCCGCCCGGTGCCGGTGACGATGATCGTCCAGACCTTGTCGTCGTGCTCCGCCTCGTCGTAGGCGGTGCGCAACTCGGTGATCATGTGCGGGCTGAGCGCATTGAGGGCGTCCGGACGGTTCAGTGTGACGGTGGCCGTATGCCCGTCGACGTCGTATCCGATGGTGTCGAACGGCATGGGAGTCCTTCCTGAGCACGGCTGCTTCCGCACTACTGATGCATATACAGTAGACAGTACCGTTAGGCTTCTACAAAGGTAGCGGATACGCATCGACGACGAAAAGAGCTCCGATGGCCGAGCATGGGCACACACCCCCGAGCGGCGCGACGGCCGCCGGCCGATCGGCGATTCGTTTCGGCGAGCAACCGCTGCCACAGACCATGGCCGCTGCCGCTGCCATCCGCAGGCTCAGCGGGTTGCTGCTGTCGTTGGAACATCCCCATCCGACCGTCGACACCATGCTCGGGCGATTCGCCGAATGGGAGCGCGAACTGCGCCTGGCGGTCCCTCCCGATCCGGCGCCGCGAGTCGGTGTGGACCAAAGTGCTTCGCAGCGGGTCTATCTGGACCACGCGTCGGATATCGGCGCATACAATCCCTGTTTCCCGGAGTACCGATTCGACCATCTCGGCATCGACGCGGGCGCAGGGCGGGTCACCTTTCCGCTAGTGCACGAGGGGCCACCCGGGCTCGTGCACGGCGGGTTCCTCGCGGTCTTCTTCGACGCCGTCGTCCAGCACCAGAGCTGTGCGGTCGGCCTGACCGGCAAGACCCGCTCGCTGAATGTCACCTACCGCCGTCCGACGCCGATTCTCGTCGAGCTGCGATTCGAGATCGTCCGGTCGGTGGGGGAGACCGGCATCGAATCGATAGCGCGGCTGATTCTGGAAGACGAGGTGCTGTGCACAGCAGTCGTCCAGACCGTCGCCTTGCCGCCCGAGCGGCTGACCGGGGCGCGATACGGAAAGCGATCCCCGAAAGAAAAGGAAGAGACACACTGATGACCAGTTCGAGCGCCGCCGACGGCCGCGTGCTCTACCACGTGGACCCCGACAAGAGGATCGCCACTGTCACGCTCAACAATCCTGGTCGGCGCAATTCCTACGATGCGGCCATGCGCGACGGACTTGCCCTATATCTGGACCAGGTCGCCGCGGACGACGACATCACCGTCGTCCTGCTGCGCGGGGCGGACGGAGTGTTCAGCACCGGCGCCGATATGAGCAACGCCTACGGCTGGTACGGCGAGAGCGCCGGAAACGGCAAGCAGCCGACCAAGAGTCGGCCCAGCCAACGACGACGGCTGACCGTGGACCGCAAATCGTTCGACTTCTACCACAACTTCCTCGGCTTTCCCAAGGTCACGGTGGGCGAGATCAGTGGCTACGCACTCGGTGGCGGTTTCGAAATGGCACTGATGACCGATATTTCGGTGATCGCGCGCGATACGAAAATCGGTATGCCCGCGACTCGCTTCCTCGGTCCCGCGCTCGGCAGCCTGCATATGTTCTTCCACCGGCTCGGTCCGGTGCTCGCACGCCGCCTGCTGTTGACCGGCGACATCATCGAGGCGGGCGATATCGAACATCTCGGCGTCTTCACCGAAACATGCGATCCCGCAGCGGTAACCGCTCGGGCGCGGTACTGGGCCGAAAAGGCGGCGAAGATGCCTGCCGATGGTGTCGTCATTGCCAAGGAGGCGTTTCGGCTCGTCGAGCAGAGCCAGGCCTATCAAGGCGAGGAAGTGGCCAGCTATCTCTTCCACGCATTCGGGACCAATCTGCAATTCGCCCCCGGCGAATTCAACTTCGTCAAGACGCGCGCGGAGCACGGGACCAATGAGGCATTCCGGCTGCGGGACGAACACTTCCATGTCCCGGAACCCGAGGCGCCGTAGCGAGTCGGCTCACGAAGGCTCCGGCGGGATTGATTCTCGCCGGGTCTTGGCATCATCGAGATGCATTTCAGACCGTATTTTCGGGGGAGGTGGTGGCGTCCGCGGTATTTTGCTATCGACCCTGGAAATACGGTGGGCGACGCTGCTGGAAGGCGGCTAGGCCCTCCTTGAAATCTTTGGTGCGGCAGGCGAGTTCGAGGGCGAAGAGTTCGTGGTTGAGCGCTTCGGGCAGGGCGGTGTGCTGGTTGTGATGGATGGCCTGTTTGGTGAGTCCATAGGCGATGGTCGCCGTCGCGCCGAGGCGGGTGAGCAAGGCCTCGGTGTGCTGTTCGAGTTCGGCGGGGTCGGTGACCTGATGGATCAGGCCCCAGTCGGCCGCGTCGGTGGCCTCGACCTTCTCGCCCAGCAGCAGTAGCCGTTTGGCTCGGGTGAGGCCGACGAGGCGCGGCAAAAGCCAGGTGGATCCCGTGTCCGGGCTGAATCCGCGGGCCAGGAAGGGCTCCCAGAAGACGGCATCGGTCGCGGCGATGGTGAAGTCGGCCGCGAGCGCGAGGTTGCATCCCATACCCGCCGCCCAGCCGCGGACGGTGCAGACCACGGGCAGCTGAATGGTGTGGACGAGTTCGATGACCCGGTGTGCGGTATGGGGTATGCGCCGGACGAGGTCACCGGTCCTGGCGCGGTTGCCTTTGCTGTTGGTAGCGACCCAGTCCACGCCAGAGCAGAAATCGTTGCCTGCGCCCTGGATGTGGATGACGCGCAAGGTGTCATCGGTAGCGGCGGCGGTGAGCACGCCGACCAGATCATCGATCATGGTGGGGCTGAGCGCATTATGACGGGCAGGACGGTCCAGGGTCAGGCGCAGCAGGGAGCCGTCGCGGTGACTGTGCACCGTGCCGTCGGTAGTGTCGTCATCGCTCACTGTTGTACCCGCGCCTTCTCCGGCCGCTTACGGCCGGCACCATACTGTTAGATATACAGTATCTAATACTGTCAGGTATGGCGATCGTGCGCTTACTCAGGGGATGACTTGGCCGATACCGAGCAGGTTGCCCTCGCTGTCGCGGAACCACGCACCCCGCTCGGCACGTCCCTTGCTCGGATAGTTGCCCTCGATATCCATGATCCCGTTCACGGTACCGTCGTACTCCTCGAACACCACGCCACGGGCACGCAGGTCCGCGACGGTTGCCTCGATGTCATCGACGTAGAAACCCATTTGGGTGAACGAGCCGTCCGACGCACCGGCGGAGGCGAACAGGCAGAAGACACCCGTGGCGCCTTCATAACGCAGGCCGCCCTCGCGTTCCTCGACCGGTTCGAGGCCGAGTTTCTCGGCGTACCAGCGGCGGGCTCGGCCCAGGTCCTCGGTGGGTATGCGGGCTTCGATGTGTGCGTTTCTCAGCATCCTCGTCATGGTAGCCAGCCGGATGCACGGTATCGGTCAGATCGCCGTTGCCTCGATTTTCCCTGCCGACGACCCTGCGTGCTGGAAGACTCGTGGGTCGAAACGGTCACCGTGATTGAGGGAGTTTGCGACGTGGAGGTCGTGTACAACATCGTCGTCGTCGCCCATCTGCTGGGTATGGCGGCGGTTGTCGGCGGGTATGTCGCCGGGCAGCCGGGCGTATCCGAGCTGATGGTGTGGGGTGCGCGGGCACAGCTCGTCACCGGTCTGATCCTGGTCGGTATGGCCGATTCGATCGATTCGCTCGGCAAGGATCCGAATATGGCGAAGATCGGCACCAAATTGGTCATCTCGGTGCTGGTTGCTGCATTCGCCGAGATCGGTCGTGCGGATGCCAAGAAGGGGAAGCCGGTGCCGTGGATGACGCACGCGTCCGGTGGTTTGGCGATCGTCAACGTATTCATCGCGGTGCTGTGGACCTGATCTGCTGGGGCGCACGGACTTCGACATCGCGCCACCCGCGCCGTACCTTCGTTACAGGACGGAAGTAATGGAGGGCATCGGATGCGGGTCGATATCGAATTCACCAGCGGCGCAGTGACATTGCGGGGCTGGCTCTTCAGGCCGGAGGCGGCGTCGGGACCGGTCCCGCTGGTGGTGATGACACACGGCTTCGCGGGCGTCAAGGAATGGGTTGCCCCGTTCGCGGAAGTGTTCAGCAAAGCGGGCCTGGCTTGTCTGGTGTACGACCACCCTGGATTCGGGACATCCGATGGCGAACCGCGTTACGAGGTCGACCCCGTCGCTCAGATCGAGGGCTATCGCGATGCGATCACCTTCGCGCAATCCCTGGAGGGCATCGATCCGGAACGCATCGGCATCTGGGGAACCAGTTTCGCCGGCGGCCACGTGTTGGTCGTCGCGGCGACCGATCGACGCGTGCGCGCGGTCGTGTCGCAAGTGCCACTCACCAACGGCTGGGCCAACTTCCGCAGTCTGGTCCCCTCCATCATGCTGCCCGCGGTCCATGCGGCCATTGCCGCCGACCGGCAAGCCCGCGCCTCGGGCAAACCGCATCAGATGATCAAGGCGGCCTCCGACGATCCCACCGAACTGGTCGCCATGCCTGGTATCGAGGTCTACAACTGGTTGATGGCCAACGGCCCGCAGATCCCCACCTGGCGCAACGAGGTCACCCTCTCCAGCGTCGACAAGTTCCAGTCCTACGCCCCGGAAGCTTTCCTGCGGCGCGTCTCTCCAACGCCACTGCTGATGGTGATCGCCGATCAAGACACTCTGACGCCTAGCGATATCGCCCTGCAGAGCTACGCCGAGGCCCTGGAACCCAAACAACTGGCGCTGATTCCAGGTCCGCACTTCGCCGTCTACGAGGAGCAGTTCGAACGAGCGGCCGGCGTTGCTCGCGAGTTCCTGCTCACCCAGCTGAGCGGATAACGCCTTCGAGCGAGTGGGTCGCGCGGAGCCTGGAGCAGCGAGGGCGACGGCGTCGGCAGGGGCCAGCGTGTGGCCGAGGCCAGTCCACAGCCCATACGCGTGGATGTGTAGTGGCGGCGACGGGTTCGAAGTCGATGAGGGTGAGGCCGTATCTGCTCGACAGTCGGCGCATTTCGGCATCGAGTGCACGAACGGGTAGCCCGGAATTGGAGCCATGAGCTCACAGTGGCCGGAATCCGGTACCGACGGCGTCCGACTGATTCATCTCATCCAGGATTACGCCGATGTCGATCGCGACGGCCGGATCGTGCACCGCCGGCGCGGCGCCGCAGGCGACGTCGAAGACGGTCACGCCGGCCACCACGATCCCGATGTGCCCGATATTCATCCCGATCAGGCGGTCGCCGAGGGTGACCGGCCCGCCCGAATCGCCCGGCCTGGAGCAGAGCTGGCTCCGGAACCACCACTCGTGCGTATCCCACACCACGCCACAGTCGAAGCCGGAGGTCCGGCCGTTCTTGCAGACGATATCGCCCGGTTGCGGCGGTGCGCCGATGCCGCCGATGAAGGTCTGAGCCACTTGGCGGACCGGCGTGACCTTGGTGCGGTCGAATTCGATGACGGCGTAGTCGTTGCTGTGCCCGACCGCGGCGACGGTGCCGATGATGCCCACCTGCTGTGTCTCGGCCTGGACGGACATACCGATGTCGGCGCAGTGTCCGGCGGTGAGTCCGACCATCCGGCCGGCTCTGTCATAGCCGACCGTCGTGACGGTGCATACCGCTCTGCCCTCGATCAGGATGCCCGAGCCGCCGCCTAGTGTCGCCATCTGTGCGGCCGTCGCGTCACCGGGGAGCCCCGAGGGGGCGATGACCGCGATAACCGCGGCCACCAGCACGCGTATCCCGATCCGGCCCATGGCAACCATGTCGCTAACTGTCCGCCGTGGTCGCAGCTTCTCGTGTTCGCTTTCGTTGCAGGTGGGAAACAGTTTGATGTCGCCGGTTGTGTTGTCCTGCTCGAGCGCGCCTGCGGTGCACACGGAATCTCCACAATTGACGCGGGTTCTCTCCACAGCGGGTGGCTAGGGTTTCGGTTCATGGAACAGCACGCGGCGGGCAACGGGCAGGCGGCGCGACGGATTCTGGTGGTCGACGACGAGGTGACCATCGCCGAATCGGTGGCGGTGCGCCTGCGAGCCGAGGGTTTCACCGTCGATCTGGCGCATGACGGTCCGGGAGCGGTCGCGACGGCCGAGGCAGTGGTGCCCGATCTGGTCGTGCTGGATGTGATGCTGCCCGGTTTCGACGGTCTCGAGGTGTGCCGCCGCATCCAGGCCGCGCGCCCGATCCCGGTTCTCATGCTCACCGCGCGTACCGATGAAACCGATCAGCTCATCGGCCTCGGTGTCGGCGCGGACGACTACTTGACCAAGCCGTTCTCGCTTCGTGTTCTCACCGCTCGCGTGCACGCCCTGCTGCGCCGGGTGGATCGCGTCGCCGAGCGTGACGGCGCCACCATCATCGTCGGTGACCTACGCATCGATGTGGACCAGCGTCGTGTCTGGCGCGCCGATATCGAAGCGCAACTCACTCCGCTCGAATTCGACCTGCTGGCTCGCCTCGCGCGCCGTCCCCGCGTGGTGCTGGCCCGGGAGCGATTGCTCGAAGAGGTGTGGGACTGGGCCGACGCCGCGGGCACCCGGGCGGTCGACAGCCATATCAAGGCGTTGCGCCGCAAGCTCGGCGCTGACGTGATCCGCACGGTGCACGGTGTCGGCTACGCGTTGGACGCGCGATGAGCGACCACGCCACCGAGGATGTCGTACGCGCGGGTACGCAGAGGCGCGCAACTGTTTCGCGGCAGCTGCGTGGCATATCGGACGCGGTAGCGGAAGTGGTGCCGCGACCGTTGGATCCGGTGAAATCGATCAAGCTGAAGTTCGCGATTCTGATGCTCGGGTCGGCCGGGGTGGCGTTCGGGTTCTTCCGGCTGCGGATCGGCTGGCTGCCGCCGAAGACGACGATCGCGGCGACGGTGATCGCACTGATCACCTCGCAGATCCTCGCGCACGGCACCACTCGGCCGCTGCGCGAGATGACCGCGGCGGCCAAGCGGATGGCGCAGGGCGACTACACCCGCCGGGTGCGGGCCAGCTCCCGCGACGAGGTAGGCCAACTGGCGGTGGCGTTCAATCAGATGGCCGCCGACTTGGCCGCCGCCGATCAACAGCGCCGCGACCTGATCGCCAACGTCTCCCACGAACTGCGCACCCCGATCACCGCGCTCAATGCGGTGCTGGAGAACATGGTCGACGGCGTATCCGAACCCGACGACAAAACCCTGCGCACCGCACTCGCGCAAACCGAACGGCTCGGCCGACTCGTCTCCGAACTGCTCGACCTGTCCACCATCGAATCCGGCGCCCGCGCCCTCGACCGCGAAGAACTCAGCGTCACACCGCTGTTGGCCGGGGTCATCGCCGAGGCCGAGGTGGCCGCGGCGGCGCTCGGGCGCGGCGTGCGTTTCCGCACCGACGTGCAGCCAAGCAGCGCAAGCGTTTTCGCAGACCGTGCACGTTTGCATCAGGTGCTGCTCAACCTGCTCGACAACGCCGCCCGCCACGGACCTGTGGGCGGGGAAGTCCGCATCGAGGCCCGCGCCGACCGCGGTGGTCTCGTTATCGACGTTCAAGACCAAGGCCCTGGCATCCCGATCGCCGAGCGCGCCACCATCTTCGACCGCTTCACCCGCGGCGGGCGTACCGATGGCGGCGGTACCGGCCTGGGCCTAGCCATCTCCCGCTGGATAGTCGATCTACACGGCGGCACCATAGCCGTCGCCGATCCGGGCTCCCGGATCCGTGTAGTACTTCCCGCCCCGTAACGCATCCCAACGTTCTGCAACCCGGACCACGAGGCCCCGGGACGATCTCGCACACCCGTAGGAAGGCACCTCATGCCAGACCAATCCCACCCATCGCAACCTGAATCACCCATGTCACCCACACCGATATCGGCGCCGAAGGTGCAGGCCGAGTCCGACGCAGCGAACGCTGCCGATTCTTCGGCCGAAGCGGGGACACCGTCCGAGCCCGACAACCTGTCCACCTCCGAATCCGTGGGTGATGCGCCGACCTCAGTCGAGTCCGGCGGTGATTCGGTTGCGGAGACAGTCGAGGCGCCGGCTGCCTCGTCCGCTGAACGGGCGTCGGACGCATCGGATTCGGTAAGCGAGGGTGTGGTGCAGTCGGGCGAACCCACTGGCACGTCGACGGCGGATCGGGGAGTGCCGTCGAGTGGTACGGCGGACACGTCATCAGCAACAGCGTCGATTGCGCCGCCGACCTCGCCGAGTGTGTGGTCGAGCCCGTCGAGTGTGCCGATGAATCCGTCATCGAGTGCGCTACCGCCCGTGATGCCGCCGGTTGCGCCGTCGAGCTCCGCGTTGCCCGCGCCGCGACCCTGGCCTGGACCAGCGCCGAGATGGCGGCGCGTCGCCTGCCCGCCAGGCGTATTGCCCGCAGCGGGCATGGCAGGTCTCGCTGGCGCGGTGTTCATCCCATTGGACCGGCCCGGAATCGGTTGGGTACTCGCCGGTTCGGTGGCAGCGGCCGCGGTATTCATGGTGGACCGCCGCGCTCGTCGTACGGCAGAAGCGGCCGTCTCGGCACAGCATTCGGCCGCGTCCGAGGAGACGAGGCGCGACCCCGTGGTTCCCGAGATACCCGGTGGTCGGACATTACTCGAAGATGCAGGCGCGCAGTCCGATCGTTCTGACGGGAACAGCGGCGGTTCGGTGGGTGTCGATGCTGCGTCGATACCGAACTTGCCGGAATCGCCCGCCTCGAAAGCGACCGCGCCCGAATTGGGGAGCTCGGATCTGGTCGGAACCGGCGACCTGACGACTGTGGAAGACCGTGGTGCGGAAGCTGATCCGGCTGGATCGGGGTTCGGTGTCCGCGCTGTGAATTGGGGGCGGGTGTGGTGGACGACCCTGGCGTTGGCGCTGCTGGCAGTCGGGGCGGTGCGGGCGGCCGGGTGGCTGTTCGCGCTGTGTGTCGTCGGGGCTGGGGTGGCCGGGTCGTTGGCTGTTGTCGGGCGGCGTTCGGTGTATGGCGCGTGGTACGACGTGATCGCGGTGCCGATCGAGTCGATCGCGGGTATTCCGTGGGTGTATTCGGCGTTCGGGCGGATCGGCGACGGTCCGGCGCGCCGGTCGTGGCGAGCCGGGATGTCGGTTGCCGTGACGTTGGCGTTGTTGGCGGTTTTCGTCCCGTTGCTGGGCGGCGCCGATGCGACATTCGCGAAACTGCTCGACGCGGTGACGCCGGAGATCGACGCGCCATCGGTTGTGCAGTGGATCGTGCTGTTCGCGGTGCTCGGTCTGGGCAGCGTCGGGGCCATGTATCTGCTTGCCGGTCCGCGAGCCGCGGCGACGGGTGCACCGTCGGACCGAGGCCTGCGACGGTTGGAGTGGGCACTGCCGGTGGGCGCGCTGACCATCCTGTTCGCGATCTTCGTCGCCGCCCAGTTCGTCGCGCTGTTCGGCGGTGACGACTACGTCCAGCGCACCGCGAATCTGACCTACGCCGAATACGCGCGCAGCGGATTCTGGCAGCTTTCGATCGTCACCATCCTCACCCTCGCCGTAATCGCCGTCGTATTGCGTTGGGCTGCAAGGGAATCCGCCGCCGACGGGGCCTGGCTGCGGGTCTTGCTGTGCGCGATCAGCGTGCTGACGCTGATCATCGTGGCCTCCGCCCTCGGCCGCATGTGGACCTACCAGCAGGCCTACGGCTTCACGGTCATGCGCCTGCTGGTCGAGGTATGCGAACTCTGGCTGGGGCTGGTGTACCTGTTGATGATCGCCGCCGTCCTTCGCTTGGACGGCACCTGGCTGCCGCGCGCCGCCATCGGCACCGCCATGGCGACACTGTTCGCACTGGCCGTGCTCAACCCGGAAGGTCTTGTCGCGGAACGGAATATCGACCGCTGGGAACACGGCAAGAACCTCGACACGCTCTACCTCGGCAGGCTCTCACCCGATATCGTCCCCGCCGTAGAGCGGCTTCCCGAACCGCAGCGTCGCGAAGTGCTCTCCGCGATCCGCCTCGATCTCGACGACGATACGTGGCAGGGGTGGAACCTGTCGCGCGCGAACGGCCGTTAGGGTCCATGGACTCAGCGCCGATTTCGGTCCTGATCCTGCGGATTCGTCGTGGGAACGGGCGCTGAGTTCGACGGTATCCGCTAGCGGGGCGCGAGCAGTCCGGGTGCGTCCATCGTGTCGACCAGCCAGCGCCCATCGGGCTGCTTCGTCAGGTCGATCACGATGGACAGCTGCGAAATCTGGGGTTGCGGGGTGGCGATATTGCGCACCGCGCGACCGACCACCGCCACCACCGAAGCCCTACCGGGATCCAATGTTTCCAGCCCACAACGCGTTCCAGTGGAGGAACTGTGCACTTGCGCCTGCGTCATCGCCTCGCGCATCGGGGCTTCGACCTCGGTGATCTGCCGCAACCAGGCACCGGTCGAACCATTGCGGGCGGCGGCGAAGAACCCGTCCAGATCGGTGAAATCGTAGGTGGTGAACTCCGTGATGTAGTCACACGCCGACTTCCGCGCGGTCTCGCGATCGACATCCGCCGCCCGCATGTCGCCGATCGCGCGATCACGCTGGGTAAGGGTGCGGCCCTGCGCATCGGCCGCTTCGCGCTCATGGGCGTAATCGACGAAGAACCCCACCCAGATACCGATCCCGACCACCGCGACAACCGCCGCCAGCGCCGAGATCACCCGCCCCCACGGCCCCTCCGAAGCGGCGTGCTGTGATTGCTCATTACCCGGAACCGACACGGCGACTCCTGTTCCCGAGGCGAAGCACTATTCCGCCAGGGTAACCACATCGCGTCACGCCCCTGCGACACTGACCAAGTGATAGTCGGACCCGCTCGTCGACAGGACATCCCAGCCTTTGTGTCACTGGCGGCCCAGGTCGAGCACTGGTTCGGCCCGATGGTCGACGCACCCGGCTTCCACGAGGCCTTGGAAAACAACATCCGGCGCGGCACGGCCCTGATCGCATCCTCAGGACCGAATGTCCTCGGCGGCTTGCTATTCGGTATCCGCCAGTAACACCTATATTTGCACATCAGTAGCCATTTTCATCGCGTGTGCTGGTCATTGATGTGCCTAGAGTGTGCCAACGTCCGGGGGAACCGGCTCAGATTGCTCGAAAAGTGCCGCGCCGGCCGCACGCAGATCGTCCGGCTGCCGTCCTGATGGGGCTGAAGGACCGTCGGCCGCCGCGGGTTGTATGCCGCCTCCAACATCCCCGGCGATTGGAAGAATTCGTTCAGTGCGAGGTCGTACTCGAACCGGGGCGAAATCAGGAACGGTGTGCCGGCGGGAACATCCTCCGCCCACACGCCACCGAGATCACCGACATCGGCACTCACCACAGCCAGGCACTTTGGATCGGGAACCTCGGCAGGTACGAAATGAACCGACCAGACATCGGTGAGCACACCCGGAAACGGCACCGCGACAACATAAGTCATCGCCGCGAACCACCCTCGGCAGACACGCCGCGAATGACGTCCGGCAGCGGCCAACACGCGTACGTCACCATTCAGGCCGCAGTTCGCCACGAGTTCTTCGACGCGTCGGCGAATCTCGTCACGGCGGATTCCGAGCGCCACAGCGTCGACGGAAGATCGGCTGCTACACCGTGGACGCCGATGTGCTCGGCTTCTCCAAGATCCGCGGACACAGCAGTTGTGTGATGGCCGATGAGTTTGTGGTTTCCGATCGTGGTGTGCAGACCGCCGCCGGGCCGCCTCGACCAGGCGGGCCGGGGTTTGCCCTGCCGCTGGCCGCGCTGTATCGAATGCTGGGAAAACGGGTCAGTGCTAGTCGGCGGCGGGCAGGACCCAGGGGTCGTGGGCCAACAAGTCCGGGAACGGGTAGTCGTCGGGCACGCCGATCGCCACGACGTCGAGCCCAGTCTTGTATTTGTACGCGTCGATCACAGCGGCCCACCCGGCGTCCTCGACCGTCTCGATGATGGTGTGCCATCCGGTGTGGACGTCGTCCTCGTAGGCGGCGACGAATGCCCAGCCCAACTGCGGCGTGGCAGCGCGGATCTTCTCGTGCTCTTGCTTGCTGGTCTTGTGGATGCGCCCGGCCTCGCCCACCGCCATGTCGAACCGCTTCGCCATCGTGCCCTCCAGGAGGGTGTCGTCGAATACGAAAACGCTGGCACTCGAGCCTAACTGGGCGCCCGCACCCGCCCGGATGATCTTGGACAAATCGTGACAATCGCGATCGGTACTGGCTACCTGACACTCATACTCGACGCCGCATGCGCGCCCGATTCCGGCCGGTACGCTTTGAACGTTTGGTCGGTCCGGTTCAATGCGGTGCGCCGGGTTTGGTGCAGGTGAATTGCATGACGTCGATGTGGCCGCGGCGGGCGTAGTCGGCGCAGCCGGTCAGATACCGGATGTAGGTGTTGTAGACCTCGGGCCCGGCCAGTTCGATGGCGCGGTCGCGGTGCTCGTGCAGGGCGTCGGTCCAGTGGTCGAGGGTGGTGGCGTAGTGCGGTCCGAGTGCCTGGATGGCTTTGACGGTGAATCCGGCGTCTTCGGCGTAGGCGGTGACGCCTTTGGGGTCGCGGCCGGTCGGGGGCGGCAGCGGGGCTCCGGTGAAGATCGTGTCGGTGAGGAACCGCATGAACGCGTCGTCGACGCTGGTGTGCTGCATTCCGTTGGCATGCAGCGCGTCACGGTGGTAGCCGACGATGGTCTGCAACAGCAGCACTCCGTCGGCGGGCATGGTGCGGTAGGCGAAGTCGAAGAAGTCGGCGTAGCGGTCTTGGTGGAAGTGTTCGAAGGCGTCGATGCACACGATGCGGTCGGCGTGGCCGTCGAAGTCTTCCCAACCCTGCGGCCACACCCGGCCGCAGGGTTGGCCCCGCACGAGCCGGTCGATGAGCTGGTCGCGCACGTATCGGAATTGACTGCGGCTGAGGGTCAACCCGATCGTGTTCACCTCACGGGTGTCCATGGCGCGCAGGATGAGCGATCCCCAGCCGCATCCGATATCGAGCAGGGTCATCCCGGGCCTCAAGTCGCACTTTCTCAGAGCCAGGTCGATCTTGGCGAGTTGAGCTTGTTCGAGTGTGTCGTCAGGATGGGTCCAGAGCGCGCAACTGTAGGTCCGTGTCGGGTCCAGGAACAGGGCGAAGAATTCATCCCCGGGATCGGGGTGGGATGCGCGGTGGGATTCGACCTCGCGGTCGGTGATGTGACCGGTCATGAGTGCGGGTCTTTCTCACAAGCCAGTAATTGCTGTTCACGGATACCGGTCGAGGTGAACTCGCGCCATCGCGTAGCTACCACCGCGATTGGCGTCTGCTGTCCTCGCCGCTTCGGTCGAAACGACCGCACGCTGACCATTACGCTACCGCTGTCCGCACCAGCCCGGTGCCACGATTTCAACGCGAACGGGGTGAGCAACCCCGCTCCAGGCTCCGGCGGCGCCGGGAGGCGCTGATTTGGGCGACAACCTCACGGGTCAACGGTGTCGGCAACTCGGCCGACGTGGTGCCGGGCAGGTATCGCCAGCGTGTTGTTGACAGTGTTGCTCTTGGCCCGATGTTGTGCGCTTGCAGATGCCTTTGCAGAACAGCCGGACACGCCGACCCGAAGCACCGTCCGCACCCGCGCGCCGCCTTACAGCCATGAGCTATGGGAGGTAGGCATCGCCAGGACGACCGCATCGACTCCGCCGCGTTCGCTCTCGTCACCGTCACGGCACGGCGTGATCCCGACGGCGCGCACAGAGGGTTCGCCGCCCAGGCACTCGCCGCGCAACCTCTCGTCCCGGCGTGGATCGCGTGGTTGTTATCGCGTGGTTGTTCGAGCACTCCAGCGAAGCACTGGCGCGGATGGAGTATCAGATGCACTACCCCCTCGACCGCACCGGCGACCCGGACCACCGCACCGCTGACGAATACCTGATCACCCAATGCGCCTACCACGCCGGGTGCTCGGCTCGCGCGGTCGAACGCGCCCGCGGCTTCCACAGCGACCGACCCGGTGTCGTGGCCGCCTACACTCCCGCGTTACCCGACGACGGCCAGTTCCACGCGGCGCTGGCGTGTGGGCGGGAATGGACCGGCCACTGGTACTCCCGCGACCCGGTCCAAGCCTGGGAAATGGCCACCACCCCGGCCTGACGTCGGCAGGCGCTCAAGGGTTTCGCGCTGGCGACCTCGCTTATATCCAAGGCTGAACCGCGCAAGCAAACCAGCGCCGGATTTCTCCGCGATACTTCCGCCCCCTATGCCTGATGAAGGCAATCGAAGGCCTTCACGACCCGCTCAACAGCGCTACGCGCACTTGCCGGATTCGCTCCAGTAATTACCCGGCCAGCACTAATGGAGTAGTCGTCGAACGGGTGCATGGGAGAGCTGTAGTCTGCTTCGACGTTGCTCACTGCTTCGACGACAGGGCTACCTTGTCGTCTGCGAGTTGCTCGAGGACATGCTGACCGGCGTCACGCCGCAGATGCGGATGTACCACGAGGAGGTCTTCGGCCCGGTGGCGCAGGTGTGGACGGTCTCCTCTTTGGAGGATGCATTGCGGGAGGCCAACGGGCACCCCTACGGACTCGGGGCAAATCTGTGGAGCGGGGACGAGGCCGAACGCGAGCTGTTCGTCCGCGACGTGCAGTCGGGCATGGCCTTCATTAACGGCAATACGACCAGCTACCCCGAGATTCCCTCTTCAATGCATTTCAGGCGCGGGACACTAGGTCATCGATTCTGCATAAGCCCGAGCGTCAATGGCTTCCAGAGTGGCGATCTCGGCGTCGTCAATTGCCATCAAGGCATAGTCGATCGAAGCCGAGGCATAGCCCTCAGCGTCATCGGCTCGGCGATTTGCGACCTTCAGGTCGTGAGCGTCTTTCTTGGCCGCAATAGTGTTTTTGATTTTCTCGACCCGCTTGTTGTGTTCCGCCTGGAGTGTTTCCCAGTCGGAAGCTGCCGCAGCCTTCCTCGCTACGACATTAGCCTTGAAATTATCCTGCCTGACTTTTGCTTCCGCTTTGGCCGAGTTGATAGCGGCATCCATTTTCTTCCCAGCTTCTTTCTGAGCCGCCGCTATCTCCTTCTCTGCGTGCTCAGCATGGTCTTTAAGCTCTTGCACCTTTTCCGAAATCTTCGTCATGGTTCTCTCCTTTTATATTCCTAATTTCCACAAATGCTATTATAGCTCGGGGTGCGCTCGAACGACAAGATGAGACGAATGTGTATCTCGAATCTCGTATACCGCCGGGAAGGGAAGGAAATTGTAATTGGTGACGGCGGGCGGTGTGGCGTCGTGTGTGGCGTATTTCGTTGTGGCACAGTGTGTTCATTTCGCAGCCGACTTGTGCGCGACTTG
Organism: Nocardia sp. NPDC006982; assembly: GCF_042869435.1. Taxonomy (NCBI): domain Bacteria; kingdom Bacillati; phylum Actinomycetota; class Actinomycetes; order Mycobacteriales; family Nocardiaceae; genus Nocardia; species Nocardia sp. NPDC006982. Next base: position 113,488 of record NZ_JBIAFV010000009.1, on the reverse strand, counting down.
CCGAGTCGGTGAGCCGCTGGGTAGCGAGGGCTGTGCAAGCCGTCGTTGAAGTCGCTGCGTCAAACGGTCGGGCCGCAAGCCCGGTGGCCAACTTGGCCTCGGGCCGAGGCCTGCGGCAGTGGGGTGGACTGGGCTGGCCTCAGGGACTCACCGAAATTGGTGGCAGCACAGGGTGGTGTCGTGATCGACGAGATCGTGGGTCTTGCTGGTAAACGCGATATCGACTGATTCCTGCACCATGATGCGGGCGAGGTTGCCACCGCCTGCTCGACGAGTTCGGCTTGGCCGTCCTCGAGGATGACCAACAGCACGCCGTAGTCGCGTGGCCAAGTCCGAATGGGCAGCACCGCAGCGCACCCGGTGACGATCAGAATGACGCCCATGACCAGTGCGGGTGCTCCGAGCGCGGCGATATCGTCGTTGCCACCTGGGTATTCGGCGCGGGGCGTTTTCGGTGTCATACGTTGCCGGACGCAGGCTGGTGGGGGCAGGTTCTATCCGATGGGTGGGGAAGTGATTCCGTCGCTGACCCGCCGCTACCGGGAACGTCGAACCGCACCACGGTCGTGCTCTGGTCGAGGTGGGCGATCAGCGGGTCGAGCACCTCCAGACCAGCACCGATGCCATTGCACAGCGCCAGCGGCACACCGGTGCCCCAGCGCACGTCGACGCGGATCCGTTGTCCGAGTATGGCGATGAGGCGCTGCTCGGTCGGCTCGACAGTCTGCGGCGCGGTCACGACTGTCTCTTTTCGAAATCCAGGGCCAGCACCCGCGCTTGACGTCGGCAGGCGCTTTCCGCGCACCACCCGTCGGAGTCGCCGAGGTGCTCGGCGTCACCTGCCGCACCGCCACCAGCATGGTGGCAGACGGACGCCTACCGGCATATCGGCTGGGGCCACGCTGCGCCCACTCGGCTGCGCCCGGATGAAGTAGCGGCAGCCCGTCGGCGAACCCGCATAGCTGTGTGGTCGCTACGCGAAATGCTTGACCTACAACAAAATACAGGAGGAAACACTGCAACTGGGAAACGCTCGACGAGTACCTCGACGGTGGTGGTGGCGGCCCGCCGCTGACCGGCCCAGCGCAACCAGCTCTCCGAGCTGCTGCGGCCCGCACGTGAAGGCGGCAAGGTGGCCGCCGCATGATCGCCGCGGCGAAAGCGATCACCTATCCCGATGTCATCGCTGCGCTGCGACGGCACGGCGTTCACGTGCCCGACACGCCCCGCGTCCAGTACGTCCACGTGCAGACACTACTCGGCTCACAACCGCGAGACATGTCGCTGCGCGTCCAGTCCCGCCTGCTCAACGCTGAACTGCAGTGCCACAACGAATGTCGGTCAACCCGCATGCGTATTCACCATCGGCCGCGCGCATGGGAAAGTCCTGGAACAACGCAAGCGCCGCTGAATGGTTCGAACTCACCGACACACAGAGCATCTTCACGACGCCGCACCTGCATTATGAGAACAGTACCGAGTGTTCGGCTATGTACTGCCCAACCGTGGATGGTGGCTGTCCGGTGATCTTCTCGACGTCGTCGGTGGCTCGGTCGTAGCGTCCGGCGCGGTGCAGCAGTGCCATTGTGGTCAGGTGCTGCTCGACGTGCGTGGGCAGGTCTTGGGGCTCGAGGACCTGCTGGACCCAGGTTTCATGGGGAATGTCGGTGCCGCGGATCTGGCGGTGAAGTCCCAGGGTGTACTCGGCGGCCAGGCCGTCGATGTCCAAACGCGCTGGGCCGGTCAATTCGTAGACCTCGCCGATGCGGTGGGTGGGATCTCGGAGCACTGCCGTAACCGTGCGGGCCACGTCGCTGGTAGCTATCGGTGACGTTCGGCCCGTTCCGAAGGGCAGGGCCAACACGTTTCGCTCTCGCAGCGATGGTGCCGCAAGTCCGGTGAATATCGGATTGTCCAGAAACACCGTCGGCCTGATGTGCACGACCGGCACACCCGACCAGTTCAAGACGTGCTCGGCGAGGTAGTGCAGCCGATGTTGACGAGACTCTCCCACACTGGTCAACGTCATTTGGGAAACGGTCATCTGGGACATGTTCACAACCACCTCGAGGTGGCCGTACTCCAACGCGGCGTCGCAGACGACAACCGTTGCCTGCAGGTAGTCCGGCGAGACGCCCATCGAAAAGAACATGCGATCGGTACCGGTCATCGCATCGACCACATCGCGCGGGTCGGTCAAGTCTCCGACGACGACTTCAGCGCCGAGTGCGCGTAACGGCTCGGCTCGGGCGTCGTCGCGGTGCACCAACGCGCGAACGCGATCCCCGCGTTCCCGCAATTGCTCGATCACCTGCCGACTCACGCCACCGGTGCCTCCACCGGCCCCGGTGATCAGGTACAAGGGCGCACTCATGCTCGCTCCTCACGGTGTGTTTTCCCAAAGCTCGGCAAGGGGTGTGCCGGCGAACCTCTCGAACATCAAGCGGGACAACAGCAGCACGGAGCTGCGTGGACGGTGGTTCACCACGAGGCGCTGGGCCTTTCCGGCGGCGTTGAAGGTGACCAGGACGATGACATGAATCGGCACGCCGCGTACAGCCTAGGTGTAGTCCTCGAGAAAACTGTTCTCGCCGCAGGGGCCGGCGTACTGGAAGTCTTGGAACTCATATATTTCGCGGGCGGCGACCACGACTTCATGGACGGCCTCCGCACCTTGTATGGCGCCGTCCCACGCGGCGCCTTCTCCGGTTACGTCGTCGGCCAGGTTATCCAGCCACGCTGGATAATACGCTTCCCCAGATATGTCGATGTCATGCCGCGCTTCCCATCGTCCGTAGCCGCGTCAACCTCGTGTCAGCCGCGCGTAGCCGTCCGCCGCATAGGAGGCGTTCAACTCGCCACAGTTGCCCACCCATTTCATAGCGCCGTGGTCTTCGAGTTATTGGAGCAACTCCAGGTTGTAGTCGCCTGGGACACCGACGAGGTGGCTGATCCCAGCCTCGGCCAGACGGCCGAGTAGAAAGTCGCCGATGGTCATTCGTCGGGTCTCGCCCTTGGACATCGTGTGAATCGTCGGGTCTGGCCGACCATCGAACACGAACTCCATCGGTGGTTGTGATGGAACGCGGCCTGCATTTCGCGTGCAGCAACTCGCGCCGGATTTCTCCGCGCTACCGCCCCCTATGCCTCCTGAAGGCTATCGAAGGCCTTCACGACCCATTCAGCAGCGCTACGCGCACTTGCCGGATTGGCTCCGGTAATTACCCGGCCGGCGGTCATGGAGTAGTCGTCGAATGGGTGCATGGGAGAGCTGTAGTCTGCTTCGACGTTGCTCACTGCTTCGACGACAGGGGCTACCTTGTCGTCTGTGAGTTTCTCGAGGACATTCAAGGCAACCTCACCCTCGATCGTAAATCCGGTCACGGTTTTCCCTTCGATAACCGAATCGCCGGTCTTGGAGTCGATTATCTTGGGCAGGATCACCGGTCCATGGCATATTGCGGCGACGATGCCTCCCCGAGTCCAGACGTCTTCGCCGACAGCCTGAAGCCCTCGTGCGCTCGGATAATCATTTCAATTCAGCCCCGAAATATCCGGCTCGATAAGCTGGCGACCATGGAAAGCCCAGACCCGAACTCTAAGTGATCGTCGGACCCGCTCGTCGACAGGATATCCCGGCCTTTGTGTCACTGGCGGCCCAGGTCGAGCACTGGTTCGGCCCGATGGTCGACGCACCCGGCTTCCACGAGGCCTTGGAAAACAACATCCGGCGCGGCACGGCCCTGATTGCATCCTCAGGACCGAATGTCCTCGGCGGCTTGCTGTTCGGGATCCGCGGAGCCCCGATCTACCACATCCGCTGGCTCGTCGTCTCCGAACACGCACGCGGCCGCGGTGTCGGCCGTGCTTTGATAGCGGAGGCACAGCACAGATTCGTCCGAGCCCCCGCCACCATCGAAGTAGTCACCTTCGGCCTCGGTCATCCCGCCGCCACCCCCGCCCGCGCATTCTATGAAAGCCTCGGCTTCATCCCGGCCGAAATCGCCGCCTCGGGCCCGGAAGGCGGCCCACGCCAGACCTTCCGGCGAACGGTCCCCATGTCGCCGGGGCCGCCGAGTGGCGCGGGTGCGCCGAAGCGCTGAAGGTTTCGGGCCTAGGTGAGAGCGCGGTGGACGGCGTCGGAGGGGCCGGTGGCGAGTTGGGCTGCGGGCATGGGATTTCCGGTGGCGTCCTGGACTTGCCAACCGCCGAGCGAGATGACGGGAATGGTGCCGCGGTGGCGGGCGAAAGCGAGCTCGGAGAGGGTGCCCCAGGAACCGCCGATCACGATGACGGCGTCAGCGGAGTGAATGAGGATCGCGTTTCGGGCCTCGCCCATACCGGTGTACAAGACGGCGGACAGACCGCGACAGGCAGCAGACCGGTCGGTATCGGGGCGAACGCCGATGACGAGACCGCCCGCGCCGGAGGCCCCCTCGGCGACCGCCGCCATAACGCCGCTACCGCCGCCGCACAGAACAGTGGCACCGGCCGTCGCGAGCAGTCGCCCCACCTCCGCGGCCCATTCGGCCTCGATGGTTGTGCAATCACGCGGTCCGCACACCGCGACCTGTAGGGGGATGTCGCGAGCCATGGAGTCGACGATAGTTGGCGGAATCTCGCTCAGCCGAATGCTCTCGGCGGGTCGTCCCGGCCCACCCCACCGCACGGTCCAACCCTGCACGTCCCGGCAGCCCGGCTCAACCCAGTGCGCTTTCCTTCTGCGCCCCACTGGTCGGGCGAGTCGTCTACACACCCCAGCGCCGTCCCGCCTCGGACGCCGCGGCAGGTCGGCTCAGTCCTGGACGCCCTGCAGGTCAGTCCGATTCGGCATGCCCTGTGGCTCGGCCCATCGCGTACGCTGCGCAGCGTGGTCCCGGCCCCGTGCGTCCACACGCGGACCGAGGACGGCCAGGTATCACCGTCCGCGAGCACGCCGACGAGAAGGCCCAGCGCCATCTGCGTCCCTGCAGTTCGGGCCTGCTCTCGTTCGCCCTGCAGGTCAGGTACGTGGTCCGCGAACAGCGGTCGGCCGCGCGGCCAGTATTTTCCGCCTTGCGGAAGGCCTTCAATTCGGATATCCGGCCCTCAGCGCGCCCAATCGCGCTGCCTACGTGCGCTTGGAGAGCAACGTGTCGAGCTGTGTCGCGAATTCCTCGGTGGCGCTTCGGTATCCGACGTGGTCGCCCGCGAATTCCACGATGTCGAGTCCGAGCCGCTGGCCGAGCACCGCATTGGGCAGCGCCGGGAAGGTTTCCTTCGAATCGTGTCCGACGACGAGGACGAGCTTCTCGGCGGCAGCCCGCAGGGCGTCGAAATCCGGTGTGTAGCGCACGTACTGGCGCATCTCGTGCTCCATCCAGAACAGCATGTTCTGCTGGATGCGCGCACTGATCGCGGCGGCTTCGGGTGTGGGTTCTTGGGTATCGGGCCGTTGCTGGCGCAGCCCGACACCCTCGGCGAATTGGGATATGGCGGCAACGAAGCCGTCGGACTTGCTGGTCCGGTAGACGTCGTCCAAAAAGGTGAGCCATTTGTCGGCATCGGGCAGTACGGTCGCCAGCGGCGGTTCGTGCGCGATGAGCGTGTGCACGAGTTCCGGTCGCGTCGTGAGCAATTCGAGCGCGACGATGGCGCCGGAGCTGCTGCCGAGCACGGCGGCGGGTCGGTCGCCGAGGTGGGTGAGCAGCGCGGCGGCGTCAGCGCCGTCGAGTTGGACGTTGTGATCCTGGCCTGGGCTGCGGGAGAAGCCGCGCCGATCGTAGGAAACCACCGTATAGCGATCCGCCAGTCGCTCCGCGATCTGGTCGAAGCTGCCCGCGTCGCCGTTGCCGCCAGGGATGAGCAGCAGCAGAGGACCGGTGCCGCGGATTTCGTAGTACAGCGTCGCTCCGGGCACGGCGAGGGTGTGGTTGGTGGGGACGTCCATGGGAAAGGCTCCTGGTAGATAGGACAGTTGCCGCAACGCTTCCCGGATGACGGGCAGTGCCGCGATGGGCGGGTCCGCATCGACCCAGCGGTCGATGGCGACCTGCAGTGCCGTCGCGATCGCGCCCGCCATGATCCGGGGGAACATATCGGTGTGCAGGTCGCGGCCGGTGCGTGCGGCGATGGCCGTCGCGATGGCCTCCTGGATGACGGCCTGCGCCTTGAGATATTCACCCCGCAGTGCGGGTTCGGTGGTGATCAGCCGGATGCCGCGGGTCCATGCCGGATCGGGCAGTTCGTCATCGCGGAATTCGGCGAGTACCGCGTGGATTACCGCAGTTCGGCGTGAATGCGCCGCGGCCGTCGGCCGGTCCGTCGACTCGGGAGGGTGCGAGTCGGCGACCGGTGGCACTCGCCGCGTTGGTTCGAGGTCTAACCGGACTTGCGCAGCAACGAAATCCGCCCCACGCCCCACGCGACTACCACGGCGGCCAGGAACGACAGCAGTGACGCGCTCATCCACGCCTGCTTGGTGAAGTGCAGCTTCTCCTGCACGTCCACCCAGAAGTCGGTCCACACTCCGGCGTCGCCCGGGTTGATCAGCTGGTAGACCGAAAGTCCCACCAGCCAAGCGAAAACCATGCCCCACCGTGACGGCGCATTCGCCGAGGTATCCCACTGGTCGCGCGCCCGCAGGAAGAAGTCCGCGACGAGCACGCCGAGCAGCGGCACGAAGACCGACCCGATCAGGCCGAGGAATCCGAAGTAGTTCGCCATGTTCAGCCGCAGCGCCAGCAGCGTGATGAGGATGCCGAGACCGATCGAGAGCACCCGGCGGTCGACTCGCGGCGCGAGATTCTGGATCGAGACGGCCGTGGAGTACACATTCGCGAACGACTGGTCGGCCTCCCGGAATACGAAGATGAAGAAGAACACCGCTCCGAGGGTGACCGTCAGGAACGGCGAGTACACCCCGCCGTCGCCGGATGCGAGCGCCAGCGCGAACAGTCCGAGCACATACGCGATGATCTGGGTGAACGCATACGCCCCGCTGGCCGCGCCGAATGCCGCGCCGGTGCTGCGGGAGTGCCGGGTGTAGTCGGCCGCCACCGGCACCCACGAGATCGAAACCGCAAGCGCCGCATCGGTGGCGACCCAGAACAGATTCCAATCCACGCCGAACGGTCCGCCGCCTTCGGTGCCCGGGTTGGTGGTGAGATCCGGCAGACCTGCGCGGACGAACTGGATGTAGAACCAGACCAACGCGATCACCACGCCGACGGTCACGAACCGCCGCAGCATTCGCACCGAACCGAGCGGCCAGATCGTCAGCACCGTCGTCAGCACACCCGCGGCGACCACGTAAACCCAGTGCGGGCCACCGTCGAACAACTCTTCGGCCGCATCGCCGATGACGATCAATTCGAAGGTGCCCCAGCCGATCAGCTGGGCGATATTGAGCAGCGTCGGCAGGTAGCTGAGTTTCGCGCCGAACAGTCCGCGCAGCAACATCATCGCGGGCTTACCGGTCTTGGCTCCGGGTACTGCGGCCAGGCCGAGCATGAGCCCGCCGACCACCGTGCCGATGATCATCGCGAGAATGCCCGCGGCGATGGAGATCTGGGCGCCGCCTTCGGAATTCGGCGCGAGCACCGTGTACGCGCCGGAGAATGCGAACAGGCTGACGCCGAGGTTCGCCCAGAACGCGCTCTGGTCCCAGAACGAAAGGACCTTCGGTGCAGGCTGGTCCAGGGTCAACGGTGCTTCGCGCCGCTCGGATCGATCGATGGTGGGTGCAGACATCGCGGTACCGCTCTCCCTACGCCGGCATTACCCGGACAGGTTCATGCGGTCGGCGAAACGTGGGGTCCGCCCTCTCAGCCCGGCCGTGCCCGAGCTCCCGCGCTGGGGTTATTCGGGCGAAATGCTACACCCGTGCACCGACGCGCCGGGCCTGCCTTCGGACATTCCAGACAGGTTCCGCCGAGACGGCCCGAAAATCTCAGCCACCGCCCATACTGTCGGGGTATCGATGTGGTTATCGCTCGGTTATCTGCCGCTCATCGTCCGCCTCTACCTGGAATGAGTACGCGCCCATGATGCTGATCGCCTTGCACGAGACCGTCCTTGCTCAACTCGGGAATCCGACGCCCGAGGCTCCGCCCAATTCGGAGAAGATCCTGCAGATGGTTCGCTACCTGACCTGGTTTGTTCTGCTGTCGGGTGTCTCCGGAATCACCTACGCGGGCGGCAGGTTCGCCTGGGAGAAGTGGAGCGGTGGGACCCTGGAATCCCCGAAGATGCTCGCCGGCGCAATGGTCGGCGGTGTCATCGCGACCAGTGCGGGCACAATCATGAATGCTGTCGTGGGGAGCTGAAATCCGTTGCGGGTGTTCGACTGACGGTGGCTCCGGCCGTGGCCGCGGCGCGCGCGAAGACGACCGCATCGCGAACCGCTGCACCGCCGGGATCATTGTTGAAGTAGACGTACACCTGCTCGCGATCCGACCACGTGTCGGCAAGCCGTCGCGCCCAACTGGTGAGTGCCGTGCGTCCGTAGCGCGGTGCGGGTGTCGCACGTCCGGAGTGCAGTCGCAGATAACCCCAGTCCGTCGTGCGCCACAGCGGCGCGACGGGACGGGACTGGACGTCGGCCCAACACAGCGCCGCGCCGCATTCCGTCAGCACTGCACGAACTTCGGGAATCCACCAGGACTCGTGCCTGGGTTCGACCGCGATCCGGACGTCGGGCGGAAAGCAGCGTAGGCAGGCGTCGAGCAGGGCCGGATCGACCCGCAGCGTCGGCGGAAGCTGCAACAGCACCGGTCCCAGCTTGTCGTCGAGCGCGCGGGCGTGCGCCATCAAGCGTCCCACCGGCTCCTCGGGTTCGCGCAGCCGCTTGATGTGGGTGAGGAAGCGGCTTGCCTTGACCGCGAAACAGAAGTCCGACGGTGTCCGGTCCCGCCATGCCGCGAAGGTCTCGCCGCTGGGTAGTCGATAGAAAGCATTGTTGCTCTCGACCGTCGCGAAGCCCGCGGCGTAGGTTTCGAGCCACACACGCTGCGGAACATTCGCCGGGTACAGCACGTCGCGCCAGTCCTGGTACTGCCAACCCGATGTGCCGACGAGCAGGGGCATACCTCCATCGAAGCACTTTCCGATGACCACCATCTCAACTACGCTGTGTAGTGGATATGGTCGGGGAGGGCGCAATGAGCGAACAATCGGTGGTCGAGCGGCGAATCGACTGGACGCGGTGGAGTTTTCTGCAGTGGGCCGTCTTCGTGATCGGTGCGGTCCATATCGGGTGGGCGGTCGCGGGCTGGATCGCCGAGCCCAGTTTCGAACTCGGCGCACACGCACCCGCGACACCGGTGCTCGGCATGGACTACAACGGCTGGCACGCGGTGGCCGGGCTACTGCTGTTCGGACCCGCGCTGATCGTCGCGACCCGCAAGTCGTGGTCGGCCTGGTACTGCGTGCTCGCCGGCATCGGCGGGGGGTTCGCGGTCGGGGTGTGGGCGCTGTTCTCGCACCACGTGCTGATCTTCAGCTTTCCGAGCCATATCACCGACGCGATCGAGCACATGGTGACCGGTGCGACGCTACTGGCGATCGTCGCCGTACAGGTCGTCCGGGACGGCGGCCTGCGTCCGGTATTCGGTCTGTCTCAGTAGCACCCTTCGAGGGTGGCGGCGGCGACCACATCGATGACGTCGCTGACATCGTCGTGCGCGCGCATAGCGGTGCGTTGTCGCCGGGCGCCGTTACCACGTGCAAGAACTGCTTTGACGGTATCGGCGACGAAGTGCTGGTCACCGGACTGCTCGAGCGCGGGGGTGAGGTAGTCGACGAGCCCGGCCACCAGGGTGTGGGCCGGGAGGGCGCGGCCGCTGATCGTGTCGAGCCCGTCTCCATCGAGGCCGGATCGGGCGGCCTTCCAATATGCGGCTCGCAAGACCTCCGCGGGCACCGGTGGCGGTGGCAGCCCATCGTGTATCGCAGTCTGGGCCATCACGACCGCGGCGCGAATCAGCGTGGCCAACAACGCTGTTTCTTCCACCGTCGCCGGTACATCACTGACGCGCACCTCGACGGTCGGGTAGGTGGCCGAGGGCCGCACATCCCAATACACCATCGCCGTATCGAGAATGCTGCCGCTGGCGAACATCATCCGCACCATATCGTCGTAGTCCGCGACCGATTCGAAGAACGGTGGGGGCCCGGCACTCGGCCACCGCCGCCACATAATGCTGCGCCAGCTGGCGTATCCGGTATCGGTGGCGCGGTAGACCGCCGAATTGGCCGTCAACGACAACAACACGGGTAACCAGGGCCGCAAATAATTCCCGACCCGCACCGCGATATCACGTGAAGGCACCCCGACGTGGACATGGCAGCCGCACAAACCCTGCTCATGGGCGAGCAACCCGAAATGGTGTTCGATGAGTCGATAGCGCGGGGTATCGGTGACCGGATACGCATCCGGCACCGTGGGCGGCACCGCCACCGCGAGCAGCCTGGCACCGTTCTTCTCCGCGCAACTCGCCACGCTGCGGCGGAGTCGGCGCAGTTCATCGAGTATTTCGAGGGTCCGGGTGTGCACCCCGGTATTGATCTCGACCTGACAGCGCGTCAACTCCAACTGCAGATCGATGCCGACGTCGGCGGCCGCCGACGCGACTTCGACATTCCGCGGACTCGGCGCACCCGTGATCGGATCCGCCAGAAGGAATTCCTCTTCCACGCCGACAGTGGGCAGGGCCGCGGCCATTACTGGAGTTTACTGCGCAAATCGCTGATCCGGACGGGTGCCGGAATCGTTTGAGTGCCCTCGGCCGGGGTAGGCCGACCGTAGTGAAGGATCGGCGAGAAAGGGGTCCGGTATGTCCGAGGAATTGCGCGGTGTGCGCGCATTGGTCATCACCGCGAATACCGGCGTCGAACACGACGAGCTGCTGATGCCGCTGGGCTGGTTGCGCGGACACGGTGCCGTCGCCGTGCACGCGACCCCAGAACGCGGCGAGGTCCAGACTTTTCGACACGATGTCGACAAGGATGAGGTCGTGCAGCCGGATGCGGCGCTCAACGATCTCGAGGTCGACGATTTCGACCTGCTCGTCGTGCCGGGCGGAACCGTGAACGTGGACAAATTGCGCGTCTGCGATCGCGCCGTGGAAGTGGCACAACAGTTCGTGCGGGCAGGCAAGCCCGTCGCGGCGATCTGCCACGGCCCATGGCTGCTTGTGGAGGCCGACGTCGTCGCGGGCAAGACCCTGACGTCCTATCACTCGCTGCGTACCGATGTCGTCAATGCCGAAGGGCGCTGGATCGATCGGGCGGTGGTGCGTTCGGACGAGAACGGCTGGCCGCTGATCACCTCCCGCAGCCCCGGCGACCTCACCGAATTCACCGAAGCGATCGGCGCCGAGCTCACCGCGGCCCAGTCGGCCCAGGCCTTCGTCGGCGATGAAATCTTCTGACACCGGTGAGTTTCCCGGACACGGATCGTCCTACTGATATGGACACAATCAACCTCGCCGACCGCTACGAGCTGCCGCCGATCGATTGGGACAGCATTCGCAAACGACTCGACGCGAACATCGAACAAGCCCCAGGCGCCGGCGGCCCCGATCGGCACACCTGCTGGCTGACTACGATCAATCCCGACGGCAGCCCGCACGTCACCGCCATCGGCGCGCTGTGGGTGGACGGCGCCTTCTGGTTCACTACCGGGGCCCGAAGTCGCAAGGGCCGCAACCTGGCTCGCGATCCGCGCTGCTCGATGAGCGTGGCCACCCACGAATTCGATCTGGTCGTGGACGGTACCGCGACCAGGATCGCCGATCCGGCCGCCGTCGCCGATATCGCCCGGCGCTGGGCCGACGGCGGCTGGCCCTGTCGCGTCGACGACACCGGCGAGGCACTCACCGCGGAATACAGCGCCCCCTCCGCGGGCCCGCCGCCTTGGCACGTCTACCGCCTGACCGCGCTCACCGCCACGGCACTGTCCACCGTGGAACCCGGCGGAGCGACCCGATGGCGGTTCTGAGTCGTCGCACGTCCATTACCCGTCAGGTAATCGTGTCGGGGCTGCCGGCTTCGTAGGATCGGCAGGGTGAGTACGCAGACAGCCGGTGACCTGTTGCGCCACTGGCGGCTCGAGCGCAGGCTCAGCCAGCTGGAATTGGCCGGGCGCGCCGAAACCTCCGCGCGGCACCTGAGCTTCATCGAAACGGGTCGCGCGAATCCGAGCCGCACCATGCTCGTGCACCTGTGCGAGCAGTTGGAGATCCCGTTGCGGGAACGCAATCGGCTGCTCCTCGCGGCCGGATTCGCACCCGCCTACGCCGAACCATCCCTCGATACACCCGCGATGGATGCGGTGCGCGGTGCGATGCGCCAAATCCTCGCGGGTCACGACCCCTATCCCGCGCTGGCCATCGACCAGAGCTGGAATATGATCGACGCCAATTCCGGTGTGGCACTGCTGTTGACGGGCATCGACCCGAAACTGCTCACCGCACCGGTCAATGCCCTGCGCCTGAGCCTGCACCCCGACGGTATGGCCGGCCGCATCGTCAATCTGGCCGAGTGGCGCGGCCATATCTTCGAACGCCTGTCGCGCCAGATCGAAGTCACCGGTTCGCCCGAACTGATCGAGCTCCGCGAGGAACTAGTCGAATATCCCGGCGGCACAGTCGATCTCACCCTCCCCGAACCGGACCAGGCCGTGGTGCCGCTCCGCCTCCGCCACGAAGACCACGAACTGTCCTTCATCAGCGTCACCACCGTCTTCGGCACACCGATGAACGTGACGGTCGCCGAACTCGCCATCGAATCGTTCTTCCCGGCCGATGACGAGACGAAGAAGCGCCTCAACGCTGCATCGTGATGAGCGGGCGTCGCAGAGAGCCTGCCTTGTGCGTGATCGGTGATCTATGCCGGTGTCAGGCTGATCGCTCCGGCATTCGGCATGGCCGAGCTGGGTGCGCTCGCGCTGGATCGCGCCCACGGTGGCGCTGTGCGCTGTTGTATCCGGAGACTTCCCGGCAGGAGCGAAAGCGGAACTGGCGAATCGACCCTCGTCGCGAGCAGGCCGGAGTATTCGCGGCGAACAACACACGGGCGCAGCGCATTCGGGTCGAACGAGCCTGTGGGAGCCCGGCGCGGTGATTTCGGACGCGGGAAAACCCGGTGTGGGCAGGGAGCGGCCGACGGACTTCTTCGCCGAAGTGGGGGCCGTGCGGGGTAGGTTCGGGAGCGTGGGCAGGGGACCGAGGTGACGGGCGCGGCGAAGCTCGCGGCACTGGTCGGCGTGACGGTGGAATCGATCACCGATCTGGGATCACAGCATTCGTGGACGTTGCATCGGGCAGTACTCGGCGACGGTCGCGAGGTCTTCGTGAAGGCCGCTCACGACCAGGTGCCGGTATTCGCGGCCGAGGCGGCGGGGCTGCGATGGCTCGCCGCGGGGGTGCCGGAGTTGGTGCCCGAGGTACTGGCCGTCGATGACCGGATGCTGGTGCTGCCCTGGGTTTCGGTGGCCGCGCCGACCAGATCGGCCGCAGAGCGTTTGGGGCGCGAACTTGCTGCCCTGCACGCGGATTCGCCGGGATCCTTCGGTGCGCCGTGGTCGGGTTGGATCGCCGATCTGCCGCTGGACAACACCCGGGTCGACGGTTCATGGGCGCGCTGGTACGCCGACTATCGCCTCGCACCCTACCTACCGCGTGCAGCCGCCGATCTCGGTCGCGACGGAATTCGCTTGCTGGAACGCGTGATCGAGAACATCGAGACCCTCGCGGGCCCACCGGAACCACCCAGCCGCATCCATGGCGATCTGTGGTCCGGCAATGTGCTGTGGACCGTCGACCGCGCGCTCGTCATCGACCCCGCCGCCCACGGTGGTCATCGCGAAACCGACCTCGCCATGCTCGCCCTCTTCGGCGCCCCGCACCTGGACCGAATCCGCGCCGCCTACCACGAAACCCACCCACTCGCCGACGGTTGGCGCAACCGCCTCCCCTTGCACCAGCTGCACCCACTCCTCGTGCACGTCGTCCTCTTCGGCAGCTCCTACCGATCCCAAACCCTGGCCGCCGCCTCGGCCGCTCTCGCCGCATCGCACCCGTAATGCCGAGATCGAGCGCGATCTCGAGGCCGAGTTCTGCGCGCTCGGACTCAGCGGCGCAAGGGGCTCTCCCGTTGCATATGCGACAGTTTTTCGGGGTTTCGAACCGAGTAGATGCCGGTGATGAGGCCGTCGTCGATGCGTACCGCCATGACGGTATCGAGCTCGTCGTCGAGCCGTATGACCAGCGCCGGGTAGCCGTTGACCTGGGCCGGTTGCAGCGCCAGGGCAGCGGTGATTCTGCTCGGGAAGGCGGCAAGGAGGCGGGCCACCTTGTCGGCTCCCGTGACGGGCCGAGGCAGGGCTTGTTTGATTCCGCCACCATCGCCCAGGAGCACGACATCGGGCGCGAGCATATCGAGCAGACCCTGTATGTCGCCGTTTTCGACCGCCCGCTGGAACGCCGCGAGCACGTCTCGGGTCTGGTTCGCCGAAACGGGCCCGCGAGGTCGGCGCGCGGCCACATGTGCACGGGCCCGGTGGGCGATCTGACGGACCGCGGCCGGGGTTTTGTCGACGGCTTCGGCGATCTCGTCGTAGGGCAGATCGAACACCTCGCGCAGTACGAATACCGCGCGCTCGGTCGGGGCAAGTGTCTCGAGTACCAGCAGCATCGCCATGGAGACGTGCTCGGCGAGTTCGACATCGTCGGCGACGTCGGGGGTGGTCAGCAGCGGTTCGGGCAGCCAGGGGCCGATGTAGGACTCCTTGCGGCGTCCGAGCGTGCGTAGCCGGTCGAGCGACTGGCGTGTCGTGATCCGGACCAGGTAGGCCCGGTGGTCCTGCACGGTGTCGAGGTCGACGCCTGCCCAGCGCAGCCAGGTTTCCTGCAGGACGTCTTCGGCGTCGGCGGCCGAGCCGAGCATTTCGTAGGCGACGGTGAAGAGCAGGTTGCGGTGGGTGACAAAGACTTCGGTGGCAGGGTCCACGCTCACGACTGTGCCCCCGGCATCCGGAAGTGTGTGGCCACGGGTGGCTCCTGTCTGTTGGATCTCGACTGCGTCGTTCACCAGACGCCGGACCACCACATTCTGTGACACCGGGTGTTCGTGACGGGCCTCACCCTGGTTCAGCTCGTCTTCGCGATGACCTTCTCCGCGAACCGGGACAGGTGCGCGATCTTGGTGTCCAGCGATTCGGTATCCGGTTCGGTGGTGTACGGGTAGCGGAAGCCGACGATCACGTCGGTGACCCCCTTGTCCTCCAACCGCTTCACACCGTCCACGGTGAATCCGTCCAGGGAGATGACGTGGATCTCGAAATCCTTGCGGGTGCCGTATTCGGCGCGCAGGACATCGAGCTTCGCGATCAGCCGGTCCAATTCGGCCGGATCGCCGCCTGCATGCATCCAGCCGTCGCCGCGCTGGGCTGCGCGACGCAATGCCGGGCCACTGTGTCCGCCGATGAGGATCGGAATCGGCTCGGTGGGCACCGGGCTGATCTTGATGGGCGGCAGATCGTAGAACTCCCCGTGGTATTCGAAATAGCCGCCCGCGGTGAGTCCGCGCACAATATCGATGCACTCGTCCATGCGCGCGCCGCGGTGTTCGAACGGGACACCCATGATTTCGAAATCATCCGGCCACGGGCTGATGCCGACACCGAACCCGAACCGGTTCCCGCTCAGTGCCGCGATCGAGGCGGCCTGCTTGGCCACAAGAACCGGTGGGCGGATGGGCAGTTTCACCACGAAGGGCGTCAGCCGCAGCGTCGTCGTGGCCGCCGCGATGGCCGCCGACAACACGAAGGCCTCGATGAACGGTTTGTCCTCCAGGAACTCCCGATTGCCGTCGGGGGTGTAGGGGTAGGTAGCGTCGGATTCCTTCGGGTAGGCCACGCTGTCGGCGATCGTCATCGACGTGTACCCGGCCGCCTCCGCGGCCTGCGCCAGCGGCACATAGAAGGTCGGGTCCGTCATCGTCTCGGCATAGGTGAATCGCATCTCAATCGCCTTCCATACTTTCGGCGCTGTGCGCCCTGTTCGATGCGGCGGACCGTCCCGCCGCATGTGCACCTGCGCGTCGCCCGAAGTAGGACGCCTCGCCCAGACACGTCCCGCTGGAATAGCCGGAGCTGTCCTGCGCCAGATTCGAGGCGCACGCGCCGGCCGCATACAGCCCGGAGATCACCGATCCGTCGGCGCGAAGCACCGCACCATCGACCGAGGTCCGCAGCCCGCCGAGGGTGAACCCGACATACGTGGCTCGCCCCGGTGTGAGATCGAAGGCACCCCAGGGTCCTTCGGTCAGCGGTGTCAGCCAGTCGGGATGCTTACCGAACTCCGGATCGCGTCCCTGCGCCGCCGCGGCGTTGTAGTCCTCCAACGTCTTTCGCAGCGCATCGCTCGGTATGCCCAGCGCCGATGCCATCTCCGCCACCGAATCCCACCCGTCGACGAACTTCACCATCGGTAGCTCCGGCCACACCATATGTTTGTTGTCCACGATCAGGTACGCGGTCGAATCCGGTTGCGCGACAACAGCACCCGCGGTGAGTTCGATTCGTCAGCCCTCGCGCGACCGCCGCGTCAATTCGACTGTCGCCGCACGCAATTCGCCTGCGGAGTCGATCGGGGTCGCATAGCCGACCCGTGTCCGCGCCACTCCGCGTGGCGTCACCACTCGCAGATCCAGCCCGTACCGGTCGGCGCGTTCGCAACTCGCCTCGGTCGCATCCGGGTATCCGCCCAGTACCTGCGCCATCGACAACAGCGCGTCCGCGTGATCGTCATTGAGATGTGTGATCGCCCGCGCCGCCACCGCAACTACCGGATCCGGCGCGGCCGCCAGATACTGTTCGGCGGTTGCGGAATCCATCCGCCCGTACCCACCGACCCATCGAACTCGCTGCACCCGCAACACCCACAACGAGAAATCGCTGTAATCCACGTAGTATTTCGCCGCCGGCACCGCCGCCAGATGCGCCTCACGCGCCGCCGCGGCCTCGGCACCGACCGGCCGCTCCACCACACCGGCCAGGGTGATCCGGGTACCGGCCAGCGGATCGGCAGGCACATCGGGCGACACCACCGACAGGCTGGCCCGCGGATCCGCCGCGAGATTGCGCCCATGCTCTGCCATCCGCGATACGCACAGCACCGGCTGACCATCCAGCAGCCCGTAGGTGACGAACGACGCCCACGGGCCGCCGTCCTCGCTCAAACTCGCCAAGGTCGCGATATTCGTCGCCGCCGCAACGGTTCTGGCCTCCTCGGCCGCCGAGGGGCGAGCGGAATTCACAACGGGCGTGGTCGGCTGTGGAATCGAAGGCGCATCGCCGGGATCACCGTGATCGAGAGTCATACCGTCCATCCTCGCAGGGGCCTCGGCAGCGCCGACATCGCACACTGAAACGGCGAAGACCGCATCTCGAACGGGGCGATCGCGCGCGCAACGGCCGCGGATCGGCAAGACTGGCGTGCGTGACCCGATACGCATTCGACGCCGACCGCAACGCCCTTGTCGCCATCTGGGCGACCGGACGCGGCGATCTCTCGACCACGGTGGCCCAGCTGCCACCGATAAACCATGACCAAGCAACGAGTTTGGCGTCGAATCTGACCACCCTGTCCCGGTTCCAGTGGCGCACCTATACGCATCCGGCAAGTGCCGCAGGCGATCCCGACGTTCCCAATAGCGAGGCCTGGCGGCGCGCGGAAGAACGCCGCAACTTCAAGGAGGTCGAGGCCGGAATCCGCACCCCGAACCTGCCGACCGACCACGGCCTCGTCGTTTCCTACAGCGGCGTGGTCGAATCCGCGCACCGCGTCGGGCGCACCCTGCACGCCATCGACGATTCCGCCCTGCGTGACACCATCGCCGGCGAGGTCCGCACCGAACAGGCCGCCATCGAATCCGCCGAACTCGGCGATCTGTCCGGACGCGCACGCCAAGCGGTAGAACTCTCACGCCCGGATGTCTCACCGGCCCAGGTCCAGGCCGCCGACGACCTGCTGCGCGCCGACCCCCTCGGCACCGTGGAACTGTTCACCGAACTCGACCCCGCCTCCGCATCCGTCGCGGCCGCGCACTGGCTCTACGCCGCCGCCGAAGTCGCGGGCGAACTCGCGGGCGTGCCGACCGGCGATGTGGTCGTCGAAGCCGACGATATCGAGGCACTGCAGGTCGAAACCCCGACCCTGGTACTGGAGCGCCTGACCAGCGGTGAGACACCGACCGAGATCGTCGTCGACCTCATCGCCGAGGCCATGGCCGTCTCCGAAGGACACGTGCCCGCACCATGGGCGGTGGTGGCCCGCGTCGCCGAAATCGAAGAGCAGGCACGCAAATTCGATCTCGACAGCGCCTCCCGCGCCGCCCTCCTCGATGAGTTCCGGATCAGCCGCCTCGACCCCACCCGCCCGGCACTCGACCTCCTCGAAGATCTCCTCGACGGCATCCGCGGCTGCCTACTGCTCTACTCGGCCCACACCGCAGGCGACGACGCGGAAGTCGAAGCCAAGTTCGCCGCCGACGTCCGAGGGGAAGCCGACACCCATTCCGACCAACTGTTCTGACCAGGGCACCGCTGATCAACCACAGCGCACAGACATCTGACGCGCATCGGCGCCCAGCCAGCGGAGCAGCGCGTCGTAAACGGCGTCGTGGTTGAGCAGGGTGAAGTGGTTGGCTCCGGGGAGATGCAGACCGTTGGCATCATCGAAACCGATGCGGCGGGCCCGATTTCGGCCGGAGCCGCTGGCCGGCAGGACCAAGCCGTCGCCGATGATCCGGCCGAGCGGATGGCGCGGGCTGCGGGTTACCGAGGCGGTGACGAAGTAGTGGTCGGCGCAATCGAGTAGCGGTATCTCGCGAATGACTCTGCGGCGCAAGGCGTCCACGTCCATGTCATGCCAATCCTCATCGACGAGCGAACCCTGGCGCAGGTCGCGAATGCCCGCGCTGCGGCGGCGCAACAGCCGACCGAAAGGGCGGGTCTCGGGTATTTTCACCAATGCGGCGGAGGCGGAGTGGACGAGCTGCTCCAACGGTGCACCCAAATGCGGTGATCCGAGACAGACGATCTGCCGCACCCGGCGCACCCACGGCAGGTCGGCCTGATCGGCGTCGTAGCAGGCGCCCCGCGCGATCAGGCCGCCCATCGAATGTCCGACGAGTGCGATCTGCTCGACCTGCACCGGCCAGTTCTCGACCAGCCGCTGCAGCATCCCGTTCAGCAGACGGGCGTTCTCCGAGATGTGCAGCCCGCTGTTGTATCGAACCATCAGCGCCGTGCAGTCGAGATCGGCTTCGAGCCGCTCGGCATAGCTGGGCCGCCCGCCGAGCCGCCAAGCGTGTTCGGTCTCCACCAGACCGTGCAGAAAAACCACGATGCGCGGGCGCGGATTCGACACCACATCGCCGACCCACCCCGGCGCGACCGGTTCCCCATTGATTCGAAATGTCATCGGCCCGGCCAGAATCGGCAGCTCATCCTCGAGGCTGTCGCCGATCAAACCCTGCAATGCCGCCAGGAACCCGGACCCGTAGACCGTGCGTGAGGGCACCGGTGCTCCGGGTACGTCCACAGTGCGCTCCGCCAGCGCTCCCGCAGCTACTGCGGTGCCGCCGACCAGCCGATACACCCCATCGGTAATCGCATCGTGCACCACCTTGACCGGTTGCGCCGCCGGTCCGACACCCAATCGCACCGCCGCGAACACCCGGTCCGAGATGGCTCGATGCACCGCGGCGATCCCCTCGATCGCACCACCCAGTTCATCGCCTGCCAACCGCGCCAGCGCCTGCATCTCCGCCTGTCGTTGCCGCTCGGGCTCACTCATTCATTGAGTGTACAACTGTTCACTGAGATTTTCGTGTCGAAGCGGCGGCCTAGGACGACGGTATTTGGCTGACTCCGACCGCCGTTTCGGTGAGACTGCCGAGGTAGAGAGTGCCGTCGTCTTCGACAACTCCGGTGACCATCGCGTAGTCAGTGCCCTCGGCCTGTAGGTCGTGCACGACCTTGCCGTCGAAGTCGACGGCCATCACCCAGACGGTGCGCGGCGGTTTGGGCTGTACCCATTCCGGTAGCGCCCAGACGATCCGGCGCAGAATGCCGGGCAGGGGAAGTAGGCGGTCCAGCAATGGATTTCGTGGTGACGGCAGGGTGATCCAAACCAGGCCGTCGCTGCCGAGAGCCATATTGTCCGGGAAGCCGGGCAGGTTCTCGATCAGCCGGTCGTAGGTGCCCGCCTTCGGCCCGGTGAGCCAGTAGCGAGTCACCCGGTAGGCGCCGGTCTCCGCAACGAGCACCGTGGAGCCGTCGGGGGAGAGCACCACGCCATTGGCGAATTGCAGCCCGTCGATGAGGGTTTCGAGCTTGCCGGACGGATCGAGTCGGAACAGGCGGCCGGTGCCGGAATGCTCCAGCAGGTCGCCCATCCATTCGTTCAGCGGATAACGACGCGACGACGAGGAAAAGTAGATGGTGCCGTCCGCAGCGCGAACCACATTGCTGGCGAAGGGGAGTGGTTCGCCGTCGACCTCGTCCACGAGTACCTCGATCTCGCCCGCGCTGTCCAGCCGCAGCAGGCCGCGATGGAAATCGCAGATCAGCAGCGACCCATCGGCATCGGCATGCATACCGAGCGGACGGCCGCCGGTATTCGCCAGCAGGCTTACCGTGCCGTCCGCGGGTTCGATGCTGTAGACCGAACCGTCATCGACTCCCGCAATGATTCGCCCCTCGGCGGTGCGCACCACATCCTCGGGTGCCGCACCGGGCAGTTCGAATCGCTTGATCCGGGGAAGTGGTGTGGCACTATGCGTTTCGCGAGCCCGGGGTGGGGCGGGCGGTGGTGTCCAGCGCTGCGGCTGCATTGTCGATCCGGCGACCATGGCTCACCTTATCCCGGTGCCGACGACCAGTCGCCGAGAACCGACCCCAGCTACATATATGGTCATACGTAGATATGCGCATCTAACCATGTATGCTCAACCTTCGAGTAGAGCGGCAACAACATCGTCCGGCTTCGCCGAACGCAGCACAGAAGGACGGGGGTCGGCTCTCTCTCGAATAGGCGAGTCGGAGTAGAGGCGAAGGGCATACCGATACCGAGTGGTGGCGCATGCACGGGGGAGTGGGAGGGGTGGGCTCGACACCGTGGTGTCGGGAGTAGATGCTTCCCCGGCGCGTCAGCGGTGCAGGGCGGTCTCGTGCTGCAAACGCGACAGTTTCTGGGGATTGCGCACCGAGTAGATCCCGGTAATGAGGCCGTCGTCGATGCGTGCCGCTATCACGGCGTCGATCTCGCCGTCGAGTCGCAGGATCAGTGCCGGGTGGCCGTTGACGAGGGCAGGTTGTGCCGACCTCGCGGTGAGGTTACCGAGCGCGGCGGAAAGCAAGCCGGCTACCGCATCGGCCCCGACGATGGGCATCAGCGCGGCCTGGGCGAGTCCGCCGCCGTCGCCGAGGAAGACGACATCCGGTGCGAGAATGTCGAGCAGGCTCTGGAGTTCGCCGGTTTCGACGGCTCGCTGGAATGCCGCGAGTGCGTCTCGGGTTTCGGCGGCGGAGACCACCTCGCGTGGGCGGCGCGCGGCGACGTGTGATCGGGCCCGGTACGCGAGCTGGCGGACCGCGGCCAGGCTCTTGTCGACCGCTTCGGCGATCTCGTCGTACTCCAGATCGAATACTTCGCGCAGCACGAATACTGCCCGCTCGACGGGCGTGAGGGTCTCCAATACCAACAGCATCGCCATAGAGACGCTGTCGGCCAGCTCGATGTCCTCGGCGACGTCGGGTGCGGTCAGCAGCGGCTCGGGCAGCCAGGGGCCGATGTAGGACTCTTTGCGGCGTCCGAGCGTGCGTAGCCGGTCGAGCGACTGACGGGTGGCGATTCGGACCAGGTACGCGCGTTGATCCTGCACCGTGTCGAGATCCACGCCTGCCCAGCGCAGCCAGGTTTCCTGCAGCACGTCTTCGGCGTCGGCGGCCGAGCCGAGCATTTCGTAGGCGACGGTGAACAGCAAGTTGCGGTGCGCGACGAATGCTTTCGTCGCGGGGTCCGGACGGTCGCCGTTGCTCTCGCCTTGGTCGGCGGGCGTGGTCTGCGATATGCCGGGCACGGGCGGCTCCTCTTCACTCTCGAGTGCGTCACCCATCAGACGTCCGATCCTGCCGTTTCATAACAGCGGGGCAGTGGTGGTGTGCGTCACATCGAAGCGCTGTTATGTGAATCGGGGCGCCGCCGTCTCATGGTCGTTCGAATCAACACCACGAGTGAGGACCTAAGTCATGGAACCCCGTTTCAACCTGAACGACAACGAGCTCGGCGCCAAGATCGGTAAGCGATTCGCCAACACGAGTCTGGCGATCATGCAGTCGTCGCTGCCGAAGTCCACGGTGGAGCTGGTGGAGTTGCGCGCCAGCCAGATCAACGGCTGCGGTTACTGCGTCGACGCCCACGCCAAAGAGCTGGCGGCCGCCGGCGAACCCGCGGTTCGGATCAACCTCGTTGCGGCATGGCGCGAGGCCACCGTGTTCAGCGAGGCCGAGCAGGCCGCGCTGGCGTTCGCGGAGGAGGGCACCCGACTCGCCGACGCGAATCACGGTGTGTCCGACGAGACCTGGGCTCAGGTGCGTAAGCACTACGACGACGACCAGCTCGCCGCGCTGGTCTACCTGGTCGCCATGATCAACGCCTCCAACCGGCTCCTGGTGATTACACAAACCAAGGGCGGCTCGTACGTGCCCGGCACATTCGAGAGCGTGGCGAACTGATCCGTACGCGGATCCCGGCCCAGGATCGTTCGGGCCGGGATCCGCGGATGGGGAAGCGCTTGGACGTGCAGCAGCGCCCCCAAGGATGACGCGGCGGGGACTGAGATCGGTTCACGAGCAACGTATCCGGTGGAACTGCGATCTTCAGTGCGCTTTATTACATCTGACTATATAGATATGCGTATTGAACTATATATCTCACCAACTCGCACTCACCAAATCCACACAAACTCAAAAGACCGCACAGACCAGGGGAACCTCTAGTCGCTGCGCCCGCCGAAGCATCATCGGCGGGCGCAGCGACTGGTCCTAGGGATTGACCGAGAAGACGTGCCAGAGGACAGCAAGTGTGGCCAGCGTGAAAAGCGGTGACAGAATCCAGGTTTCGACCTTGTTCCCGGTCCGTTCGATCACCGGCACGCAGGTACGCAGCGGGAACGGCCAGAACAGTCGGCATCCCTTATCGGTGAGGCAGTCACCGGCGAGGTGGGCCAGCGCCCCGAGTCCGACGGCGAAGGGTAACCACGCCGGTTTATCGGTGATCCAGTGATCCATCGTGAACGTCCCTGCCGCGGCGAGGATTATGACCGTGCCCCATGCCTCGATGCCTTCGCCGGAGGGGCACAGATGCAGTGCCCGCACCGCAAGTGCGAGCAGGAAGAACACCAAACCGAGTGTGAAATATCTTCCGAGCCAATGCTCACCCGCCCAGGTCCCGTAGGCGACGGCGATGACGAAGGCGAACGAGTGTGTGGCGTGCCGATGTCCACCGGAGATCCAGGAAATCAAGCGGCACAGGTGATAGGAGATGGGGCCGAGCACATGCGCGATGGTGCCGTTCGGATGGTCCGCATCGGGCAGCAGCGCGGCCCCCGCCGTCAGGAAGGTACCGAGCAACACCTCGACGGCACCGAGATGCGCGTCGCCAGTTGGCAATACCGGATAGACCAACGCCGAGATGGGCAGCGTGGCCGCTGCTACCGACCAGGCGAAAGCGCCGCTGGTCGCATGTGAATGTCCTAGCACTACATGAAGGTTAGTTGACCACAACCCATTTCAAACAAACGAGACTAACCAGCCGGTGAAAACGTATCGGGGGGAGGGGATTTCACCGAAAGCGGCCAGACGCGATCGGTGTGCCCATTGTGCATGGAACAGCCGGCGAACGGTCCGTTGGGGTCGAACAGTACGTTCATATGACTGTCGGCATGGTCCAGAAACCACAGCGACAGGCCCAATTCGGCGTTGAGCCGATAGAGCTCCCAGGATTGCCAGAGCGCCTCCAGCCGCGCCACAGCCTCGGTGTGCCGCCACCATTCTGGGCACCAGGCCAGACCGTTGTCGGCCACTTTGCGCCGATAGACCTGGGCCAGGTAGTTCTCGACGAACTCCACGACCGATCCATAGACCTGTGTCCGCTGCTCTTTCATGGCGCCCCCGAGGACAGTGGCATTCCAAACAGCTTCGAGAGTAGTCACGAAATCTGCTGAGGTCCTTTGGGAAACCTTGAAACAGCTATGCGGAGCGCCGCGAGCGCGGATTCACAATGCGATCGAGGGCGTGCAGATCCGATTCCAGTGCGTAGAACACACGCAGTGCGCCGACGAATGCGAAAAGGCTGACCACGCACAGGATCACGATGGGACCGATTACTGTCTGCTGCTGTGCCGCATCCAGGTAGACCAGACCACCTGCCACTCCGATGAGCGGTACGGAGGCAGCGATGCCGAGATAGATCCGGCTGCGTCGGGCGAGTCGCCGCAATCGGATGGCGTCATCGGGGGAGGTCTGTGCGGTGCCGAGCAACCCCGGATAGTACCAGCGCAGTACGAAGAAGGTGATCGGGAAGTAGGAGTACACCACCGCGACCGCGGCCGCGACCAGATGGGAGGCGATGAGGTTGATGGTGAATCCGGTGGACAGGTCCGCGGTGTAATGCAGCTGGGTCAGGAAGATCACCAGCGATAACGCCCATCCGGCAAAGCCGACCACCGCGATGCGGTCGCCGCATGCGAGCGTATCGGCGCGCGCTCGCGCGAGGGTCTGCTCGTCGAAATGCTTACCGCGCCGCAGTCCGTCGGGAACCAGGAAGACCAGACGGCACCAATACAGCAGCGCGAGAATACCGACCGGGTAGCCGATCGCGCTGAGTAGTGTTGCGAGGCGTTGGAGTTGGGCGCTGGCGTCGGCGGTGAGTTGCGCGTCGAGCAGGCGCGTGTTGTGCGCGGAAAGATAGAGCGCGCCGAGGAATTGCCCCAACATGCTGGCCAGCGTCACCACCGGCATCGGCCGCATCCGCAGTTTGGCGCGGATACTGCGCGCCGGCGGGTCGACGAGATCGCGGGCGGTGCGGTCCAGGGTGAGATCGAGCTGGCTGGCGAGTTCGGCGCCGGTGGCGAAGCGGTCTGCGGGATCGGGGGACAGGCAGGTGAGCAGGGCATGCTGCAGCACCGGTGGGCAGTCCGGCGGGATATCGGCGGCGAAGCGGTTGGGGACCGGCCGGCGACGCAGTTCGATCATCCGTTCCAGTGAGGTATCGGATTCGCCTGCACTGCGTTCGTCGTCGAAGGGGAGTCGGCCGGTGAGCAGTTCCCACAGCACGACCGCGAGTGCGTACAGGTCGCTGCGCGTGTCGAGGTCGGCGGCGGTGGTGGACATGGTCGGATGGCAGGCCTCGAGCTGCTCGGGGGACATGTAGGCCAGTGAGCCGCCGAAGTAGGCGGCAGGGCTGGCGCCGGGGATGTGGCGGCTGAAGCTGATATTGAAGTCGGCGAGTTTGGGTTGCCCGTCGACCGTGAGCAGTACGTTGGCGGGTTTGATATCGCGGTGCAGCACCCCGGCGTGGTTTGCGTAGTCCAATGCGGAGGCGAGTCGACTGCCCAGCCACGCAACGGTTTCCGGCCAGCTCAGCCGTGCGACCTCGGTGCGGGCGGGAGATGGTTGTGGTTCCAGCACCCCGCCGCTGGCGGCCGCCTGGTCGACGGCGTCGAGCAGTAGTCGACCGGTCTTGGCTTCGACGCCGGTGCGGCGCAGCAGCCGCAGTACGCCGAGCAGGGTGCCGCCCGGCACGTACTGCATGTACATCAATTTCAAGTGCTGATCGGCGATCTGGCGTTGATCGAAGACCCGCACGATGTTCTCGTGATCGAGCCGGGCCAGCGTCTGGCCCTCACTGCCACGGTCATGGGAGATCTTGACCGCGACGAGCCGCTGCATCGAACGCTGCCGCGCCAGGAAGACCCGGCCGAACGCGCCCTGCCCGAGCAGGATCAACATATCGAAATCGTCAACGGTCGCACCGGGTTTGATGGAGTCGAGCGTCGCGAGCGCGGCCGGATCGGTCAGGACGGTGGTGCGGAAGTGATCGCCGTCGAGGCGGTCGGCGATCCGCGCCATCTGCTGCGAATACCGCTGCTCGTATTCGGTGAGATCCAGATCGCGATCGAACTGGCGGCGCGCGGTGATCTCCTCGTAGATCAGATCCGGAGGCAGTGGGGCGGTGTGGAGCTCGGGAAATTCGGTCAGGTACTCGTCCAGGCGCTTTTCGGCTTTTTTGCGGATCGACCGGTGATGCAGATCCACCTTGATCAACTCGATCAGCGCCGAGCGCCGCAGTGCGGTTTCGGTGGGCAGATGCGGGGTCAGCTCGGGTGGTTCGCCCGCGGCCTCCCACTCACCCGCGAAATCGGCGATCGCCCTGGCCAATACGGCCTGAGCAGCCATCGCGCGATCCCCACCGTGCTCCGGTGGTACCGCGCCGAGCTGGAAGTTCATCGTCGGCTCACTCGATCAAAGTTGGTGTCCCGGACAGAACCGAGAATATTCGATTATCGTCGTCGGCTGCTGATGTTCGCCACCTGTGGGGCTGGCCGGGTCGCTGGGTTCGTAGTTGAGTTGGGGTACGCGTAGCTCGACTAGCAGGAGGAGATATGACCACGCTGTCGGATCGACCCAACACCGCCTTGATGGTGATCGACGTGCAGAACGGTGTTGTGGCCGAGGCATTTCAGCGAGCCGCTGTCGTGGCGAATATCGGCACGCTCGTCGAGAAGGCCCGCGAGGACGGTGTTCTGATCATCTGGGTGCAGCACTCGAGCGAGGAACTCGTGCCGGGGACCGTGGCGTGGGAATACGTTCCGGAGTTGGTGCGTGCGGAGTCGGAATCGTTGGTGCACAAGGAGTTCGGTGATTCATTCGAGGACACCGAGCTGGCGGAGATACTGGCGGAGGCCAGGGTGGGACATCTCGTTGTGACCGGTGCGGAGACCGATGCCTGCATCCGATCCACCATCCATGGTGCTTTCGTCCGCGGCTACGACGTGACGCTGGTCAGTGACGGGCATACGACATTCGACAAGAGCCGATGGGGTGCGCCATCGCCGGAGCAGGTCATCGCCCACACGAACCTGTACTGGCGGTATCAGACGGCGCCGTCGCGCACAGCGGCCGTCGTCGCGGCGAAGGAAGTGACCTTTGGATGAAGACACCCCCGCGAACTATGGGAGTTCACGGGGGTGTCGTACGAGGACTACCGCCCTTATCGGTCGGTCAGTCCTCCTTCATCACACCAGGTCGAACCGGTCCAGGTTCGACACCTTGACCCACGCGGCGATGAAGTCGTTGACGAACTTCTCCTTCGAGTCGTCGGTCGCGTAGACCTCGGCGAGAGCGCGCAGTTGCGAGTTCGACCCGAAGACCAGGTCGGCGCGGCTGCCGGTCCACTTGACCGCACCGGTGGCGCGGTCCTTGCCCTCGTAGGTTCCGTCATCGGCGGCCGACGGCTCCCACTTCGTGCCCATATCGAGCAGGTTCACGAAGAAGTCGTTGGTCAACGATCCCGGGTTCTCGGTGAATACGCCCAGCGGCGACTGCTTGTGGTTCGCGCCGAGGACGCGCAGACCACCGATGAGGACGGTCAGCTCGGGAGCGCTGAGGGTGAGCAGGTTCGCCCGGTCGATCAGCAGGTACTCGGCGGGGAGCCGGTTACCCTTGCCGAGGTAGTTGCGGAAACCGTCCGCGCTGGGCTCGAGCGCGGAGAAGGACTCCACATCGGTCTGCTCCTGGGTGGCGTCGGTGCGACCCGGGGTGAACGGCACCTCGACGTCGTAGCCGGCGGCCTTGGCTGCCTGCTCGACCGCCGCGGCGCCGCCGAGCACGACGAGGTCGGCGAAGGACACCCGGGTGTTGCCGGTCTGGGCGGAGTTGAAGGACTCCTGGATGCCCTCGAGCACGCGCACCACCTGGGCGAGTTCGTCGGGCTCGTTGACCTCCCAGCCGGCCTGCGGCTGCAGGCGGATGCGTCCGCCGTTGGCGCCACCGCGCTTGTCACTGCCGCGGAACGACGCTGCCGCCGCCCACGTGGTCGAAACAAGCTGTGCGACAGTCAGACCCGAAGCCAGGATCTGGCTCTTGAGTGCGGCGATATCGGCAGCCCCGATGAGGTCGTGCGATACCGCGGGGACCGGATCCTGCCAGATCAGTGTCTCCTTCGGGACCAGCGGTCCGAGGTAGCGGACGACCGGACCCATATCGCGGTGGGTGAGCTTGTACCAGGCCTTGGCGAACTCGTCGGTGAGCTCCTCGGGGTGCTCGAGCCAGCGACGGGTGATCTGCTCGTAGATCGGGTCGAGCCGCATCGAGAGGTCCGTCGTCAGCATGACCGGGGTGTGGGACTTCGACGGGTCGTGGGCATCGACCACGGTGCCGGCGCCCGCGCCGTCCTTGGGGATCCACTGGTTCGCACCGGCGGGGCTCTTGGTCAGCTCCCACTCGTACCCGTACAGGGTCTCGAGGAAGCTGTTGTCCCACTTGGTCGGGGTGGGTGTCCAGGTGCCCTCCAGGCCGGAGGTGATCGCGTCCTTGCCGACACCGGTGCCGAAGGCGCTCTTCCAACCCAGGCCCTGCTCCTCGAGCGGGGCGGCCTCAGGCTCGGGACCGACGAGCTCGGCATCGCCGGCGCCGTGGGTCTTGCCGAAGGTGTGGCCACCCACGATCAGGGCCGCCGTCTCGATATCGTTCATGGCCATGCGGCGGAACGTCTCACGGATGTCGACAGCCGCGGCGAGCGGATCCGGATTGCCGTTGGGGCCTTCCGGGTTCACGTAGATCAGGCCCATCTGGACTGCGGCCAAGGGGTTTTCGAGATCACGGGCGCCGGTGTAGCGATCGTCGCCGAGCCAGGTCTGCTCGGGACCCCAGTACACGTCCTCTTCGGGCTCCCACTGGTCGACGCGGCCGCCGCCGAACCCGAAGGTCGGGAAGCCCATGTCTTCCAGTGCCACATTGCCCGCGTAGACGATCAGGTCGGCCCAGGACAGTTTGCGGCCGTACTTCTGCTTGACCGGCCACAGCAGACGACGCGCCTTGTCGAGGCTGGCGTTGTCGGGCCAGCTGTTGAGCGGGGCGAAGCGCTGCATTCCGGCGCCGGCTCCACCGCGGCCGTCGTTGATCCGGTAGGTGCCCGCGGCATGCCAGGCCATCCGGATGAAGAACGGTCCGTAGTGACCGAAGTCGGCGGGCCACCACTCCTGCGAGGTGGTCATGATCTCGACGATGTCCTGCTTCACCGCAGCCAGATCGAGGGTTTTGAATTCCGCGGCGTAGTCGAAGTCCGCGCCCATGGGGTTGGCTACGGCCGGGTTCTTCTGCAGGATCTTGAGATTGAGCTGGTTCGGCCACCATTCACGGTTGCTGCTTCCGCCCTCGGCTGGGGACTTGAGGCGACCGGACGTAACGGGGCAACCACCGGCGGCGGGTTCCGTATTGGCCTCTCCGATGGGCGGATGTTCCTCAGGCACGGCAATTCCTTTCGGGGGAGTGAGTGAATCGGGCTGTGATCACTGGTGTGATCCGGACATTTGCGCTGCCGAGCAGTCGGGGCACAGGCCCCAATAGATGACCTCGGCCTCATCGAGTACGAATCCGTTGTCGTGTGATGCGGTCAGGCAGGGCGCGTCACCGACGGCGCAGTCGACATCGGCGATGACGCCGCACGAGCGGCACACCACATGGTGATGGTTATCGCCGACTCGCGTTTCGTAGCGCGCCACGGATCCCATTGGTTGGATGCGCCGTAGCAGACCGGCGGCCGTCAATGCGCGCAACACGTCGTACACCGCCTGATGGGATACCGCACCGAGCGTCGCGCGCACATGACCGAGGATCGAGTCCGTATCGGAGTGCGGATGCTCGTGCACAGCAGTCAGCACGGCAACCCGCGGCGCCGTCACGCGCAGCGACACCCCGCGCAACATACGCTCGAATTCCGAATTCGTGGACACATTCAAGAGTATGACTCATTCAAGTCTCCACGGGAGGGTTTTCCGAAATCTCGAGACGATCCCACAACTTCCGCTCGTCTCCGGACCTGTCGCACCTGATGAACCCACAATCCGCTGCCGGTCCGAGGTCGTGGTTATTGGGAGGGGAGCGGCGGATGAACTGTGAGCGGCGATCGTCACGGCGTTTACCTGACATAATGTTGATTATCGGCGTTACAACGGAGGGGCTGGAAGTGGGCGGTTCGTGTTGTATGACGTTGGCATGTATAGGATTTCGGGACTCTGCCTGCTGAGCGGCTGGCCGGCTACCGGCGATCCTGCGCGCGGAACGCGTGCTGCGGATGCGTGGTGTCCCCTTGTTGTCCATTCTGTTGATGTAAATATTCCGGTTGATCCTGGATTTCGACGGAAGAACGTCGGAGCCGCTCGAAAGCCTTGGATCTCGACCGGCTCCCCTCGTCTCTCGCGGCAACCCTAAATCGTCACAGTGACGATTTAGGGTGTTGTGGGGGCCGGGCCTGTCGGGCTGCATTGGCTTTTCGTTGTGAGGCCAGTGGTTGATGATTGGATCTGTTTTGCGAGTCCAGTTGGCGGCAGGCTGGGGTGATGTTGGTTCGGCGGCTGGTGGCGCTTTATGTCGGGTTGTGGTTGTACGGGTTTTCGATGGCGGTGATGATTCGGGCCGGGCTCGGGTTGGACCCGTGGGATGTGTTTCATCAAGGGGTGGCCGCGCATGTGCCGATCAGCTTCGGGGCGGTGACGGCGCTGACTGGAGTCGCGGTGTTGTTGGCGTGGATTCCGTTGCGGCAGTGGCCGGGTCTCGGCACGGTGAGCAATGTCGTGGTGATCGGTGTGTCGGTCGATGTCGGGTTGTGGATGTTGCCGGACTGGGGTGTTCTGCCGGTACAGGTCGGCGCGATGGGTGCCGCAGTGGTTTTGAATGCGGTGGCAACCGTGCTGTATATCGGGGCGGGTATGGGTCCCGGGCCGCGGGATGGACTGATGACTGGACTGGTGCGCCGGACCGGTTGGTCGGTGCGATTGGTGCGTACCGGGATCGAGGTGTCGGTATTGACGACCGGCTGGCTATTGGGTGGCAGCGTCGGCATCGGCACGGTGGTCTATGCGTTCGGAATCGGTCCGCTGATTCAGGTCTTGATTCCGTTCGCGAATCGGTATTTGCCGGGATTTCATGTGGATCGGAAGGCTGAGCCCGAGGTTGTCCCGGTGGTGCCTTGATCGCAGTCGGTCGAATCAGTGCGGCCGCCTCGACGTCAGCAGCGGTGTCCGAATTGCCCTGGGTGGCAAGAAGTTACCGCTGAACCTCTCCCCTTTGTCCCTTCCCGCTACCCCACCGTAAATCGTCACTGTGACGAATGAAGCACCACTCGATGGCCGAAAATGTTGATTTCCTGGCCGCAGCCCTCTCTCGGCAACTGTGTCACCGTTCATACAGTTGTCGACATGACTAGCACTCCGTCCGTGCTCATCGTCGGCGCCGGATTCGGCGGCCTCGCGGCCGCGCTGGAGCTAAAGCGCCGCGGCCACGACGCGTTCACCATTATCGATAAGGCCGACGGGCTCGGCGGTGTCTGGCGGGACAATACGTATCCCGGCGCCGCCTGTGACGCACCATCGGATCTGTACTCGTTCTCCTTCGCCCCGAATGCGCACTGGCCGAAGCGCTTCGCCGAACAGCCCGACATCCTCGCCTACATGCACGATGTCGCGCGCCGCTACGACCTCGACAAGCACATGCGTTTCGGTGTCGAGGTCGACTCGGCGGACTTCGATGCCGACCGTGGCATCTGGCAGGTGCGCACGACCGCGGGTGAGCTGCTCGAGGCCGATGTCTTCGTGCCCGCGGTGGGTCAGTTGTCGCGTCCGGTGTGGCCGAATATTGCGGGCATGGATTCGTTCACCGGGGATGCGTTCCATTCGGCGCGCTGGGACCACGATATCGAGCTGTCCGGTAAGCGGGTCGCGATTATCGGCACCGGTGCGAGTGCGATTCAGATCATTCCGGCGATTCAGCCGAAGGTCGGGCAGTTGACGGTGTTCCAGCGGTCGGCGCCGTGGATCATTCCGAAGATCGAAAGCTATTACGTGCCACCGAAACTCAATGCGCTGGACAAGCTGTCGATCGTGACGAAGTTCCCGCTGATCCAGCGCGCGGAGCGGTTCGGCTGGTATTCGTTCTACGAGTTGGTGACCTCGGGGCTGGAGGGCAACGGCCGCATCGCCGATGTGATCTCCGGGTGGGCGGACCGGCATCGGGCCTCGCAGATCTCCGATCCGGAACTGCTGGCGAAGATGACGCCGGATTACGAGGCGGGCTGTAAGCGCGGGCTGATGGCGAGCAACTATTACCCGGCGGTGGCGCAGCCGAATGTGCACGTGGAGACCTCGCATATCGCCGAGATCACGCCGACCGGTGTGCGCACCGAGGACGGCACGCTGTACGAGGTCGATGTGATCGTGTACTGCACCGGATTCAAGGCCACGGAGTTCTTGGCGCCCATGACGATTCGCGGGATCGGTGGCAAGGAGCTGCGCGAGGTGTGGTCGGGCGGTGCGCGGGCCTACAAGGGCCTCACCGTGCCGCATTTCCCGAATATGTTCATCATGTACGGGCCGAATACCAACCTCGGTGCCGGTTCGATCATCTACATGCACGAGCGGCAGGCGCGCTATCTGCGCCAAGCGGTGGAGCATCTGCGCGAGGTCGGTGGTTATCTGTCGGTGAAGCCGGAGGTTGAGGCGCGGTTCGACGAGGAGATCCAGGGGCGGCTCGAACATACGGTGTGGACCAAGTGCACCAGCTGGTACCGGGAGGCCAGCGGTCGGGTGACGGCGAACTGGCCGGGCCGGATGAGTGAATACGACAAGCGGACGCATTTCGATGTCCGCGACTACGAGCTGGTTCGGACCGGAAGGTAATCCCATGACGCACTATGACGTACTGGTGATCGGTTCCGGTTTCGGTGGCAGTGTCAGCGCGCTGCGGTTGACCGAGAAGGGCTATCGGGTCGGTGTCCTGGAGTCGGGGCGGCGCTTCGCCGATGACGAATTCGCTGAGAACTCCTGGCATCTGCGCGAATATCTGTGGGCGCCGAAATTGGGCTGCTTCGGTATTCAGCGGATGACGCTGCTGAACGACACCTTCATCATGAGCGGTTCGGGTGTCGGTGGCGGTTCGCTGGTTTACGCGAACACGCTGTACGAGGCGCCGGATACTTTCTACGGCGATAAGCAGTGGGCGCATATCACCGATTGGAAGTCCGAGCTGGCGCCGCATTACGACCAAGCCAAGCGCATGCTGGGGGTGACGACCAATCCGGCGACTACGCCGTCGGATCGGGTGCTGCGGGAGGTCGCCGAGGATATGGGTATCGGCGATACTTACCGTCGCACACCGGTCGGAGTGTTGTTCGCGGATAAGGAGACTCGGCCCGGGGCTGCGGTCGCGGATCCGTTCTTCGGTGGTATCGGACCCGAGCGGCACTCGTGTACGCACTGTGGTGAGTGCATGACCGGGTGTCGGCACGGCGCGAAGAACACCCTTGTGAAGAACTATCTGTATCTGGCGGAGCAGGCGGGCGCGACCGTGCATCCGTTGACGACCGCGGTGTCGGTGCGGCCACTGTCCGGTGGCGGGTATGCGGTCGATACCGTGCGCACCGGGCGCTGGGTTCGCAAGACGAAGCAGACCTTCACCGCCGATCAGGTGGTGTTCTCCGCGGCCGCGCTGGGTACCCAGCAGCTGCTGCACAATCTGCGGGATCGTGGTGTGCTGCCGAATATTTCGCTGCGCCTGGGTCATCTGGCGCGCACGAATTCCGAGGCGGTGCTGGCGGCGCGAACACGCGATAAGGATTCGGATTTCACCAAGGGTGTCGCTATCACCTCCTCGATCCATCCGAACGCCTACACCCATGTGGAGCCGGTGCGTTACGGCAAGGGCAGCAATTTCATGGGTCTGTTGACGACGGTGCTGGTCGACGGGCAGGAGGGTAAGCGTCGCTGGGTGCTCGGTCTGCGGGAGATGCTGCGGTATCGGCGGGATCTGCTGCGCATGCACAATCCGGCGCACTGGTCCGAACGGATGATCGGGCTGCTGGTCATGCAGAACGTGGACAATTCGATCATCACCTATAACAAGCGCGGTCTGTTCGGTAAGCGGATGACCACCAAACCCGGTGCGGGACAAGCGCCTCCGGCGTGGATTCCGGAGGGCAACGAGGTCACCCGGCGGGTCGCCGAGAAGATCAACGGCATTCCGCAGGGCTCCTGGACCGAGATGGCCAATATCCCGATCACCGGCCACTTCATCGGTGGATGTGCGATCGGCGACTCCCCCGATACCGGCGTGGTCGACCCGTATCAGCGGCTCTACGGCTACGAGGGTCTGCACATCGTGGACGGTTCGACGATCTCGGCGAATCTCGGGGTGAACCCGTCGCTGACCATCACCGCGCAGGCCGAGCGCGCGATGTCGTTGTGGCCGAACAAGGGTGAACAGGATCAGCGTCCGCGGCTGGGTGCGCCGTATCGGCGGATCGATGCGATCGCGCCGAAGAATCCGGTGGTGCCGGAGTCGGCGCCGGGCGCGCTTCGGTTGCCGATTACTCCGGTCTGACGCCTTTGGGTCACGTTGGCGCATGAATCCGAAGAGATGGCCTGCGATGTGGCGCGACGCCGGATCGAGGGCGGGCAGCAGCGTGTCCTCGAGGAGTTCGGCGAGTGCTGCCAGCAGCTCGGCGGCCGAGAGGTGGTATTGCATCGTTACGAATTCGGTTCGTGCATAACAACTTCCGACGCCTGATCGAGGCCGTTCGCCCATCGCGTACCGGGCTGAAGCCGGGCCCGGCGGCGCGGAGGAAGACTATCGCTGTTTCTTTCGCCGTGTCACCGGTGCGTGTGCGTCGACAGGGTGTCAGGTGATATTCGCCGATGCCAGGGCTTGCAGGAACTCGTGCATGCCCGCCAGCGTGTGTGCGGGCATCATGATGTCGCAGTACGGCAGCGCCGCCGCCATCGCACCGGTGGTCGGCTGGAATCGGGAGTCGCCCGCGCGGGGATTGAGCCAGATCACGCGCCAAGCCCGGCGTCGGATCCGGGCCATCGCTCGGGCGAGGACATCGGGGGTGTCGCTGTCCCAGCCGTCCGAGGCGATGACGACGACGGCGCCGCGCACCGCGTTGCCGGACGCAGTCGCGAGCAGCGTGCCGAGGCACCGTCCGATATGCGTGCCGCCGTAGCGGTCGACCACCTTGTCGTTGGCCCTGGCCACCGCGACGTCGGGGGAACGGTGCGCCAGCACCGAGGTCAGCCTGGTCAGCGAGGTGGAGAAGGCGAATACCTCGGGTCGATCGGGTGTGCGGCGCTGCATCGCGGCTCGCATCAGGTGTAGGTAGATCGTCGAATACGGTCGCATGGAGCGGCTGACGTCACAGATCATGATGATTCGGCGCGGGCGGCCGCGGGGACGGGTGCGGACCAGGACCGCCGACTCCCAGCCGGTGCGGCGGGAGTTGTGCATCGTGGCCCGGAAGTCGATCCGCTTGCCGTGTGGATGGTTTTCATACCGCCTGCTGCGGCGCTGCGGCCAGTGCGCCGATGCCTGCTCGAGCCAGGCACCGACCGTGCGCAGGTCGTCGGGATCGAAGTGGTCGAACGGTTCCTGTGCTCGTGCCGCGAGTCTGCTCGGCAGTACGTCCGGCAGCGTCACGCCCTTGTCGGTCGATCGGTCGGCGCCGGTCGCTGATTGCAGTGTCGCCCAAGGGACCGCACCCCCTTGCCGACTCTGCTCCCGGCCGCCCGTACCCGGCGCCGGCAGGTGTTCGGTCGGCAATCGGTGCGTTCGGCTGGGCGGGTCCACACCCAGCACCGCGTCGGCGAACACCGTCGCGAAGACCGCGTCGAAGGCGGCGAGATCCTGCATGCGATCGACGAGGGTGAGTCGCGCGGCCCAGTAGAGTTCGGTGCGCGACCGCGGTGGCATGCGGTGCAAGGCTTGTACGAATAGCGCGGGCCCGCTCGGTGCGACCGCGACGCCACCACGGCGCAGCCGTGCGACCACCGCGACGGCGAATGCGGCCAGATCGACCCCGCGCAGGATTACCGCGCGTGTCATCGCTTCCCGCGCATTCGTCTGCGTACCAGGATGATTGCGAGCACGGCCGCGAGCACGGCCGCGAGCGCGATCGCGAGCGCGATCGCGGGCGCATACTTCTTGATCATCGTGGGTCCGACGAGATCGACGAGATCCAGTGGTGCCGGTTCGGGTTGTGTGACCGGCTGCGGCCGCATCTCTCGGCTGTCCGGCCCAACCACCGCGGCGGCCGAATCGCTCGCCGCGAGTTTCGCTTCGAGGGACGTCACGAATTGGCCGAGGAGTTTCTCGGACACCTGCTGCAGCACCCCGCTGCCGAGTTGGGCGAGCTTGCCGACGATCTTGAGGTCGGTGTCCACGGTGACGCGGGTCTTGCCGTCGTCTTCGCGCAGTTGCGTGGTGATGGTCGCCGCCGCGTTTCCGGATCCGCGTGAATCGCGGCCGGTGCCGTTGATGACGGCGCGATGGTCGTGTTCGTTGCGCTCGACGAAATTCGCTTTCCCGGTGAATTCGCTGGTCACCGGGCCGACTTTGACCTTCAGTTTGCCGAGGAAGTCCTGTCCCTGCCAGCCGACCATCTGTGCGCCGGGCATGAGCGGGACCACCTGTTCGAGGTCGGTCAGCACCTGCCATGCCTGTTCGACGGGTGCGTTGACGGTGAATTCGTTGGCGATCTTCATCGGAGTATCCCTCTCATCCGGTGGCCAGGCTTCGGGTGTATTCGACGAATGCGGTGTGCACGGTGGCTCGGTCGTCGGGTGTCTTGGCCAGTGCGCTGAGCGCGGCGACCGCCTCCGGTGCGGTGAGATCGGCGACGTCGAGTGTTGCCAGCGCGGCGATCCAGTCGATGGTTTCGGCGACGCCGGGCGGCTTGTCGAGGTCGAGTTCGCGGGCGCGGCCGACGAATCCGGTGGCGTGTTCGATCAGTGCGTCGGTTGCCCCGGGCACGGTGCGTCGCACGATCGCTACCGCGCGGGTCGGCTCCGGATAGTCGATCCAGTGGTAGAGGCAGCGCCGCCGCAGCGCGTCGTGCAGGTCGCGACTGCGGTTGGAGGTCAGCACCGCCAGCGGCGGGTGTTCGGCGACGAAGGTCCCGAGTTCGGGTACGGTCACCGCGGCCTCACCGAGGAATTCGAGCAGCAGTGCTTCGAATTCGTCATCGGCACGGTCGATTTCGTCGATCAACAGCACCGGGGGTGTCGGGCCGCGATATCGGGCACAGCGCAGGATCGGGCGGTCGACCAGGAATGCCTCGGTGAACAGATCGGCTTCGGTGAGGTCGGCGCCGCGCGCCTCGGCGAGCCGGATGCTGAGCAGTTGACGCTGGTAGTTCCAGTCGTACAGTGCTTCGCTCACGGTGAGTCCCTCGTAGCACTGTAGGCGGATCAGTGGTGCACCGAGCACGGTGGCCAGGGTTTTGGCCGCCGTCGTCTTGCCCACTCCCGGTTCGCCTTCCAGCAGCAGCGGCCGACCCAACGTGGTGGCCAGATAGAAAGCGGCGGCGGTCCCGGTATCGAGCAGGTAGTCGTCGGCGTCGAATCGTCGGACCACGTCCTCGATATCGTCGAACGGCGACATCATGGCGACGTCGTGGCGCGCAGGCGCTCGTAGTCGTCCCAGGTGTCCACATCCAAGGGCATCGGCGCATCGACGTGGAGTCGAGACACCGGGACGCGGCCGGACTCGATGATCTTCCACACGGCTTTGTCGCCGTGCAATCGGGCCAACTCGCCGAATACGCTGCGACTCAGCCAGAATGGATGCCCGACACCGTCGTGGTAGCGACAGATGGTGATCGCCGTGGATGTTCCCTCGGCGATCAGTCGCTGTACGGCTGCCGCCGACAGACCTGGTTGATCCCCGAGCATCAGCACAATTCCGGCAGCACCGGGGTGTACCACGCGCAGGGCCGAACGCAACGACGACGAACAGCCCGAACCGAAGTCGTCGGCCATGACCACCTCCAGCCCGGCGAGATCGACCTGCTGCCGGATCGCCGTGGCCGCGGCGCCGAGGGTGACGATGGTCTGGTCGAAAGCGCAGGAACGCACCGCTTCGAGGGTGGCGCCGAGTACCGTCGTATTCCGGTACGGCAGTAGCTGTTTCGCAGTGCCGAGGCGCCGTGAGGCTCCCGCGGCGAGTACGACTCCGGTGACGAACCCGATTGTCATGAGCCCGTCTTCGCGAAGGAGGTGCGGCAGCCGGAGCTGCAGAACCAGTGGTCGACATCGCCGATGGTGAGATGCGGTGTGTCCGGCCCGACCGTCACGGTCATGCCGCACACCGGATCGAGAACCTCGACCGCGACATCCACCGTGCGGGGCGTCACGGCCAAACCGTCTTTGCGGATCGCTTGGATCACTTGCGCGACAATCGAGACGGCGATCTCCGCGGAGGTCTTGGCGCCGATCGGCAAACCCACCGGGGTGCGCACCCGCGCCCGCTCGGCGTCGGTCAATTCGAGTTCGTCGAGAATCGACGCCCCCCGAATTTTGCTGGCCACCAACCCGATATAGCCGAGACCCGCATCGAGCGCGGCCCGGATCAGCTCGGCTTCGGGGCCACCGTGACTGGCGATCACCATCGCCGTCGTATCGGCCAGCGAATCCGGCGAGTCGGTTCCGGCCACACTGCGCTGCACTCCGAATCCGACCAGTTCGCACATGTCGGCCAAGGCGTCCGCGATGGGTGTCGCGCCGCAGATGCGCACCAACGGCGCCGGGATCTGCGGCTCGAGGAATATTTCCAACGCTCCGCCGGACAGACACGGATTCACCACGACCGCCGCGCCGGGTGCTTCGGGAAACTGCAGGTCGCCGTCGGGCAGCACGCGCAGCAGCACACTCTCGTGCGACTGCAGGGCACCCAGCGCCGCCTTGCGGACCGAGTTCTGGGCGCACTGGCCGCCGACGAACCCTTCGATCGTCCCGTCCTGCAACAGGATCGCTTCGTCCCCGGCATGCGCCGAGGTCGGTTGCTGCGCGCGCACGACGGTCGCGTGCACGAACGGAGTCCGGGTGCGAACCAACTGCTGTGCGCGCTCGCTCATCTTCATCGTTGATCCCATCGCCGGCACCCACTCAGATCGGCGGTGTGGCCCGCCCCTGCATCGCTTCCCACACCCGCGACGGCGTCAGCGGCATGTCGGCGTGGCGAACTCCGAACGGCGCCAACGCATCCACCACGGCGTTGACCACCGCTGCCGGCGATCCGACCGTGGCCGATTCGCCGATGCCTTTCGCGCCGATCGGGTGGTGTGGCGAAGGGGTGACCGTGTAGCCGGTCTCCAAATGCGGAACTTCGAGTGCGGTCGGGATGAGGTAGTCCATCAGGGATCCGCTCAGGCAGTTGCCGTCCTCGTCGAAGGCCATGATCTGCATCAGCGCCATGCCGATGCCGTCGGTGATGCCGCCGTGCACCTGGCCCTCGATGATCATCGGATTGATCCGGGTGCCGCAGTCGTCGACGGCGAGGAAGCGTCGCACCTGCACCACGGCTGTCCCGGGGTCGATGTCGACGACGCAGAAGTACGCACCATAGGGGTAGGTGAGATTCTCCGGGTTGTAGCAGATCTGCGCGTCGAGTCCGCCCTCGATGCCTTCGGGCAGATCTCCGGCGCCGTGTGCTCGCATCGCGATTTGCTGGATCGTCACGGCCGCGGACGGATCGCCCTTGACGTGGAACGAGCCCTTCTCCCACTCGAGGTCGGCGATGGAGACCTCGAGCATGCCGGATGCGATGATCCGTGCTTTGTCGCGCACCTTGCGCGCCACCAGTGCGGCGGCGGCGCCCGAGACCGGTGTCGAGCGGCTGCCGTAGGTGCCCAGGCCGAACGGAGTTTGATCGGTATCGCCGTGCACCACGTCGATATCTTCCGGCGGGATGCCGAGTTCTTCGGCGACGATCTGGGCGAATGTCGTCTCGTGCCCTTGCCCCTGGGTTTGCACCGCTATGCGCACAACGGCTTTGCCGGTGGGATGGATGCGCAGCTCGCACCCGTCGGCCATCCCGAGTCCGAGGATGTCCATATCTTTGCGCGGACCCGCACCGACGGCCTCGGTGAAGAAGGACATCCCGATGCCCATCAGCTCGCCGCGGGCGCGCTTGTCCTGCTGTTCCTTTCGCAAGGCGTCGTAGCCGATCATGTCCATCGCCAGGCGCATGGTCTTCTCGTAGTCGCCGGAGTCATAGACCCAGCCGGTTTTGGTGGTGTACGGGAATTGTTCGGGGCGAAGGAGGTTGCGTAGCCGCAGCTGGGCCGGGTCCATCTTCAGTTCGTAGGCGAGGCAATCGACCAGCCGCTCGACGAAGTAGACGGCCTCGGTGATCCGGAACGAGCACGCGTAGGCGACGCCGCCGGGGGCCTTGTTCGTGTAGACCGCGGTCATCTTGCAGTAGGCGGCCTCGATGTCGTAGCTGCCGGTGAAGACGCCGAAGAAGCCGGCCGGATACTTCAACGGTGCGGCGGTGCCGTTGAAGGCGCCGTGATCGGCGAGCACGGTCGACCGGATGGCCAGGATCTTGCCTTCGGCGGTGGCGGCGATCTCGCCGACCATGATGTAGTCGCGGGCGAATCCGGTGCTGGTGAGGTTCTCGCTGCGATCCTCCATCCACTTCACCGGTTTGCCCAGCAACAGCGATCCGACGATGGCGCAGACGTATCCCGGATAGATGGGCACCTTGTTGCCGAACCCGCCGCCGATATCGGGTGAGATCACCCGGATCTTGTGTTCGGGCAGCCCGGCCACCAGCGCGTAGAGGGTGCGGTGGGCATGCGGTGCCTGACTCGTCGACCACAGGGTGAGCTTGCCCGTCACGGGGTCGAGATCGGCGACGGCGCCGCAGGTCTCCATCGGGGCGGGATGCACTCGCGGATAGACGATCTCCTGTTTCACGACGACGTCGGCGCGCGCGAACACCGCCTCGGTCGCGGCGGCGTCGCCGGTCTCCCAGTCGAAGCAGTGGTTGTCGCGCTTGCCCTCGAGATCGTCGCGGATCACCGGCATCCCGGGCGCCAGCGCGGTCCGGGCGTCGATCACCGGATCGAGCATTTCGTACTCGACGTTGATGAGCTCCAACGCATCACGGGCGGAATAGCGGTCCTCGGCGACGACGAAGGCCACCTCCTGGCCCTGGAACCGGACCTTGTCCGTGGCCAGCACGGCTTGCACGTCGTTGGACAGCGTCGGCATCCAGGCCAGTCCCTTCGCCGCCAGATCCGCACCTGTGACAACCGCCCTGACCTTCGGATGTGCCTGTGCCGCGGAGATATCGACGCTCACGATCCGGGCGTGCGCGAACGGGGAACGCAGGATCGCCAAATGCAGCATGCCGGGCAGCGATACGTCGTCGACGTAATTGCCGTGTCCGCGAATGAACCGTGGATCCTCTTTGCGCAGCATCCTGCCGTGACCGCATGGCTTGTGGTCGTTGTCGACACGGTCTTCGGGCCGGGATTCGACGGCGGTCATGACGTGGTCCCTACCGGTGTAGGCGTGGCGGCGGGTTCGGGCTCGACCGCTTCGCCGCGTTGTTTCGCCGCGGCCCACTGGATCGACCGCACGATGGTGGTGTATCCGGTGCAGCGGCAGATCTGGCCCGAGATCGCCTCGCGGATGGTCTGCTCGTCGGGATTCGGGTTGCGGTCCAGTAGGGCGCGGGCGGTGATCATCATGGCGGGCGTGCAGAATCCGCACTGCAACCCGTGGCACTGCATGAAACCCTCTTGCACGGGATCGAGTCGGCCGTCCACCTCGAGCCCCTCGACGGTGCGCACCGCACGACCGCCGGCCATGACGGCCAGCATCGTGCACGACTTCACCGGTTCGCCGTCGACCTGCACTACACAGGCGCCGCAGTTGCTGGTGTCACAGCCCCAGTGGGTTCCGGTGAGCCGCAACTGATCTCGCAGGAAATGCACGAGCAGGGTGCGTGGCTCGACCTGCGCGGTC
The DNA here is from genome assembly GCF_042869435.1 of Nocardia sp. NPDC006982. Classification (NCBI taxonomy): domain Bacteria; kingdom Bacillati; phylum Actinomycetota; class Actinomycetes; order Mycobacteriales; family Nocardiaceae; genus Nocardia; species Nocardia sp. NPDC006982. The sequence goes on along the minus strand of NZ_JBIAFV010000009.1, from coordinate 71,356 downwards.
ACCGGCTCGCCGTTGACGGTCATGGTTACCTGCATGGCTAATTCCCTTCCGGCGCAGGGTGATTCAGTACGCGCTCGACCGCGGTGCGCAGCACGCGAATCGTCAGTTCGGACGCGAGATGGCGTTTGTAATCCGCGCTGCCACGCGCATCGGAGACAGGTGAGCACGCCGCGCTCGCCCGGCGGCCCGCCTCCGCGAAGACCTCCTCGGTGGGCGGATCACCGATGAGCACGTCCACCGAGGAGGCCAGCGCCACCGGATCGGGGTCGACCGCGGTCAGACCGATCCGTGCGGCCGCTATCGCCTCGCCGCGCAGGGTGACCGTCGCGCCTGCCGCCGCGATCGCCCAGTCGCCGACGCGGCGCGCTACCTTCGCGTAGGCGCTCGAGGTCCGATGCCGCACCGGGATTCGGATCTCGAGCAGAAGTTCGTTGTGCGACATGGCGGGTTCATACGGGCCGACCAGGAAGTCGTCCATCGCGATCTCCCGGTCGCCGGACGGTCCGCGTACCAGGCAGGTGGCGCCGAGGACCGTGCAGACCGTGCACAGATCTTCGGCGGGATCGGCCTGACACAGCGAGCCACCGATCGTGCCGCGGTTGCGTACGATCGGGTCGGCGATCACGCGCTCGGCGTCACGGAAGATCGGGCACACGGTGGCGAGGTCGTCGGATTCCAGCACATGCCGATGCCGGACCATCGCGCCGATGCGCACCAGGGTCGGATCTGTGACGATGTAGCCCAGTTCGGCGGCCAGGTCGTTGATGTCGATGAGATATTCCGGATTGGCCAGCCGCAGCTTCATCATCGGCAGCAGACTGTGCCCGCCCGCGACGATGCGCGCCTCCTCCCCGAGCCGGTCCAGTAGTCCGACGGCGTGATCCACGCCCGTTGCGCGCTCGTATTCGAATGGCCCAGGAACTTGCATGTGATCGACCTCACATCAGCGGGAATGAGCCAAGCCTCGGCCCCGCTGAGCCGGGCGTCAAGACCGATTTAAGGAATCACTTAATTCGCTGTTCGCGCTGGTCGCGTGGTGAATCCGGCCGCTGGTTCTGCTCAGTGCCGCGCCGTGTCCGCCCCAGCGTCGCGCGATGATCTCGGCCGCGATGGACACCGCCGTCTCCTCCGGTGTCCGCCCGCCCAGATCCAGCCCGATCGGGCTGGCGAGGCGGGTGAGTTGTTCGTCGGTGAGGCCTGCCTGTCGCAACCGGTCCAGCCGCTGGTCGTGCGTGCGGCGCGAGCCCATGGCACCGACATAGCCGATCTGCGGCGCGCGCAGTGCCACCTCGAGCAGCGGAACGTCGAACTTGGGATCGTGGGTCAGCACGCAGACGACGGTTTGCGAATCGACCGCGTCGGCCGCGATCTGCGCGGCCAGGTAGCGGTGCGGCCAGTCGATGACGACCTCGTCGGCGGTCGGGAACCGGGCGGAGGTGGCGAAGACCGGCCGCGCGTCGCACACAGTCACCCGGTAGCCGAGGAATGATCCCTGCTGGGCGACGGCGGCGGCGAAATCGATCGCCCCGAACACCAGCATCCGCGGCTGCCGGGCATAACTGGCGACGAAAACACCCATGCCCTCGCCGCGGCGCTGCCCGTCCGGACCATAGGACAGCACTTCGGTGCGGCCCGCCGCGAGCAGCCCGCGTGCGTCATCGATGACCGCATCGTCGGCGCGCGCCGACCCCAGCGCGCCGTGCGCATCGCTCGGACGGATCAGCAGCCGACGCCCTACCCGGGCGGTGTCGGGGTGCTCGATGACGGTCGCAACCGCGACCGGCCGGTGCTCGGCGATATCCGCGGCGACCTCGCCGAGTTCCGGAAACGTCTCCCGCGAGACCGCTTCGACGAAGATGTCGATGATGCCGCCGCAGGTGAGACCAACAGCGAATGCGTCCTCGTCGGAGAAGCCGTAGCGCTGCAGCACCGGAGAACCGGTCCGGATGACATCGGTGGCGAGTTCGTAGACCGCGCCCTCGACACAGCCACCGGAAACCGAACCGCCGACCGTTCCGTCCGGGGCGACGACCATGGCCGCACCAGGCGGTCGCGGCGACGAACGGAAGGTCCGCACGACCGTCGCGACCCCAGCTGTGCCCCCGGCGTTCCATGTTGTCATCAGATCCGTGAGCACGTCCTGCATAATGCGTCCTCCAGACGCGATGCAGCCGTCGCTGCGTCCACCTCCAAAGTAGACTCGGATTGTGACGCCCGCCCAGCTTCGGGCCTACTCGACCGTGGTGCGGCTCGGCTCCGTCCATGCGGCGGCCGGCGAGCTGGGGATGTCGGATGCCGGTGTCTCGACGCACATCGCCCAGCTGCGCAAGGAACTCGACGATCCGCTGTTCACCCGCACGGCATCGGGTCTGGCCTTCACCCCCGGCGGGCTGCGCTTGGCCAGCCGGGCGATCGAGATTCTCGGACTGCAGCGCCAGACCGCCATCGAGGTGAGCGAGGCGGCCCACGGCCGACGGCTGCTACGTATCGCGGCATCGAGCGCGTTCGCCGAACATGCCGCGCCCGGCCTCATCGACCTGTTCGCGGCGCGGGCGAAGGATCTGTCGGTGGAGCTGAGTGTGCATCCCACCAGTCGGTTCCGCAGCCTGATCGAGACCCGCGCGGTGGATATCGCGCTGGGGCCCGGGCACGACGGCACCGACTCGACCATCACCGCCCGGCCGTTCCTGAAATATCAGATCATTTCGGTCGTGCGCCCCGACAGCCTACTGGCCGACATCGCACCGCATCCGGCGCTGCTGCGGGAACAGCAGTGGATGCTGGGGCCCGGTGCAGGCAGTGTCGACGGGCACATCGCGACAATGCTGCGCGAGTTGGCCATTCCCGAATCACACCAGCGGATCTTCCAGAGCGACGCCGCCGCCCTCGAAGAGGTTCGCTGTACCGGAGGCGTCACCCTGACGATCGGCTTCGCCGTGTCCTCCGACCTCGCGACCGGCCGGTTGCGCCACATCAAGGGACCCGGCCTTCAGGTATCCGATGAGTGGTGCGCGACCACCTTGCCACCCGACACCCGCCAGCCCGCGGTGTCGGAACTGCTGCGGTTCATCACCACCCCGCGATGCACCCAGGCGATGATCCGCGGGTCCGGCGTCGGCGTCACCCGGTTCCGCCCGAAAGTGCATGTGACGCTGTGGAGTTGACGCTGGGGGTCAGTGGGATGCCCTGGATCCGAGCGGACGCAACGACCAAGGCATCGCCTCGATCGGAACTGTCGCAGCGGAGCTGTCCATCCGGCTCGTCTTGGATCCGGTGGTGAATTCGGGATCGGTCCCCATGATGACGCGGCCTTCACTGTTGACCAGCACCACCCGCTGACCGAGCGCTTGGAATCGCGGAAGCAAGACCGCCTCGATCGCGGCAACCGGCACATCGGCACCGGCGATTCCGAGGAATGTTCCCGATGTGGTCGTGACCGGTATCGAGAATGTGCAGACATACTCGTCGGTGCACGCGTAATCGAGGTGCGGCCCCTGTACCCATCGCCGACCCTGCTCGCGCGGAACCGTGAACCAGTCCATTTTGGTGTAGTCGTAGAAGTATTCACTCCCGGGGTTCAATTCCAGCAGCAGGCGTTGCGCGGTGGGAAGCCACCACTCGAGGTGTCGGGGGTGATCCGCCAGAACGCGGTCGGCCATCACTACGCCTGCGCCGTTGAACAATTTTCCGCGTGACTCGAGTTCGCCGAGGATGGTCTCGCGCAGCGGTGCCAGATCCCTTGCCCGGGGAGTGGACGGCAGCTTCTCGGTGAGCTCTTCCCAGAGGGTTGTCAGCGCGGTCCCGATGGTTGCCAGCGATAGGTAGACCTCGTCAGCCAGTTTTGTGACGGAATCAGCGAGCGACTCGATGGTCGCGGGGGCCGGAAAGTTATCGGTGTCCCTCACTGAGCTCCAAGCGCAAGGCAACAAGGCGGCGGATGCGTGATTCCGTATGCGATTCTGCCAGTTCTCTGGCCCGGGCGTCGTCTTCTTGCTCGATCGCGTCCACCACGTCACGATGGGCGGTCGCCTCGACCGCAGGGTCCAGCTTCAGGCCCGGCAGCCACAGCAAGGCCGACAGCTCTGCCTGCAGACCGACCTCGGCGCGGGTCAGCCGGGTGGACTGTGCGCACACCGCCATCTCGATGTGAAAGCGGCTGTCGGCCTGGCGGGCCGAGACGAGGTCGGAGCTGGCCTCGAGTCGGTCGGCCAAGGCGCGGAGTCCGGATATATCGGCCCGCAAGCTGCGGCGCGCGGCGAAAACGGCAACCGCCCCGGTGACGGCGAAGTGCTCGTCCCCTAGATCGCGCAGCTCCTGAACGCTCATCTGTTGCAACCGCGCCAGCGAGGTGCTCTCGAAGACCTCCGTCGAAGCGCTGATGAAGCTGCCGCCCCCGCGCCCGCGCTTGGTGTGCACGATGCCCTGCTGCCGAAGGACGACCAGCGCCTCCCGCAGGGTCATCGTCGAGACACCCAACTGGTTGGCGAGGTCGGTCTCACTCGGCAACTGCTGGCCGTCGGCCATCACACCGAGGCTGATCGCAGCAGACAGCCGCTGTACCACGGCCTCGGTTTTCGGCCCACCGCCCTCGAGTGGTGACAGCACGGCGCCGAGTGCGGTCAATCCGGCCCTCTTCTGGTGGGACAACGCGACTCCTGGGGTGACGGGACCTGACATGATTCTACCCGTTTAACAATTGAAATATGAACTATAAAGTTTTATGTAAACCTCTTGAACTATGAAATCTAATGTCTTAGGTTAAGGGTACTGCCCCGCATGGACACCTCGATGCGCCGAGGTGACGATCGAAACAGGATTTTCCCATGTCCGAGAGCCCGACCTGCTATACGGAAGTCGACGGACTGTGTGTGACGTGGCGCATGGTTCAGCATCATGTGATCGCGATCGTCGCCGTGCACAACGCATCCGACGCTTCGCCGGTGGCGTCCTTCTGCCCCAGCAGCTACCCGGATCTCGCGCGTGCGCGCGAGCTCCTTCCGGAACTGGCGAGGCTGTGGGATGCGGTCCGCCGCGAATTCTGGACGACACTGATCCCGCCGCCGCTGGTGGCCAGAGGGCAGGCATTGGCATAACGTCGCCGAGCACCATCGTTGCGGTGCATACTCAGCCTGATTCGCCAGTCGATTGCGTGGAATAGCCAGGTCAGAGTTCAGCGCCCAGACGACGATGGAGCGACACATGGACGACCACAGCGAACCCATGCCGCGGCCGACGGCGTTCCCGCGCATCGATGACTACGGTTTCATCTCCGACTGCGAGGTCACCGCACTCATCGCGCCCAGCGGAACCGTCGAATGGATGTGTCTGCCCCGCATGGACTCCCCCAGTGTCTTTGCGGCCATGCTCGATCGTTCCGCCGGTTCGTTCCGGTTCGCCCCCGCCGACTACATGGTGCCCACCGATCGCCGTTACGTCCCCGGCACGATGGTCATGGAGACCAGTTGGCGCAGTGGCGAGGGGTGGGCGACGGTCCGCGATGTGCTGCTGGTCGGACCCTGGCGACATCAGGTACCCGGCCGTAGCGCCCATTGTCGAACCCCCACCGACTACGACGCCGAGCACATTCTGCTGCGGACAGTGCACTGTGAGACCGGGCAAATCCAGTTCGTGCTCGACTGCCAGCCGTCCTTCGACTACGGCAGGCATCGCGCGCATTGGGAGTACCTCGACAGTTACTACACCGCGCAGGCCGGCGCCGACGGGATCGATCTGCAGCTGACACTGAGCACCGACCTGCGCTTGGGGCTGGAAGGGACCCATGCGCTGGCCCGCACCCTGCTGAAGGCGGGCGACACGCGGTTTTGCGCGCTCTCCTGGGGTAGTCGTGACGCACCGCGCGCCGTCGACGAGGCCGATGCGCGGCTGCTGCGGACCATCCATCATTGGCGGCACTGGCTGGCCGGTGGGCGGTTTCCGGACCATCCCTGGGCTGCCCAGCTCACCCGCAGCGCGCTGACCCTCAAGGGGCTGACCTTCGCGCCCACCGGCGCCATCAGCGCCGCCGCCACCACGTCATTACCCGAAACACCAGGCGGACAACGCAATTGGGACTATCGCTACTCGTGGATACGCGACTCCGCCTTCGCGCTGTGGGGCCTGTACACGCTGGGTTTCAGCTGGGAGGCCAACGACTTCTTCTCCTACATCATCGGTTTGACCGAAGACGTCCGGGATATGCAGATCGTCTACGGCATCGGCGGCGAAAGCGACCTCACCGAGCAGACTCTCACCCACCTGCGTGGCTACGAAAATGCCCGCCCCGTGCGCATCGGCAACGGCGCGTACCGGCAACGCCAGCACGATGTGTGGGGTGCTGCGCTGGACGCGGTCTATCTCTACGCGCGCAACCAGGACCGAATCGACGCGCGAGCCTGGTTGGTGCTGAGCCGGGCGGTCAAAAGCGCTCTCACCTACTGGCGCGAGCCCGACCACGGCATCTGGGAAGTACGCGGGGAGCCCCAGCATTTCACCTCCAGCAAGGTGATGTGCTGGGTTGCCGCCGATCGTGGCGCCCGGCTGGCTCGCATCCACCAGGACTTCGAACGCGCGCATCGCTGGCAGCAGGCCGCAGACGAAATCCACGCCGACATATGCACTCACGCCCTCGATTCCCGGCAGGTGTTCACCCAGTACTACGGCAGCACGGCGCTGGATGCCTCGACCCTGCTCATCCCGCTGGTTCGCTTCCTGCCACCAGACGACGACCGGGTACGCAACACGGTGTTGGCCATCGCCGACGAACTGACCGAAGACGGCCTCGTATTGCGCTACCGCGTCGGTGAAACCGACGATGGCTGCGCGGGGGAAGAAGGTGCCTTCACGATCTGCTCGTTCTGGCTGGTCTCGGCGCTGTCGGAGATCGGTGAGAAGACACGAGCCAAACAGCTGTGCGAGAAACTGCTCGCCTACGCCAGCCCCCTGGGCCTCTACGCCGAGGAGATCGACCCCCGGACCGGTCGGCACTGGGGCAATTTCCCCCAGGCGTTCACCCACCTCGCGCTGATCAACGCCGTAATGCACGTCATTCAGGACGAACAAGCGATATTGCGGCAGGCGCTCGGCGGGGAATCGATCGCCCCACGGCTCGACGATGCATCGTTCACACTGGGATACATGCACCGCTGACCCTGATGCCGCAGCCGGGTCATCCGCGCGACGACCGCACTCGAAACGCCGGCAGTCGCAACGCCGCTGGCCCAGAGCAAGGCGGAGATCTCCCTCGGCAGACCGGACTCGGCACGAAATCTGTTCGCGCATAACAACTTCCGAAAGATCGATCGATACCGTCCGATGTCGCGGACCGGCGGGCCGTGATCGACGCTACGGCAACCGATCCCGCGCGCGGGCGAATCCGCGGGCCGGGCTCGACCGGAACGGTATACCCGCCACGGTAGGCGCCGCTACGATGAGACGGTAACTCTCTCAATGGTGTGGAGGAACACGGGATGGGTGCTACCACCGTCGCTCGGCAATGCACGTTGTGTGAGGCGCACTGCGGGATTCTGGTGACCGTCGAGGATGATCAGGTCACCCGGATCGAGGGCAATCCCGATGATGTGCTCTCGCAGGGGTACATCTGCCCGAAGGCGACGGCAATGGGTGGGCTGCACCACGATCCGGATCGATTGCGCACGCCGGTGCGTCGGGTCGGTGACCGGTTCGAACCGATCGGGTGGGACGAGGCGTTCAGCGAGATCGGGCGGCGGCTGCGGCAGGTGCGCCGCGCGCACGGAGCCAGCGCGATCGGAATGTACCTGGGAAATCCGGCCGCACACAGCTCGTCGGTGATCTACGGCGCGCTGCTGCGCACAGTGCTGATGACGCGGAACTTCTTTTCGGCGTCCTCGATCGACCAGTTTCCGCAGGAGTTCGTGGCGTGGCGGATGTTCGGATCGAATGTACTGATGCCGGTGGCCGATATCGATCGCACCGATCGACTCGTGATCATGGGCGCCAATCCGGCGGTGTCCAACGGTTCGGTGACCACCATGCCCAATGCGAAGCAACGCATTCGAGACGTGCGCAAGCGCGGCAAGGTCGTCGTCATCGATCCGCGGCGCACCGAGACCGCGCGCCTGGCCGACGAGCATGTGGCCATCGCACCCGGCGGTGATGTGTATCTACTGCTGGCGATGCTGCAAGTGCTGGTCAGCGAAAACCTGTGTGAGGAAAGCAGGATTCGCGCGCAATGCACCGGCTGGGACGAATTGCGGGCGCTGGTCGCCGAAGCGACACCGGAACTCGCCGCGCCGCTCACCGGCATCGATGCCGAGACGATTCGGCGGCTGGCACGCGAGCATGCGGCGGCGGATTCGGCACTGGTCTATGCCCGGATCGGGATATGCCACCAGGTGACCGGCACGCTGACACATTGGCTGGTCAACACCATCAACGCGGTCACCGGGAATCTGGATCGGCCCGGCGGGCAGATGTTCGCGACGCCGCCGATCGATGCGCCGCGATTCGGGAAATACCTGCCGGTGGGCTACGGGGCGTGGACGGACCGCTCCGGCACCTACAAATCGTTTCGCTCCGAGCTGCCGGTCGCGGTGCTGGCCGATGAGATCCTCACCGAGGGCGCCGGGCAGATCCGCGCGATGATCACCTACGCCGGTAATCCGGTGCTGTCGACACCGCAGCGCGGCAAACTCGACGCCGCACTGGACAAGCTGGATCTCTATGTCGCCGTGGATATGTACGTGACCGAGACGACCCGGCACGCGGACATCATCCTGCCGCCGATCTCCCCGCTGGAACGCGAGGATGTGAACATTCTGTTCCCGGTGTTCAGTGTCCGGAACAATCTGCGCTACGACGCCCGTGTTTTCGAACCTCCGGCCGACGGACTCGAAGATTGGCAGATCATGGCGCGGCTGATCACCGAGCTGGTGCCGCTGCCGGCACGCCGGTTCACCACACGGGCGGTCAACGCGCTGCTGGCGCAGTTCAGTCCGATGCGGTTGACGACCCTCGGGGTGGCCGCAGGCCCGTACGGGGTGCTGCGACGCGGCCGCAAGGGATTGTCTGTCGCGAAGGTCCGCGCCGCGGCCGGGGGGATCGATCTCGGTCCGCTGCAGCCGCGATTGCGCACGTTGATCGGGACCAAGGATCGCAAAGTGCATCTCGCGCCCGACGATTTCCTCACGGCCGCACGAGAATTGCTCGACGAGGCGCGCCGCGGCAATGCGCTGACCGCGCCCGCCGACGGCTACGACCTCAAACTCATCGGCCGCCGCCACCTGCGCAGCAACAACTCCTGGCTGCACAATGTCCCGTCCATGGTGAAGGGCCGCGACCGCTGCACCGCCCTTATGCACCCCGCCGACGCCGCCGAACGCGCCCTCACCGACGGCACACCCGTCGCGGTCACCTCCCGCACCGGCTCGATCGTGGTCACCCTCGAGGTCAGCGACGATATCCGCCGCGGCACCATCGCCATCCCGCACGGCTGGGGTCACCGCGAACCCGGCGTCGGCTGGCAAGTGGCGGCGTCCCTCCCAGGCGCGAATGTCAATCTGCTGCACGACCCGTCGCTCACCGACACTTTCTCCGGGAACGCGGCGGTCAACAACACGTGGGTGACAGTGACTCCGGCGACCCCCGCGCCGACGGCGGCGGATGTCGATCGCGAGCCTGCGCCGACTTCGTAGGACCGCGCTGCCCGCGGAATCCGCGCCGTTGCCCGGCTGTCGCGGCCGGGAAGTCTGGCGATCACGTGGCCTGGGGCCACTCCACGGAGTGAGTTGACCGTCGCGCGGACTTTCTCGGATGCGGTCGCACCTGGGTGCACGCCGCCGAGACCGATCAGGACGTTTGAACCGTGACGCGGTAGCCGAGGCGGAGCTCTCGAGCGGGGTGGGCGGCGGCGGTGAGGTGCAGCCAGCGGTGCAGGCCCGCGCGCGGGTCCGGGACATAGGCGGCCTGGGTGTGGGTGATGCCGAACGGGAAGTTTCCCGATGCCGCGGTGGCGGTCATCAGATGCATCTCCGCCCACAGGTACGGTTCGGGCGCGTCTTCGGGCAGGGGACGGGTGTTCGGGAGGAAGAAGCCGAACGGTTCGGCAGGGGCTCCGGAGGAGTGGATGAGCGTGCCGGTGACGAATAGTCGCACCGTCCCGGTATGCACCACACAGTTGGGTGTCAGGTGCAGGGGCGGGGCAGGTTGCAGCTCGAGCCGGAAAACCATGGGCCGACTGTACGGTGTCGCCATGTGCGCGAAACGCACTGGAGCGTCACGAAGTTCGGTTGCTCACAGACCCGGCCGCACGCAGGTCGCTGCCAGCGCCGGCGCGTGCGCCGTAATTGTCCGATCTGGGCGGATCTGTTCGATCGCGCGGGAATGATGCGATCACCCCGTGGCTCGTCCACGAAAAGCTGCGCCGGGCGGGATGCGGAATCTGTCAGCGACGAGATCCTGCTCGAAGTGGCGCACGAAAAGCTACACCTTGCCCAGTGGTTCGATACGGGCCGGAACATGCTTGTGCCACGGCGTTCCGGCAATCGCATCGCGCCAACCGGCATCGGTGAGCTCATTCGCGGCCACACCGGTGCGGGTGGCGTCGGGCAAGTCGAGGCCCAGCCCGTTGGGCAGCGAGGCATGCCCGGGCCGCATGCGGTCGTTGATCTCGACCGCGGCCACGGCGCTGCCACGCCGGGTGGTGATGCGGGCGCGCTCACCGGTGGTGAGACCGAGGGCGGTGGCATCGTCGGGGTTGAGGCGCAACGCACCCTCCGGGTCCCGGCGACGCCAGCTGTTGTCGCGGAAAATGGTGTTGGCAGTGAAGGATCGCCGTTCCCCGGCCGACAGGACGAAGGGGAATTCGGGGCTGGTGTGCGTGGCAGGCGTGGTCGGGAGTTCGCGCAGCGCGTGCAGCAATTCCGGGATTGCCAACGGGATGCGCGGGTGCGGTACATAGTCCCAGGCGTCCGGATAGTCATCGATGGTGAAGGTGACACCGGAGCGGCCCGCGAGGATGGCGTCGAACAGCGCATCGGCATTGGGATGACCCGCTCGACGCATCGCGGCGGGGTGCACCTTCGCGACGCGCTGCGCGAGCGCCCACAGCACAGCGGCCGAACGCGCACCATCGGGCAGGGTTGGGCCCAGGGTTTCATAGAGCAGGTAGGGGGCGAGCCCGCCGATCTTCTTGTTCATCGCCAACAGTGCGGCGAAGGCCAATGCGTAGGGGCGACGGCCGAGTTTCGCGGCGGTCCGCAGTACCGCCAGCTCGGCACGCCCGACGACACCGAGTTCACGGAGCAGGCGCGCATAGATCTCGGGTTCGGGCAGTGTGCCGGGTAGCGGTTCGAGTACCGGCGCGCGCAGATGGAAGGTGTTGTGCGGGAACTCCAGATTGAAGAAGGTGGCCTCCCACTTCTCGAACTGGCTGGCCGCGGGCAGCACATAGTCGGCGTGGCGTGCGGTTTCGGTGAACGCGACATCGATGACCACCACCAGATCCAGTGCGTCCAGTGCGGCGCGGAAGGCGGCCGAATCGGCGAGTGAGTGTGCCGGATTCGCGGATTCGATGATCATTGCCCGGAACCGGTCGGGGTGATCGGTGCGGATTTCCTCGGCGATCGAATTGCACGCCAACATGCCGCCGAGGATCGGTGCGCCGGTCACCGGGCTGCGTTTGATGTCACGGCTGTAGCTCGCCAACGGCGCCATCCACGAATGCGGTTGCATGGCACCGGGTTTGGCGAAGTTACCGGTGAGCAGCCAGAGCAGCTTGTTCAAATAGGAGATCAGGGTGCTGTTGGGGCTCTGCTGGACGCCCAGGTCCTCATAGGTGGCCACACTGCTCGCGGTGCCGATCCGGTGGGCGGCGGTGCGCAGCAATTCCACCGGCACACCGCAGACTTCGGCATAGGACGTGATATCGATATCGCGCAGCACCGCGGTGACCGCGTCGACCTGGTCGACGTGGTCGGTGAGGAATTCCTGATCGAGCAGATCGTCTTGCACCAGCACGGCGAGCATCGCGGCAAGGCACCACGCGTCGGTGCCGGGGTGGACCTGCAGATGGATATCGGCGAGATCGGCGGTTTCGGTGCGCACCGGATCGAGCACGATCATGGTGCGGGCCGGATCCTTGGCGATCTGCTGCAGTACGGTGCGGGCACGCGGCACACCATGCGACTGCCAGGGGTTCTTGCCGAGGAAGACCGAAACTTCGGCATGTTCGAAATCGCCGGTGGTGTGGCCGCCGGTCAAATGCGCGTCGACCCAGCCCTCGCCGGTCTTCTCCTGGGCGAGCGCGGTCGAGCGGTAACGACTGCCCAGCGCCCGGCGCAGCGCACCGCTGTAAGCGCCGCCGAGGTGGTTGCCCTGTCCCCCGCCGCCGTAGAAGAAGATCTTGTCACCACCGTATGTGTCCTTGACCTCGGTGAGGCGCGCGGCGATCTCGGAAATCGCGGTGTCCCAGTCGATTTCGGTGAAACTGCCGTCGGCTTCGCGGCGCAGCGGGGTGGTCAAGCGGGTGCCGCCGTTCTGGTAGTGGTCCAGGCGCAGCGCCTTGTTGCAGGTGTATCCGGCCGAGGCGACGTGGTCCTTGTCGCCGCGGATCTTGGCGAAGCCGCGGCCCTCCAGCTGGATCAGCAGGCCGCAGTTGTTCTCACACAGGATGCACGCGGTCTTATGCCATTCCTGTTGTGCCACAGCATCATTGCGTCTGGGCCGCACACTGCCCTCGACTCGGCTGCCCTGCTGTGCGGCGGTACTCATCGATGCTCCTCTGAGTTGTCGTTGATCGAGAGCGGAAGCGAAACCGCCTGTCGAGATATGGATGCGGATCAACTGGTCTGGTCGACGCGAGTGCCGTCGATCCACGCCTTCGGCTCGGCCAGAAACGGTGTGTCGCCGAGCCGATCGAGATCGTCGAAGAAGGCGTGCTGGGTGCGGGTGGCCGCCTTACTGCTGCCGGTGGACAGGAAGGCGGCGAGTTCGTGATTCAGACTGCGCGACAACGATCTCTCCGTGCCGAAGTAGATGGCGTGCTTGAGCTCCCTGATGACGACCGGATTGCGCGCGGCCAGACGCGCCGCGGTGGCCTCGGTTTCGGCGAGCAACTCGTCCTCGGCGGTCAGCCGGTGCACCAGACCCAGGCGCAGGCCCTGCTGTGCGCTGAGCGGTCCACCTTCGAGGGTCAACTCGATCGCCTTGGCCGCGCCGATCAGCCGCGGCAGACGCTGGGTTGCGCCGCCGCCCGGAATGAGATCGGCGATCGATTCGATCTGACCGAGTTTGACGTGCTCGGCGTCGGCGGCATACCGGATATCGCAGGCCAGGGCGATCTCGTGGCCGCCACCGAGGGCCGGACCATTGATGGCGGCCAGATAGACCACGCGAGATCGGTTCATTCGCAGGGTCGTTCGCTTCCAGCGGTAACCCCACACCATGCCGGTGCCCAGACCGCCGCCGAAACGCTCCAGCACCCGCGCCGCGCCCGGTACCCGCAGGCTCGTATTGAGCACCGGGATCAGCGGCGCCACCGCGCGGGCCGGGATGAACGGATGCGGCATCGCGAGCATGCCGGTGAGCGCGCTCGGATCGGCGTGGGTGAGGAACCGCCCGGGCAGACCGCCCGTGAGCACGATCGCGCCGACCGTGTCGTCGGTATCGGCCGCCGCGGTGAGCAGGTCCAGATCCCGTACGACGGCGGGGGTGACGAAGTTCAGCGGCGGCGCGACGATGGTCGCGGTGAGCACTCTCCCGTTGCGGGCCAGGTCGATCGTCTCCAGGTCGAGCTCGGCTGCTCGCGACATCGGCGTCTCCTCGGGTCCGTGGTGGGCGCGGTGGAAGCTGCACCCGACACCGATTATGGTCTCCACCATAATCGGGATGTCAAGGGCACGCCCTGGTGAAATATTGCCCCGCATACCCCGAAAAACGGCTCTGAGCGTGCATTCTTCGCACGGTCGAACTGCCGAATGTGGCAGGAAAAGACCCACCTCACGGGTCGATCTGGCGCTACTGGGAAGCGCTGATGGCGTTCGTCAGATGGGCTTGCAACTCGCCGACGGTGTCCTCGAGCGGTGTGGTGGCACGCTCGACGCGACACAGCGCGATCGCCCCCTCGACGGCGGCGACGGTAAGCGTGGCCATGCGCCGCGAACGCACCGGATCGAGGCCGTGACGGCTGAGCAGATCGGTGAGCGCGGTATTCCAGCGGGCGAAGATCGCGGCGGCAGATGCCGCGAATTCCGGTGCGTCGTCATTGGTTTCGACGGCGACCGCGAAGATCGGGCAGCCCGCGCGGTAGTCGCTGTCGACGAGGGTCCGTCGCCACAGCGCGACGAACATATCCAGTGCGGCCCTCGGATCGTTCTCGCGGGTGATCGATTCGATGAATTCCGACATCGAACCACCGGCCGCGGTCAACGCGTCGGTGATCAGCTGGGTGCGACCGCCGGGAAAGTGGTGATAGACCGACCCGCGAGGCGCACCGGTATCGGCCAGTACTCGGTCCACACTGGTGGCGCTCGCGCCATGGATGCGCAGGGATTCGATCGTGCCCTCGATCATCCGCCGGCGCGCGTCACGTTGCCGTGGGCGCGCCGGAGCCTCCTTATTCGATCGGCGTGTCGCTGCCATGTAGCCATAGTATGGGAAACCCCATAACGCTGGGGTGTGCGTCTACCGCACGCGGCTGGTGTGGAAATCCAGCACCGCGGCCAAGGTCTCCCTGGGGGCTTCGAACTGGGGGTAATGGCCGACCTTCGGCAACTCGACCACATCCGGATCCGGGATCAGCTCGCGATAGCGGCGCACCATGTGCGCACCCGATACCGGATCGAGCAGACCGTCGATCAGCCGGACCGGAACCTGCGTGTCGACCAGCGCGCCCACCCAGCGCTCCCGGTTCGCCTTGCGCTCACCCATATACCGAATCAGCTTGTGCCCGTTGCTCTTCCCGTGCTTGCTGCACCACAGGATCCAGTACTGATCGAGCTCGTGGGCACTGGGACGGGTGTCGGGACCGAAGACCCCGGCGAGGCTGCGACGGAAGACCCGCTCGGTACCCAACACCCCGAGCAGCGGTCCCAGCGGACTCGCCAGCAACTTCTGCACCGGTCGCGCACGATGGGTCTCGGGGAACAGTCCGCCGTTGAGCAGACATACCGATTCGATCACCAGGGAATCGTCGCCGTCGGCGCGGCGCTGTGCGTCGCGGGCCAGCAACTCCTGGGCGACGGTGTCGCCGTAATCGTGGGCCAGGATGTGCGTGCGGGAAATCCCCTGCTCACGCAGCAGATTCTCGTGGAGATCGGCCTGATCGGCGATCCGGTAATCGTAATGGCGGGGTTTGGCCGACCAGCCGAAGCCGATCATATCCGGGGCGATGAGCCGCGCGAACCGCTCGCGCAGACCCGGCCACACCGCGTGCCAGTCCCAGGACGCGGTGGGGAAGCCGTGAATACAGAGCAGATTTCCGGCACCGTCACCGGTGCTGTCCTGCCAGAAGATCTGATGGCCGCGGTGGGTGTGGCGCCGACCGCTCGCCCGCCAGGACGCAAACTCTTCCATGTCTACCTCCTTCGTGCCGACAACTATTGCGCGCGCACGCTACCGCCACAGCCATTCGGGGGAACTGAACCACACTGTCCGTGTCACATACCGCATGGTCTTTTCGAGCCGGGTGTTTGCTCTGCGAGAATGCCACTGTGCATGTCGCGATCGGCCTCGTTGTTCTAGTCGCGTCGGCGGCGTCGCTCGCGGCGTTCGCGCGACGGTTCGGGATATCCGAACCGCTGGTGTTGACGCTGGCCGGGGTGGTCGCGTCGTATTTGCCGCACGTTCCCGAGGTCCATCCGGATCCCGAGGTCATCCTGCTGGGTTTCCTGCCGCCGCTGCTCTACACCTCGGCGATTCGCACCTCCCTGGTCGACTTCCGGGCCAATGCGCGCACCATCGCGCTGCTGTCGGTGGGTCTGGTGTTGTTCAGCACGTTCGCGGTCGCGGCGGTGGTGTGGTGGCTGCTGCCGGTACCGTTCGCGGTGGCGGTGGCCCTGGGTGCGGTGGTCGCACCGACGGATGCGGTGGCCGCGACCGGGATCGCGCGGCGCATCGGGATGCCGCGCCGGATCGTCACCATCCTCGAAGACGAGTCGATGTTCAACGACGCGACCGCGCTGGTGACGGTGCGCACCGCGATCGCGGCGGCCGCGGGCACGGTGTCGGTGTGGAAGGCCGGTGGTGACTTCCTGCTGGCCGCGGGCGGCGGCGCGGCGGTGGGCATCGTGGTCGCCTATCTGCTGGCGATGCTGCGGCGGCGGATCACCGATCCGGTGCTGGATACCACGCTGTCGTTCCTGGCGCCGTTCGTCGCCTATCTGCCCGCCGAGGGGATCGAAGCCTCCGGTGTGATCGCGGTGGTGACCTGCGGCATGGTGCTGGGGCACGGTGCGCCGGTGTGGCAGAGCGCCGCCTCCCGGATCGCCGAACGCACCAATTGGCGCACCATCCAATTCATTCTCGAGAGCGTCGTCTTCCTGATGATCGGGCTGCAGATGCGCGCGATCATCGAGGGCGCGTGGGACAGCGACCTCGACCACACCACGCTGATCGTGGGGGCGGTGGCGGTCATGTTGGCGGCGATGCTGTCGCGGCCGCTGTGGGTGTTCCCGGTCGCGTTGCTCCCGCGCAAGCTCGGATTGTCGAATGCCGATGTGCCGGTGAGTCATCCGGTGGTGGTGTCGTGGGCGGGCATGCGCGGCGTGGTCACCCTGGCCGCGGTGCTGCTACTGCCCGCCGACACCCCGCAGCTTCCGGTGCTCAAACTGCTCGCGCTCGTCGTGGTCGCGGGAACGCTGCTGCTGCAAGGGACTTCGCTGCCGTGGGTGGTGCGGCGGCTACATGTGCGCGGCCCGAGTCGCGCGGAAAACGCGCTGCAGAAGGCGAATCTGCTGCAGCAGGCGACCTCGGCCGGACTGGCCGAGCTGGAAAAGCACATCACCCCGGATACGCCGCCCGGTGTCGTCGAGACACTGCGTGATCGGGTCACCTGGAAGACCAACGCGGCCTGGGAACGGCTGGGCCGCTCGGAATCGGAACTGGCGACACCGACCGCCGAATATCGTCGGCTGCGGCTGGAAATGCTGCGCGCGGAACGGGAAACGGTACTGCGCGTGCGGGATTCGGGCGGCGCGGACTACGAGATCCTGCAGTACGTGCTCTCGCGGCTCGATCTCGAGGAATCGATGATCGACCGCTTCGACGAAACCGAAGAGGAACGCGTCGAACCGCTCGCCGCCCCGGTGGCGGCCGACAACTGCGCGCATCTCGAGTCCGCGCCGCTGGTGCGTGAGCCCACCGAACCCGACGAGTGCAAGGAATGCATCGCCGAGGGATATACCTGGGTGCATCTGCGAATGTGCCTGTCCTGCGGGCACATCGCCTGCTGTGACTCCTCGGTGGGCAATCACGCGACCAAGCATTACGCCGCTACCGGACATCCGGTGATGCGCAGTGTGGAGCCCGGTGAGGCGTGGCGGTGGTGCTATGTGGACGAGCTACTCGGCTGAGCGGCGAGCGTGGGAGTAGATCAACCGCGCGTACTGGGCCAGCAGTTGGTCCAGTGAAATATCCTCCCCGCCCGAGGCGATCTGCTGGTAGCCGATCAGCATCGACATGCCGAGCGCGGTGACCACCGCGGTGGTCTCCTCATCGCCCACAACGCCTTTGATCGCCTTGTGCACGGTACGGCGGCGCGATTCGTCGACCCGCTTGAGTGCCAGATTCACCGATTCGTCATTGCCTGCCCAGGCCCGGATCGCGGCCTCGGCGGCATGGTGCAGGCCCGCGGCGAGGTCGGACATGGCGCGGATGTCGTCGTCGGGATTGCCCTGGTTGAAGTTCAGCGTGCGCAGGATGATGACCTGGCGGTTCTCCCAATGCTCGAGCAGCGCGTCCACGAAGCCCTGCCAGCTGCCGAAATGGTGGTAGAACGAGCCGCTGGTGACACCGAGGCGGCGGCACAGCACGCCGATGTTGAGGCCCTTGAAGCCGAGTTCGGCCAAGACCTCCAGAGCGGTGTCGAAGTACTGCTCCTTGGTGACCACTCGTGACATTCGCAGGCGCCGTTTCTGTTCGTGCGGGCAAGGCGGGAGGACCAGACAGTACCTCATCGTATGTCCGTCGCGCCGAAACGTAACGAAGTCCACGCAGTGGGGTCGCCGCACCGCGAAAGTACCCGTGACCGGGCGAAACATGCAGTGGCATAGCGGAAGAGAGTTTGCCAGGGTGCTGCCGATTAATTACAGAGCAATTGCTCTGTTATAGTCGTGGCATGCCCCGCCCACGGACCCATGACCCCGACACCGTGCTCGATGCCGCGGAGTCGCTGGCGGTGCGCTCGGGTCCGGCTGCGGTCACCATCCGGGCCGTCGCGGCGGCCACCGGCGTGTCCAACGGCGCGATCTATCACACCTTCGGCTCGCGCGCGGAACTGCTCGGACGCAGCTGGTTACGGGCGGCGGGGCGGTTTCTGCGGATGCAGACCGAGTCGGTCGAGGCGCATCTGTCCGCGAACGACCTCACCTCAGGCGCGCTGGATGCGGTAGTGGCCGCCGCCGAGACGCCGGTGGAGTTCGCGCGGCGATACCCCGATTCCTCGAAACTGCTGCTGACCGTCTCACGTGACGAACTGCTCGGCGACGAACTGCCCGAACAGGTCGTCGCCGAACTCGCCGGAACCGATGACGCGCTGGTGCGACTGCTCATCCGGCTCTCACGTGCCCTGTGGGGCCGCGGTGACGCCGCCGCGGTCGATGTGATCACCACCTGCGTCGTCGACCTGCCTACCGGCATCCTGCTGCGCCGCGACCGGATCGCGAAACCCATTGCCCGCGAACACCTTCGCGCCGCCGTGCGCGCGGTGCTCGCGGTCGGCCCACCCGAATAACACCTAGAGCAAGGAACAACATGAGCACACTGAGCTACCACGAAAAGATCGCCGTCCTCGACCTCGGCGACGACGAAAACCGTTTCACCCCGGACTTTCTCGACGCGGTCGACGCGCACCTCGACACCGCAATCGCCGAGGAGGCACACGCTCTGGTGACCACCGCGAGCGGCAAATTCTACTCCAACGGCCTCGACCTGGACTGGCTGGTCGCCAACGGTGACCGCACCCAGTGGTACATCGGCCGGGTGCAGGCCCTGTTCGCCCGCGTGCTCACCCTGCCCATACCCACCGCTGCCGCACTGCCCGGGCACGCCTTCGGCGCCGGCGCCATGCTCGCCCTCGCCCACGACTATCGGGTGATGCGCGCCGACCGCGGCTTCTTCTGTCTGCCCGAGGTCGATATCCGCATTCCGTTCACCCCGGGAATGGCCGCGCTGATCCAGTCCAAGCTGCCCCCCAAGGCCGCGGTGGCCTCGATGACGACCGGTCGCCGCTTCGGCGGAATAGATGCCGCGGCGCTGGATATCGTCGACGCCACCGCGGGCGAAGCCGCGGTCGCCACCGCCGCCATCGCGATGCTCGCCCCGCTCGGCAGCAAGGATCCCGCGACGCTGGGCGCGATCAAGAACACCATGTTCGGTCCGGTCGTCGCCAAGCTGACCGAATCCAGCTCGTAGACGGTAGGTTCGGCACACATCAACTGAGGAGCCCGACATGACCGAGGCCGCCATCCTGCAACGCCAGGGCCATATCGCGATCATCACGCTGAACCGGCCCGAGGCGATGAACGCGGTGAACTCCGCGCTCTCGATCGCCGTCGGTGCGGCACTCGAGCAGGTCGCGGCCGATCGGGACCTGCGGGCCGCGGTGATCACCGGGGCCGGGCGCGCGTTCTGCGCGGGCGCGGACCTCAAGGAATTGGCACGCGGCAACGGGATTCACGACCCGGGCCATCCGGAGTACGGATTCGCCGGGCTGGTCCAGCATTTCATCGACAAGCCGCTCATCGCCGCGGTCAACGGATTCGCCCTCGGCGGTGGCACCGAAATCGTATTGGCCTGCGATCTCGCGGTGATGAGCGCCGATGCCGAACTCGGACTGCCCGAGGTCACCCGCGGGTTGTTCGCCGCCGCCGGTGGCGTGCTGCGGCTGCCGCGCCAGATCCCACCCAAGATCGCTCACGAGATGGTGCTCACCGGAGCGCCCATCGATGCCGCGGCCGCCGCGCACTGGGGGTTGGTCAACCGGGTCGTCCCGGCCGATCAGGTGCTGCCCACCGCGATAGCGCTCGCCGAGAAGATCGCCGCCAACGCACCGCTGTCGGTGCGCGCATCCAAGCGAATCATGCACCGCAGCAATGAATTCGGCTCTGATTGGGATGCGCCGATGTGGGAGATGAGTTTCCGGGAGGCGGGACCGATCTTCGCGAGCAAGGACGCGCTGGAAGGGCCGCGCGCGTTCGCGGAGAAGCGTGCGCCGCAGTGGCGCGGGGAGTGAGGTTTTCGCCGCAAGTCATCTCGGGTGGTAGGGATGCGGACGTGCGGGGCCGTGGTCGGACCGTCGGGTTGCGGCATGCCGCGAGCCCGCGCTACTCGGATTCGTCCGCCGCAGGCGCATCGGTCAGGTGCTTGTCGAAGAACGCGAAGATGCGATGCCAGGCATCGCGGGTGGCCTCGGCGTCGTACCCGAGACCGCCGACCCGCAGAACCGGGTCGATGCCGAAGACGTTGGCGAAGCCGTGCATGGTGCCCGGGTAGGTCTTGATGTCGTGCTCGACCCCCAGATCGGTCAGCACACGATCGAGTTTGCGGCCCGCGCCCAGGAGTGAGGGATCGAGCTGTGCATAGCTGGCCACCACCGGGCACGCGCCATCGAGTTGGGTGCGGTAGTCGCCGTAGAGGCCCGGATAGAACGGTGCGGCCGCGTCGAAACCCATTGGCGCGGTGAGCAATGCGAAACCACCGCCCATGCAGAAGCCGATGACCGCGGTCTTGCCGGTGCAGTCGGAATCGGCGACCAAGCGGTCGCGAGCGGCGAGTATCTCCCGGATCGCGGGGCTGGCGCCGGTGAAGATCAGCGACCGCATCACCGCGCGGATGCAGCGCACCCGGCCATTGGCGAACAGGTTCGGGGCGATCGCGAGATAGCCGTAGTCGGCGAGCATTTCGACATTGCTACGGATATCCGGGCCGAAACCGACACCGTCGTGCAGCACCACGACACCGGGCCACGGACCTACCCCGGTCGGGCGGGCCAGGATCGCTTCGAGAGCGCCATCCGGTGCGTCGAGCTCGATGGTGTCCATGTCAGCAATGTAGGCGACTGTCCCAGACGTGTACAGCTATTGCGTGGCGGGCCGCTATCGCGCGACAGGAATTTCGGAGTAGATCGTGAAATGCGCGGTGTCGCGGCCTCGGTTGGTTTAACCTCTGCCGACGCGGTGTCCCCGGTCAGCGCGTTGTTCGAGCGAAAGGCGACCTGTTCATGTTTCGGCTGCCGTGGCGCGCCCTCTCCGTCGCGACCACCCTGGCGCTCACCATATTCGCGGCCTCGCCCCTGGTCGCGGCCGACAGCGGTGACTACGCGAAATACGATCCCGACCCGACCGGCGACGCCTACCTCGATCAGCATTTCAATACCGACGGGCTGTCCAACGGCGCGATCCTGTCGTCGCGGTCGGTGCAGATTCTGCCGCCACTGGCCGCCACCAACGACTTCGCCGCCTGGCAGGTGTGGTTCAAATCCACTGCCGCCGACGGCTCTTCGATCGCCGCGCTCACCACGATCATGAAGCCCAAGACATGGAACGGGCGCGTCGTCAGCAATGACTACGCCATCGACAGCGCCGGGCTCCAATGCAATCCGTCCTACCAACTGACCCACTCGGTCTCCATCGAGGCGCCCGATGTCACCCGCCAACTGCTCGGGCACGGTTACGCGGTCGTGATGACCGACTACCAAGGCCCCAAGATGGCCTACGCACACGGGCCCACCCAGGCGCGTGAAGTGCTCGACGGAATCCGTGCCGCACTACAGTTTCCGGCAGCCGGACTCGCCGGCAGCCCCACCACGATGATCGGCTACAGCGGCGGTGCGATCGCCACCGTATGGGCCGCGCAGCTGCAGCCCGCCTATGCCCCCGAACTGCGGATCCTCGGCGCCGCCGCCGGTGGCACACCCGCCGACCTGAGCCTGCTGCGCAAAACGATGGACGGGAAACCGCCCGCCGGGGCGCTGTATCTGATGGCGGCGCTCGGCGTCGCCCGAGCCACGCCCGAGGCTTTCGACCTGCTCAACGACCTGGGGGTGCGGACCGCGCAGGAGAACAAGAACCTCTGCTCCAATGCCGCCCTGCTCGGCGCCGCACCGGTGGCGCTGCGCACGCTGACCAAGATCGACCCATACCCGACCGAAGTCGTCCAGCGGATCTACCGCGAAACCAAAGCCGGTGGCCTGACCCCGACGATGCCGATCTACCTGTGGCACGGCCTGTTCGACGAATGGATTCCCGCCGCCGGCGCACAGGCGCTACAGCAACAGTGGAAAAGCGCTGGGGTGGACGTGTCGCTGACCCTGCTGCCGTGCGACCACGTCACCTGTGCGTTCACCCCCGGGGCGATCGATCAGATCGACAAGTGGATGGGCGTCGCCTGACCGCGGTCCGACGTTTCCGGCACCCGAGAGCAGATTCGACTTCGGTGCACCACCGCGCGTGTGCTCGGTGGCATCCGCGAGCGTGCGAAGAATCAACAGCCGCAACGGATCCCGGAGCCCGATCCCGCGCGGCCGCGGCGGCCTTCGCCGAAATCGGCTCAGCTGTCGATGTTTTGGCCGCAGCCAGCCATCGCCACCAGCGAACGCAGATGTCAGCGCGTTGAGATCGCGCTCGGTCAGTAGCCCGGCGGAGCTGAGGCCGAGACGGGTCGAGTTGTCGGGAACTCTTGCGGCGGAAGTTGATTCGGTACACATTCGGCCCCGGCACGTCGACGACATCGACCCTGCGAAGCAGGCCCGCCTCACATCGATCCCACCGATACCGATCGGGCTTGCGGTGGCGGAGCACCTCGTGAGGGTCCGTTGTACGGACCCCGGTGCGTGGTGGCGGTAGCTCATGTGCGAATCTCAAGGTGTCGACTCAGGGAAAGGGCTGCTCATGATGCTCGGTATGGTCCTCGGCGACTTCGGTGCTCGCACTTCGACGCGGGACACCTAGTCCGTCCTTACAGCCCCGGCCGACTCAGGCCGTTCTCCCGCTTCTCGTCGAAGTGCTCTCCGTGCCAACGCACGTCCGATCACGAGGAGCACCCCATGTCGACCATTCACTGGACCGAAGCAGACACCGTCCACAGCGCACAGTGGCATTCCGAAAGCGCGGCGGTCGCGCCCGCGCAAGTCACCGTCGCCGATGACCGTATGCGTGCCGATACCGCCTACCGCCTGGCCTGCCAGGGGACGGCGCTGCTGTGGCGCGGCGATTTTCACAACGCCCGTCAGCTGTTGCAGGCATTGCGCCGCCGCGTAGATCGCAAACCCGTAGCGGCGGGCGCGGGACCGGCCGAATCCTTTCACCTCTATCGGCGGGCTCGTGGGCAGCGGGCACGGGTGTTGGGCAGGCTGATCGTGCAATTGGAGCCGGACCATTCCCTGGCGTTGCGCCGCGCGCCCGATGTTCGGCAAGCGTGCACCGAGGTATACGGGTCCGCGCATGAGCCGATGGTGATCGCCTTGACCGAACTACTCGGCGCGATCGGGGCGCACGAGTGGCGTGAAAACGGTGTCCTGGTACCGGCTCTCGACGCGCGGATCCACCCGCACTACGGGGTGTTCTCCCCCGTGCGCGGCGAATACGTCGATCTGGTCGCACAGGCGCCGCTGCCTGTTGCGCACCACACCGCATTCGACCTCGGAACCGGAACCGGCGTGCTGGCGGCGGTACTGGCCCGCCGCGGCGTCGACCACATCGTCGCCACCGATATCAATCCGCGCGCACTCGACTGCGCCCGCGACAATATCGACCGGCTCGGGCTCACGAACCGCATCGAAGTCCAAGGCCCCGGCCTGTACCCCGACGGCCGCGCACATCTGATCCTCTGCAACCCGCCGTGGCTCCCGATCCGTCCGACCTCCAGCGTCGAACAGGGCGTCTACGACCCCGACAGTGCCATGCTGCGCGCCTTCCTGACCGACCTCCCCGCTCACCTCGAACCCGGCGGCGAGGGCTGGCTGGTCCTATCCGATCTGGCCGAACGCCTCGGCCTGCGTACCCGCACCGAACTCCTCGCCGCCATCGACTCGGCGGGCCTGCGCGT
Organism: Nocardia sp. NPDC006982; assembly: GCF_042869435.1. Taxonomy (NCBI): domain Bacteria; kingdom Bacillati; phylum Actinomycetota; class Actinomycetes; order Mycobacteriales; family Nocardiaceae; genus Nocardia; species Nocardia sp. NPDC006982. The sequence continues at coordinate 47,119 of NZ_JBIAFV010000009.1, read as the reverse complement.
CATCGAGCGGATCGACACCAAGCCGCAGCACTTCCGACCCCGCGACGCCACAGACCCGTTCCACGCAGCCCGAGCCGCAGAAGTGACCTCCCTGTGGCGCTTGGCCACCCGGATACCGTGCCAGCACCCGGGGTTCATCAAGGGCACCAGCTGATCCTGGTCGGTCCCGGGGTCCATCCAAGGCCCGCATCGCGCCGGAACCATCCGCGACGGCGCATACGGAGCATGTGGATCCCGCGACCGCCTGCAGAACTGGGAGTCGCGATCTGCCCTCGAACTCGGCATCGTGGCGCCACGAAACTCGCACGATTCGAAACCCGAAGCGCACTGGCCGCGTTCATCGGTCGGCTTCCGAATGGGTGATCGCCCCAACCCGGTGGCTCGGGTGCGACGCAAACCTCCGCCGGCCGTGACCGCGAGCGCGGAAGGCAGACGGGCACGGGCGGAATCGGGTGAAAACGGCACGCGGGGGTTGGGTGGCAACTTACGGTCGGGAAGAAAATGTGGCCGTAATGATTGTGGTGTGCGATGACCGAACCGAATACCTCCTGTGCCGCCTTCCAGCGGGTGGCGGCGATCGATCCCGCCGCGATCGCGGTGCGCTCCATCGGTGGCGGGCACGCGTTGACCTGGCGGGAGTACGCCGAGCAGGTCCGGCATATCGCGGCGGGATTGCATGCGCTCGGGATCGGGCGCGGGGATACGGTCGCGCTGATGATGGCCAATCGGGTCGAGTTCTATCCGATCGAGGTGGGCGCACAGCACACCGGCGCGACCTCGTTCTCGGTGTACAACACCCTCGCACCCGAGCAGCTGAACTATGTATTCGGCAATGCGGGCAATCGGGTGGTGATCTGCGAGGAACAGTACGTCGAGCGGGTCCGCACCTGTGGAGCGCAGATCGAGACCATCGTGTGCATGGATGCCGAGCACGCGGGAACGATCAGTCTCGCGGAGCTGAAGGCCAAGGGCCGCAACGATTTCGACTTCGAGGCGACATGGCGTTCGGTGCGGCCCGATGATATCGCGACCCTGGTCTACACCTCCGGTACCACCGGAAATCCGAAGGGCGTCGAGATCACACACGCCAACCTGACCGCCGAGGCGCAGGCCTTCAATGCGGTCCTCCCCGTGGAATTCGGCGACCGGCAGACCTCCTACCTGCCGACCGCGCATATGGCCGACCGGTTCACCGCGCTGTACCTGCAGGAGTACTACGGCACTCAGATCACCGTCGTGCCGGACCGCAACCAGCTGCCCGCGGCGCTATTGGATGCGCGCCCGACGATTTGGGGTGCGGTGCCACGAGTGTGGGAGAAGTTCAAGGCCGCGGTCGAGTTCTCGGTCGCCAACGAGCCCGACGAAACCACGAGGGCCGCACTGCAATGGGCGCTCGGTGTGGCCGCACGCAAGGCCGCAGTGCTACTGGAGGGCGGAACCGTGGATGCGGAGCTGGCCGCCGAATGGGCAAAGGCCGACGAGTCGGTGCTGTCGAAGTTGCGCGCCAAACTCGGCCTGGACCAGGTGAAGTGGGCGATGTCGGGTGCCGCGCCGATCCCGCCGGAGACCCTCGGTTTCTTCTGCGGTCTCGGTGTCCCCATCTCCGAGATATGGGGGATGTCCGAACTGACCTGTGTGGCCAGCGCCAGCCCACCCGCCGAGGCGCGCCTGGGCACCGTCGGTCGCATGCTGCCCGGTACGGAGGCCAAAATCGCCGACGACGGCGAATTCCTGGTCCGCGGACCACTCGTCATGAAGCGCTACCGCAAGGAACCGGGCAAGACCGCCGATGCGATCGACGCCGAGGGCTGGCTGCACACCGGCGATATCCTCACCCGCGACGCCGACGGGTATCTACGCGTGGTCGACCGCAAAAAGGAACTCATCATCAACGCGGCCGGAAAGAATATGTCCCCGGCCAATATCGAGAACACCATCAAGGCCGCCACCCCGCTGGTCGGCTCGATCGTCACCATCGGCGACGCCCGCCCCTACAACACCGCCCTGATCGTGCTCGACGCCGAATCCGCGACACCGTATGCGACTCAGCGCGGGCTGCCCGACGCCTCCGCCCCCGCCTTGGCCGCCGACCCGGGCGTCATCGCCGAAATCGCCCAGGGCATCGCCGCGGGCAACGCGAAACTGTCCCGCGTGGAACAGATCAAACGCTTCACCATCCTGCCCACCTTCTGGGAGCCCGGCGGCGACGAAATCACCCTCACCATGAAACTGCGCCGCAAACCCATCGCGACAAAATACGCCACCGAAATCGAAACCCTCTACGCCCCAACCCTATCCGCCACCACCCACGAACCAGCCACCCAAATCCCCTCCGAAGTCTGACCAGCGCCTCTCACGCCTCGGCGCGCAGGGCTTCCACTGGGCAGGTGTCGATGGCGAGCTGGGCGTCGGGGTCGTCAGGAGTGGGGACGGGGTCGGTGAGGATGCGGACCTTGCCGGAGTCATCGACCTGGAAGATGTGCGGGAGTAGGGCTTCGCACATGCCGTGGCCTTGGCAGCGGGTTCGGTCGGCGGTAATTCTCATGCGGGACGCCGGGTTTCGACGCGTGCGGCTTGCAGCCGGATCGGGAGGCCGTCGAGTGGGATGGGGCCGGTCGCCCAGCCCATCGGCGGCACATATCCGGCCGGTACCGACCACTGGTAGTGCAACAGCATGCGATGCATGATCGCCTTGACGGTCATGCCGCCGAAGTACAGGCCGATGCACTTGTGCGCGCCGCCGCCGAAGGGCGCCCAGACGTAGCGGTGGGATTTGTCCTCTTGGCGTTCGGCGGTGAACCGCTCCGGATCGAAGACATCGGGGTCGTGCCACCAGCGATCGATACGCATCGCCGAATGCGAGCCGATGACGACAATGGTGCCCGCGGGTAGGAAGTGGCCTTGAATCGCGGTGTCGCGCACCGTCTCCCGGATCTGCTGACCGACCGGGGAGTACATCCGCAGGATCTCCTTGAACACCAGATCCAGGGCGGGCAGCCGGTCGAGATCATCGTAATCGAGCGAATCCTTGCCCAGCGCTTGCGATTCGGCGCGCAGCCGGTCCTGCCATTCCGGATGCAGACCGAGTTGATAGCCCATCATCGCCAGCGCGATGGTGCTGGTGTCGTGCGCGGCCATCAGCACGAAGATCAGATGGTCGACGATGTCCTGATCGGTGAAGGTATGGCCCTCATCGCTGGCGGTGTGGCACAGCACGCTGAACAGGTCGTCACCGGTGCCCGCGCGTCTGGCGGGCATTTCGCGCCGGCAGTAGTCCTCGAGTATCTTGCGTCCGCGCAAGCCCTTGGCCCACACACCGCCGGGCAGATTGGTGCGCACCAACGCCTGCCCGCCGCGCACCGCATCGATGAACGCCCGCTCGAGCCGCGCCGCCTCGGGACCCAGGCGTGCGCCCATGAACACCTCCGACGCCATGCGCAGCAGCACATGTTTCGTTGCCGGGAAAAGCTGAAAGTCGTCGGCGGGCAACCAGTCACTCATGCCGCGGGCGATCGCCGGTGTGGTGATGTCGAGATAGCCGACCAGTCGCGGCCGGGTGAAGGCCTGCTGCAGAATGCGCCGGTGATAGCGGTGCTCCTCGAAATCGCGCAGCAGGATGCCGCCACGGAAGAACGGTCCGATGAAGAAGTCGTAGCCGCCCTTGGCGGAATACACCTTGTCCCGGTCCGCGAGCACCTCCTCGATCGCCTCCGGGCTCACCACCATCACGACCTCCCGCCCGAGCAGTCCGGACCACTGCACGGGACCGTATTTCCCGACGCGCCGCCGCGCGAAATCGAGGTTGTCCGTCATGGCTGGGAGGGCGTGCCCGATCACCGGTAAGCCGTAATCGCCTAGTATCGGCCGCAATTCGCTACCGGCGGGTGGTTCGGCGAGGGCTCGGGTCCGCGACGGATAACGCTCGGCCAGCGCGGATGCGGCGTACTTCGCTCGTCGGCCCATCGTCGACATCATGGTCGTCCTCTCGCATCCTTGCGAAAATCATGTGATCCACACCATACAGGAATCAATGGTTTCCGTAAACGGTTGTTTCCTGATTTGCCTGCGGCATACTGAGCCTGTGACACGGGCAGCGACCGGGATCTACCGCGGCACCTCCGCCGAGCAGCGGCGCGAGGAACGCCGCCGTCGCCTGATGGATGCGGCCCTGGAGATCATCGGCACCCAGGGCTGGGCGACGACCACGGTGCGCGGAGTCTGCGAACAGGCCAAGGTCGGCCCCCGCTTCTTCTACGAGAGCTTCTCGGACCTCGACGCCTTGGCCGCCGCCGTGCACGACGAGATCATCGACACCGCCGTCCGCAGTTCCCTCGACGCCCTCGACGCCGCACCCGAGGGGATTCCGGCCAAAACGCGCGCGGCGGTAACCGCCATCGTCACCTCCGTCATCGACGACCCGCGCCGCGCCCGCATCGCGTTCGCCGAAGCCCACGGCAGCGAAACGCTGATGCGCCGCCGCGCCGCCGCCATGCGCACCATCGCCGACGTCGTCGCCGATCAGGAACGCGCCCTCCTCGCGCCACCACCGGGCAGCGACACCCTGGTGCGCGCGGTGTCGCTGATGATCACCGGCGGCGCCGCCGAACTGATCCTGGCCTGGCTCGACGGCGGCATCGAGATCACCCGCGACGAACTCATCGACCTCTGCGTCGAATTCGTCCTCACCTTCGCCGACAACCTGGCCGCCATGGCCGCCCGCCTCCCATCCGGACCAGTTCCCTGAGTGGCGCTTCGATCTGGATGCCTCGCGAGTTGGTCGGGTCCATCGCCTCGATCGGAGTGCCGTATGGCTGGCAGCATTCGAGCAGCTCGATGGCTGTGCAAGGCTGGCGTCGGCTTCTGCACACGACGCTGCGCCGATCGAGTGAACAGCCCTGAGGCGTGGTGGGAGTCAGGGTTACAGGCGGGAACAAGTATCGGCCGAGGTAGCCGGAAGGTACTCGCCATAAGCCGCTCTGGGAGTTGTGCTGTGGCGGTCAGGCGGTGGGACTGCGACACTCGGCAAGGCGCGTGGCTGTAAGACGCTGTGGGAGTTGGGGTTACAGCGGGAAGGTCAGGCGGTGGGGATTGACGTAGTCGACCGGGTCGTAGAGGGGGCGCAGATCTGGGCGGTGGTCGGTGGGGATGCGAGCCAGTTCGTCACGCAGTGGGATGTCGTACGTGGCGGCGGAGGCGGTCAATCCGGGCAGCCAGTTGTCGTGGTGGCTAGGGACGAAGAGTGCGGGGCGGACGGCCTCGATGTAGCGGCGCGGGTCGCGAAGACCGTTGCTGATCTGGTTGAAGCCCTGGACCGCACCGATCTGGACGTCGGTGGGTGCAAGGTCGGCGAAAACGTCGAAGACCTGCGGGGCCTTCTCGGTGAGCGGACCCGAGGAATCGTGCCAGACCAGCGCGAATCCGGGAACGCGGAATTGGTAGAGGAGGGTGCCGCCCTCCGGATCGCCGAGGCGTGGCGCACTCTGCAGGACACCTGCCAGCGTCGGTGGATGCCGCACCACAGCGCCCAGTTCCGGCAGCGGGAAGAACGGCGCGGACCCGCCGGGCCGCTCGGGAGCGGTGCGCGCGGAGTGCAGGTGACGAACCGCGGTGACCTCGACCGGTCCTACAGTGAACTCGTGTCGCTCCCCCGGCAGCGACGCACCGTCCCCGAGCGCGACCGTTCGGAATGTCGGGTCCGCCACCTGCGCACGGATATTCACGCCGTGCTCGGCGGTTCCATACACGACTGCCCCCGACGCCTCGGCGATCCGACCCGCATCAGCGGCATGATCGAAATGCCCGTGCCCGATGAATATCGCCTCCGGCGCCAGATCCGCCAGATCCTGCGCCGTCGCGGGCACATAACCGGTGCTCGTCAGCCGCGGCACCCACGCATCCAGCAGAAACACCGACCCGGCCAGCGCGAACGCATAGGTCGTACACCCCACCCAGGACAACACCACTCGATCCGCACGCACCGCACCCGTTTCCGGATCCACCACGTCCGCCCCGAAGAACCGCACCCGCGCTGCCACCGTCCGCGGATCCCCCTGCGCAGCCGAGGCCTGCAACCGCCCCGCCGCCAACGCCGCGCCCGCGTCGATCACACCACCGAGCGCCGACCACCGCCCCACCAAGCCCCGAGGATGAATGCCACACACCCGTGTACAACACCACGGATCACCTCCCCGAACAACCCACGCACGCTCAGGCAGCTGCCACCGAGCCGACATTCCTAGCCACACAGGCACTTTCGCACCCACCCACGCCGGATCGCAGATACGCAGGCCGAAGCGTGTGAAGGAATGCGTCGAATTGCTCTCGGCAGCCGCTGACAGCTGCGCGCGTCTGCACGCCGCGCCGCTCATCAGTGAGCTGATCGAATCCGCTCGGGCGCGGCTGGTTACCGGCAGTGCGGCGGTTTCGGCGCCAGTGATAACCACCTCGATGGCCTGAGATCCACGACCGGAGCTCGCGGCCCTACCGAGCGCATGCAGCGGACCGCTGGTAAGTGTCCCTGCAGTTCACATTCAGGGGTAGCCGTGATATCGAGACGGGGCGCGAATCTCGCGCTACCGTCCGCCGCCGTCGCATGCCGAAGTGCGGCCCGCCACCGCAACGGACAGGACGTGGATGCCGCTCCGCTCGGGGCGGGTTACCGCTGTGACGCCTACCGAATCCACGGCTGTGGAGCGCAGACCGCGCGGTGGGGTACAACCACACCTCAGCGGCGCGCCCACAGCATGCGCCGATCTGTGTTCAGGCGGGGTGGATTACAGCTGTACGCCCAGCAGACCGTCCACGGCGGTTGTGATCAAGGCTGGGGCCGCGCTGTCCTGACCTCCGTAGTTCAGGGCTTGGTTGGCCCAGTTATCCACGGCGGCAAGGGCTTTCGGGGTGTCCAGGTCGTCGGCGAGGTGTTGGCGGAGGCGGGCGACGGTGTCCTCGGCGGCCGGGCCGGAAGCGAGCACGGCGGCTCGGCGCCACAGGTCCAGGCGGCCGGTGGCGCCGGCGAGGACGGCGTCGGTCCACATTCGGTCTTGGCGGTAGTGACCGGCGAGCAGGCCGAGGCGGATCGCGGCAGGGTCGACGCCCGCGGCGCGCAGTTTCGAGACGAGCACCAAATTGCCGCGCGATTTGGACATCTTCTCGCCGTCCAGGCCGATAAGACCGGCGTGCACGTAATGGCGGGCGAAGCGGCGGCCCGCGATCAATGCCTCGGCGTGTGCGGCGGAGTATTCGTGGTGCGGGTAGATCAGGTCGCTGCCGCCGCCTTGGATATCGAATTCGGGGCCCACGCGGTTGAGCGCGATCGCCGCACACTCGATATGCCAACCGGGTCGCCCGGCACCGAAGGGCGCCGGCCACGACGGCTCGTCGGGACGCGCGGCGCGCCACAGCAGTGCGTCGATGGTGTCGCGCTTGCCGGGACGGTCGGGATCGCCGCCGCGTTCGGCGAACAGGCGATCCATGGTTGCGCGGTCGTAGCCGGATTCGTAGCCGAACTGCTCGGTGGCATCGGCGCGGAAGTAGATGTCCGGATATTCGGCATCCTCGACCGTGTATGCCGCGCCCGAGGCCAGCAGCTTCTGCACGAATTCGATGACCTCGTCGACGGACTCCACGGCGCCGATGTAGTCGCGCGGCGGCACGATGCGCAGGGCGGACATGTCCTCGCGGAACAGATTGATCTCGCGGGTGCCCAGATCACGCCAGTCCACACCGTCGCGGGCGGCGCGCTCGAACAGCGGGTCGTCGACGTCGGTGACGTTCTGTACGTAGTGCACCTCATGGCCCGCGTCGCGCCACAACCGGTTGACCAGGTCGAACGTCAGGTAGGTGGCGGCATGCCCGAGGTGGGTGGCGTCATAGGGGGTGATCCCGCAGACGTACATGGTGGCCGTAGGGCCCGGGGTCACCGGGCGAACCTGCCGGTCGGCGGTGTCGTACAACCGCAACGGTGGCCCTGCTCCGGGAATTGTCGGTAGGGCGGTATCGGACCAGGACTGCATGATTCGAGGGTAAAGGTGTGGTGGCGGCCATTGCGCCGCGCCCTGCTCCCAGCAGTAGGTTGTAAGGCAACCACCCCGGATCTGACCTGCCCCGATGCCGCAAATGTCGAATGTCAATGTTTGCCGTCCGGCGGATCGTATTGCCGCGAGTGGCGCAGGTCACTGTCGCTGAGTTTGCCGTGCGCACCGGGCTGTCCGAATTTCGGCCGCGGCCGAGTGCGATCGCGCTAGGTTGGACGGGTGACTGTTCTCGGTGCGGTGTCGATGCCCCAAGTTTCCCCAGAACATTTGGCCGCGGTCGCGGCCGCAGCCGAGGACAGCGGTCTCGAAGAACTGTGGTTGTGGGAGGACTGCTTCTGGGCCGGTGGAATCACCACCGCCGCAACGGTGTTGGCGCGGACCGAGCGGGTGCGCGTCGGGATCGGGGTGATGCCGGTGCCGCTGCGTAATGTGGCGCTCACCGCCATGGAGGTGGCGGCGCTGTTGCGGCTGCATCCGGGCCGGGTGCTTCCTGGTTTCGGACACGGTGTGCAGGACTGGATGGGACAGATCGGCGCGCGGGTCGAATCGCCGATGACGCTGCTACGCGAACATCTGGTTGCGCTGCGCGGACTGCTGAACGGTGAAAAGGTCAGCGCCGCAGGCCGATACGTGCGCCTCGACAATGTCGCCCTGGAATGGCCGCCGATCACGCCCCCGCCGATCACCGCCGCCGCGACCGGCCCGCAGACCCTGCGACTGTCCGGCGAACTCGCCGACGCCACCATCCTCACCGCACGAACCACCCCCGACGGCGTCCGCGCCGCCCGTGCGCGCATCGAGGAAGGCCGCGCGAAAGCCGCACGCACCGAACCGCATCGGGTGATCGTCAACCTGCTGACGGCCACGGGCCCGGACGCGGCCGCACGCTTGACGGCGGCCCAGCAACGCAACTCCGGCGAGCATCCGGCAGAGGCAGGCGTCGCGGGCGACGCACACGCCATCGTGGATGCCGTCCGCCGCTACGCCGACGCCGGCGCCGACACCGTAGTCCTCGAACCCACCGATGACGATCCGAACCTGATCGAATTCGTCCGCTTCGTCGGTGCCGAAGTCCGCCCGCTGCTCAACTGAGCGCCACTCCCGGTCGCGGTCGTGCATCTGCAGAACGCCGCACGAATCTTCGCCCCGCCGTGCCAGGTCGGACAGCGGAAACCGTAACGCCTCAGGCGGCATATGCGCCCCGACACTCGATGCAATACAGCACCGCCCGCACATCGCAAGCGGCCGCCGACGGTATCCCCGGGCTGGGCCGACTTCAGCTCAGAACGCGGGCCACGGGATCGGCCGCGACGTGCGCGGCACCGGCATCACCGGGTTGTCCAGCAGTTCCTGCGTACGGTCGGCGAGCGCCTCGATCTCCGCATCGGTGAGATGCGTTGCGAGATCATCGGCGACCGAACCGGGCAGCTCCTCGGCGAAGGCGGCGATATCGGCCATCAACCCGTCACAGATGGGTTTACCCGCCCAGCCCCACAGCACAGTGCGCAACTTGTGCTCAGTGTGCAGGCAGATACCGTGATCGACGCCGTAGACCTGCCCGTCGACACCTTCCAGCGCATGCCCGCCCTTACGGTCGGCATTATTGAGCAGCACGTCGAGCACCGCCATCCGCTGCAGGCGCGGATCGTCGGCATGGATCAGCGACACCTCGTTACCCTCCGGATCCTCGGCGCGCAGCACCTCGCAGAACCCGTCGGGCACCGCACCCAACGGCACCAGATCCACCAGATCGAGCCGGTTGCCCTGATCGGTGTGGTTGTCCACCGACTCCACCCACCGCTGCACCATGCCCGGCCCATAGGGGCCATCGCGCAGGATCGTCTCCGGAATGACACCCCAGCCGAGCGCAGCCGAGACCCGATACGAGGCCACCTCACGCCCGGCCAGGGTGCCGTCCGGGAAATCCCACAGCGGCCGCTCCCCGCGCACCGGCTTGTAGACCACGCGAACGCCGTCCGTATCGCAGACCAGGGTGACATTGCTCGCGGTCGTCACCCGCCCGATCACCGTCAATTCCGCGTTGTGCCACCCAGGCTCGGCCACGGCCTACTCCTCTAGCTCGGCCGCGCCGAAAATATCCCCGCGCTTGTATCCGTTGGTTCGCACACACATATGCCCGCGCGAGGAAAGCGGTTCCCCGCACAGCGGACACGGCGGCCGGCCCGCCGCGATCACCCGGGTGGAGCGCAACGCGAACTCCCGCGCCTGGATCGGGGTCAGGAACACCCGCACCGCGTCGGGGCCCTCCTCGGTGTCATCGAGCACCACCGACTCGTCGACCTCGGTTTCGGTGATCGCCAACAGTTCCACCACCACCGCGCCCGCATCGGCGTCCCAGCCCAGGCCCATGGTGCCGACCCGGAACTCGGCGTCGATCGGGGTCACCAGCGGGTCGCTGTCGGAGATGTCCTCGGCCTGCGGCGGCACCTCGGCGCCGAAGCGGCGCGCGACCTCGTCGAGCAGCAGACCCATCCGGTCGGCGAGCACCTTCACCTGTTGCTTCTCCAGCAACACGCTGACCACCCGTGGTTCCTGCACGGCCTGCAGGTAGAACGCGCGATCGCCCGGCTCACCGACGGTCCCGGCGACAAAACGATCGGGGGTGCGAAATACGTGGATTGCGCGAGACATCTGCACCTCCTGATACGTGACCCTGATCGACTACCCGCGGCGCTGGACTCCGCAACACGCCACCTACTCGTTTACAAGGAATCTCGAAGCTCCGCATTCCCATTATCCGCACTCGGGGTACCACCCAGCTCGCCACCGGGAACCGGACCGGCTTCGGGCTCTGCGGGCGACCCGGAATCCGAGGCGGGCCGTTGCGGTTTGATTGCCAAACCGGACAGATCCGCCCCCGTGTCGTTGAGCCGAACCACATACGGCGCGGTCGGGGTGTAGCGCACGATGCTGAGCGAGGCGGGTTCGACCACGATGCGCTGGAAACCGTCGAGATGCAGGCCGAGCGCGTCGGCGAGCACGGATTTGATCACGTCACCGTGCGTGCACGCCACCCACAGCACATCGTGCCCGGCCTTCTCGGCGAACCGTCGATCGTGCTCGCGCACCGCGGCCACCGCACGGCTCTGTACCTGCGCCAGACCTTCGCCGCCGGGAAAGACCGCGCCCGAGGCGTGCCGCTGCACCACCTTCCACAGCGGTTCGGTCAGCAGATCCGCGATCGCCTTGCCGGTCCAGTCGCCATAGTCGACCTCGATCAACCGGTCCTCGTACTCCGGCTCCAGACCGAGCTTTTCCGCAAGCGGTGCGACCGTGCGCTGACAGCGCAGCAGCGGCGAATGCACAATGTGCTCGATCGGCAGCGCGGCGAGCCGTTCGGCGACGGCGCGGGCCTGAGTATCGCCGTACTCGGTCAGATCGACGCCCGCACTGCGCCCGGCCAGGGTGCGGGCGGTATTCGAGGTCGAAACACCGTGCCGCAGCAGGATCACCGTCATGGCACCAGCCTAACGATCATGTCGCCGACACCACTCCGCTCGCGAGCAGGCCCATGACCGTCATCCCGAGCACAATGCGGTAGCCGACGAACCAGTCCAGGGAATGTTTGCCGACGAACTTCAACAGCCACGCCACCGAGGCATACCCGACCACGAACGCCAGAATCGTCGCGACCAGCAGTTGTGGTCCGCTGGCATTGAGGCCCTCACCCGCCGGTTCGAACGCGTCGGGCAGGCTGAACAGGCCCGACGCGGTCACCGCGGGAATGGCGAGCAGGAACGAGAACCGCACGGCCGCTTCACGCTCGAGCCCGAGGAACAGACCCGCCGTCGCGGTCGCACCGGAACGCGACACACCCGGAACCAAGGCCAGACATTGCGCGAACCCCATGATCAAACCGTCGCGGGTGGTCAGCTGCTCGATCGGGCGGATCCTGCGTCCGTAGTACTCACCGGCGGCGATGACCAGCGCGAACGCGACCAGCATGAACGAGATCAACCACAAATTGCGGGCACCGGTGCGGATCAGATCCTTGAACAGGAATCCGAGCACGCCGATCGGGATCGTCGCGATGATCACATACCAGCCGATGCGGTAGTCGAGTTCACGCTGCGCCTGTTCGTCCAGGACGCGCTTGTGATCGGCGGTGATGACCGGAAGGCGCATGGTGGGCTGGTCGTGCAGCGGCAGCTCCGGCTCGCCACGCTTGGTCAGCCGATCACGCAGCCCGGCGAACCACGCGAGGATGATCCGCCAGATGTCCTTGGCGAAGAACACCAGCACCGCCGCCTCTGTGCCCAACTGGGTGACCGCGGTGAACGAGGCGCCCGCGTCGTCGCCGAAGAACACCCCCGACACGATGCGCAGATGCGCCGAGGAGGAGATCGGCAGAAACTCCGTGAGACCCTGCACCAGACCAAGTACCAAGGCCTGAACCCAGGTCATCGACTCGCCGACCACGAACCAGCCTCCACTTCCGCCCGAAATATGTATTCCTACTGGGCAATTGGTCCGGCGATCGGTCGCACCACTGTGACCACCGCCGCAATCACGCAGCGACAGTACAGTGTCGAGATGGCGGCGGCATGCCCGGCTCGACCGTGCGACCCACGGTGCTGGTGGGCGTCGAGTTGCGTATCCACACTCTAGGCTTGGCGCCGTGACGATTGCGCGGACACGGTGATGGAACAGAGGACGGTCGGTCGCAGCGGCCTACGGGTGTCCCGGATAGGACTTGCCACCCACACCTGGGGGGCGCATACCGATACCGACGACGCGGCGGTGCAGTTGGTGGCGTTTGCCGAGGCCGGCGGCACACTGGTCGATACCTCCCCCGCCTATGCCGGCGGTGCGGCACAACGGATCCTGGCCGAACTGCTCGGCGATCTGGTCTCCCGCGACGATCTGGTGCTCAGCGGCTGCGCGGGTGTCGCGCCGCGGACCACGCCCGCACCGGCAGGGCCGACCGTGCCCGAGCCGGAGCCGGTGCGACCGGCCGTGGACACCTCCCGTCGCGCGCTGCTGCGCCAGCTCGATCGGACACTGCGCGAACTGGGCACCGACTATCTCGATATCTGGCATGTCGCCGCCTGGGATCCCGCGACCCCGCTCGACGAGGTCGCCGCCACTCTCGAATTCGCGGTGCGCTCCGGGCGCGTCCGCTACGCGGGTGCGCGCGGGTTCAATGCCTGGCAGGTCGCCAGCCTGGCCGCGGTCGCGCCCGTCACCGTCGCGCAGACCCCGTACTCGCTGCTGGTCCGTGACACCGAAACCGACTTCATTCCGGCTGCTCGACATCACGGTGTGGGACTGATCGCCACCGCGCCGCTGGCCGGGGGCATTCTCACCGGCAAATACCGCGACGGGGTTCCCGCCGATTCGCGCGGTGCGGACGAGGCGACCGCCGCCGAGATCCGGCACCGGCTCGACGACCACGCGACCCGGGTGGTCGAGGCGCTGGTGACCGCCGCCGACGGACTGGCCACCTCACCGTTGGCCGTGGCCCTCGCCTGGATCCGCGACCGTCCCGGCATCGCGAGCATGATCGTCGGCGCGCGCGATATCGGGCAGCTCACCGGGGTGCTGGCGGCCGAGACATTGGAACTGCCGCGTGCCATCGCGGCCGCGCTCGACGATGTCAGCGCACGCGCGGCGGGGTGATCCGATGAGGGAGGCTAGCCTTACCTGCATGAGGTTTCTCGACCGTGTCCGATCCGGCGGGGCGCGTTCCCTCCTGGCTGTGCTCGCATTGACCCTGCTCGTCGGTTCGGCCTGCGGAACCGGCAGCGATGCCACCAGCAGCGGCGGACGCGGGCCGGTCACCGCGAAACTGGAGAACCTCGATCCGGTGCCGATCGGGCCCGAACCCACGCCTACGCTGCCCGCGACCGTCCGATCCTTCGACGGGGCCGAAGTCACGGTCACCGATGCCGGCCGCATCATCGCCGCCGACCGCTTCGGCACACTCGCGCAGACGGTCTGGGCGTTGGGTATGGGCGCCAAAATGGTCGGGCGCAGCACCGCGGCTGGATTTCCCGCGGTCGCGAATCTGCCCATCGTGACCGGTGGCAGCGGTTCACTGAACGTGGAATCCGTTCTGGCGCTGCGTCCTTCGGTCTTTCTCACCGACAGCACCAGCGCCGCCCCGCAAGTGCGCGAGCAACTGCGCGCGGCCGGGGTGACGGTCGTCTATTTCGATCCGCAGCGCACCATGGACGGGGTGGTGCCGCAGATCGAGGCGGTCGCCGCGGCGCTCGGCGTACCCGATCGCGGCCAAGCCCTGGCCCAGCGCACCCGTGGCGAAATCGCCGCCGCCAGAGCCGCGGTACCCAAGCAGGACAAACCCCTCACCATCGCCTTCCTCTACCTGCGCAGCACCGCCATCACCATGCTCGCCGGACCCGGCTCCGGCGCCGACGCCCTCATCGCCGCACTCGGCGCGCGCGATGCGGGCACCGAGGCCGGGTTACCCGAACCGTTCGTCGCGATCACCAGTGAGGCCATGATCGCGGCCGCACCGGATGTGCTGCTGGTGATGTCGGACGGGCTGAAGTCGGTCGGCGGCGTCGACGGGCTGGAAAAGGTGCCCGGCATCGCGCAGACACCCGCCGGGCGCAACAAGCGCGTGGTCGATATGGCCGACTCGGTGGTGTTGAGTTTCGGCCCGAACACCGGCCGCGTGATCGCGGCCCTGAGCGAGGCCGTGTACGGCACCGAGCCCGCATGAGCCGCGCGTCACGGTGCGGCGATCGGGCCGTGCGCGGGTACGTCGGTGAAGTGCGGGCGGCACTTCGCGGACGTGCGGCCGAACATCGCAGCGGTGCCGAGACGCGCGAGCGGACCACGAATGCACTTTGCGAACAGCGGAGCCGAGTGTCGGGGATGCGAGCGTCAGCGAAATGACCACGGGAACAACCGACTCGGCGATGCGGCGCAATCCGCATCCGATTGCGCCGAAGTCGAGGATCGGGCAGGTGCGAGTGTGAACGAAAGGGCCACTGGGACAACGACGACCGACTCGGCGATGCCGCACAGTCCGCATCCGGTCGCGCCGAAGTCGCGGGGATGGTCGCGGACCGCGATCGTATTCGCCGTGGCGGTCGCGGCGCTGGTGGTGTTGGCGTTGGCGTCCGCGGCGATCGGGCAAGTGCCGACGACCCCCGCCGAAGTCGCGGGCAGTGTGCTGCACCGGATCGGGTTGAACTGGGGGCCGATGCCCGCGCATCCGGCCGGTGAGGTGACGCTGTGGGAAGTGCGATTTCCCCGCGTGGTGCTCGCGATCCTGGTCGGGGCCGCATTGGCGACAGCGGGTGCACTGCTGCAGGGGGTGTTCGCGAATCCGCTCGCCGAACCCGGTGTGATCGGAGTGTCGGCGGGAGCGGCGGTCGGTGCGGGCACGGTGATCGTGGTCGGTGGTGCGTTCGTGGCAGCGTGGTCGGTGGCCGCGGCGGCATTCGCTGCGGGACTGTTGACCACATTGCTGGTGTATCTGCTGTCGCGATCGAATGGGCGCACCGAGGTGGTCACGCTGGTGCTGACCGGTGTCGCGATCAATGCCTTCGCGGGTGGGCTGATCGCGTTCCTGCTGTTCATCGCGACCCCCGCCGCCCGCGATCAGATCGTGTTCTGGCAGTTGGGCAGTCTCAACGGAGCCACCTGGGATGCGGTACATGTCGTCGCTCCGCTGGCCGCGCTCGGCATCCTCGCCGCGGTGCTCATCGCGCCCCGGCTGGACCTGCTAGCCCTCGGTGAATCCGCCGCGCGGCATCTGGGCGTGGACGTGGAGCGCTTGCGTCGCAACGTCATCGTCGTGGTCGCCGTCCTGGCCACCGCGGGCGTCGCCTTCACCGGCATCGTGCTGTTCGTCGGACTGATCGTGCCGCATGTGGTTCGCATGCTCGTCGGCCCCGCCCACCGCATCCTGATCCCATTGAGCGCCATCGTCGGCGCGGTGGTGCTCCTCGCCGCCGACGTGGCCGCCCGCTCCCTGGTCCACAATGCCGACCTCCCCCTCGGCATGCTCACCTCCCTCATCGGCGGCCCCTTCTTCTTCTGGCTCCTGCGTCGCACGCGTGCTCGCGCCGGAGGTTGGGCATGAGTCGCGAAATCGGTTGGGACGTAACCGATCCGCACACGCTCGCGATGTGGCGTCGCGCTGCCTCGCCCCGAAGCGTCCGCCGGCTTTCTCGGATCCATCACCAGTCGGCATTCACAACAGGTGCGGATCCCGAGAAGGGATGCGGCCCTTTCGACGAGGCAGAACCCGACCGGGGCCGCCGCGTCGACAGGATGGCTAGTGGGCTGCCGGGCAGCTCGAACGCAAATTCCAGGTGGCGTCGCGCGCCGATGCTGGATAGCGGGCCGGCAGCCGACGAGCAGGACGCGCCGACCGGTCAACAGGTAGGGCGCACCAGCATGTCCCACCCGAGGGCGCTGCGAGGCAGCATCAGCAGCGAAGCTCGGGTGCGCGGGATCGCGAGCGATGGCCGGGCGTACATGCCGGACAGTCCTAGTGGGGTGCAGATGTGAGTGGGGTGAGACTGGGTTCGGTGTTCGCGCGGACACATGAGTTGCCGGTGCCGCCGCAACGGGGCGCGGTGACGCTTCGGGCTCGGGGAGTGAGCATCGACAGGCGTGGCGCTTCGGGGGCCCATACCCGCCGGGTACTCGAAGCCGTCGACTTCGATGTTGTTGCGGGCCAGATCGTGGCGTTGGTGGGGCCGAACGGGGCGGGCAAGTCGACATTGTTGGCGGCGCTCGCGGGTGAGTTGGAGCCGAGCGAGGGCACCATCGAACTCGATGGGCGGGCGCTGGGCCACTGGTCGCATTTGGATATGGCGCGGCGCCGGGCGGTATTGCCGCAGAGCCACACCGTCGGATTCCCGTTCACCGCACGCGAAGTGGTCGCGATGGGGCGTGCGCCGTGGGTGCGGACCGAGCGGCGCGACCTCGATGACGAGCGGATCGCCGCCGCCATGACCGCCGCCGACGTGGAACACCTTGCCGCCCGACCATTTCCGACGCTCTCCGGCGGTGAACGCGCCCGCGTCGCCCTGGCCCGCGTGCTTGCTCAGGACACCGCAACCCTGCTACTGGACGAACCCACCGCCGCGCTCGACCTCGGCCACCAAGAAGCGGTCCTGCGCCTGGCCACCGCACGAGCCGCCGCAGGCGCCGCCGTCGTCGTCGTCCTGCACGACCTCGGCATCGCCGCCGCCTACGCCGACCGCGTCGCGGTCCTGGAATCCGGCCACATCGCCGCCGACGGCCCACCCCGCAAAGTCCTCACCACCGAAGTCCTCACCCGCGTCTACCAACACCCCGTCGAAGTCCTCGACCACCCGCTGACCGGCGCCCAGCTGGTCCTGCCCGTCCGCCGCTGACCGCATGGCAGTTATGCGCGTCGGAGCTGGAGCCTTCGCACGAGCACGGTTGAATCGCCGAGCCCGGACCATCGACACCGGGTCGGGCTCCACAAGCATCACTCGCCGGCTGAGCAGCATCGGCCGATGGTTCGCCTACCGCGCATTCCGAACATAGGTCGTGATGACCGCGGACGGGCCGCAGGTGCTGACCGCCGCGTCACCAGACTCGATCCGTCCAACAAACGCCGAGCCGAAGTCCTCGATGTGTAACCGGGCTCCACGGGGCCGAGACTGTTCGCAGCTGAACGATCCACCGCTCGAAACGACCGCCGCGGCGCGGTAACCGGCCACATGAGGGTGGTTCCCGGCCGAGCTGCGAACAGTCGATCTCAAGCCTGATGCCACAGCAACCGCAGCGCACCGTTGATCGCCCATAGCGTGAAGAACACGATCCCGGCAATTCCCGTGAAGGCGAAGCCGATCAGTACCGCGGCGCCGCCGAACCAGGCGATCTCCAACACAGCGCGCCCGAGGCCGGTGAGCGGGTATCGCGCGTTCTTGCCGCCGCCCGCGGCGAACAGTGCCCACACCACGATGAATACCGCGGGGGCGCCGATTCCGGCGATGATGCGCACGATGAGGTTCGCATCGAGGGTGAAACCCCAGATCGCCGCTCCGGCAAACACACCCAATTCCAGCAGGAACATCAGGGCCAGATTCGCGCCCTTCAGTACAGTCATTGTCGATCCTCTCGCCCGCTGAGCGTTCAACGCCAGATCAGCTTCAGCACCGCGGGCGTCAACAGCATGCGGACCACGGACGCGTCCAGGACCAGCGCCGCGATCATGCCGTAGGCGATGTACTTCATCAACACCAGATCGGAAAAGCCGAACGCACCGGTCACCACGATGAGAATCGCTGCGGCAGAAGTGATTACGCCGCCGGTGTGGGCGATGCCGTAACGGATGGCTTCCGGCGGCGACGCGCCGTCCGCGCGCGCCTCGGCCATCCGCGACAGCAGGAACACCTCGTAGTCGGTGGACAGCCCGAACACCACGGTCACGATCAACGCCAGCACCGCGAACATCAGCGGCCCCGGCGTGAAGTCGAAGATCCCGGCCCCGTGCCCCTCGACGAACACCCAGGTGAGCACACCCAGTGTGGAGGCCAGACTCAATGCGCTCATCAAAACGGCCTTGAGCGCCAACACGATCGAACGAAACGCCAGATACAGCATCACCAACGCCGCGACCGCCAGGAGCCCGACCAGCAACGGCAGCCGCACCAGCAACCCATTGATGCTGTCACGCTCGAGCGCGGGCACCCCGGTCACCATGATCTTCACCCCGGACGGTTCCGGAATCGCCCGCAGCGCATCGATCACCGCATCCGCATCGCGCTTGTCGGCGAGACCGGCGTTGAGCACATTGATCCCGTCCTTGGTCGGCGCACCGGGTTCGAAACGGCCGGTCAGACCGGGAATCCGGCTCGCCTCGTAGCGAATATCGCTGAGCTGCTGCGGATTCGCGCCCACCACGACCAGTTTGATCGGTTCGGTGCGAAAACTCGGGAACAACTGGTCGAACCGCTCCTGGGCGACCCGTGCCGGGTTGTCTGCGGACAGATACCGTTCGCTGATCCCGCCGAACTCGATATTGCGAATCGGAACGATCAAAACCAGCAACCCGAGCACGATCGGCACCACCACCGCCCACGGTCGCCGCATCGCCCACGTCGCCAGCCGCGAGAAGAATCCGGCGTCGATCTGCGCCTCGGTCTGGGTGCGCGAGAACCGCTGCCACCCCCACAGGTCGATTCGCCGCCCGACAATGCTCAGCACCGCGGGCAGCGCCGTCACCGACAGCAGCGCGGCGAGCAGCACCGAACTGATGCCGCCATAGGGCACCGACCGCAACACACCGTTCGGGAAGATGAACAACGCCGCCAAGCTGATCGCGATGATCGCGGCCGAGAACAGTACGGTGCGCCCGGCCGTGGCAACAGTGCGCGCCGTCGCATCCTCCACACTGTGCCCGGCGGCCAACTCCTCGCGGAACCGGGTCACGGTGAACAGCCCGTAGTCGATCGCCAACCCCAGACTCACCAAAGTGACCACCGCACTGGCGAAAACGTTCACCTGGATGTGATCGGTGAGCATCCGGATGGTGCCCTGGGTACCCAGCACCGTCATCCCGCCGATCAGCACCGGCAGCAACGCCCCGACCACGCCGCCGAAAACGAAATACAACAGGATCGCCACGATCGGCAGTGCGATGATCTCGGCCCGGCGGATATCGTCCTGCATGCCCTGATTGATGCCCTCGACAATCGGCTGCAGCCCGGCCAACTGCACCGTGGTGGCGCCGGGTCCACCGCCCGCGCGCCCGGCACCCAGCTCACCCTTGATCGCGGTGTAGTTCTCGACTGTCGCGGTGCCTTCCCCGCGCAATCCGACGCTGGCGAAGGCGTGGGTGTGCGAGGCGTCGGTGGCTTGCGCGGCGAAGGGGCTGTCCCAATAACTGTCGATCTTAAGGACCCGGTCGGGATGACGGGCCAGCAGTTGCTTCAGCGAATTCGTCACTGCCGCACGCACACTCGGGTCGTCGACGGTCATCCCTACGGGCGCGGTGTACAGCAAGATGATGTCGCTGTCGGTATCGCGACCGAAGGTGGCATCGGCGATCTTGGCGGCTGCCACCGATTCACTGCTCTCGTCGAACCAGCCCTCCTGGGTCAGCCGGCCCGCCAGATCCCGGCCGTACCAGCCCGAGAGCAGCACCACGACAATGGCTGTACCCAACACCAGATAACGGTGGCGGTGGATGAGACGTCCCCACCGCAGCGAGCCGGATTCGATCATCTAGCCGCAGGCCGCGGTGCGGTAGTCGGCCGAGCGCAGAATGCCGCACAGATCGGTGCGCGAGATCTTCCACTTGCCGTCGAGCAGCACGAAATGCACGACGGTGGTACGGACCGCGGTGCCGCTGCCGTCCTTGTCCAGCCGCATGGTCGCGGTCAGCGTGCCGTCGCGGTTATCGAAGACCGGGTCGGTGACGCCGTAGATGGCGCGCGGATTGTCCTGCAGTGCCCGATACATATCCGGGATGGCGTCGCGGAAGGCCTCGCCGTCCTCGATGAGGTCGGTGCGCTCGGAGTCGGGCAGTGCCGGATCAAGGGCGCGTTTGATCTGCGCGTCCAATTCGGCGGCCGTCGGCAGCGGTCGGTGCGCGGCGCTCGAGGAGGCCGTGATCGAGGACGACAGCGAGGCGTTGGCCGAGGAACGCGCGGCATCGACCGAGGCCTCGTCCGGTCCGGTGCTGCACGCCGCAGCCACCGCGACGAGGGTGGCCGCGATCAGCGCGGAACGGAGGAATCGTGTGCTTGGCATCACCATCTACATACCATCAATGACCGAACTGATGCGCCCGAGCAGGGCACGCACGGTTGTCATATCCCGATCGGGGGCCCTTTCGACCGGTATCGCATCCGGGATCATGTCGCGCACCAGCGCCACGACACTGCGTTCGTCGTCGAGGTCGATATCGGTGGCGCGGGCCTGCGCGACCGCGACCACGTCCTCCGGTCCCGGCACATCGCTGTCGAGGTCGGCGCGGTAGATCTCCAGCTCCACGGTTGAGCGCACGGTGCGGAAGGCGTAGGGCCTGCCATCGGCCGTGGTGCCGAATCCGTGAGCAAACGGACCAACGGTTATGTCATCGATGGCAAATCCCGATGGATGGTCGGCTTTCAACCGGATCTCCCTGAATTGGACATTGTTTCGAGTCAACCGTAACCCCGATCACCGACATTCTCCGCCGGCGACGACCCCGGTAGGCCGGTCACGTGCGCCATCATGGTCAGATGGTGCGGTAGCGGATGATTCGTCGTAGTAAGGAGTTCGGTGGATGCGCCCACATGGTTCGCTGCCCGCAGCGCTCGCCGGTGTGGCGGTGCTGGCGCTGATCGCCGGATGTTCCTCCGATTCCGATAGCGACAAGCTCGAGACCCGACCGGCGGCCACCGCGGCGGTCGCCCCCGAGCAGCGCGCGCATCCCGCCGGGGATGTGTGGGGGCTCGACAACCCGGTCGGCGGACTGTTCGCCGAGGCGGGCACCGGACGACTGGTTGCGCTCGAAGCCGGCCACGACACCAGCACGATGTTGTTCGTCATCGACCCCGCAACGTTCACCCGTGTCGATCCCACCGGCGCGCCGGACGTGGCGATGCGCACCCTCCTGCTGCCCGCCCATGGTGTCGGCTTGGCGCAGGGCAAGCCGGGTGAATTGCTGATCCCCGGCGACCACCGGATCATGCGCGTCGACATCACCTCGGGCGTCACCACCGAGGTGCCCGTAGACGGTGATGCCAGATCGGTGCGCTATCGCGACGACGGCACGATGTTCGTCGGCACCGCAGACGGCAAGGTGCGCGAACTCTCCCCCGACGGCAAGGTCGCCGAAACCATCTCCGGCCTGGCCTCCGCCGACGCACTCGCGGTCACCGGCGACCATGTCTCGGTCCTGGACCGCCGCCAGACCTCGCTCACCCAGCTCGACCTCGGCAAAGACCGCCTCGGCCTGGCACTGCGCGCGGGTGACGGCGCAACCAATCTGATCACCGACCCGTTCGGCCGGATCATCGTCACCGACACTGCGGGTGACGAGCTGTTGGTCTACACTGCCGGACCGCTCGTACTGCGGCAGCGATTCCCGGTAGGATCGTCGCCTTACGCGCTTGCCTACGATCAGCGGTCCGACACCGTGTGGGTGACGTGTACCCAGAGCAACGAAGTCGTCGGATTCGACCTGTCGACGGGTATACCGAAAGAGGTGGGCCGTTATCCGACGGTTCGACAGCCGAACTCGGTGACCATCGACGAGCGCACCGGTGACCTGTTCGTCGGTTCCGCGACCGGAGACGGTCTGCAACGGATCCGCGCGGACCAGCGGAAGAAAGGGCAGTGATGGCGCCACAATCACGCGCAGCGCTACCGGCGAGCTGGGAAACCACCAGTGACGACTACGAATACGTGCCGCTGCGGCTCCCACCGGAGGTGACCCGGGTGACGGCGTCGATGCGGCTGGCCATCCAAGCCGAATTCGGCGGCTGGGAACTGTCGCGGGTGCGCGCCTACACCGACGGCAGCAGGCGGGTACTGCTGCGGCGCCGAAAAACCGCACTACTACCCCAGCCCGAACCGGGAATGTGAGGCCATGTATTCACTGCTGCTGCGCCTGATGTTCCTGCTGCCGCCGGAACGCATCCACCATCTGGCGTTCACGGCCATGCGGCTGGCTGCCCGGTTCGCGCCGTCGCGCTGGGCGATGACAAGAGTGCTGACCACCGACGATCCGATCCTGCGCAACCATGCCTTCGGCATCGACTTCCCGGCGCCGCTCGGGCTG
Organism: Nocardia sp. NPDC006982; assembly: GCF_042869435.1. Lineage (NCBI taxonomy): Bacteria > Bacillati > Actinomycetota > Actinomycetes > Mycobacteriales > Nocardiaceae > Nocardia > Nocardia sp. NPDC006982. The sequence goes on along the minus strand of NZ_JBIAFV010000009.1, from coordinate 24,337 downwards.
GCCGCCGGATTCGACAAGAACGCCGACGGTGTGAACGCCTGGGCGCCATTGGGGTTCGGATTCGCCGAAATCGGCACTGTCACCGCGCAGGCCCAGCCCGGCAATCCCGCACCGCGGCTGTTCCGGCTGCCCGCCGACCACGGTCTGATCAACCGGATGGGTTTCAACAACCACGGTGCCGCTGCGGCGGCCGAACATCTGCGCAACCGCCGCGGCGGAGTCCCGATCGGCGCGAATATCGGTAAGACGAAAATCGTCGAGCCCGCCGACGCCGCAGCCGACTATGCGGTGAGTGCTTCGCTGCTCGGTCCGCTGGCCGACTTCGTCGTCGTCAATGTCAGCTCGCCCAACACCCCCGGCCTGCGGGATCTGCAGGCCGTCGAATCCCTGCGCCCGGTCCTGCAGGCCGTCCTCGACAGCGTCGAAGTTCCGGTGCTGGTGAAAATCGCCCCCGACCTGTCCGACGACGATGTCGACGCCGTCGCCGATCTCGCGGTCGAGCTCGGCCTGGCCGGGATCGTCGCCACCAACACCACCATCCGCCGCGACGGCCTGCGCACCGAGGCCGCCGAGGTCGCGGCCATGGGCGCGGGTGGCCTGTCCGGGCCCCCGGTCGCCGAGCGCTCCCTGGAAGTGCTGCGCCGGCTCTACCTTCGCGTCGGCGACCGTCTGGTGCTGATCTCGGTCGGCGGCATCGAAACCGCCGATCAGGCCTGGGAACGCATCCTCGCCGGTGCCACCCTGCTGCAGGGCTACACCGGTTTCATCTACGGCGGACCGTTCTGGATGCGCCACATCCACCGCGGTATCGCCCAGCGACTGCGCGAAGCCGGTTACCACTGCATCGCCGAGGCAGTCGGCGCGGACCACGTCGCACGTACCTGATCCCGACCGGTCGTTTCGTGCGGCCGATGTATTGTTGCGGGACATGCCATTTCGCGTGTGCGCGGCCTAAGCTGGTGTGCGGCAAGTCGAGAGCACCATAGGGGGCGGCGCATGGTCACCGGTGCCGAACAGTGGCATCCGCACGGCGTGGTCACCGTCATCGGTGACGCGGTCATCGATCACATCTACCGCACGGACACCATGCCCTCCGAAGGCTCCGAGGCAAGTGGGACATTCGACGCGCAAGTCGGGGGCAAGGGACTCAATCGGGCCGTCGCGGCGGCCCGCCTCGGCTTGCGAGTCCGCCTGGTCACCGTGATCGGAGACGACGACAGCGGCCGTCGCATCATCGAGTACCTGCGGCGCGAGAACGTCGACACCGGACTGGTCAAGGTTGTTCCCGGAACCACACCGGTGGCCGTCGTGATGGTCGATCGCAATGGCGCGGGGGCATTCATCGGCCGGGTCGACGGCGCCAAGCTCGGCACAGCGGATCTGCGCAGCGAGCAGGTTTGCGCGGCGATCGTGTCCTCCGATGCAGTGCTGATGACGTTCGAGTTGCCGACCGAGGTCATCAACGAGGCACTATCGATGATCCGTACGCTGCCCCAGCGCCCACGCCTTCTGGTTCACCCCGCACCCCCTGTCGAGAATCTTCAGGACCTCGAACATCACTTCGAGCCGATCGACTATCTGAATGGAAGTTCGTGGGAACTCGGCGAATTGGCCGGCGACAGCGAGAGCGTCGGCGGCGAGCAATTCGCGACGACCACCGCGCCCGCGCTACTGGCACGCGGTGCACACTGCGTCTGCGAGGTGGAGCAACTCGCCTGCCGGGTCCGCTCCGGCACCCTCCAACTCGACCTTTCGGCGCGGCCGGAGGCGCCATCGCCCGCGGCCAGCGCGGCCTTCGACGCGGCGCTGGCCTACCGACTCATGCGGACCGGGCAGCCCGCGAACCGTGCGGATTTCGAGTGGGCGACCGCCGCGATGGCGGCGACCCGAACGACCAGCCCCCTCGCCGACGGGATGCCGACCATGCACGAGATCGATCGGATCGTCGCACCGACTCCCTGAGGCAGCTTCTACGCCACTACGGCACCGGCCGCCTCCCCTCCCGGCGGCCGATGCCTCGCGGCGCCACACGCTATCGGAACACCCACGGTGTCCGGTCTGCGTGCAGCGACATCCGGGAGTGCCCCGCGGATTCGCAGTCCGCCGGATCGTCCTGAATCCCATTGGTACGCTGGCGTAGTCGAGCGAGTATCCGCTTCGACAGCAGGATCACCGCCTGCTCCCAGATGATGCCGACCCGCCCGGCCAGAATGGCCGCATCGGCGTGGGCGTGCCGATCGTGCACGATGTCCGGATCGCTGAGGATCTCGTCGAGCTCCATGCCGGCCAGCGCCTGTTCGCGGGTCAGCAGCCGATCCGGCAGCCAGCTCAGTCGCCAGACCGCGGTCCCCGACCCGGTCTGGCGGTATGCCGACTCGGGGGTGATATCGCTGATCATGGTCCAGTCGGTGGTGTCGACGGTCATGGGTGCCTCCGGTGTAGCAATTCGAGCCCGATGAGCTCGAGGGGTATTCCGATCTGGCCGGCGCAATAGAAGGCCCGTGCGTGAACCGTCGAGTCGTGCCGGAAATCCTGGGTGCCGAAGATCTCCGCGAGATCCATCCCCGCCAAAGCTTGTTCCCGCGTCAGCAGCCGTTCGGGCAGCCAGCTCAGCCGCCACGACTTGGCCCACTTGTCCGCCAGCCGGTAGGCCGACTCCGCGGTGAGATCACTGGTCATCGACCAGTGAGTTACATAGATGGTCACGAATGCCTCCTGTCGAGCATCCGTTGGTGCAGCGTGTGCAGTGCCTGCTGCACGGTGATACCGAGTTGATCGGCCAGTGCCCGCGCGTGCGCGTCATGGTCCGATGCCGGGGCCGGGAGGCTCAGAATCTCCTGCAATTGCATTCCAGCCCAGGCCTGTTCGCGGGTCAGCTGGTCGGATACCCAGCTCAATCGCCATGCCGGTTCTTCGCGCCCTGCCCGCCACGCCCATTCGTCGGGCGTGACGCTGCTGGTCATCGACCGGCTGCATTCGTAGATCGTCACGGCTGTCTCCAGGGGTGCCAGAGCTGTCGCCGACCGCATTTCGGTGCACTGAGCCCCGGTCGACCGCTGCGTCGCGGTCAGCCGGGGCTCGCTGCTGTCGGATGGAGCAGGCGACGAAGTCGGCTTGATCGGGTGAAATGTCGTCCCGGCGAACGCGATTCGTTCGCCTAGATGGTGGCGCGGTTCGCAACGAGTTCGGTTTCGGTACCGCCGGCCCTTGGCTCCCCGCGCCGCCGTGCGTGCCGTATCAGCAGAATCACTCTCATCACCAGGCCCTCCCGAGTCATCTGGTGGACGACGCTTGGTCGCCGTAACTCAGTGTGGCATTTGCCATTCACTACGGTCAATTGCCGTTGTAAGTTGGTAATTGCCGGTTCACTCGGCGGCTAAACCCCGGACGATTGGCATATCGTGAGAGTGGCACAGGAAACGATCGCAGCGTCATGGAGGACAGGCCCGCCTATGGTCCAGCAGGACTCACGCACGGTTGCCATCCGCAACATCCTCACCAGGCTCAGCAAACGCTCGGGGCTGAGTGCGGATCGGTTGCGCACCACGGAAATCGATGTCGCTCCCCTGCTGGATCTATCCGTCATCCGCCAGCGAGCACAGCAGGAGGGGCTGTCGGCGGAGGAAGCCGTCTTGCCCGTGGTTCGTGACCTCGCGCGGCAGTTGGATCCGACGAATCGATTGATCGCCGATGCCGAACTGTCGTTGGGGCTCTTGCGTGAAAAGCCCCCAGCCGGAATAGATCTCGATCGGTTGTACGCGGCCGACCTCGGCGAGCGTCGCGTGTACCTGACCGAACAGTGGCGGGGGCTGCACGAGGCGTACGGCGCAGATTTCGTACCGTCCGCACCGACTGTGCGTTCGTTGCGGGCTACACCAGAGCGACGCGCATTTACTGAATTGGCGTCCAAGCTCGCGGCCGCGGCCGCCTATTCGACATCGAACTACAGGTTCACCCCCGAACCGAAGGTGCTGATCGCACTGCCGGATGTACAGCCGCGTCGTGGCGTGGTCACGGTCATCGGATCGGCGGTGATCGACCACATCTACCGGATCGGCCAAATTCCGTCGGCGGGTAAATCCACGCCGGGCAGCTTCGAGGTGCATGCGGGCGGTAAGGGCCTCAACCGTGCGGTGGCGGCTGCGCGTCTCGGACTGCAGGCTCAGCTCATCTCCGCGGTCGGAAACGACGACGCCGGAAGGCACATCCTCAACTATTTACGCACCGAGAACGTCGATACCCAGTTGGTCAAAGTGGTCAACGGCGCCACGACGAATGTCTCCGCGGTCATGATCACGAGCACGGGTGTGTCCAGCAAAATCGGCTGCGAGGACGACCGCATCTGGCAAGGAGCACACGTGGTGAGCGAACCACGGTTTCGTGAGGCGCTCACAGCCTCGGATGCGGTCGTATTGACCTTCGAGCAGCCCTCCGATGCGATCAAGGACGTGCTGGCGGCCATCGGGGAGATGGATCGTCGGCCGTCGTTGGTGGTGAACCCTTCGCCGCCGATCGATGCGCCGCAGTATCTCTACCAGTATTTCGGTGCCGTCGACTATCTCGTCGGCTCGACGTGGGAACTGCGCGCATTGCTGCCCGGGGATCCGTCCGCGTCCGGGACCGAGGTGGCGCAACGGCTGCGTAGTCTGGGTGTGCGCGGGGTCTGCGTGATCGATGGCTTCCGTTGCATCGTCAGATCCGACGAGATCAATGCGGATATCGCGGATTTTCCTGTGGCACTGGAAGATTCGCCGGGTGCCGCCGCGGCTTTCTCCGCCGCGCTGGTGTCGAAGATCGTCGCCACCGGCCGACCGGCCGACGAACCGGTATTCCGCTGGGCGACCGCGGCCATGGTCGCGACACAGTCGTTCGGTGACATCCCCGACGCCATGCCGTCGGTTAGGGATATCGACCGCATCGTCCACCTCGCTGGGGAGGAGTCGGCCGGCGCGTAACATACGCGATAGCGCGGCTCGAATAGATTTACAGCGCTGAAATCGGTGATCGAGTTACAGTTTGTCGTTCGCTGGCAGCCCGAACCTTCTCGCGCCGCAAACGGCGGCAAACCCCAACTATCCCCATTGTCTTCGGAGGAGCATTGACCACAGCTGTGCCGACGCTTGGTGAGACCGCCCATCGGCTCACCCGCAAGGGGCAGGATCTGCAGGTTCGTGTGATGGAAGTGGCCGGCGGCGCCGAGTACGGACATGTGCTCGTCTTCGGCGAAGCCGACGATGGGTGTCTGGTCCGGGTGCATTCGCGGTGTCTATATGGCGAGGGGCTCGGTTCGGACGATTGCGATTGCGGGCCGGAACTCGACAAGTCCTTGGACCTGATCTGGGCTGAGGGCAGCGGTGTCCTGGTCTATCTGGAGCAAGAGGGCCGCGGTGTCGGGCTGATCGCCAAGGCGCTGGGTTATCGGGAGAGTCAGCGGTCGGGCGCGGACACTTTCACCAGCTACGAGCAGCTCGGATTCCCCGCGGACGGTCGCAGCTACCTGCACGCGGCGAAAAGCCTGCAGGAACTCGGACTGACCCGTGTGCGCCTACTCACCAACAATCCGGACAAGGTCGCCGAACTGCGCGCCGCCGGTCTGGCCGTGACCATGGAACCGCTGCTGACGACGGTGCTCAGTGCGCGGGCCGCGGCATATCTGGATGCGAAACGCCGACGCCGCGGCCATCTCATCCCCACCAGCGACGTGCCCTGGGCTACGGATGTACAACCGGTATTCAAACGCAAGAGCCGCATCTGGCGGTTCTGGACGATGCGGGGTCAGGCCCGCCGTCGGCGCACATTCCCCGCGTCCAAGTAACGGACACCATTACCCCGGTCTGGCTACCATGAGTGAGCCGCGCCACACGGTGCTATCCCACCGCGTGACACGATGAGATAGAGTCGCTTGCAATTTATCAGGAGCAGCGGGTCTCGAACCGCGTGGAAACCACGCGGTCGCACCGGGCGCGGTTCACGCCAGAGATATCGGGAAACGGGAAGATGACGACAACAGAAATCGGTTTCGCGCACGAGTCCGGCAAGACGGTGTACACGGTGCCGGAGGCATTCCAGGAGACCGTGAAGTTACGACCGGATCAGGTCGCGTTGCGGACGGTCGGCGGTACCACGGAGATCAGCTGGCGCGAATACGGTGAGCGGGTGCGCACGCTGGCGGCGGGGCTGTCCGGCTTGGGCGTCGGCCACGGCGACACCGTCGGCATCATGCTCACCAACCGGCCCGAGTTCAATCTGATCGACACGGCCGCAGTGCATTTGGGCGCCACCCCGTTCTCGATCTACAACACCAGCTCTCCCGAGCAGATCAAGCATCTGTTCACCAATGCGGAGAACAAGGTGGTGATCACCGAGCGCGCCTTCCTCGACGTGATCAAGAGCGCGGGCGTCGAGCTCGAGCACATCGTGGTGGTGGACGGTCCGGCCGCCGATACGGTCGGCCTGGCCGACCTCGAGGCGAATCCAGCTGCCGACTTCGATTTCGATGCCGCTTGGCAGGCGGTCACCCCCGACGATCTCGCCACGCTGATCTACACCTCGGGCACCACCGGCCCGTCCAAGGGCGTGGAGATCACCCACCGCAATGTGCTGGCCCAGATCATCGCGCTGGTCAACGGCCCACTGCGGGTCGGCTTCGACGACCGCGCCATCTCCTATCTGCCCGCCGCGCACGTCGCAGACCGCATTTCCGGCCATGCCATCAGCCTGCTCACCGGAATCTTGATCACCTGCGTACCGGATCCGCGCGAGATCGCCGCCGCGCTGCCCGACGCACACCCCACCATCTTCTTCGGTGTGCCCCGGGTGTGGCAGAAGATCAAGGCCGGTATCGACGGCAAGCTGGCCACCGAAGCGAGCCCGGTGAAGAAGGCCCTGGCGCACTGGGCCATCAATACCGGCATCGCGGCCGCGCGCGCCGATCTGGCGGGTAAGGGCCGTAGCCCGGTGCTCGCCGCGCAGTACAAGGTGGCCGACGCGCTGGTGCTGTCGAAGCTGCGGGCCGCCCTCGGCCTGGACAACCTCAAGGTCGCCGCTTCGGGCGCAGCCGCGATCCCGGCCGAAACCCTCGAGTACTTCCTCGGACTCGGGTTCACCGTCAGCGAGGTGTGGGGTATGTCGGAAACCACCGGCGTGGCCACCTACACCGAACTGGCCAAGCCCCGGCCGGGTTCGGTCGGCCGGGCCGTCGAGGGCCTCGAGCTGCGGCTCGGCGAGGACGGTGAACTGCTGGTGCGTGGCGCGATCGTCACCCCCGGCTACCGCAAGCAGCCCGATAAGACCAAGGAGGCGCTCGACGCCGACGGCTGGCTGGCCACCGGTGACGTCGCCACCATCGATGCCGACGGCTATGTGCGCATCGTGGATCGCAAGAAGGAACTGATCATCAACGAGTCGGGTAAGAACATCTCCCCGACCAATATCGAGAACGCGGTCAAGGCGGCCTCCTCGCTGGTCGGTCAGGTGGTGGCGATCGGTGAGGCCAAACCGTTCATCTCCGCGCTGATCGTGCTCGATCCGGACACCGCCGCCATCCGGGCCAAGGAATTCGACGCGCCCGCCGACGATCTGGCCGCGCTGGCCACCCGCAAGGAGATCCTGGACGAGGTGCTGGAGGCGGTCGTCGCGGGTAACCGCAAGCTGTCGCGGGTCGAGCAGATCAAGCGGTTCACCGTGGTCGGCCAGCCGTGGGAGCCGGGCGGGGAAGAGCTGACCCCGACGATGAAGCTCAAGCGCAACCCGATCGCGGCGAAGTACGCCGAGGAGATCGCCTCGCTGTACACCACGCCGCTGCCCGAATCGGTGGTGAACGTCTCGTAACAATCGGTGGCCCTGAGCAAAAGCTCAGGGCCACAGTCGTTTTCCCGGCATATGCTAGGCGGCCTCGTACTTGGCGACGATGGTGGCGCGGGCCACGGTGTGCGAGAACAGGTTGAAGCCGAGGAAGGCGGGTGTGCCGTTCTCGTCGATCTCCAGCCGCTCCACATCCACCGCGTGCACGACGATGAAGTAGCGGTGGTACCCGTGTCCGGCCGGTGGCGCCGCACCGACGAATCCCAGGAAAGCGCCGTCATTGCGCAACGTGACCGCACCCTCGGGTAGGACACCGCCCGCACTACCCGCTCCGCGTGGCAGCGAGGTGGTGCTCACCGGAATGTTGGCCACCGCCCAATGCCAGAAACCGGCAGCAGTCGGTGCATCCGGATCGTAGACGGTGACCGCGAAACTCTTTGTCTCCGCAGGGAATCCGGACCAGGACAGCTGCGGCGAGACATCCTTGCCGCCAGCGCCGAAGACGCCGCTGACCTGATCGTTGCCGAAGCTCTCGCCATCGGCGACATCCTCCGAGGTCACCGTGAAGCTTGGCACCTCGGGCAGCGCGTCGTACGGGTTGTAAGAGTAGTCGGGCACGGTGGGTCCTTTCGATCGTCAGCTGTTCAACAGGAAGTGTTCCAGCACCCGGGTGCCGAATTCGAGTGCCTGCACCGGAACCCGCTCGTCGACACCGTGGAACAGTGCCGTGAAGTCCAATTCCGGTGGCAGCTGCAGCGGTGCGAAACCGAAGCAGCGAATACCCAAGCGGGCGAAGGCCTTTGCGTCGGTACCGCCGGAGAGCATATAGGGCACGGTCCGGCCCTGCGGGTCGTGGGCGAGAATGGCGGCGTTCATCGCGTCGACGAGATGTCCGTCGAATGTCGTTTCGTAGGAATCGAGTTTGGTGATCCACTCGCGCTCGACATCCGGGCCGATCAGCTCGTCCACCTCACGCTCGAACGCGGCCTGGCGCCCCGGCACCACGCGACAGTCGACGACCGCCTCGGCGGTCTGCGGGATCACATTCGCCTTGTAACCCGCCTGCAGCATGGTCGGATTCGCGGTATCGCGCAGTGTCGCGCCGATGATGCGGGAGATGGTGCCCAACTTCGCGAGCTGACCCTCGATATCGGGACTCGACGGATCGAACTCCAAGCCGGTCTCCTCGGCGACCGCGGCCAGGAATTCGGCGACCGAATCCGAAAGCACCAGGGGGAAGGTGTGTTTGCCCAGGCGCGCCACCGCGGCGGCCAGAATCGTGACGGCATTGTCCTCGTGCAGGAACGAACCGTGACCGGCACGAGCCTTGGCCCGCAACCGCATCCAGCCGAGCCCCTTCTCGGCCGTCTCCACCAGATACAACCGACGGTCGGTGCCGTCCGGGCGCGGCACGGTCAGCGAGAAGCCGCCGACCTCCCCCACTGCCTCGGTGATCCCGTCGAACAGGTCGGGCCGATTCTGCACCAGCCACTGTGAACCCCACTTGCCGCCGTTCTCCTCATCGGCGAGGAATGCGAAGACGATATCGCGCGGCGGCACCGTCCCCTCGATCTTGAACTGGCGCGCGATGGCCAGCATCATGCCGACCATATCCTTCATATCGATCGCGCCGCGCCCCCACACATAGCCGTCGCGCACCGCACCCGAGAACGGGTGCACACTCCAGTCGGCGGCCTCGGCGGGCACGACATCCAGATGCCCGTGGATCAGCAGCGCGCCGCGGCTGGAATCGGCTCCCTTCAGCCGCGCGAACACATTCCCGCGACACGGCGCGCCCGACTCGACGTACTCGGTCGTGTACCCCGCCTGATGCAGCTGATCGGCCACCCACTGCGCACATTCGCGCTCGCCCTTGGTGGTGGCCAGATCCCCGGTGTTGGAAGTGTCGAACCGGATCAGCGTGCTGACCAATTCGACCACCTCGGACACGGCACGAGATGTGGTGTTCGGACCGGATACTTCGCCAGTTGCAGACACGTACCCTTTCCTACCACCTGACACCGCCCGCAGGTGCCATGGCGGCACCCCGCCATGATCGCGAGGTGCGCAATCGCGGGTCGATTCACGCTGATCGCAATCGCCGATGCTGTGTGGTCGCCGCATTGCCGGGTATGTCTCGGTCAAATCCTTGACCGGAAAGCCGGACCCATGAAGCTGCCGAACCTGCCATTGCCGCCGATCGATAGCGCGACCGACTGGGTCGCCCAGCAGGTACGAGCGCGGGTTCCCAAAGCGGATATGAACGACCGGGACCCCGCCTTCATCGCCCACACGGTCGAACCGTTCTGGCAGCTGGTTCGCGCGTACTTCCGGGCGGAGGTACGCGGGATGGAGCGGATACCGGAAGCGGGACCGATGCTGTTGGTAGGTAACCACTCCGGTGGCAATGTCTCCCCCGAGGCGCTCGTGACCACCCTCGCGCTCGCACACTATTTCGGACCCGACCGTCCCTTCTATCAACTCGCCCACAATCTGGTGATGGCCGTGCCACTGCTCGGCATGTTCCTGTCCCGCTTCGGCACCGTCGCAGCCGATCGCGAAAGCGCCAAGGCGGCGCTGCGCAGTGGTGCGGCGGTGCTGGTATATCCCGGCGGTGACTGGGAAGTGCACCGCCCGACGTGGGAGGAGGACCAGCTCGACTTCGCCGGACGCACCGGATTCCTGCGAGTGGCCTGGGACGAGAACGTGCCGATCGTGCCGTTCGTGAACTACGGCGCCCAGCAGAATGCGCTCATGCTCACCCGTGGCGACCGGATCGCCCGGCTGCTGCGACTGGATCGGACGCTGCGATTGAAGGTGTTCCCGATTTCGCTGGCGCTGCCGTGGGGATTGAATATCAGCGACCTGGCCGGCCATATTCCGCTGCCGACGAAAGTGACGGTCGAATTCCTACCGCCGATCGACCTGCGCGAGATATTGGGGTCGGAGCTGGATGTGGATCGCGGCTACGAGTACGTCACCGGGATCATGCAGGAGGCATTGTCGAAGCTCGCCGAGGAACGGACGCTGCCGATCCTGGGATGAGCCCTCATGCGGGCGGATGGACGCGCCCGGCGCCGATCCGGTCGATACGATCGCGCCCCCACGCACCCAGCGGTTTCAGCGCCGCATTGAGAGCGCCCCCCAGTTCGGTCAACCGGTACTCGACCTTCGGCGGCACCTCGCGATAGATCTCGCGATCCACGATGCCGTCCTCCTCCAGCTCCCGCAACTGCTGGATCAGCATCTTCTCCGACACCCCCGGCAGGCCCCGGCGCAGTTCGCCGAAGCGGCGCACGCCGTGCGTCGCCAACTCCCACAGGATCAGCGCCTTCCACTTTCCGCCCACCACATCCATCGCCGCATCGATGCCGCAGAAGTACGGTTCGGATCTCTTCCCACCCATCGCTACCCGTTCCACATGCGTATCGGTAAGTACTGGGACAAATCGTAGGTACTCATCCGCAGCCCGGGCAAGACGGCCACGCGACATGTTGAATCACCAGCTAAACCCGCGATTTGGTCAACGCTCCCACATCCGATAACCTTGCTGAGCACACCGGTCCGGGTGGCGGAATGGCAGACGCGCTAGCTTGAGGTGCTAGTGCCCTTTATCGGGCGTGGGGGTTCAAGTCCCCCTCCGGACACCAGTGCTAAACACAGGATCGGCCCCGACGACAGCCAGCTGTTGCCGGGGCCGATATGTTATGTGTAGCTGTAGGGCCGGTAGAGGTTCGCTTTGTCCGCTCGTGCGCCGGCGGCGAGGACGGCGGCGATGTCGCCGAGTGAGTCGATGAGCTTGCGGATCTCTGTTTCACTCAGTCGGGGGATGTTCGGCAGGCTCTGTAATTCCGCCTGAGTTGCAGCTTTGTCCGCTTGAGCGGCGTTCATCGCCGAGACGAGCGCCTGCGGGTCCACCCCAGCTTCGATAGCAGCGAGGTGGCGGCCGAGCCGCGCGTCGGCGTCGGCGATACGCCGTCGCAGAAGCGCTCGCTGTGTGTCGTAATCGTCGTTGTCTTGGGCGGCGAGCAGGCTGGTGATCGTGTGATCGCGATGGGTGCGGTCGAAAAGAGTGGTCAGCCACCGGTCGACCGATGAAGAGATGAGATCTTCCCGCAAGTTGACCGTCGGTGGGTGTTCGGCCAGCGCCGGGCTGCCCGGCGCGAGGGTCTTGGCGCGACAGCGATAGTAGATGACGCCTCTGACCACCGCGGCTTGCATCTTGCGACCACAAGCGTCGCAGCGGACCAGGCCCCGCAACAGGTAGTCGCGGGGTGAGTTCTGCCTTGTGCGTTCGAGGCGGCCGCGGGCTCGGTTGCCGGTGCCTGCTCGCCGCTTGCGCAGCAGCTGGGCTTCGGTGAAGGTTTGCACCGACACGATGGCCGGGTGCGCGGGTTTCTTCGACCGCACGATCCGATGATTCGGCGATCTCCGGAAGCGAATGACGTTGCCAGCGGCCGCATCATCTGGGTCGAGGAGCTCTTCTTGTTTTGTCCATCGGCCGAACACCGCGTAGCCGGTGTAACGGGGGTTCTGCAGGATCGCGGCAACCGTACTGGCTTCGCTCGACGAGTTGTGTGCCGCCAGCCTGCGCGTCCTCGAGGCGGTGCGGCGATGACGACACCGACTCAGCCGGCGGCGAACGCCGAGACGATCGCTGCCGCGCGAGTGCTGCTGACCCAGATGGGTATCTCTCCCGCAGATCTCGTCACCACCGGCGCGAATGTTCCCACCTTCGGCGAGGTCATCCCCAAGGTGAGGGCACGGTTGTCGGATGGCACGCTGCGTACTTACAACACCCACTTCGAGCACCTACTCGCGGTGTGGAGCGATCACCGCCTGGATGAGCCGACCAAGACCGATCTCGAGGAGAAGGCGCGCTGGATCCAAGCCGCCGCCCAGACCAACCGCGCCTCCGCCAATTCGGCCCGCATGGCGGGGGTCGTTGCCGATTTCCTTCACGGTGTCCAGGGGACTCTTCGGCCCGAAGTACGACTTCATCGTCGCTTTGGTCGGGTCGGCTCCACGAGCTCGCAGTAAGCGGACCGTAGCGATCGGGTCCGCGCCCGAGGACATGATCGCCCAGTAGATCGCCGGCATCCCCTTGTCGGTCACGGCGTCGATGTCGGCTCCCGCGTCCAGCAGCAGTGCCACCAGTTCCGGCACGGCAGCCTGCGCCGCGAAATGCAGCGGCGTCCAGTCGTGGTTGTCACGGGCGTTAACGTCCTCGGCGCCGAGCAAACGCCGCACAGCATCGAGATCGGCGTGGGCTGCGGCGTAATGCAGTGCCGTACGCCCGAATTCATCGCGTTGCATTATCTACTCCACTTCCCGTCTGTGGCTTCGGTTCCCGTACTGGTCCTCGATATGGAACCAGTCGGGATGGCTATTGACGCGTTGATCCAACTGCTGGTGTGTCAGCCCTCGGCTTGAGCGTCAGCTAGCAGCCTGCGGTTCTCGAACCTCGAATTGTGGCCGAACTCCCACTTCGGATTGACCGGGTACAGCGAGTTGTTCGCCGAATCGACGTAGTACTTGCCATCAGGTGTCTTCTCCAGCTGGGTCACCCAGGGCTTGTCATCGTAGGACTTGTTGATCGGCACCTTGACCGAGGTCTCGGACGCCACGATGTAGAGGTCGTCATCGCTGGGACGCTTCCACATCTTGGTCTTGGCAACAGCAGGTGAACGACGGAGACTGTTCCGCGAGCACCCCGGTGGTCGGTTCCAATGCGTCGGCGGCACCGATCAACGGCGCGGACGAAGCGCTCGTGAATGCGGCTCCGGTATTGCCGAATTGGGTGAACGACAGCAGGAAGGCGCTCAGGCTCGCCTGCTTCTCGACGAGGGTGGTGCCGGTCGTCGACAGATTCTTCAGTGTGGCCATGACATCCGGCGTGACCGCGGCCAAGGTGTCGAGATTGTCGGCCAGCAGTGGCACGTCGCGCCGCAATGTCGGTATCGCCTCGTTGAACTGCCCGAGGTAGCGATCGGTGGACACCAGCAGGTCGCCGAACCGCGTGCCGTGCCCGTCCAGTGCGGTGCCGAGCGCGGTCAGTGTCGCGTTGACCTTTTGCGGCTCAACGGTTTTCAGCAGGGTGAGCAGTGTGTCGAAGACGTCGTTCACTTCGACGCTCACCTTCGACCCATCGATCGTCGAGCCCGCACCGAGTGTCGTTGCTGCCGGTTCAGCCGGCCAGACCAGGGTGACGAATTTGCGCCCGAACAGGGTGGTCGGGGCGATCTCGGCGCCGACATTCGCCGGAATCCGCCGCGCCTGGCCGGGATTCAGGTCCAAGGTCAGCTTCGCCCGATCGTTGTCGACTTCAACGGCGCTGACCCGCCCGACGACCACGCCGCGCACCTTGACATCTGATCCGGGCCCCATCAGCAGCCCGGCCCGGTCGGCGAGCAGGTAGACCCGGGTGCTGGCGACGAATTCGCCACTGCAGGAGGCGATTGCGCCGGTCCAGGCAAGTACGAAGACGGCGATGGCGCTGAGCAGCATGGCGCGGCGCCGGGAGACTTCCAGGGTCATCCGGACACCCGAACGGTCGAGTGGACGCCGCCGTAGACGGCGACTCCGATGATCAGGTCGATGATCATGATCGCGATCAACGAGGTACGCACCGCCCGGCCCACCGCCACCCCGACACCTGCGGGACCGCCCGCGGCGTGGTAGCCGTGGTAGCAGTGCACAGACATGATGACCACCGAGAACACAATGACTTTCGCCAGCGACCACAGCACGTCGGTGGGCACCAGGAAGACGTTGAAGTAATGGTCGTAGGTGCCCGGTGACTGTCCGGACAGCATGATGCTCACGAACTGGGTCGAGGCGTAGCCCATGAAAAGCGCGATGCCATAAAGCGGGATAATCGCGAGCAGCCCGGCCAGGATCCGGGTTGTCACCAGATACGGAACCGAGGGAATCGACATCACCTCGAGTGCGTCGATCTCCTCGCTCACCCGCATCGCACCCAACTGCGCGGTGAACCCAGCGCCCACGGTTGCGGTCAACGCGACACCGGCCACTACCGGAACGGCCTCACGGGTATTGAAGCTGGCCAACTCCATCATCACCACCCTGTGGCTGCAATGAACGGACCGATATGACCATCACCAGCCAACAGCCGTCCGTGGCCGAGCAAATAACAAGACGAAGCTGAAAACGACGGTCTGATTGACGGCGTCCCCGACCCCTTTCGGACCGCCCTTCGCATGCAGACCCAGATGACACGCCACCAGTGCGGCCAGCAGCCCGAATATCCCGGCTTTGAGCTCGCTGACCAGCAGATCCGGTATCCCGGTCAACAGCGGAATCGCGGTAATGAACTGGCCTGGCGTCGCGCCCTGGAGATAGACCGCGTAGAGGTAGCCACCGGCCAGTCCGACCGCGGTGACCAGTCCGTTCAAGAACAGCGCGACGACCGTGGAGGCGAGCACCCTGGGCACGACGAGCCGATGTATCGGGTCGATGCCCAGCACCCGCATCGCGTCGATCTCCTCGCGGATGGTCCGTGCGCCCAGGTCCGCACAGATCGCCGTCGCGCCTGCACCGGCCACCACCAAAACTGTTGCTACCGGACCGATCTCACGAATCACAGCGATTCCGGCGCCAGCCCCGGACAGGTCGATGGCTCCGATCTCGTTGAGCAGAACATTGATCTGGAAGATCACCATGACGCAGAACGGGATCGCGATCAGCAAGGTCGGCACAATCGATACATTGGCGATGAACCACGCCTGATGAACGAACTCCCGAAATTGGAAGGGCCGCCGGGGCAGCGTCCGCAGGGTATCCAGCGTGGTGCCGAAAAACTCTCCCACCGCACGTGGGACGACCTCCGCGGCGGACCGTGTTCTGTCCCAGCGGGCAGGCGAGGAGATCTCGCCGGAATCCACCATCGTCGAACCTTTCAGAAATCTGAAACCGATTGACCGGACCGCGATCACACCGTGCTGAAGTCGCTGGCCATATCCGCCCGCCGCGAACCGCACCGGCCGGGTCGCCGCACCGGACAACTCACCGAACCGATGACCTAGAAAACCGCTAATTCAGCGGCCTCCTAGAAGATCTTTCGTAGGATCTGCAGCGGCCCGTTTGCTGTACGGCAGATAGATCAGCTGCAGATCCGGCGTCGAGGTCGCCCTCCTCGAATTCCTCGGTGAGCCGGGATTTCAACATCGAAGAACTATTTCTGTCGCTACGGCACAGACGGTCTCGGCGGCCCGGTCGGCGATCGCGGCGGCGGATCGAAGCGACGTCCTCACCGGTGAATCTCCTTGTCGGAGTGTGCAGTCCGGTTCGATGGCCGGGCCGGGCTGTCGTCGTCCAGTGCCGGCCCTGGTCGGCCCTGCAGCTTCCTACCGGAATTGCTCGTGGTGGCGGCACCGAATGCTGCATCCGGCCAGTCGGCCCGACGATCGGCGTCTCCGTTGGTGATGCCGACGATGGGCAGCCGGAGGGCGGCCGGCGCGGCCGGCGGCACTACCGGGTGCGCGGGCGCGACCGGCGCGACCCGCTGGTACGCCGCACCGGGTGCGGGGCGCGGATCGGCGTGACCGCGGTTGGGCCATAACGACATCGCACGTTCAGCCAGTGCGGTAATGGTGAGTGAGGGGTTCACGCCCAGATTCGCCGGGATGGTCGATCCGTCGACGACGTGCAGGCCGGGATAGCCGAACAGCCGGTGGTAGGGGTCGACGACGCCCGTCTCTGCGCTCTCGCCGATAGTGCAGCCGCCGATGAAGTGCCCGGTCATCGGAATGTTGAAGACGCTGCTGCTGGTGGCCGCGGCGGGAACACCGTCGATCTTCTCGGCCAGCCGCCGCGCGACCTCATGGCCGGCCGGGATCCAGGCCGGATTCGGTTGTCCCTCACCCTGTTTGGTGGTCATGCGTCGGCCGAACAGGCCGCGCCGGGTGTAGGCGGTGAGCGAGTTGTCCGCCGACTGCATCACCAGCAGGCCGATCGTCTGTTCCGACCAGCGACGCGGATTGTGGATCCGGACCAGATCCCGGCGGCTCCGGCCGAGTTCACGCAGCCAGCCCAGTCCGCGCGGGCCGTCGCCGCTGACCATCACGGTGGTTAGCAGTGATATGGCGTTGCTGCCCTTGCCGTATCGCAACGGTTCCACGTGCGTGTCCGGATCCGGGTGGACGGAGGAGGTGATCGCGATGCCCTTGGTGAAGTCGCGGGACTTGTCTCGGCTGCGAACCGCCAGAAGCTCCTCGGAATTGGTCCGGGTCAGATACCCGAGCCGGGTGGACAGGTCGGGGAGTGAGCCCCGGTCGCGCAGCCGGTGCAGCAGCTGCTGGGTGCCCAGCGCAGCGGCGGCGAACACGACCTGCTCGGCGGTGAATCGATGCCGCCGCTTGCGCATCCACCGGCCGGTGCGGACCGTGGTGACCTGGTAACCGCCGTCCGGCAGTGGGCGGACATCGGTCACCGTCGTCAGCGGATGCACGGTGGCGCCGGCCTGCTCGGCCAGATAGAGGTAGTTCTTCACCAGCGTGTTCTTGGCGTTGTGCCGGCAGCCGGTCATACATTCGCCGCAGTGGGTGCAGGCGCGCCGGTACGGCCCGGCGCCGCCGAAGAACGGGTCGGGTACATCCTCGCCCGGCCAGCGCCCGGGCCCGCCGAAGAACACACCCACCGGTGTGCGCTGGTAGGTGTCGGCGATTCCCATGTCCTGCGCGACCTCCACGATGACGCGGTCCGCAGGCGTGATCGCCGGATTGACAGTGACACCCAGCATGCGCTTCGCCTGGTCGTAATGCGCGGCCAGCTCGGCCTTCCAGTCGGTAATATGCGCCCACCGGCCGTCGGCGAAGAAGGTATCCGGCGGCTCGTACAGGGTGTTTGCGTATACCAGGGAGCCGCCGCCCACCCCGGCTCCGGCCAGCACAAAAGTGTCCTTGAGTAGCGTCATCCGCTGAATTCCGTAGCAGCCCAGCGCCGGTGCCCATAGGTAGCGCCGGATACGCCACGAGGTTTGCGGGAACTCGTCGTCGGCGAACCGGCGGCCGGCCTCGAAAACACCGACGCGGTAACCTTTCTCGGTCAGTCGCAGCGCGCTCACGCTGCCACCGAAGCCCGAGCCGACGACTATGACGTCGTAATCGAAAGTCATGGGCACTTTACCTTTCAGGATCGCGTTCAGGCGACCGAGGTCATCCGGAAGTCGGAGGGATTCGAACCGATGGTCTCGCGACGGTAGGCGGTCACGGTTCTTTCACTTGTAGCCTGTCCCGCACACGCCCAGCGATTTCTACCGCTGTGGGTATCAGGAGCGGGGACAGGATCAGCCCGAACAGCGGCACGAGGATTGTCGGTTTGGGTTCCGGTAATCGGCGGGAGTCTCGGAATCTCAGAGATCCCTTCGCAGGGCGAATTTTTGGGGGCAAGTAGCTATAAGATCTTTCGTAGGATTTGCAGCGCCCGTTTGCTGTACGGGGGATAGATCAGCTGCAGATCCGGGTGGAAGGTCTTGCGCAACACCGATTTCCGGTAACTGAGTGCTTCGAACCCCCAGCGGCCGTGGTAGGCGCCCATGCCACTGGCGCCGACACCTCCGAACGGAAGCTGCGGCACCAGGCAGTGCATGGCGACATGGTTGATCACCGCACCGCCGGACGGGATTTCGTCCACGAGGCGCTCGCCCACCGCCGCCGATTTCGTGAAGTAGTACCCGGCAAGTGGTTTCGGCCGGGAGTTCACGAACGAGATCGCATCGTCGAGGCTTTCGTACGACAGCACCGGCAGGATAGGTCCGAAGATCTCCTCCTGCATGACCGCATCGTCGGGATCCGGGTCGACGATCACGGTCGGCTCGATCGACAACGACGCCTCGGTGACCCGTCCGCCCAGCGCGATCGTGCCGCGCGTCTGCGCGAGATAGGTAGCCAGTCGCGCGAATTGGCGCTCGTTGACGATCCGGCGGCCGTCTGCGCCTCCCTCCCCCTCGAATTGCTCGATCGCCGCTACGATCTCGTCCACCAGCCGATCCCGGATACGGTGATCGGCCAGCACGTAGTCCGGCGCGATGCAGGTCTGTCCCGAGTTCACGCACTTGACCCAGGCGATCCGGCGGGCCGCGATAGCGAGGTCGGCGTCGGCGGTCACGATTACCGGGCTTTTACCGCCGAGCTCCAAGGTCACCGGAGTCAGCGTCGCCGCGGCCGCGGCCATGATCTTCCTTCCGATTTGGTCGCCGCCGGTGAACAGTACGTGGTCGAAACCCTGCGCCAGCAGCTCCTGGGTGACCGGGGCGTCGCCCTCGACCACGACGACCGCCTCGGAGTCCAGGTATTCCGGAACCAGCCGAGCCAGCAGGGCCGACGTGGCCGGCGCCAACTCGGACGGCTTGAGTATCGCGCAGTTGCCCGCGGCCAGCGCGGCCACCAACGGCGAAAGAGTCAGGTACACCGGGTAATTCCACGGGCCGATGACCAGAACGACGCCGAGCGGCTCGTACTGCACCCAGGCCGAACCCGGATACTGCACCAGCGGCAGCGGCTGCCGCCGCCGACGCATCCACCGCCGCACGTGTTTCAGGGCGAACACGGCCTCACCCCTGGTGGACGATATATCGCCCATCCAGGCTTCGGCCCGGCTGCGTCCAAGATCACTAGCCAGCGCGGCTACGATCTGATCCTCCTGCTCATCAAGCAGCCGGATCACGTTCCGCAACTGCTCCGCACGCCAAGTGCGGTCTCGGGTCCGGCCCGAGGCGAACTCGCGGCGAACCCGTGCCATCGCATCGGGGATGTCGGGCAAATTGGAGACCGCTGGTGCGGTAGTCGGTATAGACATCTGGTTACCTCTGAGGAGTTCCGTCACGCCTCCGGCGACGGAATCAGGCCGTGTTCGAGAAGTAGTTCCGCGCCCGCGGCGCTGGCGCGAAAGTGTTTGTCGTGCAGGGTGTTTCGTTGACCGGGAATGGATGAGGTCTCCAGTAGATGGTTTCGGCTACCGAAACGAAGGGGACCGACGATGATCCCGAGCCCGGTGATCACGCGTTGGGGCGTTCGCGGGCGGGTGGACCACCCAGACCATTGCCGAGCGAGCAAGGCCGCTAGTGCCCTGGCGATTGCCGATGCCCATCGAGGCGATGGTGACGAGTGCGGTCTTCTGGCGGAGTTCGCGCATGTGTTGGCTCAGCTGTCGTAGTCGACTGCGACCGTCGGGGTTGTGGGATGAGATTGACAGGTCAGTACGAAGCCGGCGTCGACCTCGGCTGTGGTAAGCGTAAAATTTTGCTCCATCGATACCGCTCCTGTTGTGATTCTGGCTTTGCAAGTGCCACACGCGCCGCCGAGACAGGCATACGGCGCATCGATGTTGCTTTTCAGCGCGGATTCGAGGACGGTCTCGCCCGCGGCGAGTTCCACGGTGTGATGCGCGCCGGACAGAGTGATGGTCACTTCGGACTTGCGGAAGGCATCGACGTGTGTGGATCGGTTCGTGCTGCGGAACAGTTCGAGGTGTATCCGCTCGGTCGGCACTCCTTCAGATGCGAGGTCCTCGCGCATTGTCGTGACGAGATCGCTCGGGCCGCACAGGTACCACCGGTTGATCGAAGTGACATCGCTGGCGAGCAACCGTTGAACCATCGCCAGGTCGATACGGCCACGAACAGAGGCGGGGTGGTGCGCCTCACCTGAGCGGATGTGGAATATGCGTAACCGGTCTGCATATCGAGATTCGAGCTCATCGAGTTCGGAGGCGAACATGGTCGACTCTGCGGTTCTGTTGCCGTAGAAGAGGATGAAGCGGCTCTCGGTCTCGATCTCCATCGTGGTGCGCATGATCGACAGGATGGGCGTGATGCCGCTCCCTGCCGCCACCGCGACATAGTCGCGCCGAGCGAGTGGATCAAGGGGTGCGCCGAAGCTACCCGTGGGCGTCATGAGCTCCAGGACATCACCGGCTCGCAGCGTTTCGACCGCGAAGGTCGAGAACATCCCGCCCGCGATGTGCCGTACTCCGATCGCCAGTTCTCCCGATGTGGCCGAGGTGCAGATCGAGTAGTTTCGCCGCACCTCCCGCCCACCGATGCGGTGTCGAACGGTCAGGTGTTGGCCCGCCTGGAATTGGAACTGATCGCTGAGGTGATCGGGAACGTCGAAAGCGACTTTGACGCTGTCCGGAGTCAGGGGCTCGACGCTTGTGACGGGGATCGGGTGGGCGCTGGCATGGCGTGCCGCGGAGGAACGCGGCATCCGAACCGGGAGCAGTGCGGCTAGTTTGCCGTTGAGGCGTTTCCACTCGCGGTACTGCGTGGCGTCGAGCTGCTGCCCGAAGACGGTGCCTATTGCCGAGTCGCGCTCTAGGTAGGCGGCCTCATTGCGTCGCCAGACCGCGACGTAGCGGTAGAAGGGAATGGAGGGATGCAAGTGGTGGACCAGGTGGTAGTTCTGCGACAAGAGCAGAGGAGTCAGGATCCACTCCGAGCCGACGCGGTTGCGGGTCGCGCGATAGCGGTTCTCGCGTTGGGTGTCTTCCAGGTCGTGGTGGGGTAGCCAGTCGAACCACCACGCGAGCACGAACATCGCCACCCGCCCGGGAATCAGGCAGATCACCGCGAGCGTCCACAGATATCCGGCGAAAGCGGCCGCCACGATCACCGTCACCGAAAAGGTCATCAACGCCGCCGTTTCCAGGACCTCGGCGCGTGGGCGCTGGCGCAGGTTACGCACCAAGAAACCGATATACGGCAGGTCCATTGCCGGGAAACGGATCGGCAGCTGCCACCAGGGTGCGGCGCTGACGAAGTGATCGGGATCGAACTCACCGTCATTGGTGTTGCGGTGGTGCTCGATATGGATGAACGCGAACGACTTGAATGAGATCAGAGGCGAGACGAAGAACATTGCCACGCGACCGAAAGCGACGTTGACCCAGCGACGGGAGCTGATCGAGTAATGGGAGGCGTCGTGCAACACGGTGAACAGGACGAAGATTGCCGCGGAGCTCGCGGCGATGGTGGCGATCGCAGGCAAAGCGTCGGTGAGCGCGGCCCAGGTCGAGGCGCCGAAGAGCGCAAGCGCAAATGTGAAGATGCCGACTATCGGCCAGGACAGCGTAGGAACTTGCTCGCCCGGATCAGGCAAGGCGTGCTGCGAGGCGGCTGCTGGGGGTTGGGGGTGTCGAGTCGTCGTCGACATCGGACTCCTCCTTCGCGCTTCGGGATGAGATGCCTCACAACCTATTAACGACCGGTATCGGTCGACAAGGCCATCTCAGCCCTCTCCGGTGTGCTGCGAGCACATCCCGGCACGCTCGGCGTCCGTCGGTGCGGCTATGACTCGCGCAAAACCGAGGCCCCCAGCACGTCGCAGACGAGGAGGGCGGCATGCAGTTCGGCGATCTTGACAGTTGCGGGGCGGCCCCTGCGCTCTTCGGCACGACGCACCCTTTGCAGGATCGTGTTCCGGTGGATCCCCAAGGTGCGTGCTGCGATCGCCAGACTCCCTTGCGCGTCGAGCACAGCCAGGAGTGCGGCGCGCTCGCCGCGCTCTTTCGCGTCGTCCCGTGCGAGAGCGCCGAGCTGAGCGGCGACGAAGGCTCGCGCCGCATCCAGGTCTCGCGAGATGGCATCCACCAACGCGACATCGCTGAACTGAGTAATCGATGGCGCCGCGCGACCGGACAGTTCGATGACCCGGCGAGTGCGTAGAGCCTCCAGGTGGGAGGTACGGAAGCCGGCAGCCCCCGGATAGGGCGACCCCACCGCGATATGAACGTTTTTAGTTTCGCCGGGAAACTCCGTCGCCATGCCCGTGAGCGAAGTCCTCACCTCCCCCGTGATCGATGCCCATCCCCACACCGCGAGTGGACCGTCCGCCACGACGAGCGAGTGACCCGCCCCAAGGAACCTTCCAACCTGCCGAGCGAATCCCTCGAGGTCGACGCCACGGTCGTCGACCCAGCACACGAAGGCGATCTGCCGACCGGTGAGCCGGTGGCCGAGCACACGTTCGGCCCGAGCGATGTCGACACGTTCCCCAGCGAGCAAGGCCCGCACCACATCGGCGCGCTCGGCCCTTGCCTGGTTCTGGCGTC
This sequence comes from Nocardia sp. NPDC006982, assembly GCF_042869435.1. NCBI lineage: Bacteria > Bacillati > Actinomycetota > Actinomycetes > Mycobacteriales > Nocardiaceae > Nocardia > Nocardia sp. NPDC006982. The sequence goes on along the minus strand of NZ_JBIAFV010000009.1, from coordinate 1,465 downwards.
GGTCGAGCTCAGCGACGTACTCGGCAGCCACAAGACTGGAGATGCGGTCGATGTATCGAAACCCGAACCGCTCGAGATCGACAAACGTCCGCAACGCGACAGCGGGGTCGTCGATCGAGTCAGTCAGCGCTTCGGAAAGCTTCTCGGTGAAGAACTCATGTCCCAACCGATAGAACCGCAGCATCACATCCACGCTGTGCCCCCGTGATGCCATTGCTCGCGCGTGTTCGAGCGCCGTTACCGGCGCCTCCACAGCCGCTATATCGATCCCATGACGAACCATCGAAAGTACCGCTTCGAGATTCGACGAGCACGATCCCAAGGTCAGGCCGCGAAGCTCAGCATCCCCAGCGACCTCCGGTATCCGCTCGACTATGTACCTCTGCATGTCGTCGGCCAGGCTGGACACATTAGCCAGAAAATACGCAGCAATACCCCTTCCAGCCTCCGCACCGTCAGCCGGCTCCAGCGCCTCCATATCTGCACACTAACCTCGACCGAACTGCTACATCCGACCGTTCACGATCGACGCCGCAACGGAGTTGTTCCGTGGCTGGGGCGAGCGAGGGCCTGTCGGCCGCACCGGTTTGCCAACGTCAAACTGCTCCGAGCGCTGCGGCTACGGCCGCTCGTACCGCCTCTTCTGAAGGGGTGGGCATTCCCATGGCAGCGGCCATCTCCGCGATTGAGGTCATCGCCACCTCGGGCAGCCCGCAGGCCGTGAATGCCGAAAACGCGGCCAGGTCTGGCGCGATATTCAGAGCAAACCCATGGCTCGTCACGCCGCCGCGAATCCGCATACCGATCGAGGCAACCTTCTCGTGCTCCAACGTCCAGACTCCGACCAGGCTCTGGGCCTTGGCCGGCGTGTCACGTCGAACAGCCCGCAGGCCAAGCGACTCCAAGGCACTGATCAAGCCTTGCTCCAGCCAGCGCACGATATCCCCGGGGCCGCGCTGACGGAGATCGACCACTAGATAACCCATCAGCTGCCCCGGTCCGTGGTAGGTCGCTTGACCCCTCTGTTCACCTCAACCAGAGGAATCTCGGTCTGCAGCGGCAATTCATGACGGGGGGCCGGACACCATAGGTGATCACTGCGGGATGAGTGAGCAATACCAGCCGATCCGCAATGCGCCCCTCCCGCCGCTCTCGAACCCAGGTTTCCATCTGCGCGACGGCCTCGAGATATGGGACCTCGCCCAAATCCACCCATTCCAGCTCGCCCTCGCTCACACTCGGCCCTCTCTGTGCTACATGCATACCCGACCGACAGACCGGGATTGAGGCTCATAAGCATGTCAGGAGGCAGCAGACTCGGGACCGGTGTGCTCGCTCGCTTCTGCGGCTGTCGCTTCCGCCTGAAGACTGGATCTGGCACGCTTTCCGTGATTGACCCATGCGAATTGCGTTCTGGGGCATGATGATTGATCATGTGCCCGGTGTTCTGAGCTTGGGCCGTTGG
>NZ_JBIAFV010000008.1:0-307448 GCF_042869435.1 Nocardia sp. NPDC006982 | reverse complement strand
GTCGTCGAAGCGCATGCGCCGCAGGCGCGAGTCTCGACGGCTCGGACGCGAGACACCAGGGGGCCGCGAACACGCCGCGCCGAAGGCGCGGCCAATCGAACACAGCATCACCGCGCGGTCCACCCGCCGTCCATGGTGTAGGAGGCGCCGGTGACCATGCCCGCATTCGGCGAGGCGAGCCAACCCACCAGTGACGCAACCTCTTGCGGCTCCACCAGGCGCTTGATCGCGCTCTCGGTGAGCAGCACCCGCTCCAGCACCTCCTGCTCGTCGATGCCGTGCGCCTTGGCCTGATCGGCAATCTGCTTGTCCACCAGCGGCGTTCGGACATAGCCGGGATTTACGCAATTGCTGGTGACACCGTGGCGACCGCCCTCGAGCGCGGTCACCTTGGACAGGCCCTCGAGTGCGTGCTTGGCCGTCACATACGCGACCTTGTATTCGGATGCGCGCAACCCGTGCACCGAGGACAGATTGATGATCCGGCCGAAGCCCCGCCGATACATCTGCGGCAGTGCCGCGCGGATGAGCAGGAACGGCGCTTCGACCATGAGGGTCATCAGGTTCCGGAATCGTTCCGGTGGGAAGTCTTCGATCGGGTTGATGCTCTGTACACCGGCATTGTTCACCAGGATGTCCACGTCCAGGGTGAGTTGTTCCAGGGCGGCGACGTCGAGGAGATCTATGGCCCAGGCTTTTCCGTCGATCTCACCTGCGAGTGCCTTCGCGGTCACGTCATCGATATCGGCGATGGTGACGGTTGCGCCGCGTGCCGCGAGTTCTCTGGCGCAGGCGGCGCCGATGCCGCTGGCGCCGCCGGTGATCAGGGCGGAACGTCCGTTCAGGTCACTCATGCCTGCACCTCGCTGGCGCTCGGCTCCGGCATGACCGACCTTGTCGCTGTGTTGATTGTTCGCTCGCTGCGCTCGCTCATGTGAGCTCCGCTCGTAGGGGTTCGACCCGCGCTGCCGGGGTCTGCGTGGCAAGGGTTTCCGCGTCGGCACTGTCGATGCTTTCCAGCGTGATGCCCTTCGTTTCGCGGGCGAACAGGACGGCGATCGCGGTAATCGCCGCGGCCGCAGCCAAATACAGGGCGATCGGTACCGCGGACCCGAAGGTATTGAGCAAGCGCACGGCGATGATCGGGGCGAGCGATCCGGCCACGATCGAGGTGACCTGATAACCGAGGGAAACACCGGAATACCGCATCCGGGTCGGGAACATCTCGGCCATGATCGCGGGCTGTCCCGCATACATGAAGGCGTGGAATACCAGGCCGATAATGATCGCGGACATGATGATCGCGTTGTGGCCGCTGTCCATCATCGGAAAGGCGAAGAACCCCCAGGTGCCCGCGGTGAGCGCGCCGACCAGATACACCGGTCGCCTGCCGAAGCGATCGGAGAGATTGCCCGCCAACGGAATCATGAACAAGTGCACGGCATGTGCGGCCAGCAACCACCAGAGGATGACCTTGGTGTCGACGTGCACATGCACCTTGAGATAGGTAATGGTGAAGGTGACCACCAGGTAGTAGAGGATGTTCTCGCCGAATCGCAGCCCCATGGCGGTGAATACGCCGCGCGGGTAGCGCCGCAGCACCTCGACGACACTGAGCGAATTGGCCTTGATTTGTTCTATTTCCTGCTGCGCCGCAACGAAAATGGGTGCGTCGGTGACCTTGGTGCGGATGTAGTAGCCGACCAGCACGACCACCGCGGACAACCAGAATGCGACGCGCCAACCCCAGCTCAGGAATGCGGCATCGGACAGCGTCGAGGTCAATGCCAGTAAAGCGACCGTCGCCAACATATTGCCCACCGGCACCCCGGCCTGTGGCCAGCTCGCCCAGAATCCGCGGCTCTTGTTCGGACTGTGTTCGGCTACGAGCAGTACCGCGCCGCCCCATTCGCCGCCGACCGCGAAGCCCTGGATGAATCGCAGGACCACCAGCAATGTCGGTGCCCAATAACCGATTTGGGCGAAGGTCGGCAGACAGCCCATCAGGAAGGTCGCGGCACCGACCAGCACCAGGCTGAATTGCAGTAGCTTCTTGCGGCCGTATTTGTCGCCGAAATGTCCGAAGACGACGCCGCCCAACGGACGTGCGGCGAAGCCGACGGCGTAGGTGATGAAGGCGGCGAGGATCGCGTCGAGGTCGCTGGTGCCCTTGGCGAAGAACACCTTGCTGAAGACGAGCGTCGCGGCCGTGCCGTAGAGGAAGAACTCGTACCACTCGACCACAGTGCCTGCCATGGACGCGGCCACCACCCGCCTCAGCCCGGCCGGTATCCCGCCGGGATCGCTTCCCGTCGGCCGCATTGCATCGCGCACGCTCATCGAACATCTCCTTCATGACCGGGGCCACATCCGACAACAAGATGTGACGGCCCCCACATTTCGTGGTCAGAACGAGTATTCGTGCACATATCTTCGGCCGCAATGACCAGTTGTGCAGTGCCTATCTGCAAGAATGCAGAAATGAGTCCGCCTGCCTCGGGTACCAGCCGCCCCAGCGCGGATGATCTGCTGGTTCTGCTCGCCGTCGGGCGCTCCGGGCGTTTCGTCTCGGCCGCCGAGGAGCTCGGCATCAACCACACCACCATCTCGCGCCGCATTGCCGCACTGGAACAGACCCTGGGCGGTCGGGTGCTCACCCGGGTGACCGGTGGATGGGAGCTGACCGATCTCGGGCGGGAGGCGTTGGCGGCGGCGGAGGCGGTGGAGTCCGCGGTCAAGTCGCTGGCTACCGATGCCGATGGCATGCGGGTCTTGGAGGGTGTGGTTCGGATTTCGGCGACCGACGGATTCAGTGCCTATATGGCCGCACCGGCCGCCGCCGAGGTGCAGCGGCGACATCCGAAGATCGCCGTCGAGATCGTCGCGGCGACCCGGCGCGCATCCCAGCAGCGGTCGGGTCTGGATATCGAAGTGGTGGTCGGTGAGCCGCAAGTGCACCGCGCCAGGGCAATTCGGTTGGCCGATTACTGTCTCGGGCTCTACGGTTCGCGTGACTATCTCCGCGAACACGGAACACCAACGGCCATTGGGGATCTCGCACGCCACTCGCTGGTTTACTTCATCGATTCGATGCTGCAAGTGGACGATTTGGACCTGTCCTCTAGTTTCGCGCCTGCCATGCGTGAATCCGTCACTTCCACAAATGTTTTCGTGCACGTCGAAGCGACCCGAGCGGCCGCGGGGCTCGGCTTGCTGCCATGCTTTATGGCCGATCGTCACGACGACCTGATCCGAGTGCTTCGGAAGGAAGTCTCCGTTCGGCTCACCTATTGGCTCGTCACTCGCACCGAGACATTGCGCAGGCCCGAGGTGGCGGCGGTGGTCGACGCGATTCAGGTTCGGGTCCGGGAGCAGCGGAATGTGCTGCTCGGTTTATCGGCGTAATCGTTCGATAGCCGATGTGGAGCCCGCGGTCGTGCGCTAGAGCGGTGGAACCAGGAAGTACGGCGAGCCTCGTTCGCCGCACTGATCGGCGCGGGCACTTCGTGCAGGACACTGGGCATTCCTGCACATTGACGGTAGCCACCGACCGGAAAATGCCAGCGGACGTGCAGGTTTCAGGCGGCTTGGCCGGTGGCGTGGTCGAGGGTGAGGGTGCCGTCGATCATGCGGTAGACGGCGTTCATTTGATGGAGGTGGGTGTGGTCGTGGGTTACCAGGAGGGTGGCGGCCTGGTGGGTGCGGGCCATGGTGAGGATCAGTTCGATTATGGCGGTGCCGCGTTCGGTGTCGAGGGCGCTGGTTGGTTCGTCGATGACCAGGAGGGACGGGTCGTTCATCAGGGCGCGGGCTATGTTGACGCGTTGGCGTTGGCCGCCGGAGAGTTGGGCGGGGCGTTTGGCGTGTTGGTCGGCAAGGCCGACGGCGTCGAGTAATTCCATTGCCTTGGTGTGGGTTTCGCGGCGTCGCGTGGGGGAAGTGAACAGGTGCTGGCCGAGGTGGGACATGGCCTCTAGCTGTTCGACGGCGGTCAAGGCGGGGATCAGGTTCGGCTGTTGGAAGACGATGCCGATGGACGAGCGGCGCAGGGCGGCGGCTTCGCGACGGGTGAGAGTGGCGAGATCGACTGTGCTGTTGGGTGTTTCGAGGGTTATGCGGCCGGAGTCGGGGCGGATCAGGGTGGAGATGACGGCGAGGAGGCTGGATTTTCCGGAGCCGGAGGGGCCGGTGATTGCGGCGATGGTGCCGCCGGTGACGTGCAGGTTCACCTGGTTCAGTGCGGTCAGGCGGCCCGCACCGTCCGGGTAGGTGAGGGTTGTTTCGCTCACGGTGAGAGCGGTTTTCGTCATGGTCGCGGTGGTCATGCAGGTCTCCGATGGTCAGCGGGCCGCACCGAGTGCGGTCAGCGGGTCGGTGGTGAACAGGAAGCGCAGGGCGAAGGCCGCGCCGAGCAGGCCGAGGAGGATCAGAGCAGCCGCGGGAACCAGGGTCGTCGAAACGCTGAGTACGAAAGGCAGTGCGTCGCCCATGAATGTTGCTGCAGCTACGGTGATTCCGAGTCCGACCACGACACCCGCGGTCAGCACGATCGCCGCTTGGGCGAGAGCGTCGCGGACCAGTGCGCCGGATGTCGCGCCGAGCGCCTTCAAGGTCGCGATATCGGGCATGCGCTGCACCGTCCACACGGTGAAGAATGCGCCGATCACCAAGGCCGAAATAGCGAACAGCAGCACCGTCATCAAGGTCAGCGAACCGTTTTCGGCCTGGTAGGAACTCAATGCCGACAGCGATCCGGAGACGCTGGTCGAGGTGGTATGCGCAGATGCGTTGACGGAGGCCATATTCGGGACACCGGATACCGCGAGCACCGTGGCGGCGCCGCCGCGCGGGCTCACCGATTGCCAGTCGGCGGGCGTCATCCAGACGACGGGGGTGTGGCTGTACCAGTCGTCGCCGTCGACCGCGGCCACCCGGAAAGTGCCCGCGCCGAGTGTGACGGTGTCACCGGTGATGGCATCGAGTGCCTTGGCCGCGCCGGTGCTGAGGACGACGGTGCCGGAATCGGTTGCGACGCGGTTGCCGAATGCGGTTCCGGTAGTGCCGAACAGTGCGACCTGGGCGGGTTTGGTCGCACCCTGCCCCGACACGGCACCCTCGGCCCGGCTGATGCCGATCGGGTCCACGGAGCCCGCGGACGCCTGCCAGGTCTCGACCTGCTGCTCGGTCAGTGCGGAGGCGTCGAAGGAGGGATCCGCGCCGCTATCAGCGAAGACGATGGCATCGGCGTGGATCGCCTCGATGGCCGAGATGTTCTGGTGCGCGAGTCCGGCGGTGAGACCGCTCAGGAAACTCACCAGCAGCGCCACCAGGGTGACGACCAGCGTGATGAGCAGAAAACGGCCGCGTGCGGCCCGCAGATCCCGGAGTGCGACGAACATGCCATCACCCTGCCGCGCGTCGGCTCCCATGCCATCGCGCACGCGGAGGAATGCGGCCCGATCGAAGGTTGGTCGGTGTTTTACGCCTTTCGATGGATGCCGCCCGGATAGCCGCACATAAGCTGGCAACGTGCATTCGTCGCCGTTCACGCCTGTCTTCACCGCGCTACGGTTGGGGCTGCATGTGCTGGTGACGACGCTGGCCGTGGTGGTCGCGGTGCGTGCACTGCTGCCGGGCGCCGGACATCCGCTCGGCGTCGTCACGCTGACCGTGGCATTCCTGGCCGTGTACTTCGCCGGTGCGCTGGTCGGTCGCCGCCCGGCGGGGATCCGCATCTGGCTGGCGGCGCTGACGGTGCTGTGGCTCGGCCTCGTGGTGCTCGCCCCCGATGCCGGATACCTCGCATTCGGCGTGTTCTTCCTCTACCTGCACCTGCTGCCACGGCCGTGGAGTCTGCTCGCGGTCGGTGCGGCCACGGTGGTGGCCGTGATCGGTTTCGGGGTGCATCGTGGCTGGTCGGTGGCGGGTGCGATCGGTCCGATTATCGGCGCGGCCGTCGCGGTGGGGATCGGGCTCGGCTACGAGGCGCTGTTCCGCGAATCCGCCGAACGCCAGCGCCTGATCGACGAATTGCTCAGTACCCGAGCCACTCTCGCGGAACGGGAGCGCACAGCGGGCAAATTGGCCGAGCGTGAGCGGCTGGCGCAGGAGATCCACGACACCGTCGCGCAGGGTTTGAGCAGCATCCAGCTCCTGTTGCATGCCGCGGAACAGTCGGCACCGGATCATCCTGCGCTGCAACAGATTCGGCTGGCCCGCGAGACGGCTGCGGAGAATCTGGCCGAAACCCGAAGGCTGATAGCGGAATTGACCCCGGCCGCCCTGGAGGGGCAGAGCCTCGCGCAGGCGCTCGAGCGCATCTGTCGACGCGCCGAGGCTCCGGGACTGCTCACCCAGATGGTCGTCGAGGGCACCCCGGAGCGCCTGCCGATGCCTGTCGAGGCGGCACTTGTTCGGATCGCGCAGGGGGCGGTCTCGAACGTGGTGCGCCACGCGGGCGCGAGCCGGATGCGATTGACCCTGACCTACGCCGATACCGATGTGTACCTCGACGTTGTCGATGACGGCTTGGGCATCGATCCCGCTGTGCTCGACCGCGCCCCGACCGGCACCTTCGGGTTGGCCGCTATGCGCAGTCGCGTCGAACAGCAGGGCGGCACAATGGCGGTCGAGTCGGAGCCCGGCCACACCGCCGTCACCGTCTCGTTTCCACTGGAGCCCGCCCCCGCGGAATCCGCCTCGGGCACAGCCGATTCGGGCTTGCCCGCAACTGATTCGGACCTATCCACAGCGGAAACGAGCCCCGCGAAATCCGCGCCCGTGCCGAACGACCCGGACCTGCCCGCAGCGGCACAGCGCGCAACGGAATCCGAGACTGCGCAGGACGAAACCGGCACAGCAGCGCATACTGCGCCGGAATCCGGGCCCGCGCCGAGCGAGCCCAGCACGCCCGCCGCGGGCATACCCAATGCAACGGACCGGGAGCCCCGCACATGATTCGCCTACTCCTGGCAGACGACCACGCCATCGTGCGCGCCGGCCTGCGCGCACTACTGGAGAGCAATCCCGACATCACCGTCCTCGGCGACGCACCGACCGCCGAGGCGGCCATAGCCTTCTGCACCACCACCCCGGTCGATCTGGTGCTGATGGATCTCAGCTTCGGCCCCGGACGCTCCGGCGTCGACGCAACGGCCGAATTGCGTTCGCTCGCGCAGCCGCCCAATGTCCTGGTCGTCACCAACTACGACACCGACGCCGATATCCTCAGCGCGATCGAGGCCGGGGCCTGCGGCTACATCCTCAAGGACACCCCGCCGGTGGAACTGCTCGCGGCGGTGCGATCGGCGGCGGCCGGGGAGAGCGTGCTGTCGCCCGCGGTGGCCTCCAAACTGATGATCCGCGTTCGCCGCGCCGACACCACTTTGAGCCCACGCGAAATCGAGGTGCTGCGGCTGGTGGCCGACGGCAGTTCGAACCGGGAGATCGCCAAGGAGCTGTTCCTCAGCGAAACCACCGTCAAATCCCACCTGGTGCACATCTACGCCAAACTCGGCGTCCGCTCGCGCACCTCCGCCGTCGCACGCGCCCGCGAACAAGGCGCCATCTGAAGGGCAGCTGGCTCTAGGGTTGGGGCATGGCCTCACTTTCGGATCCCAAAGTGCGCGACTTCCTGACCCACGCCAAGCGAACCGGAAAGGTGGCGTTCGTGGCCGCCGACGGTCGACCGGTGGTCAGCCCGGTGTGGTTCGTCCTCGAGGGCGACGAACTGGTCTTCAATACCGGCAAGACCTCGGCCAAGGGCAAGGCCTTCGCCCGCGATCCACGCATCGCGGTGGTGGTCGACCTCGAGGAAGCGCCGTATTCGTCCATTCAGATCCAGGGCACCGTGACCCTGTCCGAGGATCCCGACGAACTCCTGCGCACCGCCACCGAGATCGGCGGCCGCTATATGGGCGCGGATCGGGCCGAGGAATTCGGCAAGCGCAACGGCGTCCCGGGCGAACTGGTGGTCCGGGTGCACCCGTCCAAGGTGATCGCCCACTTCGACGCGACGGCCTAGCCCTACACTCAGCCGCATGACCGTGCATTTCATCGGGGCCGGGCCGGGCGCCGCGGACCTGCTGACCGTCCGCGCGGTCGAGCTGCTGCGCACCGCCCCGGTCTGCCTCTACGCGGGCACCTATCTCGACCCCGAGGTGCTCGCGCACTGCGCTCCCGATACCGAGCTGATCGACACCCAGCACCTGGACATCGACCAGATCACCGAGCACCTGGTGCGCGCGCACCGCTCCGGTAAGGATGTCGCGCGCCTCTGCTCGGGCGATCCCTCCATATATTCGGCCCTCACCGAACAAACCCGCCGCCTCGACGCCGCGGACGTGCCATGGGACATCACCCCTGGCGTCCCCGCCTACGCCGCCGCGGCCGCCCTACTCGGTACCGAGTTGACCGTTCCCGAAGTGGTCCAGTCGGTGGTCCTCACCCGCGCCCAGGCCCGTTCGACTGCTATGCCCGAGTCCGAGGCTCTCGCGAACTTCGCCAGGACACAGGCCACGCTGGTGCTGCACCTGGCCATCACCCGAATCCGCCCACTGGCCGCCGAGCTGATCCCGGCCTACGGCGCCGACTGCCCGACCGCCGTGGTCTACCGAGCCAGCCAACCCGACCAACTGGTCCTGCGCGGCACCCTCACCGGCATCGCCGACCAGGTCGAATCCGCGGGTCTGCGCCAAGCCGCCGTCATTCTCGTCGGACGCGCCATCACCCCGAATCTGTCCTGTACCCAGTCCCATCTCTACGACCCGGCCCGCGCCCGACACCGACCTTCGCAAGCAGTGTGAGATCGGTGACAGCCATCCAGCAAACTTGCGATGATCCCCCTGCCTGGGCTGATGTTCCCCGGCTATGAGAGCTGATTGGTCGGCTGGCGAGGGCGACGGTAGATTGTTTCGGTGATCTGCATTGAACTTCCCGGCGGAGCCGGTCGGTGGGTGGCGGGCATGGTCGCGCCCATGTAACAAGCTCGGCCTGACGGGCAGATAGTGCCAATGAACATTTTTGCTTGATTGATGAGAACTGAACGCGGGAACACAGGCGCCACGCTGGTATAGGTGCGCGTCGACGTCCCGGTGTTCATCGGGGAGCGCTCGTGTGGTGTTCCGGAAGCGAGGTTACGGTTGGACCGGCTGGATTTCGGCGGAAACGGCGAAACTGGTGGCGAACGGGCGCACGCTGCTTCGAGGGAGTCGAGCGAGCCGTTCCCGTTGTCCCCGGCGCAGCTGGGTATCTGGTACGCCCAGCACGTCGACCCGCAGGTGCCGATCAACATCGCGCAGTACGTCGACCTGCACGGCGACCTCGACCTGACGGTCCTGCGCGAGGCGCTGATCAGCTCCGGGCAGGAGCGCGGCTCCGGCATGCTCTGCATCACCGAGATCGACGGCCAGCCGTATCAGTGGATCGACTACACGATTCCGGACCGGGACAAGGTCTACTACGTCGACTTCCGCGGTGAGGCCGATCCCCAGGCCGCCGCCATGGCGTGGATGCGCGCCGAATACAGCGCCCCGCTGAACCTGCTCGAGGATCGGCTGCTGCGTTTCGCGGGCCTGCAGGTGGGCGATCACCACTGGTACCTGTACCTGCGCGCGCACCACATCGTGCTGGACGGCTTCGGCGCAGTGACCAACCTTTCCAGGGTCGCCGACTGGTACACCGCCCTGTTGAACGGCACCGAACCCGCACCGGCCAATGCCGCGCACCTGCGCACGCTCTACGAGCAGGAGATGGCCTACCGGGACAGTTCCCGGTTCCAGTCGGACAAGACGTACTGGGCCGAGCGGGTCGCCGGTGTGGAGGACGGCACCAGCCTGGCGGGCCGGTCCGCGGGGCCTGCGCCGATCAACACCCTCAGTAGTGTGCTGCTCTCGGACGAGCAGAATGCGGTGCTGGAAGCGGCTGTGGCGCGCCATGAGTCGTCGCCGGCCGGGTTGCTGCTCGCCGCGTTCGCCGGATATCTGGCGCAGTGGACCAGCTCCGAGGACGTGATCCTGAGCCTGCCGGTGACCGCGCGGACCACCGCCGTGATGCGCCGCTCCGGCGGCGTCTCGTCGAATATCGTGCCGTTGCGACTGCGGATCGGGCACGAGACCACCGTGGCCGATGTGCTCAAGCAGGTTCAGGTCGAGGTGACCGGCGCGCTGCGGCACCAGCGTTACCGGCACGAGGACATCCGTCGCGACGCGGCCGGTGAGGGCGTGGTGACCAGGGAGTTCTTCGGCCCCTGGGTCAACATCATGCTGTTCCAGGACAAGATCAGCATGGGCTCGATGGTCGGCACCATGGTTGTGCTGTCCACCGGCAGCATCGAGGATCTCGGCGTCAACTTCTATCAGTCCGAGGGCGGTTCGCGCGCGCGCATCGACTTCGAGACGAACCCGAACCTGTACTCCGAGGCGGAGACGCGGCGTCAGCACGAACGCTTCCTCGAATTCTTCGAGCGCTTCCTGCGGGCCGAGGCGGATGCGCCGGTCTGGGGCCTCGAGCTGACCACCGCGACGGAGCGGGAGCTGACCGTCGCGGAGTGGAACGACTCCGAGCAGGACGTCCCGGATACCACCCTGGCGGCGCTGCTGGATGCGCAGATTCAGCTGACCCCGGACAACGTCGCGCTGGATTTCGAGGGCGCGCAGCTTACCTATGCGGAGTTCGCGACGCGGGTCAATCGCCTGGCCCGGTTCCTGATCGCCGACGGTGTCGGACCGGAATCGCTTGTCGCACTTGGCATGCGACGTTCACTGGATCTCGTCGTCGGTATGCACGCGGTGCTCAAGGCCGGTGGCGCGTATGTGCCGATCGATCCGGATCATCCGGCCGATCGCACCGCCTACATCCTCGAGTCCGCGGCACCGGTCTGTGTGCTGACGGTCTCCGGTGACGAACTCGAGCTGCCGGAATCGGTGCGCCGGGTGGAAATCGACACCCTCGACGTATCCGCGTACGACGATGCGCCGGTGGCGGATTCGGAGCGGCGAGCGCCGCTGCGGCCGGACAACACCGCCTACGTGATCTACACCTCGGGTTCGACCGGACGCCCGAAAGGTGTTGCGGTAACCCATCATGCGATCGTCAACCAGCAGCTGTGGATGCTCGACGAGTACCGCCTCACTGCCGACGACGTGTACCTGCAGAAGACCGCGACCACCTTCGACGTATCGCTGTGGGGTTACTTCCTGCCGCTGATGGTCGGCGCGAAACTTGTTGTCGCGACGCCGGACGGGCACCGCGATCCGCTGTATGTCGCCGAGATGATCGAGCGCCACGGTGTCACCGTCACCGACTTCGTGCCGTCCATGCTGACGGTCTTTGTCGCCCATGCCACCGCCGCCCAATGTGCCACGCTGCGTGCGGTTTTCGTCATCGGTGAGGCGCTGCCGCCGGAGACCGCCGCGAAATTCAGGGAGATCACCACTGAATTTTCTGGTCGCTCCGCAGGCTCCGCTCCCGCCGGTCTGCACAACTTGTACGGCCCCACCGAGGCCGCGGTCTCGGTCACCTACTGGGAGGCCACCGCCGCCGACACCGTGACGGTGCCGATCGGTATCCCGGAGTGGAATGTCCAGGTCTACGTGCTGGATTCGCGGCTGCGCCCGGCGGCCGTCGGCGCACCGGGTGAGCTGTATCTGGGTGGGCGTCAGCTGGCGCGCGGTTACCGCGGTCGCCCGGATCTGACCTCGGATCGGTTCGTCGCCAATCCGTTCGGCAGCAATGGCGAGCGCATGTACCGCACCGGTGACCTGGTGCGCTGGAATGTCGCGGGGACCCTGGAATACATCGGCCGCACCGACTTCCAGGTGAAGTTCCGCGGTCAGCGCATCGAGCTCGGTGAGATCGAAACCGACCTGCTGGCCCATCCTGCGGTCAGCCAAGCCGCGGTGCTGGTCGTCGATACCGCGACCGGTCAGCAGTTGGTCGCCTATGTCGTGCCCGCGCCGGGCCAGTCGATCGAAGCGATCGAGCTCACCCGGTTCGTCGCGGAAAAGCTGCCGAGCTACATGGTGCCCGCGGCGATCATGGTGCTGGACGCATTCCCGCTCAACACCTCCGGCAAGCTGGACCGAAAGGCCCTGCCGGAGCCGGTGTTCAGCGGGGACGCGACCGCATTCCGTGCCCCTCGTACCCCGGCCGAGCAGATCGTGGCGGCGATCTTCGCCGATGTGCTCAGCCAGGAACGCGTCGGCATCGATGACAACTTCTTCGATCTGGGTGGCAACTCGCTGGTCGCCACCCAGGTGGTGGCGCGGATCGGCGCGGCATTCGGCACCCGGATCGGCGTGCGTGCGCTGTTCGAGACCCCGACCGTGGCCGGTCTGGCCGCCCGCGCCGAATCGGCGCCGCCCACCGATCGGCCACGACCGGCCCTGGTGGCCCAGGAACTGCCCGAGCGGGTGCCGCTGTCGCTGGCACAGCAGCGGATGTGGTTCATCAACCAGTTCGACTCCACGGTGCCGACGTACAACCTGCCGTTCGTGGTGCGGTTGGGCGGTCGCGTCGATTTCGACGCGATGCGGGCCGCGCTCACCGATGTGCTGACGCGCCAGGAATCGCTGCGCACCATCTTCCCCAACTCGGGCGACGGCGCCTATCAGCAGGTGCTGCCGATCGAGGAGGTCGACCTCGGCGTCGACGTGCAGCCGCTCGAGGCGTCCGAATTGGTCGACGTGCTCACCGAATTCGCCTCCGCCGGCTTCGATGTCTCGGCCGAGCTGCCCATTCGGGTGCGCCTGTATCAGATCACCGGTGCGTCCTCGGATGACACGCCCGAGTACGCGCTCGCCTTCGTCGTGCACCACATCGCGGCGGACGGCTTCTCGTTCGGGCCGCTCGCGCGCGACGTCACGACCGCGTATCTGGCCCGCGCGGCCGGGGAAGCGCCCGCCTGGGCGCCCCTGCCGGTGCAGTACCGCGACTACACCCTGTGGCAGCGCGAATTGCTCGGCGCCGAAAGCGATTCCGAGTCCATGGCCGCCCGCGAGATCGCCTACTGGCGCGACGCGCTGGCCGGTCTGCCGGATCAGCTGGATCTGCCCACCGATCGGCAGCGTCCGCCGGTGCAGAGCTTCCACGGCGCGCAGTTCGCTTTCGATATCGATGCCGAACTGCATACCCGGCTGAGCGCACTGGCCCGCGCCGAGGGCGCCACCCCGTTCATGGTGCTGCACGCCGCGCTCGCACTGCTGCTCGCCCGGCTGTCCGGCACCACCGATATCGCCATCGGCACCCCGGTCGCCGGACGCGGTGAACAGGCTCTCGACGACCTGATCGGCATGTTCGTCAACACGCTCGTGCTGCGCTCGGAGGTCGATCCGAGTCGGTCCTTCACCGAATTCCTCGGGCGCACCAGGGAAGTCGACCTCGCGGCGTTCGCCTACAGCGACGTTCCGTTCGAACGTCTCGTCGAGGTGGTCAACCCGACCCGCTCGCAGGCGCGGCATCCGCTGTTCCAGGTGATGCTGTCGTTCCAGGAGATGTCGCACGGCACACTGGAACTGCCCGGACTGTCGGTGTCGGCCGCCGAACTCGAAGTCCACATCGCCAAGTTCGATCTGCTCTGGACGCTGACCGAACAGCGCGGCAACCAGGGTGAGCCCGCGGGCGTTTCGGTGGTCGTCTCCTACGCCACCGACCTGTTCGACGAGGCGACCGTCTCCTCGTTCGCCGATCGGCTGGTACGGATTCTGCGCGGCGTGACCGCGGATCCGGCGGCGATCGTCGGCGATATCGATCTGCTCGACGAGCGCGAGGTCGAGCTGGCACGCGACGGCTGGCACGGTGCGCCGCGCGAGCTCGAGGCGGCCGGGACGGTGAGCGATCTGTTCACCCGCCAGGTGGCGGCGACGCCGGACGCGATCGCCGTGGTCGACCGCTCCGTCGACGGCTTCACCCCGGCCGTCGGTGCGTCGCTGGCCCACCCGTCGCCCGACCACCACCCCGCATCGAGTCGCTCCGCGACGCTGACATATGCGGATTTCGGCTCTCGGGTGCACGCGCTCGCGCGCTGGCTGATCCAGGCGGGCGTCGGTCCGGATGTCCCGGTCGCGCTCGGTATGCGGCGTTCGCTCGACCTGGTGACCGCGATCCATGCGGTGCTCGAGGCCGGTGGCACCTATGTGCCGCTGGATCTCGATCAGCCTGCCGAACGCATCGCCCATGTGCTCGATACCGCGGCGCCTGCCTATGTGCTGACCACGTCGCGGGACCGGTTCGCGCCGGAGGGCCTGGAGTCGGTCGTTGTCGACGAGCTCGATCTGTCCGGGATCTCCGATGCCCCGGTGACAGATGCCGAGCGCATCTCGCCGTTGCGTCCGGAGCATCTGGCGTACGCGATCTTCACCTCGGGTTCCACCGGTCGCCCGAAGGGCGTCGGGGTATCGCATGCCGCGCTGGTGCACCAGATGCGCTGGCTCATCAGCGAATTCGGGCTCGGCGCCGACGATGTCGCGCTGTACAAGACCCCGGCCACCTTCGACGCGTCGGTGTGGGAGCCGTTGGCGCCCTTGCTGACCGGCGGCCGGACCGTGATCGCCACCCATGACGGCTACCGCGACA
The DNA here is from genome assembly GCF_042869435.1 of Nocardia sp. NPDC006982. NCBI lineage: Bacteria > Bacillati > Actinomycetota > Actinomycetes > Mycobacteriales > Nocardiaceae > Nocardia > Nocardia sp. NPDC006982. The sequence continues at coordinate 292,877 of NZ_JBIAFV010000008.1, read as the reverse complement.
CCCAATATCTGACCGAAGTCATCGCCGCCGAACAGGTCACCGTGACCTCGTTCGTGCCGTCGCTGCTGACCGTATTCGCCGGCACCGTCGATCCGGCGGCACTGAGCTCGGTGCGCATGCTGCTGGTCGGTGGTGAGGCGTTCACCGGCGAGGCGGTTGAGGCGTTCCGCAAGCTCGGCCGCCCCGATATCACGCTGATAAACCTTTACGGCCCAACCGAATTTACCGTCAACGCCACCCATGCCGTCGTCGGCGAGGTGGTGCGCGGCGCGGTGCCGATCGGTGCGCCGGTCTGGAACACCCAGGCCTATGTGCTCGACGCGCGACTGCATCCGGTGCCCCCGGGTGTCGCGGGTGAGCTGTATCTGTCGGGCGACCAGCTGGCGCGCGGTTATCTCACCCGGCCGGATATGACGGCCGACCGCTTCGTCGCGAATCCGTTCGGCCCCAGCGGTTCTCGCATGTACCGCACCGGTGACCTGGTGACCCGCGATGCCGCGGGACAGATCGTCTACAGCGGTCGCACCGACTTTCAGGTGAAACTGCGCGGTGTCCGGATCGAGCTCGGCGAGATCGAAGCCGCTTTGCGCGCCCATCCCGCGGTGGCGCAGGCGGTCGCGCTGGTCCGTTCCGACAGCCGACTCGGCGACCAGTTGGTCGCCTATGTGGTGCCGACCGAGGCCGAGCCGGAGGCGGGATTCGATACCGCCCTGCGCACGCATCTGGCAGGCATGGTGCCCACCTACATGGTGCCCGCGGCATTCGTGACGCTCGAGGCCATGCCGCTCAATGCGAACGGCAAGCTCGATCGGCGCGCCCTGCCCAAGCCGGTCTTCGAGGTGCACACCTTCCGCGCGCCGAGCACACCCATCGAGGAGATCGTCGCCCAGATCTTCGGTGAGGTGCTCGACCTGCCGCGCGTCGGCGTAGACGACGACTTCTTCGAACTCGGCGGCAACTCGCTGATCGCCACCCAGGTGGCCTCGCGCATCGGCACCGCACTCGATACCCGGGTGCCGGTGCGGATGGTGTTCGAGGCGTCCACCGTGGCCGCGCTGGCGGCCCGGGTGGAATCGCATGCCGGTGCCGGCGCCCGCAGCGCGCTGGTCGCCCGGGAGCGCCCGGAGGAGGTGCCGCTGTCGCTCGCGCAGCAGCGCATGTGGTTCCTCAACCGCTTCGATACCGCCTCGGCGGTCAACAACATTCCGGTCGCCATCCGGCTCTCCGGTGATCTCGATGTCGCCGCACTGCAGGTCGCGGTCATCGACGTGATCGACCGGCACGAATCGCTGCGCACCGTCTTCCCGGAGACGAAGAGCGGTCCGGTTCAGGTGGTGCTCGACGCGGCGCAGATCGTGCCCGACCTGACCCCGTACCGGGTCACCGAGGAGACGCTGGTCGAGCATCTGATCGACCTGGCCTCCATGGCCTTCGACGTCACCGACGAAGTGCCTTTGCACGCAAGGCTTTTCGAGATCAGCGAGTCCGAGTTCGTACTCGGCATGGTGGTGCACCACATTTCGGCCGACGGTTGGTCGATGGGGCCGCTGGCGCGTGACGTCATGGTGGCGTACGCGGCGCGCACCTCGTGGGAGTCGCCCGCCTGGTCCGCGCTGCCAGTGCAGTACGCGGACTACGCGCTGTGGCAGCGCGAGGTGCTCGGCTCCGAGGGCGATCCGGAGTCGCTGATCTCCAGCCAGATCCGGTACTGGACCGAACAACTCGCCGATCTGCCCGACGAATTGGTGCTGCCTTCGGACCGCCCGCGTCCGGCGATCGCCTCCTACCGCGGCGGCACCTACGCGTTCGTGATCTCCGCCGAGACCCAGCGTGCGCTCATCGATCTGGGTCGCAAGCACAATTCGTCGCTGTTCATGGTCATGCACAGCGCGCTCGCCGTGCTGCTGGCGCGAGCCAGCGGTACCAGCGATATCGCCATCGGTACCCCGGCCGCCGGTCGTGGTGAGGCCGCGCTGGACGACCTGATCGGCATGTTCGTCAATACCCTCGTATTGCGCACCGATGTCGCGGGTTCGGCGAGCTTCGCCGACCTGCTCGCCCTGGCAAGGGAAACCGACCTGCAGGCGTTCGCGCACGCGGATCTGCCGTTCGAGCGCCTGGTCGAAATTCTCAACCCGGCCCGCTCGCAGGCCCGTAATCCGCTGTTCCAGGTGATGCTGGCGTTCCAGAACGTCAAGCAGGCCAACCTGGAACTGCCCGGACTGTCGGTCAACGGCATCGATTACGACGCGCGACTGGCCAAATTCGATCTGCAGCTGACCCTGCAGGAGACCCAGGAATCGGGCCAGGCCGCCGGTATGTCGGCCGAAATCTCCTATGCCCTCGATCTTTTCGACGAGGACACGGTGGCGGCCTTCGCGCGGCGCCTCGATCGCATCCTGGCGGCCATCATCGCCGATCCGACCGTGCCGATCGGCGATATCCAGCTGCTCGACGATCAGGAAACCGCACTCGCGGTGGTCGGCTGGAACGACACCGAGCACGATTTGCTGCCGCGTCGTCAGCCCGGTCGCACCCCGCGTCGTTCGGGTGTTCGCAAGGGTGGCGGGCTCACCTTGGTCGGCGAGTTCGCCGCACAGGCCGCGGCCACGCCCGATGCGGTCGCGATCGTGGATCCGGCCACCGGCACTTCGCTGACGTATGCCGAATTCGGTGCGCGCGTGCACCGCTTGGCGCGGCGGTTGATCGAGGCCGGTGTGGGTCCGGAAAAGCTGGTCGCCCTCGGTCTGCGGCGTTCGGTCGATTTCGTGGTCGCGGCGTACGCGGTGCAGGAGGCCGGTGGCGGTTATGTGCCGCTGGACCTGGATCAGCCGACCGAGCGGATCAGCTATGTGCTCGAGTCCGCGGCACCGGCCTGTGTGCTGACGACCTCGCGGGACAACTTCGAAAGCGGTGGGCTGCCCACGCTTTCCATCGATGAGCTCGAGCTGTCCGAGTACTCGGATGCGCCGGTCACCGATGCGGAGCGGATCGCACCGCTGCGGGCGGAGAACACCGCGTATGTGATCTTCACGTCCGGTTCGACCGGTCGTCCGAAGGGTGTGGCGCTGCCGCACGCGGCGGTGGTGAACCAGATCCGTTGGATCACCGGTGAATACGGCATCGGTGCCGATGACGTCGTGCTGTTCAAGACCCCTGCCACCTTCGACGTGTCGGTGTGGGAGCTGTTCGGCCCGTTGTCCACCGGTGGCCGGATTGTCGTCGCGAGCCCGGACGGGCATCGTGACCCGCAGTACCTGGCGGAGGTCATTGCGGCCGAACGGGTCACCATGACCTCGTTCGTGCCCTCGATGCTGACCGTCTTCGCGGGCAGTGTGGATGCCACCGGTGGTGCGGCGCTCGAGTCGTTGCGCGCATTGCTGGTCGCCGGTGAGGCCTTCACCGGTGACACCGTCGCCGCCATTCGCAAGGTCAGCTCCGCCGAGCTCTACAACCTCTACGGCCCGACCGAATTCGCGGTGCACGCGACGCACGGTCCGGTGGCGCAGGGTCTGGTCGGCGCGGTGCCGATCGGTCTGCCGGTCTGGAATGCCCAGGCGTATGTGCTCGATGCTCGCCTGCATCCGGTCGCGCCGGGTGTCGCGGGTGAGTTGTATCTGGCCGGTGCGCAGTTGGCGCGCGGTTACTTCGGGCGTACCGATCTGACCGCGGATCGCTTCGTGGCCAACCCGTTCGGCGCCTCCGGATCCCGGATGTACCGCACCGGCGACCTGGTGACCCGCAACGCCGACGGTGCCATCGTCTACCTCGGCCGTACCGATTTCCAGGTGAAGCTGCGCGGTCTGCGCATCGAACTCGGTGAGATCGAAACCGCACTCACCACACACGATTCGGTGGCCCAGGCGGTCGCGCTGGTGCGTGCGGATGCGCGGACCGGCGATCAGCTGGTGGCCTATGTGGTGCCCGCCAATGGCGGCACGGTCGACCTCGACGAGCTGCGCGCGCACCTGAGCGAGCAGCTGCCGTCGTACATGGTTCCCGCCGCCATCGTGGTGCTCGACGCTATGCCGCTGAACCCCAACGGCAAGCTGGATCGGCGCGCGCTGCCCGAACCCGTCTTCGAGGCCAAGGAATTCCGCGCACCGTCGACCCCGATCGAAGAGATCGTCGTCGACATTTTCAGCGATGTGCTGAGTCACGAGCGCATCGGCATCGATGACAACTTCTTCGATCTCGGCGGCAACTCGCTGGTCGCCACCCAGGTGGTGGCGCGACTCGGCGCGGCACTGGACACCCAGGTTCCGGTGCGACTGCTGTTCGAGGCGCCGACCGTCGCGGCACTCGCCGCGCGCATGGAGGCCAGTGCCGGGGCCGGCGCCCGCCAAGCGCTGACCGTGCGCCCGCGGCCGGAATACCCGCCGCTGTCGCTCGCACAGCAGCGGATGTGGTTCCTCAACCGCTTCGACGCCGATTCGGCCGCCGACAATATTCCGGCGGCGGTGCGGCTGCACGGGCATCTCGATCTGCCCGCGCTGCGCGGCGCGATCGCCGATGTGATCACCCGGCACGAATCGCTGCGCACGATCTACCCGTCGCACGAGGGCGTGGCCTACCAGCAGGTGCTCCCGGCCGCGCGGGCAATCCCGGAACTGGAGATCGTCCCGGTCGCCGAAAGCGAATTGGGCAGTGCCCTCTACGAATTCATCGGTCGCGGTTTCGATATCACGACCGAATCCCCGGTGCGGATTCGGCTCTACCAGGTCGAGCGCGCGCCGCTGAGCAGCAAGAAGTGGCGCGACAACACGCAGAACCACGTGCTCTCGGTCGTGGTGCACCACATTGCGGCGGACGGCTTCTCGATGCGTCCGCTGGTCCGCGATCTGATGTCGGCCTACATCGCGCGCAGTTCGGAATCCGCGCCGGTCTGGCCGCCGCTGGCGGTGCAGTACGTGGATTACGCACTGTGGCAGCGTGAAACGCTCGGCTCCGAGGACGATCCGACCTCACTGATCTCCGAACAGCTCAGCTACTGGCGCGATACCCTGGCCGGACTGCCGGAGGAACTGCGTCTCTCGCCCAAGCCGCGGCCGGTCGTCGCGTCGTATGCGGCACGCACGCACCGATTCCAGCTGCCCGGCGCACTCGTGGAGGCGCTCAACCGCGTCGCGCACGAGCACAACACCACGCTGTTCATGGTGGTGCACAGTGCATTCGCGACCCTGCTCGCGCGGCTGAGCGGTTCGGATGACATCGCCATCGGCATCCCGGTGGCCGGTCGCGGTGAGCAGGTCCTCGACGACCTGGTCGGCATGTTCGTCAACACCCTGGTGCTGCGCACCCAGGTCGATCCGACCGAAGCGTTCACCGATCTGCTCGCCCAGGTGCGCGAGCGCGATCTGCAGGCCTTCGCCCACGCCGACGTGCCGTTCGAGCGTTTGGTCGAGGTGCTCAACCCGGCTCGCTCGCAGGCGCGGCATCCGCTGTTCCAGGTGATGCTGTCGTTCCAGAACCTCGGGCGCACCTCGCTGGAGCTGCCCGGACTCGCGGTTTCCGAACTCGGCATCGATCCGCCGACCGCCAAGGTCGACCTGCAGCTCACGCTGAGCGAGGGCGCGGAATCGGAGATGGCCGCCGAACTCGTCTATGCCACCGACCTTTTCGACGATCGGTTCGCGGACGCCTTCGCCGAGCGCTTCGTCCGGGTGCTGCGCGGTGTCACCGCCGCACCGGCGATCGTGGTGGGCGATATCGAGCTGCTCGATGACACCGAGCGGACCCAGGTGCTCGACCGGTGGAACGAGACCGAATTCCCGGTGGACGCGGCACTGACCTCGCCGGTCGGCGATGCGGCCGCGACGCTGGTCTCGTTGTTCGAGGCGCAGGTGCTGCGCACACCGGACGCCTACGCGGTCAGCTACGAGGGGACAAGTCTCTCTTATGCCGAGTTCGCCGGCCGGGTGCACCGTTTGGCGCGCTGGCTGAAGCAGAACGGCGTCGGCCCGGAATCCTATGTGGCCCTGGGCATGCGGCGCTCGATCGATCTGGTCGTCGGCATGTACGCGATCAATGCCGCCGGTGGTGCGTACGTGCCGCTGGATCCGGATCATCCGGCCGAGCGCATCGACTACATCCTGGAGACCGCGCGACCGGTCTGCGTGCTGACCTCCGGCACCGATCTGGAGACCACGGTGTCGCGCCAGGTCCGCATCGATGAACTCGACCTCGCCGAGTTCTCGGATGAACCGCTGACCGACGCGGATCGGCATCGCCCGCTGCGTCCGGGCAATACCGCGTACGTGATCTTCACCTCGGGTTCGACCGGTCGTCCCAAGGGGGTCGCGGTCTCGCACGCGGCGATCGTCAACCGCCTGGTGTGGATGCACGCCGAATACGGTCTGTCCGCCGAAGACGTTGTGCTGCAGAAGACTCCGGCGACCTTCGACGTGTCGGTGTGGGAGTTCTTCTGGCCCCTGCAGGTCGGCGCGCGCCTGGTCGTCGCCAAGCCGGACGGTCACCGCGATCCGGCGTATATGGCGCGCCTGATCGTCGACGAGCAGGTCACCACGGTGCACTTCGTGCCGTCCATGCTCTCGGTATTCGTCGCCGAGGATCGCGCGGCCGAATGCACCAGTCTGCGTAATGTTTTCGCCTCCGGTGAGGCGCTGCCCGCCGTGGCCGCGCAGCGCCTGCGCCAGCTGACCGGCGCTCGACTGCACAACCTGTACGGCCCCACCGAGGCCGCGGTCGACGTCACCTTCCACGAGGTGACCGACGCCGATATCAGCTCGGTGCCGATCGGTGCGCCGGTGTTCAACACCCAGGTGTACGTGCTGGATTCGCGGTTGCGTCCGGTGCCCGCGGGCGTCCCGGGTGAGCTGTACCTGGCGGGCGCGCAGTTGGCGCACGGCTATGTCGGCCGCCCGGACCTGACCACCGAACGTTTCGTCGCGAACCCGTTCGGCGCCGCCGAGCGCATGTACCGCACCGGTGACCTCGTCATGTGGACGCCACGCGGTGAACTGGAGTACCTGGGCCGCACCGACTTCCAGGTGAAGCTGCGCGGTCTGCGCATCGAACTCGGTGAGATCGAGTCGGCGCTCACCGCGCAGGCCGCGGTGGCGCAGGCGGTCGTGCTCGTGCATTCGGATGACCGGACCGGCGATCAGCTGGTCGCCTACCTGGTCGCGAATCCGGACCGAGCCATCGAAATCGAGACCGTCAAGAACACGCTCGGTGAGCAGTTGCCCGCGTACATGGTGCCCGCGGCTTACATGGTGCTCGACGAGTTCCCGCTCAATGCCTCCGGCAAGCTGGATCGCAAGGCGCTGCCCGCACCGACGTTCGCGGCCAAGGTATTCCGCGCGCCGACCACCCCGGTGGAGGAGATCGTCGCGGGCACCTTCGCCGAGGTGCTGGGTCTGCAGGGCGTCGGCCACGGCGTCGGCTTGGACGACGATTTCTTCGAACTGGGCGGCAACTCGCTGATCGCCACCCAGGTCGCCGCGCGACTCGGTGCGGCGCTGGACACCCAGATCCCGGTGCGCGCGCTGTTCGAGGCTTCGAATGTCGCGGCACTGGCCGCGCTGGTGGAATCGGCCGCGGGCGAAGGCGGTCGCGCACCGCTGACCCCGCAGCCGCGCCCCGAGCTGGTCCCGCTGTCGCTGGCCCAGCAGCGGATGTGGTTCCTGAACCGCTTCGACAACCGCACCGCGGTCAACAACATTCCGGTGGCCGTCCGGCTCACCGGCGATGTCGATATCGCCGCGCTGAACGCCGCCGTCGGCGATGTGCTGGCCAGGCACGAGGCGCTGCGCACCATCTACCCGGAGGTCGAAGGCACCGGTTACCAGCACGTGCTGCACACCGACGAGGTGCGCTTCGAGCTGGCTACCGAGGCGATCGCCCCCGGCGCGGTGCCCGCGCGCATCGTCGAGCTGGCGAGCGTGCACTTCGATGTGACCAGCGAGGTACCGTTCCGGGCCAACCTGCTCAGCATCGATGCGCAGAACCACGTCGCGGTGCTCGTCATGCACCACATCAGCGGTGACGGTTTCTCGCTGCGTCCACTGCTGCGTGACGTGGTGCTGGCCTACACCGAGCGCAGTCGCGGCGAGGTGCCCGCCTGGGCGCCGCTGGATGTCCAGTACGCCGACTACGCGCTGTGGCAGCGCGACGTGCTCGGCAGCGAGGACGATCCGGAATCGGTCGCGGCACAGCAGCTCGCGTACTGGACCGAGCAGCTGGCCGATCTGCCCGATCAGATCGAACTGCCCGCCGACCGCTCGCGGCCTGAGGTCGCGTCCAATGCCGGTGGCACGCACGGCTTCTCGATCGACGCCGAATTGCACGGCGCGCTGGCCGAACTCGCCCGCGCCCGCGGGGTCACGCTGTTCATGGTCGTGCACGCGGCACTTGCGGCCTGGGCGGCCCGGCTGTCCAACAGCACCGATATCGCCATCGGCACCCCGATCGCCGGCCGCGGTGAACGCGCGCTCGACGACCTGGTCGGCATGTTCGTCAATACGCTGGTGCTGCGCAACGAGGTGGACCCGAGCGCCAAGTTCAGCGATCTGCTCGCGCAGGTGCGCCGCACCGATCTGGCGGCCTTCGCCAATGCCGATGTGCCGTTCGAGCGGCTGGTGGATGTGATCAGCCCGGCCCGGTCCCAGGCACACCACCCGCTGTTCCAGGTTGCGTTGACCTTCGAGGCCGCCTCGGCGGCGGAAATGGGCACCGTCGCGCTGCCGGGCGTCGAGCTGTCGGTGGTCGAATTCGATCCCGGCACAGCCAAATTCGATGTGCAGCTGACCGTCGGCGAGACCGCCGACGGTGCGCTCGGCCTGTCGTGGAACTACGCCACCGAGCTGTTCGATCCCGAGACGGTGGCGTCGTTCGCCGATCGCCTGGTCCGGATTCTGCAGAGTGTGGTCGAGGATCCCGAGATCGTCATCGGTGATATCGATCTGCTCGGTGAGGCCGAGCGGCTCAATGTATCGCAGCGCTGGGTGTCGTCCGGATTCGACAGCCTGGCGCGAGCGACGGGCCCGGAGGCAGCACGGGGGGCCGTCGAGACAGCGCCCGGCAAGGCGTACGCGCGCACGCAGGGCACCGGGAGCGCCGCAATCCGATACAGCGCACCGCGATTCAGTGCTCCCGGTACCACGTTGGTCGATCTGTTCGAGCAGGCGGTGGCCGCGCATCCGGACAATACGGCGGCCAAATTCGGCATCGAATCGCTGACCTACGCGGAGCTGGATCGGCGCGCGAATGTGTTGGCGCGCAGGCTGATCGCCGACGGCGCGGGTCCCGAATCGCTGGTGGCGGTGATCCTGCCGCGCTCGCTCGATCTCGTGGTCGCGTTGCTCGCGGTGGTGAAGACCGGTGCGGGCTATGTGCCCGTCGACCCGACCTACCCGGCCGACCGCATCGCCTATGTGCTCGCGGATTCGCGTCCGACCAGTGTGATCCTCGATTCGACGGTTCAGGTGAGGGTGCCCGACGAGCTGCCGACCGTGGTGCTCGACGGATTCGCGGTGGAGACCGGCAATGTCGAGGACGCCGACGATGCGCCGATCACCGATGCCGACCGCCTCGCGGCACTCACCCCGGACAATGTCGCGTACGTGATCTACACCTCCGGCTCGACCGGACGCCCGAAGGGTGTCGCGGTCGCGCACCGGAATGTGGTGCGGCTGTTCGCCAATACCGATCGCGACTTCGGCTTCGGCCCCCGCGATGTGTGGACGCTGTTCCACTCCTACGCCTTCGACTTCTCGGTGTGGGAGCTGTGGGGTCCGCTGCTGTTCGGCGGCACCCTGGTGGTCGTCGACTACTACACCTCGCGCTCGCCCGAACAGTTCCTGGAACTGCTGCGGGTGGAGCAGGTCACGGTGCTCAACCAGACGCCGTCCGCGTTCTACCAACTGGCCGAGGCGGATCGCAATGCCGCACCGGATGCCGAACCGCTGGCCTTGCGCTACGTGGTGTTCGGCGGTGAAGCCCTCGAATTGCGCAGGCTTTCGGATTGGGTTGCCCGACACGGTGACGGCACCGACCGGCGCTCGGCGCATGTCGCCCCGCTGCTGGTCAATATGTACGGCATCACCGAGACCACGGTGCACGTGTCCTACCGTGCGCTGGATGCCGCGACCATCGCCGCCGCCTCCGGCAGTGTGGTCGGCCGCGCCATCGCGGGTCTGCGCGTGTACGTCCTCGACAACCGGCTGCGGCCGGTGCCGGTCGGCGTCGCGGGCGAAATGTATGTCGCGGGACCGCAGTTGGCCCGCGGCTACCTCGGCCGCTCGGACCTGACCACCACCCGCTTCGTCGCGAACCCCCTCGCCGACGCGGAGGCCGCGGGCACGCGTCTGTACCGCTCCGGCGACCTCGCGCGCTGGAACCGCTTCGGCGAACTCGAATACCTGGGCCGCGCCGACGATCAGGTGAAGGTGCGCGGCTTCCGCATCGAACTCGGTGAAATCGAATCCGCCATCCTGGCCCAGCCGGGCATCGCCCAGGCCGCGGTCATCGTGCGCGAGGATCAGCCGGGCGATCAGCGGATCGTGGCCTATGTGGTCGCCGAACCCGATGTCATCCCGGACCTCGACGTGGTGCGCAGCGGTGCGGCGGAACGGCTTCCGTCCTACATGGTGCCCGCGGCGCTGGTGCGGCTCGAGTGGATTCCGTTGACCGTCAACGGCAAACTCGACCGCCGCGCCCTGCCCGCGCCCGCGGTGCAGGCCAAGGCTTTCCGCGCACCGGTGACCCCGGTGCAGGAGACCGTCGCCGCGGTCTTCGCCGATGTGCTCGACCTGCCCAGGGTCGGTGTCGACGACGACTTCTTCGATCTCGGGGGCAACTCGCTCATCGCGACCAGGGTGGTCGCCCGGATCGGCGCGGCGCTCGGCACCACCGTCCCGGTGCGCGCGCTGTTCGAGGCCTCCACCGTGGAAGCGCTCGCGGCCCGGGTGGAATCGCATGCCGACGGCGCCGCGCGCGCCCGGCTCGTGGCGCGCCCGCGCAAGGCCGACGAACTCGTGCCGCTGTCGTTCGCACAGCAGCGCATGTGGTTCCTGAACAAGTACGACACCACATCCGCGGCCTACAACCTCCCGGTCGCCATCCGGTTGACCGGTGCGCTCGATATCGAGGCGCTGCGGCTGGCGGTGGCGGATGTGGTGCGCAGGCACGAATCGCTGCGCACCCGCTACCCGGAGCACGGCGGTACCCCGGTCCAGGTGATCGTGCCCGCCGACGCGATCGCGCTCGACCTGCAGCCGGTTTCGGTCGATCCGGCCGAACTGACCGCCGTGGTGACCGAATTCGTGACCACCGGATTCGATGTGTCCGAACAGGCTCCGCTGCGGACCAGGCTCTTCTCCGCAGGCGCCGATGAGCATGTGTTCGTCGTCGTGGTGCACCACATCGCGGCCGACGGCTTCTCCCTCGGCCCGCTGACCCGCGACGTGATGCTCGCCTACACCGCGCGCGCCCAGGACGCCGCGCCCGGCTGGGCGCCGCTGCCGGTGCAGTACGCGGACTTCGCCATCTGGCAGCGCGAAGTCCTCGGCGCCGAAGACGATCCGACTTCGCTGATGGCGCGTCAGGTGGCGCATTGGAAGCGCGCTCTCGACGGCGTACCGGACGAACTGCCGCTGCCCACCGATCGGCCGCGTCCCGCGATCGCCTCGCATCGCGGCGCGACCCTGCAGACCGAACTGCCCGCCGAACTGATCGCGGCGCTGGAAGGTATTGCGCGCCAACGCGGTGCGTCGCTGTTCATGGTGATGCACAGCGCGCTCACGGTGCTGCTGGCCCGTTTGTCGGGCACCGACGACATCGCCGTCGGTTCGCCGATCGCGGGACGCGGTGAGCAGGCGCTCGACGATCTCGTCGGCATGTTCGTCAATACCCTCGTGCTGCGCACCGGGATCGATCAGTCCGAATCGTTCACGGCGCTGCTGGACCGGGTGCGCTCGACGGACCTGGATGCCTTCGGTAACGCCGATGTGCCGTTCGAACGGCTGGTGGAACTGCTTGCGCCGGAACGCTCGCAGGCGCGCAACCCGCTGTTCCAGGTGATGCTCGCATTCCAGAACCTGGAGCGCACCGCACTCGAATTGCCAGGTCTTTCGGTGTCCGCACTGGACCTCGACGAGAATGTGGCCCGCTTCGACCTGCAGTTCACACTGTCGGAAACCGGTTCCGCCGGAATGACTTTGGCGCTCACCTACGCCACCGAGCTGTTCGACGAGTCGACCGCCGAGCTGATCACGCAGCGCCTGCGGCGGGTGCTGGAGGCCATTGCCGCCGACCCGACGGTCGCGGTGGGTGCCATCGATGTGCTAGACGCACAGGAGCGGGCCGAGCTCATCGCCCGCACCGGTGCGCAGGCGGTGCCCGCGCGCACGCTGCCCGAGCTGCTGGCCGAGGCCGCCGCGATGGATCCGAAGGCGACCGCCGTGGTGTTCCAGGGGACACGTGTGTCCTACGGCGACCTCGACGAGCGGTCGAACAGGTTGGCGCGCTTGCTCATTGCCGAGGGCATCGGCACCGAGGATCTGGTCGCCGTCGGCGTGCCGCGGTCCGCGGATTCGGTCTTCGCGGCCTGGGCGGTATCGAAGACGGGTGCCGCGTTCGTGCCCGTCGACCCGAACTACCCGGCCGAGCGCATCGCGCACATGGTCACCGATTCCGGTTCGCCGGTCGGCCTGACGGTCGCTGCGGTTCGCGACGGCCTGCCAGATTCGGTGCGCTGGCTGGTGCTCGATGAGCTCGACCTGGACGGATTCGACGGCGGTCCGATCACCGACGCCGACCGGGTCCGCCCGCTGCGTCCGGCGCATCCGGCCTACGTCATCTACACCTCGGGCTCCACCGGTGTGCCCAAGGGTGTCGTGGTCACCCATGCCGGACTCGCGAACTTCAGCGTCGAGCAGATCGTGCGCTACGACCTCGATTCCGGTTCGCGCGCACTGCATTTCGCCTCACCCAGCTTCGATGCCTCGATCCTGGAACTGCTGCTCGCGGTCGGCGCGGGCGGTGCGCTCGTGGTTACGCCGCCCGGCGTGTACGGCGGTGAGGAACTGTCCGAGCTGATCCGCACCGAGCGGGTCACGCACGCGTTCATCACACCCGCCGCGCTGGCCACCTTCGATCCGACCGGCCTGGACTCGCTGCGAGTACTGGTCGCCGGTGGCGAGGCGGTGCCGGCGGATCTGGTCGCCAAGTGGGCGGTGCCGCTGGAGAACGGGTCCGTCCGCAACTTCCACAATGGCTACGGTCCGACCGAGACCACCATCATGACCAATATCAGCGAGCCGCTGGTGGCCGGTGACACGGTGGTGATCGGTGCGCCGATCCGCGGTATGCAGTCGCTGATCCTGGACGCCCAGCTCAGGCCGGTGCCGGTGGGTGTCGCGGGTGAGCTGTATCTGTCGGGCATCCAGCTGGCGCGCGGTTATCACGCCCGCGCCGGGCTGAGCGCCGAACGCTTCGTGGCCAACCCGTATGTGGCGGGTGCGCGGATGTACCGCACCGGTGACGTGGTCCGCTGGACGCGTACCGGCGAGGTCGAATATGTGGGCCGCTCCGACTTCCAGGTCAAGGTGCGCGGTTTCCGCATCGAACTCGGTGAGATCGACGCGGCGCTGGCATCGCACGAGACCGTCGACTTCGCGGTCACCGTCGGCCACAAGGGCGCGGCGGGCGCGACCTCGCTGGTGTCGTATGTGGTTGCGGTACCGGGTCATTCGATCGATGTCGCCGAGCTGACCGCGCATGTCGAGGAACGACTGCCCGCGTACATGGTGCCGTCGTCGGTGATGGTGATCGACCACATCCCGCTGACCCCAGTCGGCAAGCTGGACCGCAAGGCCCTGCCGGAGCCGGTATTCGCGACCGAGGTGGTCTTCCGCGCACCGCGCACGCCGATCGAGCACACCATTGCCGAGGTCTTCGCCGAGGTGCTCGGCGTCGAGCGCGTCGGTGTCGACGATTCGTTCTTCGCCCTCGGCGGCGACAGCATCGTGTCCATCCAGCTGGTTTCGCGGGCCAAGGCGCGCGGTGTGGTCTTCACCCCGCGCAATGTCTTCGAGCAGCGCACCGTGGCCGGACTCGCCGCCGTCGCCGAGACCGCCGACAGCACCGATACCGCCGTCGAGGCGCTGGCCGAGCTGCCCGGTGGCGGCATCGGCGCCATGCCGCTGACCCCGGTGGTCCGGTTCATGGCGCAGCGGCAGGGTTCGTTCGGCCGGTTCAACCAGACCATGGCGCTCGAATTGCCGGTCGGTATCGATCGCGCTGGCATCGCGAAAACCGTTGCCGCGGTGGTCGATCGCCACGACATGCTGCGGGCGCGGCTGTACCGCGAGGGTGCGGACTGGACCCTCGAGACCGTCGAGCCGGGCAGCATCGATGTGGACGCGCTGATCGATCGCACCGAATTCGATGCGAATATCGACGACGCCGGACTGTTCGAAATCGCCTCCGCTGCATTGGATTCCACACTGGATCGACTCGACCCGGCTGCGGGTGTAGTGATTCGGTTCGTCTGGCTGGAACCGTCGGACGGCAGCCGCGGCGGTCGACTCATCGTGGCCGCGCATCACCTCGTGGTGGACGGTGTGTCCTGGCGCATCCTGGTGCCGGACTTCGTCGCCGCCTGGGGCCAGCTCACCGCGGGCCAGCAACCGCAGCTCGTCGCGCCCGCGACCTCGATGCGGGCCTGGGCGGACGCGCTGCGGCGCGAGGCCGAAAGCGCGGCGCGGGTGGCCGAACTCGACTACTGGCGTTCAGTGGTCGGCACGGCGGATCCGCTGCTGACCGAGCGTGCGCTGGATCCGGCCGTGGATACCTCGGGCGCCATCGAGAAACTGCAGGTCGAGGTTTCGGCAGAGGTCACCAAGGCGCTGCTGACCACCGTGCCCGCGCTGTTCCACGGCGGCGTCAACGACGGTCTGCTCACCTCGCTCGCACTGGCGACCGCGAAGTGGCGCGCGGGCCGCACCACAGCCCGCGCCGACGACGCGCTGCTGATCCGCCTGGAGGGCCACGGCCGCGAAGAGGGCATCGTGCCCGGCGCGGATCTCTCGCGCACCGTCGGCTGGTTCACCGCGATCTTCCCGGTCCGCTTCGACCTGACCGGCATCGATATCGATGCCGCGTTGACCGGCGGCCCCGCGCTCGGCAAGGCGGTCAAGGCGGTCAAGGAGCAACTGCTCGCGGTGCCGGACAAGGGCATCGGCTACGGCCTGCTGCGCTACATGAACGAAGCAACCGCGACGGAACTGCCCGTCGAACAGCCGGGCCAGGTGAGCTTCAACTACCTGGGCCGCGTCTCCGAGGGTGATGTGCCCGAGGCGCTGCGCGGCTTCGGCTGGATCCCGGCCGCCGAACTCGGTGCGCTCGGCGGCGCCTACGACGCGGATATGCCCGCGATGGCTCCGCTGGATATCAATGCCATCGTGGTCGGCGACAAGCTGACCGCCAATATCGGCTACCCGAGCACCCTGCTCGATGCCGCGCAGGTCCGCGAATTCGGCGAACTGTGGACCACCGCACTGGAAGCGGTTGCCCGGCATGCCAATTCGAACGGCGCGGGCGGGCACACGCCGTCCGACTTCGCCCTGGTGCGCTCGGCGCGGGGCGGCTCGGGGCGGGAACTAACACAGCGCGATATCGACAACTGGGAGCAGCGCTTCCCGGCACTGGCCGATATCTGGCCGCTGTCCGCGCTGCAGGCTGGTCTGCTCTTCCACGCGCGCCTGGCCGCCACCTCGGTGGACGTCTACACCGCGCAGGCCGTGCTGACGCTCACCGGCCGGGTGGACCCGACCCGATTGCGTTCGGCCGCACAGGCCCTGGTGGATCGCTACGAGAACCTGCGCACCGCCTTCGTCACCGATAACGACGGCAACCCGGTGCAGGTCGTCCTCGACAGCGCCCGGGTCGCCTGGGCCGAGCACGACCGGATCGAATCCGGCGAGGCCGCCGATCTCATCGCCGCCGACCGCACCCAGCGCTTCGATCTGACCGCGCCGCCGCTGGTCCGCTTCACGCTGATCCAAACCGCTTCCGACAGTTGGCAGTTCGTGGTCTCCAACCACCACATCCTGCTCGACGGCTGGTCCATGCCGCTGCTCATGCGGGATCTGCTGGTGCTCTACGCGGCGCACGCCGATGCCAATGTGCTGCCCGCGGTGCGCTCCTACCGGCACTTCCTGGAATGGACCAGGCAGCAGGATCACGCGGCCTCGGTGGCCGCGTGGACCGACGCGTTGCGCGGTGTCAGCGAACCGACGCTGCTGTCGCGCCCGGATGCGAGCCGCGAGATCACCTCGCTGTCCGGCGAGTACTTCTTCGAGCTGGACGAGCAGGCGACCGCGCGACTCACCGCGCTCGCCGCCTCGCTCGGCGTTACGCCGAATACCGTGCTGCAGGTCGCCTGGGGCATCCTGATCGGCCGGATGACCAGCCGTGACGATGTGCTGTTCGGTACCACCGTGTCCGGCCGTCCGGCTCAGCTGTCCGGCGTCGAGTCGATGGTCGGCCTGTTCATCAACACCGTTCCGGTGCGGGTGCGCTTCGATCCGTCGGAATCGGTGGAGCAGTTGCTCACCCGGACCCAGGGCGAGCAGGCGGATCTGCTCGATCACCACTATGTCGGCCTGGCCGATATCCAGTCCGCCGCCGGCATCGGCGGTCTGTTCGACACGCTGGTGGTCTTCGAGTCCTACCCGGTCGATGCCGAGGGCATCCGGGCGCAGGCCGCCGATATCGATGGCATGGCCGTGGTCGATATGCAGGCCGCCGACGCCACGCACTATCCGCTGACCCTGATCGCGCAGCTGGACTCCCAGCTGCGGGTGCGCGCGGGCTACCTGCGCGACCTGTTCGACGAGCAGACGGTGCGCCGCATCGCCGACCGCCTGGTGCGGGTGCTCACCGCGATCACCACCGAACCCGCCGCGGTCGTCGGCGATATCGAACTGCTCGACGCCGCCGAGCGCGAGCTCGTGGTGTCCGATTGGAACGACACCGCACACGACGTGGACGCTGCCGCCACGCTGGTCTCGATGTTCGAGGCCCAGCTCGCCGCGACTCCGGACGCGACCGCGCTGACGTTCGAGGGGACCAGTCTGACCTACGCCGAGTTCGGCGCCCGGGTCTACAGCCTGGCGCGCTGGCTCATCGAACGCGGTGTCGGCCCGGAATCGTATGTGGCCCTTGGCATGCGGCGCTCCATCGATCTGGTGGTCGGCATGTACGCGGTGGCCGTGGCCGGTGGCGCGTATGTGCCGCTGGATCCGGATCATCCGGCCGAGCGCACGGAATACATTCTCGCCACGGCCGATCCGGTCTGCGTGCTGACCTCCGGTGACGATCTGAAGATCGATACCGCCCAGGTGCGCATCGATCTGCTCGACCTGTTCGGGCTCTCGGACCAGCCGGTGACCGAGGCGGAACGGCGTGCGCCGCTGCGCCCGTCGAATACCGCGTACGTGATCTTCACCTCGGGTTCGACCGGTCGTCCGAAGGGTGTGGCGGTCAGCCATGCCGCGATCGTGAACCGGCTGGTGTGGATGCAGTCGGCCTACGGGCTGACCGGCGCCGACGCCGTATTGCAGAAGACGCCCGCCACCTTCGACGTTTCGGTGTGGGAGTTCTTCTGGCCGTTGCAGATCGGTGCGCGGCTGGTCATCGCGAAGCCGGACGGGCACCGCGATCCGGCTTACCTCGCCGAGATCATCACCGCGGAGCGGGTCACCGTCACCCACTTCGTGCCGTCCATGCTGTCGGTCTTCGTGGCCGATGCGGCCGCGGCGCGGTGTGATTCGCTGCGACTGGTATTCGCCTCCGGCGAGGCGCTGCCGCCCAAGCCCGCGCATCGCCTGCGCGAGCTGACCGGTGCCGCGCTGCACAACCTGTACGGCCCGACCGAGGCCGCGGTCGACGTCACCTTCCACGAGGTGGTCGCGACCGATACCGACACCGTGCCGATCGGTGCGCCGGTCTTCAATACCCAGGTCTACGTGCTCGATTCGCGGCTGCGCCCGGTTCCGGTCGGTGTCGCGGGTGAGCTGTACCTCGCGGGCACCCAGCTGGCGCGCGGCTATGTCGCGCGTCCGGATCTGACCAGCGATCGGTTCGTCGCGAACCCGTTCGCCACCGACGGCGCGCGCATGTACCGCACCGGCGACCTGGTGGCCTGGACGGCCGACGGCGAGCTGGATTACCTGGGCCGCACCGACTTCCAGGTGAAGCTGCGCGGTCTGCGCATCGAGCTCGGCGAGATCGAGCAGGCGCTGACCGCGCTGGACGAGATCGCCCAGGCCGTCGTCGTGGTGCGCGGTGATCAGCACACCGGCGATCAGCTCGTCGCGTATGTCATCGCGACGCCGAACCTGCGGCTGGATATCGAGACGGTGCGCGAGGACCTGGCGCGGCAGTTGCCCGCGTACATGGTCCCGTCCGTGGTCATCGTGCTCGACGCCTTCCCGCTCAATGCCTCCGGCAAGCTGGATCGGAAGGCACTGCCCGCACCGGTGTTCGAGGCCGCGGTATTCCGCGCGCCGACCACGCCGATCGAGGAGATCATCGCGGCCACCTACGCCGATGTGCTCGGCCTGGAACGCGTCGGCCTCGACGACGACTTCTTCGCACTCGGCGGCAACTCGCTGAGCGCCACCCAGGTCGCCGCCCGGCTCTCGGCCGCACTGGATACCGATCTCGGTGTCCGTGAACTGTTCGAGGCGTCCTCGGTGGCCGCGCTCGCGGCCCGCGCGGAGTCTCGGGCCGGTGCCGGTGCGCGCATGGCCCTGGTGCCGCAGCAGCGCCCCGAGCGGGTGCCGCTGTCGCTGGCCCAGCAGCGCATGTGGTTCCTCAACCGCTTCGATCCGGAATCGGCCGTGGACAATATCCCGGCCGCGGTGCGGCTGTCGGGTCTGCTCGACCGGCAGGCACTGCAGATCGCGGTCGCCGATGTGCTGGCCCGCCACGAATCGCTGCGCACCTTCTACCCGGAGTACGACGGCACCGCCTACCAGCAGACCGTCTCCACCGCCCGGGTGATCCCGGATCTGACGCCCATCGATGTCACCGAAGCCGAACTGCCGCAGCGCGTTGCGGAGGTCATCCTGACCGGCTTCGACGTCACCGCCGAAGTTCCGTTCCGGGCCAAGCTGTTCGAGATCAGCCCGACCGAACATGTGCTCGCCTTGGTGGTGCACCACATTTCGGCCGACGGCTTCTCGATGGGCCCGCTCACCCGCGACGTGATGACGGCCTACGCCGCGCGCGTCGAGGGCGGCGAGCCCTCCTGGCGTCCGCTCGACGTGCAGTACGCGGACTTCGCGCTGTGGCAGCGCGCGGTCCTCGGCGCCGAATCCGATCCGGAATCGGTGATCTCGGCGCAGATCGAGTTCTGGTCCAAGACCCTGCGCGGCCTGCCCGAACAGCTCGACCTGCCTGCCGACCGGCCGCGTCCGGCGGTGGCATCGGGTCGCGGTGCGACGCACGTCTTCGAGATCGATGCCGAAACCCACGGCAAGCTCACCGAACTCGCGCGCACCAGGGGTACGACGCTGTTCATGGTCGCGCACACCGCGCTGGCCGTGCTGCTGTCGCGGCTGTCCGGCGAGGAAGACATCGCGATCGGTACGCCGATCGCCGGACGTGGTGAGCGTGCGCTCGACGATCTGATCGGCATGTTCGTCAACACCCTGGTGTTGCGGACCCCGATCGACGGCGAGGCCACCTTCACCGAACTGCTGCGCACCGTGCGCGCCATCGATATCGGCGCGTTCGGCCATGCCGACCTGCCGTTCGAGCGGCTGGTGGAGATCCTCAACCCGGCCCGTTCGCAGGCGCGGCACCCGCTGTTCCAGGTGATGCTGTCGTTCCAGAACACCGGCCAGAACAGCCTGGAACTGCCCGGACTCACCGTCAGCGGTGTCGAACTGCCGATCGATGTGGCCAAGTTCGATCTGCAGCTGGTGCTCTCGGAGCAGACCGCGACCCCGATCAGTACCTCGAACGGTGCGGGCGCCACCACGGTCGCGCCTTCGGGCATCGCGGGCGAATTGATCTATGCCACCGATCTTTTCGACGCCGACACCATGGCGGCGTTCGGACAGCGGTTCAACCGGCTGCTGCAAGCCGTCGCGGCCGAACCGGATCGGGCCAT
This sequence comes from Nocardia sp. NPDC006982, assembly GCF_042869435.1. Taxonomy (NCBI): domain Bacteria; kingdom Bacillati; phylum Actinomycetota; class Actinomycetes; order Mycobacteriales; family Nocardiaceae; genus Nocardia; species Nocardia sp. NPDC006982. Next base: position 272,731 of record NZ_JBIAFV010000008.1, on the reverse strand, counting down.
CGGCGATATCGACCTGCTCGATGCGTCCGAAGCCGAACTGGCACTGCGTGGCTGGAACGACACCGAGCGCGATCTCGGTGCGGTCGGCACGCTGGTCGACGAATTCGCCGCGCAGGCGGCGGCGACGCCGGATGCGGTCGCGATCGTGGACCCGGCGACGGGTGCTGCACTCACCTACGCCGAATTCGGTGCCCGCGTGCACCGGCTGGCACGTCGCCTCATCGCGGACGGTGTCGGCCCGGAGAGCCTGGTGGCCCTCGGTCTTCGGCGCTCCGTCGACCTCGTGGTCGCGGCCTACGCCGTGCAGGAGGCCGGTGGCGGTTATGTGCCACTCGACCTCGATCAGCCTGCGGAGCGGATCGGGTATGTGCTCGATTCGGCCGCGCCGGTATGCGTGCTGACCACCTCGCGTGACGACTTCGACGGCACCGGTCTGCCCACGATCGTCATCGATGATCTGGATCTGTCCGAGTACTCGGACGAGCCGGTCACCGATGCGGAGCGGATCGCACCGCTGCGGCCGAGCAACCCGGCGTACGTCATCTTCACCTCCGGTTCGACCGGTCGGCCGAAGGGTGTGGCCGTGCCGCACGCGGCTGTCGTCAACCAGATCCGTTGGATCACGGGTGAATACGGCATCGGTGCCGATGACGTCGTGCTGTTCAAGACCCCCGCCACCTTCGACGTGTCGGTGTGGGAACTGTTCGGCCCGCTGTCCACCGGTGGCCGGATCGTGGTGGCCGGCCCGGACGGCCATCGCGACCCGCAGTACCTGGCCGATGTGATCGCGGCCGAGCGGGTCACCATGACCTCGTTCGTGCCTTCGATGCTGAGCGTCTTCGCGGGCAGTGTGGATGCCGCCGGTGGTGCGGCGCTCGAGTCGTTGCGCGCACTGCTCATCGCCGGTGAGGCATTCACCGCCGATGCCGCGACCGCCATCCGCCGGGTCAGCTCGGCCGAGCTCTACAACCTGTACGGTCCGACCGAATTCACCGTCCACGCGACCCACGGCCCGGTGGCCGACAAGGTCGAGGGCGCGGTGCCGATCGGCCTGCCGGTGTGGAATTCGCAGGCGTACGTACTGGATTCGCGCCTGCATCCGGTCGCACCGGGTGTCGCGGGTGAGTTGTATCTGGCCGGTGCGCAGTTGGCGCGCGGCTACTTCGGCCGCACGGATCTGACCGCGGATCGCTTCGTGGCCAACCCGTTCGGCGCACCGGGCGCTCGCATGTACCGCACCGGTGACCTGGTGACCCGGGCCGCCGACGGTTCGATCGTCTACCTCGGCCGCACCGACTTCCAGGTGAAGCTGCGCGGTCTGCGCATCGAACTCGGTGAGATCGAAACCGCCCTCACCGCACACGATTCGGTGGCACAGGCCGTGGCACTGGTGCGTTCGGACGCCAGGACCGGCGATCAGCTGGTCGGCTACGTGGTACCCGCGAACGGCGCCACCGTCGACATCGACGCGCTGCGCACCTACCTGACCGCGCAACTGCCGTCGTACATGGTCCCCGCGGCGCTCATGGTGCTCGACGCCATGCCGCTCAACCCCAACGGCAAGCTCGACCGCCGCGCACTGCCCGAACCTGCCTTCGAGGCCAAGGAATTCCGCGCACCGTCGACCCCGATCGAAGAGATCGTGGCCGACACCTTCGCCGAGGTGCTCGGTCTGTCGACCGCGGACGGCGCGCGCCCGGTCGGCCTGGACGACGACTTCTTCGACCTCGGCGGCAACTCGCTGATCGCCACCCAGGTGGTGGCTCGCCTGGGTGCCGCACTCGACACCCGCATTCCGGTGCGGCTGCTGTTCGAAGCCCCGAATGTCGCCGCGCTCGCCGCGCGGATGGAGGGACAGCAGGGCACCGGCGGACGCCGGGAACTGACGGCCGGACCGCGGCCGGAACAGATTCCGCTCTCGCTGGCTCAGCAGCGGATGTGGTTCCTCAACCGCTTCGACAACCAGACCGCGGTCAACAACATCCCGCTGGCGGTCCGGCTCACCGGCGCACTCGACACCGATGCGCTGCGCATGGCCGTCGCCGACGTGATGGACCGGCACGAGGTGCTGCGCACGGTCTACCCGGAGACCGCCGACGGTCATGGTGTGCAGGTCGTGCTGCCCACCGGTCAGGTCCACCTCGACCTGACCCCGCTCGTGGTGTCCGAGACCGATATTCGCGATCGCATCAGCGAACTGGTGCTGACCGGCTTCGACGTGACCGCCGAAGTTCCGGTGCGCGCCAAGCTGTTCCGGCTCGAGTCGGCGATGGACGGCTCGCTGCCCGATACCCACGTGCTGGTCTTCGTGGTGCACCACATCTCCGGTGACGGCTGGTCGGTGCGTCCGCTGGCCCGCGATGTGATGGTCGCCTACGCGGCCCGCACCCGCGGCGAATCGCCCGCCTGGGCGCCGCTGGCGGTGCAGTACGCCGACTTCGCGCTCTGGCAGCGCGACACCCTCGGCTCCGAGGACGATCCGGCATCGCTGATCGCCCAGCAGGTCGCCTACTGGTCGCGGAATCTGGCCGGACTGCCCGACCAGCTGGATCTGCCGTCGGATCGTTCGCGTCCTGCCGTCGCGTCCAACCGCGGTGACGTCTACGAATTCGGCATCGACGCGCAGTTGCTGACCGAGCTGAACGCGCTGGCCCGCGCGAACGGCGCGAGCCTGTTCATGGTGGTGCACGCGGCGTTTGCTGCCCTATTGTCCCGTTTGTCGGGCAGCGACGATATCGCCATCGGCACCGCGGTCGCGGGTCGTGGTGAGGCGGTGCTCGACGACGCGATCGGCATGTTCGTCAATACGCTCGTGCTGCGCACGCCGGTCGATTCCGGTGCGTCCTTCGCCGACTTGGTCGCGCGGGCACGCGAAACCGATCTGGCCGCCTTCGGCCACGCCGACCTGCCGTTCGAGCGGTTGGTCGACATCCTCAACCCGGCCCGTTCGCAGGCGCGGCATCCGCTGTTCCAGGTGATGCTGTCGTTCCAGAACACCGGTGAGGCATCGTTCGAACTGCCCGGTCTCGAGGTGGCCGGTGTGCCGCTCGACGTGGTGACCGCGAAGTTCGATCTGCACCTGAACCTGGCCGACCGTATCGACGCGGCCGGGAACGCGGACGGCATGACCGCCGAATTCGCCTACGCGACGGATATGTTCGACGCGAAGACGATCGCCGGTGTCGCCACGCGCCTCATCCGCATGCTGCATGCGGTGGTCGCGGATCCGGCCGTCGCGGTCGGTGACGTCGATCTGCTCGATGCCGCTGAGCGCGCCAAGGTGCTCGAAAAGTGGAACGAGACGGCCTATGTCGTCGATGCCCAGGCCACCCTGGTCTCGATGTTCGAGGAGCAGGCGGTTCGGAGCCCGAAGTCGATCGCGCTGACGTTCGAGGGGACGAGTCTGTCCTACGGTGAATTCACCTCCCGGGTGAATCGCCTTGCCCGGTACCTGGTTTCGCTGGGTGTGGGACCCGATTCGATGGTCGCGCTCGGCATGCGCCGATCCTTCGAGCTGGTGATCGGCATGTACGCGGTGAGCGTGGCCGGTGGCGCGTATGTGCCGCTGGATCCGGATCATCCGGCCGACCGCACCCGCTATGTGCTCGACACCGCGCAGCCGGTCTGCGTGCTGACCACCGCGGCCGACGAGTTCGACGCGGGCTCGACGCCGACGCTCGAGATCGAGGCACTGGATCTGTCGGCATACTCCGACGAACCGCTGATCGATGCGGAACGCCTTGCGCCGCTGCGGCCTTCGAATACCGCGTACGTGATCTTCACCTCGGGTTCGACCGGTCGTCCGAAGGGTGTGGCCGTCAGCCATGCCGCGATCGTCAACCGCCTGGTCTGGATGCAGGCCGAATACGGGCTGGATCGCGGCGATGTGGTGTTGCAGAAGACGCCCGCCACCTTCGATGTGTCGGTGTGGGAATTCTGGTGGCCGCTGCAGGTCGGCGCGCGCCTGGTCATCGCGAAGCCAGACGGCCACCGCGATCCGGCCTACCTGGTGCAGACGATTGCCGAGGAGCAGGTCACCACGGTGCACTTCGTGCCGTCCATGCTGTCGGTCTTCGTGGCCGACGACCGCGCGGGCGAATGCTTCGACCTGCGCAATGTCTTCGCCTCCGGTGAGGCGCTGCCCGCGGTGACCGCACAGCGGTTGCGCGAGCTGACCGGTGTCTGGCTGCACAACCTGTACGGCCCCACCGAGGCCGCGGTCGACGTCACCTATCACGAGGTCACCGACGCCGATACGGTGTCGGTGCCGATCGGTGCGCCGGTCTTCAACACCCAGGTGTACGTGCTGGATTCGCGACTGCACCCGGTTCCGGTCGGTGTCGCAGGTGAGCTGTACCTCGCGGGTGAGCAGCTGGCGCGCGGCTATGTGGCGCGGCCGGATCTGACCTCGGATCGCTTCGTGGCCAACCCGTTCGGCACCGGCGCGCGCATGTACCGCACCGGCGACCTCGTCACCTGGACCGCCAACGGTGAGCTGGAGTACTTGGGCCGCACCGACTTCCAGGTGAAGCTGCGCGGTCTGCGCATCGAGCTCGGTGAGATCGAATCGGCGCTCACCGCGCTGGGGACGATCGCGCAGGCGGCCGTGGTGGTCCGCTCCGATGATCGCCTCGGCGATCAGCTGGTCGCGTATGTGATCGCGGCGGCGGATCGTTCGATCGATATCGACCAGGTGCGCGCCGAACTCGCGGGCGAGCTGCCCGCCTACATGGTGCCGACCGCCTTCGTCGTACTAGAAGCGTTCCCGCTCAACGCCTCCGGCAAGCTCGATCGCAAGGCGCTGCCCGCGCCGGTATTCGAGGCGAAGGTGTTCCGCGCACCGTCCACCCCGATCGAGGAGATCGTGGCGGGCGTATTCAGCGATGTGCTCGGCGTCGCGCGCGTCGGCCTGGACGACGACTTCTTCGAACTCGGCGGCAACTCGCTGCTGGCCACCCAGGTGACCGCACGCATCGGCGCGGCGCTGGATACCCAGCTCGCTGTGCGCGATCTGTTCGAGGCCTCGACGGTCGCCGCGCTGGCGGCCAAGGCCGAACACAATGCCGGATCCGGCCGGACCCGGCCGCGGCTGGTCGCGGGGGAGCGCCCAGCCCGGGTGCCGCTCTCGCCCGCGCAGCAGCGGTACTGGTTCCTCAACCAGTTCGATACCACCACCTCGGCCGTGGACAACATCCCGCTCGCGGTGCGGTTGTCCGGTGAACTCGATGTGGCGGCGCTGGAAAAGGCGCTCGGCGATGTGTTCGCCCGGCACGAGGTGCTGCGCACCACCTACCCGAGTTCGGCCGGTGGCCCGCACCAGGTGATCCTGCCCGCCGACCAGGCCGTGCCGGAGCTGACCGTCACCGATATCTCGGAATCGGACCTGGTCGGCGCGGTGATCGAATTCGCGCTCACCACCTTCGATGTCACCGTGCAGGTGCCGCTGAAGGTGGGGCTGTTCCGGCTCGCCGAACAGGAGCACGTGCTGGCGTTCACGGTGCACCATGTCGCGGCCGACGGTTCGTCGATGGGTCCGCTGGCCCGCGACGTCATGGCGGCGTATGTGGCACGGGCCCAGGGTGAGATCCCGCAGTGGCAGCCGCTGCCGGTGCAGTACGCCGACTACGCGCTGTGGCAGCGTGCCGTGCTCGGCTCCGAGGAGGATCCGGAATCGCTCGCGGCACAGCAGGTCGCCTACTGGCAGTCCGCGCTCGCGGGCATGCCCGATCAGCTGGAGTTGCCCGCCGACCGGCCGCGCCCGCGCGCGCAGTCGTTCCAGGGCAAGGCGATTCGCTTCGAGATCGCACCGGACAAGCACGCCAAACTGCACGAGCTGGCGCGGGCCAATAACGCTTCGCTGTTCATGGTCACGCATGCGGCGCTGGCCGTACTGCTTTCGCGACTGTCGGGTACCGACGACATCGCGGTCGGCACCCCGATCGCGGGTCGCGGTGAACGCGAACTCGACGATCTGATCGGTATGTTCGTCAACACCCTGGTGTTCCGGACGATCATCGAGCCCGGCGACACCTTCGCCGACCTGCTCGCCGATGTGCGCGAGCGGGACCTCGAGGCATTCGCGAATGCCGATGTGCCGTTCGAGCGGCTGGTCGAGGTGCTCAACCCGGAGCGTTCGACGGCGCGCAATCCGTTGTTCCAGGTCGGACTTTCGTTCCAGAACTTGGCCGAGACCACCTTCACGCTGCCCGGCCTTTCGGTCAGCGCGGTGAACTTCGATTCGCAGCTGGCCAAGACCGATCTGCACGTCACGCTGTACGACCGCTACGCCGAGGACGGCACGCCCGCCCAGATCGTCGCCGAATTCGGTTACGCCACCGACCTGTTCGACGAGTCGACGGTGCAGGGCTTCGCCGACCGCTTCGTACTGGTGCTCGATGCCGTATTGGCTGATGCCGACGTGCGGGTGGGCGAGATCGATCTGCTCTCGCCCGTCGAGAACACGCGAATTCTGCACGCCTGGAACGACACCGCGCACCCGCTCGACAGCGACACCTCGACCACACTGGTGTCGCTGCTGGACGCCACCGTTGCGGCGAGCCCGGATGCGGTGGCGCTGGTGGCCGAGGACACGACGCTCACCTATGCCGAGTTGGACGGCCGGGCCAACCGCCTGGCGCGTCATCTGATCACGCTCGGTGTCGGCGCGGAGGACCGGGTGGCGCTGGCCATTCGGCGCTCGGTGGATCTCGTGGTCGCGATGTACGCGGTGGCGAAGTCGGGTGCGGCGTATGTGCCGATCGATCCCGATCAGCCCGCCGAGCGCACCGACTACATCCTGAGCACCGCGGCACCGCTCTGCGTGCTGACCACCGGCCGCGATGGTTTCGACAGCACCGTGACCGATGTGGTGTCGATCGACGAGCTGGATCTATCCGGTGTCGCGGACGGTCCGATCTCCGACGGCGACCGGCTGCGGCCGCTGGCGGCGGCGAATACCGCGTATGTGATCTTCACGTCGGGCTCCACCGGCCAGCCGAAGGGCGTGGCGGTGCCGCATGCGGCGATCGTCAACCAGTTGCTGTGGAAGACAGCCGAATTCGGCCTGGCTGCCGATGACGCGGTGCTGCTCAAGACCGCGGCGACCTTCGACCTGTCGGTCTGGGAGTTCTGGTCGGCCGCCGTCTGCGGTGGCCGGTTGGTCATCGCCGATGCCGATGGTCACCGCGATCCCGCGTACCTCAACGAGTTGATGCGCTCCACCGGCGTCACGACGCTGCATGTGGTGCCGTCGATGCTGGACGCGCTGCTCACCGAATCCGGTCGCCGCCTGCCGCAGTCGCTGCGGCGGGTGCTGGCGATCGGTGAGGCGCTGCCCGCGACGACCGCGCAGCGGTTCCGGCGGGACAACGCGGCCGAGCTGTTCAACCTCTACGGCCCCACCGAGGCCGCGGTGTCGATCACCGCGCACACCGTCACCGATGCCGACAACGTGTCGGTGCCGATCGGTGCTCCGGAGTGGAACAGCCAGGTGTACGTGCTGGATTCGCGGCTGCGCCCGGTGCCGGTGGGAGTCTCCGGTGAGTTGTATCTGGCCGGTGCGCAGTTGGCGCGCGGCTACTTCGGGCGCGTCGACCTGACCGCGGATCGCTTCGTGGCCAACCCGTTCGGCGCGGGCGAGCGCATGTACCGCACCGGTGACCTGGTGGCCTGGAACAGCGAGGGCGGGCTGGAGTATCGCGGCCGCACCGACTTCCAGGTGAAGATCCGCGGTTTCCGGATCGAGCTCGGTGAGATCGAGGCGGCCCTGCTGCGCCAGCCCGAGGTTGCGGCCACCGCGGTGCTCGCACACACCGACCCGAACCTGGGCGACCGGCTGGTCGCTTACGTGGTGTCCGAAGTCGACGAGCTCGACAACACGCGGCTGCAATCGGCGTTGGCCGCCGAGCTGCCGTCCTACATGGTGCCGTCGGTCTTCCTCACCCTCGATGCGCTGCCGTTGAACGCGAACGGCAAGCTGGATCGAAAGGCATTGCCGGAGCCCACCTTCGAGAAGGCGGTCTTCCGCGCGCCGGTCACCCCGATCGAAGAGATCGTCGCGAACACCTTCGCCGAGGTGCTGCACCTCGGTTCCGGAGCGCAGGCGCAGCGGCTCGGCCTGGATGACGACTTCTTCGCGTGGGGCGGCAACTCGCTGCTCGCGACGCAGGTCGCGGCGCGCCTCGGCGCGGCGCTGAACACCCGCGTCCCGGTGCGACTGTTGTTCGAGGCGCCGACCGTCGGCGCACTGGCCATCCGGGTCGAACAGCAGGCCGACGGGCGCGGACGACACGCGCTGGTCGCCGGTCCGCGGCCGGAACATATTCCGCTGTCGCTGGCGCAGCAGCGGATGTGGTTCCTCAACCGCTTCGACACCCAGTCCGCCGCCTACAACGTCCCGATCGCGGTGCGCCTGACCGGCGCGCTCGATGTGGACGCACTGCGCGCCGCGATCGCGGACCTGGTGCGCAGGCATGAGGTCCTGCGCACCATCTACCCGGAGACCGAGTCGGGTGCGGTGCAGCTGATTCTGCCGGTGGGACAGGCGATTCCGGAGCTGGACGTCCGCACGGTCACACGGGATCAGGTCGAAACCGCTGTGGTCGAGTTGATTTCGGCGCCGTTCGACGTGACCGCCGAGGTGCCGGTGCGGGTGCGGTTGTTCGAGATCGACACCGAGAGTTCGGCTCCCGAGTACGTGATCGCGATGGTCGTGCACCATATCGCCGGTGACGGTTCCTCGATGGGACCGCTGACACGGGATCTGATGACGGCGTACGCGGCGCGCTCGGCGGGTGTCGCACCCAACTGGGCGCCGTTGGAGGTCCAGTACGCGGATTACAGCATCTGGCAGCGCGAACTGCTCGGCAGCGAGGACGATCCGGAATCGCTGATGTCCAAGCAGGTCGCCTACTGGCGGACCGCGCTGGCCGATCTGCCGGAGCAGCTGGACCTGCCCACCGATCGCCCGCGGCCCGCGGTGCAGTCCTTCGCGGGCGGCACCGTCGAGGTGCGCATCGACGCCGACACCCACCGCGGTCTCAGCGGCGTGGCGCAGGCCGAGGGTGCGACGCTGTTCATGATCGTGCACACGGCGCTGGCCGTGCTGTTGTCCCGGCTGTCCGGCACGGACGACATCGCGATCGGTACGCCGATGGCGGGCCGCGGTGAGGCGGCGCTGAACGACCTGATCGGCACGTTCATCAACACCTTGGTGTTCCGTACCCGGCTGGATTCGGCCGAGCCGTTCGCGGATCTGCTCGGGCGGCAGCGCGAAACCGACATCCAGGCGTTCGCCAATGCCGATGTGCCGTTCGAGCGGTTGGTCGAGGTGCTGAACCCGGCGCGGTCGCAGGCGCGGCACCCGCTGTTCCAGGTGGGCCTGTCGTTCCAGAACCTGGCCCAGACCACCCTGGAATTGCCGGATCTCACGGTCTCCGGCGTGGACTTCGATACCCGCATCTCCCAGTTCGATCTGCACCTGATTCTCAGCGACCTGTACGACGAGTCCGGGGCTCCCGCGGGCATCGCAGGCATATTCACCTACGCCACCGATCTTTTCGACCGGAGCACGGTCGAAGGGTTCGCGGACCGGTTCACCAGGCTGCTCGGCGAGATCATCGCCGCGCCGCGCGCGGCGGTGGGCGATCTCGAGCTGCTTACATCGGTGGAGCGGGAACGGATGCTCGACGGCTGGAACGCCACCGCGCATCCGGTGCAGCCCGAGCTGCTGCTCGACGGTTACCGTCGCGCTGTGGTGGCGCACCCGGATGCCGTCGCGGTGGTGTTCGAGGGTGCCGAACTCACCTACCGGGAATTCGACGAGCGGGTGAACAAGCTTGCCCGCCTGTTGATTTCGCAGGGTGTCGGCGCCGAGTCGCTGGTCGGCCTCGCCGTTCGGCGGTCGCTGGATCTCGTTGTCGGCATGTACGCGATCGTGACGGCCGGTGGCGCGTATGTGCCGCTGGATCCGGATCATCCGGCGGAGCGGATCGCGCACATCCTGGACACCGCCCAGCCCGCGTGCGTGGTCACCACCGCGGCCGACGCGGTGCCGGTCCCCGCGGACATCCCGGTGCTCGAACTGGATTCGCTGGAGCTGGACGGGTTCTCCTCCGCTCCGATCGAACCAGGTGAGCTGCTGTGCCCGGTCACCCGGGACAACCCGGCTTACGTCATCTTCACCTCGGGTTCGACCGGTCGTCCGAAGGGCGTCGCGGTATCGCACGCGGCGATCAACAATCAGATCGAGTGGATGCTCGCGCAGTACCCGCTCGGCTCGGCCGACGTGTACTTCCAGAAGACCGCCACCACGTTCGACGTGTCGCTGTGGGGCTACTTCATGCCACTGCGCGCGGGCGCGAAACTGGTGGTCGCCACGCACGACGGCCATCGCGACCCGGCCTACGTGGCGGATGCGATTGCCGCGCACGGGGTTACCGTCACCGACTTCGTGCCGTCCATGCTGACGGTGTTCGCCGCACAGCTGGCGGCGGGCTCGCTGCCGACGCTGCGGGACGTGTTCGTGATCGGTGAGGCGCTGCCGCCGGAAACGGTGACGGCGTGGCGGTCCGTTTCGGACGCGGTACTGCACAACCTGTACGGGCCGACGGAGGCCGCGGTATCGGTGACCTACTGGCCCGCGCGCGAGACCGATGTACGCACCGTGCCGATCGGCTTGCCGCAGTGGAACACCCAAGTGTTCGTGCTGGATTCGCGGCTGCGGCCGGTGCCCGCCGGCGTGGCCGGTGAGCTGTACCTGGCCGGCGACCAGCTGGCCCGCGGTTACATCGCGCGGCCGGATCTGACCTCGGATCGCTTCGTGGCCAACCCGTTCGCGCCCGGTGCGCGGATGTACCGCACCGGCGACCTCGTGGTCTGGCGCGAACCTGCGGATGCGGGCTATCGCCTCGAATACCTGGGTCGCACCGACTTCCAGGTGAAGTTCCGTGGCCAGCGGATCGAGCTCGGCGAGATCGAAACGGCGCTGCTCGCCCACGCCGCGGTGAGCCAGGCGGTGGCGCTGGTGGCCGCGTCGGCGCTGGGCGACCAGTTGGTCGCCTACGTGGTTCCCGCGCCGGGGCAGTCGATCGACCAGCCGACACTGCTGGCCGAGGTCTCGGATGTGCTTCCGGCCTACATGGTTCCGGCGGCCATCGTGGTGCTCGACGCCTTCCCGCTGAATTCGAGCGGCAAGCTCGACCGCAAGGCGCTGCCCGAACCGACCTTCACCACGCGCGAATTCCGTGCCCCGGCAACGCCGGTGGAGGAGATCGTGGCGGGCGTCTTCAGTGACGTGCTCGGTATCGAGCGCGTGGGCGCCGACGACGACTTCTTCGCACTCGGCGGCAACTCGCTGGTCGCCACCCAGGTGGTCGGGCGCCTGAGCGCCGTGATCGGTGGGCGAGTGCCGGTGCGCGCGCTGTTCGAGGCGCCGACTGTGGCGGCCCTGGCGGTGAAGCTGGAGCAGCTGTCCGGTGTGGGCGAGCGGCGGCCGCTGGTCGCCGGTCCGCGACCGGATCCGGTGCCGTTGTCGCTGGCGCAGCAGCGCATGTGGTTCCTGAACCGCTTCGACACCGAGTCGGCGGCCTACAACCTACCCATCGCGGTCCGGTTGACCGGTTCGCTGGATGTCGACGCGCTGCGGGCGGCCATGGCGGATCTGGTCGGCAGGCACGAAATTCTGCGGACGGTGTACCCGGAGACCGCGGGCGCTCCGGCACAGGTGATTCTGCCGGTGGCGCAGGCTGTTCCGGCACTGGAGCTGCGGCCGATCGCGGCCGCGGAACTGGAATCCACGGTGATCGCGGTGATGGCGGCGCCGTTCGACGTCACCGCCGAGGTTCCGGTCCGTATCGAGCTGTTCCAGGTGACCGACGCCCCCGGCGCTGTGTCGTCGGGTCGCTCCGCAGGCTCCGCTCCTACCCCGAACGAGTTCGTGCTGGTGCTGGTGGTGCATCACATCGCCGGTGACGGTTCGTCGATGGGTCCGCTGACCCGGGATCTGATGACGGCGTACGCGGCGCGCTCGGTCGGCGAATCGCCCACGTGGACGCCGCTGCCGGTGCAGTACGCGGACTACTCGATCTGGCAGCGCGAGCTGCTCGGCAGCGAGGACGATCCGGAGTCGTTGGCGGCCAAGCAGATCGCCTACTGGCAGTCGGCGTTGGCGGATGTGCCGGATCAGCTGGATCTGCCCTCGGATCGCCCGCGTCCCGCGGTGCAGTCCTTCACGGGCGGCAAGGTCGAGCTGAGCATCGACGCCGAAACGCATCGTGCGCTGGTCGGTCTGGCCAGGGCCGAGGGTGCGACGCTGTTCATGGTGGTGCACACCGCGTTCGCGGTAATGCTCTCGCGGCTCTCCGGAACCGATGACATCGCCATCGGCACACCGATGGCAGGCCGCGGTGAGGCCGTGCTCGACGACCTGATCGGCATGTTCGTCAACACCCTGGTGTTCCGTACCCAGCTGGAGCGCGGCGAGGCGTTCACGGATCTGCTCGGGCGCCAGCGCGAAACCGATATCCAGGCGTTCGCGCATGCGGATGTGCCGTTCGAGCGGTTGGTCGAGGTGCTGAACCCGGTGCGCTCGCAGGCGCGTCATCCGCTGTTCCAGGTGGGCCTGTCGTTCCAGAACCTGGCGCGGACCACGCTGGAACTGCCCGGGCTCACGGTGGCCGGATTCGATATCGACACCCAGCTCTCGCAGTTCGATCTGCATCTGATCGTGGCGGACAGCTACGACGAGGACGGGACTCCGTCGGGTATCGGCGGGTACTTCACCTACGCCACCGATCTGTTCGACGCGGATACCGTCCGTGGCTTCGCCGATCGCTTCGCACGTGTGCTCGCCGAGATCATCGCGGCGCCGCGCTCGGCTGTCGGCGATCTCGAGATCATGGCCGCGGACGAACGCCGCGAACTGGTCTCCGGCCGGAATGCCACAGCGCACCAGGTGGATTCGTCCGCGACGCTGGCCTCGCTGCTGGATCGGACCGTGGCGGCCACGCCGGACGCGGTGGCGCTGGTCGGCGACGACGGCACCGCTGTCACCTACGGCGAGCTCGGCTCCCGGGTGAATCAGCTTGCCCGGCATCTGATTTCGCTGGGTGTCGGACCGGAGGCGCGGGTGGCGCTCGCGCTGCGCCGCTCGGTGGACCTGGTGGTCGCGATGTACGCGGTGACCCAGGCCGGTGGCGCGTACGTGCCGCTGGATCCGGATCAGGCGGGTGAGCGGACCGACTACATTCTCGAAACCGCTCGGCCGCTGTGTGTGGTGACCAACGCCGACACCGATTTCCAGACCTCGGTGACCGACGTCGTCCGGATGGACGCACTCGCGGACGTCACGGACACGCCGATCACCGACGCGGAGCGGATCGCGCCATTGCGCGCGGCGAATACGGCGTACGTGATCTTCACGTCGGGTTCGACCGGTCGCCCCAAGGGTGTCGCGGTGCCGCATGCGGCGATCGTCAACCAGTTGCTGTGGAAGACGGCCGAATTCGGCCTCGGCGCCGAGGACGCTGTGCTGCTGAAGACGGCGGCGACCTTCGACCTCTCGGTGTGGGAGTTCTGGTCGGCGGCGGTTTCCGGTGGCCGACTGGTCATCGCGTCGGCCGACGGACATCGCGATCCGTCCTACCTCAACACGCTGATGCGCGATACCGCCGTCACCACCCTGCATGTGGTGCCGTCGATGTTGGATGCCCTGCTGATCGAATCGGACGGGCAGCTGCCCGAGTCGTTGCGCCGGGTGCTCGCCATCGGTGAGGCGCTGCCCGCCGCGACGGCGCAGCGTTTCCGGGAGTCGAACGCGGCCGGCCTGTTCAATCTCTACGGTCCGACCGAGGCCGCGGTCTCGATCACCAACCACGAGGTGACCGATGCGGACACCGTCTCGGTGTCGATCGGTGCCCCAGAGTGGAACAGTCGTGTCTACGTGCTTGATTCGCGGTTGCGCCCGGTGCCGGTTGGCGTTTCGGGTGAGTTGTATCTGGCCGGTGCGCAGTTGGCGCGCGGCTACTTCGGCCGGGTCGATCTGACCGCGGAGCGGTTCGTGGCCGACCCGTTCGAATCCGGCGCCCGGATGTACCGCACCGGTGACCTGGTGGCCTGGAATGCTCATGGTGAGCTGGAGTACCGCGGCCGCACCGACTTCCAGGTCAAGATCCGCGGTTTCCGCATCGAGCTCGGCGAGATCGAGGCGGCGCTGCTGCGGCAGACCGCGATCGCGTCGGCCGCGGTGCTCGCGCATACCGATCCGGCACTGGGTGACCGCTTGGTCGCCTATGTGGTTCCGACCACCGGCGAATTCGACAAGAGTGCGGTGCAGTCGGCGTTGGCCGCCGAGTTGCCGTCGTACATGGTGCCGAGCGCGTTCCTGGCGCTGGACGCCCTGCCGCTCAATGCGAACGGCAAGCTCGATCGAAACGCCTTGCCGCAGCCAACCTTCGAACATGCCGCCTTCCGCGCGCCGGTCTCCCCGGTCGAGCAGATCGTGGCCGGTGTGTTCGCCGATGTGCTCGGCATCGAACGGATCGGCGCCGACGACGACTTCTTCGCACTCGGCGGTAACAGCATCCTGTCGATCCAGCTGGTATCGCGGGCGAAGGCACAGGGTGTGGTGTTCTCCGTGCGCGACGTCTTCGACCAGCGCAGCGTCGCCGGACTCGCCGCGATCGCGTCGTCGGCCGCGGATCTGCGGCAGGCGACCATGGCCGAGCTGCCCGGTGGCGGGATCGGCGAGATCCCGCTGCTGCCCGGCATCGCGGCGGTACTGGCGAACGACACGGCGTACCAGCGCTTCTCCTACGAGGCGGCGGTGGCACTGCCGAGCGAACTCGACGGGGATCGGCTGCGTGCGGCGATCGCCGCCCTGGTCGACCGGCACGATGCCCTGCGCACTCGCTTGCGCCGGATCGACGAGGCCTGGGAATTCGAAGCGCTCGAGCGCGGTGCCATCGATATCGATGCGCTCGTGCACGAGGTCGCCTTCGATACCGCCCTCGACGACGACTACGGCTATGACGAGATCATGCGTCTGGCCGACAACGAACGCGCCGCCGCCGCAGATCGCCTCGATCCGGCCAACGGTGTGATGGCGCAGTTCGTGCGCTGCACCGCCGACCGGCTCGACAGCGGCAACTTCATGCTCGTCGTGGTGCACGGCTTCGCGGCCGATCCGAAGTCCCTCGGCATCCTGACCGGCGATCTGCTCGATCTGATCGCCGACGACCAGGTCGCCCTGCCTGAGGTCGGTACCTCGCTGCGGCGTTGGGCCTACGGCCTGACCGAGCAGGCGAGCGGCCGCGCCGCCGAACTGCCGTTCTGGCAGGAGGTTTCGGCCACACCCGATCCGCTGCTCGGCGCGCGGGCCTTCGATCCGGCGCTGGACACCGTCGCCACGACGCGCCGGGTTCGCATCGAGGTGCCGACGGAGATCTCCGAGGTCCTGCTCACCACGGTCCCGGCGCGGTTCCACGGCGGCGTGCCGGACGGGCTGCTGTCGGCATTGGCCATGGCGCTGGTGCGCTGGCGCGGTGCGGAGCACGGTTCGGATGTGCTGATCCGGCTCGACGGAGACGGCCGGGCGGCGGTCGACGGTGCCGAATTGTCGCGCACCGTGGGCGCTTTCACCGCCGTCTATCCGGCCCGGCTCGCGCTGAGCGGGATCGATCTGGCCGAGGCGTTCGACGGCGGCGCTGCCGCCGGTTCGATCATCAAGTCGGTGAAGGAGCAGCTGCTCGCGGTGCCCGATCAGGGCGTCGGCCACGGGCTGCTGAATCTGCCGCTGGCGGGTCAGGTCGGCTTCAGGTACCAGGAAGCGGCGATCAAGACCGAGCGCGATGCCACCATGCCCGCGAACGGTGCGCTCGATATCGCCGTCACCGTCGGCGACGAGGACGACGGTCCGCGGTTGCTCGCCACCTTCGAGTTCCCGGTCGGGCTGCTGTCTCCGGAGCAGGTGCAGGAGTTGGCGGAGCTGTGGGTCGCCGCGCTGAGCGCGCTGGCGAAGCACGCGCGGCGGCCGGATGCCGGTGGTCATACGCCGTCGGATCTGCCGCTGGTGCAGGTCGGCCAGGCCGATATCGACCTGTGGGAGCAGATCTACCCGGGCCTCGACGATGTCTGGCCGGTCTCGCCGCTGCAGTCCGGTCTGCTCTTCCACGCGCTGATGACCACGGCCACCGTGGACGTCTACACCATGCAGGCCGTGGTGCAGCTGGCCGGAGCGGTCGATGTGCAGCGGTTGCATGCGGCCGCGCAGGCGATCCTGGATCGATACCCGAACCTGCGCACCGCATTCGTCACCGATTCCACCGGTCAGGTCCGCCAGGTCGTGCTCGATCGGATCGAAGTGCCCTGGCGCATCGAGGATCTCACCGATGTGCCGGAGGCGGAGCGGGCCGACGAACTGCGTCGCCGCATCGATGCCGACCATGCGGACCGCTTCGACATGTCCAACCCGCCGCTGGTGCGCTACACGCTGTTGCGCACCGCGGCCGAGGAGTGGACGCTGGCGATCACCACGCACCACGTGCTGATCGACGGTTGGTCGATGCCGCTGCTGATGCGGGATCTGCTGGTGCTCTACGCGACGCGTGGCGATCAGTCGGCCCTGCCGCAGGTCTCCTCCTACCGCGACTTCCTGGACTGGCTCGCCACTCGCGATCAGGACGCGTCGCTGCGGGTCTGGGCCAATGCCTTCGACGGTGCGACCGAACCGACCGAATTGGCGCCGCCGGCGCGGACGGCCGAGACCTACGAGACCGCGAAACTGATCACCGAGATCGACGCCGACCGCACCCGTCAGCTGACCAAGCACTGCGCCGAACTCGGCATCACGGTCAACACCCTGGTGCAGGCGGCCTGGGGCATCCTGCTCGGCAGGCTCACCGGCCGCGCCGATGTGGTTTTCGGCGCCACGGTGTCGGGTCGGCCGGCCGAGTTGCCCGGCGTGGAATCGATGGTCGGTCTGTTCATCAATACGCTCCCGGTCCGGGTGCGCATCGATGACCGCGCGACCATCGATGATCAGCTCGAGCGGTTGCAGCGCGACCAGACCGAACTGCTCGACCACCACTACGTCGGCCTGTCCGATATCCAGCGGGCCGCCGGAATCGCCTCGCACTTCGACACCCTGCTGGTGTTCGAGTCGTACCCGATCGATCGGGAGGCGATCGCCGCGGCGAGTTCGATCGACGGCATGTCGGTGACCGGTGTCGGCATGGAAAGTGCGACGCACTACCCGCTCACCCTGCAGGTGACCGCGGAGTCCACCCTCGAATTCACCTTCGAGTACCTGCTCAGCCGGTTCACCGCCGAAGAGGTGGAAACCTTGTCCACCAGGCTGCTCCGGGTGCTGGACGCTCTGCTCGGTGATCCGGCCGGACTGGTCGGCGATATCGATATCCTCGATGCCGGTGAGCGGGCCCGCCTGCTCGTCGAATCCGGTATCGCGGCAACGGCTCCCGCACCGGAACCGGTGGGCCGCGTCGGTGCGCGCACGGTGTCGCGGGTGCTCGCCGAGGTGGTCGAGGCCGATCCCGAGGCGCCCGCGCTGCTGGTGGACGGCGACGAAATCGCCTACCACGTCCTGGATCGCCGTTCCTCGCAGCTGGCCCGGGTGCTCATCGCGCACGGTGCCGGACCCGGCGATGTGGTGGCCCTCGCGCTGCCGCGTTCGGTGGATGCGGTGGTCGCGGTCTGGGCCATCCAGAAGGCCGGCGCCGCCTGCCTGTTCGCCGGTGATCTCTCCGCCGCCGAAATGGCCACCGCCGGAGCCGGTTTCGGTATCACGCTGGAACCGACCGACGGCCCGATCAACTGGCTGGTCCCGAGCGACCCGACGGTCCAGGCCGAACTGGCCGCCGCCCCATCGCACCCGGTCTCCTACGCCGATCGGGTCCGCCCGCTCGCCGAGGAACACCCGGCCTTCGTGGTCCTCACGGCCGACGGCACCGTACGCGCCTTCAGCCAGACCGAGGCACTCGAACAGGCCGAGCAGGTCCGCTCGGAGTACGACATCGATTACGAGTCGACAACCTTCACCACCGCCATCTCGGGTCGAGCCGCATTCCTGGAGTCCATGACAGCCGCCGTTGCCGGTGCGTTGTCGGTGCTGCCCGGCGCGGACGACATCGCGGAGGACCTGGCCGACGCCGAGGTCACCCACTGGTTCGTCACCGTGGGCGAGGCGACCGACGCGGCGGACGAGGATGTGCGAATCGTGATCGTCGAGTAGTTCGAAATACGCGGCGAAGTCGTTGCCATTGTGTGGCAACGGCTTCGCTGTTATTTGGAATAGCTACCGGTCCAGTTCGTCTAACGCAGCGACGATGAGGCTGCGGGCGGCGCGTCCGTAGACAGCGCCCCGCTTGAGAACCTCGAACATGCGGGCGTACATATTGCACTCGGCGGGCTGGGTCACCTGGATGCTCGCGGTCGGGGTCTCCAATGCGACGAGGTCGTCGTCGAAGATCCAGAAACCAACGCTGCCTACGGCTTCGCGTTCGGTCATCAGCGGGATGATGCCGAGCGAGATGTTCGGCATCGACATGAGTTCGAGTAGGCGGCCGAGTTGCCCGGCTTGCACCTCGGCGGTGCCGAACCAGGTTCGGATCGCTTGCTCCTCGAGCACCGCTACGAACCTTTTGCCGCCGCGCTGCAGGACCCGCTGGCGCTGCATCCGGACCGCGACGGCTTCCTCCACATCGTTTGGGGTACCGAGGAACCGAATCCAGAACTCGAGCATCGCCGCTGTGTATTCCGGGGTTTGGAACAGGCCGGGAATCACGTTGTGCTCATAGATGCGAAAGACACTGGTCTGCTCATACCGCTGCTGCGTGTGCGCGCCCAGGACTCGCTTCATCCCGGAACGGGACTGGCGACGAAATTCGAGGTAGGCGGAGTCGGCCGCGCGGAGGGTTGCGACAAGATCGGGCATCTGGTCATCTGCGCCGCACACGCGGCACCATTCACGAACGTCGTGTTCGGTGGGTGGCTGTACACCGTTCTCGATCTTCGACACCCGCGTGAAGTGCTGTCCGGTCGCGTCGCCGAGGGCGCGGATGGTAAGGCCAGCGGAGGTTCGCAGTTCGCGTAGCCTGTCGCCGAGCGCGCGCCGCGCTTCCTGCGCAGAGCTAGACGGGCTGGTACTCACGGTGCGGGATCGCTTGCTGCCACACCGCCTCGAATGCTGTGCGGCACAGCTGGATGTCGTGCGGATCGGTGGAGGTGACTTTAGCGACGCCGAGCCCGTCGCCGGAGTAGTGCAGGAACACCACGAGCGCGTTATCGAGTAGGTAGAAGTCGTTGCCGGGGATCGCGATCGAGGACACCCGGCGGCGCGGAACCCACCGGATATCTTCGCCTGCGTCGATCATTGGTTGCGCGATGCTGTACGACCACTGCTGGTAGTTGCTCAGCGGCTCGGACACAATCCTGGCTCGGCGCACCGTTCGGCCTGCGTCGATGTGGTTGCGCAACGTCGCGCACCAGCCTTGTAGCCACTCGAGGTCATCGTGCTCACCGGCGGCCCACTGCGCCATGTGCGGCAGTTCGACCGTGGTGCCGTAAGCATCGCGGGTTTCGAGGTGGACGGCTGTGCGCTCGAAATCGGTTAGCAGTTGATCGAACTCATCGTCACTGATCGAGGTCACTGGTTGTCTGGTCTCCCTGGATGAAGAACGGAACGAGCCGGTCCGGGATCTCGACGCACGACTCGCCAGCCGGGATGTCCATCTGGGCAAGCGTTTCCGGGTCGTCGATCACCCATCCCTGTACAACCCACGACCCGCGGTCGGTGCGGTAAAGCGTTGGAGAACCGGATGGGTTCGAGCCTGGATCCTTGGCAATGAACGTTAAACGCATGGTGGCCCCCTGCCTACCGTGTTGCGATCAGTTGCAATCATCTTGACCCTGGCCGACGGATCGGTCAATAGGTGCGCACTCCAGATAGAAGATCCAGCCTGTCGAAACATTTCGCAACAAGCTTCCGAATCGCCGACAGCCACTTCTACTGTCCAGGTAGGCGCTCGGGACCGGTGACCAGCCGTCCTGGTCCCGAGTTGCCTCACCATTGACGACGGAGGGTGAGAGATGGCGCTCACTGAGGCACAGGCCAAGGTCTTGGCTGCGCTGGCAGGGCTGAAACCGACTGAGGCGCTTACCGTTCGGCGACTGTGTTCCGAAACCTGTCTGTCCGCGTCAACAGTTCGCGCCGCGCTAGGGGTGCACTCGTATGCCGGGTGGGTGCTCGGTTCGGCGCGAACACCAGCCGACTGGCGAATCACCGCCGAGGGACGTGCGCTCCTTGCGACACCGGCATACCGCGACTACTTGAATCACCCGAGCTATTGGGTGAACGGCGACGGTCGATGAGAGCGCGGCCGACGGCCATCGGTTACCTGCGTCGTGAGGTGTCCGGCATTTCTCAGGTATGGGATGAGACCCAGATACGCAGTCGCGCAAAGCGACTCGGATATGACCTCGCCAAGACCGTGGTCTTCGGCGACGCGACCGACCATCCGATGAGTCGGCTGCTGACCGTGGTTCGGCAGATGGATGTCGAGGCGGTGATCGTGCCCAGCGCGGAGCACCTCGGCGGGACGGTGCCCGACGAGTTGGTGAAGGTATGCGATGTGATCACGGTGACGCCTGAAAACACTTACGCGCGTTGGGCGATCCCGTCTCCCTCGCTGCCTGTGGATGGCATGTGAACAGCCGATGCCCGAGCCGATGAGAGGAAATCTCAGGGTGCCGAACCTTGACGTGAGCAAGTCCCGGGAATTGCGGGACAAGATCCAACCGATCTACGAGGAAACAGCAGCCTTGCTCGGTGCCGAGCATCCGGCGGCGGTGTCGCTGCAACAGGCGGCAACCCAACTCGCCGCCGCCGCGCCCGGTCCCCGGCGCTATGGCGACGATGGAACGGAACACCCAACTAGATGAGAACGACAGCGGACGAGGGCGTGCGAATCGTAATCGTCGAGTAACCGAGACCGCCCTGGGCGGTACCCGAAGGTAAGAGCCCCGCACCTCGAAAAGATGGAGGTGCGGGGTTCTTCTGCGGCTGTGTGTCAGCTTCGAGGAAATCCGAGGTCGGATTCCCCGAGGAACGTGTACTCGCCTTCGTCGGCTTCGAGCAGACGACCGGCGAATGTCATCGCCTCGATAAGGGCCTGTACCGCATCCACACCGAAGATAGCCCGTGTCAACGGCTCCGCCTCCATGCCTTCGATCCGAACGGGGCATGAGTAAGAACCGCCATCGGACGGCTGCGGCTTCCCGAACGTGACGACCACTGGATCGTCGCCCTTGCGGAGTTCGCGGGTCGCGATCGGTTCCCCAAGCTCCCAGGTCATTGCCATGGCCGCATCCTATCCAGCCGCGCCGAGAACAGCAGGCGTGTCTGGTCCGTAGTTCTCCGGCCGCACGGGATCTGACACACACCCGCACGGCGGCGGGACCTTTCCGGAGAGACAGTCCGCATACCACTGGTTCGCAGCTTGCATGCAGACGGCCGACCTGCGCTTATTGCATTCCGGCACAAGGTAGTTGTAGTAGTGGGCATCGCAGGCGGCCTTGTCTACGCCGTTGACCTGCACGACACCCTTCGTGCAATGCGGCACCGCTAGCGGTGCCGCAGGCGCGCTCGGAGTGGCGAGCAGACCGGCCGATAGGCCGATACCGAGAATGACTAAGAACCGGGTCGCTAGGTTTCGCATGATTCCCCCTCACGAGTCGAGAATTACTGTTACGCAACGTTTTCCCATTCCGACTGGCTGACCGACCGGCGCTGATCAGTACTCCCCTGATTCGTGGGACTTCATCCTGCCCGTGTCCTCGCATTCGATCTGCTCGCGGATTCCCCTGACGGACCGGTTCTTCGGAATCTGTTCCGGCCACACGATCACTCCGACCGTGACCGCCAGCGGTAGTCCGATCGCGACAATCCAGCCGAGCTCGATCACGGCAGATCTTGGAGCAGTCGCAGCACCGTGGCGCACGTCTTGGCGTCGGCAGGTTCGACGGGGCTGACGTGGTGATCCACGACGGCAGCAACCGGAACCCGTTGCGGTAGCACATGATCGGCTGGAGTCCGCAACTCCAGGTACACCCCCGGATCGTCGGTCTCGTCACCGTAGTCGGCGACCTCCAACACCCCGCCTGGGAACACGAACAGTCGTGTGCGCCTATCCATCTCGACTCCTGTAGTCCGGTGTTGGTAGGCACCCCGCGACCGGTATGGCGTCACATGTCACGGGGGCCAGCTCAGACGCTAGGAGGCCCATACCCGTAGCCGCTAGTAATTTGACGAAACTTGACAAAAGTCCGATTTATAGGCGAAATAGTCAGTCGAAATGGGGCACAATTGCCTATGGGGGTGTCACACACGGTCACACTCCTAGACGGGAGCCAAGATCATGCGCTTAGAGTTCCTGGGCAGCGGCGGGTCAGGACAAGGCCATTGCCCGACGTTGTACTCCACCGACCAAGACAGCTACCTCGTCCAGGGGTGGCAAACTGACCACCCCGGCACTATCGAGATTCCACACTTGCTACTCGGATTCGCTGAGCCGGATACGTTCGTCGGGGCGAATATGACCGACACCGGCCGGGGAACATTCACCCTCGCTGGCCGACCGATTACGGATGCTGAGACGCTGGACCAACTCGACCTAGCCGAGGATGAAACGGCTATCGAGGTGCCGAGGCGAGAAAGGAAGTTCTACGGTGCGGCTGCTGCAAGGCGAAGCGTTCTGGGATCTATTTCGACAAGCTGAGCGCTCAGCGTTCCACCTCGAAACCAAGGACGCCTACGACGTTGACGACGAGAATCCGCCGCTCGACCGGTTCCTTGCCGGACACAGAGACGACGACTACGCATGGTTTCAGCCGTGGCTGAACCTGATGCGGGACGCCGCGAACCGGGGCATCGCAGTCTCGCGGGTACGAGTGGTCACGGTGCCGCTGCCGGACTATCACCGTTGGTTGTTGTCGATCACACCTGAGAACGCCGACGCCGGGGAGGACATCCGTTATGTCCCAAGGCATCTCGCTGGAGAACTTCCGGCAGATGACTGGTGGCTGTACGACGATTCGCTAGTCGCCTTCAACGTCGTTGACACCAACGGCTCCGGGGTCGGGGGCGTCACGACCGACGACCCCCACATAGTCGCCTACTGCCGCAGCATCCGAGAACGACTGTGGAAGCTGGCTAGGCCCTACGCCGAGTTCGCGCATGCCACGCTGTGACCAACTCGGTTCATGAACAGCGGGAAGCGCTCGGCAAGCGCCTCCGCGAGATCAGGAAGGACGCCGGACTCACCGGACGCCAGCTCGCCGCTATGGCGGGCTGGCACGAGTCGCTTGTGTCCAAGATCGAAACCGGCCACCGAACCCCCACCGAGGCGCAACTACGCGCCTACTGTGCCCACACGGACACAAAGGGCCAGTTGTCCGACCTCGTTGCGACCGTCCGCAACATCGAATCGGCGTACCTCGAATACAAGCGCCTGCTACATACTGGCACCAAACGCCGACAACAACAGTCGGTGACGCTCGCCGAACAGACCAAGCTCATGCGAATCTACGAACCCGTGCTGATCCCTGGGATGGTCCAGACCGCCGAGTACGCCGAGGCGGTACTCCGCCGAGTCACCGAGTTTTACCGGATACCCAACGACGTAGACCAAGGCGTATCGAAACGGCTTGAGCAGCAAAAGGTGCTGTATCACGGTGATCATCGGTTTCATATCCTGATCGCCGAACAGTCGTTGTCTACGGCCGTGGGGAACGCTGAGGTCATGGCCGGTCAACTAGACCGTCTCCTAGCCGTTATGGGGCTACCGCGGATGCTGTTCGGCGTGGTGCCCTCGGATGCCGAATGGCTCACTCCTGCAACCAACTTCGTCATGTTCGATGAACGTATGGTGATGGTTGAAGCGATCACAGCAGAGCTGACGATCACTCAGCCCCGAGAGATTGCGTTGTACGCCCGCGCGTTCGAAACGCTTGCAGGGCAGGCTGTGACCGGCAAGGATGCTCGGGCGTTGGTCGGGACCGCGCTCAGCCGCTGGCGTAGCATGCCCTAGATTTCGCTCGGTTGTCCGGCTCTTTGAATCCCGCTGCGGATGCCATCGCAACAAAGGCCGACAAACCACAATGCGAAAGCCGTTGCCTGGCTGGGCAACGGCTATCACTCGTTTGCGGATCAGGCCGTGGTCGAGACCCGGTTGAACATGCGTCCGGCCATATCCGCGCCCACGATGCGGCCGCTCTCGTCGCGGGTGAAGAAGCCGCGCTGGCCTTGCAAACCACCGCTGGTGACGACGTATTCGTCGCGGTCGCCGGGCAGCAGGCCGCGACCGGCGGCCGGAAGGTCCGGGGGCAGTTCGATTTCCGAGGCCGCGCGGACCTCCGGCTTGATCCCGCAGGCGACCGTCAGCCCGGTCTCATCGGTGCCGATGGTGAGTGTCATGGCGTCGATTTCGTAGTCGCCGATGATCTCCTCGGCCCGCGCCGGATCGAAGGGGAGCGGTTCGGGATCCTGATCGATCAGCCCGAGGTAGTGCTCCAGCGCCCACCGCACCACGGCCTGGTTGAACTGGATGCCGTCGTCCGGGCCCGCGTTGGACATAACGGTGATGGCGAAATTCCGCTCCGGCACCGTGACGAGTTCGGCGAATTGGCCGTTCGACGAGCCGCCGTGGCCGACGATTCGCGCACCGTCAACATCGCGCAGGAACCAGCAGATGCCGAAGGCGTCGCCGAGCGAGCTGCCCTGCAACTCGACGGTCTGCTCCTTCATCCGTGCCAGCACCTCGGCGGGCACTACCCGTTCACCGCTTTCGGCCCGGCCGTCGCCGAGTTGAAAACGCGCCCAACGCAATTGGTCGGCCACCGAGGATACGATGCCGCCACCCGGATTGTTGGCCCGCGTATCCTTCCACTCGCGTACGACTGTCAGCGCACCGTCCGCACCGCGATTGTGTCCGACCGCGAAGCGCCGAGTCATGATCTCGCTCAACAGGTAACGGCTGTGCGACAGCCCGATCGGGTCTAGCAGCAACTGCGCGACCGCCTTCTCGAAGGTCAGCCCGGTCACCTTCTCGATGACCCGCCCGAGCAGGTTGTACCCCGCCTGCGAATAGGATGCGCGAGCACCGACCGGTCCGATCTGATCCAACTCGTCCAGTCGCGCCACATACTCGGCCAGCGCGTCGTCCCCGTCTCCGGTCTCGACAATCAGCCGAATCCCCAGCCCCGCAGTGTGATTGAGCAGATTCAAAACCGTCATCTCCGCCGCGGCCGCCGCGTCGCGGAGTACCAACTCCGGCACATACCGCCGCACCGGCGCATCCAACTCGACCTTGCCCTCCGCGACCAGCCGCATCACCGCCGTTGCGGTGAACGTCTTACTCACCGACCCCAACCCGAACATCGTGTCCCGATCCACCGGCACCGGATTCTCGATACTCGTCACCCCATGCGCGGCAAAAACCTCCCGCCCATCAACCCAAACCCCCACCGCTGCCCCCGGCACCCCGAACTTCGCTGCTATCCTCGCAACGAATTCCCCCAGCTCAACGTCAGTCATCGTCCAACCCTTTCGGTCCTGTCCGCCACTCCGGGGAAGTCCCCCGTGCGGCCTGCCAGAACCATGCCCACCCCCACTGACACGCCGCTGACACGGCGCGCAGAGCCCTCGGTGCGGACGAAACCTACGAACGCACACACCGGGTGGCGGCCGGAGACTCCGCCACCCTGCGCAGTCCCTTCGAATTCACCGTGGATCCGGCATCACTGATGCCCTGAGCCGGACTTATCACGGGCAGGTACGTGGGCGAGTAGTTCATCGACCGACCATTGGTCATCGGCGTGCACCCCGAGTTTGCCAGCGATAACGCGTCCGTCGGGGGCGATGAGGAAGTCGCCGGGGAGGCCGAGGCGGCCGCCTGCGGGTTCCGCTGGGGGAGCGGGCTTTTCCTTGCGGAGGACGGCCATCGTCGTTGTGGTGACGCCGCGGATTATGGTGGGCCACGCGCGAGGGTCGAGGAGGGCGCGGCGTTTGGCTTCGATGCCGAATTCGCGGTAGAGGGTTCGGGTCGGGTCGGCGATCAGGTCGAAGGGGAGGTCGCCTTCGTATTTGCGCAATTCGGCTGCGCTGGAATGGAATACGACGACCTCGCGGATATCGGCGGCGAGGATTTCGGCGTGCCGCACCGCGAACGAGCGCAGGTGCAGGTTGCAGATCGGGCAGCCGGCGAAGCGGCGGAACTGGAGGTGGATCAGGCAATCCTGGTCCGGAATCCGAATTGTGCTGTCGGCGATGGTGACCAGTTCTCGGGTGGGCACCGTGGTCGGCAATGGCATGGTAACTCCCTTCGTAGGTGTACGACGTACGCCTACGTCAAGTATGCGCGTACCTTGTACGCTGTCAACCCGTGCCCCGCCCTCGCTCGCTGACCAGCCCCGCCATCGCGGCCGCCGCCGTCGCGGTGCTCGACCGCGACGGACTTTCCGGCCTCACCATGCGCGCGGTCGCGAAGGAACTCCGCATCGCCACCATGGGCCTCTACCGCTACGTCGCCGACCGCGACGAACTCGAGGTGCTGGTCGTCGACCATCTCCTGGCCGATATCGACCTCACACCACCGACCGACCCGGACTGGCGCGACCGCATCGCGGCCCTGCTCGACCGCATGCGCACGACGGCATCCACCCACCCGGCCACGATCCCGCTGGTCGTGCGCCACCGTCAGTCCGCCCCCAACAGCCTGCGCTGGATCGAGGCGATGCTGACCGTCCTCACCGATGCGGGCTTCACCGGCATCGGCCGAGTCCTGGCCCAACGCACCCTGATGGCCTTCCTGCTCGGCCACCTCCAGAACGAGCACTACGGCCCACTCTCCGGTGCGGGCACCGCCGCGATGACCCGACTCGCCCCGGCCGACTACCCGGTACTGGTCGAAACCGCCACCGACGCCCGAAATGTCGATGTCGAGACGGAATTCCGCCTCGGCATCGAAATCGTCCTGCGCGGCCTGGCCCCGTGACTAATCGGTAAGCCCCGGGATCGCCATGGTCTCACCCATGATGCGATGACCCGCATCGTTCAAGTGCAGCCCGTCGCCGCTGTCCAGATCGGGACGGATGAAGTCGGGGTTATCGGGATCTTCGACGGCAGCCGCCACGTCGAACACGGCATCGAAAATGGTTGCGGTGCGCAGCCATTCATTGACCTCACGGCGAACCACTCGGCCCTCGGCGACATTGAGGTCCGGATAGATGACGCCGGCGAAGGGGCCAATGGTGTTGGCGTACACCGCAAGTCCCGCCGCCCGCGCCCGTCCGGCCAATTCTGTGAAACCCGCAATGAGCGCCTCGGCAGACGATGTGCTGTTGTCGAGGATCAGATCGTTGATACCGAAGTTCAGGACGACATGTGTCACGCCGGGAACTGCGAGCACATCGCGGTCGAAACGGGCCAGACCGTGTTCGCCGATCTGGTCGGTCAGCAAGCGGGTCCCGCCGATGCCCTGATTGAGAACCCAACCGCTGGTGAGACGTTCGTTGAGGACGTCGACGGAGCGATGGTTCGCGCCGGGTGTGGACCCGACGCCTTCGAACCAGGAGTCGCCGAACGCGACAACGATCGGGCCATTCGTCGAGGTGAGCACGTCGACGCCGGTCACATAGAAGCGCGAGGTCGTCTCCTCGGCTTCGGATAGCGCGAGTGCGGCGACCTGGTCGCCGGCGGCCACGAAACCGGATTCCATCGGCAGATGCGAAAAGGGTGCCAGGCCAGTCTCTTCCGGCAGGTAGGTACTCAGCACCAGATCCGTACCCGCCGTGGTCGCGAAATCGACCGGATCGCT
Source organism: Nocardia sp. NPDC006982 (assembly GCF_042869435.1). Lineage (NCBI taxonomy): Bacteria > Bacillati > Actinomycetota > Actinomycetes > Mycobacteriales > Nocardiaceae > Nocardia > Nocardia sp. NPDC006982. The sequence continues at coordinate 244,847 of NZ_JBIAFV010000008.1, read as the reverse complement.
GACGATATCGGCACCCGCCGGAATGGTCACTGAGACCTTGCCGTCGAAACGCAGCTCGGTATCGGTCTCCGCGACGATCTCCGCCCCGGACTTGCGCACCGCGATCCGTGCCGCGCCGATGGTCACCGGCGTCGCACCATAGCGGTTCGTCAGTCGCACTCGCAGCTGCTCGCCGCCTCCGACCAGGTGCAACACCTGACGCACCGTCTCATCGGCGAAGCCGCGCGGCTCGGCCAAACGGATCCGCTCGGTGGGGTCGACCAGCGTGGAACGGAAGCCCGCGACCCAGCGCGAAGAGGTAGTCATCGGAATCTCCATTTAGTTGCGGTGAGGAATATTGCGATGACAACAATCTAGCGCATATGTTCCGCATGTCAACTATCCCCATCGCAACTATCTCGGCTAAGCTCGCTCCTGTGGACGCAGAACTCTTCGACGATCCCAGGCTCACCACCATGGGCCTGCTCTACGAGGCGTACGACGGCCTGACCCGAAAACTGGAACCGACCTGGAAGAAACACGGTCTTTCCGGCCTCGATGTCAACGCACTGATGCGCCTGAGCCGCTCACCGGAGCGTCGCCTGCGCATGACCGATCTCGCCGCCCAGACCAACCTGTCCACCAGCGGCGTCACCCGACTGGTCGACCGCCTGCAGCGCAACGGTTTCGTGCGCCGCGAACTCGACCCGGTCGATCGCCGCAGCTCATACGCGGTCCTCACCGCCGCCGGTGCGACCCGCTTGGCCCGCGTACTCCCCGACTACCTCGACGTCATCGAACGCTGGTTCACCGGCCTCCTGTCCCCAGGCCAGCTCGATGCCTTTGTCGCCGGTCTGCGCACCATTCGCGATCAGGTGAGTCCGGAAGCCACTATGCGCGAAGCCGACTAGAACAGAATCCGTCCCGCCATCACCGTTGTCATGGTGGCCGAACTCGCCGCGCCAGGGGTGGTTGTCGAGATCGAGGCCGTCGCCGCCACCAGCGCGGTACCGGCTTTCGGGCCGGATCCAGCGGTTGCGCACGCCCTGGAGCAGGCTTTCTCGCGCTGAAGGCGGGCGAGTATCGGGTCAATCCTCTTGGGTGAGTCTGGTGTTGAGTTCGAGGGCTTCGGACAGTTGGTCTTCCAGGATGATGATCCGGCACGCCGCCTCGAGGGGTGTGCCGTGGTCGACCAGTTCGCGGGCCCGTGCGGCGATGCGCAGCTGGTAGCGGGAGTAGCGGCGGTGCCCGCCGGCGGAGCGTTGCGGGACGATCAGTTTCGCCTCGTCCAGGCTGCGCAGGAACGCCTGGGTGGTCCCGAGCAGGTCCGCGGCCCGGCCCATCGTGTAGGCGGGGTAGTCGTCATCGTCGAACTTCTCGTTCGCGGTTGGGGATTCAGAAATCGTGCGGCCTCCATACGCCGAAGTGCCCCGGTGCCGTGCGGCACCGGGGCACTGAAAGGGGGGAATTACTTTCGTCTTCCGACATGTAACCGAAACGTCGGCGATCACCCGAACCACAAGCGTTCCCGGGTGACCCGACGGGCAACTTCTCCCTTCTTCTCACGGGGTTACTTTCATCTTTCCGTTCAACTTCAACTTCCCGGCGGGCGACGGGACCCTTGTAATTGCTGGTCCTGCGGCCGCGCCCGCCGTCTTACCTATCACGGGCAGTTCATCATCTCCCGTGCTGTCTGGATATTTCCTTCGCTTCCGACATCACAGAAGTTACCGCGTACTGCAGCGAATGTCTAGTGTTGTCACTACAGAATTTTTGTGTCGGCCACTCCATCATCCCCCGGATCGGCTGTGGCACCACGACACCAGGGACCTGACCCCGCCTGCCGTACCGTCTCGGCATTCTCGGGCGGTCGGTGGCCGTTTGGTGACACGATCCTTACCGGCTCTAGTCGATCGCGGCGGTAAGGCGATTGGTGAGTTCGCGGATGTGGGCAATCAGTTCGGGGGGTTCGTGGATTCGACAGTCGAAGCCGAAAGTCGCTATGTAGACCGCGAGTTCGTCCAGGGAGTTGGAGCCGGTGCGGAGTAGGCAGGTCCGGTCGTCGATGGCCTCGATGACGCCCACGGTCGGGGCAATGCGTTCTGCGGCGACCTGGGCGGGTACGTGCAGGGTGACGCGGGCGACATAGCGGTAGGGGGAAGTCGTCGTGCCACTGGTGATGTAGTGGGCGAGGTCGGTTTCGGGTGGCTCGCGCGAGGTGAAGCGGGGGCCGGTGGGAATCCGGGGGTGCAGGCGGTCGACGCGATAGGTACGCCAGTCCGCGCGGTCGACATCCCAGCCGATGAGATACCAGTGCCGACCGGTGTGCACCAGGCGATGCGGTTCGGTGGTGCGCAATGATGTTGTGCCGCTATGGGTTCGGTAGTCGAAGCGCAGACGGTGACTATCGCGGATGGCACCTGCGATTGCGGTCAGCACGTCGGGATCGACGGTGGGACCCGCGGAAGGCACTGTGACGGTGACCGATTGGAGCAGGCTGACTCGATGCCGCAGCCTCGACGGCAGTACCTGCTCGAGCTTGGTGAGCGCGCGCAACGAACTGTCCGCGATGCCCGCGATGGTGCCGCCCGCCGCGGTGCGCAGCCCGACGGCAACGGCCACCGCCTCATCGTCGTCGAGCAGTAGCGGCGGCAGTTTCGCACCCGCCCCGAGGCGGTACCCCGCCACACCGGGGGTCGCGTCCACCGGATAGCCGAGATTGCGCAACTTATCGATATCGCGGCGCACCGTGCGCACATCGACCTCGAGGCGTTCGGCGAGTTCGGTGCCGGTCCAGTCGCGGGGCGTCTGCAATAGCGACAGCAATCGCAGCAGGCGCGCGGAGGTTTCCAACATGGCTGAAGTCTGCCGCAAACCTAGGGCCGAGGCTGTCCTAGGTGACTCATAGTGTGGTTCTCATGAGCACAGAAATCACCCCGTTCCGCATCGAAATCCCCCAGCAGAAGCTCGATGACCTGCGCAATCGTCTCGACAATGCGCGCTGGCCCGCACCGCTGCCCGGCGACGGCTGGGACACCGGCGTGCCGACCACCTGGCTGCGCGAACTGGTCGACTACTGGCGCACCGGCTACGACTGGCGCGCCGCCGAGGCCCAGCTCAACACCTATCCGCAATTCACCACCGAGATCGACGGACAGCTCATCCACTTCCTGCACGTCCGTTCGCCCGAGCCCGATGCCATGCCGCTGTTGATGACGCACGGCTGGCCCGGTTCGGTCGTCGAATTCCTCGATGTGATCGGACCGCTCACCGACCCGCGCGCCCACGGCGGCGATCCCGCCGACGCCTTCCACCTGGTCATTCCATCGCTGCCGGGTATCGGATTCTCGGGGCCGGTCGCCGAGAGCGGCTGGACGATCGAACACATCGGCGCGGCGTGGGCGGAGCTGATGCGCAGGCTCGGCTACGAACGCTACGCCACACAGGGCGGCGATGTCGGCGCCTCGGTGAGCCCGCAGGTCGGGCGAGTCGCACCGGACCATGTTGTCGGCGTGCACGTCAACGGTCCCGGACCGATCAAGACGCAGCAACTCGACGAGGAAGAGTTGGCGAGTCTGACCGATCTCGAACGCGACCGGATCCGGCGCATCGAGGCATTCATGCGCGAGGAGTACGGCTATATCGCGATTCAGTCGACCCGCCCGCAGACCTTGGCGTACGGGCTGGTGGACTCACCGGTCGGCCAACTCGCCTGGATCATGGACAAGTTCCGGGAATGGACCTATCCGCGAAATGTCGACCCGGACAAGATCATCGACCGGGATCGGCTGCTGACCAATGTGATGCTGTACTGGCTCACCGGCACCGCGGGCTCGGCTGCCTACGTCGTCTATGCACAGGCAGGCACCTGGGGCGCGCCCAAGCCGAACTCCGGTGTGCCGACCGCCGGCCTGGTTCTGGCCCATGACGTCGCCATTCGCCGTTACACCGAAGCCGAGAGCACCATCACCCGCTGGAACGATGTGGATCATGGCGGGCATTTCGCGGCGCTGGAGGAACCGGTATTGCTGACGAACGATATTCGCGAGTTCTTCCGCGACCTGCGCTGAAAACTTGGGCCTGTTCCGGCATGTCGCGGCCGGAGCAGGCCCACAATCAATGGCAGCACGACGGTGGCAATGCAGAGGTGAGCGCCATGAGTGAGCCGAGACGGATTACTCAGCAACATCGGGAAGACTTCTGGCGGAGCTGCGGCTGGTCACCGGGTCTGCCGGAGGCCGAACGACGCCATATCGAGGAACTCTGGGATGATGAGTCCATCGATATGGCCGAGCTCTTCGGCTGGTAATGCGTGATCAGGCGGTGAGTTCACCGGCCTGCCGCCAGGAGTCGCGTTCGGCGGCAAAGGCTTCGGCCTGTACCGCGCGGAATTCATCGATGGATTCGGCATTGTCGGCCAGGAACTTGCGATAGTCGGCGAGCGCGAACTCACCGTCCTCGGCCCGCACCTGGACCTTGTCCGCCGCGAAATCGGCACGCAGGTCGAGGAGTTCATCGGCCTCGACCGGATACCAGTGGATCCGGTCGAAATAGCGCAGCAGCCAGGGGGATTCGTCGCTCACGACACCGGGGTGACGGTGGTTCCAGACTTGGGTTGTGCGGCCAACGAATTGGTAGCCGCCGGGTCCTTCCATCCCGTAGATGCACAGGTACGCGCCGCCGATGCCGACGGCATTCTCGGGGGTCCAGGTGCGGGCCGGGTTGTACTTCGTGGTGACGAGCCGGTGGCGTGGATCGGTCGGGGTGGCGACCGGTGCGCCGAGATAGACGTCACCGAGACCGAGGACCAGATATTCGGCCCCGAAGACGGTGTCGTAGACGTCCTGTACCGACGCCAATCCGTTCATGCGCCGGATGAATTCGATATTCCACGGGCACCAGGGTGCGTCCGCGCGCACACCGTGCATATAGCGGGTGATCGCCTCCCGCGTGGACGGATCGTCCCAGGACAGCGGCAGGTGCACGGTGCGGCTCGGCACCACGAGCTGGTCGGAAGCGGGGATGTGCTGTTCGGCCTCGGTGAGCAGATCGAGCAGCGCGGAGACCGGCATGACCGCCGGATCGACTCGGATCTGCAGCGAACGGACACCCGGCGTCAGCTCCGTCACGCCGCGCACACCGACCCCGAGCAGGTGCTGGTGCAAGGCGTGCACGCGGGCGCGTAGCCCGAGATCCAATGTCATGGCACCGTATTCGACGAGTACGCCGTCATCTCCCTGACGGCGGTAGGTCACTCCTATCTCGTCGTCGACATCGGTGCGGCGCAGTACACCGTCATCGCCGTCGCCGCCGGGGGAGAGCACCGTGGGCCATGCGGCGCGCCGGGCCGGACCGAGTTCGCGAACCGAGGCGGCGCGATCGCTGCGGATCGGGACGAAGCGCACGGCATCGCCAGGGGCGAGCTGACCGAGTTTCCATCGGTCGGCGGCGACCACTGTCACCGGGCAGACGAAGCCGCCGAGGCTGGGTCCGTCGGGGCCGAGCAGGATCGGCGTATCGCCGGTGAAGTCCAGCGCCCCAACCGAATACGGGGTGTCGTGGATATTGGACGGGTGCAGTCCGGCTTCGCCGCCATCGGTCCTGGCCCAATCGGGTTTCGGGCCGATCAATCGGACGCCGGTGCGATCGGAATTGAAATGCACCTCGTAGTCGGTGCCGACGATCGTGTCGAAATCATTGCGGGTGAAGAACTCCGGTGCGCCGTGCGGACCTTCGGTGACGGCCAATTCCCACCGCCGGGACAGGACCGGCTGCTCTTCCATCGGCACTGCGGCCGCCACCCGGCCCTGATGCACGCCGAGCGGCAGCATTTCACCGATACGCAACGCAGTACCCGCGCTGCCGCCGAACTTTCCGAGCGTGAATGTGGCTGCGCTGCCCAGATATTCGGGCAGTCCGATACCACCCGCGATCAGCACATAGCAGCGCATGCCCGGTCCGCTTATCGCACCGATATCGAGAATTCCATCCGCTGGGACCAGCACCGTTCGCCACTGCTGGACGCGCGTCCCGTTCACCGTGACATCGGTCGGTGCACCGGTGACACACACCCAGGTCGGCGCGGAAAACTTCAGCGCGGGACCGCCGAGTGTGCACTCGAGGCCCGCCGCGCCCTCCGGATTGCCGAGCACACGGTTGCCGAGCCGGAACGAAAGATCGTCCATCGGCCCCGAAGGCGGGACGCCGACGTGCCAATATCCGATCCGCCCCGGCCAATCCTGCACCGTGGTGAGCATTCCCGGCCGTACCACCTGCGCCGACCGCTCTGGACCGACGGCGCGCGTACCGTCGATCGGCATCGCACCCTCGGTGGGGCCCGCAACTTCGCTCTGCGCGACAACCGCTAGGTCGGCGACGGTCATCGGGTCACCACCATCCGCACGGGCGTGGGATCGAAGCCGTTGCAGGGGTTATTGATCTGCGGGCAATTCGACACCAGCACCAACGTGTCGATCTCGGCGCGCAGCGTGACTTTCTTTCCCGGAGCCGACAATCCGTCGACAATGCCGAGGGTGCCATCGGCCTCGACCGGGACATTCATGAACCAGTTGATATTCGACACCAGATCACGTTTGCCCAGTCCCCATTTCAGTGCCTCGGTGAGAAAGTTTTCCACACAGGCGTGCTGGTGGCGGGTGTGATGGCCGTAGCGCAGCGTATTGGACTCCTGGGAGCACGCGCCCGCGATGGTGTCGTGGTTGCCGACCTCGTCGGCGAGCACGGTCATGAGTGCGGTGCCCGCATCGGTGCGCAGCACGCTGCCCATGCCGAGGAAGATATTGCGCTGTGCGGTAATGGTGGCCTGTGCGCTGTAGCGGGCGGTGTGGTCGGCCGCCGAGTACAGCAGGCAGTCCACCGCCTGATTTCCGTACAGGTCGATGATTTCGAGCTGGTCGCCCGCGCGGACCACGGTCGACCACGGCGCGCAGGGGGGCACGGTTTCGTCGAGCACAATGGTGCGGGTCGGTGCCGAGATCATGCTCCTACCTCCAGAGTCGCGGCCGTCCAGGCCTGTTCGGTGTTCTCCACGGCCCGCAGATACTCCGGATCGGAATTGTGCTGCACGGCAAGCTCTTCCGGTGCGGACCAGGCAACGATGTCGAGATCTGTCGCGGCCCGGTCGTCGAGCGGGTGTGCGGTGTCGGCGACGAGCAGCACCACCGGCAGGTGGATGAGCAGGTCGACCGAGGAGCCCGCAACCGCACTACCGGTAGCAGTCAGCGCACCATTGGATTCGACACGAACACCGCGGAAGAAGGACACGGTCGGCCCGATATCCTGTGGCTCGAGTCCCTGCTTCGCGCCCGCGAGCCGAAGCAGCGCACGGCCTTCGGGCGTCGGGCCGCACAAGGTGTCGTGCCGACCTGACGTGTCGGCGACCACGGTGGCCAGCACCCGACCCTGATCCGAGAGCAGTGGATGTCCGGCACCCAGATACGCCTGCCACGGCACCTTCACGGTATCGGCGACATTGAGCCGCTCCCACGGTGCGTCGGCTCGCAGCAGTAACACGTGCGCACATGCGGCACCGGCGGGATCGCGCAAGCGCAGCCTGGTCCCGCGACCGAGTACGACATTCGCGTAGCCACCGGCTGGAATGCGTTGTGCGAAGGTGATCTTCGCTGCTGGGACGTCATCCGGTAGTTCAGGTCCGGCAATGGATGCGACGGCTGCTTGCGACCTCGCATGTGCGCGCGCTCCGGTAGTGGAAGCTGTGCTGGTCATCGTTGTCCCTAAGGTCGTAGTCGTCCGGGGTGGTGCCCTGGACGCCCAGGGCGGTGGGGTAGCTGATCGTTGGTTGCAGTTGATGCGCCAACGGATGTGGATCGGCATCAGGTGTGCCACATGGGCGACTGGTACGGCGGCGGTGGGCGTCAGCACCCACCGCCGCGCGCAGGGTCAGGCGAGCTGGGCGGCGGGTTCGAGACCTTCGGTGCTCGGCCCCGCATTGACGATCCGATGCACGACAACTCCGACGGCGACCACGATCAACACGAAAAGCGGTGCGGCCCAGAGCATCCACCAGCTGCCGCCATTCGGCGTATAGACCTCGGCACGCGGCCAGGCCAGGTTCACCGCCATCGCGATACCCCAGACGACGGCGAGCGCGTTGATCGGAATTCCGAAGCGGCCCAGGCTGAACAACCCGGCAGCACCGCTTTCCCAGCCCCTGATCCGCCGCATCAGCAGCGGCACGGTGACCAGCAAATACGCCAGATAGAGCGTCACGATGCAAACACTGGCCAGGGTGGCGAAGATCGCCGCATTGCCGAGATTGAGCACGAGCAGACCGATACCGAGCACACCGATGATAACCGCGGGCAGCGCGGGTGTGCCGAAGCGTGGATGCACTACAGCGAGGCGACGGGCGAAGGGCAACTTGCCATCTCGTGCCATCGAGAACATCAGCCGCGAGCCTGCGGTCTGAATTGCCAAGGTGCACACCGTAATCGCCACTGCGACACATCCGAGCAGCACCTTGCCCGCCGGGCTGTCCAGCTTCGAGGTGAGCACATAGGCCAGGCCCTCGGTGCCCAACGAACCGTCATCCAGACTGGGCGCTGCCATCAATGCACCGAGCAGCAGCAGTCCACCGCCGAGTGCGGAGACCGAGAGCGCGGTCAGAATGGTGCGCGGCGCGACTTGCCGAGGATTCTTGGTTTCCTCGGAAAGCTCTCCGGCGGAATCGAATCCGACCATCACATAGGCGGCCATCAGACCGGAGACGAGGAACGCCGCCCAATACGACCCGGGTGCGGCCTGATCGGTTTGCAGCACCACACCCGGCCCGCGCTCGGTGTGGGTGAAGAACAGCGCGATGATCGCCAGTACACCGATGATCTCCACGGTGACGCCGATCGAATTGATCCGCGCCATCAGATCGATGCCGATCACGTTGATCACCGTGGTGAGCACCAGCAGGATGCTGCCGAGCAGTACCGCATTGGTGGCGCCGGAGGTCGAGGTGAGCGCGGTGTCGTCGCCGACGATCTGGAATCCGCTCCAGATCGATGGCAGCACCACCTGTAGCGCGATCGCCGCAGCGGCGGCCGTGACGATCTGCGCGATCACCATCATCCACCCGGCGAACCAGCCGACGACCTCGCCGCCGAGCCGACGCGACCACTGGTAGATACAGCCCGAAATCGGGTAGCGCGCAGCCAGTTCGGCGAAGTTCAGCGCGACGAGGAACTGTCCGGCGAACACGATCGGCCAGGTCCAGAAGAATGCGGCACCACCGAACGAATAGCCGAAGCCGAAGAACTGGAAGATCGTGGTGAGGATCGAGACGAAGGAGAATCCGGCCGCGAATGAGGCATAGCGGCCGAGTTTGCGGTGTAGCACCGGCTGATAGCCGAAGCCGGCCAGGTCGGCATTGTCCTGGTCGGCGGGCGGTGGGAGGACGGGGGCGGGGGAATCGACTTTGGTGGCCATGGGGGTTCCTTCGCGAGCGGCCAATACCTATCGCATGACAGTTTTGCGCTCGCGATCGCGCTTTCGGTGTCCCTCGTGTATCGCTTCCGGGAACGCCGGTAACTTCTGCGTTGCCTGGATTTCTATCGGGTGACAGAAATCTCACAACTCGGCGATCGCGCTGGAAACATCAGACCGGTCTGATCGCTATGGCGGCGGTCGGCCGGATCGGACGCGGTGTCAGAATGGCGTCGTGGCAAATCTCGGTCCCGGCCGTCCCCGTCTCGACCAGCGCCCCCGGCGCGGTCGGACGCCACGCGCCGAGATCCTCGACGCCGCCGGAGAACTGTTCACCACCAATGGTTACGCCAATACCTCCACGCGGACGGTCGCGGATGCGGTCGGTATCCGGCAGGCCTCGCTCTACCACCACTTCGCGTCCAAAGACGACATCCTCGACGCACTGCTCGCCGAAACCATCGCAGGCCCCTTGGATCTCGCCGAACGCATACGTGAGGTGCCGGAGCCTGCGCACACCCGGTTGTACGCGCTGGCCTGGTTCGACGTGCGCCAGCTGTGCGCGTCGCACTGGAATCTCGGTGCGCTCTACCTACTTCCGGAATTACGCACCGAGCGCTTCGCCGCCTTTCGATTGCGCCGCGACGAATTGCGCAGGCACTACGAAACTTTGGCCGCGGCGGTCGCTGCCGAGGCAGGTGTGCCTGGGGCCGAGGCCCTGCCGTTCCGGCTCGTGGAGACGGTGATCAACATCCGCTCCGACGAGGGCAGCGCACCCGCCCACGCCGAACGCACCATTCCCGACGCGATCATGCGCATGCTCGGCTGGCGTGGCGATCCGGATGGCCTCCGCGCCGATGCCGCCGAACTCCTCCAGCGTTTGGCCTGAACCGCATGCACGTCACGACTTTCCGTCGACGGCCACCCATTCCATCCCCAGCCATAGGCCAGGTCGACGCTCTGGTCGAGGAAGATCGACGGATCGGTCGGCCGCGGCAGGAATACCACCCCCTATAGCCACCCCCGCAATCGTTTTGGGCGACCCTAGCCTTTACCGCGTGTGGCTTTGAATTCGAAACCCCAGTTGTACATGCGCGCGATTTCGCGCACACCGCCGCCCGGATGCCCCGAGGGCGGCCGGATGAAGGTGCCGTCGCGACGAACGATCAACTCGCCGTTGACATTCTCGATATGGGCGAGGATCACATCGCGCGAGTTGTCCTGGCAGCCGCTGATGATCATTTCGATCGGCGGCGAGTTCAGCGGATACAGCGTGGCGGTGGACTGCACGCCCTGGAAGTTGTTCGCACCCTCGTAGATCGAGGCGAAGACCAGAATCCGGCGGAACTGCGCGGTGTAGTCGAGATTGATATCGAGATTCTCACCGGTTGTGCTGCTGCCGGTCCGGTCGTCCTGGTCGAGCCGGATGAACGGCGGGCGATCCAGCGCGCCGAACGAACGGTCCAGGGCGCGAACGGATCCGATCCGGCCGTCGGCCAGTTCGAAGAAGCAGCAGAGATCGAGGTCGAGGGCGTTGGCGCGCTTGCGGCCGAACAGACCACCGCCGCCGGTCTGCGCGGTGACCCAATTCAGATTGACCCGCATGGTGCCCGAGGTCGCACCGTGCTTGGTCAGCGAGACCGTCGGCGCGTCCTTCGTCAGCGAAACCTTGCTGAGATCGACCGGCGCGCCGGAAGCGGCAGCAGGTGGGGCGAATTGGTTGGACGCGGTCGGCGGCGCATAAGGCTGCGATGGCTGGTTCGGCGGCGCATAAGGCTGCTGTTGCTGGTCAGCCGGCGCATAGGGCTGCGGCGTTTGGTTCGGTGGAAAAGGGTTCTGCGCGTAGGACTGTGGCGTCGGGCTCGCCGGATACGGCTGCGCCGGATTCGGCGGATATCCGGGCGGTGCCGCGGGCGGATACTGCGGAGATGTCGCGGACTGCTGCTGCGCGGGCGGCGGCGTGTACTGCTGCGGCGTGGGCGGCGCCCCGAACTGTTGCGACGTGGGAGGCGGCGTGTGCTGCTGCGGCGTGGGCGGCGCCCCGAACTGTTGCGACGTGGGAGGCGGCGTGAACTGCTGCGGCGTGGGCAGCCCCCCGAACTGCTGCGACGCGGGCGTCGGCGTCGGGTGCTGTGGCGCGGGCGGTGTGTACTGCTGCTGCGGCGTATGTGGCTGCGCGGGCGGCGGCGTGTACTGCTGCTGCGCGGTGGACGGTGGCGTGTACGACTGCGTCGGCGGCGGCGTGTAAGCCGGTTGCGCATGCGGCTGCACCGCAGGCGTCTGCCCAGCCCCCGGATCATCAACCGAAATCCCGAAATCGGTAGCCAGCCCGGCCAACCCGGTCGCATACCCCTGACCAACCGCCCGGAACTTCCACGCCCCTTGCCGTCGATACAACTCCCCGAGCACGAACGCCGTCTCGGTACTCGCCCCCGTACTGTCGAACCGCGCCGCCTCCGCGCCGCTCACCGCATCGAGCACCCGCACATAAAGCCCTTGGAACTGCCCGAATGTGCCACCATCCGCGGATGCCGCGATCACAATCGTGTCGATCTGCGATTCGACCTGCGCCAGATTCACCGACAACGTGTCGATGACCGTCGGTCCCGGTCGCTTCCCTTCGTGCCGCACCGCGCCGGACGGATGATTCGGCTGGTTGTAGAAGACGAAGTCGTTATCCGACCGCACCTTCCCGGAGACGAGTAACAGCGCGGACGCATCCGCATCCGGAACCCCTGGACCTGACTGCCACCCCAGCTCGACGCGGACTGAAGACATCGGCACCGCAACATTGGCGCCCTTCATCATCGACACATCTGCCAAGGTATACGACCTGGGTGCGCCCTGTCTCGGTCACTGCGGGCACCCGGCTATCAGCGGGTGGGCGGCGCGATCTGCCAATGTTGGTGCAGCGCACCGGCGATCTCCGGCAGCACCGTGACCGGTACGCGCTTGCGCCGCAACATGGCCCGAATCTCATTGACCTGCTCGCGTTTGCGCATGTCGTACGCCCCGGCGACGGGCCGCCGCACCGGCGGGATGGACAGCAGCACCAGTTCGCCGTGCCGCTCGTCGCCGCCGATCAGATCCAGTGCCAGCGACCAGCGGGCCCGCTCGTCGAGTGCGAACCGTCCGGCCACCACCCGCTCCCAGTCGATACTGGATTCCCGCCACGGCGTGCGCTGGTAGATCGCCCCTTCGGTGAGCACGACGACATCGCGCCCGAACAGCGCGACCAGCAGCGCGATTCCGGCGACCGCACCGGCCAGCAGACCGGTGAAGATCCGGTTGACCCCGAATCCGGTCACGATCGCACTACAGACCAGCACGGTGGCCACGATCCCGAGTATCCCGTACAGCATTGCCCGCCCGGTCGGAACCACACCCGCGCGCACCATCGTCATCTCGACCTCCTGCATACCGCACCCCAACCTAGTCGGTCGGTTTACGGCCGGCTTCCCGATGCGGGCGGGTCCCAGATATCAGGACGCCAGTGCGACGGCCGCCTCGCCGGTGTAGACGAGGAACTGCAGACTCTGCTGGAAGTAGAGCTGCACCGATTGCGCGTCATGGGTCTGATAGCCGATGGACAAGTCCTGGCCCAGTTGCAGATCGAAATCGCCGCCGCGCGTGGTCAGTACGAACGCACCGTCGATGGCCGGGGCCCAGATGATCTCGCCCTCCGGGATGAGGCGTTCGATATGGGTGCGGATCGGGTGACCGTGATCGGAGGTCTCGCTGACCGCCGTGTACAGGTCCGCGCTCAACAGCACCGAATACGGACCGTCGACGCCCGCCAAACGCAGTGCGCTCAGCGCCTGCGCGACGGACTCCGGCACCAGTCGCGGATCGCCGGGCAGCGTAATCGGCGAATTGGACGAACTCGCCCGAATACCGGTGATATTCGCGGCCTGATAGCCCTCGAAAATGGCTCGGTCCTCGGCGAACGCGATCTTGCGCGCGGCCTCTTTCACCGCATCAAGATCGGTGTCCTGCGCACCGCGCTCGACATCGTCGAGCTCCTCGCGCGACAACGTGAACGGCACCCGCAATTCGACCAGCGGCGCGACCACTCGCTGCCGAGCCTGCACCCCCTCATCCGGTGCGGTGATGACGGTGGTGCGGCCGAGGCCGACCGCGGAGTAGTCGGTGCCGTGCGGCCCGGACAGGTCGACCACCCGGCGACCGGCGATATGACGCTTGAAGGTGCGCGTCGCCTCTTGCTCGATGGCTGTCCATGCCTCGGCGGTGATCGGCGCGAGTTCGCGATGGAGGTTGTTCATGATTGCATGCTCCTTTTCAACGTGCCGATACCCAGAGAACCGTTATTGCCAACACGATTCGGCGATAAAGATTCCGCGAGCGCTGTCGTGGCGACCTCGGGTGCGTCGGGGAGGTCATCGAAGAAGTCGAGGGGCGGTGCGAAGAACAGCGTGCCGGTCACCGCGATGGAGAAGTCCAGGATCCGGTCATAGGCCGCCTCCTCGGTTCCGATGAACATTCGGGTGAGCATGGTTTCGGTGATGCTCGGCGTGGCCGCGTAGGCGACGTAATAGGTGCCGAATTCGCCGTCCTTGACGCTGCCGAAGGGCATATTGGCGCGCAGGATCTTTCGCTCGGTGCCGTCGTCGTCGGTGACGGTGTTCACCGCGACATGCGAATTCGCGGGCTTGTCCGCATCGGAGAGCTCGAAATCGTCGAGTTTGGTGCGTCCGATCACCCGCTCCTGCTCCTCGATCGACAGTGCCCGCCACTCGGCCATGGGGTGCAGGTACTTCTGCACGATGACGTAACTGCCGCCCGAGAAGTCCGGATCCTCATCGCCGACGAAGGCCGCGCTGAAGGCCGCTGAGCCCTCCGGATTCTCCGTGCCGTCCACGAATCCGAGCAGATCGCGCTGCTCGAAATACCGGAACCCGACGGTCTGATCGACGATGGTGACCGCACCGTCGAGCCGGTCACCGATCGTCATCGCCAATTCGAAGCAGGCGTCCTGGAATTCGGATTTGATGTGGAAGAGCAGATCGCCCGGCGTGGTCGGCGCGCTGTGGTGCTCGCCGACGAATTCGGGCAGCACATGCAGTTCGGCCGGTCGTGGGCCCGCGAAGAGGCGATCCCACGCCTCGGACCCGATCGATGCGACGCAGGTGAGCCCGGCGCCGGGCAGCCGGAAGCCGACCGAACGACGTAACCCGGGGAGATCGGCGAGCAGGTCGCGCACCGCCGCTTCGCCACCCTCGTCGATTGTGGCGACGAGGAAGATGGCGGCCGGTGTGAGCGGTTCGAGGATCGGCTGCGGCTCACCCATGCGCTCCACCCTAGAGGGCGGCTCCGACAAACCGGCCACGCGGTGCGGCCCCGTCAGCTCCTACTTGGCCACTGTCAGCAGGAATGCGACATCGTCCACGGCCTTGACGCTGTGCCGTGCCTTGGGCACGACCAGCAGGTCGCCGGCCGACCCCTTCCATTCGTTGGTGCCGCTGATCAAGGTCAGTGTGCCGCTGAGCACCAGCAGCGTGGACTCGCCTGCATTATCGTGTTCGGCCAGGCTCTGGCCCGCCGACAGACCGACCACGGTCTGCCGCAGCGCATTGGCATGACCGCCGTAGATGGTTTGCGAACTGCGCCCGCTCGTGGCGGTGCTGGCCAACTTGAGCTGTTGGCGCGCGACCGCAGTCAGCGATTTCTTGTCCATGGACCACCTTCCGCAGATGCAATCAGCCAGATCAGGGCTGGTGACACGGGCTGATATCCAGGAGTATGCCCGAACGGCGGGTGACGTGTGTCCGGTTTGGTCGCCGTGGCGGTATGCGGCGTGTTCGCTGCCGATCGGTGCTCGAAAGTCGAATTACTTGCGGGTGTAGCGTCGAATCCGGAAGCGCAGGCCGGTCTTCGATGCGTGCCACGGGTCCGTGTCGTCGGCGTGCCATTCGGGGCCGATGGCCGGTGCGTAGGCGTCGCCATCGACGGTGGTGTCCACCTCGGTGACGAGCAGGTCGGTCGCGAAATCCATGGCGGCTCGGTAGATTTCGCCGCCGCCGATGATCCAGACGTCCTCCGGCGCGGTCACGGCCATCGCTTCGGACAGCGATCCGGCGCGTTCGGCACCCGCGCCCGACCAGTCCGGCTGCCGGGTCACCACGATATTGCGGCGACCGTCGAGCGGGCGG
The DNA here is from genome assembly GCF_042869435.1 of Nocardia sp. NPDC006982. NCBI lineage: Bacteria > Bacillati > Actinomycetota > Actinomycetes > Mycobacteriales > Nocardiaceae > Nocardia > Nocardia sp. NPDC006982. The sequence goes on along the minus strand of NZ_JBIAFV010000008.1, from coordinate 229,245 downwards.
AAGCGAGGCGGCAGGGAATCCCAGGTGCGCCGGCCCATGATGACCGGATGACCCATGGTGACGGCCTTGAAATTCGCCATATCCTCGGGCACGCGCCAGGGGATGGTGTTCTCGAAGCCGATCACCCCGTCCGGAGTCTGCGCCCAGATCAGACCGATGGTGCGTTCGCGCCCTCCCGTCGCCCGACCACCACCCCTCACCGAATCGCTACGCGATGCCGCATTCATACCGCAACCGGCGCCTTGATCGCCGGATGGTGTTGGTAGCCGACCACTTCCACATCTTCGTAGACGTAATCGAACAGCGTGGGCGCGGGCCGCAGGTTCAACGTGGGGAACGGGTAGGGCTCCCTGGTCAGCTGCTCGGTGACCTGCTCGACATGGTTGTCGTAGATATGGCAGTCGCCGCCGGTCCAGATGAATTCACCGGGTTCCAGCTCGGTCTGCTGCGCGACCATGTGCGTGAGCAGGGCATAGCTGGCGATATTGAACGGCACGCCGAGGAAAAGGTCCGCGCTGCGCTGGTAGAGCTGACACGACAGCTTGCCGTCGGCCACATAGAACTGGAAGAACGCGTGGCACGGCGCCAATGCCATCTTGTCGAGGTCGGCCACATTCCAGGCCGAGACGATGATGCGCCGGGAATCCGGATTGGTGCGCAGGGTGTGCAGTACTTCGGCGATCTGGTCGATATGGGTGCCGTTGGGGGTGGGCCATGATCGCCACTGCACGCCGTAGACCGGGCCGAGTTCGCCGTGGCGATCCGCCCACTCGTCCCAGATGGAGACGCCGTGTTCGTGCAGCCAGGCCACATTGGAATCGCCGCGCAGGAACCACAGCAATTCGTAGACGATCGACTTCAGATGCACCTTTTTGGTGGTGATCAGCGGAAAGCCCGCGGCGAGGTCGTAGCGCAGCTGATGGCCGAAGACGCTGCGGGTGCCGGTGCCGGTGCGATCTGCCTTCGCGGTGCCGGACTCCAGGACCAAGCGCAGCAGGTCCTCGTACTGGGTATCAGCATTGTTGGCCACGCCTGGCGAGCTTACCCATGTCGTGCCTGGCAAGCTCGAGCCATGCGCAAGCTCTACGTGATCGGCATCGGTGCCGGGGATCCGGACCAGGTGACGGTCCAGGCGATCAAGGCGATGCGGCAGGTCGAAGTGTTCTTCGTGATCGGCAAGGGGGCCGAGAAACAGGAACTGGTCGACGTGCGCACGTCGATCCTCACCGAACACCTCGATCACCCGTATCGCATCGTGGAGGTCGGCGATCCGCCGCGCGACCGGGATCCCGCCGACTATCAGGGCGTTGTCGAGGATTGGCACGATCGCCGTTCGGCGCTGCTGGAGCATGAGTTCGCGCAGGTCGACGGTGTCGGCGGCATCCTCGTCTGGGGCGATCCCTCGCTCTACGACAGCACGCTGCGCATGATCGAGCGGGTGCTCGCTCGCGGTGCCGACAGCTTCGATTACGAGGTGATTCCTGGCGTCACCAGCGTGCAGGCATTGGCCGCTCGGCATCGGATGGTGCTGCATCGCATCGGCGAGCCGGTGCACATCACCACCGGGCGTCGGTTGCGCGAGGACGGACTCAGCGGCTCGACCCTGGTGATGCTGGATGGTGACTGTTCGTTCACGGAGGTGCCCGGCGATGACGTGCACATCTGGTGGGGCGCGTATCTGGGGATGCCCGACGAAACGTTGATCGAAGGACCGCTGCGTGCGGTCGAGCAGGAGATCGTCGAGCGGCGCACTCGGTTGCGTGCCGAAAAGGGTTGGATCATGGACGTCTACCTCCTGCGTCCTGGCTCCTGATGCGAGACGGCCTTCACGGTGGCGAGGACGGGTGTGGTCTCCAAGGTGTGAATGGCCTCGAATGCGCCGAGGCGCAGGGTGAGGTAGTGGTGTAAAGCCTCGGGGTCCGAGCACATGGCTTGGGCGACAAGGTTTGTCGCGCCGGTGGTGGCGGCGACAAAGCCAGTTCTTCGTGCTCGGCGAGCGCGGTCGCGACGCGGTCGAGCTGGGATGGTGCCACCGACATCCACAGCAGCGCTTGGGTGGTGGCGCCGAAGCGCGTGTCGTCGAGTTCGACATCGAAGAAGATCGCCTGTGCCGCTTGTAGTTCCGTGAGCCGTCGCGTGACGGTGGCCTGGGACCAGCCGGTCGCCGTGGCGAGTTGGGACAAGGTAGCTCGGCCGTCTTGTTGCAGGGCGTTCAGTAGCGCGGCATCGGTGTCTGCGAGGCCACGCCGGGGTGTGGACCCGGATCGGTTCGGCTCCAGTTGTTTTCGTTGTTGTTCGCTCAGTGCGGTGATGTGGCCGCGCCATGCGGTCGGTCCGCCGAGATAGGTGTGCAGAACGTAGTGCGCGGAGACGGCGGTGATGCCCGCGGCACGGGGGAGGTCCCGCAGCAGTATCGAGCGGGAAGCGTCGCCGCGCGGAATATTCACTACCAGAAGGATTTCCGTGCCGCCGGAGATGAGTTTGACCCATGACGTGTCGGGGCGGCGAGCCAGCGAGTTCGCGAGGTTCTGGCCGCCGGCCGTCGTGGTGGTGAGGCGCACCAGCCACTGGGTATGTGCGGCGTGGCTCGGATCTGCGAGGCCGACCACGCGCAGCCCGGCGGTGGCGCGTAAGCGTTGGTAGCGGCGGGTGACGGTCTGGGTGGAGACGTCCAGGACCGCCGCGATCTTGCTGAACGATGCGCGGCCATCGATGTGCAGGGCGTGGATCAGGCCGCGGTCTACGTCATCGAGCATGGAAATATCTTTCATATTTGGACTTGATATGGAAAGTATCCGCTGATCTTCGTCGGTTGATGGTGTATTTCGGCGCTTCTGCCCAAGGTGGACTTTGCCTCGGGCTGCTCGGCCCGGCAGACGAAGGAGAAGTCGATGATTCTGGTGACCGGAGCGACCGGAACGGTAGGCCGTGAGTTGGTCGGCCAGTTGCTGGCGCAGGATGTTCCGATGCGGGCGGTGACCCGGCGGCCCGAACTCGCCGGCCTGCCCGACGGCATCGAGGTGGTACGCGCGGACCTGGGCGATCCCGACAGCCTCACCGATGCGTTGCGCGGTGTCGATCGGGTGTTCTTGTTGTCCAGCGGCCCCGAAATCACCACGCACGATGCGAATCTCGCGCAGGCGGCGGCTCATGCGGGCGTCCGGCACATCGTCAAGTTGTCATCCGGCCGCACCGGTGACGACACCGCGACCGATCCGATTCCCACCTGGCACCGCGCCGGAGAGCAGGCGGTCCGCGACAGCGGAGTCCCGTGGACGATGGTGCGCCCCTTGGGATTCATGGCCAATGCGCTGCACTGGGCCGGTTCGATTCGCGATCACGGAGCGGTCTACGCACCGTTCGGACAGGGGCGCATTGCTGTAGTCGACCCGCACGACATCGCCGCCGTCGCCGCTGCGGCACTCACCACCGACGGCCACGAGGGGGAGATCTACACCCTGAGCGGCCCGCAGCCGCTGTCCCCCGGCGAGCAGACCGAAATCCTCGCCGACGTACTGGGCCGCCCGCTGCGCTACGTCGAAGTGGAACCTGCCGCCGCCCGCCAGTCGATCATCGACCACGGCGTCCCCGACGAAATGGCCGACGCGATCATGGCCTTGCGCGCCACCGCCTTGGAGGCCTTCACCTCGGTAGTACACCCCACCGTCGAGCACATCACCGGAACCCCACCCCGCACTTTCCGCACCTGGGCCGAGAACCACCACACCCACTTCGCTCCCGCGGCCGCTGCCTAGCGCCGCCCGGCGTCGAGCGCCCCGCGATCAAGATCAGGTGCAATTCGTGGCGGCATCGCCCGAGAAGCCCCCGCCACCATGGCCACCTGATCTTGATCCGCCCGCGTGCGTGAACTGCGCCGATGTCGGTGGGTCCGGGTAGCCTGAGGGTCGTGCCTGAGCTACCGGAAGTGGAGGCGTTGGCGCAGTTCCTGCGGGAGCACGCGGTCGGCGCTGTGGTGGGGCGTGTCGATGTGGCGGCCTTGAGTGCGGTCAAGACGTTCGATCCGCCGGTTACGGCGCTGTCCGGGCGCGATGTGACCGGGGCGGGCCGGTGGGGGAAATTTCTCGGGATGGAGTGCGACGGGCTCTGGTTGATCACCCATCTGTCGCGCGGCGGGTGGTTGCGGTGGATCGATGAGCCGAGCCAGACACCACCCAAACCGGGCGGCAAGAGCCCGCTCGCACTGCGGGTGCACTTCTTCACCCCGGAGGGCATGACGCCCGCATTCGACCTGACCGAGGCGGGCACCAAGAAGCGGCTCGCGGTGTACATCGTCGACGATCCGAAACTCGTACCCGGCATCTCGCGCCTCGGCCCGGACGCACTCGAGGTGACCGAGGAGCAATTCGGCGAAATCCTGCACGGCGCATCGCAACGCATCAAGACCGCGATCGTCGACCAGGCGCTGCTCGCCGGAATCGGCAATGCGTACTCCGACGAGATCCTGCACACCGCCAAGATCTCGCCCTTCGCCAACACCAAAACCATGTCGGCGGAGACCATTTCGGTGCTCTACGAGGCCATGCGCTCGGTGCTCGCCGACGCCGTGCAGCGCTCGGTCGGCCAGGACGCCGCCCGCCTCAAGGGCGAAAAGCGTTCCGGCATGCGGGTACACGCCCGCACCGGCCTGCCCTGCCCGGTCTGCGGCGACACCGTCCGCGAGGTTTCCTACGCCGAGCGCTCCTTCCAGTACTGCCCGACCTGCCAGACCGGTGGAAAGGTACTCGCGGACCGCCGCATGTCGCGCCTACTGAAGTAGTTCAGATCAACGTAGGCACCCGGATGCCTTGCCAGGCAATACGTTTGGCCTCGTCCGGATCATTCTCCAGCCGGGTGATCTCATCGATGATCAGCGTTGTGCGCCGGTCCTCGGTATAGGCGGGCCAGGAGGGGAGTGGCCGCCCGGTCCGCGCGAATGCGAGCCAATTGTCCTGGAACTGCCGAGTGACCGACTGCATCCCCCGCCGCCCGCCCGCAGCCGTGAAGGCCCGGCCGACCGGTGAATCGGCGGCACCGAAGACAGGAATCAGCTCTGTGGCATGGGTCGCGCCGACCCCAGCGAGACGCAGTGCGCGCGGTGCGAAGTCGTAACGGTAGGAGTACGTCGGTGCGTAGCGACTGTGCCCCGCCGCCACGGTGACAGACGGCCGCCAGAACACATAATCCCCACCGGCGCGAACGGCGACCTTCGCATCCGGATAGCCCGGATAGGCTGCGATGACGCGGGATTCGAGTTCCGCACCACCGTCACGGGTGAGCAGGGCATGCAGGCGTCCCGGAGTGGTCGGCAGTTCGTCGGCGAACTTCGCGAACAATGTGCCCTCATCGCGATTGGTACCGATGATGAGCGGAACCTTGTGTGCGGCACCGCTGGTAATCGCATCGATCGGGGACTGTGGCAGGTAGTCGCCGTCCACGACAGGCGCGATCGGGAACAATCCGGGCCGCTCCCGCAGCACCTTATTACTGGTCTTGTCGACCGCGTGCCGAATGTCGTTGGCACCGGCGGTGATCAGTGCCTTTGCCGCGGTATCGGGTGTCGCGCCGAGCGCGTCTATACATCGGCGAGCGAAAGCGCGACCATCTTCGGTGCTCATACCCCAATCGGCGGGCGGGCTCTGTGCGATGCCGCGATGGAACAGCCCCTTCGCCGCAGGTGTGGCCAGTAGGGAGAGCACCGCATGGGCACCGGCGGATTCGCCGAAAATGGTGACATTGCCGGGATCCCCGCCGAACGCTGCGATATTACGCTGCACCCACTCCAGCGCCGCGACCTGATCGCGCAGTCCGAGGTTGCTGTCGAAAGGTCGCTCGGGCGTGCTGAATTCACCGAAATCGACGTAGCCGAACGCACCGAGCCGGTAGTTCAGCGACACCACGATCACATCGCCGCCGACCACCAGTCGCGCACCGGAATACAGACCGAGCGCCGAGGTGCCGATCAGATATCCGCCGCCGTGAATGAACACCATTACCGGCCGGGGTGTCGACGATGGTTCGATCGGCGCGACGACATTGAGTGTCAGGGCGTCTTCACTGGTCGGTTGATACCGGCGCGGCCCGATCCTGGCACCGGTCCGATGCTGCATCGCGGCGAACCCGAATGTGGTGGCCTCGCGGACACCGGTCCACGGGGCCACCGGCTGCGGTGCGCGAAATCGCAGGTCGCCGACCGGTGGGGCGGCATAGGGCAGGGAGCGCCAGCGCAGGACGCGGCGGCCGCGGTAACCGCGGACAACTCCGTCGGCGGTCGTGATATCGGACATCTTTCCGATGGTAACTACGAGCGGCGGGCCTCCAACAGACGCAACCAGAGCTCGCTCACCGTCGGATAGGCTGGCACTGCGTGCCATAGCGTCGCGAGTGGCACCTTGCCGACCACGGCAACGGTCGCCGCGTGGATCAGCTCGCTGACCTCCGGTCCCACGAAAGTGGCCCCGAGCAGCGTGTCGGTCGCGGTATCGATGACGATCTTCGCTCGCCCCGCGTAGTCGTCGCGTGCCAGCGCCGATCCGGCGACCGCGATATCGATCTCTACGGTTTCCACCGCATAGCCCGCTTGACGCGCCGCCGCCTCGGTTTGCCCGACAGACGCGACTTCCGGTGCGGTGAATACCACCTGCGGCACCTGCCCGTGGTCGGCCGTCGCCGTGTAGCGCGCATCCGTCAGCGCGCGCCCCTCGGCCCGCGCTGCAATGACATCACCACACACCCTGGCGTGGTACTTCCCCATATGAGTAAGCGCCGCACGGTGATTCACATCGCCGACCGCATACAGCCAGTCGCCGTCGATGCCGCGCACCGTCAACCGGTCGTCCACCTCGACATAGCCGTCCGCCAGCCCGACCGAGCCCAGTCCGAGTTCCGCCGTCGCCGGTCCGCGCCCGGCGGCGACCAAGATCTCGTCGGCCTCGATCTCGCCTTCGTCGGTCTCGACGGTCACCACACCGCCGTGAATCCAGCCCTCGCCGGAGTCCTTCGGATCGGCGCGCACCACCCGTGTGGGTTGGGTGCCGAACAGAACCCGAACACCGGCATCGGACAGCGCAGCGGCAACGCGTTCCCCCGCGAAAGGTTCGGCATTGCCCAGCAACGCATTGCCGCGGACCAGCATGGTGATCTCACTCGCGCCGAGCGCGGCAAGCCAGGTAGCCGCCTCACATGCGACCACACCGCCGCCGATGATCACCACCCGGCGCGGAACCTCGTGCAGATTGGTCGCATCCCGGGAAATCCACGGCAGCGCATCGCGCAATCCGGGCACATCGGGAACCGCGGCCTTGGTCCCGGTGGCCAGCACCACCGCGTGCCGGGCGCGCAGCTGTCGCCCGCCGACCTCGACCAGTCGCTCGCCCGCGAGCCGTCCCGTCCCACGGACCACCTCGATGCGATTGTCGTTGGCCCAGTCGACCTGCGAGCTGTCGTCGTGCTTGTGCGTGAAGGCGTCGCGCCGCTTCAAGACCGCATCGACATCGAGCCCGCTCGCGGTGATTCCGGCCATCGCCTTGGCGCCGGACAGCACATGGGCCGGTCGCAGCAGCGCCTTACTCGGCATACATGCCCAATACGAACATTCACCGCCGACCAGTTCCCGTTCCACGATCACGGCGGTGCGCTCGCTGTCCGCGATGGCGTAGGCGGCGGCGTTCTCGCCCGCAGGCCCACCACCGATCACGATGACGTCGTATTCGGCGGTGGAATCGGAGGTCACTGGAGATAACCCTCGACCTGACGGGCCGGGTTCTCCTGTGCCTCGTCGGGCGTGGCCCCGGCGTCGATGCGCGCCCGGCGCTGCCGCAGCAGATCCCAGGCCTGATCGAGCATTACTTCGAGTGCGGCGAGCTGCTGCCGCTCGGTTACCGGATCCACCGCACCCGCCGTCGCCCTGGACCGCAAATCATGCTCGCGATCGACCAGATTTTTGATACGCGCCAGGATGTCCTGTTCCGTCATGGGGACCATGCTACGACCGCGTCGGCGCGGTCACGGTCCTTCGGGAATCGGCCTGGGGCTGATCGGCGCCGTAGCGGCTGGTTCCGCTGGCACGAAAAGGCCCGATCCGAGCTGTGCGGATCGGGCCTGATGCTTTCTCGCGGGACTACGCGCGGTCGAGAGTTCTCGCGGGGACTACGCGCGGTCGAATCCGCCGTTGGACACGCCAGCGGTGAAGGCGTCCCATTCGCCGGGGGTGAAGACGAGTGCGGGGCCAGCTGGGTTCTTGGAGTCGCGGACCCCGCCGACGAAAAGCTGCTCGCGATCGACGAAGACGGATGGCCCGACGACTATGGGAAAAGCAACCGCGCCCAAGCTGTTCTTACGCACCGACGGGCCGGAGCTCCGTTGAACGCAGTCGAATGGTGGTCGCCCACGCCGCATTCGACCGCCATATCACTACGCTCGGCAAGCAGCCGGAGTGGGTGGCGCAGCAATTTGTCTAACTTTGGGGGAGGGCGCTATGGATGTGTAAGGCATTCTGCGGCAATCGGGATCGCGGTGCGCAGCTCGGTCCAGCTCAGTGCCGTGTAGCCGAGGGCGATGCCGAAGGTGTGCGGGCCAACGGCTACGGCGAGTGGATGTTGTTGTGCCACAAGGTGATGGCGGGACAGTCCGTCCAGTGCCACACCGTGTGTTCGGCCCACGGCCACGGCACGGCGTTCGGCTTCGGCCGAATTCAGTGGCACCACCACGTGTGAACCGGCATCGTCGCCGAGTACTTCGAGTCCGCGGCGGCGAAGCTCGTCCACGACCAGGGTTCGGCGTGGGGGTACGGCGCGGCGCAGTCGGCGCAGGTGTCTGGCGAGATCGCCGTGCTCAGCGAATGCGGCGAGTACTCGCTGCCCCGCGGGACTCGGGCCGGTACCGGTTCGTTCGCGGTGCGCGACAACGGCTTCGGTGATATCCGGGGCAGCGACGAGCCAGCCGATACCCAAGGTCGGCGAGAGGATCTTGCTCGTGGTGCCGAGATGGACGACGACGTCCGGAGCCATTGCGGCCAGCAGCGGCAAAGGGGCGGTGTCGTAACGTAATTCGCCGTCGTAGTCATCCTCGATGATGAGTAGTCCAGCGCGCCTGGCGAATTCGACGAGTTGTACGCGTCGCGCCGCTTGCATGCGCGTGCCGAGTGGAAATTGATGTGCGGGAGTGCAATACACGGCCTTGATGGCGTGGGGCAGTCGGTCGACTCGCAGGCCGTCGGTATCGATCGGCACCGGTAGTACCCGGACGCCGGCCGCGACGAATGCGCCCGCGGCACGCTGATAGCCCGGATCTTCCATGGCAATGGCGTCGCCGGGCCGCAGTAGGGCGGCCGCGAGTTCGCCTACGGCCGAACTGGTTCCGGCCGTAGCGAGCAACACGGACTTGCTGCCCGCACCGAGGCCGCGGTGACGCAGCAGGTGTTCGGCGATGGCCGCGCGGTATTCCGGTTCGCCGCCGCGATTCTTTCGGATGATGGGGGAGTCCTCGGCGGCCGCGCGCCAGGCGCGTCGCCAGGCCGCCTGGTCGAGGGCCTCGATGCAGGGCGCGCCGGGGCCGAGGTCGAGCAGGTCCGGCGCGTGCTCGGCGGTGCTGTGTGTGCTCGGTCGTGCGGGTGGTTCGGCGGGGGCGGTGGTCAGGTAGGTGCCCGAGCCGCGGCGGCCCGCGATCCAGCCTTCGGCGTGCAGTTGGTCGTAGGCCGCGGCGACCACCGTGCGGCTCACGCCGAGGCGCTGGGCCAGCGCTCGCGACGAGGGAAGTCGATCGTCCGCGCGCAGGAGTCCGTTGCTCGCCGCGGCGCGCAGGCCCTCCGCGACTTGAACCGATAATGGCTGCTCAGCCTCGCGGTCGAGGACGAGCGGAAGTTCCTCCAACATCGCGCACCTCCCGAATTGGACTGTTCAAATTTCCATGAATTGGCTATTTCAGAATGCCACTTCCGGCTCCACGCTAGAGGCATGACGAACTCTCGGCCGCCGCTTTCGCCTACCCCACGTACCACCCTGACACGTTCCAAGGAGCGTGGCCGGACCGACCGTGCCGAACTGGACGCGGTCCTCGACGCGGGCCTGGTCTGCCACCTCGGCGTGCTGCTCGGCGCCAGTCCGGTCGTGCTCCCGACCGTCTACGGCCGCGACGGCGACACGCTGTACCTGCACGGCTCGACCGGAGCCGGAAACCTGCGGGCAGCACTGACCGGCGATATCTCCATTGCCGTCACCCTGGTCGACGGTATCGTCTACGCCCGCTCGGCCATGCACTTCTCGGCCAACTTCCGCTCGGCCGTAGTGCGCGGCCGCGCCGTCGAACTCACCGATCCCGACGAGCGCATGCACGCGCTGCGGGTCATCGTCGAACACTCCGCCCCGGGTGCGTGGGATCGCGTGCGGCAGCCGAACAAAAAGGAAATGGCCGCCACCATGGTCCTCTCGCTCGACCTGACCGAGGCGTCGGTGAAGGTCCGAACCGACGGCCCCAAGGACGATGCCGCCGATATCGAAACCGGCGGCGTCTGGGCGGGTGTCCTGCCCATGCGTCAGGTTTGGGACGCTCCGATCTCCTCGGACGATCTGGAGCCGGGCGTCGAGGTCCCACAGGACGTACTCGATCGAACCGATATCGTCCCCGCCCGTTGACCCAACCGGCTCAGTGAAGTCGGCGCGGACCGGAATTGCCGACGAACGTGAGATCGATTGTCGGACAGCCGGTTACCACGATTCGATCAGCGGGATGTCATGCTCGCGCCGCTGCCATTCCTCAGTGAGGCGACCGAGTCGATCCGGGGAGGCGATGCCGCGCACGCCTGCGATCTTGTCGTCACGGATCTCCAGGATCACGACGCCAAGGACCTGGTCGTCGAGGGTGGCGAGCATGGCCGGGCAGCCGTTGACCACGACGGCATGGATCGAGGGCGAGCCACCGGCGAGTCTCCGCTTGGCCGGAGACGGTTTGAAGCCGGCCCGCACCGCGCTCGCGATCCGCTCCGGGGTCGAGTACCGGATCAGCTTCTCGGCCAGTCCTAGGCCGGCGCCGTCGGAGATGCCGGTCGCATCGTCGGTCAGCAGCGCCACCAGCCGTTCGGTTCGGCCCGAGGAGGCGGCATCGACGAACGCCTCGACGATTCGACGCGCGGAGGCACGGTCGATGTCATTGCCGTTGCCGGCGGCGGCAATTCGACGCCGCGCTCGGTGGATGTGTTGCTGACTCCCGGACTCGGTGATGCCGAGAATCTCGGCTATCTCGGCGTGGCTGTACGCAAAGGCCTCGCGCAGCACGTAAGCGGCCCGTTCGACCGGCGACAGCCGCTCCATGAGGGTCAGCACCGCCAGGGTCACCGATTCGCGCTGCTCGACGGTGTCGGCCGGGCCGAGCATCGGATCGCCGTCGAGAAGCGGTTCTGGCATCCAGGCGCCGACCGCGCGTTCGCGTCGCACCTTTGCCGAGCGGAGCCGGTCGAGCGCCAGGTTGGTGACGATCTTGGTCAGCCAAGCCTCGGGCACCTCGACGTACCCCCGGTCGGCGGCCTGCCACCGCAGGAACGCGTCCTGCACCGTGTCCTCGGCGTCGGCGGCCGAGCCGAGCAGACGGTAGGCGAGCGAGGCCAGTCGATTCCGGCTGGCCTCGAAACGCGCCACGGTGGCAGTGTCCATGAGCGCGACTCTATGCGGCGACCACGTCGCGCGAGTGCGCTCCGGTGGTGGCCAAGCGGTACCTGTGACTCGGCATTCCGAAGGTCGGGTGGCTCAGGCTCCAAGCGGAAGTGTCCAGGATTGCCTTCTTGACGCGCGCGGCCGTGCGGCCACACAGGGCCCACGACTTCGATCGCGCGTCGCGGTCGACCAGCTGGAAGATCGCGTCCTTGCGGCCGAGGCTGATGTGGTTGCCGACATACGACAGCGCGGTCGTCGAGATCTTGCGCCCGGTCAGGTCTCCGATGATCGCGGCCGTCGCCTGCATGCTGGTGAATCCCGCGGAAGCGCACGACATCGGCAACGGCCGACCGTTCTCGCCGATGACGAAGGCGCTGTCACCGGCAACGTAGACATCCGGGTGCGAGACCGACCGCATCTGACGGTCGACCGTGATCTGGCCGTTGGCTACCACCTCGAGGCCGCTGGCGGCGGCAATCGGGTGGACCGCGAAACCGGCGGCCCACACGGTCGCGTCGGCGGCGAAAACGGTGCCGTCGTCGGCCACCGCCGCCGCCTCCTCGACGCGCTCGATGGTGGTGTGCTCATGGACCGTGATACCGAACCGGTCGAAGGTACGCAGCAGGTGACGGCGCGCCTTCGTGCCCAGCCAGCCACCCAGTTCGCCGCTGGTGGCGAGGCTGACCCGAAGTCCTGGACGGGATTCGGCGAGCTCGGTGGCGGCCTCGATCGCGGTCAGATTGCCCCCGACTACCAGCACCTCCCCGTCCTCGCCCAGCTCGTCCAGGCGTGCGCGCAGGCGCAGCGCGGACGGTCGCGCGGCCACGTGGAAGGCGTGCTTTTCGACGCCCGGAACGCCGTGGTCGGCGGCAGTGCTGCCGAGCGCGTAGAGCAGGGTGTCGTATTCGAGCCGGTCGATGCCCTCGCCGTCGGCGACTGTGACCGTCCGGTGCTCGGCGTCGACGTTGGTCACCCGCGCGAGTCGTAACCGGATACCGGTGCCCGCGAACACCTCCGCCAGCGGCCGGTGGCGCAGATCCTGTCCTGCGGCGAGCTGATGCAGGCGCAGCCGCTCGACGAAATCGGGTTCGGCGTTGACGACGGTGATCTCGAAGTCGTCGCAGTGGAGTTGGCGTGCCAGATATCCGGCGGAGAAGGCTCCGGCGTATCCGGCCCCGAGGACGACGATGCGGTGCTTCATGATTCGCTCCTGTCTGGTTCGCGTGCTTCCTGAACGAGACAGCCCCCGAATTCCTGACAGCACTCTCCAGTGACGTGGGTCACCCTCGTGAGTCGCTCGGCGGAACTGCATTCCGAACCACGTCGGCCCGAGCAGGATCTCGACCGCATCGACGAAACCAGTCAGGACATGCGTGGTCTCGCATACCCAGTGACTACCTCGCACAAGCCACACCTTTGCGAGGTAGTCACTGGATATGCGTCGGGTTTGTGCGGGTGACATCCGCCGGGGGCTTTGTCAGGCTTCGGGGCGCGGGTCGATGCCCAGGGTGGCGCAGGCGCCGTCCACGGCCGCGCGGCGGAGTTTGTCCTTCGGTACGTCGGCGAATTGGATCGTGCAGTCCTGGAGGCCGCCGAAGGCGATCACGGCCCGGGTGGCCTGCTCCAGTGTGGGTCCGGGGCCGCACAGCAGCTTCACCAGTCGCCCACGCCAGGCCAGCACCAGGTCGATCAGGCCCAGGTCGGCGAGCGTGGTCAGCTCGGCGAGCATGAGCACGATGTCTTTGCGGTGGCGGTAGTGGAAGTCGAAGTAGCCCTCCAGCAGGGCGCGGGGCTCGACCTCGCGCAGCGCCTCCTGCCCCTCCAGGAACGCCTCTTCCTCGTCGATGATCGGCTGCACGATGCTGCGGACCAGTTCCTCGCGTGAGGAGAAGTGGTAGTAGAGCGCCGGTTTGGTGATGCCGAGCCGGTCGGCGATCTCCTGCAGGCCGGTCCGATGCACACCCTGCTGTGCGAAGAGCTCGCGGGCGACCTCTTGGATCCGCTGCTTGGTGTCGGAGGGGCGAGGCATGCCGCGAGCCTATCTTACTTAACGATAGGTAAGTAAGAGTGCTACGCTTACTTATCGTTAAGTAAGGATACATGCTCATGCGGATACTCATCTCCGGCGCCAGCGTCGCCGGGCCGGTGCTGGCGTACTGGCTCACCAGGCACGGCTTCTCCGTCACCGTTGTCGAGCGCGCACCGGCTCTGCGCAAGACCGGCGGCCACGCGGTCGACCTGTTCCGGCCCGCGATGGATATCTCGGAGAAGATGGGCGTGCTCTCACGCGTCGAGGAGCGAGCCACCGGCACCAAGCGGATGACCCTCTACCCGGAGGGCAAACGACGTCCCGTCCAGGTGGACCTCTCCAAGATCTTCGGCGCCACCTCCGACCGGCACGTCGAGATCATGCGCGACGACCTGAGCGAGATCTACTACGACGCCGCGCGCGACGAGGTTGAGCACATCTTCGGCGACTCGATCACCGCGATCTCGCCCGACGGCGAGGTGCGGTTCGAGAACGCCGCGCCGCGCCGCTTCGACCTCGTCGTCGGCGCGGACGGTCTGCATTCCAACGTGCGCCGCCTCGTCTTCGGTGACGAGTCCCACTTCAGCGACTTCATCGGGGCGTACCTAGGGGTGCTGACCCTGCCCAACGGGTTCGGTCTCGACGGCGAGCTCCGCATCCACGTCGGCGTCGGCCGTACTGCAGGCATGTACGGCGCGCGGCACCTCGGCGAAGCACGGGCTTTGTTCCTGTTCCGGAGCGAGCGCGAGCTCGACTACCACCACCGTGACGTGCCCCGGCAGAAGGACTTGCTGCGCAATGCGTTCGGCGGCATGCACGCCGAGGTGGACCGCTGGCTCGGCGAACTCGACCGCACCCCGGCGTTCTACTTCGACTCGATCACCCAATTGCATATGGACACCTGGTCGCGGGGGCGGGTGACACTCGTCGGCGACGCGGGCTACTGCCCCGGCCCGGCCGTCGGCGGCAGCACCACCCTGGCCGTCGTCGGCGCGTACGTCCTCGCCGGAGAGTTGGCACGCGCGGGCGGCGACCACGAGCGCGCCTTCCCCGCCTACGAGCGCGCGATGGCCGAGCGCGTACGCGGCAGTCGCGCGGTCGCACTGAGCGCGGCGAAAACCCTGATCCCCACATCGCGCCTCGGTGTTTCGGGACTGGTCAAGGGCAGCCGCCTGATTTCCGCCCTGCCCGCGGGACCCAGCCGCGCTTTCATCCGTCTCACCACCAAGAGCGCGCGCCTCTACAACTCCATGACCGTCGAGGACTACCCACCCTCGCCTGCCGCCGCGGTCACCAGAGGGTGATCGGGAGGCCGAGGGCGGTGGCGGTTTCGTGGGCCAGGGTGCGGAGGGTTTCGAGGGTGTCGATGTGGGCGGGGTCGAGGCTGACGACGGCGAGGGTGTAGGTGTCGGCGATGCGGCAGAGATAGCCGGATAGGCGGGTGCGGGGGAGTTGGTCCGCGGTTAGGCCGGGATGGATGGCGCGGGCGGCGACGCCGGTGCAGCGATGTGGGCCGAGGGTGCGCAGGGAGTCGGGGAGCGTTCCGATGTTGGAGCACAGGATGTCTCGTTCACCGGCACCCCTGGACAAGGCGTAGGCCCAGCGATCCGGAATCACCTGCAGCAGTTCCTCCGGCATCCCGCCGGGGCTGGACATGCGCCGCTCGTAGGCGATTCGGGCCTTCTCACGAATCGTGGCCGGAGTATCGGTGCGCCCGATGGTGATCTCGGTCATCGCGAGGTCATTGTCGACGCGCGGCTCGTCGCGGGTGTCGACCGGAAGGCTGGCATCGATCGTCTCACCGGAAAATCCACTGGCCCACAACATCTTCGCGATCAGGCCGATGAACAGGCTGTTGGCCGTACCGCCTTGCGTCGCAGCCGCCGACTCCCAGTCAGCAGCGGGGCACTGCAGTACGACGCTGAGGGTCGGCGCGCTCTCAGCCCCTGGGCGTCCAGCGATCGACCCGCGTTGACGGGTCGACAACCCGTGTTCGCGAGCAGATGCCGCCTGGGCGGGACGTTCGGGGATTCCGCGACGAAGCGCGCGAAACGTGCCGCGCACAACGATCGACCATTGCCGCCAAGCATCGGACCAATCCGATGCCGCAGCTCGGGTTTCCCGGCCCAGCGAGGCATTCACGCGCGCGTCGGACCGGTCTGGTTCCCATGTAGTGGATGTCGACGCAGGTCTCGGCCTCGTCATTGAGCCGCCCGCATCAGATCGGCCCAGCCGCTTCGGATAAGCCAACTCGTCGGCGGGCCGAGAGGTATCCGACTTTTCCTCTGGCGCAGTAGATTTCGTTGATAGCGTGCTGATCGCACGCATCGTCGCCGGCGCGGACGCCATACCTGACACGGTATCCAGGGAACGCATGGTCTGCACCGACGACGTGGTCAGGCTCGGGCCACCCAGCGCATCATCGATCGCGAGCACCAGCGCTCTCCCGTCGGCAAGCGCATGCGAACAGGTCAGCGACACAATCGATCCGCCGTCATCCAGGGCGGCGGTCGACAATCGCCAACCCGGACCGTATTCCGGATCGAGGTTCGCGCCCTGCTCATCGGCCCACTCGAGCAGGTCCCGGCTAGCGATGGTGCCGTCGGTGAACTCGAGCCGATACGCCCGAGTGTTCGCCCGCCAACTGCGACGCGCACCCGGAACCGAAGGCCGAATCACTCTGCGCCCCAGGTGCCCGACCCGCAGTGCCGCGTGCACCCGCCGCAGTAACTCGGGATCGACGCGATCGGCCGTGCGCCACAAACCCTGGAGGGCGATCGGGGTGCCGAGCCCGCGATGCGTGCGCAGGAAGATCTCGTCGACGACGCTCAACCGTTGGGCGGCAGCCATTGTCAGGAGCGCGCACCGTGACGGCCCGCACCGGCGGCGAACCGTTGTGCGCCGTCCAAGGCTCCGTCGGCCAGCGCCTTCAGGCCGTGTCGGTACTCGTTGAGCAGTGCGGCCTCTTCGTCCATACCGTCCTGCTCCAGCAGCGACATGCGGTCCGAGCGCAGGCAGGTCTGCGGCAGTGCGGCCAGTTCGGCGGCGAGTTGTTCGGCGGCAGTGCGGGATTCGCCATTCGGCACCACCCGATTGATCAGCCCGATCTGCAATGCCTCCGTGGCGGCGACGGCACGACCGGTGAGCACCATATCCATCGCGCGCCCGGTGCCGATGATGCGCGGCAACCGAATCGTGCCGCCATCGATCAGCGGCACACCCCAGCGGCGACAGAACACGCCGAAGGTGCTGTCCTGCTCGGCAACTCGCATATCGCACCACAGCGCCAACTCCAGTCCGCCCGCGACCGCGTATCCGGAAATCGCGGCGACCACCGGTTTGGACAGCCGCATCCGGGTCGGACCCATCGGACCGTCACCGTCCTCGGTGACCCGATTGGAGCGCTCGGTGCCGAGCGCCTTCAGGTCCGCGCCCGCGCAGAAGGTGCCGCCGTCGCCCCACAGCACGGCGACCGCCGCATCCGGATCGGCATCGAATTCGCGGAATGCGTCGACCAGGGCCGCGGCGGTCGGACCGTCGACGGCATTGCGTGCCTGGGGGCGGTGCAGGATCACGGTGGTCACGGGCCCGTTGCGTTCGATTCGCACAGTCACGATGACGACCATACGCCGTCAGAAGTACCCTTGTGTGAAGAAATGAATTTGTGGTTCACTTCTTGTATGGCCTACCGCAGAACCCCTGCTGTGCAGGCCCGCCTCGATGCCCAGGCGGGCCTGATCGTGCAGGCAGCGACCAAGGTGCTGTCCCGCGCGGGCTATGCCGGACTGTCCATGGCGGCCGTTGCCGCCGAGGCGGGCGTGGCCACCGGAACGGTCTACAAGAACTTCAGTGGCAAGGCCGACTTGGTGAGCGCGGTATTCCGGAAGGTGGTCGCGCACGAAGTGGCCGCAGTGGTTACCGCAAGCGGCTCGGGAACGGCCGTCGAGCGGGTGACCGCGGCAGTGGAAACCTTCGCCGGCCGTGCGCTGAAGAATCCGAAACTCGCCTACGTCCTGCTCGTCGAACCCGTCGATACCGTGGTCGATGCCGAGCGTCTGCGCTTCCGACGCGCCTTTGCCGAAGCGTTCGAATCCGCTGTCGCGAAGGGTGTTTCGCGCGGGGAATTGCCCGCGCAGGATGCCAAGACCAGCGCGGCCGCGCTCGTCGGCGCGATCGGCGAGGTCCTGGTCGGCCCGCTGGCCGATGCCCCGCACAGCGAATCCGTTGTGCCCGAACTCATCAGTTTCGCGTTACGCGCACTCGGTGTGCGCGAAGAATCCGACTCAGGAGTGTCCGATGCCGACGCATGAAGTCTTCAACCAGGTTCCCGACATCGTGCCCTTCGATGTCGCGCAGAACCCGGCCCTGCTCGAGGGACTGCACCGCGAGGGCGCAGGCTGGGCCGAATCGGAAGTGCGCGAACTCGGCAGGCTCGCAGGCGGATTCGATGCTCAGGAGTGGGGCCGCCTCGCCAACGAATACCCGCCCGTCCTGCATACGCACGACCGCTACGGCAACCGCATCGATGAGGTCGAATTCCATCCGTACTGGCACGAGCTGATGAAAGTCGCTGTCGCGCACGGACTCCACGGCTCGCCCTGGCTCGACGACCGGCCCGGCACCCATGCCGCCCGCGCGGCCAAGTTCTACACCTGGGGTGTCGCCGACGCCGGGCATATGTGTCCGATCTCGATGACCTACGCCGTCGTGCCCGCATTGCGCCACAATCCGGAACTCGCGGCCAGGTACGAACCGCTACTCGGTTCCCGCACTTACGATTTCGGCCTGCGTCAACCGTCGACCAAGGCCGGTCTCATCGCGGGCATGTCGATGACCGAGAAGCAGGGCGGCTCCGACGTCCGCGCCAACACCACCACCGCCACACCGCAACCCGATGGCAGCTACCGCATCGTCGGCCACAAGTGGTTCACCTCGGCGCCCATGTCGGACATGTTCCTCACCCTGGCTCAGGCGCCCGGCGGTCTGTCCTGCTTCCTGCTGCCGCGCGTCCTTCCGGACGACACCCGCAACCCCATCCGAATCCAACGCCTCAAGGACAAGCTCGGCAACAAGTCGAATGCGTCCTCGGAGATCGAATACGAGAATGCCACCGGCTGGCTGGTCGGCGCAGAAGGGGCCGGCGTCAAGACCATCATCGAAATGGTCAATATGACCCGCCTGGACTGCGTCATCGGCTCCGCCACCGGCATGCGTGTCGGCGCCGTCTACGCCGCGCATCACGCGCGGCACCGAGAAGCGTTCGGGGCCAAGCTGATCGACCAACCCGCGATGCGCAATGTGCTCGCCGACCTGGTGATCGAATCCGATGCCGCCACCACGGTGATGATGCGCCTGGCCGGTGCGACCGACCGCGCGAGCACCGACCCCGCCGAGGCCGCGCTGCGCCGAATCGCGTTGGCGGTCACCAAGTATTGGGTCTGCAAGCGTGCTCCCGCGCATGCGGCCGAGGCCCTGGAATGCTTCGGCGGCAATGGTTATGCCGAGGAATCCGGTATGCCGCGCCTCTACCGTGAGGCCCCGCTCATGTCCATCTGGGAAGGCTCCGGCAATGTGGCGGCGCTGGATGCCTTGCGCGCCATGGGCCGTCAGCCCGAAACGGTGGAGGCCTTCTTCAACGAAGTCTCGCTGGCCTCTGGTGCCGACCCTCGACTCGACGATGCCATCGCCCGCCTCGGCAAGGAACTTTCCGACCTCGACGAAATCGAATACCGCGCCCGCCGCGTCGTCGAACTCATGGCCCTGGTCCTGCAGGGCGCGCAACTCGTCCGGCACGGCCACCCCGCGGTCGCCGACGCCTTCTGCGCCACCCGCCTCGGCGACGACTGGGGCATCGCCTTCGGCACCCTCCCCACCGGCGTGAACACCACCGACATCATCGCGCGCGCCCTCACCTGACCCGGCCGCTCGCGTCAGCGCGCGAGCGAACCAGGCTGGGTGCGCCATTGCCGAGGTGACAGATCGTTGTTGCGCCGGAACAAGCGGGTGAAGTAGCCCGCGTCCGGGATCCCGACCCGCCGGGCGATCTCACCGACCGGCAGATTCGTCTCGGCCAGCAAACGGCGCGCCTCGGTCATCCGACGCTCGGTGATCCACGCCTGCACCGTGCGCCCGGTGCGGCGGCGCACCACGGTGGTCAGATGTCCCGGCGTCATGCCGACCGCATCCGCCACATCGCGTAGCGACAGCGGTGCGGTGTGTCGCTGGTCGATCACGTCGAACACCTCGGCGAGCAGTGGTTCGCCGCTGCGCCGCAGATCGCCCACCACATCGGCGGCCAACCGCGCGAGGTCGATGAGCAGTAGTGTCAGATGTGCCGACGCGGCCTGCCGATATCCCTCCTGCCGCTGTGCCAGCTCGGCATCAATGGCGGCAATCGCATTGTCCCACAACGGTCTTCGTTCCACGGGGACAGTCAACTCCAGCACCCCACCCGAATGCTCGTGCAGGAATGGAAACAGCAACGGATGCGCTCGCCACGCGGGCCATGGCGCGCGTCCGGCATCGCCGAGCATCGCGGGATCGAAGAACACCCCGACCGCGCCTTCGAACTCATGCGGTGGCGCCGCCTCGATCACCTGACCTGCCGCGACGACGTACACCACACCGGCGGACCGGACGTAGAGCAATACCGGAAAGTTGTGAATATGCGGGCGGTGCCCGAGTTCGGCATGACGATCGAAGCGCAGCAGCGACACCGGCGGCGTGACCTGATCACTGCGATAGTCGTACACCGGAACACCGCGGCGGTGCCGCACCACCCGGGTAGCCTCGGTCATGACACCGAAAATAGTCCAAATTCGGCCGATAATCACCCAATTATCGAGCTGGATCTGCGAGCACCATGAGAATCATGACCAAAGATCATCCACATTCGGTACTCAAAGCCATGGGCAACCAGCACGACTACCTGCCCGCAGCGGGTCGCGACGCACTGCTGCCCACCTACGATCTGCTCACCCGCCTGCTCGGCATGTACAAACTCCACGAAACCCTCGTCGCGCAGGCCGAACTCGAACCTGGTCAGCGCGTACTGGAAATCGGCTGTGGCACAGGTAATCTCACGTTGCGGGCCAAACGAACCCAACCTGCGGCAGAGGTTATCGGCTCCGATCCCGACCCGCTCGCACTCGCCCGCGCCGAGCGAAAAGCGAACGGCCTGAACGGAATCCGCTTCGAACGCGCCTACGCCCAGGAACTGCCCTATCCGGATAAAGAATTCGACCGCATCCTGTCATCGATGATGCTGCACCACCTCGAAACCGACATCAAAACCGCCGCACTGGCCGAAGCGCTGCGCGTTCTGCGTCCTGGCGGCAGCCTGCACATCCTCGATATCGGCGGCGAGGTGACTCCGGACGACGGCCTGATGGCCCGGCTGCTGCTGCACAACCACCATGCCCACGACAACCTCGGCGACGGCATCCCCCAACTCCTGCGCACCGTGGGCTTCGACTGCACCGTGGTCGCCTCCCAACGTCACCGTCGTCTGGGTCGCGTCACCTTCTATCGGGGCACCCGCCCGAACTAGCCGAGGCGCTGGAGCACCCGCTCGACCAGCGCCGTATCGCAATGCTCGATGACCTCTGTGAGCCGACCATCCGCGAGATCCGGAAAATGAAACATTGACGTCCTCCCCGGCCTAAAGGTCGGAGATTCCTGCCAGAACCCGAGGGTTCTCTTGGTGGGTTCCTGTTTCATCGGCCTGCGCCGGAACGGGTTCCGGTCTTACCTGGCCTCCACAGGCGTTTTGCCTCTCCGCCCGTCCGGCGGCGAGGATATTGATGGCGGCATTGAGGTCACGGTCGTGCACCGCACCGCACACACACGTCCATTCACGAATATTCAAGGGCTTCGGCCCGCTCACCACGCCACAGACCGAGCACAGCCGCGACGACGGGAAGAACCTGTTCACCTTGCCGAAGTGCCGCCCACAGCGGGCGGCCTTCTCCCGCAGCAGGCGAACGAATAAGCCCCACCCCGCATCGTGAACGGATTTCGCCAGTTTGGTCCGCGCGAGCCCTGTGACGCACAGGTCTTCCACGTACACCGCTTGGTTTTCGCGGATAATCGTCGTGGAATGCTTGTGCGCCCAGTCCCTACGCGTGGCGGCGACTTTGGCGTGCGCCGCGGCGAACTTCACGCGGGCCTTCGCCCGGTTGTTGCTGCCCTTCTGTTTTCGCGAGAGTGCTTGCTGCGCCTTTCGGAGTCGTCGCTCAGCACGCCGGAAAAACCTCGGTGACTCGATCACCGTGCCGTCCGACAGGACCGCAAACGTGGAAAGCCCCAGGTCGATACCGACTTCGGTGCCCACCGTGGGCAACGGTTCGTCGTCGACCTGCACCACGAACGACGCGAAATAGCGTCCCGCCGCATCCTTGATCACAGTGACCGACGACGGATCCGATGGCAATGTCCGCGACCAGCGCACCGCCACATCCCCGATCTTCGGTAGCCGCAGCTTCCCGCTGGAGGTGACCATGAAACACGCATTGCGTGTGAACCGGATCGCCTGCCGGTTGTCCTTGCGGGACCGGTAGCGAGGTGGGCCAACTTTTGCGCCCCCACGCTTGCCGGTGACCGACTGAAAGAAGTTGCGATAAGCAGTATTCAGATCCGCCAACGCCTGCTGCAGCACCACCGACGACACCTCGGCCAGCCAAGCCCGCTGCGCGGTCTTCTTCGACTCGGTCAGCGCTTTCGACAGCGCGGCGTCGGTAGGGTACGCACGACCAGCGGCGCGCGCATCCTGCCGCGCACGTAGAGCATCGTTGAACACCACCCTGGCACACCCGAACGTCCGAGCCAGAGCGACCACCTGTGCAGGTGTCGGGTATAGCCGGAAGTTGTACCGCAACTGCACACAGCCACGATAGGCCGACTTGCCCAGCCACACTCGCAAATTAGCGGCGCGGGCACGCAGGCTGAGTACTGTGATTTCGATGACACGGACTTCCGTCGAAATGCCGTTGCGCTCGCTGGTCGAGCACCTTCGGATCCGGGCGGCGGGGTGCGCCCGACGGTACGTGCTCGGCATCACCGGTCCGCCGGGTGCGGGTAAATCCACGCTCTCCAAGGCCATTCGTGATGATCTGAACAACCGATCCGGTGCTCGAATCGCCGAGATCGCGCCGATGGACGGTTTCCACCTGCCCAACGCCGTACTGCGCGCGACGGCGAATCTGGAGCGCAAGGGCGAACCGCACACCTTCGACGTGACCGCCTTCGTGGAAACCCTGCGCCGCCTACGCGATACCCCACTCGGCGAGCCGGTGCCGTGGCCGACCTTCGACCGGGCCGTCGAGGAACCGACCCCGGCCGGTGTCGTCTTCGATCGGCAGGAGATCGCCATCACCGAGGGCAACTACCTGCTGCTGTCCGAGGGCGCCTGGTCAGGCGTCCGCGAATTCCTCGACGAGGTCTGGTACCTGGACGTGGCCCGCGAGGTGCTCGAACAACGCCTGCTGCGCCGCCACATTCGCGGCGGCCGCACCCCTGACGCCGCGAAAATCAAGGTATACGACAGTGATCTACCCAATGCCGATCTGATCGCAGATACCAGGCACGGAGCCGACCTCGTCCTGCGTCAGCGCGGCGGTCGCTACTACACCGAGGGGTGATGTGCGCCGCGTCGCCGAATCACGCTGGAGGTGACATGATCTCGCTCGACAAATCGTGTCGAGGCAGCCGGGAGCAAGCGGGATGTGGGAGTACGAATACAGCGCGGAGACTGCGGTCGCACCGGAGGCGCTGTGGCGGTGCTGGTCGGATGTGGAGTCCTGGCCCGAATGGAACGAGGGGCTCGACGAGATCGAAATCGACGGCCCGTTCGAGGTCGGCACCTCGTTCACCATGACGCTCCCCGGCGGCGACATCGTGCGCATGCGCCTGGTGGAGATCGAACCCGGCGAACTGTTCACCGATGAAATGGACGGCGGCGATTTCACCGTCGTCACCGAGCACCGCCTGGAGCCGGTGGGCGAGGGGTGGACCCGCGTCGTCTACCGGACCGAGATCATCGGCGACGCCGCCGATACCGTCGGCCCCGAAATCGGTCCGGAGATCACCGCCGACTTCCCGGAGGTCGTCGCCGCCCTGATCAAGACGGCGCAAGCGCTGGGCTGAGACTCAGCGGTTGTCGCGATACCAGCCGATCAGGGCGTCGGTGGACGAGTCCCCTTGCGACTGTGGCTCTTCCGGAGACGTCAGCAAGGGGGCCAGCGCGAGCGCCTGCTGCTTGCCGAGTTCCACGCCCCACTGGTCGAAGCTGTCGATGCCCCAGATGGTGCCCTCGACGAATACCTGATGCTCGTAGAGCGCGATCAACTGGCCGACCACCGAGGGGGTGAGTTGCGGCGCGAGGATTGTCGTGCTCGGCCGATTGCCCGGCATCACCTTGTGCGGCACTACCTTCGGATCGGTGCCCTCGGCCGCGATCTCCTCGGCAGTCTTGCCGAAGGCGAGCACCTTGGTCTGCGCGAACAGGTTGCTCATCAGGATGTCGTGCATGCTGCCGGTGCCGTCGATAGTGGGCAGATCAGCGGTGGGCTGGGCGAATCCGATGAAATCGGCCGGAATCAGCCGGGTGCCCTGGTGCAGCAACTGGTAGAAGGCGTGCTGGCCGTTGGTTCCCGGTTCGCCCCAGAAGATTTCGCCGGTCGAGGTGGTCACCGGGGTGCCGTCGGCGCGGACCGATTTGCCGTTGGACTCCATGGTCAGCTGCTGCAGATAGGCCGGAAAGCGCGACAGATCGTTCGAATAGGGCAGCACCGCACGCGATTCCGCGCCGAAGAAGTTCGAGTACCAGATGCCGAGCAGGCCGAGCAGTACCGGAGCGTTGCGGTCCAGCGGCTCGGTTGCGAAATGCCGGTCGACGGCGTGCATTCCGGCCAAGAATTCGGCGAAGCGCTCCTTGCCGATTGTCGCCATCACCGAAAGCCCGATCGCCGAATCCACCGAATAGCGACCGCCGACCCAATCCCAGAAGCCGAACATATTCGCGGTGTCGATGCCGAATTCGGCGACCCGCTCGGCATTCGTCGAGACGGCCACGAAATGCTTGGCGACGGCGTCCTCGCCGAGCGCGGCGACCAGCCAGCGCCGGGCGGCGGTGGCATTGGTCAACGTCTCCAGCGTCGAAAACGTCTTGGAGGCAACGATGAACAGCGTGCCGGCCGGATCGAGTCCGTCGAGCTTCGCGAGCAGATCGGCCGGGTCGACATTCGAGACGAATCGGGCGCCGATCCCGGCATCGGCATAGTGCCGCAGCGCGCGGTGCACCATATCCGGGCCGAGATCCGAACCGCCGATGCCGATATTCACCACGGTCTTGATGCGCTCGCCGGTCGCGCCGCGCCACGCACCGGAGCGCACCGCGTCGGTGAATTCGCCCATCCGCCGCAGCACCTCGTGCACCTCGGCGCCCGCATCCACGCCGTCCACGATGACCGATTCGCCCTCGGGCAGGCGCAGCGCGACATGTTCGACCGCACGGTCCTCCGAGGTGTTGATGTGGTCGCCGCGGTACATCGCGTCGCGCCGTTCGGCCAGCCCGGCCTCATCCGCCAATTCGACCAGCAGATGCAGGGTTTCCCGGGTGACGCGGTGCTTGCTGTAGTCGATGTGCAGGTCCCCGACCTGGACGATCAGCTCGCGGCCGCGGTCGGGATCCTCGGCGAAGAATTCACGCAGGTGTCGTCCGGCGACGGCGGCATGGTGCTCGTGCAGTTTCCGCCAGGCCGCCGATGCGGTGATGTCGCTGCTCACGTCCGCGAGGTTACAAGCACTCGATCGGGCGCGCAGGCAGGGACCGCATACTTTCGCCGATGTTGTCCTGACGGCTACCCGTGGCGATCATTCGCGTGTCGCTCGGACGGGGGTGCAGCCCGCTCGAATAGGTCGGCGAATTTCGGATCGATGAGTCGAGGGTGATGCGCGAGCGCGCGGCTTAGGCTGGGGTACATGGTGTCCGAACGCGAAGTACTCCAATCCGTGCCGACGCAGCTGTGGATCGGCGGTCCCGTCGACGCCACCGGGGGCGGCACCTTCCCGGTGCACAATCCGGCCGACGGGCAGGTGCTGGCCGAAGTCGCCGACGCCACGCCGGAAGATGCCGTGCGCGCGCTCGACGCGGCCGTCGCGGTGCAGGCCGAATGGGCCGCGACACCGTCGCGGGAGCGCGGCGAGATCCTGCGCCGGGTTTTCGACCAGCTGACCGTGCGCGCCGAGGAATTCGCGCTGCTGATGACGCTGGAGATGGGCAAGGCGCTGCCGGAAAGCCGCAACGAGGTGCGCTACGGCGCCGAATTCTTCCGCTGGTTCAGCGAGGAAGCTGTGCGGGTGCACGGGCGCTACTTGCACGCGCCCTCTGGCACCGGGCGGATCATGGTGCACAAACAGCCGGTCGGGCCGTGTCTGGCCATCACGCCGTGGAACTTCCCGCTCGCCATGGGCACCCGCAAGATCGGACCCGCACTGGCCGCGGGCTGCACGATGATCGTCAAGCCCGCGTCGGCCACACCGCTGACGATGTTGGCGCTGGCCAAGCTGTGCAGTGAGGCGGGGCTGCCGGACGGGGTGCTCTCGGTGATCACCTCCAGCCGTTCCGGCGCTGTCACCCAGCCGCTGCTCGACGATCCACGCTTGCGCAAACTCACCTTCACCGGGTCCACCGAGGTCGGCAAGAAGCTGGTGGAGAAGTCGGCGAACGGACTGCTGCGCACCTCGATGGAACTCGGCGGCAACGCACCGTTCGTGGTCTTCGACGATGCCGATATCGATGCCGCCGTCCAGGGCGCGATGCTGGCCAAACTGCGCAATGGCGGCGAGGCGTGCACCGCGGCCAACCGCTTCCACGTGCAGAACGGCGTGCTCGAGGAGTTCACCACCAAACTCGTCGAGGCGATGTCGAATACGGTCACCCTCGGACCAGGCACCGATCCGAACACCACACTCGGCCCGCTGATCAACGAGGAGCAGCTCGATACCGTCAGCGAACTCGTCGATGACGCGGTGGCGGTCGGCGCGCAGGTCCGCCTCGGTGGCAAGGCGCCCGGCGGCCCCGGCTGGTTCTATCCCGCGACCATCCTCAGCGAGGTACCCGCGAATGCTCGGATCTTGCGCGAGGAGGTCTTCGGCCCCGTCGCCCCCATCGTCGGCTTCGACACCGAGGAGGAGGGCCTCGCCGCCGCCAACAACACCGAATTCGGCCTGGTGAGCTACGTTTACACCCGCGATCTCGACCGCGCCCTGCGCATCGCCGAGGGCATCGAATCCGGCATGGTCGGCATCAACCGCGGCGTAATTTCCGATCCCGCAGCACCTTTCGGTGGCGTCAAGGCCTCCGGCTTCGGCCGCGAAGGCGGTATCGAGGGTATCGAGGAGTACTTGTCCACCAAGTACATCGCCCTGACCTGACCCGCAGACATGAAACGACCGCCCCGGGGTGAAATACACCCGGGGCGGCCTTGTGGAAGGCGGCGATCTTGCGAACGCCGCGTGGTCCGATCGGTCCGCTGGTGGCGGCCGGAAACTGTCAGTGGCCGAGTCGGCCGCGACCGAGGCGCAGCAGCAGCATGGCGAGGGTGTGACCCTCTTGGCCGAGTTCGCTGAAGCGCTCGAGCACCTTCATCTCACGACTGTGTACGAGGCGGGGGCCGCCGGAGGCCATGCGCGTGCGACCGATGATCCGGGAGATCTCGGAGCGGCGCTTGACGGCGGCCAGGATTTCCGCGTCGAGCTGGTCGATCTCCTTGCGGAGCTTGTCGATCTCGGCCTCGGTGTGGGGCAGAGCCGAATCGGACCCGGTCGTGGCGGGGGTGCTCATCATTCATCTCCTCGTGTCAGAACATGGATCGGCCGGTGAGCCGAGCTCGTTACCGATCGGTTCTTTCACCGTGTAAAACAAACCTGGTAGGTCTTGCAATCCTCCCCCAGGCAGCGCGTTCAGGTACAAAGCCCGCGGTCACGATATCCGGCGGTCAGCCGAATCGGATACTTCGCGGCGGTCGCGCAGGTCATGTAGGCCAGTCTGCCACGGGGCCGAAGCAATGCAAAACACCTCATTTTGTGAATCTCCCGAGTAAGGCTTGCACGTTGCGACGCCCGTGTCGACCCGGGGCGGTTCACCTGCCGTTCGCTGAACGGACACCGATGTCGACCGGGACTTCATCTCTGTCGGTGCCCGCCGGTAGCGTGGATGGGCGATGGACATCACGGTGGCTCCCAAGACGCAGGCCGGGCGGACTCGGCACCAGGATTCAGCCCAGAAACCGCAGGTCGACGCTGCTCGCACCGAGGAGATGGGCGAGTCTGCCGTGCCAACCGCTGCGGGGGTCCCGCATCCGGCCGTCGATGATGCGTCGCGGCGTGTCGTGGACGACAAGCACCGTGTCGAACAAGAAAAGCGTCGCGCCGAACGTGAGCAACGTCGCGCGGAGGAGGCCGAGCGGCTGCTCGACGGTCTCAACCCGCAGCAGCGCGCCGCGGTCGTGCACACCGGTGCGCCGCTGCTGATCGTCGCGGGCGCGGGTTCGGGCAAGACCGCCGTGCTCACCCGGCGGATCGCCTACTTGCTGGCTGCTCGGGGCGTAACCCCTGGTCAGGTTCTGGCCATCACCTTCACCAATAAGGCCGCCGCCGAAATGCGCGAGCGAGTGAGCGGGCTGGTCGGCCCGCGCGCGAACAACATGTGGGTCTCGACCTTCCACTCCAGCTGCGTTCGCATCCTGCGCATGCAGGCCGCGCTGCTGCCCGGCCTGAATTCCAATTTCTCCATCTACGACGCCGACGATTCCCGGCGGTTGCTCACCATGATCAGCCGCGACTTCGATATCGACGTCAAGAAATATTCGGCGCGGTTGCTGGCCACCGCCATCTCGAATTTGAAGAACGAGCTCATCGGGCCGGAGCAGGCCACCGCCGATGCCGAAACCGACGAAACCGAACTGCCCCGGCTCGTCGCCCGCGTGTACACCGAATATCAGCGCCGGTTGCGTTCGGCGAACGCACTCGACTTCGACGATCTGATCGGCGAAACGGTGGCGCTGCTGCAGAACCATCCGCAGGTCGCCGAGTACTACCGTCGCCGGTTCCGGCATGTGCTGGTCGACGAGTACCAGGACACCAACCACGCCCAATACATCCTGGTTCGCGAGTTGGTCGGGCATCACGCGCAAGCGCAGGCCGAAGACGCGGTCGAGCCGAGCGAACTGTGCGTCGTCGGTGACGCGGACCAGTCCATCTACGCCTTCCGCGGCGCGACCATCCGCAATATCGAGGAATTCGAACGCGACTTCCCGGATGCGGAAACCATTCTGCTGGAACAGAACTACCGCTCCACCCAGAACATTCTGTCCGCGGCGAACGCGGTGATTTCGCGCAATGAGAAGCGCCGGGACAAGCGGCTGTGGACCGATTCCGGTGAGGGCGATCTGATCACCGGCTACGTCGCCGACAACGAGCACGACGAGGCCTCGTTCGTGGCGCGCGAGATCGACCGGCTGGTGGACGCGGGCGATGCCAACTACAGCGATGTCGCGGTCTTCTACCGCACCAACAACAACTCCCGCGCGCTGGAAGAAATCTTCATTCGCATGGGACTGCCGTACAAGGTGGTCGGCGGCGTGCGCTTCTACGAGCGCAAGGAGGTGCGCGATATCGTCGCGTATCTGCGCGTGCTCGACAATCCGGAGGACACGGTGAGCCTGCGCCGCATCCTCAACACCCCGCGCCGCGGCATCGGCGACCGGGCCGAGGCCTGCGTGGCGGTACATGCCGAACAGCGCGGCATCGGTTTCGCCGAGGCACTGCGCGATGCGGCCGATGGCAAAGTGGCACTGCTGAATACGCGGGCGCAGCGCGCGATCGCCGGATTCCTCGACCTGCTCGAAGAGGTGCGGGCGGCCGGTGCGCAGGCGGATCAGGACTTCCCCGACCTCGGCAATATGGTCGAGGCGGTTCTCGATCGCACCGGCTACCGGGCCGAGTTGGAGGGCTCCGACGATCCCCAGGACGGTGCCCGGCTCGACAACCTCAACGAATTGGTGAGCGTCGCGCGGGAATTCAGCTCCGAGGCATACAACAATGCCGTGGCCGCCCGGGAAGAGGGACTGGTGCCGGAGGTGGCCGAGGGCGAACCCGACCCAGGCTCGCTCGCCGCCTTCCTGGAACGCGTGTCGCTGGTGGCCGATAGCGATCAGCTGCCCGAGGAGGGCACCGGCGTGGTCACCATGATGACGCTGCACACCGCCAAGGGACTGGAATTCCCGGTGGTCTTCGTGACCGGCTGGGAGGACGGGCAGTTCCCGCATATGCGCGCACTCGGCGATCCGACCGAACTGGCCGAGGAACGTCGCCTCGCCTACGTCGGCATCACCCGGGCGCGGCAACGGCTCTATGTCACCCGCGCGGTGGTGCGCTCCGGCTGGGGGCAGCCGGTCTCGAATCCGGAATCCCGATTCCTGCAAGAGATTCCGGCCCACCTCGTCGACTGGAAGCGATTGGAGCCGAAGGGTTCGCCACTCACCCGCGGCATCCGCCGCCGCGGCGACGACGACGGCCTGGAACACGACTGGACCCGCGACGGCTGGAATCAGCCGCGCCCGGGCGTCAGCGACCGCGCCCCACGCCGCCCCGCACCCGGCGGTGCAAGCCGCAACAATGCCAATCTCGTACTGGCGGTTGGCGATCGAGTCAGCGATGACAAGTACGGCCTCGGCCGCGTGGTAGCCGCCGACGGCTTCGGCCCCTTGGCGACCGTCACCATCGACTTCGGCACCGCAGGCAAGATCCGCCTCATCCCGCAATACAGCCGCACCCTGGTCAAGCTCTGATAGGGGCCTTGGCCCCTGATCCATCGACGATGCTGTCGGTAGCGTGCGCGACATGGAAACCGTCGCGCAATACCTGCTGTGGTTGCTTCCGATGCTGTGGCTCGGCATGGTGCTGGCCATCTCGTTCCTGGAAGCGCCGCTGAAGTTCCGGGCGCCGGGCATCACCGTGCCACTCGGCCTCGGCATCGGACGGCTGGTATTCCGGGCGCTGAATATCGTGGAGACCGTCCTCGCCGCCCTGTTGATCGTGGCGACCCTGGTCGTCGCACCCAGCGGTGCCGTTCGGATCTGGCTCGGCATCGCCGCCGCGATCTTCGCAATCCAACTTCTCGCGGTCCGGCCACTGCTGACCCGCCGCTCGGACCGCGTGCTCGCGGGCGCGGAGGTGCCACGCTCGCACGCTCACTATTGGTATATCGGGTTGGAGGTAGTCAAGGTCGTGGGTTTGATCGGACTGGCAATCGCTGCCGCGCCGTAGACCCCGGCTGAGGGCTCGGGGCCGTTAGTGAGGGGTCAGTCGCGTTCCTGGCCGAGGCTGATGCCCCGGGTGGCGAGCCAGGGGAGCGGGTCGATGCGGTCGGTGCCGTTGAGCCAGACCTCGAAGTGGCAGTGCGGGCCGGTGGATTCGCCGCGGTTGCCGACGGTGGCGATCTCGTCGCCCGCGAGGACGTGCTGGCCTACCGAGACCAGCGCGGTGTTGATGTGGCCGTACACCGTGACGGTGCCGTCGTCGCCGCGCATCCGTACCCACATGCCGAAACCCGCTGCCGGACCGGCGTCGATGACAGTGCCGTCCTCGACCGCGTAGATCGGTGTGCCGATGGGGGCGGCGACGTCGACACCGGGATGCAGCACGCCCCAGCGCTCGCCGTATCCGGAGGTGAAGGAGCCCGAGGCGAATTTCATGAACAGTGGCCGCAGCGTCGCCTCCACCTGCGCCTCCAAGTCCTGCGCGAACATATCGCCGTTCTCCAGCACATCGGAGAACTGTCCGAGGCTCGTCGGTGTGGCCGTGTCGAGCAACTCCGGTGTCGTCGGCAGCTCACCGCTCACGGGCTCCAGCGCCTGCTGCTGCCCGACAGCCTGCAATTCGGCTGTCTGCGGCGACTTCTCACTACCCGCAGCCAAATTCTGCCCCGCAGCAACAATCGCCCCCGCCGCTACCGCAATAACCGCAGCCCGCCCCTTCAACGCCCGCGGCGGCGCAGGCACCCTATGCGCACCACCCCGCCGCTT
Source organism: Nocardia sp. NPDC006982 (assembly GCF_042869435.1). NCBI lineage: Bacteria > Bacillati > Actinomycetota > Actinomycetes > Mycobacteriales > Nocardiaceae > Nocardia > Nocardia sp. NPDC006982. The sequence continues at coordinate 197,488 of NZ_JBIAFV010000008.1, read as the reverse complement.
CCGCTGCCCGGCCGAATCGGCAGGGGCACTCGTCCCCGCCCGCCCCTCGACATCTCGAGCGCCGCCCCCGAAATCGCTACCACCCCGAACCCCACCGCGATTCCGCAAAGCGTCGTCGCGCCGAGCGACATCGCGATCCCGAAGCGCGATCCCATCCCAGTCCACGCCCTCATCGAGGCCGCCATCGAACCCGCGCCAGTCGGCATTGCCCGCACTGTAAAGCAGACTGTCGCCGCCCAGGCTCGTGCTGTGGCCGAGGCTTGCGCCGTGATCCTGGCGTGCGCTGTGGTGTTGGCTTGTGCCGTCGCTCTGGCTTGCGCCGTGATCCTGGCGCGAGCGGTCGCTCTGGATTTTGCCGGGGTCCTCGGTCGCGCGGCCGTACCAGTCCAGACCTTGATCGCGGCCGTCGCCGAACCCGTGCCAGCTGCCATCGCTCGTGCTGTAGAGCGGGATGTCGCCGTAATCGTGGTTTGCGTTGTAGTTCTGGCCTGCGTCGTCGCTCGGCCTTGTGCCGTCGCTCTGGCTTGCGCCGTGATCCTGGAGGGCGCCGCCATTCCAGTCCAGGCTTTCATCGCGGCCAGCGGGGAACCCGTGCCAGCTTCCGTTGCCCGCGCTGTAAAGCGGGATGTCGCCGTAATCGTGGTTTGCGTCGTTGATCTGGCCAGCGCCCTGATTCTGGCCTGTGCTGTAGCCCTGCCCGCCGTGATACTGGCCGCCCCCGTAGCTCTGCCACGCGTGGTCTTGCCACGCGGCGTAATTACGTCCTTCGCTGGAGCTCTGAATACCACTGCTGAACGGTGAATCCGCTTGCGACCATTGATCATTCAGCTGCCAGGAATCGACGCCGTTCGACCGCCCCGAAGATTGCCGAGAATTAGCTATGCAATGCTGAACCGGCACCCCTCGCTCATCGGAGCCCGATAGCCACTCTCGCGTCATCGCGGTAACCGCATCACACCACTGGCGCGCCCGAATTGTCCTGAATACGAGGAAGGTTCGAAAGTTCCTGGTCTTCGAGTGTCGTGGACGGCGCTCGAGGTGTTCGCAACGCGCATGGAGATATCTATCCTCCGGTCACAACTACGGAAGGGGAACGGGTCCATCGACGGTAACGAATCGATAGCGGTACCGCAACCAGTCGTTCGATGAATCCTATTGCTGCGCTTTGAATTCGGGTCCAAGCGCGCGGAGATACACCGACTCCGAAGGGTCCCTTGCCCGGAAATCAATCAGTCGCGCTGCGGGCCCAAGCTGATACCGCGCGTCGCCAACCACGGCAGCGGATCGACCTTGTCGACACCGTTCAACCAGACCTCGAAATGGCAGTGCGGGCCGGTGGAGAAACCACGGTTGCCGATGGTGGCGATCTGATCACCGGCCAGCACGCGCTGACCCTGCGACACCGTCGCGGTGTCGATGTGACCGTAGATGGTGACGGTGCCGTCATCGTGCAGCAGTCGCACCCACATACCGAATCCGGATGCCGGACCTGCTTCGATCACGGTGGCGTCGGCGACGGCGTAGATCGGCGTGCCGATCGGGCCCGCGATATCGACGCCGAGATGCTGTACGCCCCAGCGGGCGCCGAATCCGGAGGTGAAATTGCCTGCCGCGAATTTGGTGAACAGCGGGCGGAGTTTCGAGGCCTCCTGCGCCGCCAGATCGTCGGCGAACTTCTGCCCCTTTTGCAGCATGTCGCCGAACTGACCGAGATTGGTCGGCGCCGAAACATTGAGCACCTGAGGCGAATCCGGCGAAGTATTCGGATCGGCCACGCTGACCGACTGCGCCGCGATTTCGTGAATCTGTCCGGCGGCCTCGTAATCGACGGCCTGCGAAGGCTGTTCGGGCGAGGCGAAGGCGGCCTGTCCGGCGGCGACCACCGCGCCCGCGGCGACGGCGACGACCGCGGCGCGGCCCTTGAGCGAGGCCGGGGGCGCGGGCATCCGATGCGCGCCACCATTACCGCGGTTCGCCCGGCGGCCCGGGATCACAGTGGGCCGGGCCGGCCCTTCCGGATCCTCGGACTCCCAGGAAGAGTCGCTGCCATCCCACGATTCGCCATCCCAGGACTCGTCGGCGTCCCAGGACCCGTCCGCCTCCGGCGTCCATGACGCCTCGGAGTCGGCGTGCCAGGTCTCGTTGCCCTCGGGAGTCCAGGAATCTTCGGACGCCCACGCACCGCCATCGGCCCAGGAATCGCCCTGCGTCCAAGCCTGCGACTGTTCCCACGAATCAACTTGTGGCGACGAGTCGGCCTGCGACTGTCCCCAAGCGGAATCGGATTGTGCCCAAGAATCGTTCGCACTCAACGAGCTGTCCTCGTGTCCGCCGGTCGCATATCGATGCCCACCGGCACGCCGCGACGAAGTCCCGAAGGGATCTATCGCAGCACTGGAATGTCCACCGAATCCCTCGTCATCGGACCGGTAACGATGTCCGGAGCGAGCGCGATTTTCGGTTGCGAAGGTCGAGCGATGGTTCATCGGTGGTGCCACATCGTATAGCGAGAGATCACGGTGTCGAACTGCCTGGTCAGAGGCATTAAGGAACGGCTCTCCGTCTGCGGAGTGCTGTGCTGCGTCAAGCTTGCCGTCCTCCTAGTCGTGACCGTGTTGTGACATCGACCGCAATGACGGTAACGAAACGATTGCGAGGTCCGCAAGCGCTACGTGCGATCAATCCAAACATGTGAGATTGATCACGGTAACGCACCGGAATATCTCACTGCGATCGGGGCACGCGGGTGAGGCAGAGCGACGACGGACCGTAGTAGAAGGCCGTCGGTCAACCAGTTCGGCGGCTCTACCTGCCGCGCCGTCAGCAACCTACTGGCGAGTAGCCTTGGCCAGGCGTTTTCCCGCCCTGGGCAGCACCCCGTGACCTGCGCCACTTAGGATGAACGTGGCCGTTTGGCCCTCCATGTGACTGGTTAAAGTCCGACCCGACCCGCTTCCGACGTCGGGCCGCCAACAAAGACGTTGTCATCACAACGCAGACGAGACGGTGAGTACATGGATCTCTTCGAATATCAGGCGAAGGAGCTCTTCGTTAAGCACGGAGTGCCTTCGTCCGAGGGCCGCGTCACGGACACGGCCGAGGACGCCCGCGCCATCGCGGCGGAAATCGGCAAGCCGGTGATGATCAAGGCCCAGGTGAAGGCCGGTGGCCGCGGCAAGGCGGGTGGCGTCAAGTTCGCCGCCACTCCGGACGACGCGCTCACGCACGCGCAGAACATCATCGGCCTGGATATCAAGGGCCACATCACCAAGAAGATCCTTGTCGCCGAAGCCAAGGACATCGCGGAGGAGTACTACATCTCCTTCCTCCTGGACCGCTCCAACCGCACCTACCTGGCCATGTGCTCGGTCGAAGGCGGTATGGAGATCGAAGAGGTCGCCGCGACCAAGCCCGAGCGCCTCGCCAAGGTGCCCGTCGACGCCGTCAAGGGTGTCGACCTCGCGTTCGCCCGCTCGATCGCCGAGCAGGGCCACCTGCCCGCCGACGTGCTCGACGCCGCGGCCGTGACCATCCAGAAGCTCTGGGAGGTGTTCATCGGCGAGGACGCCACCCTGGTGGAGGTCAACCCGCTGGTGCGTACCCCCGACAACGAGATCCTCGCGCTCGACGGCAAGGTCACCCTGGACGAGAACGCCGAATTCCGCCACGCGGACCATGAGGCCTTCGCGGACAAGGATGCGACCGATCCGCTGGAGCTCAAGGCCAAGGAGAACGACCTCAACTACGTCAAGCTCGACGGTGAGGTCGGCATCATCGGCAACGGTGCGGGTCTGGTCATGTCCACCCTCGACGTGGTCGCCTACGCGGGCGAGAACCACGGCGGCGTCAAGCCCGCCAACTTCCTCGACATCGGTGGTGGCGCCTCGGCCGAGGTCATGGCCGCCGGCCTCGATGTCATCCTGGGTGATGCCCAGGTCAAGAGCGTGTTCGTCAATGTTTTCGGTGGCATCACCGCCTGTGACGCGGTCGCGAACGGCATCGTGAAGGCGCTGGAAATCCTCGGTGCCGAGGCGAATAAGCCGCTGGTCGTCCGTCTCGACGGCAACAAGGTGGACGAGGGTCGCAAGATTCTCGTCGACGCCGCGCATCCGCTGATCACACTTGCGCAGACAATGGACGAAGGCGCCGACAAGGCCGCCGAACTGGCAGCGGCCAAGTAAGGAAACCGGAAATGTCTATCTTCCTCAACAAGGATTCCAAGGTCATCGTCCAGGGCATCACCGGCGGTGAGGGCACCAAGCACACCGCGCTGATGCTCAAGGCCGGCACCCGGGTCGTGGGCGGCGTCAACGCGCGCAAGGCGGGCACCACCGTCGCGCACACCGACAAGGACGGCAACGCGGTCGAGCTGCCGGTGTTCGGCAGCGTCGCCGAGGCGATCAAGGAGACCGGCGCCGACGTCTCCATCGCCTTCGTGCCGCCGAAGTTCGCCAAGGACGCCATCATTGAGGCCATCGACGCGGAGATCCCGCTGCTCGTGGTCATCACCGAGGGCATTCCGGTGCAGGACACCGCGTACGCGTGGGCCTACAACGTGGAGAAGGGCAACAAGACCCGGATCATCGGCCCGAACTGCCCCGGCATCATCACCCCCGGCGAGTCGCTGGTCGGCATCACCCCGGCCAACATCACCGGCAAGGGCCCGGTCGGTCTGGTGTCGAAGTCCGGCACCCTGACCTACCAGATGATGTACGAGCTGCGTGACTTCGGCTTCTCCACCGCCATCGGCATCGGCGGCGACCCGGTCATCGGCACCACCCACATCGACGCCATCGAGGCGTTCGAGAAGGATCCCGAGACCAAGCTGATCGTGATGATCGGTGAGATCGGCGGCGACGCCGAGGAGCGGGCCGCGGCCTACATCAAGGCCAATGTCACCAAGCCGGTCGTCGGCTACGTCGCGGGCTTCACCGCTCCCGAGGGCAAGACCATGGGCCACGCGGGCGCCATCGTGTCCGGTTCGGCCGGTACCGCCCAGGCGAAGAAGGACGCGCTCGAGGCCGCCGGTGTGAAGGTCGGCAAGACGCCGTCCGAGACCGCCGCGCTGGCGCGGGAGATCCTGGAGAAGGCAAGCGTCACCGCCTGATTCGCTGATCGAACGAAGGCCGCCACCCCGATTGGGGTGGCGGCCTTCGGCGTTGTATCAGAAGAAATGGACTACCGAAGCGATTCCGAAGACGAGGCTGTACACCGCGAACGGCAGCAGCGAATTCGATTTGAAGTAGCGCTCCAGGAAGCGGACCGCCAGATACGCCGCGGCGCCCGCGACGATCGATCCGACCAGTACCTGGCCGAGGATTCCGTCGCCCTGCGGACCGGCCAGCGTCGGCAGCTTCAGCACGCCCGCCGCCAGAATGACCGGAGTGGCAAGCAGGAAGGCGAATTTCGCTGCGTCCTCGTGGTCCAAACCGCGCAGCAGGCCGCCGACCATTGTCATGCCGGAGCGGCTGATGCCCGCGAACAGTGCGCCTGCCTGCGAGACACCGATGATCAACGCGTCCTTGGCCGACAGATCGCCGAGGCCGGTCGGCTCCTCCGCCGTAGCGACGAAATATCCCTCTTCGATGGCCTTGGCCCGTGCCTCGGACTCGGCGAAGCGGCGGCCGTAGTCGGACAGCGTCGGCTGGCTGCGGCGACGCATCACCTCACCGGTGACCAGCACGACTCCGTTCAACGTCAGAAACAGGCCCGCCGCAAGGGGTTTCGCGAACAACGTGCGCAACGGATGTTCCAGCAGCAACCCGAGAACGCCGACCGGCACGGTCGCCAGGACCACCAGCCACGCCAGGCGCTGTGTCGAGGTTTCGATCCGGCGGGTGCGCAGTGTGGTCAGGAAGCCGGCCACGATCTCGACCCAGTCGCGCCAATAGAACACCAGCAGCGCGATCGCAGTCGCCACATGCAGTCCGACCACGAAGGCGAGATACGGTGTGCCGGAATCAGAATCGCCCTGGGTGACCAGATCGCTCCAGGACCCACCCAGCCACGCGGGCACCAAAACGGAATGACCCAGGCTGGAAATCGGGAACAGTTCGGTTATGCCTTGCAGTGCGCCGATCACAACGGCTTGGGTGTAGGTGAGCATCGCCTGACAGCTTGGCACGCCCGACCCACCACGACACCGCCCTGAAACAGACCTGTGTCCGTTTTGGAATGCTTATCGCCGTTGGGATCTCAGGGCCTATACAGCAATCGAGCAGTGCTCGGGCGACCGGGTGTGCGCGGACAAAGCGGCGCTGCCATGCTGTGAGGCGTGGACGTGCTGGTGCTGGGCCCAGTGCAGTTGTGGGCGGGCGAGGAGAGTGTCGGCATCGATCGGCCGTTGGAGCGGGCCGTGCTGGCGCGGTTGGCGTTGGCGAACGGCGTGCCGGTTCCGGATGGGCGGCTGGCCGAGGATTTGTGGGGGGCCGACGTCGAACGGCCGGTGCAGCGGTTGCGGGTGGTGGTTTCGCGGCCGCGGGCGGCGCTCGGGGCGCATGCGGAGGTCATAGGACGGACGCCTGCCGGATATCACGCGAGCTCGAGGGCATCGGATCTGGTGACCGCGGAGGCGGCGGCGCAGCGGCTATATGCCGCGCGTCGGGCTGGTGACCATGCCGTTGTCGCGGCGGCCGCGCGAGAGGCGCTGGGGTTGTGGCGTGGCGCCGCGCTGGCCGATCTGCGCAGTGTTCCGTATGCGGCGGCCGAGGGGGACCGGCTCGACGATTGGCGACTGTCGCGGCCCGCGCCGAGACGGTGCGCTGGATTCGTCGCATGCGCGCGGCGACTCGAGTGCGCAGTGCGCGCTCGCGGCATCGGCGAATTCGGCCCGCACCCGCGATAACGCACAGCAAGTCTTGTTGATCCTCGACAATGCCGAGCATCTGATCGAGTCGGTAGCTGAATTAGCCACTACCGCAGCCGGTTCCGGCATCTTGATCACTTCGCAGCGAGCGCTGGGAGTGGCAGGCGAGTCGGTCTATCCGCTTGGCCCGCTGGAACGTGGCGATGGCGTCGCACTGTTCACCGAACGTGCCGGATTACACGGTTTGGTCACCGTCGATGAACGTGCGGAACTCGTCAGGATCTGTGCGGCGGTGGATTGGCTGCCACTGGGAATCGAGTTGGCCGCAGGCCTCACTCGGACGCTCACGATTTCGCAACTCGCGCAGCGCATCGATGATCGGGTGCGGCTGTTGGTCGGCGGGGCGCGCGCGATGCCGGGGCAGGGCGGCATACGAGTCTGCGGGTGGCCCTGGACTGGAGTTATGAACTGCTGGCCGAGCGGGAGCGGGCGGTCCTGCGCAGGCTCGGGGTATTCGCGGGCGGGTGCACGCTGGAAGCGGCCGAAGCTGTCACGCCCGCAGCGGATCTTGAAGGCGGCGATATCGCGCCGCGCTCGCGGACCTGGTGAACCGAAGCTTGGTGACGGTCCAGAACTACGGTGCGACAAGACGATTCGTGCTCTTGGAGACGGTCCGCGACTACGTATTCGCACAACTGGCGCAAACCAACGAGACCGATCCGCTGAGTACCCGGCACGTAGACTGGTGTCTCGATCTGGTGCGCGACATCGGCGAGCCCGACGATTTCGCAACGGCAGAATCCGTGGCCGCGGTCTTCGCCGAATGGCCGAATATTCTCGCCGCACTCGAAAACGCACCCGGAACACCGAGAGCCGCCGCGGGTTTACGACTCGCCATCGCAATGCACGTCCCCTGGCTGGCCAGGGCCTGGTTCCGCGAGGCGCGACGCCACTACGGCGCACTGATCGAGTCACCGCCCGCCGGCACTTCGCAGGCCGAATTGGCGCAGGCGCTGAGCCATTACGGCTTCCACACCCTGATGACCGGCGACTTCGATTCCGCCACAGCACAATTGGCCAGAGCAAGCGAACTCGCCGCGCCGCTGGACGACATCGAACTCGCCCAGACCGTGCGCTACTACCAGGGCATCGTCGATATCGAACGCGCCAGACTCCCGGAGGCGGTGCAGCGCCTGTGCGAGGGGGAGCGGCTGGCGGTGCGCGTCACGCAGTCCTCATCCTTCGCCGACGCACTCGGCACCGCGCTGTTGTATTCGGGTGACGCGGCAGGCGCTCTCGCCGCCTACCAGCGCTCCACCGAGGTCGACCGCGCCAATGACGATGAGCACAGCCTGTCTCGCGGCCTGAGCAATCAGGCCAAGGCACTGCTCGATCTGGGCCGCACCGAGGACGCATTGGCGATGGTCGAAGAATCCGACCGCTACGCCCGCCGGCTCGACGATCGACAGATCCTGCCGCTCAACGACCTCACCCGTGCCGCGGTCGCGTTGGCCGCCGGACAACTCGACGCGGCCGAATCCTATTGCCGCTCTGCCCTGGCCCACGAAGAGGAGGCCGGTCTGGCCCGGCTCGAACTCGCCGACGTTCTCATCGCCAAGGGCCAATTCGAGGAGGCCGCAGGACTGCTCGCGGAGCACGACGCGGCGGCTCCCAGCGGTGTCCCGGCACTCGCGGCCCGCGCGATCGAAGTCGCGCTGCGGCGCGGCCGAGGCGACCCGGACGGCGAGTTGGCCGAGCGCACCCGGTCCGCCTACCTGGCCAGTGGCTTCGGGTGGCAGCGCTACCTCAAAAGACTCGAAAAATTGGGCACTACCTCGTGAAATGCGGATGAAATCGCGCTGAGACGGCCGCGCTGGACTCTGGTCATCGCCAAAGGAACCGACCAGAGACAAGGCGCAGACAATGACCATCAATCGCATCCGCCCCGCCCGCATCGCGTCCATCGCCGCCCGCACCGTCGCCGGCTTCATCGGCGGCATCGCCCCCGCCGTCGCGGGCCCGTTCGGCACCGGATCGGGCCAGGCCCAGCCGGGCAACCTCGGCCCTTTCGAATACGAACACCAGTGCCTCGCTCGCGGCAACGAGGGCATCCGGACCGGCGAATGGCAGGACTTCGACTGCGTCGGCAGCTACGGCGCCTGGTATGTCGTGCCCCGCTAGTCACTTGGGGCGCACTGGAGAAGTGCGTTCCCATCGGAGGTGGTAGCGCAGAATTGTTATCGGTCGGCGCAGATCCACAAAGGACCAGCGTATACGCTGTTTTTCGGTCGCCCGGCCAGTTGGTTAAGGGTGACCCGGGCAAGCGAGTGCAGTAGCGTCAGGTAGAGATCCAGCCGTTCAGACGACGTACGACTCGACCTAGGAGACGACCACCATGTCATACCCGACCGGGGGCTCCGGGTACAACGCACCCGCGACGCCACCCGCACCTTCCAGCTCCGGCCAATCGGCTGGTACCGGCACCGAGTCCACCGCGAAGGGCCTGCCGTACTTCTTGGTGGTCGGCGTCGCCGCGCTCGGTGTAATCAACTTCCTGCTCGGCTTCCTCCCGTTCTTCGGTCAGAAGCCGCGGGAAGTGCGAGGTGTCACGGTCGAGGATAATGACACGCTCAGCCTCTTCCAGTACTTCGGCGCGGCGGGACTACTGGCCATCCTGCTGCTCGGCGGCCTGCTCGCCGGACTTTCGTTGCTGCCCAAGCAGAATTGGATCGGCGCCGCGGCCGCGGCATCGGCCGCCGGTTTCCTCGGCACGCTGTTCCTGTCCTTCACCACGCCCGACAATCTGAACGTCGAGCTGAAGTGGGGCGCGTACGTGCTGCTATTCCTCGCGCTCGTGCAGACGGCCGTCGCCGTCGTGGCCGTGCTCTTCGAATCCGGCATCCTGACCGCACCCGCACCCAAGCCCGCCACCCCGCAGGCCCCGCCGAGCGGTTTCGGCTCCGGCGGTTACGGCCAACAGGGTGCGTTCGGACAGGGGCAGCCCTCGGCCTTCGGGCAGCCGAGCCAGTACGGTCAGGGGCAGCCGGGTCAGTTCGGCCAGAGCCAGCCGGGGCAGTACGGCCAAGGCGCGCCGCAGTACCAGTCGCAGCAGCCCTACGGTCAGAGTCAGCCGAGCCAGCCGACCTACGGTCAGGGCCAGCAGCCGTCCTACGGCCAGCAGCCGCCCGCCTATGGTCAGCAGCCCGGATACGGTGCGGCGCAGCAGGGTTCGCCCTACGGTTCGTCGCCCGCCGCGCAGCCGCGCCCGGATGAGAGTGCCACCCAGCACTTCGGGACCCCGCAGTCCGGACAGCAGTACGGCACACCGGGTTTCGGTCAGGGCCAGCAGGGACAGCAGGGGCAGCAGAACCAGCCGTTCGGCGGTGAATCCGGTTCGGACCCGTCCTCGGACGCCACCCACGCATTCCGTCCGGACGAGAACAAGTAGTTCGTCGGCTCTCCCGGCGCGCCACAGAACGGGTCGGCGCGCCTGACCCGCTCGCGCCGGGGGAGCTGCCACGCTGAATTTCCATGAGCTCCTCGAGATCCTCTCTTGTTCGCCGGACCGCCGAGTCCCGCGGCGCGCCGGAACGTTCGGCGCGGAGCGACCGATCGACGCCGCGCACATCCGCGGACGTTTTCGACGAGGCCGGATTTCTATCGCTGACCCCCGAGCGCGCCCGCGTGCTGCTCCTGGTCGCGGCCCGACCGACCACCTACGCACTCGTCGCCGTCGTCGTCCTCATGCTGGCCGCCCTACTGTCCTCGGGCAGTAACCTGGCCGGCACCTCGGGTGCGATCGCCGCGGGTTGGCTTGCGGCACATCAGGTTCCGCTGGTGATCGGCAAAACCTCACTCGAACTCCTACCGCTGCTGCCGACCGGTCTGCTGGTCTGGGCGACCGGTCGCGATTGCGCCCGCGCGGTCGAGCCGGACAGTTCGCGCGCGGATCTCGGCTGGATCGTCGGTGCGGCGCTGTCCGGACCGCTGCTGGTCACTGCCGTCTGTCTGGCGGTAGCCGAGGACGCCTCCGGTGTCGTGGCATTGCAGCCGCCGAATACGCTGGCCGCCTTCGGCTGGGTCGGCGCCGTGCATCTGATCGCCGCGGTCGGTGGCATCGCGAGCCGCAGTCGGCGTCGGCTGTTCACCCTGCTGCGGTTGCCGGACTGGGCGATCGCGGGCGCATTCGGCGCGGGGCGAACAGTCCTACGCCTGCTGACCTGCGCCACCGCGGTCGTCGTCGTGTCCTTCCTCGCGCACTGGTCGCGCATTGGTGACACCTTTCACACCGCGGGCAATGCGGCGGGTGTGCTCGGGCTGATCCTGCTCTCGCTGGCATATCTGCCGAATGTGGTGATCGCGACGGTCGGAGTCCTCGTCGGCTCCGGCGCGCAGTTCGGGGATGCCTCGATCGGTGTGTTTTCCGTTGTCGGCGGACCGATTCCGGCCGTTCCGCTCATGGCGGCGGTGCCGACCGGACCCGCCGAAGGCTGGTGGCCGGTGCTGCTGTTGCTTCCGGCCGCGGTGGGTGTGCTCGGCGGGCTCGATATCGGACGGACCTCCCACGACCGCGCGGCCGCGCCCTGGGCGACGCTGACCTCAGCAGGGGTGGCGACCGTGACATTGGTACTGCTCGGCGTGGTGGCGGGCGGCGACCTCGGAACGTTCGGACAGTTCGGGCTCGACCTGCCGATCTTCGCGGTGGTGGCCTTCGGCTGGTTGGCCGTAACCGGATATGTGGGTCTGGTGTTCGCGCGCTGGGTCGTCGTTCCCATCGGCGCGCCGGTGACCGGGTACGACGACGAGTACACGGATTACGACGACGACTACTACGAAGACGACTACTACGAAGACCGCGATCACTACGACGATCATTACGAGGACGAGCACTACGACGAATACGACGACGAATACGAGGACTACGCCGGTCCCGACTTCGACGTGGAACTCGACGGCGAACTGGTCGACGAGCAGCCCGCCATCGCCACCTCGGGCGCCGCGGGCAGCAATACCTTCCCCGACATCGTCGATGCCGAAGTGGTCGAGGCGGACCTGCCGGAAAGTGACCGGGTGGACGGTCGTTAGGCTCTACTTGGCGGTGTAATACCGCCTCCGCCCTTTCGACCGACATGCAGGAGTAGACCGCTGAGCTTGCCCACTCCGCCGGCTGCCGACCCCCAGCCGTCCTCGAATGCCCCGTGGGTGCCATCCGCGACCCCGGCAACCGTCGTCGTGCTGGCCTCTGGCACCGGTTCCCTGCTGCGCGCCCTCATCGAGGCCGCCGCCGCTCCGGAGTATCCGGCGACCGTCGTCGCCGTCGGCGTGGACCGCGTCTGCCAGGCCACCGAACACGCGGCCGCCGCGGGGATTCCGGCCTTCCGGATGGCCGTGCGGGATTTCCCCGATCGCGCCGCCTGGGATGTCGCGCTGACCGATGCGGTCGCCGCGTACGAACCCGATCTGGTGGTCTCGGCCGGATTCATGAAGATCCTCGGCCCGGTCTTCCTGGCTCGCTACGGCGGCCGGATCATCAATACTCACCCCGCGCTGCTGCCCGCATTCCCGGGCGCGCACGGGGTCCGCGACGCACTCGCCTACGGCGTGAAGGTCACCGGTTCGACCGTGCACCTGGTCGATTCCGGCATCGATACCGGACCGATCCTGGCCCAGGAGGCGGTGCCGGTGCTCGACGATGACGACGAGGCCACGCTGCACGAGCGCATCAAGGTTGTCGAGCGACGGTTGCTGGCGGAGGTTGTCGCTGCCGTCGCCACCAGAGGCATTGTCTCCGACGGACGAAAGGCAGTAATTCCAGATGAGCGGGTACTTCGGTGAGTGAGCGTAAGGGGATTCACAGGGCGCTGATCAGCGTCTACGACAAGACGGGGCTGATCGAGCTCGCGACCGGACTGAACGCCGCCGGTATCGAACTGGTTTCGACCGGATCGACGGCGGGCAAGATCGCCGACGCGGGCATCCCGGTGACCAAGGTCGAGGATCTGACCGGATTCCCGGAGACCCTGGACGGCCGGGTCAAGACCCTGCACCCGCGGGTGCACGCGGGCATCCTCGCCGATACCCGCAAGGCCGAACACGTCGACCAGTTGGTCGAGCTCGGCGTCGAGGCCTTCCAGCTCGTGGTGGTGAATCTGTACCCGTTCACCCAGACCGTGGCCAGCGGTGCGAGCAATGACGAATGCGTCGAGCAGATCGATATCGGCGGTCCGTCCATGGTGCGTGCGGCCGCCAAGAACCATCCGTCGGTCGCTGTGGTCGTCGACAGCGGCGACTACGACGACGTACTCGCCGCGGTGCAGGCGGGCGGCTTCACACTGCCCGAGCGGACCGCTTTGGCGGCCAAGGCTTTCCAGCACACCGCAAGCTATGACGTCGCGGTCGCGAGCTGGATGACCAGCGTGCTCGCCCCGGCTAGCGAGTCGAATGAGGCTGCCGCACAGCAGTTCCCGAGCTGGATCGGCGGATCCTGGGAGCGCGCCTCGGTGCTGCGCTACGGCGAGAACCCGCATCAGGCCGCCGCGCTGTACACCCAGAACGACGGCAGCCGTGGCCTCGCGCAAGCAAAGCAGTTGCACGGCAAGGAAATGTCGTACAACAACTACACCGATGCCGACGCCGCCTGGCGCGCCGCCTACGACCATTCGGCGCCGGCGGTAGCGATCATCAAGCACGCCAACCCCTGTGGCATCGCGATCGGTGCGGATCTCGCCGAGGCGCACCGCAAGGCTCACGCATGCGATCCGGTGAGCGCCTACGGCGGTGTGATCGCGGCCAACGGTGAGATCACCGTGGAGATGGCCGAACAAGTCGCCGATATCTTCACCGAGGTGATCGTCGCGCCGTCGTATGCCGACGGTGCCGTCGAGGTGTTGCAGCGCAAGAAGAATGTGCGCATCTTGGTCGCCGAGCCGCCGCGGCGCGCCGGTGCGGAACTGCGCCCGATCAGCGGCGGCGCACTGCTGCAGAGCCGCGACATCCTCGACGCCCCGGGCGACAACCCGCAGAACTGGACCCTGGTGGCGGGTGATGCGGCCGATGCGGAAACCCTTGCCGATCTCGAGTTCGCTTGGCGCGCCTGCCGTGCCGTGAAGTCCAATGCGATCCTGCTCGCCCACGACGGCGCCTCGGTGGGCGTCGGCATGGGCCAGGTCAACCGGGTCGATGCGGTCGGTCTCGCGGTGCAGCGCGCCGGTGACCGCGCCAAGGGTTCGGTCGCCGCATCGGATGCGTTCTTCCCGTTCTCCGACGGCCCGCAGCAGCTCATCCAGGCCGGTATCCGGGCCATCGTGCAGCCCGGCGGCTCGGTCCGCGACCAGGACACCATCGACCTGGCCCGGGAAGCGGGAGTCACCCTCTACCTGACGGGATCTCGCCACTTCGCGCACTGAGTTATCCCTGAAGAGGGCGGGAGCCACCGGCTCCCGCCCTTTTTGCGTGTCATAAGTCAACTGCCGGGCAGAGCTGGACGGTTTTCGTAGAGTGACCGGTATGGCGACTCGTGCGTGGCATCCGGTGTGGTGGCCATGGCGGCCCTGGCGCTCGTCGCGCAGCCCCAGGCGCGTGCCGAACAGGCCGCACCGCTGACGGTTCCGTCGGTGAAGAGCTGGACTCCCGGCGGTACCGGGTTCGTACTCGGCGCACATGCGCGAGTGGTGTATGCCGGAGACAGGCTGCGCGAGGCCGCAGTCGATCTTGCGGACAGCCTACGCGCTGTTAGCGGCAATGGTGTTGTGGCACAGTCGGGTTCGTCCGGCGGTCCGGGTGATATCGTGCTGCGGAACGGTCCGGTCGACGGCGCGCCGAACACTGCGGAGTCGTACCGGATAGTGGTCGGCGACACCCTCGATCTCCAGGGCTCGGACACGGCCGGAACCTTCTACGCCACCAGGTCCGCACTGCAGATGCTGCGCAGGAACACCGCGATTCCCGGCGGCACCGTGACGGATTGGCCCGACTACCCCGAACGCTCACTCATGCTCGACGTCGGCCGCGAATTCATGCCGGTCGATATGCTGCGCGATCAGATCCGGCGCATGGCCCAGCTCAAACTCGACCTGCTGCACCTGCGCTTCTCGGACACCTTCGGATTTCGACTCGAGAGCGTACGTAATCCGGAAATCATTGCGCCGGAACACTATTCGAAGTAAGACATCCGGGATCTGATCGAATACGCGGCGCGCTATCAGGTCGAGATCGTGCCGGAGGTGGATTTCCCCGGCCATATGAACGGAATCCTCGCGGCGCATCCTGAGCTGAAGCTGCGTAGCGCGGCCGGAGTCGTCTCGGACTCCGCCATCGATATCTCGAACCCGCAAAGCTACGACTTGATGCGTGACATCCTGGAGGAGTTCCTGCCCCAATTCCCCGGCCGCTATTGGCATCTCGGCGCAGACGAGTTCCTACTGCAGGGCACCCACGTCGTTTCCATGGACGAATACCCGCAACTGGGCGAATACGCCCGCGCCACCTACGGCCCGCAGGCCCAACCGGTCGATGTCTACCTCGGCCTGATCAACTGGGGCGCCGAGATCGTGCGCGCACACACGGCAAACGTCCGCGCATCTGGAACGACGGAGTGCACACCGGCGAAGGAACCATTACGCCCGACCGCGATATCGTCATCGACTTCTGGAGCCGCGCGGGCATCCCGCAGCTGCCCCTGCCGTTCTTCGGAAATGCACGCACCGCACCGGATCTCATCGCCGTCGGCCATCAAGTGAAGAATGCGGCCTTCACACCCACCTATTATGTGACCGGCGGACCGGCCGCCATCGGCAATATTCCCGCGCCACTGGCCTACGAGCTCTGGGACCCAACACTTTTCGTGGATGGCACCCGCCTGACTCCGGACCAGAATGCGAGCAATCTCGGCTCCGGTTCATACGTATAGTGCGACGACCCGACCGCACAAACTCCGGCCCGGATAGCCGCATCGATCACGATGCCGTTGCGCGTCATGGCGCAAAAGACCTGGGGCCCAGCCAAACCCGCAACCTACCTCGAATTCGCCGCCCTCGCGGACGCAGTCGCCGAACCCGGTCTAGACCGCGCTGAGGACCTGTCGGCTGCCGAGTGGAGCCTTCAGCGGCACCTCGAGGGTACCGAAAACCGCGATCATGGTGCACATTCGGCCGACGGCATCGGCGCGCGTACCGGAGCGCAGTTCCACGGTGACCGTCGAATCGGTCTCGGTCACCCCGGCATCCACGCCGTAGCACTCCGGCGATCCGGTCTCGAAGTTGACCGCGATCCGATCATCGGCCACCCGTGACCAGGATGTGAACGGAATCGGATGCGCGCCAACGATCGTCGGATCGGCGACGAACATCCGGCCCGCGTCGGCGGGTGTACCTTCGGTCGGCGTACTCTTCGCCGCACTCGTGGTCGTTGTCTTCCCTTGTGCCCCACCGTTATCGGAGCCACCGCATGCGGTGACGGCGAGGCCGACGAACAATGCGACGGCGACTGCGGCGGGCCGAACTCGCGACATCCGATACATACCGACCACCCTAATCCACGCGTCGAAGCATCGAGACGAACCGGGCCAGCAAACCAGGAGAACGATTGTGTCAGTTTGTGCGACAAGATGATAGAGCGATGAAGCCCACACAGTGAACATTCGGCTAAGCATGCGCGTAATACCTCCGCGCCGCTCGCCCGCACAGTACATTCGGGGGCCGATGCGCGCCCACCGGCACGCATCGAGTCGGAATGCTTGGCACAGTAAACCTTCGAAAGGAAGAACGTGGGCGACACGCTGCGCGTAGGTGAAGAACTCGGGCTCGGCCAGACTCTGGTCGGCGATGCGTACACCCTGACCCTGCAGCCCGATGGCAATCTGGTGCTGTCGGAACCGGATGGAAATGTCGTGTGGTCCACCCTGACTCACGATCAAGGTGTCGAGCGGGCCGTCCTGCAGGAGGACGGCAACTTCGTGCTCTACAAGGGTGAGGGCGCCGCCTGGGCCACCGAAACCGATGGCCGGGAAGCGGACCGGCTGACCGTGCAGGCCGACCGCAATGTGGTGCTGTACGGCACGGACGGCAGTGCGCTGTGGGCGTCGGACACCCAGACCGACAACCCGTTGCCTGCCCCGGAGCCGGAGCCGGAGCCCGAGCCGGTTGCCGAGCAGGCCGCCGCGCCCGCCGCTGAAGAGGTTGCGCCCCCGCCGCCGGCCGCCCAGACCTACACGGTCGAGCCGGGCGACACCCTGTGGGCGATCGCCGAGCGCTTCTACGGCGACGGCAACCGCTACCAGGAGATCGCCGACGCCAGCGCCATCGACAATCCGGATGCCATCAACCCCGGACAGGTGCTCACCATCCCGTGACGTGCTGACGACGAAGGGCCCCGAGGCTGATTCAGCTTCGGGGCCCTTCCACGTCGGTGTCTACCGGCTGGTGAACGGCAGAAGTGCCATCTCGCGGGCGTTCTTCACCGCGACGGCGACTTGGCGTTGCTGCTGCGGGGTGAGCCCGGTGACCCGGCGGCTGCGGATCTTGCCGCGGTCGGAGATGAAGGTGCGCAGCAGGTTGATGTCCTTGTAATCGACCGTCTCGACGCCCGCCGCGATCAGCGGGTTCTTCTTCGGGCGACGGGCCTGCTCGGCGCGAACCTTCTTCGAGGGTGCTCGCTTGACTGCCATGTGACGGGTATCCTTCTCGAGATCAGTGGTTGTCTACCAGCTCGATTTGTGCACACCGGGGAGTTCACCCCGATGGGCCATCTCGCGTACACGTACGCGGGAGAGTCCGAACTTCCGGAGATGACCGCGCGGTCGTCCGTCCGCGGCGTCCCGATTGCGCAATCGTACCGGACTGGCATCGCGGGGCAGCCGCTGTAGCGCCGACTGTGCCGCTGCGCGGGCTTCCTCGGAGGTGGTCGGCTTGCGGATCAGTTCCTTGAGCTCAGCGCGGCGCGCCGCATGGCGGGCGACGATCTCTTTGCGCTGTTCATTGCGGGCGACCTTCGACTTCTTGGCCATCAGCGCTCCTCGCGGAACTCGACGTGGCTGCGCACCACTGGATCGTACTTGCGCAACACCATGCGGTCCGGATCGTTGCGCCGGTTCTTTCGCGTGACGTACGTATATCCCGTTCCCGCAGTGGATTTCAACTTGATGATCGGCCGGATCTCGGTCGATTTCGAGGCCATGGTACTCCCGTCAGATCTTGTCGCCGCGGGCTCGGATCCGGGCCGCCACGGCCTCGATCCCGTCCCGGTCGATGGTCTTGATGCCCTTGGCGGAGACGCTCAGCGTGATGCGCCGGTCCTCGCTGGGCAGGTTATAGGTCTTGCGCTGGATATTGGGATTCCAGCGCCGGCTCGTCCGTTTGTGCGAGTGCGATACGGACTTGCCGAATCCCGGCTTGCGCCCGGTGACCTGGCAGTGGGCCGACATGCGGACTCCTTCCAGTATTTGACAATCATTTTCGACAACGGCTGTTCGACAATGTACCGTTGCCTGACAGCAAATGAAAATCGTTATCGAAAGGGATGCTGCGTGGAACCCGCCCTACCCCCACCCGGGAGGCAGTCCGACCGGAGAACGCCCGTCGTGGTGCTCGCCGGATGCTCCGGCGCGGCCGCGGCGGGTGTGGCACGACTGGCCACCGCGCTGCGCGAGACACCGGGCACCGTCACCATCCGCCACGACCTGAGCGGACTCGGCGAGGGCATCGTGCATCGCACGGTGCGCATCGGCGAGCAGGAGACCTCGACCGTGCTCGAATTGGCGCACGGCTGCATCTCCTGCACCCTGCGCATCGATCTGCTGCCGCTGCTGTGCGCGCTCGCCGCCCGTGAATCGGTGGATCGTATTGTGCTGGAACTGGATCCGGCCTTCGAGGCGGAAGCGGTATGTCAGGCGATCGAGAATATCGTCGTGACCGATGTGGTCGGACGCGTCGACGGCCCGGCCGGCCGCGACGTGCGAGTCGAGGCCGTGCTCACCTGTGTGGACGCGCGAACCTGGTTGGCCGATGCCACCGGCGAGGACACCCTCGCCGAGCGCGAAACGGCGACCGCCGACGACGACCGGACCGTGGCCCAGGTGGCGGTCGGTCAGGTCGACTTCGCGGATGCCGTTGTGGCACACGGCAGTACCGGCGATCCCATTGATCGGGCGCGACTCGCCGCGGTGCTGTCCCGGCTAGTGCCCGAAGCGCCGGTGGCCTGGATCGACGATGTCGATCTGCTCGACTCCGCCGATGTCGAGGCATTGCTCGCACGTATTCCGGCCAGTTCGCGGCGCGGGCGCGTCTTCGACGCCCATGCGCCGCTGTTACGCGGCCAGCCGCCGCTCGGCGCCGAATACGGTGTCGCCCTTGTCGAATTCGCCGCGAGCCGCCCGTTCCATCCGGCCCGCCTGCACGAAGCACTCGACGTACTCTTCGACGGCGTCGTAACCGCACGTGGACGGATGTGGCTGGCCACCCAACCGAACGAGGTGGTGTGGCTGGAATCGGCGGGCGGCGGATTGCGCGTCGGCGGCGCGGGACCGTGGCTGGCCGCCATGAGTCCGAGCGAGCTGGAACAGGTCGATCCCATGCGCCGGGCCATGGCCGCGCTGCGCTGGGACGAGCAGTTCGGCGACCGCGATATTTCGCTGGTCATCCTGGTCCATGACGCGGACCCGGCCGAGATCCGGCAGGCCCTGCACTGGGCGCTGGTCGAGGACGGCGAACTGCACCTGGTGGAACGCGCACCTGAGCGGGTCGCGCGGTGGGAGGACCCCTTCGGCGAATGGCATGCCGATCCTTGCGAACCGACCGGCCTGCCGATCGACGGCCAGGCGAAAAGCCCTAGAGGAGAGGCGAAATGAAGATCGGCATACATCCGGACTACCACCCTGTGGTGTTCGAGGATTCGAATACCGGAAAGCGGTTCCTGACCAGGTCCACCGCCACCAGCGCACGCACCGTCGAGTGGGAAGACGGCAACACCTACCCGCTGCTGGTCGTGGACGTCACCTCCGACTCGCACCCGTTCTGGACCGGCGCGCACCGCGTGCTGGATACCCAGGGCAGGGTGGAGAAGTTCGAGCGCAAATACGGCAGGCGGGCCCCGTCCCGGCCCTCACGAGGGGAGGGCTGATATGGCGGTGCCCAAGCGCAGGATGTCGCGGTCGAATACCCGCAGCCGTCGCTCGCAGTGGAAGGTGACCCCGCCGGACCTGGTGCCGGTCAGTGTCGGCGGGGTCGTACACCGGGTGCCGCGCCGTTTGGTGCAGGCGGTGCGACGCGGGCTCATCGATCCGGAACGGATCTGATCCGCGCTCGAACGACGGTGGCCCGGCAGATGATTCTGCCGGGCCACCACTTGTCGAGCACCAGGTTTACGGTCATGCGAACTCCTTCGCACGAACCGGTATGTGCAAGCTGACGATAACTCGCACGCTGCTGGAACGCACAGGGTCGATGGTCGATCGACCACAGGGGCTCGATGCCGGTCTCGGATCGGAACCACTCGAGAGTCTGGCAATTCAGTAGCTACTCAAGTTGAGCATGTCACATGGAAGTTTTCCGTGTTTGCGATTGCGGCACAGTAGCTCATTGATCAATTACGTACTGTGAGTTGGTTTTTCGTGTCCGTAAAAGTCCTGGCGCAGTGATGATTTCGTGCTCTCGCGCCGGTACCCTCATCCGAGAGGGCGGGTTCTCGGAACCCCGGTTCACCGGATCCCCGGGAACCCGCTCATCGCCAAACTTCCGGCCTCTCTGCCGATTTCCCCACTTCCCGGCCACCGGGCAGACCTGGCAAGTCCGGCAACAGGGACTCCAGCCGGGCCAGTTGCTCACCAACGAAGTCGGCCGGACCCTCGATCAGCGAGAGCGGCCACGGCCAATGCGGACCGTCCAACCGCTTCACCTCTTCCACCAGATCAGCTGTGGTGGCTTCGAGTTCGCTGATCTCCGTGCGCAATTCGCCGACTTGCGTACGCAAATCGGCAGATTCGTCCTCCAGCTCCTTGATCCGCTGTAGCGCCGCCGCCACACCGTCGACCAGCGTGCGATAGCGGCCCTCCGCATCGGAACCGAGTTGCGGCCAACCGGACAGCTCCGGACCACGCAGCTGGATCTGGATATCGCGCAGCACTGCCTCTTGTTCCGGCGTCACGTCCGGTTCCTCCTGTACGAAGTCCCACTGACCGAAATCGATTGTCTCGGCTTCGTTTACATCGCAGATCACGCCCCCGACGACCACCTGCCGCAATGTCTGATGGATATTGCGCCTGGTCTCCACATTGGTGCCCGACCAGGCATCGGTCTGCCACGACCAGGCCGCGGCGCCCGCGTCCAACGCCCGGCTGATCGACCAGAACCCGCCGTAGATACCCACATTCGCGGGGCCGAGCACGGTGGCCGCGCCTTCGAGATAGGCGTTGATCGCCACCTGATCCTGCGGTGTCGAATCGAAGTCCGCGGAGAAGTAGATCGGCCGATCCGACCGCCCGCCACAGCGCAGCACCTGCGCCAAACCCGCACGGGCATCGATGATTCCGGCGCCGTAGCCGTCCAGCATCCTGGCCGCCGTGGTTTCCCAGTTCGACACGATCGAGATGCCGTTCGCCCGCAGGTCGTCGGCCTCGGCCGGGGTCAACTGCTTGCCGGGCAGGGTCGGACCGCCCTCGGAGAGGTAGCGCACGACGAAATCGAAACCGGCCGCTCGTATGGCCGCGCCGCCGGGACGGCCCGCTGCGTAGTCCAGCCCCAAACGCATATCTCTCACTGTAGGGGTGTCGTGGGCCGAAATCGGCGGCATTGCCGAACCAGCCGAAACTGTCGGCGCCCGGTGGTCGACTAGGTCTCTGGAGGTGCCTATTCACTAGAAACGGAGATGACCGATGCCCATACGCAACGAGGCATGGCCCGAGGGAACACCGGCCTGGATCGACTGTCAGGTCGAGGATCCGGGGAAGGCCGCGCAGTTCTACGAGGGCTTGTTCGGCTGGGAGATCCAGGACGGCGACCCGGATTCGGGCGGCTATCTGATGGCGATGAAGGCCGGTGCGCCGGTGGCCGGAATCGGTCCGAAACCGCCGTCGATGCCGGGCATGCCATCGGTCTGGACCACCTACTTCGCGGTCACCGACGCCGATGCCACCGCGTCGAAGGTGCAGCAGGCGGGCGGTGAGGTGATCGTGCCGATCTTCGATGTGATGGGGTTCGGCCGGATGTTCGTCGCGACCGATCCGGTCGGCGCGGTCTTCGCGGTATGGCAGGCGAGGGGGCACAACGGCGCGGCGGTCTACAACGAGCACGGCGCGTACGGCTGGAACGAGCTGCATACCCGCGATATCGAGGCGGCCAAGAAGTTCTATGGCGACGTATTCGGCTTCAGCTACACCGAATTCGACTTCGGCGACGCCGAGTACGTGGTCTTCACCCCGCCGGCCAGAACCGAGGGCGTCGGTGGCATAGCCGACGAGTCCGGTAAGCCTGCCGATGGTATGCCGTCATATTGGCTGGTGTGGTTCCAGCACGACGATGTGGACGCCGGTGTCGCCAAGACAACGGAATTGGGCGGCCGGGTGCTGCAGGCGATCGCGGATTCACCCGCCGGCCGCTCGGCCGTCATCGCCGGCCCACAGGGCGAGGCGATCGGCATCATCGATCCGAGCAAGACCGTTGGGGAGATGCCGGCACCCAAGGCCTGACCAGCGAGCTCGAGTCGCCTCAGCGCACCGACTGGAGGTCGGACCGGAGCCGGTCCGACCGCAGGTCGGAACGGCGCTTGGCCTCGAGCGCCGCCGCCGTCTCGCGCCGGTCCGGTGCGATGAGCACCGCGCTGATCGGGACCGTTAGCGCGAGCGATCCGACGACGAACATCGGGAAGACGAATTCGAACAGCGTGAGTCCGTCCGGAGCCATCGCGGTGGTATCGATATTCGGGTCGATGGCTGCGACCCCGGCGTAATACATGCCCGCCACACCGACGGCGAACAGCAGCACCGTGGCCGCCCGCGCGAGCAGACCGTGCAGCGCCTGGAACGACCACAGCGTGCCGACACCGGTGAGCACCGCGACTGCCATCGCGACCGCCGCGAACCACGGGGAGATATCGATCGAACCACGGATGCGAATGGACCCGAGCCCCAGATACAGGGTGAGACCGATGCCGAATCCCATGACCAGCCCACCTGGGATGAGCCGGGCCAGTTGCAGCCGACGGCCGATGATGATCAGCGCGACGAATACCGCGACGAACGAGGTCACCATCGCCGTAATCATCTTGCCGCCGTCGAAGCGCGCCGCGGTACCCGAAATATCAAGGCCGAGCAGCGCGACCGAGGTCGACAACCAGACCCCGACGCCGCCGAGCGCCACCGCGGCCGAGGTCACCCACACCAACCGGAACCGCGACGATCGCGCCGCGTGTAGTACGCAGGCCAGCCCGACCACGGCGCCGAGCACCGAAACACCGAAGGAGAGTGCGGCGACCCAGTACCCCATCGAGAACTGGTCCACCACTGCGCCGTTGTCCGCCGCGGCGAACAACCGGACGTCATGCATGTCGAGCGGTTCCTTCCAATTCGAGCGCCTTCAGTTGGGCGATCGCGTATTCGGTGACGGCCGCCAGCGCCTGGCGGACCTCCATGGCATTGCGCGCGTCGATATCCACGATGGGCACTCCCTCACGCACCGAAAGCGCCTCGCGCAGTTCGGCGATCGGGAAGCGGGGCGCGTCTGGGAAGCGGTTGACCGCGATCAGGAACGGCAGCTTGCGCGCCTCGAAGAAGTCGACGGCGGCGAAGCTGTCTTCCAGCCGTCGGGTGTCGATGAGCACCACCGCGCCGATGGCGCCGCGGATCAGGTCGTCCCACATGAACCAGAACCGGCGCTGGCCTGGCGTACCGAACAGGTAGAGCACCAGGTTGCCCGGCAGGATAATGCGGCCGAAATCCATTGCGACCGTGGTGGTTTCCTTGTCCGGGGTATCGGCGAGATCGTCGATACCGTCGGAAAAGCGGGTCACCATGGCTTCGGTGCGTAGGGGAACGATCTCCGATACCGCGCCGACGAAGGTCGTCTTACCCGCCCCGAAGCCGCCCGCGACCACGATCTTGGTCGAGGCGACGCGAGTATCGGCATCGGCGGGTCCGGTGTTGCCGGATCCGGAGTTGCCGGGTTGCCCGTAATTTCCGCCTTGCCTATAGGGCACGGAGTCCACGCAAAGTCCTCTCCATAAGGGAACGGCGCTCGTCGAAGCTCGCCTCGTCGGTCAGTGTCGAATGCACGCGTAGCGCGCCGTCGACGACGAGGTCACCGACCATGACCCGGACCATGCCGAGCGGTCGATCCAGGTGGGCGGCGATCTCGGCGACCGACAGCCGGTGCGTGCCCAGCCGCAGGATCTCGGTGCGCAGATCGCCCGCCGGCCAATCGAGATGCGCAGTGTACGACAGGGTTTCGATAACCGCTTCGAGCGGTAGGTCGACCGCGGGTTCGGTACGCCCGGAGGTCAGGGCATACGGTCTGACGCGGGTGGTCGGCCGGTTCGGTCCGTGGCCGAATGGACTCGACATCGTTGGATCAGACGGCTGTCCGGGCGGTGGCCGTGACCACCGTGCCCACACGGTCGACGAGCAGGGCCATTTCGTAGCCGATCCGACCGATATCGTGCGACTTGTTGGCGAGCACGGCCAGGTGCGACCCATTGCCGACGCTCATCACCAACAGGTAGCCGCGCTGCATCTCCACGATCGACTGCATCACCTTGCCGCCGTCGAATAGCGATGCCGCTCCGGTGGCGAGGCTGGCCAGACCCGCGGTGACCGCGGAGAGCTGTTCGGCGCGGTCCGCCGGTAGATTCGGGCTGGTCGCCTGCAGCAGACCGTCCGCCGTCACCAGCACCGCGTGCGACACTCCGGGCACATCCTTGGTGAAGCGGGCAACCAGCCAGTTGAGGTTCTCGTCCGTGGTGCTGTTCGGGTTGGTCATACAAGCCCTCCGTCGTTGTACTGCGCTTCGGCCCGCCCGCTGCGGACCCCACTGAGATGCCTGGTCAAGTTGTTCCGGATCTCCTCCGGATCGCGAACGCCGGGTTCCTCGACCGGCGCGAGGCCGCCGGGCACCAATTGCGCTCCGGGCCTGCGGATCGGCAGTCCGCCGACGGTGCGCGCCTCGGCGGTCGGATGGCTGGCCTGCTCGGCCGCCGTCCAGCCCGCGTCGGCAGGGGAGGTCCATGCCGAGGGCGATGGTTGCGCCGTCGCAGGTTCGACCAACCACTCCGAGACCATCCGCTGATAGATCGGGGTGGGCGATTCGCCCTGCACCGGCTGTAGTCGGGTAGAGGTGTTGGTCGCGGCGTCGGCCGAGACCGGTTGTAGTCGGGTCGAGGTCGGCTCGGGTTCCGTTGCGGCGGCGGGCTTTCTGGTCGGCAGCGTCGGCCGCAGGACGGCGGTCTGATACGGCTCGGCGGGCTCCCGGGAGACTATCGGGTTCGATCCGGTGTCCACTGGCTCGTCGGGCTGTTCGGCCCACATATCGGTGACCGCGCCCAGGGGCACCTGCGGTTCCACGTCGATGACCGAATTCGGTCCGGTGGCGGGCTCATCCGTCGGGGTCGGCGGTCCGAACGGCGCGATGCGGGACCGGTCGTCCTCGCCGCGGCGGCTGCTCGGATTCTCGGCGAATACGTCGACCGAGGTTTCGGTGTGATCATCGCCGGGTATCGGTACTTCAGGCGCGTCGGCGACGCGCATGGTCGGACGACGTTGTGGCAGACCGGAACTGGTGACCGCGAAGCGCGACGGTTCACGCTGTGGCAGGCTCGGCACCGGCACCAGCGTGCGCGGCGGCTGTTGTTGCGATGGCGCGGGCAACGCGGTCATGACCTGCGCTTCGATGGCCCGCTGGTTCGGATCGGTCGCATCGAGCGGCGGCGCGACCAGCGCACCGGGCAGGTGCACGCTCGCGGTGATGCCGGGCTGCTGCGCCATGGTCGAGGTGCGGCGCAGGCTCACCGTGATGGTGTGTCGCTTGGCGAGGCGGCCGACGACGAAAAGGCCCATGCGGCGGGCGGTTTCGACGGTAACCTCACCACCGGAGGCCAGACGGTCGTTGGTGAGCTGCAGATCCTCGAGTGACATGCCGAGGCCGCGGTCGGTGATCTCGATCAGGTAGCCGCCGTCGACCGCGCGCGCCACCATCACCGCGACCGGTGTGGTCGGCGGGGAGTAGCGCAGCGCGTTATCGATCAGTTCGGCCAGCAGATGTTCGATATCGACAGCGGGCTCACCGGCGACGATGCCGTCGGGCACCGCGCCGATTTCGACCCGCTGGTAGTCCTCCACCTGGGAGACCGCACTCCAGAGCATGTCCGATAGCGGCACCGGATGTAGTTGACCACGGCGCAGCGCGGTACCGGCGAGCACCAGCAGGTTGTCGCCGTTGCGGCGCATGCGGGTGGCGAGGTGGTCGAGGCGGAACAGGCTCTGTAGCCGCTCGGCATTGTCCTCGTCGTGTTCCAGATCCTCGATCAGCGACAACTGCTGTTCGACGAGGGATTGGCTACGGCGGGAAAGGGTTTCGAACATATTCCCGATCTGCAGTCGCAGTCGGGCCTGATCGGCGGCGAGATTGAGCGCCTGCTCGTGGATTTCGTCGACGGCGCGGGCCAGCTGGCCGACCTCGTCGGTGGTGTGCACGCCGACCGGGGTGATCTCCGGGGTTGCGCCACCGCTGCGCACCACTGCGAGTTCGTCGGGCAGCTTGACGTGGGCGACCTCGAGCGCGTCGCGGCGCAGCCTGCGCACCGGTACGACCAGGGTGCGCGCGACGGCGAGGGCCAGCGCAAGACCGGCCAGCAGCATGCCGATGACGATCGTGGTCTCGCGCAGCGCACCGGTCTGCGCCTCGGTGGTCCGATGCGCCAGCGCCTTATCGATGGTGTCGGCGAGGGAGTTGGTGGTCTTCTCGTAGGTGTCCGAGCTGACCTGTAGTGAATCCAGTACGGCCGGATTCGTTGTCGGATCCCCGCCGTTCTGACTGAATGCGCCGAGGCGGACGCCGACCGCGTCCAGCAGTGGCCGCATATTCGGCGCATTGTCCAGCAGGATGATGCCGTAGGTATTGACCATGGTCATCTCGGCGCCGGCCGAGATGAGCACCTTCGCGCGCACGCTCGGATTGCGGCCGGCATCGGGGGAGCCGATCATCATGCGCTGCTGGGTGAGTACCCGCCGGGCGTTCTGGATCGCGCCGATCTGCAGGAAGTAGCGCTGGATGTTGAGGTCCTCGACCGAGGGCGACAGCGCAAACGCATTGCCGATGCGAACCGCGATCTCGTCGGCCTGCTCACCGACCATCATCGGCGATCCGTTGCGCAGGCTATTGCGCATGGTGGTGCCGGTGGCGACGGCCGAGGCCAATTCGGAGGTGACCCGGGTGCTCACCTTGGTGGTGCGCATTCCGGCCTCCAGATCGGCGAGCGCCTGATCGAATTTCGTCAATGCCGCGTCGGTCGCCGGATCCGCGGTGTTACCCCAGGAGGCGGTCGCCGCGACCGCGAGTTGTTCGGTGGCCGTGCCGAACTTGACGATCGGGCGAATGATGATGACCTGTTCGGTCGCCGCGTCCAACTGGGACATGGTGCGCAGTTCGTTGTTGATGCGGAGCACGGCGAAGACGGTGGCCAGCAGCACGGGCAGGACCAGCACGATGCCAACCTTGCGAGTGACCGACCAGTTGGACAGACTGAATTGCCAGGACCGCGGTGCAGCTTCCATCCGCTTCCGTTGCCTCCGCTTCACGAGCTTGCACGTGTGCCCCCGGATGGCGCGTGGCTGTTCGGTTTTGATTCAACCCGCTGAGAACCAACTAGAGGTCTTCTTTTTACCGCAGGGAACATACCGCGCAGAGTGACTAACGGCAATCTGGGGCAGTCACTCTGTAATTCACTCGAATATGGCTACTCAGAACGGCTTTCGTCGCCCAAAACGGTTGCCGGATTCCGTCGAGATCTGTACGTGATCACAAACCTGCTGGTCGCTCGTCCAGCCCCTAGTGGGCGGCATCGATGCTGGCGCGGCGTGTCGGGCGGCGCCCTCTCAGTCGACTCTCAGTCGATGCGGTCAAACTGGGGGCATGCGCATTCTGGTAGTCGACGACGATCGTGCCGTCCGGGAATCGCTGCGCCGGTCCCTGACCTTCAACGGCTACTCCGTCGATCTCGCGGTCGACGGAGTGGACGCACTGGAGAAAGCAACTGTGCAGCGACCGGACGCACTCGTGCTCGATGTGATGATGCCCCGGATGGATGGGCTCGAAGTTTGCCGACGTTTGCGCAGCACCGGAGACGATCTGCCGATTCTGGTTTTGACGGCGCGGGATTCGGTTTCCGAACGGGTAGCCGGGCTCGATGCCGGTGCCGATGACTATTTGCCGAAACCTTTCGCACTAGAGGAATTGCTGGCCCGATTGCGCGCGTTGTTGCGTCGCCGGGCCACCGATCCCGGCGAGGTTTCCGAGACCATGACGTTTGCCGATCTGTCGCTGGATCCGGTGACCCGCGAGGTGACCCGAGGCGACCGCTCGATCAGCCTGACGCGCACCGAGTTCTCACTGCTGGAAATGCTGATGGCCAATCCGCGCCGGGTGCTGACCCGCAGCCGCATTCTCGAGGAAGTCTGGGGCTACGACTTCCCCACCTCCGGTAATGCGCTCGAGGTCTATATCGGCTACCTGCGCCGCAAGACCGAGGCCGAGGGCGAGCTCCGGCTCATCCACACCGTGCGCGGTGTCGGCTACGTGCTGCGCGAAACACCCCCGTAGGCGAGTCGACACCCCATGGCCAGAACCAATCCCAAGCGGCAAGTGGTCGCCGCGCTCGGCGCATATCCCTCGGAACCGCCGGATATGCGCCCGCCCATGCCCCTGACCAGGTCGGTCTCCCTGCGCTGGCGGGTCACCCTGCTCGCCGCCTCGGTGGTCGCCATCGCCGTGGCCGTCACTTCCATCGCCGCCTATGCCATGGTGGCCCGCGCACTGAACGCCGATGTGGACGCACAGCTCCGGGCGCGCGCGAACACCATGATCAACAATAATTTCGACAGTTTGGGTTTCCAGTCGATCGTGCTGGCCGGCCTGTACTCCAATGATGTCGGAGTGGCGTTGATATACGCGAAAGACAAGGCGTATATGCCGCCGCAGCAAACGATTCCGCCGGTCGGCGCCCAGGAACTCGCGGTCGCGAACGGTGAGCTGCCCTCGTCACTGCGCACCGTGAGTAATCAGCGGGTGCTCGCCATGCCGACGCATTCCGGCGCGACGCTGGTCATCTCGCAGCGACTGCAACCGACCCGCGAGGTATTGGACCGGCTCGCTTGGTTGCTGTTCGTCGTGGGCGGTTGTGGTGTTGTGCTGGCAGCGGCAGCGGGTACCGCGGTCGGTCGCACCGGGCTGCGCCCGATCGGACGGCTCACCGCGGCAACCGAACGGGTCGCCCGCACCGATGATCTGACACCGATTCCGGTAACGGGTGACGATGAACTCGCCAGGCTCACAGAGAGCTTCAACACAATGTTGCGCGCGCTCGCCGAATCGCGCGGTAGGCAACGCCGATTGGTCGCCGACGCCGGACATGAATTGCGCACGCCGCTGACTTCGCTGCGCACCAATATGGAATTGCTGATCGCCTCCAGTCGCCCTGGCGCACCGCAGATTCCGGAACAGGACATGGCCGAACTGCGCGCGGATGTGATGGCTCAGATCGAAGAATTGTCGACGCTGGTCGGCGATCTCGTCGACTTGGCCCGCGAGGACGCACCCGAAACCGTTTACGAGCGAGTGGATCTCGGCGAGGTGGCCGAGCGCGCGCTCGAGCGGGCCCGACGCCGCCGCGGTTCCATCGAGTTCGCCGCGCAACTGCAGCCCTGGTTCGTATACGGCCACGAGGCCGGCCTGGAGCGGGCGATTCTGAATGTCCTCGACAATGCCGCGAAGTGGAGTCCGGCGGGTGTGCAGGTGAAGGTCACCATGCGGGAAACCGGTCGCGGCTTGCTCGAGCTCGATGTCGACGACGCCGGACCGGGCATCCCCGCCGCCGAGCGGGAGCTGGTGTTCGACCGTTTCTATCGGACCACGGCGTCGCGTTCCATGCCGGGCTCGGGGCTCGGCCTAGCGATCGTCAAACAGGTAGTGACCAAGCATGGCGGCACGATCACTATCGAAACCTCCGAGCGCGGCGGCGCCTTGATCCGGATCGTGCTGCCGGGTGCGGCGAGCATGCTAGACGGTGTGGCCGACTCCGTAACCGATTGACGCCGTTCGAGACTAAGGTGATGGCGGGCCTTACCGGCCCCCGTCCGCAATACTCGGAAAACTGAAAGCAGCGTCTCAGTCCGCTCTCAGTCGTCGTCGCCAAGCTGGTCGAAGACGTAAGGAGAAAAATGACCGAGGATTCCAAGGAAGGCTCGACACCGCAGCCGGATAACGCCGCGTCCGGTCCGCATCCGACCCAGGAGATCCCGGTCGCACCACCGGGCCAGACCTACGCGCAATCCGGATACGGGTCTCAGGAACCGACGCCGCGTCCGACGATCTGGCAGCAACGCATGCCGCCCAACCCGACTCAGCAATTCCCCGGTCCCGAAGCGGGTCCGGAATACGCTCAGCAATTCCCGGGTCCCGAGGCGGGGCCGGAATACGCCCAGCCGTCCTACGCCCCGCCCATCCCGCCCGGCGGGCCTTATGCCGGCGCCGTATTCGCCGCCGAGCCGCAGCCCGAACCCGCGCGCCGCCCGGTCCGCACCGGTCTCGTCGTAGGCGCGGTCGCGCTCGCACTCGTCAGCGGTGGTGTCGGTGGCGCGGTCGGCTCGCTGGTCACCCGCTCCGATAACGGCCAAGCCACGGTGACCAATGCCCTGGACGCGCCCAAGCCCAATGTCAGCAATGTCGCCAACGCACCGGCCGGTTCCACCCAGGCGGTGGCGCAGAAGGTGCTGCCGAGCGTGGTGATGATCAAGGTCGCCAGCAATCGCGCACAGGGCGAGGGTTCCGGTGTGGTGCTGTCCTCCGACGGTCTGATCCTCACCAATAACCATGTCGCCTCCGGCGGTGGCGCCAACGCCAAGATGGAGGTCGCTTTCGCCGACGGCACCACCGCACCGGCCACCCTGGTCGGCGCCGATCCGGTCTCCGATCTGGCCGTGATCAAGGTGCAGGGCAAGGACGGACTGACCCCGATCGAACTGGGCAGCTCGTCGAATCTCGCGGTCGGCCAGCCGGTCATCGCCATCGGCTCGCCGCTCGGTCTGGCGGGCACGGTGACCACGGGTATCGTCTCGGCGCTCAACCGTCCGGTCTCCACCAATGGTGAGGGCACCCCGAGCCAGGTGCAGCCGGTCATCGATGCGATCCAGACCGACGCCGCGATCAACCCGGGCAACTCCGGTGGCGCGCTGGTCGACGCCAACGGCAAGCTCATCGGCATCAATACCGCCATCGCCAGCCTCGGCGGCAGCGAGGCGACCGGTCAGCAGAGCGGTTCCATCGGCCTCGGCTTCGCCATCCCGGTCGATCAGGCCCGCCGGGTCGCCGACGAACTCATCAAGACCGGTCACGCCACCTACGCCCAGATCGGCATCAAACTGCGCCCGCAGGACACCGCCGCACGGGTCCTCGAGGCGACCCCGGACGGTCCGGCCGCCAAGGCAGGTATTCCGGCCGGCGCCATCATCACCAAGGTGGACAGCCGGACCATCGACTCGGGCGACGCACTCATTGCCGCCGTCCGTTCCCATCAGCCAGGAGACAAGGTGAAGGTCACCTACACCGATGAACAAGGCAACAACCCCAAGACAGTCGACGTGACGCTGTCCGGTGCGGCCGCGGACGGTGGCCGATGATGCGGGTCCTGCCCGGCGGATTGTCGGCACGGCCGGGAGCCGACGCCCACCTCGTCGATCTGGACGCTACGGTTACCAACATGGAAATCGATGCTCCTGTCGCGGGGCGTGCTCTGGTGGTGGTCGTCGACGATCGAACGGCGCATGGAGGTGTGGATTCGCTCGGGCCGCTGGTCACCGAGCTGCTCACCGAGGCGGGTTTCCTGGTGGACGCTTCGGTATCGGTGCAGGCCGATGAGGTCGAGATCCGCAATGCGCTCAACACCGCGGTGATCGGCGGTGTCGACCTGGTCATCTCCGTCGGCGGCACCGGCATGTCCCCGCGCGATGTCACGCCGGAGGCCACCTCGCAGGTGCTCGACCGGGAACTGCCGGGGATCAGCGAGGCGCTGCGTTCCTCCGGTCGGGTAGCTGGTTCGCTCGACGCCGGCCTCTCGCGTGGTCTGGCCGGAATCTCCGGCAGCACATTGGTGGTAAACCTGCCGGGCAGCCGGGCTGCGGTGCGCGACGGCATGGCAACCCTCGGTCCGCTCGCCAGCCGAGTGATCGGCGAGCTGTCCGGATTGGCGGAATAAATTACCGCCGCGGACTCCTCCGACGACCCTCGTCCGGCGACACGCCGGGCGAGGGACGCGGCGCGTCTGGCAAAAATTTTCGGTGAGGTCCTCCCGGAGACGACCGGTGACGAGCGCGGCGACGAGACCGAATCGTTATCCGACGACTGGCTCCGGTCGCAGGTGCCACCCCATCACGGCTCGTGACTCATCTACGGTCCAGCCACGTACCATCGTTCGCGATTGCGCCTTCATCCATTGCGAATTCCTCACGCTGAAGTTTGCTTGACCTTCAAGTACGGTGCTGTCCCGTAGTTACCATCGGCATCGTTGCGACTGCCGCAGCCTTTTGGGGTCGTTCGGGTGGCGCTTATTTCCTGTTTATGCACGTCAAGCAATATGAGCATTTGAGATGGTGTGATCTAGATCACATTGATCTTAACGAAAACTTACGTTGCCAGACCGTTACTGGTCGGTTTAATCTCGCCACGAGCCACCCACGCTGCTGGACCTCGCGGGCCCGGGTGCGGCACGTACGTTTGCCGACTCGGCGGAACCCGGCTCGGTTCCGATGCCAGCGCTGACCGTTGCGCCGAAATAACAGCCGGTTACATGTCGGCAACAATCGGGGCACAAACTGAGCTGGGCCTGAGAGGACCAACGTCCAGCCTCGATGGTCGAGGTTGACTGTTAGAACCTGATGAGGGGAAGTATGAGCGAGAACCGCACCAACGGTCTGCGCCGCGGTGCCCGGATCGCGGGCGTCGGCGCTGCCGCGGCCGTGGCCATGGGCCTGCTTTCGACCGGTGCTGCCAATGCCGACACCTTCGTGCCGTTGCCGGACGGCCAGAAGAATGGTCCCGATGTGACGCTCACCCGAACTGGTGAGCACGCCCTGATTTCGCCTTCGTTGGCGGCCAACGGTGCCGGCCGTGTGGTCTGGGTTTCGGGCAATGCTGTCGCCGATGTGAACGTGACGCCGGAAGGCACGGTCGGCCCGAACAACGGTGCCTCCGGGGCGCCGGGTACCAACAACTCCTCGACGCACGGCGCTTCGCAGCTGAGCACCGGCTACATCGTCGGCTGCCAGGTCAGCATCGCCAGCGACGCCATTTCGGCCGGTATTTCCGGCGGCATCAACCTCTCGGGCGGTTCGCTCGGTGGTTCGATCGGCCTCAACCTCGGCCCCGGCGAGGTCAAGTTCGTGCAGATCGACTACAAGGACATTCTGAAGCCGGGTCGCTACTCGGTCGAGTATCAGGATGCCGAGATCGAGATCCAGGGCTGCGCGGGCTACGCCCAGGCGCGTGCCTACACCGTCGTCGAGATCATCGGTGACCACTACTCGAAGACCACCCTCTACGGGCAGCCGTTCAGCATCGGCTGACGTCGGTCAATCCACGAATATTCTTCTCGCTCAAGCGAATCAACCCTCGAGGGATTATCAGCATGATCAACCGTAAGAACGTGGCACGGGTGGCCGGTGTCGGCGCCGCTGCCACTGTCGCTCTTGGCCTGTTCTCCACCGGCGCCGCGAACGCCGATACCTTTGTGCCGCTGCCGGGTGGCTCGATCACCAAGACGCTGTCCGACGGCACCGTGGTCACCATCAGCCTGACCGGCGAATCCGCCAACATCAACCCGTCCATGGGCTCGACCCCGCTGCACCGCAACGCATGGGTTTCGGGTAGCGCTCAGGTCTCGGTATCCGGTGACGGCGGTGGCTCGATCTTCCCCGGCTACACCGTCGGCTGCCAGGTGAACATCTCCGGTGGCGGCGCCACCGGAGGTGTCGAGGGCACCGCGGACTGGAGTGATGGTCAAAATGTCACCGGTGGTGTCGGCGCGACCAGTGGCGCCAACCTCACCCTTGGCCCCGGCCAGTCGCAGTCGTTCTATGTGCTCGACCTCGAGCAGGCCGACGACTTCGGCAACGAGGCGCACAAGAAGCGCAACAAGTTCAAGAACGGCAGCGGCTCGGTCACCTGGGCTGACGAGACCATCGGTCTGACCGGCTGCGCCGGTTACGCCCAGGCTCGTGCCTTCGTCAGCGTCGAGGTGGAGACCGACAACGTCATCACCTGGACCACGCTGTGGGGCCAGCCGTTCAGCCTCGGCTGATCGACAGGGGCAGCACACCCTGAAAACGCAAGCGGGCTCGTCGCATTCGCGGCGGGCCCGTTTCGTTGTGAAACCCCCTGGCACCCAGCCAAATTCGCAGATCGTAGCGGATCGAGCGGTAACATGTGCGAAATCTCACAGGAATTCGGCGGAAACCACTAATATTGGGCGCACCCAAGATCGTCCACCGACGAGATTGTCGGCAAACCGCTTGATGGCCAATGTCTTTCCAGCGAGCGGTGTCCGCATGAAAGGGTTTTTCGGCCTCGGTACCCCGAGGCCGACCGCTAGAATCCGATGAGGGGAAGTATGAGCAAGAACCGCACCAGCGGTCTGCGTCGAGGTGTCCGCATCGCGGGTGCCGTTGTCGCCGCCGCTGCTGGGATGGGCCTGCTTTCGACCGGCGCTGCCAACGCCGACGTTTTTGTGCCGTTGCCGGACGGCCAGAAGCTGGGCCCGGGCGTGACCGTCAGCCGGACGGGTGAACGCGCCCTGATTTCACCATCTTTGGCCGCGAATGGCGCGGGCCGAGTCGTGTGGGTCTCGGGTAACGCCATTGCCGATGTGTCTGTCACTCCCGAGGGCACCATCGGCCCGAACAACGGGGCCTCCGGGGCGCCGGGTACCAATAACTCCTCGACGCACGGCGCTTCGCAGCTGAGCACCGGCTATATCGTCGGCTGCCAGGTGAGCATCGCCGATAACGCGATCTCGGCCGGGGTTTCCGGCGGCATCAACCTCTCGGGCGGTTCGCTCGGTGGGTCGATCGGCCTCAACCTCGGCCCGGGCGATGTCAAGTTCGTTCAGATCGATTACAAGGACATTCTGAAGCCGGGTCGCTACTCGGTCGAGTATCAGGATGCGGAGATCGAGATCCAGGGCTGCGCGGGCTATGCCCAGGCGCGTGCCTACACCGTCGTCGAGATCATCGGCGACAACTACTCCAAGGTCACCCTGTACGGAGCGCCGTTCAGCATCGGCTGACCGCGGTGGGATCTGTCGAATCTCTACTCGCCGAATCGAATTCATCGAACTCAATCGCTAGGGGTAGTACCAATCATGATCGATCGTAAGTTTGTGGCGCGCGTGGCCGGGCTCGGCGGCGCCGCCGCGCTGGCACTCGGCCTGTTGTCCACCGGTGCGGCGAATGCCGACACCTTCATTCCGTTGCCGGGCGGTCAAATCGTCAAAACGCTTTCCGACGGAACGGTTCTCACCATTCGGCTGGTCGGCGAATCGGCCAATGTCAATCCGTCCATGGGCGCGACACCCGTGCACCGCAATGCATGGGTGTCCGGTAGCGCACAGGTCGATGTGACCGACGGCTGGAACGGCGCGATCTTCCCGGGTTATGTCGTTGCCTGCCAGGTGAATATCGACGGCGGTGGCGTCGACGGCGGCGTCACCGGTGGGCTGGACTGGAGCGACAGCCAGAACGTCAAGCCGAAGGTGAGCGCCAATAGCGGTGCCAACCTGAGTCTCGGTCCCGGTCAGGCGCAGTCGTTCTATGTGCTCGACCTCGAGCAGGCCGACGACTTCGGCAACGAGGCGCACAAGAAGCGCAACAAGTTCAAGAACGGCAGCGGCTCGGTCACCTGGGCCGACGAGACCATCGGTCTCAGCGGTTGTGGTGGCTACGCCCAGGCGCGTGCCTTCGTCAGCGTCGAGGTGGAGACCGACAACGTCATCACCTGGACGACGTTGTGGGGTCAGCCGTTCAGCCTCGGCTGAGTCTTCCGCTCGAGTACGTGAACGGGCCCGTCGCACGTGCGACGGGCCCGTTTGCCTTGTGGTGCAGCGAATTACCGTATGTGATTGTGGCGCAGTCGAATTCCTGCTCATGTTGTCGGGCAGGGGAATTCGATTCAGAATTCGTGGCGTCCACCCGCGCTGCGCTGGCTGTCGGAGAGCAGGTCGCGGATCTCGATCAGCACCTCGGAATCGCTGAGCTTGGTGTCCGGGGTGGTGCCGAATCGCTTCTTCGCGTGCAGTGCGGGCAGCACCAGCACGAAGTACAGCACCGCCGCGATGACCACGAAGTTGATGGCCGCGGTGATCAGCGGACCCACCTGCACGAAGGTCGCCGGTTTGTCGGCAATCAACTGGAAACCGAGGCCGAGGTCGTCCCGTTCGCCAAAGATGGCGAGAATCGGGTTGATGATGCCATTGGTGAAGGCGGTGACGATCGCGACGAACGCGGTACCGATCACCACGGCTACTGCCAGGTCGACGACGTTTCCGCGGAGTAGGAAATCCTTGAAACCCTTGAGCATTGCCGATATCTCCTCTTCGGGTGGGAGCTGACTCGTTGTGCTCGGCGGTTCGGGCTGCCGTATCGACCGATGCTAGTTGACCTTGATGGCAAATTCTCGGCGAACCACGGTCAATGAAAAACCACGGTCAGTGCGGTGCGCAGCGAGGCGGCGGCAACCGCGGTGGCGTGCTCGGCGTCCATCGCGACCAGCACCACGCGTTCGGGCGCGCCGCGCCGGTCACCGGGACCGGAGACCAGTACGACCGCCGCGTCGATCGCGAGCAGCCGGGCCGGCCGGGTGCCGGGACCGCTCTGCTCCTCGGCCCCGATGACATCCACCCGGTCACCCGCCCGCAGGATCTCCGCGACCGCGGAATCGGCTGGCCGGATGGGCACGATGCGGGCATCGCCCGCGCCGGTGGCGACCGCCGCCAGGCGCGGTCCGACGATGCGCAGATCGGTGAATACCTCACCGGTGCGCATCCCGCCGGTCAGCGTCGCGCCGACCAAAACGCCGATATCGGCGACCGCACCCGCGGGCAGTGTGGCGGATTCGCGCGGTGTCGAGCGCAGATCGGTCGCCTCGAGCAGATGGCCCGGCGGCAGATCGCGTCCGGCGACCACGACCTCGGTGCGTGTATTGCTGGGATCGCCGCGCAGGAAAAGGACGATCGCGAGTGCGGTGAGTGCTGCCGCCAGCAGACGTCGGGCGAGTAGCGCATCCGCCCAGGGCGGTCTATTCCGACTCGCCCTATTCCAGATCGCCGAACGCAACGAGTCGCCGCGGCCGAGGTCGGCGAAGGATCGGGTCTTGCCCGACGGAATGATGCCCAGGGGAGCCATGCCAGGAGCCTATGGCCACCGGCACTGCGACTCGCCCGGGAAAGACGTGCCCTGTGGATAACGACAGCTCTGGGGATAACTCCCACAGGGCTGCTTCTACCAGGGCAAACTCAGCTGGCGACGGCCGTGCTGGTCGTGCTGGTGCTGCTGGACGAGCCGGAATCCGAACTCGACGCCGAGCTGCCTGCACCGCTGTCCGACTTCGCGGGCTCGCTGGCGGTCGAGGAGCCGCCGCGGCTGTCGGTGCGGTAGAAACCGCTGCCCTTGAACACGATGCCGACCGAGTTGAAGAGCTTGCGCAGCTTGCCCGAGCACTCAGAGCAGACGCTCAGCGCCTCATCGGTGAAGGACTGAACGATGTCGAAGCGGTTGTCACACTGGGTGCACGCATATGAATAAGTTGGCACAGCATCCTCCGCAGGGTTCGTCAATCTGGCACTCTACAGCCGACAGTGCCAACACCGCTAATCGGCATTTCATTCCGCATCCTCATCGCCACCCAATCGATGCAGTCCGCCGTGCGGTGTGAGGGCCCAGCCCATGCGCAGATCGTGCGGTTCCTCGGGGAGCCGGTCGAGCAGTTCGTCGTCGCGGACCACTGCGATCAGCCGCGCCGTCGACCGGGCCGCGGGCAAGGTCCGGTCGTAGTATCCGGCGCCGCGGCCGAGCCGTACACCGCGGCGGTCCACCGCCAGCGCGGGGACCAGGATCAGCTCCGCCAGCGCGATCGCATCGGTGAGCACCTCGCCGACGGGTTCCAGCAGTCCGAATCTGGCGCGCCGCAGGTCATCGATGCCGGTGAACTCGGCCCATTGCAGCGGTCCCGGCGGTCCGGTGACCGGCAGCAGCACCCGCGCGCCTGCCGTACGCAGAGCCGTCAGCATCGCCGTCGATCCGGGTTCCCCGCGTACCGGCACATACGCGCACACCCATTCGGGGACGTCCAGCTCGGCGACACTGTGGGCCAGCTCACGCGCCTCTTTTTCCCGGTCGGCGCTGGTCATCGCGGCCCGTCGAGCACCTATTTCCGCCCGCCAGGCATGTTTGTCGCGCTCGCCGGGCATCTCCACAGTGATCACCTTAAGCTCACCGGGACCCGAGTCGGCGTGATGGCCGCTTCGGGCCGGTGACGGATGGATAGGGTAGGCGTATGACAGCAAAGGCCGGACAATCCGCGAATGGCGCGGTCGTGTCGTGTTTCCGCACGGCCGTCGTGCCCGCGGCCGGACTCGGGACGCGGTTCCTGCCCGCGACCAAGACCGTGCCCAAGGAGTTGCTGCCGGTGGTGGACACTCCTGGCATCGAACTGGTCGCGTCGGAAGCCGCCGATTCCGGTGCGGAGCGGCTGGTCATCGTGACCTCGCCGGGTAAAGACGGCGTGGTCGCACACTTCGTCGAGGACTTGGTGCTGGAGGGCACGCTCGCCGAGCGCGGCAAGTTCCAGCTGTTGGAGAAGGTGCGCAAGGCGCCCGCGCTGCTGGATGTCACCTCGGTGGTCCAGGATGAGCCGCTCGGCCTCGGCCACGCCGTCGCCCAGGCCGAGGGCGCCCTCGATGACGACGAGGACGCCATCGCCGTACTCCTGCCCGACGACCTGGTGCTGCCGTGCGGTGTGCTCGATGTGATGAGCCGGGTCCGGCGCAAGCGCGGCGGAACTGTGTTGTGCGCCATCGACGTTCCCAAGGATCAGGTCAGCGCCTATGGTGTCTTCGACGTCGCGCCGGTACCCGATGCGGTGAACCCGAATGTGCTGCGGGTCAACGGAATGGTGGAGAAGCCCGCGCTTGCGGACGCACCGTCTACCTATGCGGCCGCGGGCCGATATCTGTTGGACCGCGCCATCTTCGACGCGCTGCGCCGGATCGAACCGGGTACCGGCGGCGAGCTACAACTCACCGACGCGATCGCACTGCTCATCGAGGAGGGCCATCCGGTCCATGTGGTGGTCCACCGTGGGTCGCGCCACGATTTGGGCAACCCGGGCGGTTATCTTCGTGCTGCGGTCGATTTCGCTTTGGAACGAGAGGAATACGGCCCCGCCCTGCGGGAGTGGCTGCAGCATCGGCTCAGTGCGGACTGGGACCCACAGCTGACGACCTACGACTGATAGGCGCGGGCGTCGGGGTTTCGCCGATAGTGGACCGTCGGGTACGAATGATGGTTCATCTGCGGTGTGAGCGACGGGCTCGGAGGCGGCAGCTTGCGTAACCACGTAGAGCCCCGGGAACACCGCGGATCGGGCAGAGCCGCGCGGGTTCGCTTGCGCGGTCGCGGAATCGGGTCGGTGCGGAGAGATCAGGAAGGGCTGGATGCGCTCGGTTGAGGATCAGCAGATCAAGGTGACGGCTGCGGCGGTCGCGCCCCGGCCGGTCCGGGTCGCGATCTCCGAGGCGCAAGGCCTGCTGTGTGCCGAGGATGTGGTCACCGAGCGGCCGCTGCCCGGCTTCGATCAGGCCGCGATCGACGGATATGCGGTGCGCAGCGTCGATGTGTCCGCCGCGGGCACCGATATCCGCGACGAGGACGGCGAACTCGTCGATCTGACGCTGCCGGTGGTCGGCGAGGTGGTCGCCGGTTCCAAGCAGCCGATCCGATTGCAGCCGCGCCAGACCGTGCGGGTCGACACCGGTGCACCGCTGCCGACGCTGGCCGATGCCGTGCTGCCCTTGGATTTCACCGATGGCGGCCGGGCTCGGATCAAGGTGTACGAGCCGGTGCGCTCCGGTGACTATGTCCGGCGCATCGGTGACGATGTGCAGCCCGGCGATGTCGCGGTGCGTGCGGGCACCATCATCGGTGCGCCGCAGGTCGGTCTGCTCGCCGCGGTCGGTCAGGACAAGGTGCTGGTGCATCCGCGCCCGCGGCTGTCGGTGATCTCGGTGGGCGGTGAGTTGATCGACATCGACCGGACGCCGGGGCCGGGGCAGGTCTACGACGTGAATTCCTATGCGCTGGCCGCCGCCGCGCGCGACGCGGGCGCGGATGTGAACCGGGTGGGCATCGTGAGTTCGGACCCGCGGCGGCTGCGCGATGTGGTGGAGGGCCAGCTGGTTCGCTCCGAGGTCGTGGTGATCGCGGGCGCCATCGGGGGGTGGGCCTCGGAGCAGGTCCGTGAGGCACTCGAGGGGCTCGGTGAACTCGAAATCGCAAGGGTCGCCATGCATCCCGGCTCCGTGCAGGGTTTCGGTCGGCTCGGGCGCGATGAGGTACCGACTTTTTTGCTGCCGTCGAATCCCGTTGGCGCACTGGTTGTTTTCGAGGTCATGGTGCGACCGTTGATCCGAATCGCGTTGGGGCGCAGACATCCCATGCGCCGGATCATCCGAGCCAGAACGATCACCCCGATCACTTCGATGGCCGGACGCAAGGGTTATTTGCGCGCGCAACTCATGCGCGATGAGGCCACCGGCGACTACCTGGTGCAGCCGCTGGGCGGCGGCACGGGCGGTTCGTCGCATCTGCTCGCCACGCTGGCCGAGGCGAACAGTCTGATCGTGATCGACCCGGACGACACCGAGATCAGGACCGGTGACGAGGTCCGGGTCGCATTTCTCGCACAGCGTGGCTGAGGCGTGGAGACGATGAATGTATTCCGGGTCACGCAGCATCCCGGCTGGCCCGCGCATCTGGGACCGGTGCACGTCGCGGCCGGGGAGGTGACATTGCGTCCGGTGCGGTTGCGCGATGCGGCGGCATGGAGCCGGATCCGGTTGCGCGACAGGGCGCATCTGGAGCCGTGGGAGCCGACCGGGCGCGGTGCCTGGGAGGCACGCAACCACGTGTCGAACTGGCCGTCGCTGTGGTCGAGTCTGAAGGCCGAGGCCAGGCGTGGTGCGATGATTCCGCTCGTGATCGAGGTCGATGGCGCGTTCAGCGGACAGTTGACCGTCGGCAATATCGTGCGCGGTGCATTGTGTTCGGCGTGGATCGGCTATTGGGTGGCCAAGGATTTGGGCGGCCAGGGCGTGGCGACGGCTGCGTTGGCGCTCGGCCTGGACCACTGCTTCGGGCCGGTCGGATTACATCGGGTCGAGGCGACCGTGCGGCCGGAAAATCTGGCCAGTCAAGCGGTTCTGCGCAATGTGGGGTTCCGCGAGGAGGGCCTGCTGAAGCGGTACCTCGATGTGGACGGGGCCTGGCGCGATCACCTGCTGGTCGGCATCACCGTCGAGGAGGTGGCGGGGACCGTCGTCGATCGACTGGTGCGCGATGGCCGGGCCACGCTGCCCTGAAATACCTGTACGTCCGTGCTGTTTTCGACGCGCCCGGCTGACTTCGGCGCGCGGCGAAAATGGTGGAACTGTGACAGGTGTGGCGTATGTGCACGGCGCGCCTGACCGAACTTGATGCGCCACGGAATTAACCTACGGACGTCGGAGGTGCGTCCCGCGCCACCGGCAAATCAGCCTGTGAGGCAGTGCCGAATACGCCTCACGGCGGCCGGACGTTCCGTCCGTCCGAGGCGTTTTGCGGCGAGCGAACGCACCGCGACGGGGCGCGGTGCGACCCGGTCGAAAGGCCGAGCGGACGATGCGGCGGGGACGGAGGTGCAGAGGCGAGATGCCGAATTCGATCCTATGGATCGGCCTGGTCGTGCTCTGGGTCTTTGTGCTGTTCCCGATCCTCGCCGACCGGCACCCCAGGATCAGGCAGACGACCGACGCGGCGTTGGCGACCCGCGTATTGCACCGCGGAGGTTCCAAGCGGCGCACGAAGAGTGGCCCGGCCGCGGGACATGACAGTGATCCGGATTACCGCCCGACCCGAGTGCAGAGAAAGCTTTCCCACAGCGATGATGCGGAGGACCGGATGACCCCACCGGCCGACGAGCAGGTCACCGAGGACGACAATCCCGCGGACAGCCCGTCCGAAGCCGAGTCGGCGGCATCCGATGCCGAAATCGAGGACACGGACGACGAATTCGACGGTGCGGATAGTGAATTCGACGACGACGCCGAAGAACTCGATGCCGCCGATTCCGATGATGCCGAAATCGCAACGGCCCGAACGGCTGCGAAGCAACCGGCGACCGCCGATGATGACCGGGTGGCTTTAGAGCACACCGAATCGACCGGTGCCCGAATCCCCCCGGCCCGGACGGCGGC
The DNA here is from genome assembly GCF_042869435.1 of Nocardia sp. NPDC006982. Classification (NCBI taxonomy): domain Bacteria; kingdom Bacillati; phylum Actinomycetota; class Actinomycetes; order Mycobacteriales; family Nocardiaceae; genus Nocardia; species Nocardia sp. NPDC006982. The sequence continues at coordinate 154,938 of NZ_JBIAFV010000008.1, read as the reverse complement.
GCCCGCCCGATTCGATGAATCCGACTCCGACGATTCGGATTTCGTGCCGACCCGGCGCGGCCGCGGCGGCTTCGACCCGGAGGCCGACGCCATCGCGCGTGCGGCCCGCTACACCTTCCGTCAGCGCGCGGTGCTCGGCCTCGTCCTGGCCGCCCTCGCCTTCGGCGGACTCTCGGTGGCGCTGAGCCCCATGTTCTGGTGGGGCTGCGGCGGCTCCGCGCTCGTCCTGGTGACCTACCTGGCGTACCTGCGCAGGCAGGTCCGCATGGAGGAGGAAATCCGCCGTCGTCGTCTCGCCCGCTTGGCCCGCAGCCGCGGCGAGCACATCGAGGCCGAGCGCGAGGCCGAGCAGCGCGCCCAACAGCGCGTCATGGACCGCGACACCGCCCGCGCCCTGCGCCGCCGCTCCGCCCTCATCGAGGTGGACGACGAAGACCCCACCTTCGACCACCTGGAAACCTTCGACCCCGCCACCGCCCGCGCCCTGCGCCGCGGCACCGGCGATATGCGCCGCGCCGCAGGCGCCTGACCCATCCGCCCAGGTCACCCACACGATTCGGAGTCTGCCCACCCCGCCTGATACAGTGTCACAGCGCGGTTCCCCGGAGCCGCACGGGGCTATAGCGCAGTTGGTAGCGCGTCTCGTTCGCATCGAGAAGGTCAGGGGTTCGATTCCCCTTAGCTCCACTCTTTTTGCAGGTCAAGGCCGCTTTTTGGTTCGGTGAGACGAACCGGAAGCGGCTAATCCTCCAACAAACTCCCAACTAATTCCCCGGACCGTTGACGGCGCGTTCGAGTGCTTCCGCCGCCGCGTGGTGAGTTCGCCCGCGTGCCATGTAGCGCCGCTGGGTCATAGCGGGGTCCGCATGGCCGAGTACGTCAGCGGTGATCCGTGCCGACAGGCCCGCGTCATCGAGAATCGTCGCGACGCCGTGGCGGAAGCTGTGCGCGGTGATGTCATCGGCTATGCCCAGCGCTTCACGTACCCGCTGCCATTCGTGGCCGACGTTCTGGGGGTCGCGCAGCGTCCACACACCCGAGGGAAATATCAGGTCGAGTGTCGGTGTGTCCGGGTCCGGCGGGGCGGCCAGCTTGCGGGCCGCTAGTACCGCTTTGCGCCGCTCGAGCATCTCAACGGCGAAGTCGGGCAGGGCGATTGTTCCCCGGCGGTTCTTGGGGTCGTCGTCGCGGTCTATGCGTGCCAGGCCCTCACCTTTGACGCGCACGACCTTGCCGGTACTGCGTAGAGTCCCGGCCTCGAGATCAATGTCAGTCCAGAGCACGCCGAGAATCTGACTGCGCCGCAAGCCCGTTGCCGCCAGCAGGGTTACCACGTCGGCCAGATCGGCACTGTCGCAGCGGCGCCGTCTTGGCGCTCATCGAGGCGATGCCGATGATGCGGCCGAAACCCTTGTCGCGCATGGCGGGTAGCACCTGTCTGGTCCACAGGAACGCACCCGACAGGTTCACCCGCAGCACACACTCCCAGTCACCATAGCGAGTGTCGACAGTGGCGCCCGGCATACTCACTGCGGCATTGTTGACCAGGATGTCGCAACTGCCGAGCTCGGCGGTCACCTGCTCGGCGGCCCGGCGCACCGACTCCTCATCGGTCACGTCGACGGCGTAACAGCGGACGCGACCGGCGCACCAGCGCCTGCGCCCCGGCAGTGTCGACGTCGACCACGGCCACCGACGCTCCCGCCGCATGCAATGCCTCGCCGATCGCGGCCCCGATGCCGCGACCGCCTCCGGTCACGACCGCCACCCGATCGGCCAATCCGCTGCGCACCATCGCTCCTCGCTAGTGGAAGAGGCCGTCAGCGTACAAGCCGAACGCTTCGTGCGCGGCACCGAATCCCAAGTCCTGCACCAGCCGTCGCTTCCAGGGGCGTTGCGCGATAGCGTGCGTCAACCGGCGTGCGGTGCGGGGGCGGCTCACGATCGTCTCGGCGAGCTCCCAGGCACGCGGCAGCAGGCGATCAGCGGGCAGGACCTCGTTGACCAGTCCGAGTTCCAGGGCCTGCTGGGCACCGATGGGCAGCCCGGTGTAGAGGTGGTAGGCGGCTCGTTTGGTGCCGATGAGTTCCTGCAGGGTGAGTTGCTGGCCATCACCCGGTGCGCTGCCGGCCAGCAGGTGCGGGTCGATAATGGTCGCCGTCTCCGCGGCGAGGGTGATATCGGAGAGCAGGGCGAACTCGGTGTGCGCCACGCTCGGCCCGTTGATCGCCGCGATCGTCGGGATATCTATCCCGAACACGAAGTTCTCCAGCAGTTTCGTCATGTCGTAGAAACCGTGCTCGTAGGCGAAGTCCTTCGGTCGCGTGGCGTCGGCGAGGCCCGCGCCCATGTCCGGCACGCCGAGCCACTGGTCGCCGGTACCGGTGAGGATCAGCACCTCGTTGTCGGGGTCGTTGCCGATCTCCTGCCACGCTTGCGCCCACGCGTTGTGCGTGGCGAAACCGAAACGCGCGGGGCCGCCGTCGGTGTGCATCCGCAGCTCGATGATGCCGTCGCGGCGTTGCATAACGAAGTACTCGGAATACTTCGCGGCGTAGGTGTCGAAGTTCGGGCGGGCGACGAAACCACCGACTCGGGAATGCCAGTCGTCGAGTTCTTTGGGCATCCAAATACCTTCCTGAGATTGGGTCCGGCTATCCTGGACTTGCTAAACGAAGCAGTGCTTCGAATATACGAAGCAGTGCTTCGTTTAGCAAGTGGTCGGTCGGCGGCGGAAGGATGGATGTCATGAACACCTCTGATCGAGCGACTGACGTGGCGATGCGCGGCGACGGTCGTCGCAACCGTGACCAACTGATGGACGCCGCGCGCGCCACCTTCGCGACCGACGGCGTCGATGCGTCACTGCGAGAGGTGGCTCGCCGGGCCGGTGTGAATATTGCGACCCTGTATCGGCATTTCCCGAACCGGGAGGCACTGCTGGAAGCAGTGGTCCGCGACCTGTTCGACCACCTCACGGCCCGCGCCGACACCCTGACCGATGCTGACGACGGTCTTTTCACCTGGATGTGCGAACTGGTCGACGCATTGAACACCTACAGCGGCCTGCCCGGCGCAGTACAGAGCTCCCTGCAGGATCTGTCATCGCCATTACACGAGGCCTGCAGCAGGCTGGGCAGCGCCGCCGCCAACCTGCTGACCAGCGCCCGAGACGCCGGCCGGGTGCGACCGGACCTGCAAACACATGAAATATTGGCCACCGCCAACGCGGCGGCGTGGTTGGGGCAGCCCCCCATCGGGCTGTCCCCCCACCGGTTCCTGACCCTCTTTACCGAGGGCTGGCACCGCCACTCGTAAACCCCGGAGCACCCCTGGGACGGACCCGCACTGGCGACAACCGACTCGGCCACATCACGCAGGAAGTGATGCGGCCTTCCTCGTCTCGTTTGCAGCGACGATAGCGGAGTCAATCCGACGCCGAGTGGCCGTATGCCGCTTCGACCGTCAGCGTTCCCCAGCAAAATCACTGGTCAGCGCCAGTCCCATCCTTACAGTGCCCCGCCGGGGGCGCGAACCTGCGACATCCGTTTGTTTGTGTCGATGCTGCTTGGTTTATGCGCGTGGTCGTTCGTGGGCATCACGTGTAGGGATGCCGCGTCGGCGGAGTTCGGCCAGCACCGTGGTGGGATCGACACTCAAGTGTTGGCCGACACGGGCGAGGGACCAGCCGAGGCCGTACAAATGGATGGCGTCATCGATCTGCTCGGGAGATAAGCCCGGCGGCGCATCGGCACATCGTGCCGGTGCAGGATGTCGCTGACCGTCCGCCGCTCGATACCGAACCGGGCACCCATCTGGTACACCGTCTCTCCACTCTTATATCCGGCGATGAGTTCCTGGACCTGATCGGTGCCGAGGTGGCGTGTCCTGCCGGGTTTGGGTCGATCGGCGGGCGGTGAAGCGGGTGTGGTGGGGTCGGGAAGCTTCCGGCGCAGGGTCTCCAGGGCTTCTACCTGCGATTTCGTGTTGTAGTAAGGTCCCCAAGGCCCACAAATGGGAGGCGAGTGCTCGGGTAGAGCACTCGCCTTTTTGATTTCGTGAGACTCGCAGGGACCTACGCGGCGACGGTTGCGAGGCGGAGGTGATCCTCGATATCGGCGGGTGCGCCGGCGTAGTGGAGAGTGCGTAGACCGAGGCGGGCGGCGGCTTGGCAGTTGTCGGCACGGTCGTCGACGAACAGGACGCGGCCGGGATCGCGAACTCCGGTCGCGGCCAGTGCGTTTCGGTAGGTGTCGGGGTGGGGTTTGTTCATGCCGAGCCGGGCCGAGTAGAGGGCGTCATTCATCAGCGTGCGCCAATCGGAGGCATCGAGGGCGTCGCCGACCGGATGGGGCGCGTTGGAGAGCAGCACCATCGGCAGATCTGCCCGCCGGACAAGGTGGAGCAGTGCGACGACGCGGTCGTCGGTCCGGGTCCACATCGCGGTGTCGACGGCACGCAACCGGGTGAGCAGTTCTGGGTCCGGGCGATATCCGAGCACGGTGGTCCAGAAGTCCGCGTCGTCGAACTCGCCGGAATCGTAGGGTTCGCGGGCGCTCCAGAAGGCGGTTTGGAAAAGCCCGAGCTGGTCTGCCTGCCATCCGGCGAGTTCGGCGAGCCTGCTCCACATAGGAATAGTGGGCTGCAGGCCGATGACGCCGTTGTAGTCGAAGATGACCGCGTCGAGTTCCACGGGCTGGTGAGGTAGTGCAGTTACCACCGGTTCTCCAAGGCTTGATGGGACGGGACAGCCACGCCCGCGATGAGCAGGGCGGGCAGCATGAGGAGGGCAGTGTCGTCGCGGCGCGATGAGTGAAGGCTCTATCGGTGCCGCTGACGACTTCGCCGTAGAGAATGGCCGCGAATCGGCTGCGTGGGTGTGATGATTCCCGCCTGCTTCCATGACGAAAGAGGCGCACAAACTGTGGATCGAAGGAAGGTTCCGCGAGTCGAAGGCTGGAGGTGAGGCGCGACGTTGCGCGAACAAGCCGAAACCTACCAAGGGGTACGGCGAGGTACCACTCGGAGCGGGTCTTGGTGATCCGCTCCACAAAGTGCCGTCCGAAGGTCTCACCGGCGTCGTAGCCGAGATCACCGGCAGCCGTATGCCGATTCGCTCGGCGCGGGAGAAGTGCTGCTGCTCATGGATTTACGCTGCTGCTCCGACGCGCCGAGCTGTCGGTCGCTGCTGCTGACCGCGGGCATCAGCAGCGGGCCCCTATGGGCCATGTAGCGCCGCTGTGCCATGGCCGGGTCGACGGCACCCGAACCCCGACAAGCCGCCCGATTGCCGGCCGTGATGGAGTATGTCGTGATGGGCCACGACCAGCGCCAGCACTGGGAACAGACCTACCGCTCCCATCCCGGTATGTACGGTGAGCGGCCGTCCCGTGCTGCGGTCCACGCCGCCGAGTCCTTCCGCGCGGCTGCTGTGCGAGATGTCCTCGAACTCGGCGCCGGCCACGGACGTGACGCCTTGTATTTGGCCCGATCCGGCTTTCAGGTCACCGCCACCGACTTCAGCGCGGTCGGCTTGGCCCAGCTTCGGCACGCCGCCGCTACCGCCGGTATCGACGACCGGGTGCGAACACTCGAACACGATGCGCGTACGCCGATCCCGCTGCCCGACAACGCATTCGACGGCGTTTTCGCACACATGCTGTTGTGCATGGCGCTGTCCACTGAGCAGATCCTCGACTTGGCGAGCGATATCAAGCGGGTGCTACGACCCGGCGGCGTCTTCATCTACACCGTCCGCCACGTTGGCGACGCGCATTACAAGACCGGCATCTCTCACGGAGACGACATCTACGAACAGGGCGGGTTCGCGGTCCACTTCTTTTCGCGTGAGCTGGTCGATGCCGTCGCCGACGGATGGGATCTGACCGAGGTCCACTCCTTCGAAGAGGGCGACCTACCCCGCCGCCTTTGGCGCGTCACCCAGGCCTTGCCGCCCCGAACCTCTCGGCCGGTCGACGGTTAGCTGGAACGCACGGCACCGGGTCGGCTCGGAATTCCATGGGGGAGTCATCTTCGGCGCGGCCCAGCCTGCTGCCCAGCGGGATGCGCGGACTGGCTTTGGGGAGGATCAGCCCAGTCGGGCGCACAGCAGCCAGGCGGGTACCGACTTGCGGCCACTGGGTTCGTCGCGGATGCCCTCGAATCGGAACCTCGGGCCGTCGGCAGGGCCGAAGTCGCCGACCGGCAGGTTGCCATGGATGCGTGCCGGCCTGATCTCATCGATCAGCCAGTACTTCTCCACTGCCTCGCGCAGTTCGTCGGCGGTGACCGGCGCCGGGCCCGGCACGGGTACTTCGGGCAGGGCGGTCCGGTCGAACACCAGCGCGAAATACGACGCGCCCGGCGCGGCGGCGCGCACGATCGACTGCTGGTAGCCCGCCCGCGACTCGATCGGGATCGAGTGGAACAGCGTGCTGTCGACGATCGTGTCGAAGCGACCGTCGTAGCCGGTGAAGGAGGTGACGTCGGCGACCTCGAAGGAGGCGTTGGCCAGGCCGCGCCTGGTCGCCTCGGCGCGGGCCAGCTCGATCGCGGTCGGCGACAGATCCAGCCCCACGGTGGTGTAGCCCTGCTCGGCCAGATACAGCGAGATCGCCGCCTCTCCGCATCCGACGTCGAGGACATCGCCATGGAATTTGCCCTGCTCGATCAGCGTGGCGAGTTCCGGCTGGGGTTCCCCGATACTCCAGGGCGGTTTGACGCCCGGCCCGAACGGACCACCCGTGCCTCGGTAGACGGCTTCGAACTCGAAATCATCCGGCCCAGTCATAGCACATGAGTATCAGTGACCTTGCTGTCTGTCAATGTCGCCGATGACTTCGCCACCAGCTGGCCGCAGATCCCGCCGTTCGCGAACTTCGTTTCTGAGCAGGTCGTCCATCACCTGCGCTGCCGAGTTCATCGGCGTACCAGCGCATGAGCACCGCTCACCAATTTCGTACCTGACAGAATGCGTTCATGAACGATGCGTCCTCGGCTGCTCCGACGATTGTCTGCGGAGGACGGGTGCGCGCCCAGTCCGAGGCGCATCACCGCGCTGGATGTCTCGCGTCGGCATTCGTTTCGAATGGGATTGCGCGTGGTGATCGCGTCGCGGTGATGTCGCGGAACGACATCGAGTTTCTCGAGGTGTCCCTTGCTATCGCCGCTTGCGGGGCCAATCCTGTTCCCATCAATACCGGCTGGCGGGCCGGCGAGGTTGCGCATGTCCTCGAAGACAGCGGTGCGCGCGTCGTTCTTGCGCATACCGAATTCATCGGCACCATCGAGAATGCTTGTGAGGCAGCCGGGGTGAGGCCGGTGATTGTCGAGGTCGCTATGCCGACTGAAATGCTCGAGGAAGCCGGGCTCGACGCGGGGTTGGCGCAGCCCACCGGTCGGCACAGCACGGTTGAGCAGTGGATCCGGGGTCATTCGGAACCGCTCGGTTATCTCGATGGTGCGATTGCGGATTCGATGGGGCTTATCTACACATCGGGTACTACGGGAACACCGAAAGGCGTTCTCCGCGAACGTATGACGCCGCATCAGCTGTTGTCCATCGCGGGCGGTACGGCGAAACGGATGGGATTGACCCCGGGTGGGCAGATGTTGGTGGCCGGGCCGCTGTATCACACCAGTCCCAATGCGGTGGCGGTGTTGGCGCTGCGTATGGGGACCAATATTACGATCATGCCGCGTTGGGATCCGGAGCGATTTCTGCAGCTTGTCGAGGAGCGTCGGATTACCCAGGCCAAGGTGGTGCCGACGATGCTGTCGCGGCTGCTGTCGTTGCCTGCCGAAATCGCTTGTCGTTATGACGTTTCCAGTCTGACGCACCTCATCCATTCCGCGGCGCCGTGCCCGCCCGCTGTCAAACGCGCTGCGATCGAGTGGTTCGGTGATGCCGTGATCGAGTTCTATGGCTGCACCGAGGCGGGCACCGTTACCTGGATCAGTGCCGCGGAATGGCTCGAACATCCGGGGAGCGTCGGTCGTGGTGCCGACGGTTCCGATGTGGTGGTGGCTACCGAAGATGGAAAACCGGTGCCGCCGAACGAGATCGGGAATGTGTTCGTTCGTGGTGCGGACTACTGGCCCGATTTCCGCTACCTCAACCGCGACGCACAAGCCAGCCCCATCCCAGGCTTCCTCGACGTCGGTGATACCGGGTACCTCGACGACGACGGCTATCTCTACCTCACGGGGCGCTCCAGCGAGATCATTATCTCGGGAGGCGTCAATATCTACCCTGCCGAGATCGAGGCCGCTATTGCTGCTCTCGCCGGGGTAGAGGACGTTGCCGTATTCGGCGTCCCACATGCTGGCGATTTGGGGGAAGCGGTCGCGGCTCATGTAGTTGCGCGATCCGGGGCAATACTTACCGAGAGTGGAATTCGTGCGGGACTCGCCGACCGGATCGCTCGCTACAAGATTCCGACGCACGTGCGTGTGGTCGCGGCTTTGCCACGGGACGAATCGGGCAAAGTGTACAAACGTGAACTCCGGGCGCTCTACGGAGCTTGATGCCCAGGACAACGGTATAGCGGCGACGGCTCCCGACCGATCATTCGGTCGAGAGCCGCAGCCGTGCGTTTACACCAATTCGGGGACGCGGAGGTGGGCGATGGCCAACTCGCACTCGCACATGTCGACCACCTGCATACCGGCTTGGCGGGTGATTCGCTCGCGCAGGGCGGTTGCGTCTTCGCGGTTGCGTTCCATGGCGTCGGCGGTATCGAAGGTGACGCAGGAGACGCCACGGCCGGATGCGCGCTCGACGAGGAGGCTCGCGCTGCAGAACCCCTCGAGGGATTCCATTTCGGGTAGGGCCTGGGATTTGTAGGTCTCGATCGCAGCGTCCTGTCGATCCGGGTTCGTCTTGATCCAGACAACGCGGGCGCAGGCGCCCTGCTGTGCGCGGTGGTCACGATGTAGGGCGGCGATTTCCCATTGCTCGATCTGGGTGTCACCGCTGCCGAATGCCGCGGCCGCGCGATCCCTAATGGGGCGAACGCGGTCGGCGCTGCCGGTCATCGCATCCTCGGTTTCCCATGAGGTAGTGACGATGCACCGGCCGGACTGGCGATCGACCAGCAACGATAGTCCGACACAGCCGCGTATGTCTTCCAAAGCCGGCATTACCTCGTCACGTACGTGCGCAATCCCGGCGTCGATAGCGGAGGGTTGCGCCTGAATAGTGGTAGAACGTGCGTACACGAGCGACTCCCTCGGTGTTCAGGGCAGCGCCCCGGTGGCGCCACCGACATGTTCACACTGCCCCGCTGCGGCGCTCATGGCAATAGGCTCAGCACACTTCGCGCAACGTTTGTTGGGGGCGGGAGACCGCCGCTGTGGCTTCAGGAGTTTGCGGTAGGTGGATGCGGGGTACTTCCGGCGCTGAACGAATTCCAGGCAATCGGCGGCCATGGCAGTCAGTGAACCTGTCCGGCAAGAGGAATTATTATGTGGGACAAGCAGTTCGACCGCATCACCCCGCATCGACAGCCCGAGAGCGACGAATTGGACAGTGGCACAGTCGCTTTCGCTGAGATTGCGGATAACCTGGTTCGAAGTCTGCTCGATACCGGACTGCAGCTCAACAAGATCGGTATCGAATTCGACCGCGATCCGCCCGCATCCGCGCAGGCGGATCGGACCCGCGATGCGATCAGTGACATCATCGACGACCTCGACCGCATCATCCGCGATGCCGGTCGGGCCGTTATCGCGGTGACTTCGACGCTACCGAGGACGGGGGTATCGCGGTACAGATGAATAACGCCGGTCAGTTGCCGCCGTTGCCGGTGTCGCATACGCCGCCATGCCGGACCTGGTCGAACCGGATGTGCTCGTTGAGCCGGCGGGCGATCATCGGGACAACCCGTAGGCCCTGGCGATGACCTTCTCGATGACCGTGCGCGGCAATAGGCGACGCAGCGCGAACATGGCGGGTGCGTTGCTGCCGACCGCATACAGCGGCCGCGGCCGCCGGTCCTCGACGGCGGAGACGATGGTGGCGGCAACCCGTTGTGGCGTAATGCCTTTGGCCTGCTGCTGGTCGAGAGCGGTCATGAAACGGGTGAAATCCGCTGTGTGCGGGGAGTTCTCGTCGATGTACCTGGTGCGCCGCTCACGCAGCCCGGTATCGATCTGGCCCGGTTCGACGGCGGTGATCCACACGCCGAACGGCGATTCCTCGAATCGGGCCGCCGTGGCGAATCCCCGCACGGCTGCCTTGGTTGCGACGTAAGAGGACCGGTACGGCATCGGAAAGCTGGCGAGCATGGAGCCGACCATGACCACCCGCCCATATCCACGGCTCCGCATTCCGGGTAGCACCGCCTGGGTGAGCGCGACCGGCCCGAGCACATTGAGCTGGAACAGCCGTTCGACCGCCGCGGTCGGTAGTTCGGCCAGCGGGCCGGCCTGGCTTTCGCCTGCGTTGTTGATCAACACATCGACGCCATCCAGCCCGTCGACGAATGCGCGGATCGACTCGGTATCGGTCAGATCGAGCGCGCGATAGTCGACATCCGCCACTCGGTCGGCCGCCGGGATCGATTCCGGATGCCGGCTCGTTCCGATCACTCGGAAGCCGCGCGCCACCAGGGCTGCGGCAGTTGCCTTTCCGATGCCGGACGACGCACCGGTCACGACTGCCAGTCGACTCATGATTCTCCTCGGTTCGGCCAAAGGTCGCATTATCCAGGTATGGGCGCGAAAGCCGCAGTGGCATAGGCTACTTCGTATCTGCCGCGAGTTCGATCAGGCGGGCACGGACGAGTTCGGGGCGTTCGTCGGCGACGAAATGTCCACAGCCGGTTACCGGTTCGAAGGTGTAGTCGTCGGCGCCGCGGGCGGTTTCGGCGGCGGCTAGGGAGCGGTGGACAGCGGGGTCGTCGACGCCGAAGAGGACGCGGATCGGGATGGTGATGCGGCGGCGTTCGGGATGACGTGCGGCATCCGGGATTTCGCGCAGCCAGAAGGTGCGGTAGGTGTCGGTGGCGGCGCGGGCGCAGACCGGATCGCGGAAGCGGTCGGCGAAGACGCGGATCACCTCGGGACTGACCGTGCTGCGGTCGGTGATCGCCCCTCTGATGAGCCATTCGAGGAAGCGGGTGCGCTGCTGCAGGGGTACGCCCACCGTGGCGACCAGCGGCTGGTAGGTGAGGAAGCGCCAGATCTGTCGCATGACCGTCGTCGGCGGTACCCACGGATGGGCCATATTCAGCACCAGGTAGCCGTCGAAGCGGTCGGGTTCGCGCAGCACCATGCGATATCCGATGTAGCCGCCCCAGTCGTGGCCGACGAGCAGCACCCGTTCCAGGCCGAGCGCATCGAGGAGCGCAAATACATCGGAGGCGACTTCCTCCTTCGACCAGCGGTGCGGCGCGGGACCCGACCAGCCGTATCCGGGCAGGTCGGGGGCGATGATCCGGAGTCCTTCGGGCGGGTCGGCGAGGAGATCTCGGTAGGCGTAGTGGTGCTGTGGCCAGCCGTGCAGCAGCACGACCGGGCGACCGTCCTCGGGTCCGGATTCGGTGACGTGGAACCGGACATCGCGAGCTGTCACGAACGACCGGCGCACACCGGGTATGACTGGCGGTTCGGTACCGTCGGTAACAGGCATGCGCTCACGATAGTTCGCCGACCGTCTGCCGAACCACCTTCTGGAGTCGGATTCGGACCACCGCCCGTGGTCGGATAGCGCGCCGCCGGACCGAGGATCACACTGGAAGTGTGTTCCAGCGGATCGTGGTGGGATACGACGACTCGCCCGGCGCCAGGGAAGCTCTGCGGATGGCACTCGAGTTGGCCGCCGCGAATAAGTCCGTGCTCACCGTGGTCGCGGTGGAGGAGCATCGGCCGCACTATGGACCGGTGATCGGGGAAATCGAGGAGGAGCTCTCGGTCGAGGAGGTGGCCAGCCGCCGCTGGCTCGCCGCGGCTGCCGAGACGGCCGCCGAGCGCGGCATAGCTATTGCAGCCGAAATCCGAGCCGGGCACCCCGCGCATGAACTCGCCGTCGCCGCCACACACCACGAGGCGGATCTGCTGGTCCTGGGCCGCAGTGGTCATTCGGCGATCTGGGGTCGATTCATCGGAGCGACCGCCGAGAAGGCCGCCCGGCACGCCGACTGCTCGGTCCTCATTGCTCAGGACGGCCACAAGTGAATCTAATGTGCTTGGCGCGCAATGTATTACGGTCTTACGGGCGGAGGCTCAGCGTATGTCCCAGCTCGGTACCTGGTCGACTCGACTGGCCACGACGAACGCACCCGCGTCGATTGTCCTGATCCGCCTGTTCGTCGGCGTGATCTTCCTGTCCGAAGGCATCCAGAAGTTCGTCTATCCCGATACCCTCGGCGTCGGCCGATTCGACAGGGTCGGCATCCCGGCACCCGGATTCGTCGCACCGGTCGACGGTGTCTTCGAAACCGCCTGCGGAGGATTGATCCTCGTTGGACTGCTGACACGGGCTGCGGCAGTCCCGATGATCGTCGACATGATCGGTGCGCTGCTGATCACCAAACTGCCACTGCTCTGGGGCGATGCGGCACTGTTCCCAGGCAAGTCCGGATGGTGGGCCTTCCTGCACGAGTCCCGCACCGATCTCGCGCAACTGTGTGGGAGCGCATTCCTACTCATCGTCGGTGCCGGAACATTTTCCCTGGATGCCGAGCTCGTTCGTGTCAACAAGCGACACGCCGAACCCGCCCGGCGGTAAAAGCAGGTGAATCCGGTGCTACCGACAAGGTAGGAATGCCTCATGCCGACTGAATTCGCCCCGGGTTTGTTCGCCGGACAGGACCTCGCCGCGCGGGTCGAGCACGCCGAACGCACGCTGATCGAGGAGGGCGCTCGCGCGGCCGCCCGTCGCGACCCACAGCAGCGAGTGCTGGTGCGCCCCATCGGCGGTGGCCTTGCGGTGTGGGCGGGCCCGGGTTCACCGCTCGACAAGGTGGTCGGCATCGGCATGAACGGCGCTGCCTTCGCTGACGCCGAGTTGGAAGCGGTCGAACAGGCCTTCGCCGAGCGGGAGGCGCCGGTCCAGATCGAGGTCTCCACGCTGGCCGATCCGGCCGTTGTCGAACGCCTGACGCGCCGCGGCTACGTGCTGTTCGGATTCGAGAACGTACTGGGCCTACGGCTCGAGCCGGGGCGGCAGGCGCAACCGGCCGGGGATATCGAGATCCGCGATGTCGGGCACGACGAATTCGAGACCTGGGTGAACGTCGTCGTCGACGGCTTCGCCACGCCGGACACCCAGGGTGTCGCCTCGCACGAGGAATTCCCGCGCGAGGCCATCGAGCGCGCCGAGCGGGACCTCACCGCGACGAGCGGTTTCGTCGGCTCGCTCGCCATGATCGACGGTAAGCCCGCCGGCGGCGCGAGCCTGCGCCTCAGCGACGGCGTAGCCCAATTATGCGGTGCGGCAACCCTTCCCGAATTCCGGCGCCGCGGCGTGCAGGGCGCACTGCTGTCGATGCGCCTCGCCGCCGCGGCGGCCGCCGGTTGCGACCTCGCGGTGGTTACCACCCTGCCGGGTTCGAAGTCGCAGCAGAACGTGCAGAAGCTGGGTTTCCAGCTGCTCTATCCGCGTGCCATTCTCGTCCGCTAGTACCGGCCGAAGGCCAGTGCGACATTGTGCCCGCCGAAACCGAACGAGTTGTTGATCGCGTACTCGATCTCCTGGTTGCGCGCCTCGCCGTGCACCACATCCAGATCGATTTCGGGATCGAGGTTGTCCAGGTTCAGGGTCGGCGGCACGACGCCGTCGCGGATGCTGAGCACGGTCAGAATCGATTCCAGTGCGCCCACCGCGCCGATCGAATGTCCCAATGCCGACTTCGGCGCGTACACCGAAGCGTGGTTGCCCACGGCCTTGTTGATCGCGTTCGCCTCGGCGGTGTCACCGATGGGGGTCGCGGTCGCGTGCGCGTTGATGTGGGTGATGTCCTTCGGGGTGAGACCTGCGATCTGCATGGCCTTGGTCATCGCTCGTGCCGCGCCGTCGCCATCGGGGGCGGGAGCGACCAAATGGTAACCGTCGGAAGTGATTCCGGCACCGAGCAGGCGCGCGTGGATGGTCGCGCCGCGAGCCTTGGCGTGCTCCTCGGTCTCGAGGACCATCAGCGCACCGGCCTCACCGAAGACGAAACCGTCACGATCCTTGTCGAACGGACGCGAGGCGCCCTTCGGGTCGTCGTTGCGGGTACTCATCGCGCGCATCATGGTGAAGGCCGCGATCGGGAGTACGTCGATGTATCCCTCGACCCCGCCGGTGACGACCATATCGGCGTCACCCATCGCAATCATGCGCCACGCGTTGACAATCGCTTCCGACCCGGACGAGCACGCCGAAACCGGCGTGATCACGCCTGCCTTGGCCTTCAATTCGAGACCGACGACCGCCGACGGGCCGTTCGGCATGATCATCTGCACGGCCAGTGGCGAAATCTTGCGGTAGCCACCGTTCTTCAGCTTGTTGTTCGCATCGGTGATCGCATCGGCGCCGCCGAGCCCGGTGCCGATGGCCACACCGAGCCGCTCGGGATCCACTTCCGGACTGCCCGCATTGCGCCAAACCTCGCGTCCGAGAACCGTCGCGAGCTGTTCCACATAGGCCATCCGACGCTGTTCGACCCGCGTCAGCAGGGTTTCGGGGCGAACCTTCAGGTGACCGCCGATGCGGACGGGGAGGTCGTACTCCTCGATGAAGGGATCCTCCAGCACGTCGATCCCGCTCTCGCCGTTGAGGAGTCCCTTCCAGGTCGCGTCGACATCACCCGCGATGGAGGTGGTCGCCGCGAGACTCGTCACGACGACATTCGGGAATCGCCCGTCGGTAGCAAAGAGGTTTCGCACGAGAATCGCTCCTGGTTTCTCTTCCGATAACGCGGTTTTCGGTGTCCTGGCGAGTGCCTTAGCTGAAGTGGACAGGCGTTCGACAGGCTACGGCGGCCGGACATCGTTGTCGTGCGGCATCGTCGCAGGCGTTCTACTATGCCGCCGCATGCACCGAAATGCACTGCTGAGCTGGTATTTTCGCTGGACATCGTTCCCGGAAGAGCATACCGGCGCGGATTGATCACGGTATGCCCGTCGTTACTAACCTTCGGCCCGGCGCTTGTGGGAAACCTCCAAAGTCGCAGGAACCGCGTTCATCCGCGGGTCGTTCGGGCGTAGTTTGCTGGTCCATTGACCGGTTCTCTCCGGCCCATTCTGTCGCCTTACCGGCGCATCTATGCAATCTTGTTATTGCACAACGGCATTGAAAGGGTCGCCCCAGCGGCACCGGTGAAGGGGTGTGGCGAGAGCATGGTGTCGTCGAACACAGCCGAGTCCGGCGGCAATGCCGCCGCGCAGAGTTCACCCACCCCGCCGGCTGCCATCCCCCGGCACGTCAGCAGGCGCGTGAGTCGCTCAGCCGATCCGCTGTGGCCGGGCATGCTGCCGCCCGGACCCGCACCACGTGTCCTCCCGCCGACGCGCCCACACCGTCGGAAGCGGCGTCCGCCGCGTCGGCCCTGGCTGGTCGGCAGTGCCGCGATCTTCGGGACGCTGGCGGCGGTGGCATTGGTGCTCGTGTACACCGCCGAGGCGAGTAATACCAGGCAGTCGACGGCCACGATGACCGATCGAGTGCTCGGCGGCGGACCGAACTGCGAGCCGACGCGCACCGAACAGCTGGTGCGCGGCAACGGAACCGGGTCGATCGAATCCGGGCCGGATGTGATCCTGGCCTTCCAATATGCCTACTACGTGACCCGCTCGGCCTCGGATGCCCGGGCACTGACAACAGCGGATGCGGCGGTGTCCTCGGTCGCATTGATCGACGCGGGCATCAAATCTATTCCGGCCGGCACCCAGCATTGCGTCATGATCACCCCGATGCTCGACGGTCGCTTCGACGTCTTCATCACCGAGTTCCGACTAGATGCGACCGTGCGCACCTATCGACAGTTCGTCACCGTCGCGCCCCACGAGGGCAGCACCGTCATTACCAAGATCACCGCGCCGTCCTGAGTCCTGCGCTCAGCTCCGGCGGCCAGGAAGGCCCGCAGCGGTCGCCGCAGCGGCCAGCACTGTTTCGAGCATGTCGGGAGTGAGCCGACCGGTGAAGGTGTTCTGCTGGCTGACGTGGTAGCAGCCGAACAGATGCAGCGGCGCATGATCATCGACGGTCGGCGGCAGCACAACGTGAGCGCCGTGCCCGAATTTGGGGCGCGGACGCGGCACGGTCCAGCCGGAGGCGGCAAGTACCGGAAGCAGTGCCTGCCAGCCGAACGCGCCGAGTACGACCACCGCACGCAATGTCGGGGCGAGCAGGCCCAATTCGGTCTTCAACCAGTGACTGCAGCGGTCCCGCTCGTCGGGCGTCGGTTTATTGTCGGGCGGCGCGCAGTGCACCGGCGCGGTGACCCGAGCGCCGATCAGCCGCAGTCCGTCATCGCGGTGCACCGCCGTGGGTTGATTGGTCAACCCGACGTTGTACATGGCGGCGTAGAGGAAATCGCCGCTGCGGTCGCCGGTGAACATTCGCCCGGTCCTGTTGCCGCCGTGGGCGGCTGGGGCGAGCCCGACGATCAGCAACCGGGCGTGATCCGGACCGTAGCCGGGAACCGCCCTGCCCCAATAGGTTTCGTCACGGTACGCGGCGCGCTTTTCCCTGGCCGCTCGTTCCCGCCAGGCGACCAGCCGCGGGCAGGCGAAGCAATCCGCGACCGCGGCATCGAGTTCGGCGATGGTCTCGCACACGATCACATGGTGCCGCAGGTCATTGCGGCGCCAGTAGGCCGGTCAGGTGGTCATGTGCGACGTGCGCGTGCAATCGCACGCCGGTGACCAGCGGGCCGTCGTCGGCATAGAAGTGCGGATTGTGATTCATCGCCATACCGCGGCCACCCGGAATCGGCACGGGCATACCCGTTTTCGGGTCGATTTCCGAATCCTGCACACCGAGGGTCACATAGAGACCACCGTACTTGTTGACGAATTCGGAGACATCGTCATAGCCGAGCGTCGGAATCGTCGGGGTGACCTTATCGGCCCCGGCGACGCGCTGGAATGTCGGCAGCGCGGCGGCGATCCACTCCTCGGTGTTGTGCACGGCGGGCACGTCCTGCAGGTATTCGACTGTCGCCGAACAGTTGTAGGCCTGCGCCGAATGCGCGGCGAGGGTGTCAAGGCGCTTCTGGATATCGCCCATATCGGTCTCGACCGCGCAGCGGATGGTGCCCCACAGCGTCACGGTCTGCCCGATTATATTGAACCGGCCAACATCCTGCACGTGGCCGATGCTGACGGTGCACGGATCGAATGCGCTGACCTGCCGGTACAACTGGCCGATGCCGGTGATGACGGCGCCAGCGGCGGGCATCGGGTCCACGCCCATCCACGGTGTGGACCCGTGTACCTGCTGTCCGGTGATGGTGATCTTCGCCAGACAGGAGGCGCCGAACTGATTGCCGATGCGATATCCGATGTAGCCCTTGGGATATGGCGTGACATGGAAGCCGAACGCCATGGTCGGCGACGGATCGTCCAGTGCGCCCTCGTCGATCATCTGCTTCGCACCGCCCTTTTCGTCGACCGGCGGGCCCTCCTCGGCGGGTTGGAAGACCAAGAGCACGGTGCCCGGCAGCCGGTCGCGCACGCCGGTCAGTACCGAGGCGGCACCCATCAGCATCGCGGTGTGGCAGTCGTGGCCGCAGGCGTGCGAGACCGGGAACGGTCCGCCGGGATAGTCGTTGTCCACGACCTTCGATGCGTAATCGGCACCGCACAGGTCGGGTACCGGCAGTGCGTCGATATCGGCGCGCAGTGCGATCGTCCGGTCGCCGCCCATGCCGCCGCGCAGTACGCCGACGATGCCGTTTCCGGCGATGCCGGTGCGCACCTCGTCCAGATTCAGCGAGCGCAGATGATCGGCGATGAGTGCGGCGGTATTCGACTCCCGGTTGGACAACTCGGGATGCTGGTGCAGATGGTGCCGCCACTCGATGACCTGATCGGCCACTTGTGCCGCGCGCCTGTCCAATTCGTCATACATCGCGCCTGCAGTCATCTGAACTCCGTTCGTCGTGTCGGGATGCCACACGCTCGGCGATAGACGAAGCGATCCTGTCCACTATGCATCGATAGCCGCTGGTTTGCGTACAGGTCGCACGACCAGTTCGAGGCGGCGGGGAGGTGTGCATAACGACCCGGACATGTGAGCCGGACCACGCGGTCGAGTTGATAGCATGGCCTTTCTGGCCGACCGGATGCGGGCAACGCCCCCGGGTTCACCTCGAAAGAGTCTTTCCATGCAGTTTGAAATCGTCGAGCGAGACGAGACGTGGGTTGCCGGGCTCCCGGTGCGCAGCCCGAAACGTGCGCTCGGGGAACTGCGGGACCACGACCTCGAGGCCGCGTGGGCGGCGGTACTGCATCAGGAACTCGGCGGTCAACTGGCCAGCGCCTACACCGACTACTCCGGTGAACTCGGCACCTACAACACTCAGATCGTCGGCTATGAGTGCGTATCCTTCGGCGAGGTCACCCGCGGCCACCTGGTGGCGCGGCTACCGCGCGGCACCTATGCCAGGTTCTCGTCGGTCGGTAACTTTCCGCAGGTGATGACGGACCTGTGGACGCAGATCGCCTATGCCGAGGAACACAACCAGATAAAACGCACGTATACCGGCGATTTCGAGTGTTATCCGCACGCTTACAAGATCGATCTCTACCTGGCGGTCGAGGCGCGATGACATACGCGATCGTGGTGCGCCGCGAGGCCATCTACGGCGGTCTGGTGGTGCCGCGGGTACGTCCGAGCTTCAAGGTCAGCAATAGCGACCTGATCGAATTCCTCAAGGATCGGCTGCGTGACCGCGCGGGCGACGACCAGCCTATGTACACGGTGTACGTGCCGGATCCGGCCGGTAACTACAACGCCGTCGTGTGTTTCGAATACTCCGATCCGAGTGCGGTTCCGGTCGGTGACGTACTCGTCAAGGTGCCCAAGGGTGTCTACGCTCGGTTCGAGCCGAACGGGGATTATCACGATCCGGTCGAGGATGTGTGGGCCCAGGTCGATGATGCGACGGCATCTGCCGAGATCACCCGTGCGTACCGGGAGGAAATCGAGATCTGGCGTGGGCCGGAGTCGGTCGAACTGTTCATCTCCATCCTGGTTTGAGATTGCCGCACATTAGCTGCGTCAGTACCGACTGGTCTCCACGATCTATTCGATGGCATGTTCGAGTGGTCTGACCTGCGGTAATTTGGGGACGGACAATAAGTTTTCGGAAGATTAACCAGATATCTGGTCAATTCTTGTCGTATGACGGATACTGCCCTAGGCAAACTCAACCGATCGGCGAGTCGTCTGGCGAGTCGGTCAGGCCGGCTCGATGACCGTGCAGATGTGCGGTAGCAAACGGAGTAGGAACACCATGACTGTCGAAACAATCGCAGTCGGCCCGGGAGGCACGCGCGATGCCGAGGTGTTGCGGTTTCGCGACATGCATTCCGGATATGTCTTTCATGTCGCCACTCCGCAGGCTCATCCTGATCTGTGGCGTCGTTATCTGCGCGGTGCGCTGCAGGTTTACCGGCATTACGGCGTTGATCACGCTTTGGAATACGACAGCGTTGTCGACGGCCGTTCGACGTCGTTGTTCTTCGCCGCCGTGGATCCGTCCGGCGCGGTCGTCGCGGGATTGCGGGCGCAGGGGCCCTACGGTGCGGCCGACGAAGTGCACGCACTGCGCGCCTGGGCCGGTCGACCCGGTGCCGCCGAGTTGCGCGCGATGGTTGCCGATCGGATACCAGAAGGTGTGGTCGAGGTGAAAGCCGTCTGGGTCTCCCGAGCGGCCGAGCATCGTGCCGCGCTCGCGGCAGCGGTCTCCCGCTGTGTCGTGCACGCCGCCCGGCTGCTCGATGCCAGATTCGCTTTCGCCACCACTGCCACGCGAAATATCGGTCTGTACCGCACGAGTGGTGGGTATGTCGCCGATCGGATACCGGCGGTGCCCTATCCTGACGACCGCTATCGGACCATTCCGATGTGGTGGGATGCCCGGACATATCGGTCATTAGCCACCAAATTGCAGAGTTCGTTGACTGCGCTGGAGCGTGCGGCACTCGATGCCTGGTTGTCGCCGCACGGCCGAGCGCCCTCGGGTGGATCAGGGATCGGAGGATTGGCGCAGGCATGAACGGTGAGCTCACCGCGGACCACCGCCCGCTGATTCTCGATGAAAATGCCACAGACGACGCCCGGATCCTCGTGCAATTACGGAAATCGCCGCAGGTCCGCATTCTCGACCTGCGTGATGTGCTGCGCGCCGAGCTCGCCAAGGTGCGTCGGCCGCCTGCGGACCTCGGTGGGCCAGAAACCGACCGATGGGTCTATTACCCTTGGCGGCGCACACTCGTCGGATTGCCCGGTGAAAAGACATTTCGGGCAATTCGCTTGGACCGCAACCAGAACAAGCTCACCCGCGCCGAACAGGAACGTTGCGCCGGTCTCGCGATCGGGGTCGTCGGACAGAGCGTCGGGCACGCGGTTGCTTACACATTGGCACTGGAAGGCACCTGCGGCCTATTGCGCCTGGCCGATTTCGACGATATCGAGCTGTCGAATCTGAATCGGGTGCCCGGCGGGATCTTCGATATCGGTGTGAACAAATCCATCGTGACCGCGCGCCGGATCGCCGAACTCGATCCGTACCTGCCGGTCGAGGTCGCCACCGCGGGCGTGGACGAGGACACCGTCGACGCATTCCTGCACGGGCTGTCGCTGGTTGTCGAGGAATGCGATTCGCTCGATATCAAGTTCGCTGTCCGGGAAGGTGCACGCCGACACCGCCTTCCGCTATTGATGGATACCAGCGATCGCGGCCTGCTCGACGTCGAGCGCTATGACCTGGAACCGGACCGTCCGACGTTCCACGGTCTGCTCGGCGCGACCGTCGGCGCGGATCTGCGCGGGTTGTCCACCAAAGACAAGGCGCCGCACGTCATGCGGATTCTCGACCCCAAGGAGCTATCGGCGCGGATGGCGGCGAGTCTGGTCGAGATCGACCAAACCGTGACGACCTGGCCGCAACTCGGCGGTGACGTACAGCTGGGCGCGGCCATCGTCGCGGCGGCGGTGCGCCGGGTCGGGCTCGGACAGAAGCTGTCCTCGGGTCGGACCCGGTTCGATCTGGAGCGTGGTCTCGACGAGCTGGCCGAACCGGAGCCGGTGTGCGAGAAGGTGTCCGACGAGTTTCCGGTGCCCGAAGTCGGTGTACCGGATCCGGACGGGTCCGCCGTCGAGAAGGTCCTCGAATCCGCGCAGCGGGCGCCGTCGGGCGGCAATACCCAACCGTGGTACCTGCGCGTCGATGGCGACGAGCTACGCATCGATCTCGTCCGAACCCGCTCGTCGGCAATGGATATCGGCTATCGCGCCAGCGCGGTATCGATCGGCGCGGCGCTCTACAACGCCCGTGCCGCGGCCGCCGCGCACGGCATACTCGGCGCGCACGAGTTCATCGAGAACGACTCCACCCCGTTTTCCGTGGTGCTACATCTCGGCAACGGCACCGATTCCGCACTGGCCGCGGACTATCCGGCCACGCTGACCCGCGAGACGAATCGACACCTCGGCGCGGGCGTGCCGCTGGCCGATCATATCCTGCCTGCCCTGGACGCGGCCGCCACCGATGCGGTGGTCCATGCCATCACCGCCCCCGATGAGCTCGCCGCCGCGGCCGCGCTACTCGGCGAATCCGATCGCATTCGCTATCTGACCCCGCGCCTGCATCAGGAGATGTTCGGCGAACTGCGCTGGCCCGGCGAGGATCCGCGCACCGGGATCGATATCCGGAGTATGGAATTGGCCGCCGACGAGCAGGCCAAAATCCGAATCGGGGAGCGCTCGGATGTGATGGATCGGCTGCGCGAATGGTCCGGCGGGACCGCGCTCGGCGAATACAGCCGCGATCGCGTGCTGTCGAGTTCGGCGCTGGTCGCGATAACTTTTCCGCGTCGATCCGGAGCAGAGTCGGTATCACTTGCCGACTACGCCCGCGGCGGCACGGCCGTGCAGCGGGTCTGGATCGCGGCGCAACGGCTCGGTCTTGCGGTGCAACCGGTCTCGCCCGTGTTCCTTTATGCGCGGCACCCCGACGAGCTGAAAGGGATTTCACCGGATTTCGCGGATACACTTACGACACTTCAGGGCCGTTTCCTGGACCTGCTGGGAGTGCCAGGGCATGAGATCATGGCATTGGTGCTTCGCCTGAGTTATGCGGCAGCAGCCACGGTCCGCAGCAGGCGGCTTCCAGTGCCGGGCGCGGGCAACCGCAGCTAGCGCGATCGGAGATAGGGTGCCTCGGCGAACGCTCGACTCATTGGTGACTCAGGTCGCCTCCGAGTTGATGGGCGTCGACGCCACGACGATGGTGGCGGCGAGTGAACGCGTGCTGGCCAGACTGGTCGAGCATTTCGATGTCGACTTCAGCTACCTCCGCCATACCGATAGAGAGCAGCGGGCGACCGTGCTCATCGCGGAGTGGCCGCACCGTGGTGACATACCGGATCCGGACCCGCTGAAGATCGTGCATTTCGAGCACGCCGACTCGGTATTCCGGGAATTGGAACACGCCACCGAGCCGATCATTGTGCGGCCGTCCCAACAATCCGCCGATTATCAGGAGACGATCCGGCGTTCGTCGGGTATTCCGCAGGTCGCGATGGCCGCGGTGCCGCTGTTGTCGCGCGGCGAGTCGACCGGCGTGCTGGGATTCATCAAACAGGGCGATCGCGACTGGAGCACCCGGGAACTGAACGTGCTCAAGGCGATCGCCGCACTATTCGCCCAGTTGCAGGCGCGCGTCGTGGCCGAGGAACGATTGCGATATATCGCACTGCACGACGATCTGACCGGGTTGGCCAACCGGCGGGCGCTGCTCGAACATATGGAGGAGCGGCTCAGACAGGGCAGTCCCGGCCCGGTGGCCGCCTTCTTCCTCGATCTCGACCGGCTCAAAGCGCTCAACGATTTTCTCGGACATACCGCGGGGGACAACTTCATTCGCACGCTCTCCTCGCGACTGCGGGAGAATCTCGATTCCAATGACATGATCGCCCGACTCGGCGGCGACGAATTCGTCATCGTGCCTGCCAAACCGATGGATGCGGTGGCGGCCGAATTGGAGGCGACGCGGATTCAGCAGCTTATCGGACGGCGGGTGACCGTCGGCGGGGAATCGGTCAGCCGCGGCGCCAGCGTCGGTGTCGCGGTGGGTATTCCGGGGGAGACCACGGTCGCGGATGTGCTGCGCCGGGCCGATCACGCACTGCTGTCGGCGAAATCGGGCGGCGGCAACGGTGTCGCGGTCTTCACCGACGCCATGCGCGCGCAGTTCGAACTGCAGGACGATGTGGAGCTGAATCTGCGCGGCGCGGTCTCGGACGGCTCGCTGCTGCTGCACTATCAGCCCGAGGTCGATCTGCGCACCGGTCGGGTGGTGGCGCTCGAGGCGCTGGTGCGCTGGTTGCATCCGACCAGGGGGCTGCTGCCGCCCGGTGCGTTCGTCACGGTCGCCGAGGCCACCAATCTCGCGGGTGAGCTGGGGCGCTGGGTGATTCGCTCGGCGTGTGCGCAATTCGCCGAATGGCGCAGGCGGGGGCTGGCGGCGAATGTGGTGATGCGGATAAATGTTTCGCCGGTTCAGCTGGTCAGCCTGGATTTCGTGGAGCGGATCGAGGATATTCTGCGGCTGTTCGGGATCGACGGCAGTTCGGTCTGCCTGGAGATCACCGAACATGTGGTCGTGCAGGATCTGGCGCGCACCCAGGTCACGCTGCGCGGACTCAAGCGAATGGGTGTGCAGATCGCCATCGACGATTTCGGCACCGGATACAGCTCACTGTCGCATCTGAAGGCGCTTCCGGTCGACGCGGTGAAGATCGACCGCGGCTTCGTGCAGCGCCTCGGCGCGAGCACCGACGATCTGGCGATCGTGAAATCCATTATCGGGTTGGCCGGGTCCTTCGGGCTCGGTGTGGTCGGGGAAGGCGTCGAGACGCCGGTGGCCGCGCGGACCCTGGTCGGGCTGGGTTGCTATCGGGCGCAAGGGTTTCTGATCGCGCGGCCGATGCCCGCCGACGAGGTCGAGGCGCATCTGGCCGTCGGGCGCATCCCGCTGGATCTCGATCTGCCCAGGGCGGGCCGGGGTACCACGCGCGCGTGACCGGCCTCGGTCCCGCGTGTCGGACTGCTGCGCCGTCGCACCCGTTAGCAGGTTCTTTCACGGGTGTTCATGCGGTGTTGGGCGCACCGGTTCCGGGGGGAACCCGATTCGCTGCACGATCGGCGATGTGCGCATCGTGCAGCTGGCGAACTTCTACGGTCCGCGGTCGGGTGGGCTGCGCACCGCTTTGCACCACCTGGGCGAGGGGTACGTGGCCGCCGGGCACGAGGTTGTGCTGATCGTGCCCGGACCGCGCCGGGCCGAGGAGATCTTGCCGACCGGTGCGGTGCGGATCACCCTGCCGGCCCTGGCGATTCCGTGGACCGGCGGTTATCGGGCGGCGGATCCGCGCCGAGTGGCCGATGTGCTTGCCGGGTTGCGGCCGCACGTGCTCGAGGTGTCGGACCGGCTGACGCTGCGAGGATTCGGACGCTGGGCCCGCACCCGCGACGTGGCGAGCGTAATGATCTCGCACGAGCGCCTGGACCGACTACTCGGCCAGGTCATGCCTGGCTCGGTGGCGCGCCGATGCGCCGATATCGCGAATCGGCGCACCGCGGACGACTACGACATCGTGGTCTGCACAACGGAATTCGCGCGCGCGGAGTTCCTGCGCATCGACGCGCCCAATGTCGAACTGGTGCCGCTCGGGGTGGATCTGGAGCTGTTCAGCCCGCTCCGCCGTGACTACCGCCTGCGCGCCGATCTCGGCGTGCCGGGACATCCGCTGCTTGTGCACTGCGGCAGATTGTCGGTGGAGAAGCGGGTCGATCGCAGCATTGAAGCCATCGGCGCACTGCGCAAGGCGGGGATAGAGGCCAGGCTGGTCGTGGCGGGGGAGGGACCGCGGCGCGAAGCCCTGGAGCGTCGGGCTCGTTCTTTGCCGACGTTGACCGGCGGTCTGCCTGCGGTGCACTTCACCGGATTCATCACCGACCGAGCAATGGTGGCGAAACTACTGGCGACCGCCGATGTTTCGCTGGCACCGGGACCGCACGAAACCTTCGGACTCGCCGCATTGGAGGCATTGGCCGCAGGTACGCCGGTCGTCGCCAGCCGATCCTCGGCGCTCGCCGATATCGTCACCGCCGAATGCGGCGCCGTCGCCGACGATCGCCCCTCCGCCTTCGCCCAGGCCGTCACCGATGTGCTCGCGATGCCCACCGCCGGTCGCCGGAAGGCGGCGCGCAGCCGGGCTGAGCAGTTCACTTGGCCGCGGGCGG
Organism: Nocardia sp. NPDC006982; assembly: GCF_042869435.1. Lineage (NCBI taxonomy): Bacteria > Bacillati > Actinomycetota > Actinomycetes > Mycobacteriales > Nocardiaceae > Nocardia > Nocardia sp. NPDC006982. Next base: position 129,476 of record NZ_JBIAFV010000008.1, on the reverse strand, counting down.
TGGCAGGGATGCTTGCGGTGCTCGGGCGCTGACCTGCCGTCCCGATTCGAACTCCGCGACCCGCTTCGGCCGTATGAACGTCGGAACGTGATCGGTGCCGCGTACCCTGCGTGCAACCGATTGGGGATATTCGAGATGGGATCCGGTGTGCTTGGCTTTGGGCGCAGGAAAACAGTGCGGGATGCGAAGGTGCTGGTCACCGGGGCGGCGAGCGGGATAGGCCGGGCGACCGCCCTGGCGTGCGCGGCCGGGGGTGCCGAACTGGTGCTGACCGATATCAATGCCGAGGGCCTCGAGGATACGGTTCGCACCATCAAGGAGGCGGGTGGCACCGTGCTCACCGCGCGTGCCCTGGATATCACCGACTACGACGCGGTCACCGCCTTCGCCACCGACGTGCACGCCGAATTCGGCAGCCTCGATATCGTCATGAATATCGCGGGCACCTCCACCTGGGGCACCGTCGAGAACCTCGAGCACCGGCATTGGCGCAAGATGGTGGAGGTCAACCTGATGGGCCCCATCCATGTGATCGAGAACTTCGTGCCGCCGATGGTTCGGGCGAAACGCGGTGGGGCACTGGTGAATGTCTCCTCGGCGGCCGGAATCCTCGCGCTGCCGTGGCATGCCGCCTACAGTGCGGGCAAATTCGGCATCCGCGGCGTTTCCGAAGTGCTGCGATTCGACTTACGGCACCACGACATTTCGGTGCATCTGGTGGTGCCCGGCGCGGTGAACACACCATTGGTGCAGAGTGTCGAGCTGGTCGGAGTGGACAAGGAAAACCCGAGGATCAAGCGACTCACCACCGCGTTCACCAAGCATGCCGCCTCGCCGGAATATGTTGCGGCGGCGATCCTGCGCGGTATAGAGCGCAATCGGTTCCTCGTCTACACCTCCTTCGATATCCGCTTCGGCTATTGGTGGGCGCGCAAATTCGCCTACCCCTACGAATTCGTGATTCGCCGCACCAGCGATCGGTTCAACAGGCTGCTGGCTTCGATGGGCAGTTGAGCGTCACATCGAGTACGCGGGCGCCCGGCCCCTGTTCGCCGAGGCGGTCGTGTTCGTTGACCAGTCGACAGCTGCCGAGCGACAGGCAGCCGCAGCCGATGCATCCGGTCAGGTTGTCGCGCAGGCGAGTCAGCTGGGTGATGCGGTCGTCGAGGTCGGCCTGCCACGCGGTGGACAGGGTCTCCCAGTCGCGCCGGGTCGGGGTGCGGCCTTCGGGGAGTTTGTCCAGTGCGGCGCGGATTTCGCTCAATGGAATGCCGACCCGCTGGGAGATGCGGATGAAGGCGACGCGGCGCAGCGTTTCGCGGGCGTATCTGCGTTGATTTCCACTTGTGCGACGACTCGAAATGAGACCCTCGCGTTCGTAGAAGTGCAACGCGGAGACCGCTACTCCGCTACGCTCGGACAGCTGCCCGGGGGTCAGCTCCTTCGCTCGCCAATCGGTTGTCGACATCGCGCTCCTCCATTCACCTAAACCATACTTCAGGTTAGGGTGTGCTGGGGTCGGAATCGGAGACACCCAATTGCGTGCTCTTACGCCCTCGGCGAACTACGGTCGGATCATGGGAGCAGACGCGGTGCGGGCGGGGCACGATGGCGGTGCGGACGATGAGTTGGACGGTGTCGGCGATCCGGGCGGTCGGCTGGCGGTCAGCTCGGAGGTCGGGACCCTGCGCACGGTGCTGCTGCACCGGCCAGGCGATGAATTGCGGCGGCTGACACCGCGCAATAACGATCAATTGCTCTTCGACGGCATTCCCTGGGTCGAGCGGGCCCAGCAGGAGCACGACATCTTCTCCGGGGTGCTGCGCGAACGCGGCGTCGAGGTGCTGCTGCTCGCCGATCTGCTCGCCGAAACCCTCTCGGTCAGCGGGGCGGCCCGCATCCAGGGCATCTCCGGCGCGGTCGACGCACGCAAACTCGGACATATGCTGGCCGACGAGCTCGCGGCCTTCCTGCGCGGCGTCCGGGCCAGGGATCTGGCCAACATCCTGATGGCCGGGATGACCTTCGGCGAACTGCCCTTCGAGGGCGACAACACCTCGCTGGTGCGGCGCATGCACCACGGTGCGGATTTCGTCATCGATCCGCTGCCGAATCTGCTGTTCACCAGGGATTCGTCATTCTGGGTCGGTCCGAGGGTGGCGATCACCTCGCTCGCCCTGCCCGCCCGGATTCGCGAGACCTCGCTGACCGATCTCATCTACGCATTCCATCCGCGCTTCCTCGGCGTGCGACGGGCCTACGAATCGCATACCGCGCCGATCGAGGGCGGTGACGTGCTGTTGCTCGCGCCCGGCGTGGTCGCGGTCGGGGTCGGTGAGCGCACCTCGCCCGCGGGCGCGGAAGCGTTGGCGCGCAGCCTGTTCGACGACGATCTGGCCCACACGGTGCTGGTCGTCCCGATAGCCCAGAGTCGCGCGACCATGCACCTGGACACGGTGTGCACCATGGTCGACACCGATGCCGTCGTGATGTATCCGGCGGTCCGGGATTCGCTGTGCGCGTTCACGATTCATCGCGAGGACGATTACGGCGGACGCAACGATCAAGCCAGGGTGAGCATGCGCGGCCCCGATCCGTTCCTGCCCGCCGCCGCGGATGCGATGGGCATCGGCAAGCTGCGGGTCATCGATACCGGGCTCGATGTGGTCACCGCCGAACGCGAGCAGTGGGACGACGGCAACAACACGCTGGCGCTCGCGCCCGGCGTGGTCGTCGCATACGAGCGCAACGATATGACCAATGCGCGGCTCGAGGATGCGGGCATCGAGGTGCTGCGCATCCCGGGCTCCGAATTGGGTTCCGGCCGTGGCGGACCGCGGTGCATGTCCTGCCCGCTGTCCCGAGATGACGTGTGAGCGTGCGATGTTCACCATTACCGTGACCCATGATTCGTCGATTCCGCCCTACGAGCAGCTGCGGCTGGGTGTCATCGCGCAGGTGCGCTCGGGGGAGTTGACCGCGGGAACGAAGATCCCGACGGTGCGAGCGCTGGCCGCGCAACTCGGGCTGGCGCCGAATACGGTCGCCCGTGCCTATCGGGAACTCGAGGCCGACGGGGTCGTCGAAACCCGGGGCAGGCAAGGATCTTTCATCGCGTCCTCGGGTGACCCGACCAAGGATCTGGCAGGGCGCGCCGCGACCGACTACGTCGCCACCATTCGACGGCTCGGTCTCGATGACGAGGCGGCCCTGAAGTACGTCAAGACGGCGCTGGAGAGTTAGTCCTCAGCGCCAACTGGGCAGCCAGAGATGGTCGTGCCAGTTGCCGGGCGTAATCGGCAGCGCGGTCAGAATCGGCCAGAGCCAGATGAAATTGGCGATCACCAAGCCGAGGTAGATGCAGACCGCGAGCAGTCCGAGACTGCGCCGTTCACTCGGCACCGCGGGCAGATAGGTGCCGGCCGGACTTCGCGGTATGTGCACCGATCGGGCCGGGCCGAGAATATCGCCGCACACCAGCGCGATGCCCATCACCAGGAACGGGGCCAGCGGCACGGCGTAGAAGTAGTACATCTGCCGATCGAGGGTGAAGAACCAGGGAATGAGTCCGGCGCCGTATCCGGTCAGCACCGCCGCATAGCGCCAGTCCCGACGGACCACGGTGCGCCACAGCATCCAGCCCAACACCGGGAATGCGATCCACCAGATCGCCGGGGTGCCGATCAGCATCACGGCCTTGACGCACTGGGTTTGACCGCACCCGGTGACGCCGCTGTCGGCGTAGTAGTAGAGCATCGGCCGCAGCCCCATCGGCCAGGTCCACGGCTTGGATTCCCAGGGGTGATGGTTACCGGCCGAATTGGTCAGCCCCTCGTGGAACCGCAGCGTTTCGCCGCTGTAGTACCACAGCGAGCGCAGCGCATTCGGCAGCCACGACCACCGACCGTCGCGACCGACCTGATTGCCGACCGCATACCGGAACACACCGTCCTCACTGGCGAACCAGGCCCAGTAGCTGGCCAGATACACCCCGAGCGGAATCAGCACCAACGAGTACAGCGCGGGCCCGACATCACGCACGGCCGTGCCGATCCAGGGCCGCCGCACACCGTAGGCGCGCCGCGCGGACACGTCGAAATAGACGCTCATGAGCCCGAACGCGAGGATGAAGTACATCCCGGACCACTTTGTGCCGCAGGACAGTCCGAGCAGTACACCGGCGCCGAAGCGCCACCAGCGCACTCCTAGTCGCGGACCCCATTCGCTCGCATCGATCCGACCCTCGTAGTCCGCCTTGGCGATTCGGGCGCGCACCTCGTCGCGGTCCACGATCAGACAGCCGAATGCGGCGGTGACCAGCACCCCCATGAAGATGTCGAGCATGCCGATGCGCGAGGAGACGAAGGTGAGTCCGTCGGCGATCAGCAGAATGCCCGCGATCGCGCCGACCATGGTGGACCGCGCCATCCGGCGCACGATCCGGATGACCAGCAGCACCAGGATCGTGCCCGCCAGTGCCGCACTGAATCGCCAACCCCAGCCGTTGTAGCCGAACATCCACTCGCCCACCGCGATCAGCTGTTTGCCGATCGGGGGATGCACCACCAACCCGTATGCGGGATTGTCTTCGACGCCGCCGCCGGTGAGGATCTGCCAGGCCTGTGGCGCGTAATGCTTCTCGTCGAAGACCGGGGTGTAGGCGTCGGTCGGATAGTCCAGCAGGATGAACCGCGTCAACGCCGCGATCGCGGTGAGTATCGCGGTGACCACCCACCCCTGGAGCTTGTCGAGCGGCCCGAAGTCGGGCGATGGACGCAGGGGCGCGGGGCTCGACCAAGAGGGCACGGCCCCGGCTACGGTCGCGCGCTGGTCGGTCACCTGGGTCACGCCCCGATCGTATGCTGTGCGCGCCACCGTGACCCGCACCGGTGAGCGCGCCGCCGCGCGAATCACACCCTGAGCTGCATTCACGGATTTTTCCATGAGTGCCGCCATTCGATGCGGAGCTCCACGGGGTGCGGCGCAGAGGGGATTGTAGGGCGGTGGCAGTCCGCGGCGTGGTCGGCGGCATCGGGCCGATACGCTGCCTTGGGACTACTCGGTCCAGGGAAAGGAGCGCGGTGGCGGACCAGGTGGGGCGATTGGTGCTCGCGGCGACGCCGATGGGCGAGATCGGCGACGCCTCACAGCGGCTACGCGAGGCGCTCGGATCCGCCGAGATCATCGCGGCCGAGGACACCCGACGCACCCGCTCACTCGCCAAGGCCTTGGAGGTGGAGATCACCGGGCGGGTTCTGCGGTTCGACGACCACGTGGAATCCGCCAAGATTCCGGCACTGCTCGATGAGATCGAGGGGGGCAGCACGGTGCTGCTGGTGACCGATGCTGGCATGCCGTCGGTGAGCGATCCGGGGTATCGCATGGTGGTGGCCTGTGTCGAGCGTCAGCTGCCGGTCACCTGCCTGCCGGGACCGTCGGCGGTGACCACCGCACTGGCACTGTCCGCGCTCCCGGTGGAACGCTTCTGCTTCGACGGGTTCGCGCCGCGCAAATCCGGCCAGCGTCGAGAGTGGTTGCGCACCTTGCTTACCGAGCCGCGCGCCTGCGTGTTCTTCGAGGCGCCGCACCGGCTCGCCGACTGCCTGGCCGACGCCGTCGAGGTGCTCGGTCCGGACCGGCGGGCTGCGGTCTGCCGGGAACTGACCAAGACCTACGAGCAGGTCGTGCGCGGAACCCTCGGCGAACTAGCCGCTTGGGCGGTCGATGGGGCGCGCGGTGAAATCACCGTCGTCCTCGAAGGCGCACAACCCATCGCGGCCGATCCCGCCGACCTGGTCGACGAGGTCGAATCGCTGACCGCCGAAGGTATTCGCCTCAAGGACGCCTGCGCCCAGGTGGCCGCCGAGACCGGCGTTTCCCGTCGTGAACTGTACGACGCGGTGCTGACGGCCCGCCGCAACGGCGGTGACAGTTCCTAGCGTGACTCGCCATCGCCGACACTCCCGGGCGGCCGGATGGGGAGTGTCATAGTGCTATCGATCACGGGCGCGACGATGATCGGTGTCATGACCTCTTTGGAAAGCAAGGCGAAGGCGTTTCTCGAATTGCATGTCCCGGGCGATCCCGGTGTCTTTCCGACGGTGTGGGATGCGTGGTCGGCGAATGTCGCTGTCGCGGCGGGATTTTCGGCGCTCACCCTCGGTAGTCATCCGGTCGCCGATTCGGTCGGACGCAGCGATAAGGAAGGGATGACATTCGCGGAGCTGTTGACCCGCGTCCGGCAGATCACCGGCGCGGTCGATGTTCCGGTCTCCGTCGATATCGAATCCGGTTACGGCCTCGAGCCCGCCCAGTTGATCGAGGGACTGCTGGATGCGGGTGCGATCGGCCTCAATGTCGAGGACACGGTGCACAGCGAGGGCGGCCGGTTGCGCACGCCCGAGGAGCACGCCGATTTCGTGCATGGTTTGCGGCAATTCGCCGACGCGGCCGGCGTACATGTGGTCATCAATGCGCGCACCGACCTGTTCATGCGCGAGGACGGTGACGCGAGCGACCGCGTCGATCGTGCCATCGCGCGCCTGCGGCTGGCCGCCGCGGCGGGTGCGGATTCGCTGTTCCCGGCCGGCCGGCACTCCGATACCGATATGCGCAGGCTGACCAGCGAATTGCCGCTGCCCATCAGTGCTGTCGGGCTGCCAGATAAGTCGGATAAGGCCGTCTTCGCCGAGCAGGGCGTTGGCCGCATCACCTTCGGCCCCATGCTGCAGTGGGCGCTGACCGCCGAGATCAATCGGCTGCTCGACCGCTGGAAGTAGCCTTCCCGGGCGATCCGGCTGAACCTGAAGCGCTACCGCTTTATCGAGCGGTAGCGCCTCAGTAAGGCGGTGATCTTCGCGTAATCGGCGGCGCCATTGAGCTCGGTCAGCAGATCGTCCGGGCACAGCTGGTAGTGGTCACCCTAGTAGCGGCGCGTCTTGTTTATCCCAGATGCGGTAGCCGCCTCGTGCTACGTATCGCCTTCGGCCGACTACTTCTTCGGCTCCACGTAACGCGGGTAGACCGCTTCGGGCTCCGGGAGCGGGGTGCCGGGGACCAGCGGGGTCGCGATATCGGCGAATGCGCGGTTCTGGCTTGCCAGCAGATCGAGGATCTTGCCAGCGGATTCGGGCATCACCGGTTGCACCAGAATCGCCACGATGCGCAGCAGTTCGATGGTCACATACAGCACCGTCGCCTCGCGGGCCAGCGACTCCTCGGTGCCGGTCTTGGCCAGCGCCCACGGCGCCTCCGCGGAGAAGTAGCGGTTGGCCTCACCGAGCGTCAGCCAGATCGCCTCGAGTGCCAAATGCATTTGCTGGGCATCGAATTCGGTGCGGCAGCGCTCCAGCAGCCCGTTGGCGCGGTCGAGCAGGGCGCGATCGGCCTCGGTGAATTCGCCCGGCGTCGGCACCACACCGCCGCAGTCGCGGGCGACCAGCTTCAGGCTGCGCTGCACCAGATTGCCGAATTCATTGGCCAGATCGGTATTGATCCGCCCGACGATCGCCTCGTGGCTGTAGCTGCCGTCTTGGCCGTAGGAGATCTCGCGCAGCAGGAAGAAGCGCACCGCGTCCACGCCGTACTCGTCGACCAGCGCCAGCGGGTCGACCACATTGCCGACCGACTTGGACATCTTCTCGCCCTTGTTGTACAGGAACCCGTGCACGAAAACGCGTTTCGGCAACTCGATCCCGGCCGACATCAGGAACGCGGGCCAGTACACGGTGTGGAACCGGGTGATGTCCTTACCGATGATGTGCACATCGGCAGGCCAGAACCGCTGGAACGCAACGGATTCCGTATCCGGGAAGCCGACGCCGGTGATGTAGTTGGTGAGCGCGTCCACCCATACGTACATCACGTGATCGGGATGTCCGGGCACCGGCACGCCCCAGTCGAAGGTGGTGCGTGAAATGGACAGGTCCTTCAGACCCGCTTTCACATAACTCACCATCTCGTTGCGAGCCGTTGCGGGCGCGATGAATTCGGGATGTTCGTCGTAGAGCGCGAGCAGCTTGTCCTGGTAGTTCGACAGCCGGAAGAAGTAGTTCGACTCCTCGGTCCAGGTGACCGGCGTCTTCGATTCGGTCGAGATCCGGGTGCCGTCCTCGAGCAGCGTCGTTTCTTCCTCGGTGTAGAACGCCTCGTCGCGCACGGAGTACCAACCCGAGTAGTTGTCCAGGTAGATATCGCCGTTGGCGAGCATCCGCTCCCAGATCGCCGCGCTGGCCACCTGGTGGTCGTCATCGGTGGTGCGGATGAAGCGGTCGTAGGAGATGTCGAGCGTCTTGTCCATCGCCTCGAACACATCCGAGTTGCGCGCCGCGAGTTCCTCCACCGGCACCCCCTCGGCCACCGCGGTCTGCTGCATCTTCTGCCCGTGCTCATCGGTGCCGGTCATGAAGAAGACGTCATAACCGTCGAGCCGCTTGAAGCGGGCGAGGGCGTCGGACGAGATGTACTCGTACGCATGCCCGATGTGCGGCGCACCGTTCGGGTATGCGATGGCCGTTGTGATGTAGAAGGCGGGGCGGTCAGCTGCGCTCATGCCTGCGCCTCGCTGACGCTCGGCTCCGGCATGACCGCAAATGCGGCTGCGCCTTCGGCTCGCTCGCTCCGCTCCCTCGCGGCCTGCGCCTCGCTGACGCTCGGCGCCTGCGCCTCGCTGACGCTCGGCTCCGGCATGACCGCACTGGCGGCTGTGTTGATTGATCGCTCGCTTCGCTCGCTCATGGTGCATCTACTGTAATGCGCGTGGATTCCGACGCTCACCTGAATATCCCTGGAGGCGATTACCGCCGTGACGCGCCCGTGTTCGGGTCCGCCGGAGTTCGCCGATGAGCGCCAAACGGGCCGCGCCCGAGCTGCCGGAACCGCTCGCGCCGCTGGTCGACGCGCATACGCATCTGGATGCCTGCGGGGCGACCGATGCGGAGTCGACGGCGGTGATCGTGGATCGCGCGGCCTCGGTCGGGGTCGGCCAGGTGGTCACCGTCGCCGATGATCTGGCCGCGGCGCAGTGGGCCGTACAGGCCGCGAACTGGGATCGGCGAGTGTTCGCCGCCGTGGCGCTGCATCCGACGCGGGCGAATGCGCTCGACGATGCGGCCAAGGCCGAACTGGAGCGGTTGGCCGCCGACCCGCGCGTGGTCGCGATCGGCGAAACCGGCCTGGATTACTTCTGGCCGGGCAAGTTGGAGGGCTGCGCCGCTATCGAGGATCAGGTCGAGGGCTTCCGCTGGCATATCGACCTGGCCAAACGTCTGCGCAAACCGCTGATGATCCACAACCGCGAGGCCGACCACGATCTGCTGACGGTATTGCTGGACGAGGGCGCTCCGGAAACCGTGATCTTCCATTGCTTTTCCTCGGACACCAACATGGCGATGTCGTGTGTGGCCGAGGGGTACATCCTCAGCTTCTCCGGCACGGTGAGTTTCAAGAACGCGCACGAATTGCACGAGGCCGCCAAGGTCGTGCCCGATGACCAGATCTTGGTCGAAACAGATGCGCCATATCTCACGCCGCATCCATTCCGTGGCGCACCCAACGAATCGTATTGCCTTCCCTACACCGTGCGCGCCCTAGCGGAATTGCGCGACCAGGATCCGGTGACCCTCGCCGAAATCACCACCGCCAACGCCCGCCGTATCTACGGCATCTGAATTCGAGATCAGGCGGAATCGCGAGCGGCTCGCAATTTCACCTGATCTTGTTTCACATTTGGGCCGGTAAGTGTGTCCTAGGTCACTTCGGTCGGCACGTTTTGTGATTTACCTGCGGCGTCGATATTCGTTTGTGATATTGATACCCGCCGCTCGTAACACTACGGTTGTAGACCGCTGACCCCTTCGTTATCGTACTGTGACCATGTCTCCATTCACGAGGATCAACCAGTCCCGCTCGCCGCTGCTGTACGCGGCGGTTGCGGCGTTGCTGGTGACGCTGATCGTCGGTGCCGCGATGGCAATCGTGAACCGTAAGACGGTCACGGTCGTCGTGGACGGTGAGCAGATGACCCAGACCACCATGTCGCGCAACGTCAGCGGGGTGTTGAAGGCCGCGGGGTTCGACGTGAACGACCGCGACCTGGTCCGGCCCGCGCTGGCCGCGGCGATCACCGATGGCGCGACCATCACCTACAACCGGGCACGCGAGGTCGCGATATCGCTGGACGGCAAGCCCGAAAAGGTGTGGTCGACCGGTCTGACCGCGGGCGATGTGGTGGACCAGCTGCACCTGCCCCGCGAGGTATTCGTTTCCCCGGCCCGCAACGAGAAGCTGCCGCTCGAGGGCGCCGCGCTGCAGATCGCCAGCCCGCGCGCGGTATCGCTGCTCGACGGCATCGGCAATCCGGTCGATGTTCGACTGGCCGCGCCGACCGTCGGTGAGTTCCTCACCGCGGCGGGCATTCCGCTGATCGAGCAGGATACCGTCGAGCCTGCGGCGACCACGCCGCTCACCGATGGGCTGCGGATCGTGGTGACCCGCCAGCGCGTCGAGAACAAGGTCGAGACGGTGCCGCTGGATCCGCCGGAGAATGTGATCGAGGATCCGACCCTGAACATGAGCCGGACCGTGGTGGAGAGTCAGGGTGCGCCCGGCGTGCAGGATGTGACGTTCGCGGTCACCATGGTCAACGGCCAGGAGGTCAGTCGGCGGCCGATCGCTTCCAATGTGAAGGTGACGGCTCAGCCGAAGACCGTCCGCAAGGGGGCCAAGCCCGGTACCGAGGTGCCGCCGGTGCGTGACGGCGATATCTGGGATGCGCTGGCCCGCTGCGAGTCCACTGGTAACTGGGGCATCAACACCGGCAACGGCTACTTCGGCGGCATTCAATTCGACCAGGGCACCTGGGAACGTCAGGGCGGTCTCAAGTACGCCCCGCGCGCCGACCTGGCCACCCGCGAAGAACAGATCGCCATTGCCGAAGTCACCCGCGCCCGCCAGGGTTGGGGCGCCTGGCCCGCCTGCACGAGTCGCCTGGGCATCGGCTGATCACAGCGGGCGGGTTGATACGTTGTCGGACGTGTCCGAACCCGATATTTCCGCCCGTGGGAGTGCTGCGCTGCTGGGGCCCGCCGAGGTGCGGGCACTGGCCGAGCGACTCGGCGTGCGGCCGACCAAGCAGCTCGGACAGAACTTCGTGCACGACGCCAATACGGTGCGGCGGATTGTCGCGGCGGCCGGGGTCGGGCGCGGGGATGCGGTGCTCGAGGTCGGACCGGGGCTCGGTTCGCTGACATTGGCGCTGCTCGATGTGGTGGATTCGGTCATCGCCGTCGAGATCGATCCCGTATTGGCGAAACATCTTCCGGTGACCGTCGCCGATCGCGCCCCGGAACTGGCCGGGCAGTTGACCGTTGTGGAAGCCGATGCGCTGCGGATTCGTGCGGACAGACTGCCTGCGCCGCCGTCGGCGCTGGTGGCGAATCTGCCCTACAACGTCGCCGTGCCGGTGCTGCTGCACCTGCTCGCCGAATTGCCCAGCATCACAACCTCATTGGTGATGGTGCAGGCCGAGGTCGCGGACCGTCTCGCCGCCGAGCCCGGCAGTCGCGTCTACGGCGTCCCGAGTGTCAAGGCGGGCTTCTTCGGCACGGTGCGCCGCGCGGGCGCGGTGGGCACCCAGGTGTTCTGGCCGGTGCCCCGGGTCGACTCCGGCCTGGTCCGCATCGAGCGCTACGCCGAACCGCCGTGGCCGATGGACGAAGCACACCGCCGCCGCGTCTTCGAGGTAGTCGACGCCGCCTTCGCCCAGCGCCGCAAAACCCTGCGCGCCGCCCTCGGCAACTGGGCCGGTTCTCCCGCCGAAGCCGAACGCCGCCTCGTCGCCGCCGGAATCGATCCGACCGCCCGCGGCGAAACCCTGGACACCGCAGCCTTCGTCCGCCTCGCCGCCCAGGCGTGAGCCCGCATCCTGGTGTCGCCTGACTGCTATCGGACTGGACCGGCTGCGGTGACATCGCCGACACTGCGGCTATCGTCCGCTCTGCCGCCCAGATGTGGCCCGAAGCGCGCGTGATGGTTCAACCCGCGTGTATCTCGTTGCGGGTGAAGGTGATCGGTTGGGTGCGTTGGCCTCGCGGGACGGGCTGGCTATGCGCTAGGGCGCTCCGGCTGGGGCGATATCGGCGCAATGGCGAACGATTGCCGGACTGGTCGGTTTCTGTGGTGGGTGGGGCGGGATCATGCACGGCGTTATCCAAGCGGTTCGCTTGCTGGGGCGTCGCCGCGAGCGAAACGGATTGTGGATAACCAACTTTTGCCTTGTTGGTCGCGGAACCGGATTCATGTGCTGCGGCAATTAATTCACGCGTGCCGCCACACTCCGCGTGTCGCATGGAAAGTGCAGGTCATCGCCCCGAATGCAAGCTCGAGCATGCGGTGGTCGGCGGATGCGGTCAGGGGTGACCGCCACCCGAATGGTGCCCACCATCGGATGTGGATGGCGCTGTGGATGATTCGACGCGCGCGGTGAACTCGGCGGTATGTACGACACCGCCGTGGGAGAAGTCTAGATACAACCGAAATGCGCCCGCACTCGGGGTCTTGGCATGGAAGCCGACCTCCGGACCGGCTGGGGTGCGGCCGATTTCGCCCTGCGGATGGACGTGCAGGTAGGCAAGGTCGTTGGCGCGCAAGACCACTAGATGCGCGTACGCGCCGAGATACGGCTCGAGGTCTGTCACCGGCGCGCCGTCGCGCGTCACGGTGAAACGAAGTTCGCTGCCCGCGGTGCTCGGATCACCCGCCATGCGCACTTGGTAACCGTCCGCCGTTGCCGACCGCGACTCGGGTGGAAGTGGTTGGAGTTCAGCCGGTCCCGCGACTGTGACGGTGCGGCTCAGGACCAGATCGCCGGGCCCCTGCTCGGGTACGAAATCGGCGAAGACGCGATAGGTGCCGGGCGCTGTCCAATTCCAATCGATCGACCAGGTGCCCGTGTCGTCCATGGTCGGGTGCACGTGCCGATATCCGGTGGTATCCGAGCGGACCACGATCAGGTGCAGCTTCTTGTCGTGCTGGGTGGTGAATCGGGTGACCGGAGTTGCGTCCGGTCCGGTGATCCGAAAACGCAGGGCCCCGGCTCGATTCGGATCAGCGGGTGCGCTCAGGTCTGTCAGGGTGTAGCCGGATCGCGAATCCGACAGACCGGTGTCCTGTTCGGTGTGCGCCATCGCGCCGTGGTCCGGTGCCGACACGGCCGGATCGCCCACCAGGGCGCCGATACCGAGTGCGACACCGAACAGCGCGACGAGACCGCCGCCGATCGCGGCGAATCTCAGCCGGGCCTGCATCAGACGGCGACCTCGTACCCCGCCTCGTCGACGGCGGCGACGATATCGGCGTCGGCGAGCGGTGCGGTGCTGTCCACCCGGACCGCACCGCTGGCGAGGTCGACGTCCACGCTGGTCACGCCATCGATCTTGCCGATCTCCGTCTTGACCGAGCTGACGCAGTGTCCGCAGGTCATCCCCGTGACGGTGTAGGTGCTCGTGGCCATCTCCGACTCCTTCGCTCACATTCGATCATACGGTGCGGGGGTATCCCCGACGCCAATCAACATACCCCCGGTGGGTATTGAACGCAAGGGTGAGTTGCGCCGAGGTTTCGTCGATTAGTCGCCGCAGAGGTCGGGATAGTTCCCGAATCAAACGGCGGAAGGCCAACCGTGCATGGCCATTTCGGCAACCCGCTCCAGTTCGGCGGCGCTCGCGCCATCCCGGGCCGCCTGCGACATGCCCTGCATAACGGTGCCGACATATCGTGCGAGCGTGGCCGCATCGGCCTCCGGCGGCAATGAGCCCGCATCGATATCAGCCTGGATGCGCGCGGCGAATGTCGCCACATTCCGATTGCGAAGCGCGCGCAGCATGTCGGCGATCTCGGTGCTGGTGGTATTGAGTCCCGCGCTGATCACCAGGCAGCCGCGCGGGCAATCGGGCCGGGTGTACTCCTTCGCCGCCTCGCGCAGGATGCGGCGAACCGTCGCCTCGGCGGTCGGTTCCTCGGCGAGCGCGCGCGGGATGAAGCTGCCGTAGCGCGTGCCGAAGACCTGCACCACCTCGTTGAACAGCGTCGCCTTATCGCCGAATGCGGCGTACAGGCTCGGTGCGCCGATCCCCATCGCCGCGGTCAGGTCGCCGATCGAGGTCGCCTCGTAACCGCGCGCCCAGAACAGTCGCAGCGCCTTTTCCAGCGCGGCGTCCCGATCGAACGAGCGGGGGCGTCCCCTAGTCGGTGCACTCATGTCCGCATTTTATAGCGCTCGCTAGAGAATGTGCTAATGTCCTTTCTGTAGTGATCGCTAGAGAAAGGAACCCGTCATGGGCGCACTGCTGCAATCCGGCCGGCTCGACGGCAAAACCGCGCTGGTCACCGGCGCGAGCCGCGGCATCGGCCGGGCCATCGCGCAGCGGCTCGGCCGAGACGGTGCGCGGGTCGCCGTGCACTACAACGGCAATGAGCAGGCGGCGAAGGAAACCGTCGTCGCCATCGAGGCTGCGGGCGGTGCGGCCTTCGCGATCAAGGCCGAACTCGGCGTGCCCGGAGATGCCGCGGCGCTGTGGGCCGCATTCGACGCACAGGCCGACGGCGTGGACGTCATCGTCAACAACGCGGGCATCGATGGCATCCGCGAACCGATCGGCGGCACCGATGAGGCCGCCTTCGATCGAGTCTTCGCCGTCAATGCGAAGGCGCCGTTCTTCGTCACCAAGCTGGGGCTGGATCGGCTGCGCGACGGCGGCCGCATCGTCAATGTCTCCACCGGCCTCACGCACGGGGCGAGAATGCCGCAGCTGATCGCCTACGCGATGACCAAGGGCGCGATCGATACGTTCACCCAAACGCTGGCAAAGGAACTCGGCACCCGCGGCATCACCGTGAATGCCGTCGCGCCGGGTGTGATCGATACCGATATGAACGCGAACTGGTTGCGCAATGCCGAGACCGAGGCGTTGGTGGCCGGAATGTCGCCGTTGAATCGAATCGGCCGGCCCGGTGATATCGCGGATATCACCGCATTCCTCGCCTCGGACGATTCGCGGTGGGTCACCGGACAGTGGATCGATGCCACCGGCGGGGCGCTGTTGTAACCGTCCGACACATGGGCGGTGAATGTCTCATCTCGAGCTCAGCACCTGTCGTACCCACGGGATAGGCTTGAGCACCGTGTTGTCAGTTGTGCCAAGTCCCGTCATTGTGCGCGCGCCGTCCAAGGTGAACCTCCACCTAGGCGTCGGTGACGTGCGCGCGGACGGCTATCACGATCTGACCACCGTGTTCCAAGCCCTCTCGCTCAGCGACGATCTGGAACTCGCACCGGCCGCCTCGCTCGCCGTGCGGGTCAGCGGCGAGGGCGCCGACGATGTGCCGACCGATCGCACCAATCTGGTGTGGAAGGCCGCCGTGCGGGTCGCCCATCTCGCCGGCCGCGCACCGCTGGTGGAAATCGCCATCAACAAGGGCATTCCGGTGGCCGGTGGCATGGCAGGCGGCAGTGCGGATGCCGCCGCGGCGCTGGTGGGCTTGAACGAACTCTGGGATGTCGGGCTGACCCGCGACGAATTGTTCGCGGTGGCAGCCGAACTCGGCAGCGATGTGCCGTTCGCACTGCACGGAGGAACGGCGCTCGGCACCGGCCGCGGCGAGCGGCTGCTTCCGGTGTTGTCCCGCAATACCTTTCACTGGGTACTCGCGCTGGCCAAGGGTGGCTTGTCCACGCCCGCGGTCTTTACCGAACTCGACCGACTACGCGAGAACGGCACCCCGCCCCGGCTCGGCGAGCCGCAGGCGCTGATGCAGGCACTGGCCTCCGGTGACCCGAAACAGCTTGCGCCCCTGCTGGGTAACGATCTGCAGGCGGCCGCGCTGTCGCTGAAGCCCGAGTTGCGACGGACATTGCGTGCGGGCGTCGGGGCCGGGGCGCTTGCCGGGCTGGTCTCCGGCTCCGGCCCGACCTGCGCATTCCTGTGTGACAGCGAGGACGGCGCGGTTGCGGTCGCGGCCGAGCTCGCCGGTGCCGGTGTATGCCGCAGCGTGCGCACGGCCAGCGGACCGGTGCCCGGCGCTCGCGTCATCAGCAGCGACACGCCGGGCAAGCGCTGACGGTTTCGCCGGCTATGCGATGACGTCGGCGAGGCGGTCCACTTGGTCGGCGTCGCGGCCGTAGCAGTAGAGCATGACCTCATCCGCGCCGAGATCCTCGAATTGGCTGATGGCCGTGCGGATCTCGTCGGGTGTAGTGAGCATTCCGGCGAGCATGAACTCGGCGCGACCGCTGAATTCGTAGTAGGCGCCCATCGAGGCGCGGGCGTCTTCGATCAGGTCGGGTGCGCCGAGCGCGACATTGACCTGGGCGACAATGCGGGGCTCGCCGTCGCGGCCGTATTCCTTCCATGACCGGCGGGCGGTGTCGAACAGGCCACCGGCCCATGACGGTGCGGCGGCGGCGAGAAAGCCGCCACCCCAACGGCCGACGCGATCGATGGCGGCGGGCTGGAAACCACCGAAGAGCAGTTCGGGTCCTTCGGGACGCAGCGGCGCGGGACCGATCGGTCCGCAGTCGGTGCCGTACGGCCGGCCGGACCACAGGCGGCGCATGATCTCGAGTTGTTCGTCCATGCGACGGCCGCGGGAGCGCAGCTCGGTGCCGGAGGCGATGTGATCATCCTCGCGACCGCCGACGCCGAGGCCGAGCACCAGGCGGCCGCCGGACATGCGATCGAGGGTCGCGGCCTGCTTGGCGAGCAGCGTCGGCTCGCGCAGCGGCGCGATGAGCACCTCGGTCTGCACCTTGATGCGGCTGGTGGCGCCGGCGATCATGCCGAGGGCGACCAGTGGTTCGGGATTGTCGTAGACGAGCCGGTCGAGCAGACCGAGCGTGGAGAACGGACCCGCATCGGCGCGGCGGGCCCAGTCGAGCAGGGCGGCGGGATCGGAAATGGGCAGACCGAGTCCGATGTGCATGAGAACCTCCAGGGGTAGTTGAAACCGTGCCGCCTCACTCACCTCGATCGCGAGGCGGGCTCCCATTCTGCGGCTGTGTCTCAGGAGCGCCATAACACCGTTCGTGACGAACGTTGTTCGCTACCGCTGACTTTAAACGAACACCGTTCGCCGCGCAAGTCTCCGAATCCCGACAGGGTTGCACCTTTGCCGACTGCGCTGATCAGGATCGGACGCGGCCGTCGGAGCGGAGAGCAAGGGTGCGGCGTGCAGTGGTCCCGGGCCGTGACACCTGGATGGACGCTCGGGCGTTCGGTGGGGCGGCGGGTGGTTCGGGATGCTCGGTACGCTTGCGCGGGGCGAGTGCTCGCCCGGCGCATGACTCGGAAGGATCCATGTCCAACCTGATCAATCTCGAACAGGTCTCCAAGAGCTTCGGTATCAAACCGCTCCTGGACAATGTTTCGCTCGGCATTCACGCGGGCGAGCGGATCGGTGTCGTCGGCCTGAACGGCGGCGGCAAGACCACCCTGTTGGAGGTGCTGACCGGGCTCGAGCCGCCCGACAGCGGCCGGGTAAGTCGGGTCGGCGGGCTGCGCATGGCGGTGGTGACCCAGCGCGGTGTACTTCCCGTGGGCGCGACCGTCGGATCCGTGGTGTTGGCGGGACTGGCCGATGACGCGATGACCGACAATATGGCCGAACACGAGTGGGCCTCGAATCCGCGCATCCGTTCGGTGATGGCGGGCATCGGGATCGAGGGCCTCGGTCTGGATACTTCCGTCGACAATCTCTCCGGTGGCGAGCGCCGCCGCGTCGCACTGGCCGCCGCGCTGGTTCGCGACCTCGATCTGCTCGTCCTGGACGAGCCGACCAACCATCTCGATGTCGAGGGCGTGCAGTGGCTGGCGCAACATCTGCTGGAGCGTCGCAGCGCGCTGGTGGTCGTGACCCACGATCGCTGGTTCCTCGACACCGTCGCCACCGACACCTGGGAGGTCGTCGGCGGCAAGGTCGAAAGCTATGAGGGCGGTTACGGCGACTGGATTTTCGCGCGCGCCGAGCGGGCGCGACAGGCCGATGCCTCCGAGGCCAGGCGCGCGAATCTGGCGCGCAAGGAGTTGGCCTGGTTGCGGCGCGGCGCGAAGGCCCGCACCTCCAAGCCGCGCTACCGGGTGGAGGCGGCCGAGGCGCTGATCGCCGATGTGCCGCCGCCGCGCGATAGCGTCTCGCTGGCCGCCTTCGCGCGAAAGCGCCTGGGCCGCGTCGTCATCGAACTCGAGGACACGACCCTCACCACCCCGGACGGCCGCGAGTTGGTGCGCGACTTGACCTGGCGCTTGGCGCCGGGGGAGCGGGTCGGCCTGGTCGGTGTGAACGGCTCCGGCAAGACGACCCTGCTACGTACGCTGGCCGGTGCCGTCGAACCCGCTGCGGGCAAACGCATTCAGGGCCAGACGGTCCAGATCGGTTGGCTACGTCAGGAACTCGACGACCTCCCGACCGATCTGCGGGTGCTGGAGGCGGTACAGCAGATCGCGCAGCGAATCATGCTGGGCGATAAGGAAATCTCCGCGGGCCAACTGGCCGAGCGCCTCGGCTTCACTCCGGCCCGTCAGCGCACCCCAGTCGGTGACCTATCCGGTGGCGAGCGCCGCAGGCTACAACTGACCCGGATCCTGATGTCCGAACCGAATGTCCTGCTGCTCGACGAGCCGACCAACGACCTGGACATCGACACCCTGCAACAACTGGAAGACCTGCTCGACAACTGGGCGGGCACGCTGGTCGTGATCAGCCACGACCGCTATCTGATCGAGCGCATCTGCGACTCCACCTGGGCCCTGTTCGGCGATGGAAAGCTCACAAATCTGCCCGGCGGCATCGACGAATACCTGAAAAAGCGCGCCGCATCGAGCTCGGCCGCAACGCGATCCGCCGACTCCAAGCCCGCCGAAACCCCTGCGACCGACTCCGCCGCTTACCGCGCCGCGCGCAAGGAGCTGGCCAAACTAGAGCGCGCCATCGACAAGCTCACCGAACGCGAGCAACGTCTGCACACCGCCCTCGCCGATGCGGCCACCGATCCGGACAAACTGATCACCCTGGGCACAGAGCTGAAACAGATACTGGCCGAAAAGGAATCCGCCGAGGAGCGCTGGCTGGAGTTAGCCGACGGCGCCTGACCCCGCCACGGCAGTCAAATGGCGGTTCACCTCGCTGAAGGTAGTTTAATGGTGGCTTTACACCCCACCTGCGACCACCATTTGACTACCGTCGGCGGCGGGCTAACTGGTGCCGGAGACGCGCCCGTCTTGGACGACGAGCGGCAGGCAGGTTTGCACGAAGTCCGCGCCGAAGCCAGTGAGCGCGATGCTGCGGTAGTAGACCTTCGTGCCGAAACCGGAGCGCTTCAACACTTCTCGCACCGGGGATTGGGCTTCGAGGAGTTGGTAGCGGTTCGGATTGCCCACCGGTTCCTTGACGAATTCGATCAGTCCGAGGCGGCGCAGGTTCGGCAGGTACTGCTGGATGCGGTTGGGGAAGCGCAGACCCGCGTGCTCACCGATCAGGTTGAGTCCGGAGATGATTCGCTCGACGCCGATGCCGCGCGGTCGTCCGGCGCGGATATCGATCGAGGGCTGCGCGCCGTCGAGGTGCAGGAAGCGCAGGATGCGCGCCTCATCGGGGGTCAGCTCCTCGAGCATGCGCGCGAAGGCCGGGTGGGTTTCGTGGTGTTCGCCCTGCGTGCTCGCCGACAGCCGCAGCAGCGCGGCCCCCTGCTCACGCAAGGTGGGAACGGCATCGGTCGTGGGCTGTTCGGGTGTCGCGGGCAGACGCAACGCGCGCCGCACCGCGTCGCGAACCTCGGCCTCCGCCTCGGCGAGCACCTCGCGCGGGGGAGTTCCCGCGATACTGCCGCGCACCACGGTGGCCCCGACGCCGAGTGCGGTGTCGATGCCCCACGCGGTCACCTCGGCGGCCGCGCTCACCGCGACCCTGGCGACCCCGGTGGTCGCGCGAACGGTCTTGCGCACCGAGCTGACCTGCCGCTTCGGCTCGACCGCGCCAACGGGCAGGCGCGCGATCTCCGTCGATTGGCCGGATGTCGACGACTCGGAAGTTCTTGGGGTTTCGGCCACTTCGGACTGCTCGGTTCGCTCGGCGCCCTGCCTGGCGGCCCGCAGATCGTCGCCGCCAGCATCCGTCATAGCCATGTTGTCGCCACTCCCGTTCCGAAGATCAGGATGTGAGCGTATCCGGCGAAGAGCCCCAACACGCCGCCATGCAGAAAAAGGAGCCATTCGTCCTGTTTGATGGCCGCTCGCAGCATATCCACGAAGTCGGGGGGCGATAGCGCCGACATCTGTTTGGCGATGTAGTCGTTGATCTGCCTGCCCTGCTGGACATTGAAGTCCGGATCCGCGAAGGCGATCGGCGCGATGGTCATCGCCTCGGTGGTCAGCGTCGACTGCAGCGAGTCGTACTCCCGGCTGCCGAGCATGAACTTCACCGCGGGCCGCGCCGGTCCGAGCGCACGGTCCGCGGCCGGGCGCAGCGTGTCCTCGAGCATCTGCATGGTCCGGTCCGAGCGCGGGCCGTTCAGCAACTCGTCACCGATGTTGGCGACGGTCATCACCTGACTGGAGACCAATTCCGCATAGCCGTCGGTGATTTCGAGCTGCCGCTTGATCAGCAGACCCTGCCGCCACGGGCACCACCACTTCGGGTATGCGGGCGCGAAGATCATATTCAGGCCGATCCAGTTGACCACCCAGCCGATGATGACACCGCCGATCGGCAGCACCACCAGGGACGACCAGCCGGTCACATGCAAAACGGCGACCAGCACCACACCCATCGGCGCGCCGAAGTAGAAACCGAAGTTCTGCATGAACCGCAGTTCCTTGGCGCCGAGCACCTGGAAAAGGGTGTTGAGCAGATGCGGACGCGCCTGGAAATAACGGATGACCATCTGCTTGACGTCCAGCAGCTGATCGATATTGGCGCCCAATTCCTCGGTCAGCTCGCGCAGAATATCGGGCAGCTGCTGGCGGACCCGCGCGTGAATCATCTCGCGCACACCGGTCGGCAGGTTGTACCAGAGTTGCGGATGTTCGCGGCGCAGGATTTCTTCGACTATGTCCTTGATCTGCGCGTCGGCGATAGTGGCGAGATGTTCGGCGAGCTTGTCCGGCTCCAGCTCGCGATAGAAGTCGGCGACGCTACCGAGTTTCGCCAGCCCCTTGTCGACCGCGATGCTCGCCATTTTGTCTGCGCGCGAGGGCACAATGCCCTGCCAGCCCATTCGGCCGTCGTAGCTCAGCAGCGGCAGCACCTGAATTCGCTTGGGCAGGAAGGGAAACAGTGCGCGCAATCCGGGTAAACGAATACCGTGGAAGGCAACCGGCTTGAACAACATCAGGATGCCGGTCCAGTTGGTGATGTATCCGATGATGCCAGTGAAAAGGGGGATAGTCACTAACTCCAGGAGGACCGTCGGGTGCACCCCGAAAACACTCTCCAACACGACACCCTCCTGCCGATATACCGGTGACCGCCGCCTCACCGGCAACCCAAACTAGCACCCAGTCGGCAGACGGACCCTACTGTGAGGTCTAGACGCCGGTCCATCGCGAGTGTCCCGGGCCACAGCAGATTGTCTGAGACATCAGTCACACTGTGTGTCCAGAATGTCGTCGTGTCAACCGGCGGCGGAGACAATGGCGACAATCACGCGTCCGACAGCAGGGGTCGGCGTGTTTGCTGGCCCACTCGGCTCGCGGTAAGGCATACCTGGAAGGCTGGCGGGCAATAATCTGTGGGCGTATTCGTTCACTTGGCAATACATCGGAGAGAACGTGACAGACGACAGGACCGGACAGGACATAGCCCGGGCCGGTTCCCGCTCGGTAGAGCGCAGCTCGGATGTCGAACAGCGGCAGATCAGCAACGAGGCGCGGCTGATTCGCGGTGTGTTCCGAGCGGCGGGGCTCGCGGCGGGCACCGTGGTACGCGGCAGTCAGTGGGCCGTCGAGACGACCTATGAGGTGACCAAGGAGATTACCCAGGCCGCGCTCGACGGTGAGTCGTCTGCGGATATCGCCGAGCGCACCGGTAATGCGTTGCGCTCCATCGCGCGCAGCGCGCTCGGCGTCACCGAGGGGTCGGTGCGCGAAATCGTCAGCTACGTACCGACTTCCAATGGCACGCCGCAGCCGGCGCCGATCGGCATCGGCGCGCCGCTGCACTCGGCCAGTAGCGAAGAGTTGCGTCGCCGCGGCGATGCGCTGCTCGCCCGCTCGGCCGATGTCTACTTCACCGATGACGTGCACCCCGCCTATGACCGGATCCTCGACGAGCTGGCTCCGGACGAGGCACGCATTCTGCGGTTCATGGCATTGAACGGTCCGCAGCCGTCGGTCGATGTGCGCACCAACCGTCCGCTCGGCATCGGCTCGGAGTTGGTGACCGGTGATCTCACCTCGGTTCCGGAACAGGCCGGTGTCCGTTATCCGGACCGTGCCCGCACCTATCTGATCAACCTCAACCGTCTCGGCCTGACCCAGGTTTCCGATGACCCGGTGGTGCTCAGCCGCTACATGGTGCTCGAGGTGCAGCCGGTGGTCGAGGCGGCGCTGAAGAAGGCCGGGCGCGCCCCCAAGATCGTGCGCAAGAGTCTGCGGCTGACCGAATTCGGCAGCGATTTCTGCAACACCTGCTTCACCATCGGAAACTGACCCGCCCGGTAGACAGCCGGTTTCGGCTCGAAGTGATAGCAATCTGATACAAATCTCCCAATCTCCGTAGCGCGGCGACTTCGAATGGGATTGTTGAGTTATGGACCAGGATGCTGTGTCAGCGATCAGTCGCCTGAAGTTCAGGTATTTGCGCACCCTCGACACCAAGTCGTGGGATGAATTCGCGGACACCATGATCCCGGAGGCGACCGCCACCTACAGCGAATACCTGCAGTTCGAGTCGCGGGATGCGTTCCTGGCGTTCATGCGCAACACCCTCGGTCCGCACGTCATCACCGAGCACCGATGCGACCATCCGGAGATCGATGTCGACGGCGATAACGCTACCGGCACTTGGTATCTCGCCGATACCGTGCTGATACCGGCGCACAACATGCTGTTGCGCGGCGCGGCTTTCTACACCGATCGCTACGTCCGCTGCAATGACGGTCGCTGGCGCATTGCGCATACCGGATACGAGCGCACCTATGAGGTGGTGCTCTCGCTCAGCGATCTGCCGAGCCTGCGCCTGACATCGAGTCGATGGGGGCTGATCACGCGCGAGGACGGCATCGCGTCGGTCGAGCGCGAGCCCGGCGCCACCCCGCTGCGGCGGGAGCCCGCACCGGAGGGTGCGGAACCCGAGGCCGGATGAACGGCAATCCCTAATCCGCCGCCGCGACCAGCGGCTCGAGCGTGAGCTTCGGATGCTCCTTCTCGATGTACTGCAACCGCCACTTATCGCTGAACAGCGCCAGCAGCGCCCCGTCGGAGCGGGTGAACACCTCGACCCCGCGCTGCCGATCGAGTTCGGCCATCGACTCGGCATCGGTGCGCCGGGCCAGCGTGTAAGGCAGGTGCTCCATATGTGTTTCGACATTGAACTCCGCGAGCATCCGCGCCGTGACCACCTCGAACTGCATCGGACCGACCGCCGCGAGCACGGGTGCGGCATCGCCGCGCGCATCATTGCGCAGCACCTGCACCACGCCCTCGGAATCGAGCTGGTCGATGGCCTTGCGGAACTGCTTGTACTTACCCGCACTCTGCGCCCGCAGCACCGCGAAATGCTCCGGCGCGAAGGACGGGATCGGCGGGAACTCCACCTTCTTGTCCACGAACAACGTGTGCCCCGGTGCCAGCGCGGTGGCATTCACGAGGCCGACCACGTCACCCGGGTAGGCGGTGTCGACGGTCGAGCGCTCTCGTCCAAAAACGGTGAGCGCGTATTTGGTCGCGAACGGCCGACCGGTCTGCGCATGCGTGACGACCATCCCGCGCTCGAATTCGCCGGAGACGATCCGCATGAAGGCGAGCCGATCCCGGTGTGCCGCATCCATTCCGGCCTGCACCTTGAATACGACCGCGCTGAACGGATCGGTGGTGTTGCGCGGCGTGCCGCCGATATCGGTGCGCGAACCGGGCGCGGGCGCCAGTGCGACCAGCGTCTCCAGTAGTTGCCGCACACCGAAATTCAGCATCGCGGAGGCGTAGATGACGGGAGAGGTCTGCCCGGCCAGGAACATTTCCTGATCGTGGTCCTGCCCGGTGGCCGAGAGCAGTTCGCTCTCCTCCGCGGCGGTCGTCCACGCCTCACCCTCGCGGGTCTCGGCCGATTTTGGATCTATCGATTCCTCCGGTGCGATGGTCGCGCCACCCGCGGTCCGAGTGAAGTGGATGTATTCGACGGCCGCACCCTCGGGACCGCGACGTAGCAGACCGCGGAAGTCACCGGCGATGCCGACCGGCAGGAACAGCGGCGTCGGGGTGAGGCCGATCCGCTCGCTGATCTCGTCGAGCAGTTCCAGGGGCGCTCGGCCCGGACGGTCCCACTTGTTGATCACGGTGACGACCGGGATGCCGCGATGGCGACACACCTGGAACAACTTCAGTGTCTGCGGCTCGAGACCCTTGGCGGCGTCGATGAGCATGACGGCGGCGTCGACGGCGGTGAGCACGCGGTAGGTGTCCTCGGAGAAATCCGAGTGGCCGGGGGTGTCGACCAGGTTGATGACGTTATCGATATCTGAGCCCGCGGCGCGGTAGTTGAACTGCAGCGCGGTCGAACTCACCGAGATGCCGCGGGCCTTCTCCATCTCCATCCAGTCCGACACGGTGGACTTGCGTCCGGCCTTGCCGTGGATCGCGCCCGCCTCGGAGATCATCCTGGCGTGCAACGCCAGCGCCTCGGTGAGCGTCGACTTGCCCGCGTCGGGATGGGAGATCACCGCG
The DNA here is from genome assembly GCF_042869435.1 of Nocardia sp. NPDC006982. Taxonomy (NCBI): domain Bacteria; kingdom Bacillati; phylum Actinomycetota; class Actinomycetes; order Mycobacteriales; family Nocardiaceae; genus Nocardia; species Nocardia sp. NPDC006982. Next base: position 104,547 of record NZ_JBIAFV010000008.1, on the reverse strand, counting down.
AATGTGCGTCGCCGGGCGACCTCGGCGGGCAACCCACGCGGGGCGGGCGTGACGACACCCTCAGTGGAGGCGGTCAACTGCAACAACCTTTCTTCACGGCCGATCGGCAACCGCTCCAGCGTACGCGACCGGGGTGACGACAATCCGGCCAGTCCGACCACCCGATTCAGCTGGATATAAACACTTGCGCTATGGTGTTCGGGTTGTCTCGGCGAGGGTGACCGCAGACGTAATGCGTTCACCGTGATCGACGCGGCTCGGCTCTCGGCCGTCCTCGTTCGGTCTTCGCCCGACGAGTAGACCAACCATTTGCCAGGGGGGAAACAGTCCCTGGCGCACTGTTGACAGCCCGGAAGAGCCGTAGGGAGTAGATCCAGTCATGTCCGACGCCAACCTTCTCGAAGCCGCCGTCCGCACGGAGTTCGGCAAGGGCGCCGCCCGTCGCACCCGTCGCGCGGGCAACGTTCCCGCCGTGCTGTACGGCCACGCCGCCGACCCGCAGCACCTCTCGCTCAACGCTCAGGCCTTCGCCGCCATCCTGCGCGAGCACGGCACCAATGCGGTGCTGAACCTCGTCATCGACGGCAAGAAGCAGCTCGCGCTGACCAAATCCGTTGTGGTGCACCCGATTCGCCGTTACATCGAGCACGCCGACCTGCTGATCGTCAAGCGCGGCGAGAAGGTCACCGCCGATGTGAACGTCACGCTTACCGGTGAGGCCGGCGCGGGCACCCTGGTCACCCAGGACACCACCACGCTGTCCATCGAGGCCGACGCGCTGAACATCCCGGAGGCCATCGAGGTCTCGATCGAGGGCGTCGAGGCGGGCACCCAGATCACCGCCGGTGCGATCGAACTGCCGAAGGGCGTCACCCTGGCCGGTGACCCGGAGGCGCTGATCGTCAACATCATCGCCGCCCCGGCCTCCGCGCAGGAGACCGAGGAAGCCGCCGCTGCCGCCGCCGAGGCCGCCGCCGAGAGCGCCGAGTAAGAACTCCCCGGATCGGTTATCCGAATGACCGAATCCTCGACCGGGCCCGCGCTCGTGGTCGGACTTGGCAACCCAGGTTCGGAGTACGAGCGCACCCGGCACAATATCGGCTTTCTGGTCGCCGACGTGCTCGCGCAGCGCGTCGGCGGCCGTTTTGCTGTGCACAAGAAGTCCGGTGCGGATCTATTGCAGGCCAGGCTGGACGGGCGTCAGGTATTGATCGCCAAGCCGCGCTCGTTCATGAATCTGTCCGGGCGCTCGGTCGCGGCGCTGGCGAAATTCTTCTCGGTGCCGCCGACCGAGGTGATCGTCGTGCACGACGAATTGGATCTGCCGTTCGGTCAGGTCCGGCTCAAGCGCGGCGGCGGTGAGGGCGGGCACAACGGATTGCGGTCGGTCTCCAGTGCTCTCACCACCAAGGACTATCTGCGCACCCGCATCGGCATCGGCCGCCCGCCGGGTCGCCAGGACCCAGCGGACTACGTGCTCAAACCGTTTTCGTCGGTGGAGCGCAAGGAAGTGCCGGTGATCGTCGAGCAGGCCGCCGACGCGGTCGAACTGCTACTGCGCGTCGGACTCGAACCGGCCCAGAACCAATTGCACTAGGCCGAATTCGACTGCGGCTCAGCGCAGATGGATCGCGGTGGCGGAGCGGCGCAGCTTGCCCGAAGAGGTTTTCGGGAGGGCGCCGGGGCCGAGCACTGCGACGGTGCGCGGGCGGGCACCGACTTCGGAGAACACGGCGTGCACGATTTCGCGTTCGATGCGCTTGACCTCATCGGCATTCTGGTGGTCGTTGCTTTCCACCACGACGGCGAAGCTTTCGCGTTTCTCACCCGCGTCCAGGCGGACCGCGACGGCGTTGCCAGGACGCACCCCCGCCACGCGCATGGCGGCACGCTCGATATCGGTCGGGTAGATATTGCGACCGCCCATGATGATGACGTCCTTGATCCGGCCGCACACCACGATCAGGCCCTCATCGGTGAAGTAGCCGATATCGCCGGTGTCGAGCCAGCCGTCCGCGTCCTGTGCCGGGCGGAACCCGTTGACCGTGACATAGCCGGAAGTGACCGCGGGACCGCGGAGTTCGATCACGCCGACGGAACGCGTCGGCAGCGGCTGGCGCTCCGCATCGACGACCCGACCCTCGAGATTGTCGACCAGATAGCCGAGTGTGGGCATGCGGCGGACATTGCCGTGGTGATCGTGGGCAGGCACGGCCTTGCCCAGTGCCTCGAGCAGATCGGCATCGATGATGTCGAGGACCTGTCCGTGTCCGGGATCCGGAACCGATACGGCCAGTGTGGTTTCGGCCATGCCGTAGACCGGGGTGAGCGCCATCGGATTGAGCCGGAAGCGTTTGCCGGCCGCGGCGAGGTTCTCCATGGTGTCCGGATCGACGGGTTCGGCGCCGTTCCACATGTATCGGACGCTGCTGAGATCGTAGGCGCCGTCCTCGGCCTGCTTGAGCCGGCGAGCCAGCAGTGAGTACGCGAAATTCGGTGCTGCCGTGACGGTGCCGCGGTACTTGTCGATCAGCTCGGCCCACAGCAGCGGACGCATCAGGAAGTCGATCGGCGTCACGCAGACCACTTCGGCGCCGAATTGCATGGGGACGCTGAGGAATCCGACCATCCCCATATCGTGGAACAGGGGCAGCCAGCTGATCATCACATCCTCGTCGAGCTGGAACTTCACCCGATCGAACATGGCGTAGGCGTTGGTATAGAAGTTCCCGTGCGTGATCCGCACTGCCTTCGGCGATCCGGTCGACCCGGATGTCAACTGCTGCAACGCGATATCGGTCTCGACGGTCGGTAACGGATCGGTCTCCGGGCACTCGCGCAGCTGATCGATGCGTACCACGGTGATGCCGCGCTCGCGCAGCAGTGGTTCGGCGGCCTCGAAGGGCGCGCCGAGCACAACCGCGCGCGCCTCGATCATCGACAGCACGGTCTCGGTATCGCGGGCCCAGACCACCAGATCCGTGCGCGGCGTCGGCTGGTGCAACATGGTGATCGACGCGCCGCGCATCCAGATGCCCTGACAGGCCGGTGCGATATCGACCGGCATCCCGGCCAGCACGCCTACCGCGTCACCGTGTCCGATGCCGGCTTCGGCGAGACCGCCCGCCATCCGTCGTGCGATTCGATGGATCTCACCCCAGGTCTGCCGAAACGGCGCGTTGGGCTCCCCGGTCACCAATCCGCGACTCGAGGTTTGTGCCGTTGCATACATCTCGTCGGTGAACCTGCTCAAAGTCCAACTCCCTTGTCACCCCGGTGCGGTGGCCGGACATGGGTGAACCGGCCTGCTCCCCAACTATCCCGCCAATTCGTCCCCGCGTTAACCATTCCGAGGACACGCCAGTGTCGCGGTGGGGTTATGGGCGAGTCGAGAAAGTTGCCGCGTAGCGATCGACGTAGTCCCGGCCGGATCGAGCGGCCAATTCCCGCATCAGTTCGTCGGTCGCGGCGCGGACCTCGCAGGTGTCCGGCGCCGGGTTGGTCGGGGTGGGCTGCGGGTAGTAGCGCGGCGTGCCGAAGCTGATGTGCACCTTGCCGAAGCGCGGCAGCCGGTGGCCGCGCGGATTCACCTTGTCGGTGCCCGACAGCACGGCCGGGATGACCGGAGCGCCGGTGGCCATGGCGACGCGCAGTGCGCCGGTGCGGCCGCGGTAGATGCAGCCGTCCGGTGACCGGGTGCCCTCCGGATGGATGGCCCAGACGTCGCCGGATTCGAGGATTTTCGTCGCGGCGGTCAGTGCGTCCGCGGCGGCGGTGCCGCCGGTGCGGTTCACCGGGACCTGACCCGCGACGGTGAAGAACCAGCGTTGGAACCGGCCCTTCAATCCGGTCCCGGTGAAATACTCCTGCTTGGCGAGGAAGGTGACCCGGCGCGGCAGGGCCAGCGCGAGATACATCGAGTCGAGCATTGCGACATGGTTGGCCGCGATGATTACCGGTCCGGTGCGGGGTACGTGCCGCAGCCCGTCCACCTCGGGGCGGCCGAGCAGCCGCAGCAGGGGGCCGACCAGAACGTACTTGAACAACCGGTACCACACATGAGCCTCCGAGAGAGTTGTCGTAGACACTGTCTACCGCACCAGTGTAGACAGTGTCTATGCTTGTCGAAAGGGTATTTCGTCCTCTGTGACGCAGTCGACTAGGAGGAAATCGATGAGCGCGGTAGACAATGTCTCCATGGGTGCGAGCGAGCCGTTGCGGGAACGACTCGTCGGTGCCGGGGTCGACATGCTCGAGGAGGTCGGCGCGGCCCAGCTGGGTCTGCGTGCGATCACCCGCGCGGCCGGGGTCTCCCACGGGGCGCCGCGCAGGCACTTTCCGACACACCGCGCGCTCCTTGCCGCCATCGCCGCACGTGGTTTCGCCGATCTCATCGAGCGGTTCGCGCAGGCGGCGGCGGGGACGACCACGCCGCGCGAGCAGCTGCAGGTCATGGCGGCCGAATACGTCGAATTCGCGGGGGAGCGCCCCGAGATGTTCACCCTGATGTTCCGCCACGATCTGCTCGAGGGTTCCGGCGAGAATCTGCGCGCGATCACCCTGCCGTTGTTCGAGCGTTTCGCAGCTCTCGTCGAGGCCGCCGCCCCGAATTCCGACAACCCCGCGATCAACCTGTGGACGAACCTCCACGGCATCGCCGCCCTCCAGGCCAACCGCAGCCTCCGCCTAGTGGCCCCCACCGCCGATCTCCGTACCCTGGTAGCCCACACAATCCAGCTGCACCTGACCTGACGCGCCGACCACCATCGAGCGCAGTCGGAATGGCTGCTGAAAACCCCACCCCAAACGACCATTCGACTACGCTCGACAAAGACGCTCGAGCTCAATATCGCGGCGGGAGAGGGATTCTCGCTAAATCGGTGGCGATGACTGTCTCGCCCGTGAAGTGCAGGGCCGCCTCGGCGAGGTGGGCGTCGAGGTCGCGGTAACGCTGGGAGAAGTGGGTCAGGACCAGGGTGCGCACACCGGCTTCGGCGGCGACTCGGGCGGCTTGGCCCGCGGTCAGGTGACCGTACTCCTCGGCGAGCTGCACATCGACGTCCAGGAAGGTCGCCTCGATCACCAGCATGTCCACGCCCGAGGCGAGGGACAGCACGCCCGGGCACAGGCGGGTGTCCATCACGAATGCGAAGCTCTGGCCCGGCCTCGGCTCGCTGACCTCGGCCAGCGTGATTGTGCGCCCGTCGAATTCGATACTGCCCGTGCGCTGTAGTTCTCCGACCGCCGGGCCGTGCAGGCCGAATACGGCGAGCCGCTCCGGCAGGATGCGCACACCGCTCGGTTCGGTAAGCCGGTAGCCGAAGGTGTCGACCGGATGCGATAGCGCGACCGCCTCGAGGACGAACGGTGCACCAGGTGCGTCCAGCGCACCCGGATCGGCGATCGGATGCGCCCGGAGCTCGACGGTGCGATAGAACGAGCTGGCATTGCTCAGGCGATCGAAGAACGGCTCACCCGAGGCGGGGTAGTACACATCGACCGGATGGACGACCTTGTCCAGATTGATCCGCTGGATGATGCCGGGTAGTCCGAGGCAGTGGTCGCCGTGGAAATGCGTCACCGCGATCCGGGTGATATCGGTGACCGATACGCCCGCGTACGTCATCTGCCGCTGGGTGCCCTCGCCCGGATCGAAGAGGATGCCCTCCTCGCCCCAGCGCAGCAGATACCCATTGTGGTTGCGCTGCTTGGTCGGAACCTGACTCGCGGTGCCGAGGACGACCAGTTCGCGAGGTGACATCAGAGCGTCGCGACCGCGCCGACGAACCGGTCCAGCTCCTCGAAACTCACGAAGCAGTGCGGCGAGGCTCGCACCACCGAATCCAGGCCACGGGCGGTCATATCCAGCAGCGTAGAGCTGGCATGACTCGCCGTCACCGTAATATTCTGCGCCGCAAGGCGATCGCGCACCTCGACGGCGGATTTGCCGTCGACGGTGAACGAAACGATGCCGCTGTGCCGAATCCCGATGTCGCGCACCGTGACTCCGTCGATTTCCGGCAGCGATTTGCGCAGATGTTCCGCGCGGACCGCGATCGCGTCGTAGACGTCCTCGGGCCCCAGCTCGAGCAGATACCGCACAGCCGCACCGAGTCCGAGTCGCGCCGCGACATCGCATTCCCAGAATTCGAAGCGACTCGCATCGGGCGCCAGGGCGTACTCCTTCGGGCCGGTCCACTGCGCGCTGTGCAGATCCAGCCGCTGCGGCTCCATCGACGCTGCCAATTCAGGTCGCACATAGAGGAATCCGGTGCCGCGCGGCCCGCGCAGCCATTTGCGGCCGGTGACCGAGAGCGCGTCGATATCGAGTTCGGTCACATCGATCGGCAGCTGCCCCGCCGACTGGCAGGCATCGAGCAGTACCAGCGCGCCGACCGAATGCGCGATCCGGGTGGCGTCGGCGGCCGGGTTGACCAGACCGCCATTGGTCGGGGCGTGGAGCACCGACACCAGCTTGACCCGTTCGTCGACCATGCCGGCGAGTGCGTCGAGGTCGATCTGGCCGCTGCCGTCGCTGGGAATCTGTTCGACCACCGCGCCCGTCGCCTTGGCCCGCTGCAGCGCCGCAATAGCATTGCTCGCATAGTCGGCGCCGGAGATGAGGATGCGATCGCCGGGCACGAGTGGGACCGCGTAGAAGAAGTCGGCCCACGCGCGGGTCGCGCTGTCGCTGAGCGCGATGCCGGTCGGATCGGCGTTGACGAGTCGGCCGATATCGCTTTTCACGGCGGCGAGATCGTCGAGTCGCTCGTTCGCCGCACGGTAGCCGCCGATTTCGGCCTCGCGTCGCAGATGTGCCACAACGGTATCGACGACGACTCGGGGTGGTAACGAGGAGCCCGCGCTGTCGAGGAAGACCAGATCGGATCCGGCGCCGTAGGCCGGTATTTCGGCGCGTACGCGATTCTCGTCGAGCATGGCTCGACAGTATCGCCGAAATCGGGGCATTGGGCCGTCGCACGAGTCGACGCAGGTCCGGGCCACCGTGCGCGAGTCCTTCGCTGTGCATGACCACGAATTCAGATTCTTGTCATATTTCTTGTCGGTGCCCCTCGCTACCCTGGTTTGGGTCGCTGCATCGGAATACGACCGGCAGCCACGGCGATACAGAACTACCTGAACAACGACCGGCAGCGCCTACGCAGCATAGCTACGGTTACCGGTTGCACATGGTGGAGGTTGTTATGGCGGTCACGCTCGAACATCCGGAGCGGGTGATGGCGCTCGCGCACGGCGAACTGTCCTCGCGGGCCGCGGCGGAGGCCTATCTCGAGAAAATCTGTTTCAAGCTGGGGCCACCGACGCTCATCGGCGCCGAACTGGAATGGCTCACCGTGCAGGGTGAGCGTTCGTCGTCCGGCCCATCGGCCGCTCCCCGCCCGCAACTGGCTGCACTCGCAGATGCACTCGGACCCTATGCACCGGGGTCCATCGCCCCCGATTCACCGGCACTTCCGCTGCCAGGGGGCAGCCGGGTCACCATCGAACCCGGCGGTCAGATCGAACTCTCCAGTGCCCCGTTCGCCGCTGCCGCGCAGCTGTGCGAGGGTTTGCACGCCGATGCTCGGATGCTGCGGGATCTACTCGAATCCCGATCCATCCGCACCGTCTCCGCCGCCGCCGATGCGGACCGCCGCCCGAAACGGGTCCTGCGGTTACCGCGCTATCGCGCCATGGAAGAGTCCTTCAGCGGTATCGGCCCCTTCGGCAAATTGATGATGTGCAATACCGCCGCGACGCAGGTCAGCGTCGATGCCGGTGCGGACCGCGCCGAGGTCACCGCGCGGTGGAATGCGCTGTACACGATCGGTCCCGCGCTACTCGCCGCCTTCGCCTGCTCACCCGAATTACACGGGGCACCGGCGGGTGCCTGGGCATCCCAGCGCATGCGGACCTGGTTGCGTCTGGACCACGCGCGCACCCGTCCCGCGGTGGAGTCCTGGTCGGATCCGATCGCCGGCTATGCGCGCTGGGCCCTGGATGTCCCGCTGCTGTGCGTTCGCCGCCCCGATGGCATATCTGGCAACGGTGGCGACATCGGCTGGTCAGCGCCGCCGGAGGCGACTTTTGCGGACTGGTTGTCCGGTGCGCTGGACGACGAGATCGGACGACGTCCCGATGTCGGGGATCTCGACTATCACCTGACCACGCTGTTCCCGCCGGTACGGGCCTCCGGACACCTCGAGGTCCGCTATCTGGACGCTCAGCCCGAGAACGACTGGACCGTCCCGATCCATATCTTCGACGCCCTGCTTTCGGCTCCGTCGGTTGTCGCCGAGGCGACGGCGCTCGCCGCGCCACTCGCGGGCCGCTGGCTCGACGCAGCGCGCTGCGGGTTGGCCGATCCGGAAATCCGTGGCGTCGCGGTCGATTTGCTGACCCTGGCCGCGGCACATGCGGCGAGTCCGGTGGCGGCCCGCGAGATCGAATCCGCCGCCGAACGATGTCGCGCCGGTCGCACCCCGACCGATGAACTCGTTTCGCGCAGTGCGGATCAGCCCGAGGACCATCCGTGACTCGCGGCGCCGCACCTCGAATCGCCGACCACAACGAGTTCGGGAGATACCCATCGTGACCATTCAGCACCCCGCAACGGACAATTCCGGCACCGAACAATTGCGTGACCGGATCGCCGAAGTGCTCACCCGCGCAAGGGATCGCACCATCGGCCTCACCACCCTCGATGAAGCAGAGCTGGTCGCCCAGCATTCGCGACTGATGAGCCCGCTCGTCTGGGACCTCGCCCATATCGGCAATCAGGAAGAGCTCTGGCTGGTGCGCGATGTCGGCCGCCGCGACGCGGTACGCGCCGATATCGACGAGCTGTACGACGCCTTCAAACACGCTCGCGCCAATCGCCCCGAATTGCCACTACTCGACCCCACCCAGGCCCGTGGCTACGTCGGCACCGTGCGCGACAAGGTGTGGGATGTGTTGGAAACCAGCGCTTTACACGGTGATCCGCTGGTCGACGGTGGCTTCGCATTCGGCATGATCGCCCAGCACGAGCAGCAGCACGACGAAACCATGCTCGCCACCCATCAATTGCGCACCGGCCCCGCGGTGCTGTCCGCGCCGGCCGCACCGACGGCGCCTGCTCCGGTCGGTGGCGAAGTCGTCATTCCCGCAGGCGAATTCGTCATGGGCACCTCGACCGACCCGTGGGCGCTGGACAATGAGCGTCCGGCGCATCCGGTGCACGTGCCCGCCTTCGCCATCGATGTCGCACCGATCACCAATGCCCAGTACCAGGCCTTCATCGCCGATGGCGGCTACGAGCGGCCCGAGCTGTGGTCCGAACACGGTTGGGCGCACCGGCAGCAGGCGGGCCTGGTGGCGCCGCAGTTCTGGGAGTGCGATCCGGCCGGGCACTGGTGGCGTCGGGGATTCGGCGTGATGACGCCGGTGCGTCCGCAGCAGCCGGTGGTGCACGTCTGCTGGTTCGAGGCCGAGGCGTATGCCGCCTGGGCAGGCAAGCGGCTGCCCACCGAGGCCGAATGGGAGAAGGCGGCGCGCTTCGATCCGGAGACCGGCACGTCCCGCCGCTACCCGTGGGGTGATGCCGAACCCGATTCCGGCACCGCGAATCTCGGCCAGCGGCACCTGGAACCCGCCGAGGTCGGGGCATATCCGGCCGGTGCCTCCCCGGCCGGTGTGCATCAGCTCATCGGCGACGTATGGGAGTGGACCGCATCGGGTTTCGAGGCTTATCCGGGCTTCCGCGCCTTCCCGTACGCCGAATACTCCGATGTGTTCTTCGGTGGCGACTACCGAGTCCTGCGCGGCGGCTCCTTCGGCACCGATCCGGTCGCCTGCCGCGGCACCTTCCGCAACTGGGACCACCCCATCCGCCGCCAGATCTTCTCCGGCTTCCGCCTGGCCCGCGACCTGCGAAAAGGCGAGGGCGAGTGAGGGTATCGACGGCGGAAGGGCGGCGCTGATGTGTCGTCAACTCGGTTACGTCGGTCCGCCGGTGCGCGTGGGCGACATGTTGACGCTCGGTTCGCATTCCCTGCGGACCCAGGCGTGGGCGCCGAAGGATATGCGCGGGGGCGGGACGATCAATGCGGACGGGTTCGGGGTGGCCTGGTGGCGTGACGACGACGGTGTGACCGTCAGCCGGTATCGCAACTCAGCGCCCGTCTGGACCGATCCGGCGGTGGAAGAGGTCCTGCCGCAACTGGAGTCGTGGGCGGTCTTGGCGGCGGTTCGCTCGGCGACCGTGGGGATGCCGGTCGAGCGGAATGCCTGTGCACCGTTCACGCACGGTCGGTGGGCATTCAGCCATAACGGCATGGTGCCCGATTGGCGGCGGGCCCTCAGCGCGGTCGCCGCAGAATTCGGCTCTACCGCAACCGAACTCGGTGCGGGGCCGCTGTTCGAGCCGGTGCAGTTGCTGGAGGCCGAATCCGCGACCGATGCGGCCACGCTCTGGGTGATCCTGCGCAGTCTGCTCTCGACCGACACTCCCGACGGTTCGTGGGCGGCGGCGCCTGCGGCATTGAGTCTGCTGGTCTCGGCCGTACTGGCTCAATCCCCGGGTGCCCGACTGAATTTCCTGCTCGGTGATGGCAGGCAGTTGTGGGCGACCACCGTCTACCACTCGCTATCCGCCCTGGTGACTGACGATTTCGCCATCCTGTCCTCGGAGCCCTTCGACGACGACCCGCGCTGGCAGCCGATTCCGGATCGCCAGCTGGTCAGCGCCCGCCCAGGCGCGCTGTCCGTCACACCGCTGTTAGACGTTCCAAGCACGAAAGGCTCGCTCCTATGACCGCACCCACGCTGGAGATCTACCTATCCGATGACGACCTCACCTCGGCGTTGCGCGCGGATGCCATGCTCGGCCTCACCGCGGACCCGAAGTGGTTGCCACCCAAGTGGTTCTACGACGCCCGAGGCAGTGAACTGTTCGAGAAGATCACCGAACTGCCCGAGTACTACCCGACCCGCACCGAACGCGCACTGCTGGAGCGGGTAGTCGGCGAGATCGCCCGTACCGCGCAGGCCGAGGTCCTGGTCGAACTCGGCTCGGGGTCGGCCGCCAAGACGCGGCTGCTGCTTTCCGCATTGACCGCCGAGGGACCGCTGAAAACCTATGTTCCGCAGGATGTCTCGTCCTCAGCGCTGCGGTCGGCCGCCGCGGAGATCGCTGCCGAGTTCCCGGGCCTCGCGGTGCACGGCGTGGTCAGCGATTTCACCGACACCCTGCACAATCTGCCGCGCGGCGGCCGCCGCATGATCGCCTTCCTCGGCGGCACCATCGGCAATCTGGTCCCCGCCGAACGGGCCGAATTCCTGTCCAGCATCCACGAGGTGCTGGAGCCGGGAGAGCAGCTGCTGCTCGGCGCGGGCTTGGTGATCGACCCCGCCGTGCTGGTTCCCGCCTACGACGACGCTGCCGGCGTCACCGCCGAATTCAACCGAAATGTACTGCATGTCTTGAACAGTCGCCTCGACGCCGACTTCGAGCCCGACAAGTTCGCCCACGTCGCCACCTGGGATACCGAACAAGAGTGGATCGAAATGCGACTGGAGGCCACCGAAGATATGACCGTGAAGATCCGTGAGCTGGACCTCACTGTCCAGTTCGCGCGCGGCGAGCAGATGCGCACCGAAATCTCGGCCAAATTCCGTATCGACGGATTGGACGCCGAACTGGCCGCAGCGGGATTCGATACCGAACAGGTCTGGACCGATCCGGACGACCGCTTCGCCCTCGTCCTCGCCGCTCGCCGTTAGGTCCGAGCGGGCGCACCACTGACCACCGCGCCCAGCCAATCGATGAAGGGCCGCATCGTCTCCCAGGCGGTGCGGACCTCCTTCGCGGCGCGGGGTTTGTCCAACCATGCCGGTGCGCCGTATTCCTTACTGCAGGTCAGCGATTTGTGCCGCAGCAGATCGATGCGGGGGTGGTCGGCGTCGTACCCCTTCGGTTTGGTCTTGAGCTGCTCGCCGCCGATGGTGAATCCGGCCTTGGTGAGCTTCGCCAGGATGGCCTCCAGCTCCGGGCCGCGGACCTCGTCATCGATGGTTGCGCGCAACTGGGCGATCTGCGCGGGGGAGCCCGCATAGAACCCGCCGCCGACGAAAAGTCCGGCCGCACTGATCTGCACATACCAGCCCGTACCCGGCGCAACGCTGACCACCGCGCCCTGCGCCGTCTTGTAGGGCACCTTGTCCTTGGAGAAGCGCACGTCCCGGTACGGCCGGAAAATCTTGGCGGTCCCGAAGTCCGCCTCCAACTCCGCGGTCAGCGCGACCATCGGCGCCTTGACCGACTGCTCGTAGACATCCTTGTGCGCGGTCCAGAAGGCCTTCGAGTTATCGGCTTCCAAATCCTCGTAAAAGTCCAGCCCCGCGAGTGGGAACCCACCGAATCGACTCATGCCGACCACGCTAGCCCTACCCAGTCCAGCGCACGGTCAGTCGGAGTCCGGGATCATGCTGCCGCTGAAGACGGCATAGATCAGGATGAGCCCGATGACCAGGGAAATGGCGGATACGAAGGCGGCCCATTTGCCGAGGGACTCGCCCTTTTTGTGGCCGATGATGCCGAGAATGATGCCGACCGGGCCGAATAGGTAGGGGCAGAACAGCAATGAGATGCCCGCACAGACGAAGCCGATGATCGACAGGGTCTGCGAACCCGAGCGCGGTCCCGGCGTGGTGTAGGGCCGCGGGGTGTAGGGGGGATTGCCACCGTCTGAGGTACCCGGTGTGGCGTCGCTGATCGGCGGATAGACGGTGCCGGGCTGGTCCCGGTCGTACCGTGCCGCGGCATTGTCATTCCACGGTTCCGGTTGCACGGGGTCACTCGACGGCTGCGGTTGTACGGCGAGATCAGGCGCGGTTTCGGCAGCCGCCCCCTGGTCCGGTGTCTGCGCGGGGGGTTCGACGGGTTGCGAGGATTCGAGCGGCTCGGATTCGCCGACCGGTTTCTCGGGCGACCTATCGCCTCGCTCGGGTCCCTGCTGCGGCGTGCTCATCGAACTCTCCTGTCGGCGGGGAGCGGGCTATAGGTCGGTATCGTCGACGATCTCCATCGCGGCGACCTCGGCGGGGCGCTCGTCCTCCTCGGCGAGTTCGGCGGCCTTACGATGACGGGTCCACTCCTGATCGAGTTCATCGCCGATGCCGAGACGACCGTCATCCTCACTTTCGTGATAGCGAATGCGCAGGTCGTCGGGCGGATCCTCGACATTTCGCCGGTATGCGCGGATCTCGTCTTCCTGGTCGTCGTCCCCCATGTCCATATCGAGCGGGTCACGGTCCATACCCCCAGTATCCCCCTCGACATCGGGGGCAAACGGGATCCGACGCGTGCGAATCCGTCAGCTGAGAGCCCCGAGGAACCCGACGAAGGCGATGACCAGGACGACCGCGATCGCCAGCACCGCGCCGTTGGTGATGGCCGCCCATTTGCCGAGCGATTCGCCCTTGTTGTGGCCGATGATGCCCAGGACGACGCCCGCCGGTCCGGTGATCACGATCGGCAGGCCACAGAACATCACCACCGACAGTGCGGTCGCCGCCAGGCAGGAGAAGCTGATGATCGAGAAGATCGGGACATCGGATTGCCGAGGTGGCGTATAGGGCTGGTACGGGTAACCGGGATACGCACCGGGCGCTTGTGGATAGCCGGGCGGTCCGACGTACGGACCGGCTTGCGGGTAGCTCGGCGGATACGGTGGCGGCGGATAGGCGGTGGGCTGCTGATAACCCGCGGGCGGGGTGTACGGTGGGGCGGTTTCCGGCGAAAACTGTTGTCCCGGTTGATAAGCCAACGTCGGATCGACACCCGGCTCCGGTGACCAGACCTTGGTCGCGTCCACGATGTCCTGCGGCGGCTCGGCAGGCGTCGGATCCTGCGACTTCCCGAGATTGATATGCGGTTCCGAATCCGACATGGCGCCCCCTGTTTGTCATCCGTACCCGCCATGGGTACCACGCCGAAGCGAGCCTTACAAACAGAAACGTCGCGGCCCGGACCTGGGTCCGAGCCGCGACGAAGTGTGAAACCTATGCGTTGCCGTTGAAAAGTCCGGTGACCGAACCGTTCTCGAAGACCTCGCGAATCGTGCGAGCCAGCAGCGGCGCGATCGACAGCACGGTCAGCTGCGGGAACTTCTTCTCCTCGTCGATCGGCAGCGTATTGGTGACCACGACCTCCTTGGCGCCACAGGCGGCCAGGCGCTCGGCGGCCGGATCGCTCAGCACGCCGTGCGTCGCGGCGATGACCACATCACCGGCGCCTGCCGCCTTGAGCACTTTGACCGCACCGGCGATGGTGCCACCGGTGTCGATCATGTCGTCGATCAGGATGCAGGTACGGCCCTCGACCTCACCGACCACGCGGTTGGCCTTGATCTGGTTCGGCACCAGCGGGTCGCGGGTCTTGTGGATGAACGCCAGCGGCGAGCCGCCGAGCGAGTCGGCCCACTTCTCCGCGACGCGCACGCGACCGGAATCGGGGGAGACCACGGTGATGTGCTCGAGGCTGTAGTTGTTGCGCACGTACTCGGCCAGCTGCAGCTGGGCGTGCATGTGATCGACCGGGCCGTCGAAGAAGCCCTGGATCTGATCGGTGTGCAGGTCGACGGTGATGATGCGGTCCGCACCCGCGGTCTTGAGCAGGTCGGCGACCAGGCGGGCGGAGATGGGCTCGCGGCCGCGGTGCTTCTTGTCCTGACGGGCGTACGGGTAGAACGGCAGCACCGCGGTGATCCGCTTGGCCGAACCGCGCTTGAGCGCGTCGATCATGATGAGCTGTTCCATCAGCCACTGGTTCAGCGGAGCCGGAAAGCTCTGCAACACAAAGGCATCCGAGCCGCGCACGGACTCCTCGAACCGGACGAAGATCTCGCCGTTGGCGAAGTCGCGCGCGGTCTGCGGGGTGACGTGGACGTCGAGTTCCTTGGCCACCTGCTCGGCCAGCTCAGGATGAGCGCGTCCCGAGAAGAGCATCAGGTTCTTCTGGTTATCGATCCATGACGCGGTCACTGCTGTTTGCCATCCTTTTGCTCGATTGCCTGACCCGACATCTCTTTGGTCGCGATGGCTTCCGCCGCCGCCCGTGCCGCGTCCGTACCCGGACGGTTGCGCTGCACCCAGCCCTCAATGTTTTTCTGTGGCCCACCTGAAACCGCGAGTGCCCCCGGCGGAACGCTTCTACGCAGCACAGTACCCGCCGCCGTATAAGCGCCGTCACCCACCGTCACCGGTGCGACGAACATGGTGTCGCTGCCGGTCCGCACATGCGAGCCGACCACGGTGTGGTGCTTTTTCACACCGTCGTAATTGACGAAAACGCTCGAGGCGCCGATGTTGCTGTGCTCACCGATGGTGGCGTCGCCGACATAAGTGAGGTGCGGCACTTTGGAGTGCGCGCCGATCGATGCGTTCTTGGTTTCGACGAATGCGCCGAGCTTTCCGGAATCGCCGACAACGGTGCCCGGGCGCAGATAGCTGAACGGCCCGATATTCGCACCGGGACCGATCACGGCCTGATCACCGTGGGTGCGAACGACGTGCGCGCCGTTGCCGACGATGACATCGGTGAGCGTGGAATCCGGTCCGATCACGGCGTCCTCACCGATGACGGTGCCGCCGAGTAACTGCACACCCGGCCGGATTTCGGCGTCCCTGGCGATTTTCACGTTCGCGTCCACCCAGGTGGTCGCGGGATCGATGATCGTGACTCCCGCGCGCATATGCCGTTCGAGGATGTAGCGGTTGAGGGTGCGTGCGGCCTGCGACATCTGCACCCGGTCGTTGACGCCGGTGACCTTGGCCGAGTCGAGCAGCCGTGCGCCGTGCACCGGATGTCCGGCCTCGCGAGCCAGCCGCAGCACATCCGTCAGGTACAGCTCGTGCTGGGCATTGGCGGTGGACAGACGTCCGATCATGGTGCGCAGCACGGTCGCGTCGAAGGCGTAGACACCCGAGTTGACCTCGGTGATCGCCGATTGCGCGGGGGTGGCGTCGGCATGTTCGACGATTTCGGTGACCTGGCCGTCGGCATTGCGCACGATGCGGCCGTAGCCGTTCGGGTCGTCCGGTTCGAAGGTCAGCACCGTGACCGCCGAACGTTCGGTGTAGCTGCGGTGTTCGTCGAGCAGTGCGGACAGGGTGTGCCCGTCCAGCAGCGGCACATCGGCGGAGGTGACCAGTAGGTCACCGGTGAAATCCTCGGGAACCGCGGCGAGCGCGCACTGCACCGCGTGGCCGGTTCCGAGCTGTTCTTCCTGAATGGCGGTGGTGATGTCGCGGCCGAGGTCGGCGGCGACGGCGGCGACCGCGGCGCCGACTTGTTCCCGATCGTGTCCTACCACGGTGATGAGGAACGCGGGGTCGATCTCGTTGGCCGCATGCAGCGCGTGCGCGAGCATGCTTCGACCGGCCAGCGAATGCAGCACTTTAGGAGTCTTCGACCGCATTCGCGTCCCGGCACCGGCTGCGAGAACGACGACGGCGGTCTGCTGTGGCATGGATCTCCCTCGGCTGCCTGTCATCGTGCTTGGGGCTGTCGTCGTGCTTGGTCAGCGCTGTCGTCGTGCTTGGTCAGCGATGTGCGCGGCCAACGATAAGCCATCGTGCCGGTGTGCTCCGCCGCCAGGACTCGAACCTGAACTATCTGAACCAAAATCAGAGGTGCTGCCATTACACTACGGCGGATTGTCACACCGGCGGATCTGCGAAACCCGCCACTGCGCCAGCGGCACGGCATGAATCCTCGCATGAAGACCTCCGGTTAGTCGAACCGCTTCGCGGAATTCGTGGGTACCCGTTGCCGAGACGAGTTCACACTGGTCGCGTTATCTGGGCGAACGCCGAAATCGGCCCCTCGATTGCCGTCTTCGGCGGGGCGACGCGCGCGCGGGCGGAGCTGTCTGGAACAGTTGTCGGCAAAAGTTCGGGTCATGCGCAGGGAGGCGGGGCGTTGTCTTCGGGTGAACCGCAACGAGTATCCCGGCCGCGGATGACGGGTACTCAGCGGCGGCAGCAGTTGATCGAGATCGGTCGCGCAATATTCGCCGAGCGCGGCTACGACGCGACCTCGATCGAGGAGATCGCACAGCGGGCGCAGGTCTCCAAACCCGTGGTGTACGAACACTTCGGCGGCAAGGAGGGGCTCTACGCCGTGGTCGTGGACCGCGAGATGTCGATGCTGCTCGACATGATCACCTCCTCGCTCACCCAGAATCGGTCCAGAATTCGGCTCGAACAGGTCGCGCTGGCACTGCTGACCTATATCGAGGAACGCACCGACGGATTCCGAATCCTGGTGCGCGACCAGCCCGCAGCTACCGCGGAGGGCCGCTACTCGAGCCTGCTCAACGAGGCCACCAATCAGGTCGCGCATATTCTCGCAGGCGATTTCGAGCGCCGCGGTTTCGATACCAGTCTGACCGGCTTGTATGCGCAGGCACTGGTGGGCATGGTCTCGACCGCCGCGACCTGGTGGCTGGACGAGCGCAAACCGTCGAAAGAGGTTGTCGCGGCACATCTGGTGAACCTGTGCTGGAACGGCCTCAGTCATCTGGAAGCCCGACCGCAGCTGAGCTCGGAATGGCGTGCCGGTCGGGGAGATTGACCGCATTGGTAGCCAGCAAATTGCGCAGTGTGCCCGTCCGAATGCTCGAATTCGCTGGCGCGCGCTCACCTGGTGGTACGGTTCACCCATCCTCAGGGTGCTGTTCGAGCGGTAAGTCGGTCTACTTCGGGATGTCGGTCTACTTCAGGATGGCTGGTTTTAAGGATGACAGGCGGATCTGATGGCTAGGCAAGCGCGCGCGGAGATCACCCGCGATTCCGTCCTGGCGGGCGCTGCCGATGTCTTTCTGCGCTTGGGATATGCGAATGCGAGCCTGAGCGAGATCATCGCGCAGTCGAACGTGACCAAGGGCGCCTTGTACTTTCACTTCGGATCGAAGGAAGAGCTAGCGCGCGCCGTGGTCGACCAGGGCAATGAGCGTCTGGTCAGTT
Source organism: Nocardia sp. NPDC006982 (assembly GCF_042869435.1). Taxonomy (NCBI): domain Bacteria; kingdom Bacillati; phylum Actinomycetota; class Actinomycetes; order Mycobacteriales; family Nocardiaceae; genus Nocardia; species Nocardia sp. NPDC006982. The sequence continues at coordinate 86,538 of NZ_JBIAFV010000008.1, read as the reverse complement.
CGTGCCAGGGTTTCTTCGATCCGAGAGTGCCCGCGCTCGAGGCATGTATCGGGATCACCTATGTCGTCGCGGACCTATCCATGAACGATCCAATGGTCGGCGCGATGCTCAAGCTGACCCATCAGATCGGCGACTACCGCGGCGCCCAGGGCGACAATATCGCCAAGACCTGGGGCGATACCTACCGCGTACTATCCGAGCGGGCCATCGCCCAGGGCGACCTCGAGGCCGATCTGGACGCCGAGGTGATCGGCCTGCTACTGCAGGAGATGACCGCGGGCGTGCATATCACGGCGGTCGGCACCGATTCGATCGATCAGATGGCGACCAGGATGGAACGGGCCTGGTACTTCCTGCTCCCGGCGATCGTGCCCCCGGAGAAGCTCTCGTACTTCCGGGAATTCGCCGCCCGCCGCCTACGCCGTTACGTGCCGTAAACGTGTCACAGCGCGTTGGTAGGTTGTGACGTGTCGACTGATTTCGTGAGCAGATAGGTAACTCATCCCGGCAAAGACTCGGGGAGTCGGGGGAGCCTAGACTCGGTTGGCCGTCCTAAAAACCTCGCCTGAGCTCAGGAGCGTTCGATGTCCACCCACCGTCCACCCCTTGCCGGACTGGCCGCGGTGGCCGGGGCCGATTCGGCCTTGCGGACCGTCGCTGACCTGGTCGGGAAGTCGCCGGTCGAGTTGGTCGGGCCCTCGGCGGTGCGGCCGTTCGTCGCGGCGACGATCGCGGCACAGCGGCCGCTGGTGGTGGTGACGGCGACCGGGCGCGAAGCCGACGATCTGACGGTCGAGCTGGAGGAAATCCTCGGCGCGGCCATCGCGCAGTTCCCGTCCTGGGAGACGCTGCCGCATGAGCGGCTGTCGCCGGGTGCCGACACCGTGGGGCGCAGGCTAGAGGTGCTGCGGCGGCTGGCGCATCCGGAGGATCCGGTATTTCCGGAACCGCTGCGGGTCGTGGTGACGACCGTTCGCTCCCTGATGCAGCCGATGGCCGCGAGCCTCGGTGATATCGAACCGATCGTGCTGCGTGTCGGCGCGGAGTTCGATTTCGACGAATTGCTCTTGCGCCTGATCGAATTCGCCTACACCCGCGTCGACATGGTCGGCAAGCGCGGTGAGTTCGCCGTGCGCGGCGGCATCCTCGATCTGTTCCCGCCCACCGCCGATCATCCGGTGCGCGTGGAGTTCTGGGGCGACGAGGTGACCGAGCTGCGGCCCTTCGCGGTCGCCGACCAGCGCTCGCTGACCGATCTGACGGTGGATGTGGTCGTCGCGCCGCCGTGTCGGGAACTGTTGCTCACCCAGGCTGTACGCGCGCGCGCCGCCGAGGTCGCGGTGGCGAATGCCGCCGATGCGGCGCTGGTCGAGATGTTGGAGAAGCTTTCCGAAGGTATTCCGGTCGAGGGCATGGAGGCGCTGCTGCCGGTGCTGCAGCCCGGCGAATTGCGGCTGCTCACCGAGGTTTTGCCGGAGGGCACCCAGCTGCTGCTGTGCGATCCGGAGAAGATCCGCACGCGCGCAGCCGATCTGGTGCGCACCGGTGAGGAGTTCCTGGAGGCATCGTGGACCGCCGCCTCGTTCGGCGGTGCCGCGCCGTTGGGCGGGCACGGACTCGATCTGGCCGCCTCCGGTTACCGCGCGCTGCCCGAAATCCATGACAGCGCAAACGCACACGGTCTGCCGTGGTGGAGTCTGAGCCCGCTGACCTCCGGTGATCCCGCCGAGGTCGTGCTGCCGGTGCTGGCCGGGCCTGCGGCGCGCGGATCCGATGAGTTGGTTGCGACGATCTTCGCGTCGCTGCGCGCACATGTGCTGACCGGTGGACGCGCGGTCGTGGTCGTGGCGGGTCACGGTACGGCGCAACGCATTCTGGAACGCCTCTCGGATGCCGACGTGCCCGCAGCTGCTTTGACAGCCGGTGCCGAGCCGACGCCCGGACTGGTCGGTGTGCTGTGCGGTTCGCTGCACGACGGGTTGGTCTTCGATGACGCCGGTCTGGTTGTCGTCGCCGAATCCGACCTCACCGGCAACCGGGTCACCGCACCGGCGGAGGGGAAGCGGCTACCGGCCAAGCGCCGCAATCAAGTCGACCCGCTGGCGCTGAGCGCCGGCGATATGGTGGTGCACGATCAGCACGGCATCGGCCGGTTCGTAGAGATGATCGAACGCACCGTCGGCGGGGCGCGGCGGGAATACCTGGTCATCGAATATGCGCCCGGTAAGCGCGGTCAGCCCGGTGACCGGCTGTTCGTGCCGATGGAATCGCTGGATCAGCTCTCGCGCTATGTCGGCGGTGAGATGCCGAGTCTGTCCAAGCTCGGCGGATCCGACTGGGCGAATACGAAACGCAAGGCGCGCAAGGCGGTTCGCGAGATCGCCGGTGAGCTGGTGCAGCTGTACGCGGCGCGCCAAGCCGCGCCCGGACATGCGTTCGGACCGGACAGTCCGTGGCAGAAGGAGATGGAGGACGCGTTCGCGTTCACCGAGACCGTCGACCAGATGACCGCCATCGCCGAGGTGAAGGCCGATATGGAGAAGGCGGTCCCGATGGACCGCGTGGTCTGTGGTGATGTCGGCTACGGCAAGACCGAGATCGCCGTGCGCGCCGCATTCAAGGCGGTGCAGGACGGCAAGCAGGTCGTTGTGCTGGTGCCGACAACCCTGCTGGCGCAACAGCATCTGCAGACCTTCACCGACCGCGTCGGTGGATTCCCGGTGACCGTGAAGGGCCTGTCCCGCTTCACCGATCCGGCCGAATCCCGCGCAGTGCTCGAGGGGATGGCGGACGGAACCGTCGATATCGTGGTCGGTACGCACCGGCTGCTGCAGACCGGCGTGCGGTGGAAGGATCTCGGCCTGGTCGTCGTGGACGAGGAACAGCGTTTCGGTGTCGAGCACAAGGAGCACATCAAGGCGCTGCGCACGCACGTCGACGTGTTGACCATGTCCGCTACGCCGATTCCGCGCACCCTGGAGATGAGCCTGGCGGGCATTCGCGAGATGTCGACCATCCTCACCCCGCCCGAGGAGCGGCATCCGGTGCTCACCTATGTCGGCGGGTACAACGACAAGCAGGTCACCGCGGCCATTCGGCGTGAGCTGCTGCGCGACGGCCAGGTCTTCTATGTGCACAACCGGGTTTCGTCGATCGACAAGGCCGCCAAGCGGATTCGGGATCTGGTGCCCGAGGCGCGGGTGGTGGTCGCGCACGGTCAGATGAACGAGGACATGCTCGAACAGACCGTGCAGGGATTCTGGGAGCGTGAATTCGATGTGCTGGTCTGCACCACCATCATCGAGACCGGGCTCGACATTTCCAATGCGAATACGTTGATCGTGGAGCGCGCGGACGCTCTCGGACTTTCGCAGCTGCACCAGTTGCGTGGGCGCGTCGGCCGCAGTCGGGAACGCGGATACGCCTACTTCCTCTACCCGCCGGAAAAGCCGCTCACCGAGACGGCCTACGACCGGCTCGCCACCATTTCGCAGAACTCGGATCTCGGCGCGGGTATGGCGGTGGCCATGAAGGACCTCGAAATCCGTGGCGCCGGAAATGTGCTGGGCGCCGAGCAGTCCGGGCATGTGGCCGGCGTCGGCTTCGATCTGTATGTGCGGCTGGTCGGTGAGGCGGTGGAGGCATATCGGGCCGCCGCCGACGGTAAGCCGATCACGACCGAGGAGGTCAAGGAGGTCCGCATCGACCTCCCGGTGGACGCGCACATTCCGCCCGACTACATAACCAGCGATCGGCTCCGGTTGGAGGCCTATCGCAAACTCGCAGCGGCGCAAGATGATCCGGGGTTGGAGTCGGTTGTCGAGGAGCTCGTCGACCGGTACGGGCCGCTGCCCGTCGAGGTCGGCAGGTTGGTGTCGGTGGCGAAACTGCGCCTGCTGGCTCGCGAATACGATGTCACCGAAATCGCTGTCACCGGAACCACATTGAAGGTTTCGCCGATGAGCCTGCCCGATTCCAAGCAGATGCGATTGAAGCGCCTGTACCCGAGCGCGGGCTATCGCGCGGCGAGTGGGGTGGTGCAGTTGCCGCTGCCCCGGGTGCAGGACAGTGTCGGCGCCGACCGGGTGCGCGATGTCGTCCTGTTGCAATTCGTTGCCGACCTGTTGCTGCAGTTGGATGGCAAGCCGAAGGGCTTCGTAGAGCTGCGGGTCGCCACCGAAGCCACGGCGGCTCGATGAGTTCGGACCGCGACGAAGCCGTTCTACGGGCTGCCCGGCATGCGGCGGCGGAGGCGGGACGGGCCAATGGTGCCCATGAGCACGCGGTGCCGGAAGCGGTCGCCGATGATCCTGAGCGGGCGGCGGCCGAATCCGGCCGAACCGATGCCGCCCTGGTGGCGGCGGGGTTAGGCGACGCCGTCGAGGTGATGGACCGGCTGTGGAACTTCGGCGGCTGGGAGGTGACGCAAACCCACGACTCGCTGCGCCCCTATCTGCTCGAGGAAACCTACGAACTACTCGACGCCATCCAGCACAACGACGCCGAAACCATCAAGGAAGAACTCGGCGACCTGCTGCTGCAGGTCCTGTTCCACTCCCGAATCGCCCAGGCCGCAGGCGAATTCACCGTCGACGATGTCGCCGCCGCACTGGTCGCCAAACTCGTCAACCGCAGCCCGCACCTAGCCGACGAACCCATCGACGCGTCGGCCACGGTCGCGGAAAAAATCGCCGCCCAGGAAAAAGCCTGGGAGGAACGCAAATCCGCCGAAAAATCCCGCCGTTCCTGCCTCGACGGCATAGCCATGGCCCAACCCGCCCTGGCCTTGGCCGAGAAGATCCGCTCCCGCAGCCTCAAAGCAGGCCTGCCCGAAGATCTGATTCCCGACGATCTCCGCACCGTCCACCTGGGCGGTGAAGACAGCGCCGAAGAACGCCTACGCAAGGCCACCTTGTCCTTCGCATCGGAAATCCGCGCCACCGAGGACGCCGCCGAAGTCGCCCGCGGCGAACGTGTCCCGTTATCGGCCGCCGATTGGCGCAAGTACTGGTCGCGGTAGGCGGGCGTTCGGCAAGCTTCGAATACACCTGATGGCTCAATCGGGGGCGCGTAGCGTTTGCGATACGGAGTCGGCGATCGGGAGGTGGCAGATGCTGAGTGTGTTTTCTTCGCCGGGGCATTATGTGCAGGGGCGGGATGCGACAGGGGCGCTCGGGGCGGAGATGACGCGGTTGGGGATCGCGGGGCCGGTGATGATTGTGGCGGGGGCAAGTGCGCATCGGTTGTTGGCGCAGACGTGGCAGGAGTCGCTTACCGAGGCGAAGATCGAGTATTCGGTGCATCGGTCCGGGGGTGAGTGCAGTCGGGCCGAGATCGCGCGGGTGACCGCGGCTGTGCAGGAGAGCGGGAGCACGGTGGTGTTGGGGGCCGGTGGGGGCAAGGTGCTCGATACGGCTCGAGCGGTGGCCGATGATCTGGAACTGCCGATGATCAGTTGTCCTACGACGGCGTCCAGTGATGCGCCGTGCAGTGCGTTGTCGGTGATCTACACCGACGCCGGGGAATTCGAGGCCTATCAGCTGGTCCGGCGGAATCCGGCATTGGTGCTGGTCGATACGTCCGCTATCGCGCAGGCTCCGGCGCGGCTGCTCACCGCGGGGATGGGCGATGCGCTCGCGACCTGGTTCGAGGCGCGGACCTGCAGTGTCGCGCGGGTCCGGAATATGCGCGGCGGCGCATCCACTCGCAGTGCCACCGCATTGGCCGAACTCTGCTACAACACCCTGCTCGCCGACGGAACCCACGCCCTAGCCGCGGTCCGCAACCACACCATCACCCCGGCCCTCGAACGCATCGTCGAGGCCAACACCCTGCTCTCCGGTTTGGGCTTCGAATCCTCCGGTCTCGCCGCCGCCCACGCCATCCACAACGGCCTGACCGCCGCCCCCCGAACCCACCCGTACCTGCACGGCGAAAAGGTAGCCTTCGGCGTCCTCACCCAGTTGGTGCTGGAAGGCGCTCCCAGCGAAGAGATTTCAACGGTTCTCGAGTTCTGCACATCGGTCGGCCTACCGACCACCTTCGCCGCCCTCGGCCTGACCGATCCCGACAACCGAACCCTGACCGCCATCGCCGAACGCGCCACCGCCCCCGGCGAAACAATCCACAACGAACCCTTCACTGTCGACGCCCTCATGGTCCTCGACGCCCTCCGCGCCGCGGACACCCTCGGCACCCACTGAGAACAGTCGCGCCCGGAAACGCTCGGACCGGGTGTGACGACACCGAACTCTCACCTTCCCGCAAACAGTTCGTCACCGTGGGGCGGGCAGTCTGTCAATAGGTCTTCGCTATCCTGGCGATGGAACCCGAAGCCAATGGCGGGCGAATCCGCCGGGGAGGACGTTCGGTCCGGTGCCCACCAGCAGAGTCGCGGAGCACCCGCGACCGAATCATGTGCTGTTCCATTTCAGCGATACCCATTTGATCGCCGGCGACGGCGAGTTGTACGGCGATGTGGACGCGGATCTGCGTCTTCGACAGTTGCTCGACCAGGCCGCGGCCAGCCGTATCCGCCCGACGGCGATCGTCTTCACCGGTGACCTCACCGATAGGGGCGAGCCGGACGCATACGAGAAGCTCCGCGCCATCGTGGAACCGTTCGCGCGCCGAATGCGCGCACCGATCGTATGGGTCACCGGCAATCACGACGATCGCGGTGAACTGCGCCGGACTCTGCTCGGCGAGCGCCCGTCGACGAAGCCGCTGGATCGGGTGCACATGATCGACGGCCTGCGCATCATCGCCCTGGACACCAGCGTCCCCGGCCACCACTACGGCGAAATCCGCGACGAACAGCTGTCCTGGCTTCGATCGGTACTCGCCGAACCCGCACCGTTCGGCACGATTCTGGCGATGCACCACCCGCCGGTGCCGTGCGTGCTCGATCTCGCGGTCACTGTCGAACTGCGTGATCAGCGCAGGCTGGCCGATGTGCTCGACGGCACCGACGTGCGCGCGATTCTTGCTGGGCACCTGCACTTTTCGACCAGTGCCACGTTCGCGGGCATCCCGGTCTCGGTCGCCTCGGCGACCTGCTACAGCCAGGATCTGGCCGTCGCCGAGGGCGGCCTGCGCGGCCGCGACGGCGCGCAGGCCTTCAACTACGTGCACATCTATCCGGACACCATCGTCCACTCGGTGGTTCCGATCGATCGCGGCCCGACCGTCGGCTCCCCGTCCACCCCGGAAGAGGCGGCGCGCAAACTGGCGGAGGAGGGCATCGTGATCCCGCCCGCCGCGCGCATCCCGCGGGTCATGCGGCGCCGGGCGCAGAGTCCGGAAGATGACGAGGCCGTGCACTGACCCGCTCCCACGGCGCGGGGGCTGGGAAATAGGTGGACAGGAATTCTGACACCGCCCGCACCCGATCGGCCTCCGGGACCTCCGGAAAACTGCCGTCGTTGAGGCAGAAGAAGTCGACATCACGGTTTACCGCGAGTGCGTCGAGCAGTGCGAGCCCGCGTCGACTCGTGGTATCGACATAGCGCATCCGCGCCATCTCCTGCGGCACCGCGCGCCCGGTGAGCATGGCGTAGTAGTGGTACAGCGAATTCGTCACCGAAATATCGGTGGCCGCACGGAATCTGCTCGCCCTGGTCCGCGCGAAGTCGGTCGCGAACTCCTGCTCCATCTCGAGTAATACGCTGCGCCGCAACGGAACCGGGGTGTGTTCCAGATGCCGGGTGATGACATGTCCGAACCGCCCGGCCAGCAACTCCCGGTTTTTCCGCGCCGCATTCTCGAAACCACTGCGCCGTTCATTGTTTCGGCCCGGCCCGATCCGTGTGCCTGCCTCGATGAACCGGCTCACCCCGGCCGGGCTGAAGAACATCGACGGACGCACCGGCCGGGCGAAGAACATATCGTCGTTCGAGTACAGGAAATGCTCGCTTAGCCCGTCGATATGCTGCAGTTGGCATTCCACCGCATGGGAATTGAAGGTGGGCAGCCCGCTGGTATCGCTGAAGTGATCGAGCGCGCGCACCACCGTCACCCGCGGATGTTCGTCGAGCCATTCCGGCACCGCGGAATCGGTCGCGATGAAGATCCGCCGAATCCACGGCGCGTTCTTGTGCACCGAGCGCAGTGCGTACTTCAGTTCGTCGATCTGGCGGATCCGAGCATCCGCGTCATCGCCCTCGCCGACCACGACCTGGGCCAGCATTCCCGCACGGCGGGCACGGAATTCGGGATCGGTGCCATCGACCCAGGAGAACACCAGATCGATATCGAAGCCGACATCGGTCGGCTGTGGCGCGAACATATCCGTCAATGTCGGCCAATTGCGGTCGAACAGGCGAACTTCCGTGCGCTCGACATCGGCGAGGTCGAAGACATTGCGGGTGAACACATTCGGCCGCGGGCATTCGACGGTGTCGCCGTGGTACTCCCACAGCTCCAGATCCACGTAATGCGCCGGATCGGCATCGCGACCGAGCCGGAAGACATTGTGCTGCACCTCGGTACACGCGAAACCCGCGGCAATCGCGGTGGCCGTCACCCGACGCACCATCGTCCGGTGCGCGGCATCCGCGGCCAGTGCCAGCCGATGTCCGCCATCGCGAACCAGCAGGAACGGCACCTCCGCGGCCGCCAACTCGCCGCGCAGATAGCCCAGGTCGTCCAGCATCGCGGGCGAGACGACGAGATTGCCCGCCGTCGGCCACGCCACCATATCGACCGCGCCGGAATTCCTTGCCCCCGTATCAACCATGTGTCTGCTCCCCACGTCCGTATGTGTGCCGAAATGTCCCGTGGTGCCGCGCTACCACCCGGCCACCGCCGCGGACGACGTCGACGGACGTCGTCTGCGGATGCCGTGCCCGGCGCGGCCGAATTCAGAAATTCGGGACGATGCCGTAGTGCAGGAACGAAGTGATCAGCCGGGTCTCAGACGATCGGTACACCATGTCGTTCTCACCTCACTCACGGCCGGACGCCAACGCGTCTTCTTGGGTAATGCTGTCGGTGCGGGCAAGGCGCGGCGGCCGAGCGGTACCGAGAGCAGCACGCGGACCGGACAGACATCGGCCGGCGAATGGAGAAGCCCTGCTGAACAGGGTCTGCCAGCAATGATGCATCGACTGTGCCCAACCGTCAATCCGGACGCCCGAGGGGTGTCCCGGACAGAGGGCTGGGCCTAGTTGTCCCATTGAAATTAGGGTAGCCTTACCGCATAATCCCGCGCGAGGAGATGGCCCGCTACTGAGCCAGGGTGCTGCCCATCACCCGGCGACGTCGTATCGGTGTCCTGAGAGGTGCCTGTGAGCACTTCGGACAAAGGTCGCAGCGCCAGCGAACAAGGGCCACAGCACCTTAGACTTGCAGGCAACGTGGCACAGCCCGCCGCGTTGCAGCGATCAAGAGGTGACGAACATGGCAGCCGGAGCGAGCCCCGTGCAACGTCAAGACCACTCTACGGCCGATCATCCCGAACTGGACGTACTCCCGGAATGGCCCCAGGAGACGATCGCGGTGCTGGTCACCACCGACCCAGCGCCGCATGCGATTCCGGTGTCCTGGCCGGTGCGCGCGGATGATCGGCGGATTCTGCTCAGCCTGAAATTCGATCGCGGTTCGCTGGCGCGCTTGCGCGAACGGCCCGATGTCGCACTGCTGATTCTCGGCGGTGGCAATGTCGCGCTGTGTGCGCGCGGGCAGGCGCGGGTTATCGCCGAGGAAATGCCCGGTGCGACAGACTATGTCGCGGTCCAGATCGATGTCGAAGTCATCGATGACCACCGGCAGTCGGCCTTCGCGGTGGCGCACGGAATCGAGCGCACCGTCCTGGACGCGAGCGAATTGCATGCGCTCGAAGGGCGCGTGCAGACACTGCGCGCGTGGATCCGCTAGCGACTGTTTGCAGGTCGCTCGAAAGGGTCCAGTATTGAGAACTGAACCGGCACAAGCTGTCCGGTACAGAGTAATAATCGTGATGAAAGGCGGCGCGAACGCGTCGAATGGAAGGGGATCATGAGCGTCACATTGGCCAAAGGCGGAAATGTCTCGCTGTCGAAGCAGGCCGCCAACCTCACCAAGGTTGCGGTGGGGCTCGGTTGGGATGTGCGAACGACCACCGGGGCCGATTACGACCTCGATGCGAGTGCGCTCGCCACCGGGCCGAATCAGCGCGTGCTGTCCGATCAGCACTTCGTGTTCTACAACAATCTGCGCTCGCCCGAGGGCACGATCGAACATACCGGTGACAATCTCACCGGTGAGGGCGAAGGCGATGACGAGGTGATCAATGTCGATCTGGCGGCGACGCCGCCGACGATCACCAATATCTTCTTCCCGGTCTCCATTCACGATGCCGATGCGCGCGGACAGTCGTTCGGCCAGATCCGCAACGCCTACATCCGCGTGGTCGACGCGACCACCGGCGCCGAGCTGGCCCGGTATGACCTCACCGAGGATGCGTCCACCGAGACCGCCATGGTGTTCGGGGAGTTGTACCGGTACGGCAACGAATGGAAGTTCCGTGCCATCGGTCAGGGCTATGCCTCCGGGCTCGCGGGTATCGCCCGCGATTACGGCGTCAACGTCTGATGGGCGTGCGGGTGGCCGGGATCGGACCCGGCCGCCCGCTCCGCCTCGTATACCGCGATCGCGGCGCGCGTCTTGCGCTTGATCGCTTGCAGCACATCGAGATCCGGCAGGTCCGCGAACTGCTCACCCAGCACGTCGGGCAGATCGGAGTAGTGCAGCACGCATTCGTCGACGCCGAGGTTCGCGCAGGCCGCGAGCAGGTCCGGATGCAGATAACCCGCGACCGCGGTCCGCACGCCCGCGGCGGCGGCCACCATGGTGACGCGCTCGATCGCGCGCAGCAGCGGCGGAACCGGGCGTACCGGGCGTAGGCTGGCGCGCGCCTGGCCGAGCAGCAGCGAGGACAGATCGTTGCAGCCGATCACCACCCGGGACACCCCGGTGGTCACGACCCGGTCGACCTCGAGCAGCAGCGACGGGATCTCGATCATGGTGGCGACTGGGCAGTCGCCGATCACGGCCCTGGTTTGCTCGATGGCCCACTGCAATTCGTCGACATAGGTGACGAAGGGGAAAAGCACGCCGATATCCGCGCCCTCGTCGCGCACCTGTGCAATGCCCTCGAGTTCGGCGAAGAATGCGTCGGGAAAACGACGCGCTCGGCGAATACCGCGCAGGCCGAGCAGTTTATGCGGCTCGTCGATGATCTCTTCGACGCCGTCGAGGATATTGCATTCGGCGGTATCGGCTTCCATGGTGCGATACCAGATCGTCGTTCCGCTCGCTCGCTTCGCAATATGTCGCAGATACGGCACGAGATAGCTCGAAACCGATTCGGGTGTCGGATATTTCCCGGCCGCGCGGAACACGTACTCGCCGCGCACCATCCCGACCCCGTCGAAGTGGTCGAGCAGTTCAGCGGAGATCCGCTCACAACTCAATGCCAGGCTCTGCCGCATTCCCCGCACGCTATCAGGTTGCTGCACAACACTTTCCGCCGCCCGTTAGGTCCGGATTTCACGAGGTCAGGAAGGGGTGGGTAGGGATTGCGGGAGAGAGTGTCGGTGAGTGGAAGCGGCGGTGTCGAGCAGAGCGAAGTAGCGGCGGAGCATGAGGACGGCCGTGCCGGCCAGACCCGCGGTCAGACCCCACCAGACGCCCGCGGCGCCGAGGCCGACCGGGAAGGCCAGCAGCAGGGCCGTGGGCAGGCCGACGAGCCAGTAGCCGACCAGGGACAGGCGGAAGCCCGCCTTGGTTTCCTTCAGACCGCGCAGCAGGCCGGTGCCGATGTTCTGTGCGGCATCGAAGAATTGGAGCACGATGCCGATGAGCAGCAGCGAGCGGGCAAGTTCGATCGTCGCGGTGTCACCGGGTTCGAGGAAGGGGCTCAGCACGAGTTTCGGCGCGGCGATATAGACCACGCCGGTGACCGCGGCGACGATGCCCGCATGCTGTAGCGCCAACCAGGCCAGCGCACGGGCGTGGCCGTATTCGTCGCGCGCGACGGCATGGCTGACCAGGATGGACGCGCCGTGCGACAGGCCGATCGCGACCTGGAAGACGATGTAGATGATCTGGTAGACCACATTGTGCGCGGCCAGCGCGGCCGGTCCGATACTGCCCATCACCAGGGCGAGCACGGAGAACATGCCAGCTTCCGAACCGTAAGTGAGCGCGATCGGCGTACCGAGTTTCAGTTCGGCCCGGATGGTCGGCATGTGCACCGGCCACGGACGCAGCGGCAGGGTCGCGCCGAGCGTCGCATCGGCACGCACCATCGCCGAGAAGACGCCGAAGGTGATCAGGTGGACCAGTGCGGACGCGATGCCGATGCCGGTCAGTCCCAGCGCGGGCAGGCCGACCCAGCCGTGCATGAAGGTAAGGGCCAATACGAGATTCAGCGCCACCGAACCGAGGGTGACCAGCAGCAGTGCCTGCGGACGCTGCATACCGACGGTGTACTGCCGCAGTACTTGGAACCACAGGCAGGGCAGCAGTCCAGGCGCAAGCGCGAGCATGAGCGGTCGCGCGTCGGCGAGTACGCCCGCGTCCTGGCCGAGCCATTGCAGCGCCCAGCCGAGTCCGATCAGCACTGCGCCGCCGATGATTCCGGCGAAGGTGGCGACCAGGAAACTCGAGCGGACGATATCGCGGACCTCCCCGTCCGCGGATTCACCACGCTTATCCGCCGCACTCACCGAGGACGCGATCTGATTCCCGGTCCCAGTGATCAGGCCGACGCACATGGTGCGAATCTGGTTGAACAGCACCATCGCGAGCCCGCCCGCGGCGACTTCGCGCACACCGAGCGTGCCCATCAGAGCGATATTGGTAGTGGATACCGCGATCTGCGCGAGTTGGGTGAGTGCGATCGGTGCCGCCAGCGCGGTGAGCTGTCGCCCATCGGCACGGAAGGTGGACAGATTCAGCATCGCACCTCCACCGGTCGAATCCCGAAATCGAACGCCATGCGCCTCGTCCCGACTCGTCGCTGAGCTTCATTTTGGTTAGGTAACCCTAACAAGGTGATCATTTCAGACGTACGGGGTGTCGCGCAACGGTGATCGAAAGCCCGCATGTGCTTCATCGCGCCTCGACAAGTTGGCCGTGGCGGACGGGAGCGTAGCGGTCGAGCATGGCGTGCACATCGCGTTCGGTGGCGGCGTCGAGAAGATCGCGTTCGCGCATCCACTCGTCGTCGAAGACCGTGTCGAGATACTTCTCGCCGCCGTCGCAGACGATGGTGACCACGGTCGAGCCGGGCGGGAACTCCTCGAGGCGGGTGAGCGCGGCGTGTACCGAGCCGCCCGCAGAGCCGCCGATCATCAGGCCCAGCTTGGCCGCGACCGCGCGAGCGGTGGCGAAGGCCGCGACATCGGAAACTTTGACACCCTCGTCGAGCAGCGAATAGTCCACGGCGGTGCCGATGGTGGCGCCGGGTGGGGTGCCGGTACCGGACTGCCAGTACGGCCCGCCCGGCCCGCCGAAGGCAATCGATCCGACCGGCTCCACGCCGATCACCCGTGGTGTGCAGCCGAGTTGGCGCAGTCGGGTCGCGGTGCCGAACAGCGAACCGCCGGTGCCCACCGCGGAGAGCAGGATATCGACGCGCTCCACGTCTTCGAGCAATTCTTCGGCCACGGCGTAGTAGCCGACCGCGTTCGCGTCGTTGTTGTGCTGTTCGGTGAAATACGCGTCGGACTGTCCGGCCGCCATCGCCTCGGCCAGGTCTTCCCGCGCGGAGGTGGCCAGGTTGTCGTCACCGTCATCGGCGACGAATACCAATTCCGCACCCATTGCTCGCATCGCGCGCAGCTTGTCCTTACATGCGTGGTGATCGACCACTGCGGTGAAGCGATACCCACGTTCGGCAGCTACTACCGCGAGGCCGAGCCCGGTATTCCCGGATGTCGACTCGATAATATGACCGCCATCGCCCAGCAAACCTCGACGCTCCGCATCGTCGATCATCGCGCGCGCCATCCTGATCTTGGCCGCACCCGTCGGATTGAACTGCTCGAGTTTGAGCAGCAGCCGGGTGCCGGTCGCGGTGGTCGCCAGTTCGAATAGCGGGGTGCGACCGATCAGATCCGTCACGCGCGTGACGAGCGGCATGGAGGTCTCCTCGTTCGGGGCCGTAGGGGTATTGGTCGAATGGGGGTGCCGGGTCATCCGGCGTCGAGCGTCCAGCGGAGTCGATCGCCGGTGCCGTGCAGCACCACCTTCGGCGGAATCGGCAGTTCGTGAAAGGCCGATTCGTTCGAATCCATTTGGTAACCGGCGGTATTCGGATAGATCAGCAGATCGCCGACCTCGGCTCGTCTCGGTAACGGGACGCGCCGCCAGCTGAGCATGTCGGACTCCAGACAGCTGGCCGCGCCGACGCAGGTCGGGGTGAGCTCGCCCGGGCGCGGCGGCCACAGTATCGGATCGGGGAGGTATTCACTGTCGAACCACTGCTCGGACAGGCTCAGGCTGGTGCCGTCCACGGTGAGCAGTTGGTAGGGGTGACCGTCGACGTGGCGGGTCTTGCTGCCCTGCACCCGGAAGACGCTGGATCCGGCGCGGTCGAGCAGTGCCCGGCCGGGTTCGACGGCGAGCCGGATATCGTTGTCGCGCAACCGTTGCGCGAGTGCGTTATGCGCGAGGACGGCGGTGAGCATGGCCGGGCCGGGCGCCGGGAAGTGGTACGGGTAGTACGAATCGAACGACTTCCCCGCGTGGAACCACTGACCGTTCGCGTGATCGGTGAACTCCGTCCAGGCGCTCGCGGGCACATAGTCGACGCCGAATCCACCGCCGATGGAGATGGTGCAGGCCGGATGGCCCAGTGTGCGCGCATCCAGGCAGCGGGTGATCAATTCGCCGGCCTGTTCGGCGCGTGCGACGGCATCGTAGCCGGACAGGTGGAAGCTGAAGCCCTGTAGGCGAATCGATTCGTGGCCGACGGTGCCGGACGCGCCGATCACCGAAATCGCGCGGTCCAATTCCGCTGCGGTCATGCCGAATCGGCTCGCGGATCCATTGGGCAGCACGCGAAGTAGTACGCGGGCCGCGGCGGCGGGGGTGGTGAATGCGGCCAGCCTGTCGAGCTCGTCGAGACTGTCCACGGCGATCGATGCGCCGTGCCGCACGGCAAGCCACAGCAGATCGTCGGATTTTGCGGGACCGGTGACCATCAGCTCGGCACCGCGAACACCCTGTGACAGTGCGGCATTCAGCTCACCCACACTGGAAACGTCCACGCCCGCGCCATACTCGGCGCAAGCGCGGGCAACACAGGCCGCCTTGTTGGCCTTCTTGCCGAAGTAGACGACCCCATCTACACCAGCCTGCTCGAATACCTGCTGAAATCCGTTGATATTCACCGCGACTCGTGACGGATACATCACATGGAACGGCCCACCGATCGCAAAGGCGATATCGCCGAGCAGATTCGGATCGGCGAGCAGCCTGCGCTCCCAGTCGTCGGTGTGTGCGGGCAGGGCGGGTGCGCAAATGCTCAGCAGGCCCCGCACTGCCGCCAGTACAGCGGGATCAGGGGCAGTCTCGGTACCCGACCGATCATCGCCGAGTTCGACCTTGTCGCGGGTCGAGCCGTCGTCGAACAGCAGCGTGCCGTCGGGTTCGGCGGTGCCGGGGATGCGTACCTTCTTGTCGAACTCGACGGCGCCGATGTCTAGTCCCACAGGGGCACCTCCGTGCCGCGGCCCTCGGCAATGGCTCGTTCGGCGAGTGCGTGTGCGACGGCGATATCGGTCAGCACCAACCCGCTGTTGTAGACGAAGATCCGCTCGTCGTCGGAGCGCCGGGCGATCGCGCGACGGCTCAGGATCTGTGGCAGTTCGGCATCGACGGTGCGCAATCTACCGTCGGGACCGGCCATATCGGTGCCGGTCAGCGCCATTTGCTCGGCGCTGGTGGCGATTACGCGATCGGCGTCGACCAGCGTGGACGGCGCCAAACCGTAGCCGACGAGCACCACGGTGGATCCCGGTGCGAGATCCTCGGATTTGATCCCGACCTCGGTGCCCGGTCCGGCCGTCGCCAACACCACATCGGCAGTACCGGCGGCCGCGCGCGGATCCTCGACGGTCTCCAGCAACGCGTGCGGATTGTATTCGGCGAGGTAATCGCGCACCGCCGCCAGACCCTCCGGATGGGTGCCGTAGAGCATCAGCTTGCGCAGCTGCGGATTGGCGGCAAGCAAGTGCGGCAGGGCATTTCGGCCCTGGGTGCCGGTGCCGATCAGCAGCACGCTCTCCGCGCCGCGGCGTGCGGTCTCGCGCACCAGCAGGGCTGACACCGCAGGGGTGCGCAGTGCGCCGACCCTGGCGCAGTCCATCATGGCGATCGGCGCGCCGGTGCTGTCGTCGTAGAGCGTGATGGTCGTGTAGTAGCGCTTGGTGCTGCGGTCGTGGCCGGGATCGAATTTGTAGGAGGTTTTCATCGCGACCACCCGGCGCCGGCCGTCACGCCCGAGCATGGCGTAGGCCACCGACCAGCCGTCCGGATTCGCGACGCTGAGTTTGCGCGGATTATCCGAATCGCCCGCGGCGAAGGCGAGATACGCTTCCTCCACCGCGCGCACCACATCGGCGGGCGTGATGGGCACGTCGGCGAGATCGCTGCGGCTCAGCACACGCAGTGGTGTGCTCCGGTCACGGGTGCTCAACGGTTCCTCGATCATGTTGTGTCGTATCCAGCCTTACTGCGGTCCGGGTGGTAGCCCGGGCCGGTACACCGTCGATCGCGAGCGGGTCGCCTGCCGCTCGGAACGGGGCGACGATCCGTTGCCCATAACCATTTTCGTCGGCCTCGGCGGCCCGCCGTCGGCGTTCGGGCAGGCGGACGTTGACGCGCTTGAGCCACCGGTCAGTGCCGTCATAGCGCGCGGTAAACGGTACCCGGCCGTGCACGGCCACGTCATTGTCCACCAGCAATAGCTCGCCGGGGGTCAGCGCGGCGGTGACGCAGACGCGTTCGAGCTCCGCGGTGAGGCGCGCGTAGGCCAGCCGGAATTCGGTATCGGCGTCGTCGAGCGGGGTGTATGCCGGATCGTAGCGAAGCGTCAAATCCGCTGTGTCGTCGACTGATTCGGTGCTCCACAGCGTCGGCAACGGGAATGCTGAGTAGTGCTCGTGACCGGTGCCGTAGGAGACGTCGGGCAGGATCGGCAGGGTCGGCGTGCCAAGTAGTCGGCGCTCGTCAGCGGTGAGCTCGGTGCGGCGCACCGAGGAGACGGTGGTGCCGACGCCGTCCGGATTGCGCAGACACGCCAGCATCAACAGGTTTGCCCGGTCCGGGTGGAAGGCGTCCTCGGTATGCGGGCTGAGCAGGGTTTTGCTACTCGCGCCTGACTGTTCGTGTTCGTGACCGGGCGAGGGCACGATGTTGTTGACCAGCCGACCGCCCTGCTGGCCCTGCCAGCCGAACGGTTCACCCGCGCTGCGGGCGAGCAGCAGCATCGCGATATCGAGTTCGAATGAGCTTGCGCGGCGGTCGGTTTCGCCACTCCAGCGGGCCGCCTCGACCCAGCTCGGCGGGGTCGGGCCGCATTCGGCATCGGTCAACGGCAGTTTGCCGACGATGGTGGCGCCGGCCGCGGTGGCGGGCGGTCGCAGGGCGACACGTACCGCGTCGGGCAACTCGCCGACACGCGCATCGATTTGCTCGAGCAATGCCGGATCGGTCAGCGTGCGCGCGAGGTCGGTGGTGCCATCGGGCCAGGAGTCGACGGTGATGCATATCTCGCGAGCGAGAGCGCGCACCGCATGTCCGGCGGTGGTCGGCAGCTCGCGCCGTTCGATATCTAGTGGGTGAAGCGTCTTACGTTCGGAGAGAACGCCTTTCACCAGTGATCCCTTCTTCGCATCGGGTCGAAAAGCGGGGGTATGACGATTCGATCTGCGAAGCTAGTGGGTCTGGCCGTGTTAAGCAAGCCTTACCTAAACAAGTCGTAAAAATAGCGAGCGCATACGGCTGAGGTCGAAGCCTGCCGCAGCTAGATGTAGCAAATTTGCGGCATTGCTTTCGGGGTGGTGACTGATAGCTGTGGTGCGGCAAAACTCAACGGCCGGAACCCTATTAGGCTAGCCTGTCCTAGCTAGATTCGCTAGGGTTTGCGGGTCGCGCGCGGGTAACTCGTTGAGGTTCGAGGAGGCAGCACCATGGAATGGAATCGACGACAACTCCTGCGATCGGGACTCGGTGTCGGCGCGGTGCTGTTGGTCGCCGCATGTTCGGACGGCGGCAATTCGGACGGCCCCGTGCGGCGCGGTGGCACCCTGCGGGTCGGTGCGCTCGGCAGCGCGGCGCGAATCGAACGCGATCCGCATGCGAATCTGAGCAATGACAGCGACTTCCTCATCGCCTCGCTGGTGTACGACGCGCTCACGGTACCGGGCGCGAACCCGAATGTTGCTGCGCGCCTTTCCAGTCGGTGGGAAGCCGACGCGCAGCGACGCCGCTGGAGTTTCACCATCGCCGACGGCGCGACCTTCCACGACGGAACCCCGGTCACCTCCGATGATGTGGTGTGGTCGCTGCGTCGCCTGCGGACCGTCGGCGGTGCGTCGAAAATGCCTGCCGCCGTTGAGGACATCACCGCGGACGGTCCGAACCGGGTGGTCATCGCGCTGCCCGAACCGAATTCGCAACTACCGCTACTGGTTCGGTTGATGACGTTCACCGTCAAGAAGGACACCAGCGATTTCACCAAGGCCATCGGCACCGGGCCGTTCCGGTTGGAGTCCTATCAGGGTGGCAATGCCCGGCTGGTGCGCAACGATCGGTGGTACGGTCCGGCGCCACTGCTGGATGCCATCGAGGTCACCATGTTCGACAGCGTGACGGCATTGGGCAATGCGGTGCTCGGCGGGCAGATCGATCTGGCCTCGAATGTCGGTGCGATCGCGGGACGCACCGCCGAGGGGCGCGGTGATCTGCGGGTGGTGCGGCGGTCGAACGACACCATGGTCGGGGTCGCGATGCGGACCTCCGACGGGCCGTTCGCCGATGCGCGGGTGCGCGAGGCGATCCGGTTGGGCGTCGATCGCAAGGCCCTGGTGAATCAGGTGCATTCGGGGTACGGCACCGTCGCGAATGACATCCTCGGTACTGGTGATCCGTTGTACGACAACACCATTGCGCAGCGCAGCCGCGATGTGGACCGGGCCAAGACGCTGCTGCGCGATGCCGGATTCGATACCGGGCGCGGCTACCAGTTCCTCACCAAGGCCGAGGCCCCTGGCGAGGTCGAATCGGCGAAGGTGATCGCCACCCAGCTGGCCGATATCGGGCTGCGCCTCGATGTCGTGACGCAGGAGTCGAACACTTTCTACGACCAGACCTGGTTGAAGGCGCCGTTTTACACGGTCTCCTGGGGCACCAACGACTCCACACTGTTCTTCGCTACCAAGCTGATGTCCTCGACATCCAATCGCAACGAAACCGCCTTCAAGGATGGCGAATTCGATGCGGCCACCGCGAAAGCACTTGCCGCGCCCGATGACTCGGAATACGCGGCGGCCTGCCGTGACGTGCAGCGGATCCAGTACGCCCGCGGCGGTTATCTGGTGTGGGGCATGGCCGACGGCATCGATATCGCGACTTCCCGGGTGCGCGATGTGCCGACCCTGGGCGGCTTCGCCAGGGTGCAGTTGGAACGGGCCTGGCTCGCGGAGTGATGTCCTTCGCCCGACTCCTCATCCGGCGCGTCCTGCTGCTGGTCGCGCTGCTGGCGACGGTGTTCGCGGCCGTCGATCTGCTGCCGGGCAATTCCGCCCGCGCCGTGCTCGGCCGCGACGCCACCGCGGAGCAGATCGCGGCGAAGGAACACGAACTCGGCCTGGACCGGCCGCTGCCGGTGCGGTTCGTCGAGTGGATATCCGGTGTGGCGACCGGTGATTTCGGTCGCACCGCGCGCGGGCGATCGATTAATGAGCTGCTGGCCGACAAGTTCCCGCCGACGCTGCTGCTCGGCGGGCTCGCCTTCTTGGTGACCGTGGTCGCGTCGCTGCTGCTCGGCGGCTGGTGGGCGACGCGGCGGGGCGCGGCCACCCGGTTCCTGCAGCCGACTACCACAGCGGCGGCGGCGATTCCGGAGTTCGTCATCGCGACCTTGTTGATCCTGGTGTTCTCCTTGGGCGCCGGTTGGTTGCCTGCCGTCACCATTACCGGGCGTTCCGGATTTCCGGCCAGTCCGGACATGCTGGTGCTGCCGGTGCTCGCACTGGCGATACCGCAGACCGGCTGGAACACCCGGGTGGTGCGCGCGGCCCTGCTCGACTCCGCGCGCTCGCCGCATGTGGAAAGTGCGGTGCTGGACGGGCTTTCGACCACCACGGTGCTGACCAGGCATGTGCTGCCGTTCGCGCTGCCGACGATTGTGGCGAGTTTCGCGACCACGGTCGGCATGCTGCTCGGTGGTGCGCTGGTGGTGGAGACCATCTTCAACTACCCGGGACTCGGTGCGGTGCTCGCGGGGTCGGTCGCCGATCGGGACACCTCGCTGATCGCCGCGGTGGTCGCGCTGACCGGGATCGTCATCATGGCGATGCTGGCCATGGCAGACGTGATTCGGGCCTGGGCATTGCGAGGGCGGATATGACCGGCGCGCAGCGGATTCCGGTGGCTCGGATCGGGAGATCGCAGGTGAAGAGATTCCTCACCGCATTGCCTGCACTGGTGGTGGTTATCGCTGCTGCGCTCGGGCCGAGCCTGGCGACTCGGCCCGCCGAGGAGGCTGTCGGGATACCGTTCGGGCGCCCGGGTGCGGACACCTTATTGGGCACAGACCGACTCGGGCGGGATGTGCTGGCGCAACTGCTCTACGGTGGTTGGGGCCTGCTGTTGCTGGCGGGCGTGATCGCGGTCGCGGTGACCGGGTTGTCGTGCGTGCTCGGTGCGGTCGCGGCACTGCGTCCTCGGGTCGGTGCGTTGATCGAAGGCATCGCCGATTTCGCGATCCTGCTTCCCGCGGTTCTCGGAATCTTGCTGGTGCTGACGGCCTGGCCGGATGCGGACGTCTACGGAATGGTCGTGGTGGCTCTGCTCTTCGGCACTCCGTACTGTGCAAGAGTTTTCGCGGCCGCTGCGGCGGGAGTCGCTGCCAGCGGCTATGTCGAGGCCGCCCAAGCGAGCGGTGAAACTCTGCCGCACTTGGTATTTCGTGAGGTGATTCCGAATCTACGCGAGGTCTTGGCCGCGCAACTCGGTCTTCGCTTCGTAGAGGGCGTGTATGTGGTCAGCACCGCATCGTTCCTCCAACTACCGACCACGCTCGGCGCGAGCAACTGGGCGGTCATGGTGCGCGAGAACTCCTCCGGCATGCTCCTGAACCCGTGGTCCGTGCTGGCGCCGAGCCTGGCGATCGCGGTGGTCGCGGTCAGTGTGAATCTCGCGGTGACCTCGTTCGATCAGCACCGTCCGCGGCGATGGGCACGCGGTTCCGAGTCGCTGGGGCCGACCGGCGCGGAGTCGCCGGTCGCAGGCAATGCGTTGGAGGAGCGGGGATGAATGCGTCTGTCGTCGTCGATGCGCTGACCGTATGCGGATCGAATGGTCAGGAGTTGTTCGAGCCCACGAGTTTCAGCGTCGCGGCGGGTAAGGTCACCGCCCTGACCGGTCCGTCGGGATCGGGCAAGACCACGTTGATGCGGGCACTGCTCGGGCATCTGCCAACGGGAGCCCGGCGATCCGCGGGATCGGCCGTGGTCGCGGGGCAGGACGTATTCGCATTGAATCCTGGTGCACTGCAACGGTTCCGGCGTGACCACATCGCTTATGTCGGGCAGGATCCCGGTTCGGCCCTCAATCCGTTGATGCGTGTGCGTTCCCTGCTCGACGAGGTTCGCCACCCCGCTGCCGCCGTGGCCGAAACGCTGGAGTTGGTCGGCCTTTCCGACGAACACCTGCGCCGCCGGCCCGGCGAACTTTCCGGCGGTCAGCAGCGCAGAGTGGCCCTTGCGCGTGCGCTGGTTCGCCACACCGGAATTCTCGTTCTCGACGAGCCCCTGGCCGGCCTGCACGGTTCCCTCCGCACCGAAATCGCCCGTCTGCTGGCCGATATCGCCGCTCAGCGCTCTGCCGCAATCTTGCTGTCCGGGCACGACACCGCCACTATTCATGCGATCGCGGATGACGTGGTCGAGTTGGGTGCGGTGCCTACCGATGTAATCGGCCGCACACCTGTGCCGGCTCGTTCGGGTATGTCGAATTCACCGCAATCGAACGGGGGTGCAGCATCGGTCGTGCGCGTGGCGGTGGTTCCGGAGCCGCGACTCGGTCGAGAGGCCGACACCGGGGACTCGGCTCCGCGACCCAGCGACGGACAGGGTGCGGTAGCTGTGCGCTCCAGGACAGTCGAGTTGGTTGCGGAGCCCGTCCTGCGCGGTCAAGACATCGGGGCCTCGATCGACGGGCACGAGGTATTGGCGGGCATCGACTTCGTGCTGCCGGGCGGCGCGGCACTGGCCATCGTCGGGGCGTCAGGAGCTGGAAAGACCACTCTCGCGCGGGTTGTCGCCGGGCTGCACCGGGAAGCGACCGGATCGCTCGAACTTCGAAGTGCGTCGATCCCGATCGGCCTCCGTCGACGAGCTCGCAACGGCCGCAATGGTATTCAGCTGGTCACGCAGAACCCGCGGTCCGCGCTCAATCCCCGTCGCACCGTCGCCCAGACGCTCGGCCGTCCACTGCGCCGAATCGGCGGTGTACCGAAACGAGAACTGGCGCAGCGCATAACCGACTTACTCGACTCGGTCGAACTCGAACCGGAGCTCGCCATCCGCTACCCGCACGAACTCTCCGGCGGCCAACGCCAGCGGGTGGCACTGGCCAGAGCGCTCGCGGCCGAACCAGCCGTGCTGGTCTGTGACGAGATCACCTCGGCCCTGGACCACAACACCGCCGTCTCGATCATGACCCTGCTGGACCGCATCCGCGCCGAACACGACACCGGCCTGCTCGTCATCACCCACGACATGACACTGGTCACCGGACACTGCTCCCACCTCGTCGTCCTCGACCACGGCCGCATTGTCGAATCCGGCTCGGCGACAGCGGTCCTCACCGCCCCGGTGCACACCGCGACCCGCGAACTCCTCGGCTAGACGTTTCCCGCACACAGCTTGTGCGTGACGCGCGGTAGTTCTGCGACGACGAATCGGCGGCTGCGTTATCGGCGATCTGCTCGGTAATCTCGGATCACGGAGCGCGTGACCACCGGGCATGCGGGTTCTGCAGGGGAGGGGTACATGGCGCTTGGCTTGCCGCGACGCGTGCATCGCGGGGATGGTCGTTCGGATCCGGATGATGGAGGAATGCTCGCGAAGCTGATCGGCGTGTTGGTCGCCGCAATGGTGATCCTTGTACTCGCCGGTTGCGGCGCCGAACGCAATCTTCCGCCCATTCCCGAGGGCATCCCGCCTGGTCCCGGTACGCCGCTGCCGCTGATCGATCTGGATGCGCCCGGCCGCACCGCCGTGCAGTTACGCGACTGGGCCGACGAGCAATCCGACAAACTCGGCATTCCGAGCGTCTCGCTGGAGGCGTACGGCTATGCCGCGGCGATCATGGGCCGGTCCCGGCCGGACTGCGGGATCGCCTGGACCACCATCGCGGGGATCGCCAGTGTGGAGAGTAAGCACGGCACCCATCGCGGTTCGGAGGTCGATGTGGATGGCACGGTGCGTCCGCCGATCATCGGCATCCCGCTGGACGGTGCGCCGGGTGTGGCACTGGTCAAGGACACCGACGGCGGCAAGCTCGACGGCGACCCGGAGTTCGACAGGGCGCTGGGCCCACTGCAATTCATCCCGGAGACCTGGAAGCGCTGGGGTGTCGACGCCAATGGCGACGGTGTCGCCGATCCGCAGAATATCGATGACGCCGCCCTCACCGCGGCCCGCTACCTGTGCGCGAGCGGTGGCGATCTGACCTCCGAGCGCGGCTGGCAGCAGGCTCTGCTGACCTACAACCAGTCGAATGCCTATCTATTGACCGTCCGCGATCGCGCCGCCGCGTACAGCGTCGGGCGCCGGGCATGAGCACCCCTTGGAGGAAACGACGGGTGCTTATCGCGACAGCGCGAAATGATTCGTCGGAGTGCCGGTTACTGCGCAATGCCCGAGGACGCTAGGCTCGCAAGCGCACGGCCCTTCCCGTCAGACCTACCGTGCCAACAGCCGAAGGAGTGTCGTTTTCGTGGCCATCATCGAACAGGTCGGAGCTCGCGAGATCCTGGATTCTCGCGGAAACCCCACTGTCGAGGTCGAGATCGCCCTCGACGACGGCACCCTGACCCGGGCTGCCGTTCCCTCCGGTGCCTCCACCGGTGAGCACGAGGCCGTCGAACTGCGCGACGGCGGCGAGCGCTACGGCGGCAAGGGTGTGCAGAAGGCCGTCGAGGGTGTGCTCGACGAGATCGCGCCCGCCGTCATCGGTCTGGACGCGGTCGAGCAGCGCACCGTCGACCAGGTCCTGCTGGATCTGGACGGCACCCCGGACAAGTCCCGCCTGGGTGCGAACGCCCTGCTCGGCGTTTCGCTCGCGGTGGCCCGCGCCGCCGCTGAATCCTCGGGTCTCGAGCTGTTCCGCTACCTGGGCGGCCCGAACGCGCACGTGCTCCCGGTGCCGATGATGAACATCCTCAACGGTGGCGCACACGCGGACAGCGGCGTCGATGTCCAGGAGTTCATGGTCGCCCCGATCGGCGCGAGCACCTTCAAGGAGTCGCTGCGCTGGGGTGCGGAGGTGTACCACGCGCTGAAGTCGGTGCTGAAGTCCAAGGGCCTGTCCACCGGTCTCGGTGACGAGGGTGGTTTCGCGCCGTCCGTTGGGGGCACCAAGGAAGCGCTCGACCTGATCGGTGTCGCGATCTCGAAGACCGGCCTGAAGCTGGGCACCGATGTCGCGCTCGCGCTCGATGTCGCCGCCACCGAGTTCTACACCGCGGGCAGCGGATACAAGTTCGAAGGCAGCGTCCGCTCGGCCGCCGACATGGCGCAGTTCTACGCCGAACTGCTCACCGCCTACCCGCTGGTCTCCATCGAGGACCCGCTGTCGGAGGACGACTGGGACGGCTGGGTCGCGCTGACCGACCAGATCGGTGACAAGGTGCAGCTGGTCGGCGACGACCTGTTCGTCACCAACCCGGAGCGCCTGGAGGAGGGCATCACCAAGGGCGCGGCCAATGCGCTGCTGGTGAAGGTCAACCAGATCGGCACGCTCACCGAGACTTTGGATGCCGTCGAGCTCGCGCACCGCAACGGCTACAAGACGATGATGAGCCACCGCTCCGGCGAGACCGAGGACACCACGATCGCCGACCTGGCCGTCGCGGTCGGCAGCGGTCAGATCAAGACCGGCGCCCCGGCGCGCAGCGAGCGTGTCGCCAAGTACAACCAGCTGCTGCGCATCGAGGATGCGCTCGGCGATTCCGCACGGTACGCGGGTGACGTCGCGTTCCCGCGGTTCGCGTTCGAAGGCTAGTCAGCTAGGGGAGCGGTATGACAGAGCGACGTGCGCGTGGATCCAGTCCGGCTGGACGCGGGAACCGCCGCACGTCGCGTTCTGCCAGATCGCGCCCGTCCGCCGAATCGCCGGCGGCCGCACCGAAGCGGACGACCCGCAGGCGGTCCGAATCCGCCGACAAGGCCAAGCCGCAGAAGATCGGGCTGCGCTCCGGCGGGCACGAGGACAAGCACGATCGCACCATCCTCGGGCTGTCCACCGGTAAGGCGGTCATACTGGCCGTCGTCGTGGGCGCACTCGCGTTGACCTTGGCCGTTCCGCTGCGCACCTATTTCGCCCAGCGCGCCGAGGCAGCGCACCTGGCGCAGGAGCGCATCGAACTCGAGGCCGATCTCGCCAAGTTGCGGGATCGCCGTGCGCAGCAACAGGATCCGGCCTACGTGCGTTCCGAGGCCAGGGACCGGTTGCGGCTGGTTATGCCGGGGGAGACGCCCTATATCGTCCAGGTGCCGGGTATCGAAGCGCCCGCGCCGCCCGCCGCGCCGACCCAGTCGAAGGCACCCGAGCCCTGGTACACCGACCTGTGGCGCAGTATTTCGCAACCGCAGCAGGCCCCGGCGCCCGTGGCCGCACCGGCCGGGCCGCCCGCGCCGCAGCCAGCACCGGAAGGACCCAGGTGACCGTACCGAACGACCGCGATCTCGAGATCATCGCCAAGCAGCTCGGACGCGAACCGCGCGGCGTACTCGCCGTCGCCTACCGCACCCCGGACGGGCTGCCCGCGGTGGTCAAGACCGCGCCGCGGCTGCCTGACGGCACCCCCTTTCCGACCCTCTACTACCTGACCGATCCCCGCCTCACGGCAGAGGCGAGCAGGCAGGAATCCGCGGGCGTCATGCGGGAAATGACAGAACGCCTCGCCACCGACCCGGAATTGGCCGCCGCCTACCGCGCTGCCCACGAGAGCTATCTGGCCGAGCGCGATGAAATCGAATCGCTCGGTACCGATTTCACCGGCGGCGGCATGCCCGAACGAGTGAAATGCCTGCACGTCCTGATCGCCCACGCCCTCGCCAAGGGCCCAGGCGTCAACCCCTTCGGCGACGAAGCAGTCGCCATGGCCGCCGACCACGGCCTCCGCGGCACTGCAATCCCCGCAGACTGGCCGAAATACGAGCCGCCACACACTCCGGCCGACGGGCGATGACGTGCGCGCGGCGCTTGAACTGACCACGGGCGCTGGAAAGAATGTGCGCGCTGTGCTCAGCGCGGGCGCTGCGATGAGCGCACGCACCGAGGCGGGCGGCGCATGAACTTGGATGACTGGACGCGCCGTTGCGCGCGAGTGGGAAATTGGCCGGGGCTGATATGAGCGGAGCTGAGCAATGAGCGATCGGGTAGCGGCGGTTGATTGCGGGACGAATTCGATTCGACTATTGATCGCCGAGGTGCTCGGCGATGGGCGGTTGGCGGATGTGCACCGGGAGATGCGCATTGTGCGGCTGGGGCAGGGGGTGGATGCCACAGGGGCGCTTGCGCCGGAGGCGATCGAGCGCACCAGGGTTGCGCTCGCCGATTATGCCGCGCTGATGCGGGAGGCGGGGGTCGATCGGGTGCGGATGGTCGCGACCTCCGCGACGCGCGATGCCGCCAACCGCGAGGACTTCTTCGCCATGGCCCGTGCCGAACTCGGCACCGTGGTGGCGGGTGCGGAGGCCGAGGTGATCACCGGTGACGAGGAGGCGCGGCTGTCCTTCACCGGTGCGGTCGGCGAATTGGCGAGCGAGGCAGGGCCTTTCGTTGTCGTCGATCTCGGCGGCGGTTCCACCGAACTCGTCGTCGGCGACAGTGATGGTGTCCGTGCCGCATTCTCCGCCGATATCGGCTGCGTCCGCATCACCGAGCGATGCCTGCCGGGTAACCCGCCGACCGCCGAACAGGTCTCCGCCGCACGGGAATTCGCCACCGAACGACTGGACGAGGCCTTCGCCAAGGTCCCCGTCGACGGCGCGCACACCTGGGTCGGCGTCGCGGGCACCATGACCACGATCGCCGCCGTGGCCCTCGATCTGCCCGAATACGATTCGGAGCGAGTCCATCTCACCAGCCTCACCCTGGACCAGGTGCGTGAGGTCTGCGATCGCCTGATCGGCATGAACCACGACGAGCGCGCCGCCCTCGGCCCCATGCATCCCGGCCGCGTCGATGTGATCGGCGGCGGCGCGGTCATCACCGAGGTGCTCGCCTACGAACTGTCCCGCCGCGCCGACATTTCCGCCCTGATCGTCAGCGAACACGACATTCTCGACGGCATCGCCCTTTCCATAGCCTGAGGCTGGTTACTCCACTTCGTCGAGCGCGGCAGCCCAGGTATTGCACGATGACGTGGAAGCGGTGCGGTAACCGGATTCGACCCAGCGTCGGCTGTTCACGCCGGTGCCGTGGGTCGGATCCTCCTCGGTATCGGATTGGATATCGATCAAATCGACCGCCTCGGCCGGGGTCAGCATGCCGCCGGCCTGAGCTGCCGCCAGCATCACACCGGCCAGGCACTGGGCCTGGAGTTCGATGCGTCGGCTGAGTTCCAGGCCGAGCGGTGACTTCTCGCCCGCGGAATCGATATCCCGATCGGCGCTGCGCAGGATGCCGGTGGAGGACTGCAGGTGGTGCCCGTATTCGTGCATCACGACGAACATCAGGTATTGCCCGAGTTGTGAACCCCAACCCCGATGGATGGGATCGTCGGTCGGCCAGTACACAGTGCCGCCGCAATAGAACGCGGGATCGGTGGACTGGACCTGTTTCGAGCAGCCGGTCGTCACGTTGTCGACCACCACGAGTTGCAGCGGCGCGAGGCCCATACCCGCGGCGCGCACGGCCGGATCCCAGGCCTTCGTCAAGCAGTCCAGCTCGGTCTGCACGAATTGCCGCTGGCCCGCCGCGCTCATCTCGATCGGCGGCAGCTGACACCGCAGCGGCGGCAAGCGCAGCTCGGCGTGCAGCGTATTGGCGGTCAGCGGAGGTTCCGGCAGCGCGCCGACGACGGGCTCGGCATCCACCGCGGATACCGACGCGCACCCGGTGCCGAGCAGCGACACCAGCGCGCCGATCACGGTGAGCAGCAGCGCCGCATGGGCGCTCGAGCGCTTCATCAGGTTCCCCCGTCCAGCCAACAAACGAGGTTTCCCCGTCCAGCGAGGCGAACTTTACCGGGAAATTCTCCGGTTTTCCCGTCGCTGTGCGTCACCGAGCGCGGGCGACGAATATTTGACATTGCCTCGGATTCGCTGGCCAGGCGCGCTGAAGCGGTATTTCCAAGATGGAAGTACCGGTTGGCGGATTGCTCCGGCGGCAGTTCTGGCATGCCCGGCCACATCGGCGGTGAGCAGGGGAACTTTGTTCAGGATGCCGGAAATTCCCTACCCATATGGGAGGGTCTGAGCATGTCCGACGCAGCAATGGCCGAGCAACCAGTTAGGGAGCGGACCCTGTTCGGCCACCCCATCGGGTTGGCCAATCTCTTCGGAGTCGAACTGTGGGAGCGCTTCTCGTTCTACGGAATGCTCACCATCCTCGGGTACTACCTGTACTACTCGACGACAGAGGGCGGACTCGGTCTATCGCAGAGCACCGGCGTCGGGATCGTCGGCGCGTACGGCGGGCTGGTGTATCTGTCCACGGTGCTCGGCGGGTGGATCGCCGATCGGTTGATCGGCATGGAGCGCACCGTCTTCTACGGCGGCATCGTGGTGGTGGCCGGGCATATCGCGCTGGCGATTCTGCCCGGACTGAGCGGTGTCGGAGTTGGCCTGGTGCTGGTCGCGCTCGGCAGCGGCGGACTGAAGGCCAATGCGTCCTCGCTGCTCGGCACCCTCTACCGGCCGGGTGATCCGCGCTTCGACGGCGGCTTCACGCTGTTCTATCTGGGCATCAACCTGGGGGCGTTCGTCGGTCCGCTGCTCACCGGTCTGCTGCAACGGAATTGGGGTTTCCACTACGGTTTCGGTGCGGCCGCCATCGGCATGGCGTTGGGTCTGACGCAGTACGTGGTGTTCCGGCGCAACCTCGGCACCGCCGGTAGGCATGTGCCCAACCCGTTACCGCGCAACGCCGTCGGGCCGATCCTCGGCGTCGTGGCCGGTACGGCCATCGTGGTCGCGCTGGCATTGATCACCGGGCTGGTGAGCCTGGACAACCTCTCCGAGGTCACCACCGGCGTCATCATCGCGGCCTCGCTCGCCTATTTCGTACTCATGCTGACCAGCGCCAAGGTGACGCCCGTCGAGCGCAGCCGGGTCCGCGCCTTCATTCCGCTGTTCATCGCGAATGCGGTCTTCTGGTCGCTGTTCCAGCAGATCTTCACGGTCCTCGCGGTGTACTCCGATGAGCGGATGAAGTGGACCATCTTCGGCTGGACCGCACCGTCGAACTGGATCGGTTCGGTCGAGCCGGTGTGGATCATCTGCCTGTCGCCGCTGTTCGCGCTGATGTGGACCAAGCTGGGCAATCGCGCGCCGAGTACGCCGCGCAAATTCGCCCTCGGCGTCATCGGTATGGGGCTGGCGTTCTGGTTGTTCGTGCTGTTCTCGGGAAGCAGCGGCAAATCGGTGCCTGCGCTGGCGGTACTGGTCATCATGGGCGCATTCGCGGTCTCCGAGCTGCTGCTTTCCCCGATCGGCCTCTCGGTCACCACGCAGTTGGCGCCCGAGGCGTTCCGGGCCCAGATGATGGCGCTGTACTTCTTCTCCGTTGGCATCGGAACCTCGATGTCCGGTACTTTGGCTCGGTTCTATGACGCGGACCACGAATTCGCGTACTTCGGCATCACCGGAGCAGTAGCGATCTGCGCCGGTCTGATCGTCGCCGCACTCACACCATGGGTGAGCCGACATATGGCCGGTGTGCATTAGGGAAATCAGCGGAGAACCCGTTGACGACAGCAAGGAGACAGTGTTGGCGACCCCAGGAACTCGATGGGGCGGTCTGTTCCGCACCAAATCGGTCGAGCAGTCCATCCGGGACACCGACGAACCCGATTCGAAACTGCGCAAGGATCTGACCGCCTGGGATCTCACCGTCTTCGGTGTCGCCGTGGTCGTCGGCGCCGGCATCTTCACGCTCACCGCGCGGACCGCGGGCAATGTCGCCGGACCTTCGGTTTCCCTCGCCTTCGTCTTCGCCGCCATCGCCTGCGGGTTGACCGCGCTGTGCTACGCCGAATTCGCCTCGACGGTCCCGGTTGCCGGCAGCGCGTACACGTTCTCCTACGCCACCTTCGGCGAGCTCGTCGCATGGATCATCGGCTGGGATCTGATCCTGGAGTTCGCGCTCGCGGTTTCGGTGGTCGCCAAGGGGTGGTCGCAGTACCTCGGTGAGGTGATGGGATCGCATTCGCCGATCGTGCATGTGGGGCCGATCGACTTCGACTGGGGTGCGGTACTTCTCATCTCGGTCCTGGGTGTGCTGCTGGCGGTCGGCACCAAGGTGTCGTCGCGGGTTTCGGCGGTGGCCGTCGCCATCAAGCTGAGCGTTATCGCGGTGGTTCTCGTTGTCGGCGCCACCTACTTCGACAAGTCGAACCTGACGCCCTACATCCCGCCGTCGCAGTCCGGCGTGGGAGGGGAGGGGTTGCACCAGTCGCTGTTCTCCTACTTCACCGGAGCCGGACACAGCACCTTCGGCTGGTACGGCCTGCTTGCCGCGGCCAGTCTGGTGTTCTTCGCGTTCATCGGTTTCGATGTCGTCGCGACCACGGCGGAGGAGACGAAAAATCCGCAGCGCTCGGTGCCGCGCGGCATTCTCGGCTCGCTTGTGATCGTCACGATTCTCTATGTCGCGGTAACGCTGATCCTCACCGGAATGGTGCCCTATACCGCGCTGTCCGGTGACCGCGCAACGCTCGCAACGGCTTTCGCGCAGCACGGCGCCACCTGGACCAAGAACATCATCTCCATCGGCGCGCTCGCCGGACTCACCACGGTCGTCATGGTGATGTTCCTCGGACAGACCCGCGTGCTGTTCGCCATGTCGCGCGACGGACTGATGCCGCGTCAGCTCGCACACACCGGCAAGAACGGCACTCCGGTACGGCTGACCATCGTGGTCGGCGTCGTCTGCGCCGCACTCGCCGGTTTCGTTGACTTCGGCACCCTCGAGGAGATGGTCAATATCGGCACCCTCTTCGCCTTCGTCCTGGTCGCCATCGGCGTCCTCATCCTGCGCCGCACCCGTCCTGACCTCCCGCGCGGCTTCCGCGTGCCCTTGGTCCCGCTCATCCCGATCCTCGCCGTACTCGCCTGCCTGTGGCTGATGCTCAACCTCTCGGTCGAAACCTGGCTGCGCTTCCTCGTCTGGATGGCCGTCGGCCTGATCGTCTACTTCGCCTACGGTCGCCGCCACTCCGTACTCGCCGACCCGCCGGATGCGAATTCCTCCGGCGGCACCGCATCGGTAGCCGCCCACGACGGCACATGACTGCGAAACCGCGGCATTACTCTGGCCACCACCGGAGATGCACTAGCCTGCAGAACAGAATTCCGGTACGGCAGTACGAGTCGGTACGCTGACCGGGCGCCCCTATAGCCCAATTGGCAGAGGCAGCAGACTTAAAATCTGCAAAGTGTCGGTTCGAGTCCGACTGGGGGCACTGCAAAAGCGCTGGTAGGTAGCTTTTGGGGGTTGGTGTGACAGGTCAGTGCCGCCTGCCGTGCCACCCCCGTGCCATCCCGCTGGTTACCGGGGTGGTAGGTCTTCGTCTTCAATTCGTCGCTATATCGCCTCCACCGTGGGTCTTGTGATATGCGGTCGGGCCAGAAGATCGCGCCGACGAACACCGCCAGCGGCAGGCCGACGGCGACAACCAAACCGAGAGTGATCATCGGTGCACCCCACCGAGCGCGGACCAGCGCGCGAAAGACTCACGCGGGCAAGCGCTGGGGTGATGAAAGGCCCTCTGGAAGATTCACGGGAGTACCCGTTCTTGACCTTCAGGTCAAGAACGGGTACTTTCTTCTTCATGGGACGGCCACGCAACTTCGAAGCGGACGCGGTGGTGGATCGCGCGATGGAGGCGTTCTGGACCCATGGGTACGGCAATACTTCCCCGGCACAGCTAGCCGAGGCTACCGGGGTGGGAAAAGGTAGTCTGTACAACACCTTCGGCAGTAAGCGGGAGTTGTTCGATCGGGCGCTTGATCGATATGACCGGCAGGGCGTTGAGCTTTGTCTGGATATGCTGAATCGGCCTGGCACTACTCGTGAGCGGTTGCGGGCCTGGATGCGGTTCACCGTGGATGCCGATCTGGCGGAACCGATTCGGCGCGGCTGCATGGTGGTGAACACCGCCACGGAGCTGGCCGGGCGTGACGCGGAAGCCGCCCGCGCTGTCGCCGCCGCGCAGGAGCATATGGTCGAGGCCTTCCGATTGCGCATCGAGCAGGGGCAGCGGGACGGCGACGTCCGGGCAAACGCCGATGCGCGGGCCTATGGCGAGTTCATCCTGAATGCCATTATGGGACTTCGGGTTACGGCCAAGACTGCCGACAAGACGACGCTGTACCGGATTATCGACACCGCACTGACCGCCCTCTGACCTCGGGCGCCGTCGGGCGACCTTCTGCTGTCATAGTTTTTGACCTATAGTTCAAGAAAGGCATGCATCATGGATCTCGGACTCGACGGCAAGACCGCTGTAGTCACCGGCGCCAGCCGTGGTATCGGGCTGGCCATTACCGAAGCGCTCGCCGAGGAAGGCGTCCGGGTGTTCGGCGTGGCCCGCAATATCACACCGGAGCTCGAAAAAGCCGCGGCCGGAACGGTTTCCGCCGACCTCAGCACCGCGGAGGGTGCCGTCGCCGCGGTGGACGCGGCACTGGTCGAGCTTGGGGGGATCGACATCCTGGTCAATAATGTGGGCGGCGGCGACGGTGACAACCTCCTTCTCGACGGGTTCCTCGACATTCCGGACGAGCAGGTGCGAAAGGTGTTCGACCTCAATCTGTTCGGCATCATCACCACCACGCGCGTCGCCCTGCCGAGCCTGATCGAGCGACGCGGCGCGATCGTAACCGTCTCGTCGATCAATGCCCGCGTGCCCGCGGCGGGACCGGTCGGCTACAGCGAGGCCAAGTCGGCCCTCACCTCGTTCAACAAGCGCCTCAGCGAGGAGTTCGGCCCGCAGGGGGTCCGCGTCAACACCGTGTCCCCGGGTGTGGTCGGCACGGACATCTGGCGCGGACCCGACAATGTCGGCGCGAAGCTCGCCGCAGCCAATGGCCTTGCGCAGGAAGACTTCCTGGCGGCCGTCCCCGCGCAGTTCGGCATCGCCTCCGGCCGCATCTCCGAACCGGGCGAGGTGGCCGCGCTCGTGACCTTCCTGGCGTCGGACAAGGCCGCGAACATCGTCGGCTCGGACTTCGTCATCGACGGCGGGACCGTCAAGACGCTCTGACCGGTCCGCTGCTATTTTCCGACTCCGGACCGATGCCATCGATCAACGATCGGCGTTCAACAGACGACGGGGCGTGCGCTCAGAAATAGCACTACTGGACCGACCAGCCGCCGTCGGAGGCGAGGATCTGGCCGTTGATGTTCTCGCTGTCGTCGCTGAGCAGCCAGGTGATCGAGGAGGCGAGCGTCTCCGCGGTGGTGACCGGCGGTATCAGCGCGTTGAAGGCGCTGAGTCGCCGCTGCGCGAAGGCCGATTCGAACCCACCGGTAATACCGGTCGCGGTGGGGCCGGGAGCGACAGCGTTGACGCGGATGCCGTTGGGTCCGTACAGGAATGCGGCGCTCTTGGTGATGCCGACGACGGCGTGCTTGGAGGCGGTGTAGGCGGTTCCGGCGGCATTGCCGCGCAATGAAGCTTCGGATGCCACATTGACGACCGCACCTCGGCCGGCGGCCAGGAATTTCGGGATAACGGCGCGGCAGAGCTTGAACGTGCCGGTGACATTCACGGCGAAGACGCGCTCCCACACGTCATTGTCGATTTCGTGCAGCGGCCGCATTCCGTCCATGACACCGGCGATGTTCGCCAAGCCGTCGATCGCGTCACCGGCGGAGTCCATGATGTGTTCGATGCCGTCGTCGTTGGTGATGTCAGTGCCGACGGGCACGACCATGTCGGCCGGTGATGCTGCCACGAGGGATTCGAGATGGTCTGCGGCGATATCGACGGCGATGACTCGGCCGCCTTCGATAATGATCCGCTCGGCCGTCGCTTTGCCGATGCCGGAGGCTGCGCCGGTGACGATGATTGTGCGGCCCGCGAAACGGGCGGTTGGGGCGGGCTGCTCCGCCTCGGCGGGCATGACGCCGCCGTTGGCCTTGGCGACGAGGCCATCGATGTAGTCCTGGCTCAATCGCCCCTGGCTCATGGTGACGAGTGCGTTCAGCGGAAGGTTGCGGACCTTCTCGAGGGCGCTCTCGTTCTGGCCGATGGTCGTGAGTAGTTCCGCGACGATCGCGTTTCCCACTGGATCGCCGATCCAGCGCCCGATCGTGTCTTTGCCGGTCAAAGGCTTGTCGTTGGCGGACATGTGACTCCTCGTTTCTCGTCGACAACATCTGTGTGGCGGTTCGGACATGCCGATTCCAGGTCTGTGCGCTGTGCGGCCGTAGCGGTCGCGATGGAAGGCAGGTGGAGGCGCCTTCGGGCAAGGGGTGTGCGCTGCTTGTGTTGACCGTCCAGCAATTATGTTACTGCAGTCTCATAATAGAGGTGGGGGTGCATCCCGGACACGAGGTCGACGGTCGAATCGATCAGCGGAACATACGGCTCATGGAACAATCGGCATGGTGGTTTCGATGACAGAGGGAGCGGCACGGGCGGGTCGTCCGGTGAATCTGCAGCTTCGATCGGCGGTTGTGGCCGCTACCGCTGAACTTCTCGTCGAACACGGCTACGACTCGGTCACGATGGAGGCCATCGCCGCGCGGGCGGGCGCGGCCAAGCAGACGCTGTACCGAGTGTGGGGCTCCAAGGCCGAAGTCGTGGCCGACGCGGTGTTACAGGGCGCCTTCGTGATGACCGCCAGTCCGGTGCCGAATACCGGTGATCTGCGCCGAGACCTCGCCGCGTGGCTCGACGGCATCGCAGACTACCTGCGACAGCCCGGCGTCGGCTCGGTCGTTCGCGCGCTGGCCACCGCATCGACCGCCGCCCCTGACCAAAGCGACGCATTCGATCGCATTCTTACCGAGCCGGTCAATAAGCTGATCATCGAACGTCTGCACGCCGCGCAGAGCGCTGGTGATCTGGCTGTGCGCGTGTCGACGGGGACGATCGTCGATCTGATCGTGGGGTACCTCACCCTTGCTTCGATTGGGCGAGCGCCCCTCGATGAAAAACGTATTCGCGAACTCGTTGCGGTACTCATACCCTGAATTCACAGCGAACCGACAACGCAATTGCCGTCATATGCGGCGGAAAGGACGCTTTGCTCACAAATGCGGCAAATCGGTCGTGGTGTCGGATGACAACGGCGAATCGTCGCATTGTGCGGGTGAGGTTGCTTGCTGGTTGCTATACCAAATGGGCATGTTCGCATGAAGGAATCCGAATCGGGAATTAGGCCGTGCCGGATGCAATCGGTTGACGTGTCCGTTGCGAATCCCTGAGGACAGTTGATTTCGAGTAGAGGTGTCCGGTATGTCCACAGTCGGTATATCGGTGGTTCGGGCGGTTGTTCCGGCGGCGGGGCCGCCGGGGATTGTTTTGCATTCGGTACAGCGACCGCTGTGCGGAGCGCTGTGATTACTGGTGTCCTGGATGGTGTGGCCGACGAGTCGGGTAACGACGCCGGAGGCGGCGACGATGCCATCGAGTATCGGATGGTATCCGAGCGGCGGGCGATCGTAGCGCCGCAGGCGGCGGTGAAGTGCGCGTCGTCTTCGCAGGTCTCGGAGCATTCGGCGCTGGCTGAGCTGGCCAGGGAGGAACGCGGGCCCGACATGATCGAGACCGCGCGCGTGTTGGAGATCGTGTACGGCCAGACCTTGTTCGTGCTCGTCGGTCCGGCGCGCGACACCGTATCGGCAGCCGGTGCTCGCGCTTATTGAGTTCCTGAAATGAACGATATAAGCGGAGGTCTAAATGGACCAGTCGAAGAGTGGTACGGATGGCAGTCCGAACCGGTCTGAATCAAGGCGAACCGGCTCATTCCGCTCTTCCGGAAACCTGGATTCGGGTAACGGTTCCGGCACGATTTCCAACGGTGATGGATACGCGCGACCGTCGTCATCCGGCGTTCTTCCACTGACTGCGGCGCAGCGGGGAATATGGTTTGCTCAGCATCTCGCGGAGTCGTCGCCGATATCTGTGGCCCAATACGTCGAGATCGCGGGCGAGTTGGACGTGGAATTGCTTGCCGAGGCATGTAGAACCGCCAGTCGCGAGTTCGGATCCGGACATATGCGCCTGATCGAGGTCGACGCAGAGCCATGCCAGTTCGTCGACGAGGAACACGGAGCTCAGGTGTCGGTCATGGACTTGCGCCGACATTCCGATCCGGTTGCGACTGCGCACCGAATTATGGCTCAGGATTATTCTGCTCCGCTGGACTTGTTGCACGACGACCTCATGACGAGCATTGTGTTCCAGGTCGGCGCGGACCACTTCCTGTGGTATCAGCGCGCGCACCATATCGCGCTCGACGGATTTGCCGCGGTGACGATGCTGCACCGGATAACCGAGTTGTACAACGCTTGGGTGAAGTTCGAGGAAGCGGCCCCATGCGCGGCGCAGGACCTAGGGGCCGTCGTCGAGCAGGATCTGGCGTACCGGGGCTCGGAACGTCTCGACAACGACCGCAGATACTGGCTGGAGCACCTGGCAGGCGCGCCTCCCGTCGTCAGCCTGGCCGGTCGCATGGGCAAGCCCACCATTCATCCGGCACTGGTCAGCGCAGAGCTGCCGGACGCCACCGCGCAGCTGCTGGAAAGCGTCGCGGTCGAACACGGCCCGAGCGCGACTCCGACCATCGTCGCGGCATTCGCCGCGTATCTCGCGCGGATGACCGGAAGCGATGAAGTATTGCTGAGCCTGCCGGTCTCGGGTCGGCACTCTGCCGTGCTGCGCCGTTCCGGGGGGATGGTGGCAAATGTGGTCCCGCTGCGAGTGCAGGTCGCGGGCCGCACCGTCGGTGAACTGGTCGCCGCTGTGCTGGGCGAGCTGACGAGTGCTCTTCGGCGGCAGCGCTACCGGCAAGAGGACATATTCCGCGATATGGGGATTGCGCGCGACGAGGCGGCATCCTTCGGACCGGCCGTGAACCTCATGATGATCGAGAACGAGGTTGTGCTGGGCGATACGACAGGCCGCCTGCACGTTCTCACCTCGGGCCCTACCGCCGACCTTTTCGTCAATATCTACTCGGGCGCGGGCAAGGGCAGTACACATATCGACTTCCAGGGGAATCCGAATTCCTACAGCCCTGAGGAACTCGCCGGTCACCACCGTCGGTTCCTCATGTTCCTGCACGAGTTCCTCGCCGGCGGAGCGGAATGTCCGGTCAGCAGCCTGCCGCTGCTCGAAGTACAGGAACGGTCTGCGCTGCTGCCGGTGCGGGGGCCGAGCGGGGTCGAAACACGGCTGCTTCCGGAGCTGCTGAGCGAGAGCGCGCACCGGAATCGAAGTGCGTGCGCGATCGCCTCGGCCGGGCAGACGATGACCTATGGCGAGCTCGACACCAGATCTTCGCAGTTGGCCCGGCATCTCATAGCTCTGGGTTGTGGGCCGGACACGGCGGTCGCGATCATGCTGCGACGCTCGGTCGAATCGGTCGTGGCCACGTGGGCGGTCGCGAAATGCGGGGCCGCGTTCGTCCAGTTAGCCCCCGAGTACCCGTCGAAGCGGATCGCGCATATGGTCGCCGACAGCGGCGCGGCCGTGGCGATCACGGTCGATGCCCTGCGCGGGCGGCTCCCGCAGAAGCTACACCATGTGGTTCTCGACGACCCCGCGACCCGGTGGGAATCCGACACCGCGGGCGGCCCGATTTCCGACGATGACCGTATCCGGCCACTACGGCCTTCTCATGTCGCCTATATGACGTATACCTCGGGATCCACCGGAACCCCGAAAGGCGTCCAGGTCACCCACACCGGCCTCGCGAATCTCGTTGCCGACCGCGCCGCCACGTACGGCATCGACACGACATCCCGGGTGTCCTATGCCCTCTCGCCCAGTTTCGACGCCTCCCTGGAACAGTTTCTGACCTGCTTCGCGACCGGATCGACGCTGGTGATCGTGCCGCCCGAGGTGACCGGCGGTGAGCCGCTCACGCAACTGCTGGCCGACGAGCACGTGACGCACCTGACGCTGACGCCCGCGATGCTGGCAACCGTGGACCCGGGTGCGACGACCGACTTGCGGGTGGTCGTGGTCGGTGGTGACGTGTGTCCACCGCACGTCGTCGAGCGGTGGACCTCGTTGTCCATGTACAACGAATACGGTCCCACCGAAACCACCGTGACCGCCGTCGGTGCCGTGCTGCGCCCCGGCCGCGCGCACACGGTCGGTGGCCCGATCCGTGGCTTCTCGGCGATGGTGCTGGACCGAACGCTGCAACCGGTGCCCAAGGGCAGCGCGGGCGAGTTGTATCTCGCCGGGCCGGGATTGGCCCGTGGATACAGCCATCTGTCCGGCGAAACCGCCGCCCGGTTCGTCGCCGCTCCGTACGGCGACGTCGGCGAGCGGATGTACCGCACCGGCGACATCGCGCGCTGGACCGGCGACGACGGCGAAATGACGCTGGAAATGCTGGGGCGCAGCGACTTCCAGGTCAAGATCCGCGGATACCGGATCGAACCGGGTGAAATCGACGCCGCGCTCGCCACCCACGAGGACGTGGATCTTTGCGTCACGGTGCCGGTGCAGAACAATGCCGGTACGACCGTGCTGGCGTCCTATGTCGTCCCGGTCAGCGGCCGTCGGATCGATCCGCCCGAACTCCAGCGCTTCGCCCGCGATTCGCTGCCGCCGCATCTGGTCCCGGCGGTGATCCTCGCGTTGGACAGCCTCCCGGTGAACGCCTTCGGCAAGGTCGATCGCCGCGCTTTGCCGAAGCCCGAATTCGGGACCGCGCCGGTCGGCCGGGCGCCGGCCACCGGCCGGGAAAACACGATCGCAAGGCTGTTCGCCGAGGTGCTCGGCGTGCCTCGGGTCGGGGCGGACGACAGCTTCTTCGCCCTCGGCGGCGACAGCATTCTGTCGATCCGGCTGGTGGCGCGGGCCAAGGCCGAGGGACTGAGTTTCTCCACACAGGATGTGTTCGTGCACAAGACCGTCGCGGGCCTGGCGGCCACGGCGACCGAAGCCGGCGATATCCCCGAGCTGGCCGAGTTGCCCGGTGACGGCGTAGGACCGATGCCATTGTCGCCGATCATGCACGCAATGCTCGATCGGGGTTTTTACGACCGATTTGCGCAGGCCGCGCTCGTGCAGCTGCCCGAGGGGGTCGATCGAGCGGGTCTCGTGCGCGCATTGGGATCCCTGCTGGACCGCCACGACATGCTGCGCGCGGTACTGCGCGGCGGCGATTCGGTTGATCGGTACGTCGAGGTACTCGATCGGGAAGCGGTCGACCCGGATGCCGCGCTCATCGATGTTCGGCTCGATCGACGTGATGCCGCCGAAGTCGACCGGCACCTGCACAAAGCCGCGGATCGCCTGGACCCGGGCGACGGTGTGCTCGTTCAGGCCGTCTGGCTTCAGGATCGCAATGGCTCGGGACCCGACCTGATGTGGCTGGTGATCCACCATCTTGCCGTCGACGCGGTGTCGTGGCGCATCATCCTCGCCGACCTCGCGCAGGCATGGTCGCAGGTTTCCGGCGCCGGCGAACCGCATTTCGGCCCGGTCACCACCTCGTTCCGACGATGGGTGCACGGCTTGGTCGAGCAGACGCCGGACAGGCGCTCGGCGGAACTCGACCTGTGGAAGGACGTACTCGCGCGCGGCGACCAGCTACTCGGATCGCGCCGTCTGATCCCGGATCGAGACGTCGGGGCCACCGCGGGGCGGGTACGTCAGCGCATCCCGGCAGCGGTTGCCGAGGCGGTTCTCACCACCATTCCGAACCGCTTCCACTGCAGTGCCAACGATCCGCTGCTGGCGGCCCTGGTACTGGCACTCGGTGAGTGGCGGCGCAGGCGCGGTACCGCGGTGGCCGACGGAGAGTTGATCGCGCTGGAGGGACACGGCCGCGAGGAGCGGGCCGTACCCGGCGCCGATCTCAGCGCCACCGTGGGCTGGTTTACCACCCGCTGTCCGGTCCGGATCGAATGCGGGAATGTCGACCTCGATGATGCGCTGACCGGCGGCAAGAGTGCGGGACTGGCGATAAAGCTGGTGAAGGAGCAGCTGCGCGCGGTGCCCGGCAACGGCATCGGCTATCAGATGTTGCGTCATCTCGATTCCCGGGGCAGCGCCGAGCTCGCAGGGCTGCCCGAACCGCAAATCAGTTTCAATTACCTCGGGCGGGTGGGTGTCGGTGAACGCTCGGGGCCCTGGGCACCCACCACCGAATTCACCGCACTGACCGCGACGAGCGATCCGGATATGGCGTTGTCCGCCGTGCTCGATATCAATGCGATCGCCGAGGAAGGTCGTGACGGGCTCGAAATCGACGCGACCTGGGAGTTCGCCTCACGGGTGTTGAGTGGTGACGAGGTCGACGAACTCGCCGGGCTGTGGGCTCGAGCCCTGGGGGCGCTGGCCGAGCACGTCCGATCCGACACCACACCCGGCTTCACTCCATCCGACTTCCCGCTCACCGCGGTATCGCAGGACGATATCGACCACTGGTTGCGGGAATACCCGTCGATGACCGATGTCTGGCCACTCACTGCCCTGCAGTCCGGGCTGCTGTTCCACACGATCTACGACCGAGACGGCGACGACGGCTACATCGTGCAGGCGGCGCTGACGTTCGCCGGGCAGGTGGATGGGGCGCGGATGCGGCGGGCCGCGCAGGCGCTCATCGACCGGCACGACAGCTTGCGGACCGCGTTCGTCGAGAGTGCCGATGGGCCACGTCAGATCGTGTTGCGCGACACCGAGGTCGACTGGGACGAGTCGAGTATCACCGATGTCGACCAGCAGGCGGCAGCTATTCGTCAACTCGCGACGGCGGCTGCGGCTCCGTTCGACCCGGCGCGACCGCCGCTGGTGCGTTTCCACCTCGTGCGCACCGGCGTCGATATGTTCCAGCTGCTGGTGACCAACCACCACCTCGTGCTCGACGGCTGGTCGATGCCCCTGCTGATCCACGAATTGCTCGCGCTGTACACATCCGATTGCGATACCGCCGAGCTCGCTCCTCCTCGTTCGTACCGAGAGTATCTGCAGTGGCTACAGGCTCAGGATCGCGACGCCGCAACAGCCGTGTGGCGCGAGATGCTCGCCGGAATCGACAGTCCGACGCGGGTCACGAGCGGACCGGATCGGACCGTCACCGCGCAGGCCGGCGAAGTCGGCTTGAACCTGGACGCTGCGACCAGCGCTGCGATTCTCGATCTGGGCCGCTCACACGGCGTCACTGCCAACACGGCCCTGCAGGTGGCGTGGGCGTTGCTGGTGGCCGTCCTGACCGGACGGTCGGACGTGGTGTTCGGCAATACGCTCTCGCACCGCCCGCCGCAGATTCCGGATGTCGAGCGCATGGTCGGGCTCCTCGTCAACACGCTGCCCGTCCGAGTCCGGCTCGAACCCGACGAAACCGTCGGAGACCTGCTCGTCCGCGTGCAATCCGAGCAGGCCGCAATGCTGGATCACCAGCACATCGGCTTGGCGGAGCTGCAACGGGCCACCGGCATCACCGATATGTTCGACACCGCGACGGTGCTCGAGTCCTATCCGCTCGACCGGGAACTGTTGGCGCGCAATCTATCCGACGCCGGACTGCGGCTCGTCGAGATCGACGCACACGACGCCACGCCATATCCGCTGAGTTTGCAAGTGACCCCGCCGCGGAAGAGTCGCGACGGACGACCCGACGCCGACGAGCCCGGCACCTACACGGTCACGCTGAAATTCGCCACCGACCGATTCGATTCCGACGAGGCCCGCACGCTGCTCGAACGATTCGAGTTGCTGCTCACGCAGATCGTCCGCGATCCCGCCCGGAAGGTCGCCGCGATCTCCTGCTGCTGGGATTCCGAACGCGCGGAACTGCTTTCGGCCATCAGTGCGGAGCCCACCGCGCAA
Organism: Nocardia sp. NPDC006982; assembly: GCF_042869435.1. Classification (NCBI taxonomy): domain Bacteria; kingdom Bacillati; phylum Actinomycetota; class Actinomycetes; order Mycobacteriales; family Nocardiaceae; genus Nocardia; species Nocardia sp. NPDC006982. The sequence goes on along the minus strand of NZ_JBIAFV010000008.1, from coordinate 43,841 downwards.
CTCGTGCTGCGCGACATCCTGTCGGGCACCGCGCGCAGGTATCCGGATGCCGTGGCTGTCCGGTGTGGTGACACCACGTGGACCTACCGTGAGCTGGACCGTCGTGCCGACGGGCTCGCTCGCCTGCTGGCCGGCCATGGTGTGCGCGCCGAGTCGATCGTCGCATTGGCCGTTTCCCGTTCGGCGGAACTGGTCGTCGCGATCTGGGCGGTAGCGAAGACAGGTGCCGCCTTCCTGCCTTTGGATCCCAGCAATCCCGCCGCGCGGATCGGGGAGTTGCTGTCCGGCTCGCGGATCACGCTGGGCGTGACGACCAGCGCTGTGGCACCGAAGCTTCCGGATACTGTCGACTGGTTGCTGCTGGACGCTTCGGCTTCGGACGCTCATGCGGGCCGACCTTGTCCAGCCGGGGGCGGCAAGCTGTCGGCCGACAATGCGGCATACGTGATCTACACGTCCGGATCGACCGGCAAACCGAAGGCGGTCCACCTCAGCCATCGAGGTCTGGCCGACCTGGTCGCGGCGCAGGTCGACGCGTTCGGTGTGAGTACGGATTCGGTGGTGTTGCAGGTCGCGTCGCCGGGATTCGACGCTTGCTTGTCGGAGTTGCTGTTGGCGCACAGTAGCGGCGCGTGTCTGGTGGTGGCGCCACCGGAGGTGTACGCGGGGACCGACCTCGAGGAATTGCTTCGGTCGCAGCAGGTTTCGCACGCGATCATCACCCCGTCCGTGCTGAACACCATGGATCCGTCCCGGACGCCGTCGTTGACGTCGCTCGCGGTCGTCGGCGAAGCGACCGGGCCGGACACCGTGCAACGGTGGGGCCGGGGGCGACGGCTGATGAATCATTACGGACCGACCGAGTGCACGATCTGGGCGACGGGGTCGGATGCCCTCGCACCCGGCGAGCCGGTGACGATCGGTGGCCCGATCCGAGGCGCGTCCGCGATGGTTCTCGACACGTGGCTGCGGCCGGTGCCGGTCGGTGTTGCGGGCGAACTCTATATCGGTGGGCCCGGACTAGCCCGCGGGTACGTCGATCGACCGGGCGTGACCGCGTCGCGGTTCGTTGCGGATCCGCGATCCCCCCGCGGCGAGCGGATCTATCGCACCGGTGATTCCGTGCGCTGGGTGCGCGGACGCACGGGGTTGGCATTGGAATACCTGGGCCGCGGCGATCAACAGATCAAGATTCACGGCCTGCGGATCGAGCCGGGGGAAATCGATGCCCACCTGGCCCGCCACCCGGATGTGGCGAGCGTCGCCACCGTCTCGGTGCAGGGGCCTGCCGGCGAACCGCTTCTGGTGTCCTATGTCGTCGCCGCGCCAGGCGCTGCCGTCGATGTGGCGGCACTCGGCGACGATCTCGCGGGCAGGCTACCCCGTTATCTGAATCCCGCGGCGATCGTGCAGCTCGAGGAGATGCCGTGCACGCCTACGGGAAAGATCGATCGGAAAGCGTTGCGGCAGCGCGCCTTCGAATCCGACGCCGCGGCAGGCAGGTCGCCGTCGACGCATACTGAGCAGGTCGTGGCGCAACTGTTCGCCGATGTGCTCCATCTCGACACGGTGTCCGCCGATAGCAACTTCTTCGCGCTCGGCGGGGACAGCATCGTCTCGATGCGGCTGGTGGCGCTGGCGAGATCCGCCGGGCTCACGCTCACGCCGCGAGATGTATTCGAAGGCAAGACAGTTGCCGCCCTCGCCGCAATGGCGGACGGCGACGCGGCTGCGGTGACCATCGAGGAACCCGCTCGACGCTCGACGGCGGATCGAACCTCGGATCATCCGCTCGTCGTGCTGACAGAACAGGACATCGATCGGCTGGAACGGCAGTACCGGGGGCTGTCCGACGTGTGGCCGTTGTCGCCCATGCAGTCCGGGATGCACTTCGACTCGACGTTCGACCCGGATGCCGGGGACAACTACACCGTCCAGACGATGATCGGATTGTCCGGCGCGGTCGACGGTGAGCGGCTGCGCCGCGCCGCCCAGGCCGTGGTCGACCGGCACGATATCCTGCGGGCCGCCTTTGTGGAGACGGCGGCAGGGCCGTGCCAGATCGTGTTGGACCATGCCGAAATCCCGTTCCGGGAAATCGATCTCGCCGGTAGTGGCGATGCGCAGTCGCCCGCCGACCCGCAATCCATTGCGGCAGCGGACGCGGCGGCGGGATTCGACCTGTCGGCTCCTCCGCTCCTGCGCCTGACGCTGATCCGTCTCGATGCCGGGTCCTTCCGGCTGCTTGTCACGAATCACCATGTGATCCTGGACGGCTGGTCGATGCCGTTGCTGATGCGAGAACTGCTCGACTACTACGGATCTCCCGCGCATATCGACTCCGCCGGTCCCGCTCCCTCCTACCGCGACTATCTGTCCTGGCTGGGTCGCCAGGACAGCGCCGCATCCAAAGCGGCATGGGCGCAAGCCTTTTCGGATGTCGAAGCACCCACCCGGGTGTCCCGCGAAGCCACGGCGGGCTCCGTATCCGCCGCTGAGGTCGCGGCCGAACTCACGGGGGATCGTTTCGCCGAACTCCGTCGAGTGGCGGCGGAGACGGCGGTCACCGTCAATTCGGCGGTGGCCGCGGCCTGGGCGCTGAATCTGCGCGTATCGACCGGTGAGAGCGATGTGATCTTCGGCGCCGCGGTGTCGGGCCGGCCTCCGGAGTTGCCGCTGGTCGATCAGACGCTCGGTATGTTCCTGACTACGGTGCCGGTGCGAGTCCCGCTCGAACCTACGATGACGGTGCGCGAGTTGCTGACCGGCATTCAGGCGCGGCACGCTCGCATGCTGGAGCATCACCATATCGGTCTACCCGAGATTCACCGCAGCGTCGGCCTGCCCGAACTCTTCGACACCGCCATAACCTTCCAGTCGTTCCCCGTCGACCGGACGGCGCTGCAGGAACTCGTCGATTCGGCGGGTCTGCGGGTGGACGAACTCAGCGGTGTGGACGCGGCGCCGTACCCGCTGAGTCTGGTCGTGGAACCGAAGCAGTCCGCGGGCGGCGAGGCGCAGGGGCTGCGGATCATCCTCCGATTCCACGAACGCGCATTCGACACCGCCGCGGCGCGGCGCATCCTCGACCGCTTCGTCGAGTTGCTGTGCCGGATCGCCGCGAACGCGGACGTGCCGCTGTGCGAGCTGCCGCTGGACGAGGAACCGGGGCCCTTGTGGCCGGTTTCGGTTGTTGATGAAGCGATTCCGGACACGTTGGACCGCATGCTCGCAGCTTCGGCCGCCGCCGAACTCGACGCGATCGCCGTGCGGTGCGGTACGGCCGCCATGACCTACCGGCAGCTCGACGAGCGATCCGCGCGTCTGGCTCGGATCCTGCTGCGCCACGGCGCCCGGCGGGGACAGATCGTCGCCTCCGTGCTTCCGCGATCCCTTGCGGCGACGGTCGCCGTGTGGGCCGTGGCCAAGACCGGCGCCGCCTTGCTGCCGATCGATCCGATCCTGCCGGCGGAGCGCATCGAATATCTGCTGTCGGACTCGAAAACTGTTCTCGGACTGACCGATACGTCAACAAGGAAGCACCTTCCCGAGGGTATCGACTGGCTGATCCTCGACGCGGAGCAGACGCTGCGCGCCCTGGACTCGGTCCCTGCCGCGCCGATCAGCGATGCCGAACGCGCAGGGCCGATTCGGCGGGATCAGACCGCGTATGTGAGCTACACCTCCGGGTCGACCGGAACGCCCAAGGGTGTTCTCGTCAGCCATCGCGGCTTGGCCGATATCGTCGCGGCGCAGCGGCGGATACTCGGCGTCGACCCGATGTCGGTGGTACTGCAGGTCGCCTCGCCCAGCTTCGACGCTTCGATCTTCGAGCTGTTGATGGCGCACGGTTCGGGCGGTCGGCTCGTCATCTCGCCTGCCGATGTCTACGCCGGTCCCGAGCTGGCGAATCTGATTCGGCGAGAGGGTGTTTCGCATGCCATAGTGACCCCGTCGGCGCTGGCGACAGTACCGAGCGATGGTCTCGACAGGTTGCGCGTGCTGGCAGCGGCCGGTGAGCCGGTCGGGCCGGAACTCGTCGATCGGTGGGCGCCGCATCGCGCCATGTTCAATGTCTACGGGCCGACGGAATGCACTATCTGGGCTACCTCCGGCAACGCTCTGGCACCGGGTGCCGCGGTCACGATCGGCAAGCCGGTCGGCCCGGTCGCGGCCGTGGTCCTGGATACCTGGTTGCGGCCCGCGCCGGTCGGCGTCGCGGGCGAGCTGTACTTGTTCGGCGCAGGCCTGGCCGATGGGTACGTCGCCAGGATGGGGCTGACCGCGGCGCGGTTCGTCGCATGCCCGTTCGGGCAGCCGGGTCAGCGCATGTACGCGACCGGTGACATGGTGCGCCGCACCGCCGACGGTGAGATGGAGTTCTTGGGGCGCAACGATTTTCAGGTGAAGGTGCGCGGCACCCGGATCGAGCTGGGGGAGATCGACGCGGTGCTGGGTGCGCGGGCGGATGTGGCATACGCCGTCACCGTGCCGCGCAGCGATGAGGGACGACCGGTGCTGCTGGTGTCCTATGTCGCGCCCGCGACCGGGGCGCAGGTATCGGGCGCGCAGTTGCGTGCCGCGCTGGCCGAGGCGTTGCCCCGGTACATGGTGCCGTCCGCGGTAGTGGTGCTGGACGAGGTACCACTGACCGCGAACGGGAAGCTGGATCGCGAGCGGTTGCCCGAACCGGTTGCCGTCGTGCGCGAATTCCGGGCCCCATCGCCGGGGTTCGAAGAGTTGGTCGCGCGGACATTCGAGCAGGTACTCGACGTGAACCGGGTGGGAGTCGACGATGACTTCTTCGCGCTGGGCGGCGATTCGCTGAGCGCCTCGCTGGTGGTGGCGCGCATAGGTGCGGCCATGGACGTGCGCGTGCCGGTGCGGTCGGTGTTCGAGGCGCCGACCGTCGCCGAATTGGCCGCGCTTGCAGGGACACTCAGTGGTAGGGGCCGGTTGCCCCTGCTACCCGGCGTGCACCACGGCCCCGTGCCGCTGTCGCTGGCGCAGCAGCGGATGTGGTTCCTGAACCGGTTCGACCCGGACTCGGCGGCGTACAACATTCCGGTGATGCTGCGGCTGTCGGGACGGCTGGACACCGCGGCGCTGGCGGCCGCGCTCGCGGATGTGATGGCACGTCACGAGGTACTGCGGACCATATATCCGGAAGTCTCCGGTGAGCCGCGCCAGATCGTTCTCGACGAGCTCGCGCTGCCGGTGCAGCCGGTGCGCGTGCCTGCGGATTCGGTCCCGGATGTGGTGGGCGAGTTCGTGCGGCGCGGATTCGATGTGACCGCCCGGGTGCCGGTGCGCGTGGGATTGTTCGAGATCGACAGTGACACAGGAGAATTCCTGCTGGTGCTGGTGGTCCATCACATTGCCGGCGATGGTCAGTCGATGGGACCGCTGGCCCGTGACGTGATGGCGGCGTATGCCGCGCGACTGGCCGGGCACGCGCCGGAATGGGAGCCGCTCGCGGTGCAGTACGCGGATTTCGCGTCGTGGCAACGGCAGCTGCTCGGTGCCCGGGACGATCCGGCCTCGTTGATGTCCACGCAGCTGGAGTTCTGGCGCTCGACGCTCGCGGGCGCACCGGACCGGCTGGAACTACCGGCGGACCGACCACGCCCGGCCGTCGCCTCGCTGTCCGGAGGACGGGTACCGGTGCGGATCGATGCGCGGCTGCACCAGCGGCTGCTCGCGCTGGCGCGGTCGCGGGGGTCGTCGCTGTTCATGGTGATGCATTCGGCGCTGGCAACGGTATTGGGGCGGCTCGGTGGCAGCGATGATGTAGTGATCGGCACCCCGGTCGCGGGGCGCGGCGAGCCCGGCCTGGACGATCTGGTGGGGATGTTCGTGAATACCCTCGCGTTGCGGACCAGGGTGGATACCGGCGAGCCGTTCACCGAGTTGCTGATGCGCACGCGCGAGACGGACCTGCTTGCGTTCGAGCACGCGGACGTGCCGTTCGAGCGGGTCGTGGAGGAGTTGAGCCCGCAGCGATCGGCGGCGCGGCATCCGTTGTTCCAGGTGGCCCTGGCGTTCCAGAACGTGTCGACGATCGATATGGCGCTGCCCGGCGTCCGGGTTGCCCTTGCGGATGTGGATACCGGGGCGACCCAGTTCGACCTGCAACTGATGCTGTCCGAATCCTCCGGCAATGCAGGTGTGGCACAAGGCATCTCGGGAATGATGACCTATGCGCGGGATCTGTTCGACGAGGCGACCGCGGCGGCGATCGTCCGACGGTTGGTGCGGGTGCTGGAAGCCGTCGCCGACGATCCGGCCGTAGTGATCGGCGATATCGACTGGCTGGAAGACGACGAGCGCTCGGCGCTCACCTCGCGGGTGGGGGCACACACCATGGCGCTGCGGCCGTCCGGATTGTTGCCGGAGGTGTTCGCCTCGGCCGTCCGGGACAACGGCGACGGCATCGCCGTTGTCGCGGGGGCGGCCACGTTGTCGTATGCGCAGCTGGACGAGCGGTCCAGTCGGCTGGCGAGGGTATTGATCCGCGGTGGCGCCGGACCGGAGAATCCGGTGCTGGTGGCGGCAGCGCGGTCGATGGATTCCGTCGTCGCGTGGTGGGCGGTGGTCAAGACGGGTGCGGCGTACGTACCGGTGGACCCTGGCTATCCCGCGAGCCGGATCGAGCAGATGGTCTCGGATTCTGGTGCGACGCTGGGAGTTACGGTGTCGTCGGCGCGCGCACAGGTGCCCGATGCGGTGCACTGGATCGTGCTCGACGACCCGGCCGTTGCCGCGCACATCGACGCGACGGGCAGCGGCCCGATCGGCGATGACGAGCGGACGCGGCCGCTGCGAGCCTCGGATGTTGCCTACGTGGTCTTCACCTCCGGATCCACCGGGGTGCCGAAGGGCGTCGCCATCACCCATTCCGGCATTGCCGATTTCATCTCGAGCTGGCGCGCCGACCCCGAGCTTCGGCACACGTCCAGGGTGTTGCATTTCGCGTCGCCGTCGTTCGACGCCGCATTGATGGAGATCCTGATCGCGGTCAGCCGGGCCGGTGCACTGGTCGTCGCGCCGACGGGGATCTACGGCGGCGGTGAACTGGCCGAGTTCCTGCGCGTGCAGCGGGTCACCCATGCCTTCCTGACCCCGGCCGCGCTCGCGTCGGTGGATCCGGCCGGGCTGAACGACTTGCGGCTGGTGATGTCCGGTGGTGAGGAGGTCCCGGCGGATCTGGTGAGCCGATGGGCGGGCACCGATCTCGCAGGCGTCAGGAAGTTCCAGGTGCTGTACGGGCCGACCGAGGCCACGATCGTCGCCACGGCGACGAGGGCACTGCGACCGGATGACCGGCCGACGATCGGTGCCCCGCTGCCGGGAATACAGGCACTGGTCCTGGATGCCCGGTTGCAGCCGGTGCCCGTGGGGGTGGCCGGAGAACTGTATCTGGCGGGCCAGGCGCTGGCGCGCGGGTACCTGAACCGGGCGGCGACGAATGCGGCGCGGTTCGTGGCGCATCCGTTCGGGGAACCGGGTCGTCGCATGTACCGCACGGGTGATGTGGTGCGCTGGAATACCGACGGTGCCCTGGAGTTCCTGGGGCGCAACGATTCCCAGGTGAAAATCCGTGGCTATCGGGTCGAGCTCGGCGAGATCGACGCGGTACTGAGCGCGCGGGCGGAGGTAGCGTACGCGGTCACGGTGCCTTGGCAGGCAGGCACGGGCCCGGCGCAGTTGGTGTCCTATGCGGTTCCCGAAAACGGGGCGAGCCTCTCGGGCGAACAGTTGCGGGCGGCGTTGGCCGAGGTGTTGCCGTCATATCTGGTGCCCTCTGCGGTGATGATCCTCGACGCGATCCCGCTGTCGCCGAATGGCAAGCTCGATCGCGCGGCCCTGCCCGCACCCGTCGTCCAAGCCAAGCAATTCCGGGCCCCGTCGTCACCGGTGGAGGAAATAGTGGCAGGCGTATTCGCCGAAGTCCTCGGCATCGACGGTCCGCTAGGCGTCGACGACGACTTTTTCGAACTGGGCGGCAACAGCCTGGTGGCCACCCGCCTGGCCGCGCGGATCGGCGCCGCGCTCGACGCGACCATCCCGGTATCGATGATTTTCGAGGCGCCGACGGTCGCGCGGTTGGCCGCGCGCGCCGAATCGCGGGCCGATACCGGCCGGGTGGCGTTGACGGCACAGCCACGGCCGCAGCGAATTCCGCTGTCGTACGCGCAGCAGCGGATGTGGTTCCTGAACCGGCTCGAGCCCGGCTCGGCCGCCTACAGCATTCCGATCGTGCTGCGGCTGTCCGGAAAGCTGGATCTCGCCGCGCTGCGCGCGGCCGTCGAGGATGTGCTGAACCGGCACGAGGTACTGCGGACCGTGTATCCGTATGCCGAGGGCGAGCCGTCGCAGGTCGTCCTTCCCACCGCCGAGGCAATCGCGCCGATCGCCGTGACCTCGATCGCGGAACCGGAACTGGCCGAGGCGCTGTCGGCGTTCCTGTCGAGGGTGTTCGATGTGACGGTCGAGGCGCCGGTGCGGGTGCGGTTGTTCGAGCTCGGGCCGAACGAGTGGGTCCTGGCCGTGGTGGTGCACCACATTTCCTGCGACGGGTCGTCGCTGGGCCCGATGGCACGGGACATGATGACCGCGTACACGGCACACCTGCTCGGGGAGACACCGAACCTTCCGCCGCTGCCGGTGCAGTACGCCGACTACGCGATCTGGCAGCGGACGGTGCTGGGGGCCGAAGACGATTCGGAATCGTTGCTACGTGCCCAGATCGACTACTGGACACTCGAATTGGCGGAGCTCCCGGTTTTGCTGGAGCTGCCGACCGACCGACCGCGTCCGCCCGTACAGACCTACGCGGGCGCGAGCGTGCCGTTGACCGTCGGTGCCGATCTGCACGCGGGATTGCAGCAGATCGCGCGAGCACACAACACGACCCTGTTCATGGTCTTCCACGCTGCGCTGGCGGCCACGCTGGCCCGGCTGGCCGGTACGGACGATATAGCGATCGGCAGTCCCTATGCCGGACGCGGCGAGCCCGAACTCGATGATCTGGTCGGGATGTTCGTCAACACCCTGGTGCTGCGGACCCGGCTGACCCCTGGGATGACGTTCACCGAGCTGCTCGAGCAGGTGCGCGCGACCGATCTGGCCGCGTTCGCGCACGCCGATGTTCCGTTCGAGCGGCTGGTGCAGGAGCTGAATCCGGTGCGCTCGCACGCTCACCATCCACTGTTCCAGGTGATGCTGGGATTCCAGAATGTCGGCAGGGCCGAGTTCGAACTGCCGGGGCTCTCGGCGTCGGCCATCACGGCCGACACCGACACCGCACTGTTCGATCTGCAGATCTCGGTGTCGGATTCCTATGACGCCACCGGTGCCCCGGCCGGCATCAGCGGCGCGGTGACCTACGCGAGCGACCTCTTCGACGCGACGACGGTGACCACGATCGTCGATCGCCTGCTGCGGTTGCTCGGTGCACTGGTCACCGATGCGGCACAGCCGGTGCACGAGGTGGATCTGCTCGACGCCGATGAGCGGGAAGCCGTTCTGACGCAGTGGAATTCGACCGATCGCCGGCTTCCTCCGGGCGAGACGCTCGCCTCGCTGTTCGCCCACTCCGTGCAGGCGAATGCGGACCGGCCCGCGGTGACATTCGGCGAACAGACGCTGACCTATGCGGAATTCGCGTCTCGGGTATACCGGTTGGCGCGGTGGTTGATCTCTCGTGGCGTGGGTCCGGAGTCGTTGGTGGCGCTGCGCATGCGGCGTTCACTGGACCAGGTCACCGCCATGTACGCGGTGCACGCCGCGGGCGGTGGGTACCTGCCGATCGATCCGGACCAACCGGGCGACCGCATCGAGTACATGCTGTCGATCGCCGCGCCGGTGCTGGAGCTGTCGTCCCTCGATGGGCTGGAGCTGTCCGGATTCGATGACACGCCGGTCACCGACGCCGATCGGCTCGCACCACTGCGACCGCACAACATCGCGTACGTGCTCTTCACTTCGGGATCGACCGGGCGACCGAAAGGTGTTGCGGTATTGCACGGTTCGGTGGTGAACCAGCTGCGGTGGGTCAACGAGATCTACGAACTGACGCCGAATGACGTGGTGCTGCAGAAGTCTCCGGCCACGTTCGACATGTCGGTGTGGGAGCTGTTCGCGACACTGGCGATGGGGGCGCGGATGGTGATCGCGCGCGCGGACGGGCATGCCGACCCGGCCTACCTCGCCGAAACCATTGCCACCGAGCGGGTCACGGTCGCCGCGTTCGTGCCGTCGATGCTGGCGGTATTCGCGGACGCGGTGTCTGCGGAGTCGCTGGCGTCGGTGCGGACATTCCTGGTGGGCGGTGAGGCATTCGGCCCCGAGGTGGCGGCCGCGGTGCGGCGCATAGTGCCCGGAATCGAGTTGCACAATCTGTACGGGCCGACCGAGTTCACCGTGTGTGCGACCGCGCACAAGGTGACCGAAGCCGACCGCGGGAGCATGCCGATGGGCACACCGGTGTGGAACGCGCGGGCATATGTACTCGACAACCGGCTACATCCGGTACCGCCCGGTGTCGCCGGGGAGCTGTACCTGGCGGGCGACCAGCTCGCGCGCGGCTATCGGTCACGTCCGGGCCTCACCGCGGAACGGTTCGTACCCGACCCCTACGGTGACGGTCGGCGCCTGTACCGCACCGGCGATTTGGTGCGCTGGCGCCACACCGGCGAATTGGAATACCTGGGCCGCACCGATTTCCAGGTGAAGCTGCGCGGCCTGCGCATCGAACTCGGTGAAATCGAGGCAGTACTCGCCGAGCACCCGAGCGTGGCCCGGGCGATCGCTGTGGTGCACTCCACCGGTGCGGTGGACCACCTCGTCGGCTACCTGGTGCCCGCCGCCGGCGCCACGGTCGATACCGCGGCCGTCATGGCGCACGCGGCGGCCGAACTGCCCGACTACATGGTGCCCACCACGGTGATGGTGCTCGACACCGTGCCCCTCACCGCGTCGGGCAAGCTGGACCGCACGCGACTACCGGAGCCGGTGCTCGCGGTAGGGGAGTTCAGGGAGCCCTCGTCGTGGCTGGAAGCGGAGGTTGCCCGGACCTTCGCAGCAGTACTCGGCGTGGACCGGGTTGGCGCCGATGACGACTTCTACGCATTGGGCGGTAACTCGCTGAAGTCGGTGCAAGTGGTGAGCGAGTTGCGCAAGGAACTCGACTACGAGGTTCCGATCAGCTGGATGCTGTCGGATCCCTGCCCGGCCGACCTGGCAAAGCGGATCGAATCCGGTATGCGCTCCGGGCCCACGGTCGATCGGAGCATCGGCTTCGAGGTGCTGCTGCCGATCCGGACCGGCGGTGCGCGACCACCACTGTTCTGTATCCATCCGGCCGCGGGCCTGTCGTGGTGTTACCGCACACTCGACCGGTACCTATCCGACGGTCGGCCGATCTACGGCATTCAGGCGCCACAGATCGGCGGCGAGGTGCCCGGTCCGACGTCGATCGAGGAAATGGCCGAACGCTACTTCGACGAGATTCGCGCGGTCCAGCCACACGGCCCCTATCACCTCCTCGGCTGGTCGCTGGGTGGTGCGATCGCCCATGCCATTGCCGTCGAGATGCGCGCCGCCGGTGAACAGGTTGCGTTACTGGCACTGTTGGACGCCGAGGTCGGCGGTGTCGACGAGTCGACGATCTCCACCGTCACGGCCGGAGAACTGATCAGCAATCTCGGCCCGGTCATGGGCGTCGATTTCGTGCGCGCCGATGCGACCGCCGAGGAGGCCGCCGACCTGATCGAACGGCATCTGGGCGGCAGCCTCGGCATCGACGCAGCAAGGATCGAGCGTCTGACCGACGCCTACAACCTGGCGGTCCGGGCGGCCGGCGTCTGGCGGCCCGCGGTCTTGGACAGCGACATGCTCTACTTCACCGCGACACGTAACAGGCGATCCGATGCCGCGGGACACGAGGGATGGGCGCAGGTGATCCGCGGGCAGATTTCGACTTTCGACATCGATGCGACCCACCTCGCGATGACCGAACCGGGCGCGATTGCCCAGATCGCCAGGATTCTCAACACACGACTGGATCGATGACCGTGCTTATCTCGGCGAGGTGGTGGGCGCGCCGGATCCATCGGTCCGGCCGTCTTGCGGGACGGGCGTGGTGATGCCGACTATCGCCCCGAGCGACGCCCCGAGTGCCCCGCCGAGCACGGCGGCAGGTCCGGCTACGACGGCGACACCAACGGCCGCACCGAGGAGCGGGCCGACAACCAATCCGGTCGGCATGAACGGGATGCCGACGATGAACCCGGCGGCCGCGCCGGCCATTGCGGCGGCTATCGCGACGGGCGCGGACACGCCCGCGGCGATGCCTGCCCCAATTGCCGCACCGACGCCCGCGTCGACCGCGGTGGCGGTGCACCGGCCGGGATCTACCGGGACGCGTTCGCAGAACTCCTGGATCGGCTGCTGATCCACGGCAGGCGGCGCGTCCGGCGCGTCCACCGTCTGGATTCGGGTCCACGACGGGATGGCAGGTGCCTGCGCGGTGGCATCCGGGGATGCGTTCGCTACTCCGGTGCCGAGGACAACCGCAAGTGGCAATATGCTCGCAATCAATATCGGACGTGATCCACGCCAACGACCGGCTTCCGGCATTCCGCACCTCCTGGACGTCTACCTCTTGGTTTGTCGACCTCGAGCATTTGTCGCACGTTGCGGCGCAGACAGCTTAAGCGGCCGACGCGGCCGGATCAGGGATAACTGTCAAATCCCGTATGTCACCGCAAATCTGCGGCTATGCCCAGGCGTCCTCAGCGTTTGTGCCATTCGATGATCGCGGAGACGATCTCATCGGCGGCGTCTTCTTGGATGTAGTGACCGGCGCCTTCGAGCAGGACGGTTCGATGGTCGGCGAAGAGCTGCTCCCACCGGCGGCGTTCGGTTGCGCGGAACGCGACGTCCTTCGTGCCCCACACCAGCAATGCCGGGCGGTCGCGGACGGCCTCCAGTCCCTGCTCGACTTCGGCGAGCAACGTTCTGCTGCCGAGGATTTCGCGAGGGAACACGTGCACCGGCTTACGTGATTCCGGCGTCGGGAACGGACCACGGTAGGCATCCATCACTGCTGGTGACAGTTTCTTGGGCCGGACACCCGCGGGAATGATCCGCTCGACGAAGAAGTTGCGGCGCAGGATCAGCCAGCCGCCGATCGGGCCGCCCAGGAACCGTGAGAACGCCTGGGTGCCCGGATCGGATTTGGGCCAAGCCCAGGTGTTCCCGATCACGAACGCGGCGAATCGGTCGGGGTGTCGGGTGGCAACGGCGAATCCGATCGGGCCACCCCAGTCCTGCACCAGCAGTGTCGCATCGCGCAGGTCGAGTCGCGTGAGGAGTTGCTCGACCACATGGGCATGCTCGGCTGGAGTGAATCCGTATCCGGGGGCCGCCTGGGAGAGCCCGAAACCGGGATAGTCGACGGCGATACAGCGGAACCGATCTCGTAAGCCGATGATCACGTCCCGATAGAGGAACGACCACGTCGGATTGCCGTGCAGCATGATCAGCGGCGGGCCGCTGCCCTCGTCCACGTAGTGCACCCGTGAACCGTCGATCTCATCGAAGTGGTCTGCGAACGGGTACAGGTCCGCGGGGATCCAGGCCGGTCTAGCGGGGATCTCGGCGTTGCTTTCCATCGCGCATCGTCTCCTTCCCGCAGGGGTTGGTCAACGAGAATTCTGCTCCGATTCGGATCGAGCGGGGTGCAATCGGTTGACGTGTTTGTTGCCCCGGGGTTATTTCATGGCTTGGCGATGGAGACCGATTTGGTGTCGAGGAATCCGTCGAGGCCCTCTCGGCCGAACTCACGACCGATGCCGCTGTCCTTGACTCCGCCGAAGGGCGCGGCCGGGTCCATACTGTAGGGCTGGTTGATTCCCAGTGTGCCGCTGCGGATTTGGCGCGATATCGCCAGGCCGCGGTCTATGTCGGGTGTCCAGACCGAGCCGGAGAGTCCGTAGGCGCTGGCGTTGGCGAGCCGAATGGCCTCCGCGTCGTCGCGGTAGGCGATGATGCTGAGGACCGGACCGAAGATTTCCTCCTGGGCGATGCGCATCGAATTGTCGACATCGGCGAAGAGGGTGGGCCGGATGTACCAGCCGCGGTCGATCCCTTCGGGTAGCTCGGGGCCGCCGACCAGCAGCCGGGCGCCTTCGTGTCGTCCCTGGTCGATGTAGTCGCGCACGCGTTGTTGCTGACGGCGGGCGACCATCGGCCCGATCTGGGTGGTGGGATCGTGTGGGTCGCCGACGGTGAGCCCATCGACCATATGCGCCAACGCGTCGGTGAATTCGCGGTACCGCTTGTGCGGCAACAGAATTCGGGTCTGTGCGACACATGCCTGTCCGCTGTTCATCAGGCCCGCCACGGTCATGCCGGCGGCGACGGCTTCGGGATCGGCATCGTCGAGTACGACCGCGGCGGATTTGCCGCCGAGTTCGAGGCTGACCTTGCGCAGCGCGGAGCCACAGGCCGCGGCGACCTGCCGACCGGCAGCAGTGGAGCCGGTGAAGGACACCTTGTCCACGCCCGGGTGTGATACCAGGTATCGGCCGACCTCGCGATCGCCGGGCAGGATACTCACTACGCCAGGTGGCAGGTCGAGCTCGGCGAGCAACTCGGCCATGAGGTTGGCGTCCAGCGCCGTCTCCGGTGACGGTTTGAGCACGACCGTGCATCCCGCGAGCAGCGCGGGCACCAGTTTCACCACAGTAAGGAACATCGGCATATTCCACGGGATGATGGCGGCGACCACGCCGACGGGCTCTCGGTAGACGGCGATGTCCGCGCCGAAGGAGCCGCGCCTGGTCTCCTGCCAGGGGTGTTCGGCGGCCAGGTCGGCGAAGGCGCCGATCATGGCGCCCGGCAGCCGGGCCTGCGCGGATCGGGCGAAGGTGATCGGCGCCCCCATCTCGGTGGTGATCAGCTGGGCGATCTCCTCCCGCCGCGGTTCGTAGCGGGCGGCCAGCTCGCGGACGATCGCAATCCGGTCGTCCGGGTCCAGCCGGGGCCACGGGCCGCTATCGAAGGCCGCCCGCGCGGCCGACACCGCGCGGTCGACATCCGCGGCCGCCGCCGCGGGCACTCGGGCGACGGGTTGCTCGGTGTGCGGGGAGATCACATCGATCGTGTCGGTGCCGCTGGGTTCGACCCAGTCGCCACCGATGAACAGCTGCTGCCGTGTCGGCATGGTTACCTCGGTTGGGAGTTCGCAGGTCGGATGTGTTTGACGAAGCGGCCGTCTTTCATGACGAATCGCACATCCTGCACCATGGTGATGTCGGTGGTCGGGTCGCCGGGGACGGCGATGATATCGGCGAGCAGACCGGGTGCGAGCCGCCCACGATCGTCGACGCCGATCAGTTCGGCGCTGGTGACGGTGGCGGCGCGCAGCGCTTGGGCCGGCGTCATGCCCCGGTCGACCAGGGCCCACAGTTCCTTGGCGTTGTCTCCGTGCGGCACCGCGGGTGCGTCGGTGCCGCATGCGATCTTGACTCCGGCCCGGATCGCCTTGCGCAGGGTTTCCCGCGCCTTGGGGAAGACCTCGGCGGCCTTCTTCCGCAGTGCGGGAGCGGCTTTGGAGACATCCAATCCTTCGGACAGGTAGCTGGTCGGCACCAGGAAGGTGCCGTGCTCGACCATCATCGCGATGGTGTCGTCGCTGGCCAGCGAGCCGTGCTCGATGCAGTCGACCCCGGCCCGGATGCACGCTCGGATCCCGGCGTCGCCGTGTGCGTGGGCGGCGACCCGGACGCCGGCGCGGTGCGCCTCGTCGACGATGGCGGCGAGTTCCTCGTCGGAGTACTGCTGGGCACCGGCCACGGTACCGTGCGACATCACCCCGCCCGAGGCCGAGATCTTGATGACCTCGGCGCCGTATTTGATCTGGTAGCGCACCGATTCGCGCACCTGGGGCACGCCGTTGGCGCGGCCTTCCTCCACGCTGAGCGGCATGATGTGGGGGGCAAGGCGTTGGAACATGGTGGGGTCGAGGTGCCCGCCGGTCGGAGTAATGGCATGCCCGGCCGCCACGATGCGTGGCCCTTCGACCCACCCCTGCTCGATGGCGCGAGCCAGATCGACATCGAGCAGGTAGCCGCCGGTCTTCACCATCAGTCCGAGGTTGCGGACGGTGGTGAATCCGGCGTGCAGCGTGGTGCGGGCGTTGATGGTGGCCCGCAACGTCCGGTACACCGGGTCGTCCTGCACTCCGTGCATGGGGTTCGGCAACCCAGACGGGTTGTCGGGACCACCGATGAGCAGGTTGATCTCCATATCCATCAACCCCGGCAGCAGGGTGAGGTCACCCAGATCGACGATCTGCGCCTCGGGGGGCGGCTGCGCCGGGTCGAGGGCGGTGATGGTGTTGTCTTCCACCACGATCGAGGCGGGGGAGTGGACCTCGCCGGTGTCGACATCGACCCGGCGCGCCGCACGCAGCACGATGGGACGTCCGCTCATGGCACCGGCTCGATGACGCAATCCAGCGCTGCCGCACCGGTGTCGGGCACTCGCGGCTGGCTCCACACCTCCACCGGGAACGACACGGTGATCATCGAATACAGCAGATACAGCAGGTTCTGCACCTGGTCGGGCAGGTCGTCCAGCGGGAACTTGTCGCAGTAGGCGATCACATCCTCGGCGCGCGGGGTGATCGCGTCGTAGAACTCCTGCAGTTCGAGCATCGTGGCGGCCACGCGCCGGGCATAGCGTTCGCGTTCGCTGGGCAGACACCAGGCCTGGGCGTACGGCTCCAGATCGGCGAATTCGCTGGGCAGCAGGGTCTCGGTCATCGCTGCGCCACCTCCGCACGCTCACGCCGGTAGTCCTCGACCCAGTCGCCTGCGACCTTGTGCAGGTGCCGCAGCAGGATCTCCTGGTCGTTCAACGGAAAGGCGTTCACCGCACGGGATTCCAGCATAATCTGCGTCGCCTCCAGGGTGCTGCTGTCCTGCAGCCCGTATTCCTTGAAGGTCACCGCGGCCATCTCGTGCGCGACCCGTTCGCGCGCGGTCCGAGCCGGTGCGAAATATATGTTGCCTTCGAAGATGTGGGTGTTATACGAGGTCGGCCAGTAGTGGTAGGTGAGATACCAGCCGCTGGACCAGATCAGGATCACGAAGTTGGGCCACAGCTGGAACGAGTCGAGACCCCACGGGTCGCAGCCGGCGGGATTGAGTCCGGCGGGCATCGGCCCCAGATCGGGCTGGTCCCACGGGCCGAACAGGCCGCTGCGGGTGATGTCTTCCATCGGTTTGCGCATCTCGGGGTCGAGCTCCCATGTGACCACTCCGGAGGTGCTGACCAGGCGATGCGGTCCGTCGAGCTGATAGTGCGGCGCCTCGAAACCGGCCTGCTGCGCGGCGATCGAGTAGTTGTCCGGAGTCTGTTTTCCGTGCAGTATCGGCGCGTGATAGAACTCCTGGAAGGCGTCCATGTACAGCTTCCAGTTGGCTCCCACGTCGGACCGGAAGCAGAACCGCTCGGTCAGCTTGTCGAAGGGATAGCCCTCCAGACCGGTGACCATCGGCCCGAGAAATTCGCGCAGCGTCTGGCGCGGTTGCGGGGCGAGGTTGACGAAAATGAATCCCGACCAGACCTCGCAGTGCACTCGGACGAGGCCGTGCTCGCTCTTGTCCAGGTCGAAGAATTCCTCTTCCTGCTGCACGAAATTCAGCGCGCCGTCCAGCCCGTACCGCCAGCCGTGATACTTACAGGTGAATTGGCGGCACGTCCCGGATACCTCGTCGCGCGGAATCTCGTCCCAGACCAGTTTGTTGCCGCGGTGGCGGCAGATGTTGTGGAAGGCGTTGATATTTCCCTCGCGGTCGCGCACGACGATGACCGAGGTGTACGCCGCGGCGATCTCCTTGGTGAAATAGCTGCCGGTGCGCGGAAGCTGTTCGACACGACCGACATTGAGCCAGGCGCGTTTGAAGATCGCTTCACGTTCGAGTTCGAAGAACTCCGGTGAGATGGAGTCCTCGTAGGACATCGGCGCAGTGCCCAGTTCTGGATAGTGCTGGGTCCAGCTGCCTTCGGCGGGTTTGGGCCATCGGGGCATCGTGTTCTCCTGGGGTGAATAGGTGTCGGCGGCAGGGGTCACCGGATCGGTTCGTCGCCGAGTACGGTGGTGCGCAACATTTCTCGCGGTGAATCCCGGTCGTAGGGTGTCGCGCGGTGGATGACGCCGCGGTTGTCCCAGATCACCGTGTCGCCGACGGACCACCTGTGGCGGTAGACGTGCTCGGGCGCGGTGCAGCGCCGCAGCAGATCGTCCAGCAGCGCCCGGCTCTGCGCCGGGTCCATCCCGACGACATGGTCGGTCGAGGCGCCCAGCACCAGGGAACGGCGACCCGACTTGTGCGTCCAGATCAGCGGATGCTCTTTCGACGGGCGGCGATGCCACGCGGCCAACTGCTCGGGCGTGGGGTCCGGCGTGGCCGAACGCTGCGAGGCCTCGAGCGAATGCACGACACGCAGCGACGCCAGCCGCGTGCGGTCCGATTCGCTCAGATCATCGAATGCCTTGTAGGTGGAGGCGAATTCGGTTTCCCCGCCGGTGGCGGCCACCGCCTTCGCCGAGAGCATGGTGGCCATCTGCGGGTAGGCGTCGTCCTGGGGAGTGCACCCGTCGATATGCCAGTCGAACGTCGCGCGCAGATAGCTCGCCGAGGAGTTCTTGGTGGCGTCGAGGCTGACCCGGTAGATGCCCGCGACCGGATGGTGGCCGGGCTCGGTGTCGATCGGCCCGAGTTTGCGGCAGAACGCCACCTGGGTTTCCGGATCCAGGTGCAGATCGCGAAAGACCAGTACGCCATGGTTTTCGAGGGCTGCCAGCACGGTGTCGGCGACGTCGTCATCGGTCAACAGCTGTTCGTGGTCGACACCTTTGACCTCAGCGCCTACGTCGGGGCCGAGTTTGTCGATGGTGATCGTCATGTCGGAGATCCTTTGCGGGGCTTGGCATTACGGATGCGGCTCGGCGACCCGGTACATTTCGGCGTCGGCGCAGTCGGTGGGTTTGGTCTGCTGGAAGATCTCGACCGCCATGGCGACCATCGCCAGCGAATACACCAGCCGCAGCAGGTGCATGGCGTCGTCGGGCAGCTCCTCGAGCGGGAACTTGTCGCAATAGTTGATGGCTTCGTCGAGCCGGGGGAGCAGCGCGTCGTGGAAATCGACCAGCTCCGGCATCGAGCTGGCCATGCGGCGCGCCCAGCGTTCGGATTCCGTTGCCAGGCACCAGGTTTGCGCGTATCGCTCGAATTCGGCGAATTCCGGTGGCAGCAGGTTCTCGGCCATGTCGTTCACACCTTCGCGAGATCGTGCCGGTACGCCTCGACCCAGTCGGCGACCGCTTTATGGAAGTGCCGCACCAGGATTTCCTGGTCGTTGACGGGGAAACGGGACAGCCCGGCGGCACGGTACGCGGATTCCAGGGCGGTCTGCGTTCCGGTCAGCATGCCCGCGTCCTGCAAGGCGAATTCCTTGAACACCACGGACGCGACCTCGTGCTCCACGCGTTCACGGACGGTACGTGCCGGTTGGAAGCACAGCATGCCTTCGAACCGGTGCGTGTTGTAGGAGGTCGGCCAGTAGCGGTAGAGCAGATACCAGCCGCGGTAGATGAGGATCTCGATATTGGGGAAGATCTGGAAGTTGTCGATTCCCCACGGTTCTACCCGCCCCGGATTCAGACCCGGCGGCATCTCACCGAGTTCCGGCGATTCCCACGGTCCGACCAGGCCGCTGCGCGTGATCCGCTCGATCGGATACATATATTCCGGCGGCAGCGTCCAGCGGCGAGCGCCGCCGGTGGACACCATGCGATGCGGGCCGTCGATCTGGAAATGCGCGCATTCGAAACCATTTCCGGTGCGAACCGCGCTCGGTATCTGCTGCGGATGCAATCCGGGGACGTGGTAGTACTCCTGGAAGGCATCGGCGAACAGCTTCCAGTTGCTGCGATTGTCGGCCTCGAACTCGTACCACTCGGTCATCGCCTCGAAGGGGTAGCCGTCGAGTCCGGTGATCATGGGGCCAAGGAATTCGCGCAGCGTCTGGCGGGGCTCGGGATCGAGGTTGACGAAGATGAAACCCGCCCACACGTCACAATGCACCGGGGTGAGTCCGTACTCCTTCTTGTCCAGGCCGAAGAACTCCCCCTCCTGCTGCACGAAATTCAGTGCGCCGTCGAGACCGTACCGCCAGCCGTGGTACTTACAGGTGAACTGGCGGCAGGTGCCTGCGGCTTCCTTGCGCGGGAATTCGTCCCAGACCAGCTTGTTGCCCCGATGACGGCACACATTGTGGAAAGCGTTGATCTCCCCATCGCGGTCACGCGCGACGATGACCGAGGTGTGTGCGGCATCGATTTCCTTGGTGAAATAGCTGCCGGTGCGCGGAAGCTGTTCGATCCGGCCGACATTGAGCCAGGCGCGTTTGAAGATCGCGTCGCGCTCGAGTTCGAAGAACTCCGGGGACACCGAGTCCTCGAACGAGATCGCCGCGGTGCCGAGCTCGGGATAGTGCTGGGTCCAGCTGCCCTCGGCGGGCTTTGGCCATCGACTCACAGTCGTTCCTCCATTTCCGGTAGTGCGGGACCGGTCTGATCCATGCCGGGGTCGAGTTGCAGGTCGACGCTGTTGAACACCAGCGCCAGGCAGAGATACGACCCCGCCACGAACAGGACCTCGATCAGTTGCCGGGCGTCGAAATGCCGGGCCAGACCCGCCCAGGTGCCATCGCCGACGCGATACCGGTCGAGCAACTCGTCGACCGCGGTCAGCAGCAGCCGCTCCACCGGTGACCAGACCTCGGTCGCGGGCCCCCGGGCAATCGCTGCGATCTGCTCGTCGTGCATGCCGCACGCGGTCGCCAACCGCACATGCTGGGCCCATTCGTAGGTCGAACGGCTGCGCCAGGCGATCCGAAGGATCAGCAGTTCCCGGTATCGGGGATCGAGCGCGGGTTGCTCCAGCAGGACCCCGTTGTAGGCCAGCCAGGCACCGGCCAGCTCGGCGTGATGTCCCAATATCCCAAGCACATTCGGCATCTGCGGGGCGTTGCGACTGCCGGTCAGATAGCGGTCGGCCAGCTTCACCCGTCCGCGCAGCATGGCCCGCGCGCGCTCGTCCCACTGTTCGGGCGGCAGCGGCGCCAGGCGGGGCGTGGAGGTCGTGGTCATATGACGGACCCGCCGTTCACACCCAGCACCTGTCCGGTGATGTACCCGGCCTGCTCGGAGCACAGGAACAGGCAGGCCGCCGCGATGTCGTCCCCGGTACCCAGGTGACCGACCGGGATCGCCCTGGCCATGGTGTCGTTGTCCGGGAGATGTCCGGCCGCCTGCGACCAGCGGGACATGGGAGTGTCGATGCCCGAGGGCGGGATGGTGTTGACGGTGATGCCGCACGCGGCGTATTCCCTGGCCAACGCCTTGGTCATCGCGACGACGCCGCCCTTGGCCGCGGTGTAGTGGACCATTCCCGGCGATCCACGCTGCGCACTCGACGACGAGATCGTCACGATGCGCCCCCACCCGGCGGCCAGCATGTCCGGGACAGCGGCCTGCACGCAGTGGAACGTCCCGGTCAGATTCACCGCGAGCACCCGGTTCCATTCGTCCGCCGAGATTTCGGTGAACGACGCGAAACCGACCAAACCCGCACTGGTGACCAGTATTTCGACGGGACCGAATTCCGCGCGCACCTTGCGCAGCGCCTCCTCGACCGCGTGGCGATCCACCACGTCCACCTCGCACGCCATCGCGTCGCCGCCGTCGGCCCGCAGTTCCTCGGCCGCGCGCTGTGCGGCGGCGCCGTCGATGTCCAGGACGGCGGTGCGGTAGCCGTGTTCGGCGAATACCCGGCAGATGGACAATCCCATCCCGGAGGCTCCGCCGGTCACGACGGCCACGCGCTCGATCCGGCGTTGCCCGGTTTCGGTTGATCGGCCCCGGTCGGCCGTGGGGTTGTTCGTCATTCGATTCGTACCTTTACTCGTAGACCACGCGCACTACGGGACCGATGGGAAATGCCTGGCAGGTGAGGACCCACCCGTCGGCCACCTCGTCGGGTGTGAGCGCCTCGTTGTGGCGCATCGCCGCACTGCCCTCGACGACCTGCGCGATACAGGTCGCGCAACTGCCCGCCTCGCACGACGACGGCGGACGCAGCCCCAGCGCGCGAGCCGTCTGCAGGATCGTCGCTCCCGGGCGATGCGTACCGGTGGTAGTAGTGCGTCCGCACCGGATGGTCAGCTCCGCAGGTGTCGATGTGTCCACATCGCTGGGCGGTGACTGCACCGGGGTGAATCGCTCGGAATGGACCCGCTCGGTGTCGACCCCGCCGGTGGCGAGCACGCTTTCGACAAGTTCCATGAAAGGCTCTGGGCCACAGACGAAGTACTCGGCATCACCAGCGGTTTCCCCGCCGACGGTGTCCAGCCACTGCTCGATGGTCGCGCGGTCCACCACGTCGGCATCGCAATCGTGATGGAAGGTGACCGCGAACCGCGGGCCGTATCGTTCGGCCAGCTCGACCAAGTCCCGCCGGAAGATCACCGATTCGTGATCGCGATTGGCGTAGAGCAAGCGCACGCGCCGCGGCGAGGTCGCCAGCACCGTCTTGACGATGGAGAACACCGGTGTGATCCCGCTGCCACCGGCGAACGCGACTACCTCGCCGTCTCGGGCATCGAGCACGAATCCGCCTGCGGGGGTGCTGGTTTCGACCTCGTCGCCCACGGTCAGCACATCGTTCATCCAGTTCGACACCACCCCGCCCGGCATCCGCTTGACGGTGACCTGAGCGAGCGCGTCGACCGCGGGTGCGGACGACAACGAATACGAGCGGTAGTGCTCCTGTCCGTCGACGACCACTCGGAACGTCAAGAACTGCCCCGCTCGATAGGCGTAGCGGGGCGGAACCTCGAGAACGAACGACCGAGTATCCGGGGTCTCCTGTACGACCCGGGTGATCCGCACGCGATGTAGGCCGCGCGCGGCCGAGGGTTCCGTTTTCACAGCAAGTGCCGGGATCAGTGCCACGAGCAACACCACATTCTCAACTCGACCCGCGACGAATCTGCCCGTCGACGAGGTCTCGGTCCTGCCGGAGCGCTGCTCCGGGGCGGTTAATCGACTGATTAATTAATCGATCGATTAAGATATACGACAGACCGTTCTCGCCTGTCAATAGCCCTCCGGCGGAGGCGCGTTCACATACAGCCCGGACGAGGAAGCAGCAAACCGCCATACACTGGGCGAAAGGGTGATCGTGTGTCCGTAGGAGGCCACCAGATGAAGCCGGGCCGCACCGCGGATCCCGAGAACTCCGCAACACGTGCGGCGCTGCTCGACGCGGCCGAGCAGATCATGCTCGAGGAGGGCTACGCCGCCGTGACCACCCGGCGGTTGGCGACCCGCGCAGGCGCGAACTCCGCGCTCGTCTACTACTACTTCGGCAATATGGACAATCTGTTCATCGAATTGTTCCGGCGCGGGGCCGAACGCAGCTATCAGCGCCAGATCGAGGCGCTGGCCTCCGCGCAGCCGCTGTGGGCACTGTGGGAATCGATCCACGACCAGTCCCAGACGGCGCTGACGATGGAATTCATCGCCCTGGCCAACCATCGCAAAGCAATCCGAACCGAAATCGCCGAATCCTCCAAGCGATTTCGCAAACTACAGCTCGACGCGGTGTCGAAAGTCATGGCGGACTACGGCTTCGAATCCGACACCTACACGCCCGGCGCCGTAGTGCTGCTGATGTCCAGCATCTCGAGGTTCCTGCGCATGGAGGAGGCCTTCGACGTCGATGCCGGCCACCGCGACGCGACCGAGCTCATCGAGAACCTCCTGCGCGACCTCGAAGGTGAACGCCGACCCACCCCGGCAACCGCAACGCCGCGCCTCGGCAAGTCCAGCTGAACCGGTCGGAACTCCATCGCTGTTATCAGGCGGTGAGCGTTACCTCGGACCACAGGTCACCGTTCACGGCAACCTTGCCGGGGACGGCATCGGGAGCCGTGTCGGCTCGTATGACGGTGTGATCGTGACTCACCAGCGAATCGACCAGCGATTTCTTCGGAATGGTCTTCGCCCAGCGCTTGACCAGTCCGAACGGAATCATCGCGTAACCCTCTGTCTGCCAATCCTGTTCGACGAAACGCCGGGGTGTGGCATTGTGCGAACCGTGATGTCCGACCTTGTAGAAGGCCAGGCGGGACATGAGATCGACATTGCGCGGATCGGACAGGACATGCTCCCATGCGCCCTGCTGCGCGTCCCCCGGGAATAGCAACCGGGTTCCGGCGATATCCAGCACGAAGAAGACACTGGTGTTGTTGACCGCGTTCTCGAGAATCGAGGCGGCGCGCAGCAGTCGATCGTCATCGTCGACGAGATCGTCCAGGTCCAGATCCGCCTTCGCCTGAAGCAGGCGGTCCGGCAGGGTATTCCGCGCGATATAGCGACGGTTGAACAGCGGCGTCGGCCCGCCGTCGCTCGCCGCGGACGCGCCCGCGCGTACCAGGGGCCACGATTGCTTCGCAGGCGGATCCATGCGCTTCAGGAATCGGGCATCCCGCGGCGGCCCGAGGATATGTGCGACGAGCCCGACGCGATCCACGGCGATCGTATTCTCGGTTTCGTCCTTGCTCGGCAGGTACCGCACCCGGTGGGGTGCGGCGAATCCACTGAAATTGCGGCCGAGGAGACGATCGGTCGCGGCGGCATTGCCCTGCGAGTTCACCGCGAATGCCTGTGCCTGTTCGACGCTCGCCGACATGCGACGCCCGTTGCCGCGCCGGTCGATCAGCGCGAGCAGACCGTTCGCGGCATCGACCTGCCCGCTGCGGATCCGTCGCGCGTCTTTGTCGTCGGGGTCCTCGACGAATGGCACCCAAACCTCGTCCACGGTCACCTGTTCCCATTCCCGGCAGGCGAATCCGGTGATGTGATCGGCGTGGTGATGGGTGGCGACCACGATGTCCAGATGCGGTCGGTGGTGCGGATCGGCCTCGGTGAGGTCGGCGATGATGGCCTGCACGGAGTCGCGGATCGGGCGGGCTCGGCCCTGGCTGTGCACGCCGCAGTCGACCAGCATGCGCCAGGTTTCGTGCTTGCGCCGCACCGTCACGGTGAAGGCGTCGCCGAATCCGACGTTGTACATCCGAACGGCAATTGTTGTCGGCGTTGACATTTCGTACCTACTCATCCGTCAGCGCGTGTATCGCCGCGAAATCGAGGCGGTGGATTGCGTGCTCGGCAGTCCACGCACTCAGCGCGTCGTCGGCTTCCAGCCGGTCGAACCATTCCCGCATCGCGGCCAGCCGCAGCTTGCCCGCCCGGTGGAATGCGATGGCAGTGTCGTCAACCGCCGACGACTCGTCGCTGAACGGCAGCGGCTTGGCGATCACATAGTCCACGCTCCCGTCGGCGCTGACGACGAGCGCGGTCCCTGCGCGAATCACCGGTTGCTGCTTCCCCTGGCCCGCATCCTCGAGATCCGTGCGACGCTGCAGCAACTGGATGGCCAATTCGGGACGCGGTAACCGATCGCCTGCCATGCGGTACGAGACGTGGATTCCCTCGCAGCTGATTTTGAAGTTCGGATCCAGTCCGATTCGAGCGGCGTTCGCCTTGGCCCATCCGATGAGCTCCTGGGCGACCTGCTCGAAAACGGAATGTCGGGTCGAAGAACTGTCCCGGCCGGAGGCACCGTTGCCGTCGAGCACAGCGGGGGTACGCAATTCGCCCGGAATGCCGATCGGGTCGAGATCCTTCGATGCGGAAAGGATGACCCTGGACAAATCCACCGGGTGATCGCCGTCGCCGAGGTTCATCGGATTGTCCGGTCGTTGCCAGACCAGCGCTTCATCGGTCAGCGAGGTGACGCTTACCGGCCAGATGCCGCGCCGCCGCAGCGCCTCCACGAGGGTGCTGCGCAGGTGTTGCCGATCCTCCGGATAAAGTCCGCGATCCGCGGTGACGATCGCCCGGACGACATCGCCGAATGTGACGTCCAGTACCGGGAGATAGTCGAAACTCCGCACGACCATCCCGAGCATCCGGTCCGCGGTCTTGACCGCCTCGTCGGCGATCCGAGATACCAGATCCGGGTGCAGGCGACCGGGCGGCAACACTCCGGTGCCGCCACTGGCGATCCGCAGCAGATCCGCGATGGCGCTCTGGTAAGAATCCCGGTACGCGTCGAATACCGCCGCCACGAAACATGCACCGCGTTCGTGCGGCTCCTGTGCCGCACGAAATCGCTCGGGTGTGCGGCTGAGGTCCTTTATCGCCGAACGCAATGCCGCGCCGCGTCCGGTGGACTCACCGAACTCCCGGGCCAGGTCCAGCAGCCCCGCGCTCTTCTCGAGTTCTCCCGACGTGGTCGCGATCGCGTCGAGTACCACGTCTCGGTGGGAGAAATGCTGGAACAGCGCGATCAAGTCGGCGACGGCCTCGTGCCAGGCGAAGACATCCCGGTTGGTGGATTCGTTGTACAGCCGCCGGATTCGATGCACGATCGCATGCGTCACCTCGTGCGCGATGATGTCGCTCGACAGGCAGGTGAAGATGACCTGGCCGGGGAGATTGGCGCCCGGATTCTCGGCGTCGGCTTGGTAATAGCCGAACAGCAAGGCGCGCCGCCGCGGATCGAAATAGGCGTTCTGCCCTTCGAAGGCGTGCGGGACCAGACGCAGGATCTGATCGCGGTGCCACCGAAATCGGCGTCCCATGAACCGTTCGAATCGCTCGATGACGCTCATCGCGACCGCATAGACGATCTGTTGGTGCGCACGGGGATCGGTTTCGGTCGGTCGAATTCCGTCCTGTGCCAAGACAAATGGATCATCGAGGTCGACCGGGTCGTACCACGCATTGCGGCTGGCGTCGAAGTCGACCACCTGCACGAGTGTGCCGTCGGGGCCCGGACCCCGGATGTGTTCGAATGGGATATCCAGTGTGAGGAATTGGCCGGACAGCCGCGTCGACATCGGGTCGAACGCAAAGGTACGCAGTCTGCGCCGGGCCGGTGGACAGATTCCGCTCGCGTACTCTACTGAATTCGCAGTTTCGTCCATTTCTCGTCTTCCCACATGACATCCCGGGGGATTCGTTTTCCGTACGCTGTGTCGCTCTCGCTCCGTGACCGCACGCTCGCGTGCACCCGAGCGCCCGCCGGAACCTTCCGTCGGCGGTAGGTGAAACGGCGTGGTGCGCCTTCGCCACATTGGGCACCTGCCTGGTGAAGGGCCACTTCAGTTCCCAGCGCAGCAGTCCGGCCGCCTTGACCGTGTCCCATACGCCGAGGAATTCGATGGGTATCGAGAAGTCGCCGTCCGCGGACTTCGAGCAGAAGGTGCGCGTATCGGCGCAGTTCCGGCCAGTTCGTGGTCTTGCGGGTGTAGGCGCTGACGACGTACTGGTCGTAGTAGGCGATCTGTTTCGTGGCATCGCTCAGGTCCAGCATCTCGAACAGGCGGACCACATTGGTGCTACCGCTGGCGCGGACCTGATTGCCTGTTCCGTCGAGACAGATGACGATGTTCTTACCGGTGGACACGCAACGAGTGTGGGCCCGTCGAGCCGCGAAGTATCGAGTAGTGCGGTACCTGAATTTCGCCCCGATCGGCGATCGTTTTTCGGCGTTCGGTGGTGCTGCGCGCAGTTCGACGACGCGCTCGGCGAGAAATCGAGTCGACCACTCGGTGTTATTCGATCTGAATCCGACTTCGCTATCCCCTAGGGGGATAAAACCGACCTTTATTCCGTAAAGAAGTTGTCGACTCAATCAAATGAGCGGAGCATCATTATAGCTATCCGGTGCCGTTTGTCGGGGAACGTCAATTGAAATCGGAAATGATTGGAAGTCCAATGTTCGTCAAGAAATTGATAGCGACCGCCTTTATGGCCGTCGCGGCGACCGGCATAGCCACTGCTACCGCACACGGTGAGGGGATGCTGACAGATGTCAGCCTCAACGCCGCGGACGGGCCGATCGCCTACACAACGACTCTCGCAGCCGATCACACGAGCGCTCTGGTGAGCCTGGCCTCCGGCAGATTCGTCGTCACACCCGATGCCGTCACGGTCCTCGCGGACAATGGTGCGGTAGTCGGCAGCATCCCGACGACCCTGCGTACCGAAGCTGGACAGAGCCTCGCGGTGACACCGGCGCTGGACAGCACCAGCACGCAATTGACCCTCACGCCGGTCGGTGGACCGACAACTGAGGCCGTCAACTCCCAGAATATGCCCGGCGTGCAGCAGGCCTGGGGACCGATTTCGATCGCTGTCGGCGCAACCATCGGTTGCTTGGTCGGCGTTGCGATCGGTATCTGGTTCTTCCTGGTCGGCGCCATCGTCGGCTGCGCGATCGGGGCAGCCATCGGTGCGGCGATCGGCTTCTTCTCGCCGTTCCCGTGATAGGTGACCCATCGGAGGTAATCGAACACAATGCAAGCGGGCCGGGCGCCTATCGGCAGCCCGGCCCTCTCGTGTCCGCTTGCGTTGCGGGCGTTACCTGGTCAGTGCCGTTTCGCGCGCGGGCGGGCGGCGATCGGCTGTCCTGGTTCGACGAACCATCCGGCGGCGGACCTGGGGGTCGTAAACGGCCAGGTCATCGTCGAAAGCCAGCTGTTCCCAGAGGAATACGTTGGTGTCCGACGCTTCTTGGGCGGACTGCTCCGGCGTGCTTTCCGCCGCAGCGACATTCGGCTGTGGAGCCGAGATCAGTCGAACTGTGAAGCCTTGCTTGCGCAGGCTCATGGCACCGGCGGCCAGTGCGGCACCGCATGCGGTGACGGCGCTGAGTGTGGCGGCGAAATCGAGACCGGCGCTGGCGATTCGGTGCTCACCCCCGAGGTCGATCGCCGAATTATTACCGAAGAGCCAGCTGAAAAGTCCGCTCTGTTTTCCGGATTCGGTGATTTCACGCAACTCCGGCGCTTTGCCGTTGAGGTAGGACAAAGCGGCGAGTACGAAAAGGGCGGCGGCAATGCTGCAGCCGAACACCAGATAGGAAAGCAGCCGACTGCGGAGCCGGAAATACATCACGGTCGCGACGACCGCACCGGCGACCGCCAATGTGGTGAGGACGGCCCAGGTGCTGCTGATGCTCACCACGGATTGGAATGAGCCGGTGGTGAATCCGTCGATTCGGCCGAAGGCGTTGGAGGTGACGGTGCCGTTGGGGCCGGTTGCCGAAATCCAGGGCTGGAACAGCAGTAGGAAGGTGACCAGACCCAGACCCGGGGCACACAGATACCCCCAATCGGATCGTAGATCGAAACGTTGTGCGGTCACCTCGCCGATGAGATCGTCATCGTTCCCGGGGCGACCGAGCTGAACATTGTTTTCTTGCCAAGGCGTTGTGTGTGCCATTTCTAACCACACCTGCTGTGCCACTTCCGGTTTCGAGGAAGCGGACGCTGCGGGGCATGTCCTCCTGGGACGAATAATAGGAATTGGTACAGACGACATCGTCTGTTAACAAGAAGTTACGTTAGGACTCTGCGGTCTGCGGGGCAACGTGACCCCATGCACACGCAACTTGTGAAACGGCCGTGATACGAGCGCCGCCGAGGCGGATGAATTCGATGAAACCCGCTCTCTTATAGGTGTTTTCGCGGTCGGCGAAATGCGCTGGCAGTCGCGCTGGTGCGGCCGCGACAACCGCGCCGCCTGTGACCTGATAGACAGACTGCTCGGGATGCCTACCAGCGCACCGGGATCGAGCTACCGAGTATGCGGCAGCAACCGGTAGCGCCCGTCGAGCCCATCCAGTAGCGATTCGAGACCGACCTCGAATGCGTCCTGATCGATGCGCTGCTGCCGCTCGGCGAGCAGATGTGCCTCGTTCAGGTGCGGGTACTCCTCGGCGTAGACCTCGGCGTCGGCGGGGAAGCCTGCGACGAACGAGCCGAGCGACGATCCGGTGAGGAAGTACCGCATCAGCGTGCCCACGGTCGTGGCTTCCCGGCGCGGCCAATTCGCCGCGACCAAACCGCCGAATACGGCATCGGCCATGCGCAATGCATTGGGCCGGAGACCGGGGCCGCTCGCCAGTGCCGGGACGATATTGGGATGCGCGGCGACCGCGCTACGATAGGAATGGGCCCAGCGGCGCCGATCGCCAGTCCGGATTATCGGCCGACAGTTCGCCGAACATCGAGGTGTCCACCTCGCCGAGCACGGAATCGACCACCGCATCGATGATTTCGTCCTTGGTGCCGACGTGGTTGTACAGCGACGGTCCCTGCACGCCGAGTTCGGCGGCGAGACGGCGGGTCGAAACCGCAGCCAGCCCATCCGCATCGACGAGGGCCAATGCGGTCTCGATGATGCGCTCGTGGGTGAGCAGCGGTCGGCGGGGTCGGGCCATGTATCGCCTCCTCTCGGTGCTCGTATTCTTGCAGCAGCCGGATAAAACTTGCGCCGCTAGTTTCCGTCCCGTACGGTTTGGCCGGAAACTTGCGCTGCTAGTTTTGGAGAGCGATGACCAGATTCACCGGGCGTGCGGCATGAACGCGACACTGTCCCTGGCGAGCATCCCGGCCGAACAGGCGAGACGGCGACCCGAGCGGATCGCGCTGATAGAAGGCGTGCAGCGGATCACCTTCGCGGAGTTGTGGCACCGGGCGCGGAGCCAGGCCGCCGCCTTGATCGAACTCGGTGTGCGGCCGGGCGACCGGGTGGCGCTGATGTGCCCGAATACCACCGAGTATCCGGCCGCCTACTACGCGATCATCGCCGCGGGTGCGGTGGTGGTCCCGGTGCATCTGCTGCTGACGGCGGGTGAGGCCGAACATGTGCTGCGCGACAGCGATGCTCGCTTGCTGGTGTGTCATCCGTGGTTCGCGGAGGTGGGCCGAGCGGCCGCGACCGCCGCCGGGGTGTCCCTGGTCGAGCCGAATTCCCTTGATGCACAACCCATTGCGAACTTCGTCACGCGGCGCCCCGAGGATCCGGCAGTGGTGTTCTACACCAGCGGGACCACCGGTCGCCCCAAGGGCGCCGAGCTCAGCCACCTGAATATGGTGCTGAACGCGACGGTGAATGCCTTCGACGCCAACGATGTTCGCGGCGATGACGTGGCACTCGGCGCGCTGCCGCTGTTCCATGTATTCGGACAGACGGTCTCGATGAATGCCACCTGGCGGGCCGGTGCCACCCTGGTGCTGCTGCCCCGCTTCGCGGCCGCCGAAGCCATCCGCCTGATGAAGACCCAGGGTGTCAACACTTTTCACGGCGTACCGACCATGTATGTCGGCTTGATCAACGCAGCCCGCGACTTGCCCGATCCGCCGCGGCTGCGGCTGTGCATCTCCGGTGGCGCATCGCTGCCGCAGCCGGTGCTGGAGGCATTCGAGGAGGTCTTCGGCGCGCGGATCCTGGAAGGCTACGGGCTGTCGGAGACCTCGCCGACGGCGGCGGTGAACCAGCCGGACTTCGGCGTGCAACCCGGGACGGTCGGACATTCGGTCTGGGGCGTCGATGTGGAGATCGCGGATCCGTCCGAAACGAAGCGAATTGCGCTGCTGCCCACCGGTGAACTCGGCGAGGTGGTCATCCGCGGCCACAATGTCTTCAACGGGTATCTCGGGAAGCCGGAGGTCACGGCGGCGGCGGTGGTCGACGGCTGGTTCCGCACCGGTGATCTGGGTGTCAAGGATGCCGACGGCTACCTGAGGATCGTCGACCGGATCAAGGACATGATCATCCGCGGCGGGTTCAACGTGTACCCGACCGAGGTCGAAGAGGCGCTACTGCGGCATCCGGATATCGCCGCCGTCGCCGTCATCGGAGTGCCGGACGAGACCTACGGTGAGGAGGTCTGCGCGGTCGTCGTGCCCGCGGCGCCGGTGACCGCCGAAGATGTGATCGCCTACGGGCGTGCGCATTTGGCGAAGCACAAGTATCCGCGACGGGTCGAGTTCGTCACGGAACTTCCGCTCGGGCCGAGTCACAAGGTGCTCAAGCGAGAGCTGAAGAAGCAGTTCACCTGAGAATTTCGCCCGGCCGTGGTAGGGCGAAATAATTCGATATACGCATTATCGCGATCTTCAGCGACAGCTCGTTCAGCTCGCTGTCCCTGGACCGGCCCATAGCAACTGATCTATCTGGACAAATCAGCAAGCCCCCACCCCTTCGTCTCCGCGCGAGTTGCGGCCCTGCGAGTTAGACCTACCCGGCCTCCCCGACACCGCAGCCCGCCTGGCCTGCGAACTCGTGAACGTCGTCGACGGCGGCGACCACAGCATCCTGACCGGCCGAGTCCGCTCGATCTACGTCAGCAATCGAATGCCATTGGTCTACTGGCGCAGGTGTTCGATCAGCCGACCCCGGTCACCGAGATGGCGGGCACTTAGATCTGCGCCACATTAAGGGCGTCGAGCGACGGGTGTTCCCGCTTTTTCTATCGATTGTGTGGAAGCTGCTGCGGTACTCCTCAGCTTCGGCAAGGATGAGACCCGTTGGTATGCGAGTTCTTCCCAGCAACACCCACACTTTCTGGAAGGGAGCTCGAATATGGCAGCACAGGATGTAGCTACAGAAAAGCGGTCGATGGAAGGCATCCACGCAGGCGACGAGATTGATGTGGCCAGGCGGGATGCGGAAATGGCGCAGATCCAGTGCCAGGCCTTCTGCAATGAGGCCCGCATAGACGCACAGAACGCCCGCCAGGCCGCGAGCCAGGCTGCGGCCTTGGCACGCCAGGTGCAGGGGCAGGCGCGGCAGGTGAACAATCAGGCCCAGATCGCGCACCAGAGCGCGATCCAGGCGGTTCAGCAGTCGCAGCAGGCTCGTCATCAGGCACAGCAGGCCACACATCAGGCGCAGCAGGCCCAGAGCGAGGCGGATCGGGCGCAGAGCCAGGCGCAGCAGGCCGAAAGTCTGGCGCAGCAAGCTCAGGGGGAGGCCAATCAGCTGCAGCAGCGGGCGGTCGGTGCGCAAGGCCAGGCCGATGAGGCCACCCAGTTGGCGCAGCGGGCCGAGGATCTGGCGGCGCGGGCGGAGGACCGGGCAAATCAGGCCGACATGCAGCTGAACCATCTCCGGCAGCAAGCCAGGCACCTGCAGATGCTCAGCCGCTGACCAGGCGCAGACCCGTGTGATACCGGCGACCGGCCACACCGAGCCAAGTGGTGTGGCCGGTCCCCGGCGACCATCGCCACCTACACTGGCCCGCATGTCTGTGCCACGGATGCTCGCATTGTCCGCGTTCGCCCTGCTCACACCCCTCGCGGTGACGGCGTGCACGTCCGAAGGGGCCGGGTATAAGTCCGAGTGTCAGGTCAGCGGTTGTACGGTCACCTTCACGCGTGGCGTGAACGCGAAGGCCAGTGTGCTCGGCATCGAAGCGGAACTCGTTGCGGTGAAAGGCAATACGGTCACGCTGAAGGTGGCCGGTCAGCAGGTCGATATTCCGGTCGGGCAGACCCAAGCCACCAACGGGTTCAGCGCGACGGTGCAGGAC
Source organism: Nocardia sp. NPDC006982 (assembly GCF_042869435.1). Lineage (NCBI taxonomy): Bacteria > Bacillati > Actinomycetota > Actinomycetes > Mycobacteriales > Nocardiaceae > Nocardia > Nocardia sp. NPDC006982. The sequence goes on along the minus strand of NZ_JBIAFV010000008.1, from coordinate 10,305 downwards.
GTCACCGATGACAAGGTCGTGGTTCGGATCAACACCGGCGTCAACGGCAACTGATCCTCAGCCGCTGGTGACTGCGTCGCCGATGGCCTGATCGATGATGGAAAGGCCGAGGGCGAGTTCGTCTTCGGTGGCGGTCAGGGGCGGGGCGATGCGGAAGACGCCGCCCATTCCTGGGAGCTGCACGATATTCATGTGCAGGCCCAGCGCCAAACAGCGCCGCGTGACGAGTGCGCCGAGTTCGTCGGAGCCCTGTTCGGTTTCGCGGTCGAGGACGAGTTCCAATCCGACGAGCAGGCCGCGGCCTCTGATATCGCCGACTACGCTGTGCCGCCGGCCGATTCGCTCCAGACCGTGACGGAGGAAGGTGCCGAGTTCCGCGGCACGCTCGTCGAGACGGTCGCGGACGAGGACATCCAGCACGGTATTGCCGACCGCCGAGACCAGCGGATCCGAGACGTGGGTGGTGAAGAACAGGAACCCGCGCTCGTGTGCCCGCTTTTCGATGTCGGCACTGGTGATCACGGCAGCGAGCGGCAGCCCCGCGCCGAGCGTCTTGGACAGGGTCAGAATGTCCGGGACGACACCGTCGCGCTCGAATGCGTACCAGGATCCGGTGCGGCACAGGCCGGTTTGCGCCTCGTCCAGGATCAGCAGCATGCCGCGCTCGCGGCACTTGTCCCGCAGCGCGGCGAAGTAGCCGGGCGGCGGCTCGACGACGCCGCCGGAACTGAGAATCGGCTCCACCAGGCAGGCCGCGAGGCTGCCCACCGACTGAGCGTCGATCAGATCGAACGCGAAGTCGAGTTGTCGCCGCCAGTCGAGTTCACCGACGGCCGTGGTGAAGTCGGGACGATACGAATTCGGCACGGGGATGGCGAAATTCCCTGGTGCGGCGGGACCGTAGCCCTTGCGCCCCGCGCTGTAGGTGGCACTCGCCGCCGCCTGCGTCATACCGTGCCAGGAGCGCGCGAACGACACGATCTCGTGTTTTCCGGTGACCAGCTTGGCCATTCGGATCGCGGCCTCGTTCGACTCCGCACCGGTGGTCAGCAGCAGAACCTTCTCCAGCGGCTCGGGCAGAGTCTCGGCCAGTCGCCGGGCGAGGTCGACGACCGGACGACTCAGCATGCCGCTGAACAAATGGTCGAGCTCACCGACCTGGCGTCGAACCGTCGCGACGATATCCGGATGCGCGTGTCCGAGGATGGCACTCATCTGGCCCGAGGTGAAATCCAATATCTTCCTGCCACTTTCGGTGTACAGAAAGCTTCCTGCGGCGCGAGTGATGATTTCGCGGGTGAATTCGCCCGCGCCCGCATAGCGGATGAGGTGCCGATCGGCGTCGGCCCAGAAGTCGTCGGTGGACAGTGCTGCGGTGATTGGAGCGGCCATATTCTCGACGGTAAGGGCCGTCCGAGCATCGGGTCCATCTCACATTTCCGGCTGTGCTGTTCGGCTGAGCCGCACAACAATGGACCAATGCTGAACCCTTGGCGACTGCGCCTGCTCAGCCAGCTCGACTCGCTCGGCACCGTCCGCGCGGTCGCGCAGGCGGCCCACCTCAGCGCGTCCAGCGTGTCCCAGCAGCTCGCGGTGCTGGAGGCCGAAACCCGCACCCAGCTGCTGGAACGCACCGGCCGGCGGGTCCGGCTCACCCCCGCCGGGCTGATGCTTGCGCGCCGCGCCAGAGGCATCCTCGATCAGATGGACAGCGTCGAGGCGGAGCTGCGCAGCCTCGGCGAGGAACCGGTCGGGTCGGTCCGGCTCGGCGCATTCCAGAGCGCCATCCATTCGCTGTGTGTGCCCGCGGTGACGCGCCTCGCGCAGACGCATCCGCATCTCGATGTCGAACTGGTCGAGCTGGAACCGCACGAGAGCATGCCCGCGCTGCGGGTAGGCGACGCCGACATCATCATCACCACAACCGATTTCGTCGAACATCCGCTCGGCTCGGATGTGGATATCGTGCCGCTGGCCACCGATCCGATCGTGCTCGTTCTGCCACCGGAGCGCGCTGCCCGCGGACCCGCCGACCTCGCCGCCTACGCCGACGAGCCGTGGGCCTTCGATATGCCGAAGTCGTATATGGCGAATCTGGCCACCCGGCTGTGCCGCGAATCCGGATTCGAACCGCGGGTGGTGTGCCGGTTCAGCAATTACCTGATGACGTTGCAGCACGTCGAGGCCGGACTTTCGATCGCTCTGCTGCCCGGCTTGGCGGTCGATCCGCGCTATCGCGTCGCGACCCGGGAACTCGCCAATCCCGTCACCCGCACGATCACCGCCGTCATCCGCCGCGGCGCACCGCCACGTGCGGCCGTCCATCTGGTTCTCGAGGAGCTACGCCGGATTCGCGAACTGCCGGTCGACCCACGTCTATCGACGACTTTCGAAGCATGACAGCGCAGGTGGTGTTATCACCGCGGATCTCCTGCGCACGCCGGACGGCTGGCGCATAGCCGAACTGGCGAACCGCGTCCTGTGGCGGACGGGCTACTTCGGGAAACCTGGCGCAAACCCGATAAGTCGGGTTGAGCGTGATCTCGGCCGCTCCCTGAGTACCGGCCTTTCCGGTGAACCCGGAGGGGGCGGACCTGGCGATGTCCCTTGCTACGCGGACTATCGTCGAACTATGGGCGTTATGGGTGAACTGTTCCCCGGGCAGAAGCTGGCCGATGAGGGCAGTGAGGACAGCGACGGTCAGGTGCACCGCCCGCGTGTCGAGATCGATCTCGACGCCGGTGTGGTGCGGCTCGGTCCTGCCGCGAAGTCGACTGAGGAAACCGAATAGGACTGTGCCGCAGCTTAATTGCGCGCGGGCAACTCGCATCCGTCCGGCCCGCAGACCTCGGCTCCACCGATGGTTTGGATGACCGGCTCCCGATCGGCCCAGGCCTGGTCCAGGGCTTGGGCGAAGACTTCGGAGGGCTGGGCGCCGGAGACACCGTATTTGCGGTCGAAGACGAAGAATGGGACGCCGCGGGCGCCGAGTTGGGCGGCTTCCTGTTCGTCGGCGCGGACTGCGTCGGCGTAGGCATCGGGTTCGTCGAGGACGGTGCGCGCGGCTGATTCGTCGAGTCCGGCGGCGACGGCGAGTCGCACCAGGCGCTCGTTATCGGCGAACAGGGACTGTTCTTCGGCGAAATTTGCGCGGTAGAGGGCGTCGAGGAGGCCGTCCTGTTTGCCTTCGGCGAGTGCGAAGTGCAGCAGGCGATGCATATCGAAGGAGTTGCCGTAATCGCGACCTTCGGTCAGATAGGGCAGACCGATCGCCGCGGCTTGTGCGCCGATGCCGCGTTCATTGGCGGCCGCCTGCGCCTCGCTGATGCCGTATTTGTGCGCGATCTTGGCGATCACCGGTCCGGATTCGTCGGCGGGCAGCGTCGGATCCAGTTCGAACGAGCGGTGCACCACCTCGACGTCGGCGCGGTGCGGGAAGTCGGTCAATGCCTGTTCGAACCGCTTCTTGCCCAGGTAACAGAAGGGGCAATTGATATCGGTCCAGATCTCGACCCGCACGGTCGACCTCACTCTCGTTCGAACCCCCGGGATTGGCAACAGTTCGGGTTCCGGATCTGTTCCCCAGGCTGCGTTGGTGCTCAGTGACCGGCCGGACCAGGCACGAAACCCAGTCGCGCAGCTCGACCGAGCTTCCCACTGGAGGTGAGTTCGAGTGTTCTCCGCCACTTAAGCTGAGCTGATGGAGCAGCCGAACTCCGCCCGAGCCATTACATCTCGACACGGGACCGCTCCGACGAGAGCGACACAGGGGCGCGCCGCGGAGCTGACAGAGCTCCGGGCGCGGCTGGGACCGCTCCAAACCTATTGGGGCTACGTACTGGCGGCGGTCGGCAGTGCCGCCACCTTCATCCTGCTGTTCCAATCGTGGATCACCGCGCAGGGGCCCGACGGCAGGGTCGCCGCCAACGCCTTCGGTCGGCTGGAAATAACCACGAACGCCATGAACGTCTGGTCGAAAGTGGCGCCCAAAACCCCGCCGGTCACCGGCATGTGGGCGATCCTCGCCAGCGCTGCCATCATCATCGCGCTCTGCGCCATAGTGCTGAACATCCGCCTTCGCAATGAACTTCTCGCCCGCCTGACGGTGATTTCATTGGCGTGTGCCGCACTTTTTGTAATCCTGTGCTTGATCTACCTCAATGGCAAAGGTGCCGAACTCAAGGCGATGACCGGTCGCACCTATGATCTGGGCGGTCAGATCGGACAGATATTGAACTGGGCTACCGGTCGAGGCAAACTGGCCATCCCGGGCACCAGTACCGCCAGCTACGCATCCGCCAGTCTTACCCACTGGGGATTTCTCGCCGTGGTGACCTCGCTCGGTTCGACCATGGCGGCCATCGCACAATGGCTGCTCCTGCGTCGCGCGACCGACAATCCGGTGCGCCTGTTGTGGCGGATGCCCATTGTCCTTTCCCGAGCACCGTCGAACCCCGACTGACGCAATTCGCTACCGGGCGAATGCCTTCCGCAGCGCCGTAGTCGCATCGAGCCGGGCGCGTTGGCTGTCGTCGAAAGGATGCCGGACGAATTCGTGGATCATCCCCGGATAGCGGGCGACCGTGACCGGGACCCCTGCCTGCTCGAGTCGCTGACCGTACTCTTCGCCCTCGTCGCGCAGGGCGTCGTATTCGGCCGTGACAATGAGTGCCGGAGGTAGCCCGGCCAGGTCGGGGGCGAGCAGTGGGGAAACCCGCGGGTCGAGCTTCTCCTCGGAAGTATTCAAGTAACCGTCCATGAACCAGTGCTGGGCATCGCGGCTGATATTTCCGTACTTGCCCGCGTACTCCGTGATGCTGAAATTCGTTCTGCGGAAATCGAGATCGGGATAGATCAGCAGTTGGAAAATCAGTGCCGAACCGCCGTTGTCGCGTGCCGTGCGCGCAACAACCGCCGCCAGATTGCCGCCCGCACTGTCACCGCCGACGGCAATGCGAGTGGCGTCGACGCCGATGCTCCCCGCATGCTCGGCGACCCACTGCGTCGCCGCGAAGCACGCGTCGGGTGCGGCGGGAAACTTGTGTTCTGGAGCCAGGGGATAGTCGACCGAGACCACGACGCATTCCGCACCGTTGGCCAGACTGCGGCACAGTCCGTCATGGGTGTCCAGATCGCCGAGCATGAAGCCGCCACCATGGAAGAACACCAATGCGGGGAATGGGCCTTCGCCATCCGGGGTGTAGATCCGGAGTCCGCCTATGCCCGCGACGGTGCGGTTCTCGACATCGGCAACGGGTTCCGGTTCACCGAGTAGGGCGATCTGTCGCCGCCATCCCTCGCGCGCCTGCTCCGGGGTAAAGGTGTGCACCGAGCCGAAATCCGCGCGTGCGAGACGTTCCAGATACGCCTGGACTTGGGGGTGCAGCTCTTCTTTTATTTCGCTCATTGGCCTATCGTCTGACTTGAAGCATGCTTCAAGTCAAGGAGTAGTGATGGTGCTGGATATCGCGGAAGTGGCCACGCGGTCCGGATTGGCGCCGTCGGCGCTGCGGTACTACGAGAAGCGCGGGCTCATCGAATCCGACGGGCGCAACGGTCTGCGGCGTACCTATCGGCCCGAGGTGATCGACCGTCTGGCGCTCGTATCCTGCGCTAGCGCAGCGGGTTTCACACTCGCGCAGATTGCGCGGTTCCTCGTGGCCACGCCAGCGGATGCCGAACTCCGCCGACATATGGCGCAGAAGGCCCGGCAGTTGGACGAGGACATCGCTCGACTCACTCGCATGCGCGACAGCCTCCGCCACGCAGCCACCTGCACCCACCAACCGCTGGTCGAGTGCCCCGACTTCAAGCAGGCGTTCGGTTCGGTGCCGTAGTCTTCGGCGTTCCGGCTCGTGAAACAGGGCCCGGCGAGCGGTACTCGCCGGACCCTGTTTCGGCGCGACGTCAGGTGGCGCCGACCCCTCCGCGGCGCCAACTGCCGTTACGCGGCTGGTGTGGTCGGTACCGCGATGCGGCAGTTGGCGCCGGCTTGCCGCCGGTCTCGTTCGACGATGCGGGCGTGCAGCAGCACGACCGCCTGAGCCAGTTCGAGGCCGAGATCAGCGGCCCGGATGGCGGCAATCTCCATGGCGAGCACGTAGTCTTCGGGATCCGGATCGCTCAGGGTCTCGTCGAGCACCATGCCGGTCATGGCCTGTTCCCGTGTCAGCAGTCGGCCGGGCAGCCAGCTCAGGACCCAGCCGCTGCCGGTGTAGCGGGCGGTTTCGGGGGTGATGTCGCTGGTGATCAACCAGTCGGTCAGCCTCAGTGTCATGACCCCTCCCTTGGTCGATCGAAACCATCTGTCCCCGGGGCGCGAGCTCCGAATCAGATGTGACGCTGACAACAATGCTATTGATAGCCACTTCTGGATGTCAACTAAGCATAGAAGCTATCTGAAGATATTTCTCAATCAATATCGCTTATATTTCATCAAATTCGGACTTGTGTATCTGGAATCTGCTCCGTGAGAGCAGCTTTGAGTACCGCTACGCGCGTTCGAGGTAGTAGATATCGGAGTGGCCTTGCGCAATATCGGCCCGCCCGTTCGGTTTCCAGCGATCGACCAGAAAACTTCCGTCGTCGCTACTGCTGTCTTGCGGCGTAACGTAGCTATGATGACGTCGGATGACACATCGTGAGCATTGAAAATCCGAGCGTAGAGATGGAGGCGCCGCATGGCTGGCTCAGGGCCGGACGATGAGCAGCTCGGGGATCTGGTCCGTCGGCTCCGCACGGAACGCGGGTTCACCCAGGCCGCACTCGCGGCCAAGACAGGTTGTTCGCGCAGCCTGATCCAGCAGATCGAGAACGGGACTCGGGTGCCACCGCTACCGCTGCGCGAACGTCTCAGCCTGGCGCTCGGCCAGGAATTGCCCTCGACCGACGGTATCGCCGACGGTATCGCCGGCGGCGGATATCACGATCTGCGCATGCGCTTCAATGTCCTGCTCGGCAAGGACCCTGAACTCGTCGAGCGGGCGCTCGGCATAGCGGGCAGCCTGATCGATGCGACCTCCGCGCGGGAGGAGATCGAACCGCTGCGCATGATCGCGGATCGGCAGTTGGAGCGGGCCGAGGAAATCCTGGCGCAGATCCCCTCGCGCAGCGCGACCGTCTGGGAATGGAATACCGTCAGCGACTGGTTGATGATCCTCGAGCAGGCCAAGGCGTCGGTTCGCGCGATCCACACCGCTGATCTGGGCACCATCGGCGGCGATGTCGGCGACGACTATCACGCCGCGATTCTGCGGTTGGCCGATACGACCCATCCGCCCCGAATCGATGTGCGACGCATGTATGTCCTCGACACGATCGAGGATGTGTGGCCCTATGACGACAAATTGTGGAAGCAGGCGCGTGCCGGAGTGGAGAGCGTGCTGGTCAAGCGCGAGCACGCGCGCAATGCGCAGAGCATGCTCATCGTCGACGAAAAGTACGTCGCCGTGGGTGAATACGACTATTCCCGGCAGGCGCGCGTGGCGACTCGTTTCTCGGCCTTGAAGCACGATGTCGCATTCGCGGTGCGCCGGTTCGAGCGTCTTTATGAGCTCAAGGCCGCCGGTTCGGGCATTGTCGTCAACGATATCGTCGCGTCACCGGAACTGGCCGGCTACGAGCGCCTCACCGAGGGCGATTGCCGCGCTCTGTTCCGTGCGGCGCTGGAACAGAGTTGGCGCGAGATGACCGCGCCGGGAGAGCCGTCCTTCGAAAGTGAGGTGTCGTGACTCGGCAGGCTGAAAACGATCGGCTGCCTTGGCGGACACCGGCGCCCAGTCTCGCCGCCCGCACCAATCGCTCCGAGGAGCGCAAGCGGGAAGTGCGGCGGCATCTGGGTGTGCGGCCGCAGTTCGCGGGGACGGGCGAGCGGACGTATTCGGATGTGCTGGACGCCTACCACGGCGAGACCGGTCTACCGCTGGCCGAAAGTGCCATCGCCGCCCTGGATCTGGCATGGCGCGAACTGGTGCATACCCAACCCCCGGACGAATACGCCGACGGCACGCTGTATCACAAGCGACAGCCGCTGGTATTGCGAGAGTTGGCAGCGCACAAGCTGTTCGGGCGATTGGCCGAGCCCGTCGACGGGATACCTGGAGTCCGGGTATCTCCGGAGGAGGTTATTGTCTGCCCTTACTCGAGCACCATGCTGCTGGAGGAGGCGGTCGCGACGCTGGCCCGCCCCGGTGGTGTGATCGTGTATCCGGAAGGCCTGTACAAGAGCTCGGGCATTCACGTGGAGAAGTACGGTCTGCGGATGGAGGCGTGCCCGGTCGCCCCGGACGACTCCTTCAAGATCGACCCGGACCTGCTCGCATCCTGCCTGGACTACTTCGCCGACCGTGACGAACTGTGCGGCGTGCTGCTCACGTTGCCCGGAAATCCGGTGTTCACCGACTATTCGGCCGAGGAGTTGCTGGCGATCGGGCGGGTGCTTGTTGCCAGTGGGGTACCCGTCATCTGCGATATGGCCTTCGATTGCATGGTGGAACAGCACATTCCGATCGCCGCAGTGCAGATCGCGACCGACGACGGCACCCGTCGGCTGTACGACCAGGTGTTGACCATTACCGGAAACTCCAAGGGCTATAACGCCTTCGGACCGTGCAAGCTGGGCGCGGCCTGCTCGGGTGATGCCGAATGGCTGGCCAGGATTCGCGAGCGGCTGACCATTTCGTTCCAGCGTGAGTCGACGCATCTGGCGCGGGCGATTGTCGAGCACACGCCCGAGAGTTACTTCGCGCAGAACCGCGTGCGGATGCTCGACCAGCTCGGTCGCGCGCACGGGCACATCGATGCGATCAATGCTCGGTTCGGCGGGAAATTCATTCGGCCGCTGGGCAGTCGACAGGGCATGTTCCTCACCGTGGTCTTCGACGATGCGGTCCTCGACCAGGCAGGCGTCGAAACCAGTGCGGAGATAGAGGATCTGCTGCTCGCCGGCGCTGGAATCGACAGTGTCGCGCTGGATCGGACCGGCTCCGAGCGACTCGGTGTCCGATTCAACGTGCTCGCGCCGCGCAAGGCGCCAGGGCACGAGTCGGCGGATCTGGTCGACGAATTGTTCGACCGGCTCGAACAGCTCCTGTATGAGATCCGGAATGGGCTGACCTATCCCAAAGTGCTGGCCGCGTGCGGTCTGCCGGTCATCGGACAACAATGATTGTCGGAGTTCTACGGGAGACCGCTGCTGCGGAGCGGCGCGTCGCGCTGATACCGGACGATGTGCGCGGGCTCGCGGGCGTGCGGGTCATCGTGGAGCACGATGCGGGCCGGTCTATCGGGTTCGACGACGCGCACTACGCGGCGGCCGGGGCACAGGTGGGCGAGCGTGCGGAGATCTTCGCGCGTTGCGATGTGGTCGTGTGGGTGAAACCTCCGGTATACCAACTGGATTCGGTGCGCGCGGGGATGACCCTCATCGGATTCCAGGATCCGCTGCAGCGCCACGACGTGATCGCGGGACTGCGCGCACGCGGTATCGAATCCGTCGGCTATGAAACCGTTCCGCACTCCCGCCCCGATATCGATGCGCTCTCCGCGATGAGCCGGATAGCGGGCGAAGTCGCCTACGAGCAAGGGCGACAACTCCTTTCGACCGAGGGGCCCGTGCGCGCCCTGATCCTCGGCTGCGGTCGGGCCGGACTCGCCGCCATCGCCACGGCGGCCGCCCACGGCGACGAGCCGACCGCATTGGGCAACCGCAAGGAACAGGAGTCCACCGCAATCCGGCACGGCGCCAAGGCATTCCTGCCGAATCCGGACGAGCTTCTCGCCCACCTCGCCGCCGACCCGCCCGCCCTCATCATCTGCGCCGCCGTGCACCGCGGCTCCCGTGGCCCTCTGCTGCTGGACGCCACGGCGCTTGACGCACTCCGCCCAGGGACAGTGATCGTCGATCTCGTCGCCAAATCCGGCGGCAATTGCATTGCCACCGTCCCGGATCGCACCGTAACCGTGTCGAACGGCGTAATCGTCACGCACCGATCGAACTACCCGACCCTGCGTCCGTTGGAAGCGAGTCGCGCGTACAGTGCCGCCACCGCCGCCTTGCTGAAAAGCCGTACTGGGTTCAGCGCGGAACAGTGATCGGGTCGGTGCAACTGGCTGCCGCATCGACCAGTGAGCACTGGGGTGCCCGAGTCGGACGTCAGTCGCCGGGAACACCGCTATTGCGGGTGATCGCGGTGTAGATGGCGTTGTGCGCCTAGTACTCCAGCATCACTTCGTGATGTAATGCCTGTCTTCGGTGGTAGTGGGCTTGCTTCGCCTGGTGTTGGTGTCGTCGCCGCCAGGTCGACC
>NZ_JBIAFV010000007.1:404826-506904 GCF_042869435.1 Nocardia sp. NPDC006982 | reverse complement strand
CGGCTGCCGATCATCGAGGGCACCGTCATCGAGGTCCGAGTCGAACGGCTGCCCGACGGCCGCAACCCGCACCGCACCATGTGGCTGTGGCACTCTGGGCTCCACGCCCCAGATCTGGACGTGTGCTGGCGGGCCTACCTGCGTCGCTTCGACATGGAACACACCTTCAAACTGATGAAGTCCCAGCTCGGCTGGACCGCCGCGCGGCTGCGGCATCCCGAGCAAGCCGTCCGATGGACCTGGCTGCTGATCGCCGCCTATACCCAACTCCACTTGGCCCGCGATTTGACTGTTGATCTACGTCGCCCTTGGGAACGACGCCTACGCCCGGGGAAACCTTTGACGCCCTACCGAGTCCGGCGCGCATTTCGACACGTCCGTGATCGCCTGGGTACTCCGACGCGTCTGCCGAAAACCACTCACCCCGGCCCCGGCCGCCCACCAGGAGGGAGGAACACACCAGCCCCACGCCACCTCCTCGGGTCAGAAATTCGCAAAACAGACAAGGTGGCGAAGATGGGAGACAAGAAGAAGGGTTAAATCTCAAGCCAGGGGTGTACTCGCATTCGCAGTTTGTCGGGAATCAATGTGGCGGAGTCCTTTTCGGCGTTCTTATGGGTCGGCACCTGTCGGCAGCGCCGTGCGATCGCGGTGACGACCGTGACCATCTCGAGCATCGCGAACCGCTGCCCGACGCAGTTCTGCGGACCTGTGCCGAATGGGAGGTAGGCAGCGCGGTTCATCGCGTCGGCCGCTGGGGCAGCCAGCAACGTAGCAGCTCGCCGTGGCACAAAAATAGTTCAGTACAGCCCACCCGCATCGCGCGCGAGGATCGGGTTCCAGATTCCACGACCGCACGTCTCGGTCTCGGATTGCGCCGATCTTCCACCCGACCATCGCCGCGGCGGGCGAAACCTACACAGCCCCGCAACATCCCGAGTGAGTTCCTTCGCGGCGGTTTCGGGATCGAACGCATGCTTCCAGCAGCAGCACTGGCGGGACTATCTCATTTGCGCGAATGATGCAGAGAGACAACGCTTTTCGTCGCTCGGCTAGTAACTGGCCGGGCGCAGGAGCCAGGCGCGCAATGCCTCGGTCACCTCGTCCGGGCGTTCCTCCATGATGAAGTGGTTGCCGCCGTCGATGCGGACCAGCGTGGCGTAGGGAATTCCTGCTGCCAGTTCTTGGGCGGTGCGGAACGGGATGGCCGGGTCGCGGTCGCCCCAGATGACGGTCGTCGGGCAGCTGACGGAACCCAGTCCGGCAGCCAATTCCGGACGGATCCGGACGCGATAGCCGGACCAGAAGTGAGCGTTCCAGCGGCGACCCGGCGCCGTGTCCAGCACGGCGAGGTATCGGCGCAGCTGTTCGCTGTCGAAGGATCCGTTGCGCACGTACGGTGCGAGACCGACGCGATGCACCCATTGAATGGCCCGTGCGGTGACGAGCGGCCGCAGCAGCTCGGTCCGTGCCAGCACGGTCAGCAAGCCGAACAGCAGGTAGTACGGTGGCGTGAAAATGCCCTGCGCCCGTGAATTCAGAATCGCGAAGCGGCGCACCCGTTCCGGATGACGCTGCAGAAACCCCAATCCGAGGAACCCGCCGTAGTCGTGACACGCCAGATCGACGCGCTCCAGGCCGAGCGCATCCAACATGCGCCCGATCCGCTCGACCTCGCTGTCGTAGTCACAACTCAGCGCCATGTCCCGGTCGGAAGCACCCCACCCGAGCCAGTCCGGTGCGATGACCCGCCGCGATAACGCGAGCGGCCCGATCTGGTGCCGCCATGCGGCATGGCTTTCCGGCCAGCCGTGCAGCAGCACCAGCGGATCCCCCTGCCCGACATCGACATAACGCAGCCGTGCGCCGTCGACCGTCACCTCCCGCAATTCGAAGGTCGATTCCGGCTGCCCATCCAGCTTCATCCCTGATCTCCCGTCTGTCCTGCGACTTTCTGTATCGTCGCGGATATGGCGCGGTCGGCACTTCCAGAAACGTGCGCTCCCGAAACGGCGGTCACCTCTGCCCGGCTCTGGCTGCGACCCGGACACGCGATCTACATCGGGCCCGGGATGGCCCTGGGCGCGCACTCCACCGCGATCGCCGGCCTCGGGGTCGGACTCGACGCCCCGTTTCGGGTCCGGGTCGCGGACGCTGCGGACATCACCGCCCGCAGCTTCTTGTTCCGGGCCCGCGTCACGCACCACATCCTGGACACCGACGTGCCCAAGCTCTTCTGCTTCTTCGACCCGACCTCGGAAAATATGGCCCGCTGCCTCGGCGGTATGCGCCGCACCGTCAACGGATACAGCGCCGACCATCGCAACGAGGCCGAACTGATCGAGCTGTGCGCCGACCCGGCACCGGACATCGACCGTCTGCTCGAGCTGGCCAGCATCCCGGTCCCCACCATCCGCGATCCCCGCATCGCCGCCGTCGCCACGGCCATCCGCGCCGACCCGACCCAGCAGCAGCGCGCCGCCGAAAAGGCAAGTGCCGCAGGGCTATCGACCTCCTACTTCCTGCGTACCTTCGCCGAACAGACCGGCACCAGTTTCCGCCGTTACGTGCAATGGGCGCGGATGCTGCGCGTCGGCCGGGCCTATGCCGCGGGCCACGACCTCACCCGCGCCGCCGTCGACGCGGGCTTCGCGTCCCCTTCACATTTCAGCGATACCTTCCGCGCCATGTTCGGCCTCACCCCCACCGCCTTCCTCACCATCAACGGCGAGCTGCACACCGACTGACCTAGACGTCGAAGTAGAGCTCGAATTCGTAGGGGTGCGGGCGGACGTTGATTTCAGAGATCTCGGTATCGCGCTTGAGGCGGATCCAGGTTTCGAGCAGGTCGTCGGTGAAGACATTGCCTTCGGTCAGGTAGTCGTTATCGGCTTCCAGTCGGTCGATAACGCTGTCGAGGCTGGGTGGAGTTTGGGTGACCTCGGCGGATTCCTCCGGGGTGAGCTCGTAGAGGTCCTTGTCGATCGGGACGGGCGGTTCGATCTTGCGGCGAATGCCGTCCAGACCGGCCATCATCATGGCGGCGAAGGCCAGGTACGGATTGCCGGAGGAGTCGGGGCAGCGGAATTCCAGACGCTTGGCCTTCGGATTCGTGCCGGTGACCGGAATGCGCACGGCCGCTGAGCGATTGCGCTGACTGTAGACCAGATTCACCGGGGCCTCGAAGCCGGGCACCAGGCGCTTGTAGGAGTTCACGGTCGGATTGGTGAATGCCAGCAATGAGGACGCGTGCAGTAGCAGTCCGCCGATATAGTGCCGGGCCAGATCGGACAGCCCCGCGTAGCCGGCTTCGTCGTAGAACAGCGGTGTGCCCTTCAGCCACAGGGATTGGTGCACGTGCATGCCTGAGCCGTTATCGCCGAACAGTGGTTTTGGCATGAAAGTGACGGTCTTGCCCTCGGCCCACGCGGTGTTCTTGATGATGTACTTGTACAGCTGCAGATCATCGGCGGCGGCCAGCAGCGTATTGAATTTGTAGTTGATCTCGGCCTGGCCCGCCGTACCGACCTCGTGGTGGCCCTTCTCCAATTCGAACCCGGCGTTCTGCAGATTCGTGCACATCCGATCGCGCACATCGACATCGGCGTCGTACGGGGCCACCGGGAAGTAGCCGCCCTTCGCGCGCACCTTGTACCCGCGGTTGATCGTGCCGTCGGGATTATATTTGACGCCGGTGTTCCAGTCGGCCGAGGACGAATCCACCTCGTAGAAGGCGCCGTTCATCTTGGTGTCGTAGCGCACGGCATCGAAGATGTAGAACTCCGCCTCCGGTCCGAAGTAGGCGGTATCGGCGATGCCGGTGCTCTTCAGATACTCCTCGGCCTTGCGCGCGACATTGCGCGGATCGCGGCTGTAGGCCTCGTGCGTATGCGGATCGTGCACGAAGCAGTTCAAATTCAGGGTCTTCGCGGCCCGGAAGGGGTCCAATTGTGCGGTGCGCAGATCCGGGAGCAGCAACATATCCGATTCGTGGATCGACTGGAAACCGCGCACCGATGAGCCGTCGAAGGCGATCCCGTTGTCGACCAGATCCGCGCCGAATGTGACGGCCGGTATCGAAAAGTGTTGCTGCACACCGGGAACGTCGCAGAATCGAATATCGACGTATTCGACTTCCGCGGCGCAGATGTATTCCAGAATTCCGTCGGTGGTGGCAGTCAAGGCTGCTCGCTCGTCCAACACGGCTTGCTCCTCGCTTTCGCGGCGCAGGTCTATCCGCGGGTGGCGAGGCGATTGTCCTCTGACGACCGGACCCGTCCATGGGTCACGGCAGGTCCTGCTCGCCGAGTCTCACGATACGACTTCGACATCAATGACGGACCCGAATCCGGGCGAGAAACGGACCGATCCGGCGTGTCCGCAGCCACCCCGGTGCAGCCGCACAAAGTTCGCGCGGGAGCTTCGGTATTCTGCGGCTACCGCCCATCCCGACGCTCGGTTGAGCTGGACCACACGCCGGTTTGTTCATCGGTGCAGATCGCGAGGTTGGGAAATGAATTCGTCACCGCTCGACGGCGGCACGGCATTCGATGACCATCGGCGGCCTCAACGCCGCAGGCTCCAGCTTCCCAGGCGGTGCTCAACCCGCTGGTGCCGGACAAACCACCCACGAGATGGACTTGGCCATCTCCGACACCACGGTCGCGGGCACGGCGGTTGCCGATCTGCACGTTCGCGCGGACTGCGCCCGAACGACACTATTCGAAACGGTGACGTGTCGATTTGTAATCGGTGACGTGATCCAGCACGTCGGCCCGGAGCGCTATCGACCTGTCGACCCGCGATCCTTGGTCATGTGCACAAGGTGAGGCCTGACAGTCTGCTCGTTTGCCGCTAGCGCCACGCTTCGTCGATGCGTTGTGCTGATAGGTGACGACGAGGTCGCCTGCGGCGCGGTGACCTCGACACCATTGAGCAGAAGGTTGGGTCTTGGTTTCATCGACAGTCTCGGCGGGCCCGGCCCGTCCGGACACGCTCTGTGCGGCCTTTCAAGCGAATGCCGCGAAGTATCCGGACGTGGTCGCGCTGCGCACCATGGGCGGAGCGGTGACGATCACCTGGCGTGAGTACGCCGACCGGGTGCGCGGGATCGCGACCGGCCTGGCCGCCCTCGGTCTGCGACCCGGTGACACGGTGGCGTTGATGATGACCAACCGACCCGAATTCCACCTCTGCGATACGGCCGTGCTGCACGCAGGCGGCACCCCGTTCTCGGTCTACAACACCAACCCCGTCGATCTGCTCGCCTACCAGTTCGGCAATGCGAGCAACAAGATCGTCATCTGCGAGCGCCAGTTTGCCCCACAGATCCTCGAGGCCGTGGAAAAGGCGGTGGCCCATGGCAATCACGTCGAGCACGTGATATGCGTCGATGAAGCACCGGCGGGCACGATCGCGCTATCGATAGTGGAATCGGCCGAGGCGAAAGACTTCGACTTCGAAACCGCCTGGCGCAGTGTGAAATCCGAGGATCTGCTGACCATCGTCTACACCTCCGGCACCACCGGACCGCCGAAGGGCGTCGAGCTCACCCACACCAACTTCATCGAAAATGCCCGCGTCATCGAGATATTCGGCGGTGGCAGCGGACACGATCGAGTGATTTCGTACCTGCCGGACGCGCATGCCGCCAACCGCTGGTTCGCGCACTATCTCACCATGTTGGAGGGCGGTGAGATCACCACCGTCGCGGATCTGAAGAAGGTCGCCGAGGCGCTGGCCGAGGTGCATCCGACCGTCTTCCTCGGTGTTCCCCGGATATGGGTGAAGGTGAAGGGCGCGCTGGAGGAGCGCTTCGCGGCCGAACCGGATCCGATCAAGCGCGCCCTGATCCGCTGGGCGGTGCGCACCGGCCGCGCCCGCGCCCGGGCCGCCTCCGACGGCCGTGCACTCGGCCAACTAGAGAAACTCCGGTATGCCTTGGCTGATCGTCTGGTGCTCGCATCGATTCGCACCCGGCTCGGCCTGGGTCAGGTGCGCGCCGCGGTCACCGGTTCGGTGGCCATCCCGCCCGAGGTGCACGAATTCTTCCTCGGTCTCGGTCTGCCGTTGTGCGAGGGGTACGGCATGACCGAATGCACTGCGGGCGCGACGCTCAGCGGTCCGGAGCGCGTCAAGATCGGTACCGTCGGCACGCCACTCCCCGGGGCTGAGGTGAAACTCGCCCACGACGGCGAAGTACTGATCCGCGGAAGAATGGTCATGCGCGGTTACCGCAACGATCCGGAGAAAACCGCGGCGGCCATCGATGCCGACGGCTGGCTGCACACCGGCGATATCGGGTCGATCGACGCTGACGGCTACCTCTCGATCGTCGACCGCAAGAAGGAAATCATCATCAATGCGGCCGGGAAGAATATGTCCCCGGCCAATATCGAGAACACGATCACCGAGAACTGCCCGCTCGCGGGCACCGTCGTGGTGATCGGTGAGCAGCGGCCGTACAACACCGCGCTGATCTGCCTCGACCCCGACCTGGTGCAGGCTTTCGGCCGGCGCAACCGGCTCACCGCAACCACCGTCGCCGAATTCGCGAAGAATCCGGAAGTCTTGGCTGTAATCGAGCAAGGTGTGGCCGCCGCCAATGGCAAACTCTCCCAGGTGGAGCAGATCAAGAAGTACATCGTGCTACCGGAGGTATGGGAGCCCGGAAGCGATGTTCTGACGGCGACCGGCAAACTCAAGCGCACCCCGATCGCCACCCGCTACAACGACACGATCGAGAGCTTGTACTCGTAGTGCGGGATGGAGAAGTTCAATGACGCCAACGCGGACCCGGGTCGTCGACGATCTGCACCGAAGAGCCGCGTCGCTGGTCGACGGGTTCTACGGGAGCCTGCCGCCGTACCCGCGGATCCCCCAGTCACTGGTCGAGACCGATTTCGCGCGCGGCACGAAACTCAATGTCGACCTGTTCTTCGAATATCTGCGCTGCGGCACCGAACCCTCCGAGGAGGACACCAGGGAGCTCGTCGAACTGGCCATGGACCGGCTCCGCGACGGCACGCCACTGACCGAGGTGCTGAACCGATATCGGCTCGGCTCGGCCTTCATCTGGGACCGGCTGCGCGAAGCGGCCACCTCCGCCGAGCAGGAGCTGCTGCTCGACGCCTCGCTAATGCTGCTGAAGTACATCACGCTGGTCATGACGCGCATCGCGGGCGCGGCCACCCAGCGCTCGCACGATCCGCGCTGGGAACTGTTGGAGCGTCGCCGAGGTATCGCCGACGCCCTGCTCACCGGACGCGATCCGGTGGAGTGGGCCAATGATCCGGTCATTCCGGTCGCAGACGACTTCCTCGTCGCGGTATTCCGCCTCTGCGGCACCCGCGGCGGGCACGCTTCGGCGCTGCGGCACCGGGTCGAGGCGATTCCGGGCGTCTTCCTGCGGCTGGACGCGGGCGGGTGGACCGCACTGATCCCGCTGCAACCCGGCGATGACGGTACGGCCGCGATTACCGGTCTCACTGCGCGACTACCGGCACATCAGCCCGATCGAACACCGCCCTACTGGGTAGGTGTCGGTACTGCGGCGAGCAGGGCCCAGATCCCGACGATCTTTGCCGAGGCGCGGGTGTTGGCCGAACTGGGGCGGTGCCTGACACGTCGCGAGATACTCTGCCGCAGAATGGATTTGCAGTTCGAATACACGGTTGCGGTCAGCGATGCGGCACGGCCCGGGCTGGCGTCGGTACTCGCGCCCCTCGATACCCAGCCCATGCTGGCGGAAACCCTAGAGGTGTTCGTCGACAGCGGTTTCAACCAGTTGGCGACGGCGCGTCAGCTCAGCGTGCACCGGAATACGGTCACCTACCGCCTGTCCCGCGTCCACGAACTCACCGGCCTCGACCCGCATCGCCCCGCCGACGCCATGACCCTGTCCGCGGCCCGACTGGCCCGCCGCCTCGAATCCGCTGCCTTCGCCCCCTGAGTTCGGTCACTCTGACAAACAACGCCCGCCGCACCGATGACGGTCTCGCGCTGGGCACCCGATCGCCGGGCCCTTGATCACCGAGTTCCTCGATCGCGTCGCCGTTACCCTGACAGCGGCCGTGCGGCCGGGATAGTCTCCGTCAGGGATCCGATTCGGGATTCGCAGTCACCCGGGAGCATCCGATGATGAAGGCTCTGGTTACCGACGGGGCATCCACCTCGCCCCGATCCGTGCACTATGTCTCCGGGTCGCCCGGTGAATTGCGTTGGGAGGGTACCGCATTGCTGCGTGCCGGCGTGCTCGCCTTCGGCGGCAGCATCGGCCCCACCGCATTGCACGCCCATCACGCCGTCCAAGTGGTGACCGCATGTACGCCGGTGGTCGTGGTGGACGCGAGCGGCATTCGGCATCGCGGCACACATGTCATCGTGCCCGCCGACGCACCGCATCGCATCGCCACCGGGGCCGAGCGCGGCACCGCGATCTATCTCGATCCGGAGTCCGTCGCGGGCGCGGCCGCCGACCGCAGAGCGCACACCTACGGGTGGGCCGATTGTGAACATTCCCTACCCATCGATCCGGAGCGGGAAACACTCGCCGGACTGGTCGCCGAGGTTGTCGATGATCTCGAACGCGACAATTCGCACAGCATCGAGGACGAGCGCCACGAGGCAGTGACCGAAGTGCTGCGACTGCTGCCCTCCATCGTCGGCGACGGACCGATCCGCGGCGCGGATGTCGCACGCCGGGTCGGCATTTCCGCGACCCGACTCACCCATCTGTTCACCGAACAGGTCGGAATTCCATTGCGGCCCTACATTCTCTGGCTCCGACTACATGTGGCGATAACCCGCGTCCGCTCCGGAGACGATCTCACCGCCGCCGCCCACGCCGCCGGTTTCGCCGATAGCTCCCACCTGACCCGCACCTGCCGCCGCACCTTCGGACTGCCGCCGTCGGCCCTGAACCGACGCGTCGACTGGGATCTCGGCGACGCCCCCTAGGTCCAGCCGAATCGTTCAAGTCATTCCGGGCACGGCCGACCAGGCTTGCCCCTATGACAACCATTACCTACACGCCCACACAGCGTCTCGCGCGCTACGGCTATGTGCCCTTCATGCTGATCGGGCTCAACGGCGTCGGTATTGCGCTGAGTTCTGCTGGCGCGCCGAAATTTTCGTTACTGCTCGTACTGGCGGTCGCGATCGTCGCCTCGTTTCTGGTGGAGCGGCTGATTCCGTACCAGGCCGACTGGAATCACGATCTCGATGACACCCTGCGCGATCGCATCCATGCTTTCGTCAACGAAATGCTCGTCCTGCTCAGCGTCGCGGCGATTCCGCTGCTGGCGACCATCGTGCCCGCTCCGGACAGCTGGCCGACCTCATGGCCGTTCCTGTGCCAGGTTCTGCTTGCCATCCTGGTCGCTGATCTCGGTATCACCACGGTACATCTGGCCAGTCACAAAATCGGACTTCTGTGGCGCTTCCACGCGGTACATCACAGCGTCGAACGCTTTTACGGCCTCAATGGTCTGATGAAACATCCGCTGCACCAGACCGTGGAGATGGCCGCCGGTGTCGCCCCGCTCATCCTGATCGGCCTGCCATCGAATGTCGCGGCCGCCCTTGCTCTCTCGGTCGCCATCCAGCTGCTGCTGCAACACTCCAATGCCGACTACCGGATCGGACCCGCCAAATACCTACTGGCGATGAACGAGGGCCATCGCTTCCACCATCTGAAGTTCGCCGGTATCGGCGACGTCAATTTCGGCCTGTTCACCCTGATCTGGGATCACCTGTTCCGCACCTACTCCTACGATCCGGCACGACGCTTCGGCACCGACGATCTCGGTATGGCGGCGAAACCCGACTACCCGACCGGCTATGTCGACCAGTTCGTCTACCCGTTCACAGCGGACGGCGGCTGTGCGATGTAGTCGGTAAGCTCTTGGCATGTTCTCGCGGGAACACATCATGGCGTTTGCGGTCTTCGCACTCGTCGTGCCCGCGCTCGCCCTGGCCGCGGCGCCGCCGAATGAACCGGCGGCACTGGCCGTCTTCGGTGTCATCGCCGCGTCGCTGACCTTGACACTGCTCGCCCCGCAGAGCACTCGACGTATCCCGATGGCGCTGGCCCACTCGGGTCCGCCACCCTCGGCGCAACGTCGCCGCCGGGGTTCCTTCCTGCGTCAGAGCAATCCGGACACCGTCGGACGTCCGCGCCCACGAGCACCTGGTTCGGTCAGCGCTTAGACCATGCCTTACGTCGCTGTTTCGCCTTCGTCAGCTTTTTGAAGCAGGTGAGTGCTGCGGCCAGGGTGAGGAAGGCGCAGGAGTGGATGCCTTTGCGCTCGTAGCGGATGTCGAGCCGGTGGTAGCCGGTCAGCCAGGACATCGTGCGCTCGATCTCCCAGCGATGGCGACCGAGGTGGTCCGCGGACTCGATGCCCTTGCGGGCGATGCGAACGGCGATTCCGCGCTGATGTATCCATTCACGCAGTTCGATGATGTCGTATGCCTTGTCCGCGTGCAGTTTCGCCGGTCTACGCCGCCGCGGTCCACGCCGCGACCGCACCGGCGGGATTGCCCGTACCAACGGGCGAGGGCCTCCGCGTCATTGGTGTGGGCGGCCGAAATACCTACGGCCAGAAGGATTCCCGCACGGTCGGACACCACGTGCAGATTCGAGCCGGCCTTGCCGCGATCGACTGGGCTCGGCCCGGTCATGTCGCCCCCTTTTTGGCTCGCACCGACGCCGCGTCGATCACCGCCCGTGACCAGTCGATCAAGCCTTGGCTGCCCAGCTCGTCCAACATTGCCCGATGCAACCGCCGCCACACCCCCCGCCCGAGTCCAGATGGTGAACCGGCGATGGGCCGTAGGCACACTCACCCCGAACTGATCCGGCAGCATCCGCCACGCACAGCCGCTGGTCAGCACGTACACCACTGCCGTGAAGACCGCCCGCTGTTCGACCGGAGCGGTACCGCCACCTTGGCGGCGAGCGGTGAACTCCGGCAACAACGGCTCCACGATCTCCCACAACTCGTCCGGCACCAGCCGGACCGACAACACATCAGCCACGCTCAAACATCAACCAGTGCAACCCATCTCGTTACACAACGTGAGACACGATCACAGGCCCGAAGAGTTCGACCAGGATGGGATCGAGGCGGCAGGAACGTGCCCATAGCGCTACGCGAAGTCCGCTTGGATTGAGCTCAGCTCAGGTCCGGTAGGAAGGCATGGCCGACATAGTCACGGAACAACACGATTTTCCCGTCGCGGATCCGGAAGACCTGAATACAGGGCACTTTGAACGGCTGGCCGGTCGACGTGACGCGTCCGACGGAGGTCAGTTCGACGATCACGACCTCCGGATCGGCGGTTTGGTGGGTCTGATGTACACGCAGTTCGTCGAGACGGAACCCACCGCGGCCGGCGTCGATCGCATATGCCCGAATTGCCTCCTTGCCTGCCAACTGGGCAGGCAATTCGCCTGCAGTGAACGGCATCTCGATCACGCCGTCCTCCGCGAACAGGTCCACGAACGCGTGCATGTCGTTGGCGAGGATCGCCTTGTTTCGCTGCTCCAAGACCTGTAGCGGGCTTTCCACTGCTGGTTGGCTCATCGCAATACTCTTTCGTTGAACGCTCGTTGAATCAGTTGTTCAACGAGCGTAGAACGAAAACCAGCTTTGGTCAACGTCCGTAGAATGACGCGGGTGAGCAACCCTCCGGCGCCCACTTCGCGGGCCGAGCAGCGACGCAATACCGAGGCGCGGATCCTCGCCCACGCCCGCACGTTGTTCGCAGAATCCGGCTACGACCGCACCACCATCCGCGCAGTCGCCACCGCGGCGGGCGTGGATCCTGGACTCGTCATCCATTATTTCGGCAGCAAACAGCAGCTGTTCCTGAGCGCTATCGGGTCCGGATCGGCACTGCTCGCCGGGGGCAGCGCCGCGGATATCGCCGAGCAGTTGCTCGACAGACTGCGCGACTCACTGATCGAGGAACCGGTTACCTCGCTGGCCATGCTGCGGTCGATGCTCACCCACCCCGAGGCCGCCGAGGAGATCCGCACCTCCTCGCGTATCTATAAGGATCAGATCAGCGAAGCCATCCCTGGTGAGGAAGCCGATCTACGTGCAGAAGTGGTCAGCGCCGCGCTACTCGGCATCGTCCTGTGCCGCCATCTGGTCAAGCTCGATCACCTCACCGAGGCCGACCCGGACCGGGTAGTCGAGATTCTGCGCCCAGTCGTCCGCTCAATCACCAAGGCCGACACCGAAGACTCCACCCCCGCGGACTGAGCGCACTCCAATGTGCGGCACGCCTGCACGGCGTTGCCCGAGCTGGCCGATCTGGCCTGCGACACCGACGTTCTAGGTGCAACCACGTAAGACACGGTCTAAGCCTGTGGGTCTTCCCGGCGGCCCCGATTCTCGGCGGCGCATTGCTGCCGGTGGCGATCCTGCTGTACTTCGTCACGAACAATGCCTGGACGCTTGCACAACAGCACTTTGTCTACCGCCGCCTCGATGCCGAAAAGGCCGCCGAGGCAAAGCAAGTCGCCGCGACCCGGGCCAACGCCGCCCCCAAACCGGCGTGAAACCGAAGCGGCGATAAATCATTCGCGCACCCGTACCGCGAACCCTATGGTTGTTCCAGGTCGAGTCAAGGGGCGCAGCGGAATCTCCGCACCCGCGTTCCCCGTGTCGGGCTCGGTCTCGCACCTGGCGAAGGGCTCCAAGCCTGGATGGGTTCGATTCCCACTGCGATGCCACCCGGTTCCGGGCGGATACGGCAAACGGCTCTGCGGGCTCCGCGGCTACAGCCGCGGGACGCCCCCGCTGCGGACCCGTGACCGGAACCGGGTGACATCCGAAACAACCAGGCAGCCAACGACACACGGTACGGGAGGAGTGAAACATGTACACGACGGTCATGGAATGGCAGCGAACGCTGCTGTACCGCGACGGCACACTCGAGCGAGTACTCGAGCCAGGGCGCCACCGCTACGACGCCAAGCGCTGCACGCTGATCGTCGTCGACATGCGGCCCCGGCTGCTGAATGTCAGCGGCCAGGAACTGCTCACCCGCGACGGACTCTCACTGCGGGTCAGCTACGCACTGAACTGGCAGGTCACCGATCCGGAGGCGTTCACCACCGGTGCGCAGTACCCGGAAAGCGTGCTGTACGCGGCGGTGCAGGATGCCGCCCGCCGGGCCGTGGCAAGCCATTCCCTCGACGAACTCGTCACCGACCGCACGCTGCTCGTCGGGGACATCGCCGAAATCACCACGGCTGTAACAGGACTCGGCATGCGCATCGACGCACTCAACGCCCGCGACCTGATGCTGCCCGGCGAACTACGCAAGGCCGCACTGGAAACCGTGCTCGCCAAGGAACGCGGCCGGGCCGAGCTCGAACGAGCGCGGGCGGAAGCGGCCGCACTACGGTCACTGGCCAATACCGCGCGACTACTCGAGGAACACCCGACACTGCTGCGACTGCGCACCCTACAGGTCGCAACCACTCCGGGCACACAGGTAGTGCTCGACCCGCGCGAGCGCACGTGAGCTGAAAGCCCTTGTCCACGCGGACAAGGGCTTTCAGCGTTGTGCGACTCAGGCGCAGTCCGACCACATGTGAAAGGGACCGGGAATTCCGACGGCCGTTTCCGCGAATCGAATCGCCTTGCTTTCGGCCTCGGCGATGGTGTTGCCCCAGTCCGATCCCCAAGCGCCTCTCGGGTTGATCGCGAGTGCGATGCACGCATTTCCTACCGCGCGAGGCTCCGGGCAGGAGGGGCCACAGGCTCGCTGAACCTTATCGGCGACGTCTGCGAGGCTGATGTTGCTGCGGTCCGAGTAAACGTGCCCGTTGTTATAGGTGGCTCCGATCCAGAAGCCCGGCCCCTGGGCCGCAGCAGATCCGCTACGTGCCACGAGAACAGCACCGAACGAAGCCATTGAAGCAAGAAGTGTGATGGCGGCCGCAACCAGCGCGCCGATCCGCCGTGTAGGTGGCGTAGGAGAAGACGAGCGCTGAGACCCATGGCCATGTTTGCGGGACCCATCCGCATTAACGAGCGTGCCGGATGCGCACCCTCGATCCGCAGACCATCGAGTTGTCGAGACCGGACGGCCATCAGCCCAAGATCAGGACATCCGCGACATGACGAACCATCAAGCACCCGTTTGTGTTCCGATTGGGTCATATTGCGCATACGGAGCGCCGGAATGGACAAGCGGGCAGCAGCCTGTTCACGGCAGCCCTACACTCGACGCACATGAATGCTCTCGACGGAGGTGATCGGCGGTTGAACCCCAGGGATCCGCGCGACCAGCACACCACACATTACGAAGCGGGTTATCAGCCGGGGAACTACCGTGATCCCGCGTATAGCCAAGACCACGGATACAGCCCAGACCACGGATACGGCACGTATCAGCAGTCCGATTATCCGGACCGGCAGTCTCGACCACAGCAGGGGCCGGACGTCAACATCGGTATGTTCGTTGGTGGTGTGTTCGCGGCGGCGGTGGTGACCGCGCTCGCGGCTTGGCTGTGCGCCTGGATTATCGAGATCATCGCCACCCGGGTGACCGAGAGCGGCAATTTCGGGGTGTGGAACCCGATGTCCCAGGACGCGTACTGGTTCGCGGCCGTGGCCTTCATATGCACCCTGCTGGCCGGGGTGCTCTGGTACCTGCTGCGCCTGGGCACTCCGTCACCGGAATTGTTCTTCAACTGGATCCTGGGAATCCTCACCGCCGCGGCGGTGATCATTCCACTCGCACTGTCGAGCCACCTCTGGGTGGGTATCTCCACGGCGGTCGAACATTTGGTGATCGGGCTCCCGATCCTCAGCATGGTGGGCATGGTGGGCGCCAAGAGCATCATGGACCAGTGAGGAACGGCCCGCCTGAAAGCCGAAATCCCTTGCAGCTGCAGGGGATTTCGGCTTTTCCGCTATCCGTCAGGCTGCGTCGAGGGCTGCGGTGATCTTGCGGGCCATCGCGGCCGCGGCAAGGCTGGGCTCGCCCTTGCGGGGCCCGGCGGCGGCTTCGACGGCGATCAGGACCGTGCCGCGGAAGTTGTCGGCCTCGCGCGGGTCCTGCTCGCCGAGCAGCCTCGCGGCCGCTGTCAGGGCGGGCAGCACCTGATCGGCGAGTTCGGCAACGGACTTACCTTGCAGGTGGATGTCTTTGGACTTGGCGGCGAGTACGTGCCCGACCAGCCCGGTTGCCGAGGTCAGGACGACCGAGGCCTGCGTGATGCCCTTGTGCGGCGCACCGGAGGCGGCCATCAGCGACACCGCGCCGTAGGCGGCGGTGCGCAGGGTGCTCTTGTCCTGGTCGGTCAGGGAGATGGTGATCGACATGTCGTGTACTCCTCGAAATCGGTGGTGGCGCCGACTGAAACCGTGTCGGTGCCGGTCGTCTTGCTCGATGTGAACACTGTCGCCGGGCTGGCTGACACCGACCTGACACACACCTGACACCCCCACTGACACCGCGATCGAGCAATTACTCATGCTTGGTCCAGCGGCCGAAGAAGGCATATCCGGTGTAGTGCCAAGCGGTGGAGAATCCGGATCGCGCCGGTCTACGCGATCAGACGCTCGTCTCGGCGGATCCACCACGCCGAAGTGCCCACCCTCACCGACGACGAATGAGTCGGATGCTGTCCACCGAACTCGCACCTTGCTGGCATCGGTTGTCAGGCGGTTCGCCGACACCTGGGATCAGACCGGTGCGCCACCGGACCTCGCGGAGTATCTGCCGGATGCGCCCGGATTGCGGCGGATGTGTCTGATCGAGCTGATCAAGGTCGATCTGGAGTACCGATGGCTGCGCTACGACCATCCGAAGCGGCTCGCCCAGTACTGCGCCGAATACGCCGAACTGTGCACCGGGCCGACGCCACCCGATCTCGCCTACGAGGAATTCCATGTGCGGCGCCGATCCGGACGCGACCCGGATCGCGGTACGCAGCCCACCGAAGTGGGTACCACCGCGCCGACCGGGTCCGATATCAACTACCGCAGCACGCTGATCGCCCCGCCGCGGTCTCTGGAAGCGCTCAACGGGATCAGCGCCGGTGCGAGCGTGGACGATTTCGACCTGCTCGTCGAATTGGGCAGCGGCGCCTTCGCAAGGGTATTCCTGGCGCGGCAACGGTCGATGCAACGGCTGGTCGCGGTGAAGATCTCGTACAACCGCGGCACCGAGCCGGAGACGCTGGCGCAGCTGGATCACGAGTACATCGTGCGGGTCTCACCCTGTCCGGCAGCTCGGGGCAGAACCAGCGCTGACCACCGTGCCGACACACCAGAGCAGTGCAGCGACGCCCGCAGTCCTATAGCACAGCAGGGGAGAGACGACATCGGTTTCCGCGTGTTTCGTGTCGGCGCGCGGCGCGACACCTCGCCCGGTAACGCCGGATCGCCCTCATGGTGGCGGCCCGCCGAGCGCGTCGCCGGTTCTAGGTCGCGTAGTGCCGGGATCGAAGGTCCGCTGCGAGATCGGGTCCGCCCCACGCTATTACGCGGCGCTTTCGAAGAAATCAACCGAATTTGATCATGGAATTCGCATCCGAAATGAAGATCAAATGTGTTACATCGGTATTATTTACCGTTAGCCGATTATTAACGGTGATTATTCACACAATGAGAGTAGTGGATTTGCGGATTTCTTCTTCATAACATTTGTGGTGCGCGCCGTGATGGCGTCGTTATCCATCTGTGAAAGGAAGCTCCGTAGATGTTCTCTCGCAAGGTCCTGGTCGCCGCCACCACCGTCTCCGCCGCCGCCCTGTTCTTCGGCCCGGTCGCGATGGCCTCCGCCGCTCCCTCCGCCCCCTCGGCCGCCACCGGCTCCGCCGGCACCGGCTCCTCGGGTTCGGCCGACGGCGGCTCATCCTCGGGTTCGGCCGGCTCGTCCTCCGGTTCCGCCTTGTTCGACTCCGGCAGCTCCGCCATCGACCACGGCACCACTGCCATCCTCAACATCATCAATTCGATCACCGGCGTCAGGGACCTGACCCAGCCCAAGCCCGCCTCCTGATTCGGTCTCGGTAGACCACCGCTTCGTCCGAGTCGGCTCTCGGGGCCGGGACTTCTTTTGTGCCGCTACGCTACACATCGGCGTGTACGCGCTATTGCAGTGCATTTGCCGGAATCAAACCGTCCATTCGTCGTGTCGACTAGCCACGGCTGGGTGAACTGTGATGATTCCTTTTGCCTGCCAACGAGATAGCCCTCCGCGCGGTGCGTGCGGGGCTTCCATGAACACCGGGTTTCGTGCCGTTCGGAGAACTCGCCGGACGGCCCGGAAATTTCCGGGAGAGTTCGAAACGCAACACGTCGTGGCGGGACGCGCGACCCTCCCAGCGGCGTCCGCGCGCCCCCGCCCACAAGGTTGACCAGGTTTGGCCCGCGATCGAGTCCTGGCAGACCGGTCCGCAGAGTTCCATGAACATGAGCGGCCTCCTCCGGTAAGCCGCTCTCGAGGTCCTCATCAAGCCATGCGCTGAGGCCTGAGTTCCCCACTGGGGCAACGTCCGTGCGCGCCCGCCGACTTATGGTCCCGACTACAGCTACATCCGCTGGCGAAGTACGTGGGCCTGCTCGCCTATTGCGCTGCCGTCAATCTGAGTTCCGCACCTGGGTGCCCAGCGCGGTTGCGGGGACGCCGTAGGGCAGGAACCGCACGCGACGGCGTTCGTCGGTATTGTCGCGATGCGCACGCAAAGCCTCGAGCTCGCTCGGAAAAACCTGCTCGACCCTGGCCTCGCCGGCGTCATCGACGCTGTAGATGACCCACACTCCACTGCCGGTCTCGCCGGTGGTCTCGCCCTCCGGCTTCGGTGGCCGCGTGCGCTCCGGCTGAACAAACTGGCCCAGCAGCGACGCCAGGGTACTCCCGCTGGTGCGATCGATGTATTCGCCGGCCTTTCCGAGCAGGTCACGGAATTCGATCCCCGCCTCCCGCAACGCGCGCTCGAATTCTTCCGGATCGAACCCAAAAGGCCTGTCGGGTGCCATCACATTGCTCCTGGAGTCGACTTCGGCGCTACGCCTTCAGTGTCCTCGCGTAATTCCGACTTCGCCACGTCCGGCGATGATCACCGCGCGACGCGGCGAAGTCGTCCCACCGGATCGGCTGTGCCAGGCCGTGTGTTCGAGGTTGCACGGATTTGCTTCGGCACGCCTGCATTTCCGCCCGCGCTCCGTAGACTTCGGCCGTGACCGATATCGCGGACTTTGCTCGACTGATCGCCGGCGATCATGGCCTTTGCGTCGTCTCGACCTCGCGGGCCGATGGCACTGTTCAGTCCTCGCTCGTCAACGCAGGAGTATTGGCGCACCCGCAGACCGGTGAGCCTGTGGTGGGCATGGTGATCCGCGGTGGTACGCGCAAATTGGACAACCTCCGTGTTCAGGCGCGGATGACGGTTGTCGTCCGTGTCGGGTGGGCGTGGGCGGCCGTTGAGGGATCGGTGTGGATCGCGGGTCCCGACGACCCGATGCCGGACATCGACGCCGAGCGGCTGCGGCAGTTGCTGCGGGAGGTTTTCACTGCGGCAGGTGGCACCCACGACGACTGGGACGAATATGACCGGGTCATGGCTGCCGAGCGCCGCGCAGTCGTTCTCGTCGTCCCGGATCGCATCTACGGCAACGGCTGAGGCGCCGAACGGACGGGCGGCTATCCGCTGCCGCCTCGGTAGATAGTCGGCATGGAGCCCAGGTCGACGAAGTTGAGCTTGTTCTGGCCGTCGGTGCCGAACCAAGCGACGTAGGTGACCCCGTTGATGGTCGCGACCGTGGGTGGCCACGGGCTGGTATCGGCGAATTTCCACCGCTGCGCTTGCCCCTCGTTCAGGTTGTCGATATCGAAGAGCATGTAGATATTGGTGTTCTTGCCGGTGTAGCCCGCCACGTAGCGGCCGCCGAGGGTGAACAGGTTCGGGCCGCCGATGAGCCGATCGCTGAAGGTGGCCCTACCGGGCGGGACGTTGACGCCGATGTAGCGCGCGTTCAGATTGTTCGCGCTGTCCATACCCGTCCATGCCAGGAGCACCCCCTTGGCGGGATGGATCACCAGTTCCGGAGTATCCACGCTTTGCTCGGCGGGTTCCGGGGTCATCCCGTAATAACTGAACGGTGGATTCTGCGATTTGACCGCACTGAGTACCGGTTGCGCTGTGCGGTATAGCTCAACCACAGCGAGACGTTGTCGGACTGCATCGCGGGCCCACCGATCGGTGGCTCCAGCCACTCCCGTCGATCCTGGTAGTCGACGCCATTGTTCGACCACGCGAGCCACATCCGGCCGTCGGTGCGCGTATAGCCGAGGTAGAGCAGCCCGGTCTCGGCATGCGAAGCCAACGCTGGGCGTTGCAGGCTGAAGTCCGACGGCAATGGTTTCGCATTGACAACCCCGTCGGCTTCCATCCCCGACGCTGCATACATGGTGCCGCTCTGCGTCGCCCACACCAACACCAACTTGTTGTTGTATACCGTCAACGCGGGCGCGGCGATCGGCTGATCAGACGGCCACAGTGTGCGTCCTGTGAACATGAGTTCCCCCAATGCATTTCCGGAGTCCGAACCACTAATTCGGAACCACTAATGGCGGAGCGTAGGTTCCGCGAAATGCGAAGTCAGGGTTTCGTGTCGGTCTGTGGACCGCATTCATGGAGAGAGCGGTCGACATCGACAATTCGTATCGTCGGCGCGGTCGGCGAGCAGCAGCGCCGCCGCTCGGACCATTCGGTCACGAGCGCGACCTTGCGGCGTGCAGGGTTGACCATTATCGGGTGCGGCTAGTTCGCGCCGACCGGGTTTTGCACTGGCGCAGCAACATTTCAGCATCATAGGTTTACATGAGTCGTGCGCGTGTAGTCGCGTGACGAGGTGCGGCCGCTCGGAACAAGCGAGCACGACGTCACCGGCATTTCGGGTCACAGATTGGTGTCGACTGTGTACTTCTGCTGAATTGCGTACCAGCACCGTCGGATTCGGCGGCAGCAACCTCGATCCCGTGCGACGCTGTAGGCCCCCGGGGCTCAAGCCGGGGAAGTATCGCAGTGTTCGAAAGGGCAGACAATTATGACAACGACCGACGACCGGGCGCGGACCACCGACGACGCCGAGGAGGAGACGACAGCTACCGACGGCGAGGTGGCGGTGACCGAGCCGGAGACGGCCATTGCGGCCGAGGTCGAAGTGCCGGACGCAGCGGGCGAAACCGCGCTCGCCGAGGGCGAACCGGCGGCTGAGAGTGAAGCGGCGGCTGCTGAAGCTGAAGCAGCCCAGGAGATTACGGTATCGGTGGCTGAGCACGATGTGGCGGCCGAGTGGGAGCCCACAGCTGTGACCGAGGGTACCGAAGCGACGCGAGCTGAATCCGCATTTGCTGAGACTGAACTGGTGGTGGCCGAGGGTGTCGCCGACGCTGAGGCGGAACCCGTAGCTGACGCACCCGACGCCAGTGAATCCTCCGCCGCCGAGAGCGATCCGATTGCTGAGGGTGAAGCGGTCACCAAAACTGTGGCACTCGAGGATGAGACACCGACCGAAGACTCGGCGACAGCCGAAGATGAAGTGCCGCAACCCGACTCGACAGTCGAGGCCGAAGCCGAAGTTGCCGACTCGGTCGAGGAAACGGAAGCGACCGCCGCCGAAGACGAAGCCACCGCCGAGGCTCAACCTGATACTGAGGCCGAAACTGCGGCGCCGATCGCCGAAGCCGAGGGTGAGGCAGCCGCCGAGACCGAAGCCGAAACAGCAGACGAAAATGAAGTGCCGCAAGCCGCGGGGTTAGTCGAGGCCGACGGAGTCGAGGTCGCGGATGCGGCTGAGGAAACGGCTGGCGTGGACGCCGAAGACGATGTCGCTGCCGAGAGTACAGCTGGCGAGGCTCAACCTGATGGTGAAGGTGCGGAGTCGGTGGCGGAGACCGCTACCGTGGCTGCGACTGAGGCCGAAGGTGAAGTGCCGGAAGTCGAACCGGCAGTTGAGGCCGAAGCCGAAGTCGAGACCACGGAGGACGCCGACACCGACGAAGGTGATGTGAAGGTGGCCGACGAGGAGGTGGTCGGCACCTCCGGCGAGATAGCTGAAGGCGGTGCGGACGTCACGACCGAAACACCGGCCGAGGTGGACGTCGCCGCAGAAGACAGCGATGCGGTAGTCGCCGAGACTGAACCGACCGTTGCGGAGGAGGCGGAGGCCGAAGAAGAGCAGGTCGCTGCGGCGGAGGTCGTCGCTGAAAGCGAGGCACCCGCACACGGCGAGGAGGCGCCCGAGGCTGAAGCAGTTGCGGGCGATGCAGCCGACGAAGAACATGCGGCCCCCGCCCCAGAGGCGGAAGCGTCCGACGCAACAGAGCTGGCGGGCGAGGCAGCCGCGGCGGAGTCACCCGATGCTGAGGCGGCCGGGATCTTCGAAGTGGTTGAACAGGGGCAGGTAGTAACCGAGGGTGAGCCACCAGCGGCGGCCGAGGCCGAAGCGGAATCTGCCGCAGTGGGCGTGGAAGCGGACGAGGAATACGCACCAGCTGGCGATGAGGAGGATGTCGAGACCGGTGCCTCCGCCGAGGCGGTCGCTGCCGAAACCGACGCACCAGCCGAGGACGCGACGGTGGCCGAGGTGGGTGGTGGCATCGAGGTAGCTGAGGAAGTAGGCGTTGCCCAGTCCCCCGAAGTGGAATTCGCCACCGAAATACACGCGATAGCCGAGGAAGAGCCCGCGGTTGCGGAGACGCCAGAGCCAGAGGCCGAACCCGTGGCCGAGGAAGAACCCGCGGTTGCGGAGGCACCAGAGCCGGAGGCCGAACCGGTGGCCGAGACCGAACCCGAAGCAGAGGTCGCGGTTGCGGAGGCAGCAGAGCCGGAGGCCGAACCAGCGGCTGAGGCTGAACCCGTGACCGAGGCCGAAGCCGAAGCCGAATCTGCCGCAGTGGGTGTGGAAGCGGACGAAGAATACGCAGCAGCTGACGATGAGGAGGATGTCGAGACCGATGCCTCCGCCGAGGCGGTCGCTGCCGAAACCGACGCACCAACCGAGGACCACACGGTGGCCGAGGTGGGTGACATCGACGTAGCTGAAGAAGAGAGCGTGGCACAGCCCCCCGAAGTGGAATTCGCCACCGAAGTACACGCGATAGCCGAGGAAAAGCCCGCGGTTGCGGAGACACCAGAACCAGAAGCCGAACCCGCGGCCGAGACCGAACCGGTGACCGAGGAAAAGCCCGCGGTTGCGGAGACACCAGAGCCGGAGGCCGAACCGGTGGCTGAGGCTGAACCGGTGGCCGAGACCGAACCCGAGGCAGAGGTCGGGGTTGCGGAACGTGAAGAGGTAGCCGAAGGCGACACCGCTAGTGAGATCGAGCAAGAAGCTGAGGACGCGGGCAGTCCCACCGAGAGTGACGTAACCGAAGATGCGATAGCGACCGACGACGAGACAGGCGTCGAGTCCGAAGAGAAAGTGGGATTGGTGGCGGTCGGAGCAGAGGACCTGGTGACGTATTCGAGTTCAGTCGTCCTGGCCACCGAGAAACCGGCATCCGCCGGTGAGGGTGCAGCGGCGAGAATCAGTGATCATGCAGCGATCATCAGCGATCAGGCGAGGATCATCGCGAAACTTCGACGAAGGGTAACGGTTCTCGAAACCATGATCAAAGCACAGGAGGCCCAAGCCCACTCACTGGTCGGACTCGCGGCAACCTACAAGAACGAATTGTCCAGTCTCGCAGCCGATCTCATGGATCTCTGACCTGCCACCACGAAAACACCGGGAAGCGCCCGCACGCGGTAAAGCCCACGGCGCTTCGCGGCCGGTTCGGCGAGGGACAGCACGATCTCCGCGCACACCACGATCAGGTGCGCGGCCGCCACCCGAGTGACATCGGCGGTGACGATGAACACGGGTTCATGGGCACGGATCCATGCCCGGCGGCGTCAGGGCGTGCACGTAGCAAGCGAACTCTCTCCGAACACACAGTTCGACACGAAAGCCGTTGCGCTGCAACGGCTTTCGCTCGGGTTCCGGCTCAGACCCGGCCCGGTTGGAACCGGTCACCGAATCGGACCCGCCAGTGCGATCATCAGCCCCGGGCCGCCCGAACCGGCGTCCCGCATACGGATCGGCAGCCGCCTTGATTCGACCCTTCCGCGCGGATCAGCCGAGTTCGAACCGCCGACTTCCCATATTCATACGCGCATGCTTACTATATGCACATGCGTACTATTGAGATTCCCGAACAGCCGTTCGCGGACGGCATCGTGCTCATGCCGTGGAAGCCCGGTCCGCGCCAGGACATTTCCGGGCGTGTGTTCGTCAGCGTGACCGACTTCCTGGCCCGGTCCGAGGAGGAAGTCCGCAGCATCTACGAGATCGGACTCGAGCTGGGGAACACCTGGCCGGTCATGCAGGGCGCGGTGGGCCTGTGGCTGTGGGGCAGGCCCACCGCGTGGCGCGGCGGATCCATCACGGTGTGGGAATCGGAAGATGACATGCGCCGATTCGTGCGATGGCCGGTGCACGCCAAGATCGTGCGGGCCTGGCGCGGGAAGGTGGGCATCGGCACCGACTCATGGCAGGCTGACCACTTCGAGCCGCGACAGGTACTGGAACGCGCGCGGAACACACTCGAACGTCCACATCGCGAAGCCGCATGATCTTAATGCTCAGGATTTGCCTATCGTCCCTCGCGTTCCGCCCAACAGAACTCGCCCTTTGGTCGTGCATTTCACTGTAGGTCTGCCTCCTGATCTGCCCCGACATGCCCGAGGGGCATCCGGAGGCGTTGTTGCACAAGAGATCCCGACGCCTGCTAGCGAATATGTCGCAGGCACTGCCTTTTGCGTGTTCGGATAGCTGTGCGCGGGCGAACCGCATGGTTAGCAGACGGCTACGCCGGACGCGCCCGCAGGTAATCCGTCGCCGACAGCACCTTCAGCGCCTGCCGAACGCCGAGTGGCGCCCACGACGCCGACGCATCGTGCACAACCACCGGATCAATGAGCAGCACGACGGTCCCTTTGGCCTCGAGCTCGAAACCGCCTGCGGCCGTGACGTTCTTGACCCATTCGGTCCCACTCTTGGCGCGAATTCGCCCCCATTTCCGGGTTAGTTCACCACCCTGACACCCATCTCCACGCCCCGGTCTCCGACCTGCGATTTCACGTGTCAGCGGGGTGGTCGCTGTGAGTGAAGCAATGCCTGAGCTCGGCAGCCGCGAGTCGTCTCGCACCGGACCGGCGCCCAGCGAGTCGGGCTCAGCCCGACCAGGAGAGCCGGGTTTGCCCTTGCCGCGCCTGCGTCCGCACCGAAACTCCGAGGCGTGCTATACGGTTCGCCGCATCGACTCCGTCTCGGCTGTCTACGGTCTGGGGGTCATGCCGACGCTGGGTTGGGCTGGCGGCGACCGGCTGAAGTGGGAGGTCCGAGGTGGTTTGATCCTGGTCACCCGCCTGGAACCCGAAGCGCCGGTTTCGCGCAGCGACACCTCGGTCATCTTGGCCAAGGGGTACCTGCACATCCCGGCGCAAACCCGCTATGCCGCCCGCATCGAGCGCGGGGACTGGGTGCTGCTGACCGCCGGGCACACACCGGGGGTCCTGGCGGTCTTTCCGCTCCTGGCAGTCGACGAAGCCATTCTGCCCCGCATCGACGCCGTCCTGGGGGTGCGCCTGTCATGACAGACCATGTCATCGATACCCGTACAGGCACCCTCGAAGCGGCGCGAGTGCTGTTGGCGCAGCTGAACCTGACTCCCGAGGATCTGCTGGGGGCACCGAGCATTGCGCGACGCGTGCCGACTTTCGGCGAGTACATCCCCGTGGTGCTGGCCTCGATGCCGCCGGGCAGCAGTTCCCTTCGGACATACCGGTCCTATTGGGACAAGATCCTCGCTTACGGTTGGTCCGAACGACGGCTGGATGAGCCGACGGTCACCGAACTGAAAACGATGATCGAGCATTTCCGGACGACCCGGCAGGTCCGCAGCAACGACAGGGGCGGGCGCGGAGTAGTCGATCACGCGATCACCGTGCTGCGGTTCCTGTATCGACGCGCCGTCGATGACGGCTACATCCGACGCGACGACGACCCCACCACCCGGTTGAACAAGTCCGCGGCGGTGCCCTCATCACGCAGGGCCTTGCCGGATCAATTGCTGCGCTGGATCATCGAGGCCGCCGACACGACCGGCAACGCCCCCGACCTCGACAGCCTCATCATCCGCCTGCACATCGAAACCGCCTGCCGGGTCAAGGGGGCGCTCTCGCTGCGCCCCGAAGACCTCGACCCCACCCAATGCCTGATCCGACTGCGCGAAAAGCGGGGCACCAGCCGGTGGCAACCGGTGTCACCGACCTTGATGCACGAACTGCTCCGCCACGGCGCCGAGCGCGGCGCACGGCCCGGCGAGCAGCTACTCCGCAACCGAAACACCAGTCCGATCAACGCAAATCGATACGACCGCATGTTCCGGCGATCGGAGAACACGTCCCGGCCGTGCTGGTGCAAGGAATCACCGCGCACTGGTTCCGCCACACCACCCTGCGTATCGTCGAACGCAACTTCGGCAAAGCGGTCGCGAAAGCCTATGGCGGGCACTCCGATCGATTCAGCAGCGCCAACGACATCTACACCGCCGCCAGCATCGAGGAAGTCGCCCGCGCGCTCGTCCTGCTCACCGGCGAGCCGCACCCGCTCACGGAATCCGGGGATCTGTTCACACCGCCGGCCGAGTACAGGATGATATCGAGATAGATGACCAGCACGCCGACCCGTTCGCGCATCTGCCAGGGTCTTTCGTCGGTACCCAGGAGATTCCGTCCGGCTGGCTCGATACGCCTCGTGGTCTGATCCCTCGGGAACCGATCAGACCGATGTCGATCGAGATGCTTCGACGATGGCATTGGCGGCGGTTTGTGGTGCACGCTCGCCGCCGAGGCGGAGCACGGCAGCGAAGCCTTCGGCGAGGCATTCGGTCAGGGTCGCGAGGTCGGGGATCGCGGCGGTGTCCGCGTTGATCGCGACGTAGCAGGTTCCGGTGTGCGAGGTCAATGTCACGTTGACGGCCGTGCCGATGGTGGGGCCGAACGCGTACATACGATCGATGCACGCCCCGGCCATAAAGAGGGGCACCCGGGAACCCGGGACGTTGGAGGCGACAAAGTCGACATGCTTGAGCATCTCGGTGACCACGCCGACCGGCAACCGATTGAACGCCGCAGCGACAGCACCGGACAGCGGTACGGCCGGCTCGCGGCGCCAACCGTCGACCGTGGCGTCCACGGCGCGCATCAAGTCTTCGGTCTCGGCGAGATCGACCGGCAACGCGAAACGAGCGAGCGTGATCCGGTTGCCGCCGAGCGGATCATCAGCCGTCCGAAGACTGATCGGCATGGTCAGCCGCAAATGGTCGACCTTCGCCCCGTGCCGCTCGTGATATTTGCGTAGTCCTATGACCACCGCGGTCAGGAATGCATCGTTCATCGTGCAGCCCACAGCCCGCGCGGCACCACGCATTTGCTCGACGGGTGCATCCAACACCGCAAGTCGGCGACCGAGACTGCGTTCGATCATCACCGGCGACAGCGTCGCGGTAACAGGCTTGGCCAGGCGGACCAGCGAGGTCGCGAGAGCGGCGCCGTCACGTACCGCCCGCGCGGGATGAGTGGCAGCTCGCCACGCGGTGTGCGGCGTTGCCCGGATACTGCCGCGAAGGAGATCCGAGCCGACCGACCAGTTCCAGGCCACGATATCGCGCAGCGCGCCGTTATGGTCGTACGGCGGCTCGGGCGGATGGCCACGATCGGTGCCCGCACGATCGAGATCGAGCAGCGCGGTGGCGATCTGAATGCCGCCGATACCATCGGTGAGGCTGTGGTGCACTGTCATCACCAGTGCACACCCTCCATCTGATAAGCCGCTGAGCAACGTCGAGCGCCACAGTGGACGAGCCGGATCGAAGGCGGTCATCGCCTCGGTGCGCGCGAATTCGAGTACCGCGGACATGGTCGCCGGTTCCGGCAGCGCGGCCCGTCGCAAGTGCCAGGACAGGTCGAAGCCCTGATCGAGCGCCCACCTGGGCGGGGCGAGACCGAACAGCGCGGTGACCAGCCGATGCCGCAACCTCGGCACCAGGCGGGTGCCGCGATCGATGGTCTCCACCAAACGATCCCAGTCCGGATCGGTATCGAGGATCAGAACCGAGACGATGGTCGAACGCAGGGCCGGATCTCGCTCCATGTTCCACGAGAACAGATCCGACTGCGACATGTGGGATTCGCGGGCGCCCATCACCTGCTGCCGTCTTCGCCGTAGTACGTCATGCCTCTTCTCAGACCTCTATGCCGAGCAGCCTGCGTTCGATCTCGCGAGCCGGAAGGGCGGCATGCTCGGCGGTATCCGTACTACTAAGCCTCCTCGGTCCCGGCCGAAGGCAACCGATCACGAAGACTCTTATGGCGAGGCCCTTCGTCCCCATCCTCGGGTGCCTGGCGAGGAATCACCGGCTACAGGAATGCGCTGTTCGGCCGTGCGCCTCGGCCCGTCGCCGGCGGCGATGATCGCGGTCGCCCACCGAGATCGAACGCCCCGTCGACCGGATCCACCGCCACGTAGACGACGTACCCCACCGACCACATCGACGATCTGCGAGCCACCCTCTACGGCTCGGCGCGGTCCTCAGCCTGAACTTCGAGCAGGAGGCGAGGCGCTGTTCACGCTGGCGCGCAACCAGGCCGGCGACCCCGCGACGAGTCCAGCCTGAGCGTGGACATCGACGCAGGAAGCTTCATCAACCGACCACTTCATGAACAGACAGCCGCAACCTTTCGCCGGACTGATTCCAGGGACCGGGCCGGGGCTGTCTTCGCGGCCATCTTTCTCGTCCGAAAACCTCAGCGATCGACCGTGGGTTCGTAGGATCAAATGATGACGTTCCTCCGGGAATCCGAGGAACCTCCCGATCTCAGCAAGATCGAGCACCGGGCATCCTCGGTTGCCCAGATGCTGGTCGACCGCATTGCCGCGACTCCAGACGCGGAGGCGTTCCGAATCCCTGACGGCGAGGGCTGGACCAGCGTGTCCTGGAAGCAGTTCGGTGACCGCGTCGACATCCTCGCAGCCGGGCTGATAGCACTGGGAATCCAGGCCGAAGACCGGGTCGCGCTCGTGTCGTCAACGCGGTACGAATGGGTGCTCGCCGACTTCGCCGTAATGTGCGCCGGTGCGGCCACTACCACCGTGTACCCCACCACCAACGCCCCCGGCGTCGCGTTCATCATCGCCAACTCGGGCAGCCGCATCGTGGTTGCCGAGAATCAGGACCAGGTCGACAAGTTGATCGAGCATCGCGCCGATTTGCCTGACGTGCAGCAGGTGGTGATCTTCGACGGCCAGGGCGACGGGAACTGGGTGATCGCTCTCGACGACCTCGAAGAGCGCGGACGCGGACTGCTCGCCGAATCCCCCGACACGATCGCCGAGCGCATCCGCGGCATCCGGCCCGAGCATCTAGGCAGCATCATGTACACCTCCGGCACGACCGGCACCCCGAAGGGGGTTCGGCTGCCGCATTCCGCATGGACCTACAGCGCCGCAGCGATCGAAGCCCTGAACGTTCTCAGCCCAGACGACCTGAACTTTCTGTGGCTGCCGCTGTCCCACGCGTTCGGCAAGGTGATGCTGGCACTGTCACCGCTGATCGGCTTTCCCACGGCGATCGACGGCCGGGTGGACAAGATCGTGGACAACATGGCAATACTGCACCCCACCATCGTGGCGGCCGCCCCGCGCATCTTCGAAAAGGCGCATGCCCGTATCGAGGGCATGGTGGCCGAAGAAGGTGGGATCAAGAAGAAGCTTTTCGACTGGGCGGTCGGGGTCGGCCTGAAGGTTTCGCGTGCCAGGCAGGCCGGCAAGCAACCGTCGTTGCTGGTTTCCTTGCAGCACGAAATCGCCGACAGGCTGGTGCTTTCCAAAATCCGTGAACGCTTCGGTGGGCGGCTGCGGTACTTCGTTTCGGCAGCGGCCCCTTTAGACCGCGATGTCGCGCAGTGGTTCGACGCGATCGGCATCATCGTGCTCGAAGGCTACGGCCTGACCGAGACCGCCGCCGCCTCGTTCATCAACCGCCCCGGTGCATACCGGTTCGGAACCGTCGGCAAGCCGTTCCCCGGCACTGAGGTCGAGATCGCCGAGGACGGCGAAATCCTGCTCAGAAGTCCGGGCGTGATGAGTGGCTATCACGACCGCCCCGATGCCACCGCCGAGGCTCTGGACGCGGACGGCTGGTTCCGCACCGGCGACATCGGCGAAATCGACGCAGAGGGATTCCTGCACATCACCGACCGCAAGAAGGACTTGTTCAAGACCTCGCAGGGCAAGTACGTCGCGCCCTCCGCGATTGCCGCCACGTTCAAGGGAATATGTCCGTACGCATCGGAATTCATCGTCTACGGAGAGACACGACCCTATTGCGTCGCACTGGTCGGCCTCGACGCCCAGAGCGTCACCGAATGGGCCGGCAAACACGGTCTGGCAGACAAACCGCTCGCCGAAATCGCGCGGCACGAGAAGACCCACGACGTGATCGCCGCCTACGTCGACCACCTGAACGCCCAACTCAATCGCTGGGAACAGATCAAGAAATTCGACATCATCGACCACGAACTGTCGGTCGAGGCAGGCGATCTCACACCGAGTATGAAACTGCGCCGCAAGATAGTCGTCGAGAACCTCGCCGACAGCATCGACGCCCTCTATCACTGACGTCGACCAATGCCTACGGCCGCGGGCTTCCGGGATCTCGTAGCCGAGCGGCACTGTGGACCTCGCCGCACGCGATGCGCGACAGCGAGTTGGAACACGAACTCGGGTCGGACAGCCTCGGCGTCACGGAGTCGCTCGACCGTACCGAGGATGCGTTCGGGGTGAGCCTGGAACGCGGCATCTCGGCACCGGTAAGGGATACCGCGGTGGGCCTCTGGTGGACAGTTGTGATTCTCGCCGCGTACTGGGTATGGGCGCCGACCTGCGGGTGTCGACGCTCTTGTCGACGACAGCGGGCATCGACAATGATCAGCGCCACAGCGAAATCCCGTGCCAGAACCAGGGTTATCGCGCTGATCGGAGCCGTCATCGCTGTGATGTGTTCAGCGCTCGGTGCAGCCCACGCCGATCAACCTGGTTCCGAGTCCGCACCCTGTGAGGCCACGACATGGCCGCTGCCGTTGGGCACGCTGTGTCGTGCTGGGCAGCCGACGGGCACTGTATCTCCGGTGCGGCAACCAACGCTCGCTATTGGGATTGGCCGATACAGCCGCACACCTACAGCGTTCGGCGCGCAGGCACTGATCGGGCTTATCGAGGATGTCGCGGTGCCAGCCTCTGGGAATTCAGTGGGCAATCACTGCGAGGCAAACGACCGGCGACATTCGCTGGCAAGCTGGTCGGTATGTCGACTTCGGAGACCGCCGCCCCGCGGGTGCTGCTGGTCGAAGACGACCGCCGACTGGCCGAGATGGTGGCGTCGCTGCTCGTCGAGGAGGGCTATCGGGTGCAGACCGCCGTGGACGGTCAGAGCGGACTGCACTGGGGGCTTACCCAACAATTCGAGGTGATGATCATCGACCGAGGGCTGCCCGTCGTGGAGGGTTTGGACCTACTGCGGGCGCTGCGGGACCGCGCCGTCGTCACGCCCGCATTGGTGCTGACCGCCCGCGGAGCCCTTGCCGACCGGGTCGAGGGTCTCGACGCCGGGGCCGAGGACTACTTGGTCAAGCCGTTCGAAATCCCGGAGTTGCTGGCACGAGTGCGCGCACTGCACCGTCGCCACCGGGCGGCGACGGTGTCGTTGCCGATCGGTGCTCGGACGTTGGATCTTTCGGCGCGCTCGGTGGTGGGTGGGCGCGACGAAGTGGTCCTGTCCGCGCGTGAGTGCGCGCTACTCGCGGTCCTGGCCCGGTCACCGCGGCAGGTGTTCACCCGGTCCCAACTGCTCGAGTTCGTTTTCGACCGCGCCGATACCGTCGGGACGGTGGACACCTACGTGCATTACCTGCGCCGCAAACTCGGTCGCGGCGTGATCGACACCGTGCGCGGGGTCGGCTATCGGCTCGGCACCCGGTGAGGATCCGCCGCCGGGGCCGACCCGCCGCGATACCCACCGAGTCGACGGTGCTGCGCCGTACCACTCGCAGGGCCGCTGTGCAGACCGCGCTGGCGCTCGGCGTGGTGTTGGCGCTGGTCGGTGTGGTGCTGTACATCGTCGAGGTGAACATTCAGCAAGATCAGATCGACACTCAGCTGGCGCAGGTGGTCGCGCATGTCGATGACGTCGACGATCCACCGCCCGGCATGGCCATCGCCATCCGCGACCGCAAGGGTGCGGTCATGGTGAGTGATCACGCGCCCACGCCGACCGCGCCCGCTGTGGCGGCTTCCGCTGGATATCGGAATCTGCGTTCTGACGGTGTGGACTACCGGGCGCTGGTGGCCGACAGTTCCGGTCGCAGAATCGCGGTGCTGGTAGATCTGACGCCCTGGCAGGAGGGTCGGCTGCGGTTGCTGATGGCGTTGCTGGCCGCCGAGGCGGCCGGTCTGGCCGCTGCGGCAGGAGTCGCCGTGCTGCTCTCGCGGCGTGCAATCCGCCCGCTGGCTGCCGCATTGGGGCTGCAACGCCGTTTCGTCGCGGACGCCTCCCACGAACTACGGGCGCCGTTGACCGTGCTGCACACCCGTGCGCAACTACTCGCTCGGCGTGCCGAGCGCGACAGGTTCGACGAGACGTTGACCGCCCAGCTGCGCGATCTGGTCTCCGATACCCGTGCCCTCGCAGATATCGTCGACGATCTGCTGCTGGCGGCTTCCACGCAGCACGAACCAGGTCGCGCTGAGCACATCGATCTGCTGCGGCTGTGTCACGAGGTGCGCGACAGTGTCGGCGACTACGCCGCGGACCGCGATATCGCCGTCGAGGTCACCAGCGGGCCGCCGACGGGCGAGCTGATCGTCGAGGGCACTCGCCCGGCGTTGCGGCGCGCGATCCTCGCCTTGGTCGACAATGCGCTCAGCCATGAAAATCCTGGTGGCACAATCACATTGCGTGTCGCTCGAGCTGCCGACCGGATCGACGTCACGGTATCGGACACCGGTGTCGGCCTCGATCCGCAGGATGTCGATCGACTGTTCTTGCGGTTCGCCCATGGCGACGGGCACAGCGCGGGCGCCCGCCCACACGGGATCGGTCTGGCGCTGGTCCGTGAGGTCGTCGAGGCACATCATGGGCGCATCTCCGTCGACGGCGCACCCGGCCGCGGTGCAGCCTTCACCCTGCATCTTCCGGCCGCGACGAATTGAGATGTCGCGGTGTCTGTTCCAAGAATGCTCCAAGAATCGGTCCATACACTCCGCTCGACTGAGTGCCACTACCGAGGAGTTGAGTCGCCGTGGGGCCGACAACGATCAACGGGCTACCCGCCCACGTTCTGCTCGTTCACATCGTCGTGGTGATGGTGCCGGTGACCGCACTGCTGGTCGTTTCGTGTGTGCTGTGGCCCTCCGCGCGGCGGCGGCTCGGCATCCTCACCCCGCTGACGGCCTTCGTCACATTGGTGTCGGTGCCGCTGACCAGCCATTCGGGGGAGTGGCTGGAGCACCACACCAGCCGCGATCCGCTGGTGCGCATCCATGCTCATTTGGGCGATGAGATGCTGCTGTGGTCACTGGCGGTATTTGCGCTGTCGCTCGTCTGGTGGGCAGTGCACAGCGAGCGAGCCACCGGCTGGATGAGGTCGCGGACCCGACGAACCGAGGCGGTAGTCGCGAACAAGGTCGTTGCTGGTGTGCTGGCTGTGCTTGCTGTGGTGGTGGCGGGCGGCTCGGTAGTACAGGTCTATCGAATCGGCGACAGCGGCGCGAAAGCGGCCTGGCACGACCGGGTCGGCACAGCCGCCCCATCGGCGCCGGACAAATAGCCCGTTCTCTACCGCCGTACTGATTGCCGCCGCAATTTGCACCATGCTCCTAACCGAGTGGAAGAACCGTCGGCGGGTATTCGGCCAGGAAACGCTGACGGTTTCGTCGCAGCTATCGAGTAGGTCGACCGCGGGTGGGCACAGGAAGGAATTTCGCCCTTGCCCGAGGAATCCGGATTCGTTGTGGTCGAGATGATCCGCAACAGGAGCGAACCGAGCTTGATCCGCTCGTGGTCACCCATGG
This sequence comes from Nocardia sp. NPDC006982, assembly GCF_042869435.1. Lineage (NCBI taxonomy): Bacteria > Bacillati > Actinomycetota > Actinomycetes > Mycobacteriales > Nocardiaceae > Nocardia > Nocardia sp. NPDC006982. Next base: position 473,689 of record NZ_JBIAFV010000007.1, on the reverse strand, counting down.
CGCATTCCTTCGTGTGTTTCGGCCGTTCGTTCGGCGTGGACCAAAGGTGTCCACAGCGAGAGTCCGCGCCATCGACCAATCTGTCGGTGGTGGCGCGGGCATGGAACTGGTTCCCTTGTGCGAGGTGGTCAGCGTGCGGACGGCGCGTGTGTGCTCGGCTGGTGGGCGCGCACGAGTGGATGTGGTTCGTCGGTCATGACCGACAGTGCGGCGGCTACCTCCTGCAGGTAGGACTTGACGTAGGTGGCGGTGGCGCCGTTGGTCTTTCCGCGGTGTCCGGCGTATTCGCGGGCGATCGAGAGGAGTTCCTGGTGACCACCGCCGTCATCGTCGCTGGTACCGCCATCGCGCTCGCCATCACGGCGTCGACGATCCGGATACCGCGGGAATACGAACGCGCCGTAATGTTTCGGCTCGGCCGCCTGTGCCCGCTGCGCGGTCCGGGTCTGGTAGGACTGATCCCGTTCATCGACCGCATGGTGCGCGTGGATCTGCGCACCGTCGCCCTCACCATCCCGCCGCAGGAAGCGATCACCCGCGACAACGTGCCGGTCCGGGTGAATGCCGTCGCCTACTTCCGGGCGATCGACCCGGTGCGCAGCGTCGTGGAGGTGGGGAACCACGCCGTCGCCACATCCCAGATCGCCCAGACCACACTGCGTTCGGTCCTCGGCCGCGAGGACCTCGACACTCTGCTGTCCGAACGCGATCAGCTCAACACCAACCTGCAGAAGATCATCGACGCAGACCGAGCCGAGGGGGTGAAGGTCGGCCTCGTCGAAATCAAGGAGGTCGAGATCCTGGAGGCCATGCAGCGCGCCATCGCCCGTCAGGCCGAGGCCGAACGCGAACGCCGTGCCCGCGTCATCCACTCCCGCGGCGAAGTCCAGGCCGCCGAAAACACCCGCGAGGGCGCCCAGATCCTCTCGGGCACGCCCGGTGCCCTTCAACTCCGCTACCTCCAAGCCCTCGGCGAACTCGGCCCCGACGGCCGCTCAACCGTCGTGTTCCCCATGCCCATAGACCTCGCTGAACCGTTGAAACGCCTCCTACAGCGATGAGTTCCGCTGATGGGGAGAAACTGAGTCACCTTCGACCCTCTGTTTCCAGCACTATCGACTGTCGCTGTTGGAGATGACGGGCCGCGCCGATCTGCGCTCCACCCGAAAGGTCCCTCCGGGCGCGAGCTGCTCGATATGGCCTCGGCATTCGACTTCGATCGGCGCCAGCGCACCTGGCTCGGACCGCACTTGCACGCTGTCGCCGCTGATCCGGATGGTCAGCCGGTGACCGCGGTAGCTGATCGGGAACTCCAGCGAACCAAGGGATTCCGGCCAATGCGGCGTGAATATCAAACGACCGCTGCGGATTTCCAGCCCGGTCAGACACCGCTGCACCAGATCGATGCTGCCCGCCATCGCACCCAGGTGGATACCTTCGGCGGTCGTTCCGCCCTGGATGTCACCGATATCGGATTCCAGGACACTGACGAAGAACTCCATGGCGCGGTCACGGTTGGCACGGGCCAGCACCCAGGTGTGTACGACACTGCTCAAGGTCGACCCGTGTGCGGTGCGGGCCAGGTAATAGTCGATAGTGCGCGGGATCATCTCCCCGGGCAGGTCGTATCCCAGTCGAAGCAGCAGTTCCCGGAGCTCGTCCGAGGACAGCAGATAGAACAGCATCAGCACATCGGCCTGCTTCACGGCCTGGTACCGGTTGACGTCGTCGCCCTCGGCCTCGAGGATCCGGTCCAGCCGCCGGATGTCACCGTAGCGCTCCCGGTAGCGGTCCCAATCCAGTTCGCCCAGTTGGTCGTAGCCTTCGAATTGGCTGATGACACCGTCGTGGAACGGCACATACATCCGGCGGCTGACCTCGGCCCAGTGCGCCGGCTCCGACGGTGCGACGCCGAGGGTCTCCATCAGTTCGGCGCGATCGCGCGGCACGAGCAACTCCAGCGCGTCCAGCGCCCGCAGAATTACCCATACCGCCATGACATTGGTGTAGGCATTGTCATCGATGCCGTCATGCGGAGCTGCCGGATAGCCGGAATGGAATTCGTCCGGGCCGATCACGCCACGAATGCGGTAACGGTCGCGGCCGGCGTCGTAGGTCGCGATGCTCGCCCAGAACCGGGCGATCTCCACCAGCATCTCGGTGCCGTATTCGGTGAGGAATTCGCGGTCGCCGGTCGCCTGATAGTAGTGCCAGACGTTGTAGGCGATCGCGATGCCGATGTGCCTGGCCCGTTGGCTAGGGTCGGGGTTCCAACGCCCGGACCGGGGGTTGAGATGGGTCTGCTGGCTTTCCTCGCGGCCGTCGCTGCCGGACTGCCACGGGAACATCGCACCTGCCCAACCGTTTTCAGCTGCGGCGCGGCGCGCTTCTGCCAATCGCCGGTAGCGGTAGCGCAACAGCGATCGGGTCAGGGCAGGAAAGCGCAGATTCAACACCGGGAATACGAACAGCTCATCCCAGAAAACATGTCCGCGATACGCCTCCCCGTGCAGGCCTCGCGCCGGGACACCCACGTCGAGGTCGGCGGTGTTGGGTGAGAGTGTCTGCAGCAGATGCAGCAGGTGCACACGCAATATGCGCACCGCGTTCTCGCGGTCTTGGAGATCGAGACGCACCCTGTCCCACAGGTGGTCCCACGCCGCTGCGTGCCCGTACTGCAGATCCGCGAACCCGGGCTGGCAACTCAGCCAGCGGACAGCCTCCTCCTCCGGAGTGGAGCTCGCGTGGTCGCGCCCGGTGAAGACGGTGACGACCTTCTCCAAGGTCGCCGCAGCCCCGGCGGTCATCTGCACGTCGAAGTCGTGTCCGATCATGCCATCCCGGTCGACGAGTTGTCCTGTGCCGGTGATCGCCTCCCCGTCTCGCAGAATTCTGCTGCGGGCCGCCATCGCCACTGGAATCCGTGATCGGCTGGTCGCCACGACCAGCAGCACCGAATCCGCGGATAGTTTCCTAGCCCGCACCGGAGTGAGATGGTCACCGGACAGGGCCCGATAGCGTCCCACCAACGAGTTCCGTACGGCACCGTCGAGCGCCGAGCGGATCTGCAGCCGTCCCGACCAGTTCTCAGCGACGATCGTCGTCTCCAGAGCGCATACGTGCGGCCGATGCATGGCGGCGATCCGGCGCTGGGTGACCTGCGTGATCCGGCCCGCGGTGTCGCGGAATCGGAACCGGCGGGTCAGCACCGCCTGACGCAGATCGAGTTCCTGTCGGTAGGACAACAATTCGGCGGTGTCGATGTCGAACCATTCGCCGTCATCGATCCGGAACCACACCGGCAGCCAGTTCGGCAGGTTCACCAGGCTCTCGTTGTTCACCGTTCGCCCCGCGAGCTTGTCGCTGCGGCGGTCGTAGATTCCGGCCGCGTAGGTGCCCGGATAGTGGTGCTCACCGGCCCGCGATTCGGGTGCGGCACCGCGCGTGGCGAAGTAACCGTTGCCCACCGTGCACAGCGCTTCGCGCAGTTTCTCGGTGTGCCGATCGTACCCGTCGAAGACGAGTGTCCAGGCATCGGCCGCCTCCGAATCGGATTCGCGGCCCAGGGTCCCCGCCATCCGATCGAGGAGGTCGCGGACTCGACCGGGGCCGTCCACCGCGAATCGGGCCGCCGTGCGCCGGTCCCCGTCCTCGGTGTGCCGCACCACGATTCCGATGCCATGCGCCGCGACGGCATCGAAGCCATCCTCGTCGGTCAGATCGTCGCCGAGGTAGATCGGCAGTTCCGGGCCCGGCAGATGACCCAGGATCCAGTCCAATGCCCGGCCCTTGTCCCAGTCCACATCCGGGCGCAACTCGGTGACCTTGCGGCCGTTCGTCACTCGCAGCCCGCCCTGCTGCGCGACCGCGTGCACCGCACCGACCGCCCGGGCAACGACCTCGGGCGCGGCGTTGCGATAGTGCATCGCAATGGCGAATCGCTTGTGCTCCACCCGAACTCCGGGAATATCGCCGACCCGGCGGCCGAGTTCCGCTGCCGCGGCAGCGATCGCCTTTTCAGCAGACGGTGCTGCATCGTGTACGTGATAGCTGCCGTCGGGAGCGACCAGTTCGAAGCCGTGGCTCCCCGCATACCAGATTCCCGCCAACCCCACCCGCTTTCGCAGATCGGTCAGATCGCGGCCGCTGACGATCGCAACGGGGCATTCGTCGGCGAGTGCGGTGATCGCCGACGCGGCTCCGTCGACCAGGGCGGCGTTATCCGGGTCCGGAACGATCTCGGCGACCGTGCCGTCGAAATCCATCAGTACGGCCACGTTCTCGGTATCGAGCAGGGCGGAGATCCGGGGCCAGGACTCCAGCGCACCCGCCACCTCCGACATGCGCCGAAATCCGGCACGCACACGGACCTCGGCCAGATCGGTGACGACCACATCGGCGCCATGCGAGCGCAACTGGTCGGCGTGCCCGGTCCGGTCGACGCCGATCACCAAGGCGAACCCGCCCCGCCGACCGGCGGTGACTCCCGCTTCGGCATCCTCGACAACGACGGTCCGGCGCGGATCCGCACCCAGCCGACGCGCAGCCTCGACCAGCATCGCCGGATCGGGTTTGCCCGTCAGCCGCAACTCCTCGGCGACGATCCCGTCGACGCGCACCGCGAACAGATCGCCGACACCGGCCGCCTCGAGCACTTCGGCACAGTGACGGCTGGCCGAGAAGATCGCCGTACCGATGCCCGCGTCACGCAACTCACGCACCAGCGCGACCGTGGACTCGAAAACCGGGACTCCGTCGCGGGCCAGCCGATCCTGGAACAGATGATCCTTACGATCGCCCAGACCGCAGATGGTGGCGGCGCTCTCCGGATCGGATGGATCGCCCCATGGCAGCGAAATTCCGCGCGACGCAAGGAAATCCGCCACACCGCTGTAGCGCGGTTTACCGTCCACGTAACGCTGGTAATCCGCGTCGGTGAACGGTGATCGGTCCTGGCCCGGCCCGGCGGGGAGTTCGGCGAGAAACGCGTCGAACAGTTCGGTCCACGCGGCGGCATGCATCGACGCGCTGTCGGTGACTACCCCGTCCATATCGAAGATCACCGCGTCGTGCCTGCGTACATCGATCACCGGTGCAGGCTGTCCGCTTGCTCTCACCTCTTCAGATTGGGGTGATCGGTCCCCTTGATCAAGGGCCGGAAGTCCCGGCGAGCGGCTGTCTGTGATCGCGGCGGGCTGGCACCATCATCGCCCGGTTCCCCGAACCGACCGCCGCCTTCAGCTGGTTTCCGGCCGAGTCGCACGCGGGCGGGGCATTTTTGCACGAATTCACTCCTCCTCCACCGGGACGGGCCGCTGCGCGTGCCCGGCGCGATTGCGGAATCAGCCGCGACAGCGATGACGCCCGTCGAACGCATTGCGCACCGGATCAGCATCCGAGTTGGTATCGCCGCCGTGGCTGCCGGGATCGACACCGGCGCGCGCTAGTCAGGGAGTTGTTGCGGCGGGATGGAGCGGACTCCATCGGCGGAACCCACCCGAAGCCGATTCGAGCCGCCACCACGCCAACCGCTCGGCGAGCTCGGGCAACCAACTGGCCGGGGCATCGCAGAGATCGTGTCGCGCACGGGCAGCCGCGGCGTGCAGAACGTCGGCAGCGACAGCGGGAAAGTCGTGTCGAAGGTGCTCGATCACAGCGGCGACAACGACGTCGTGTGTGACTCTATCCGATCTCACCGATGTCATCTCGTCCCCTTCTTGCCAGCTCGTGCGTGGATGACTTTGTCGACCGACGGTATTTGCTCCATCGTGGCGGGGGCAGGGCCACTCGTCCCACTCTCGTGGGCCGATAGGCACTACGACCCGGGGTTGGCTGGGAGAGGCCGAAAGACCTGGTCGCTGGACCTAATTCCCCTATTCGGCGACCAGGTACGCGACAGAGAGTGGGATCACAAGCTGTCCGATCGAAGGAGCCGTCATGGACTGGCCCACCGCGACCGTCATTGTCGCCCTAGTCATCGCATTGATGGTCATCGTGACCACCTATCTGTCCGCCAAGAAGTCATAGACACTGGACAAGGACAAGGCAATGGCCCAAACGCATCCTGATCCCGAGACAGTGCGATCCGCGCTCGCGCTGGCCGTGCGCGCACCGTCGATACACAACACCCAGCCGTGGCAGTGGCGCGTCGGCGACCGCACGGTGCACCTCTACGCCGACGACAGCCGGCAGCTGGCACTGACCGATCCGGATCGGCGCGATCTGCTGCTCAGCTGCGGGGCGGCACTGCATCACTTCGCGGTGGCGGCGCGGTCGTTCGGTTGGCACGCCGTGGTGCATCGGTTCCCGAATCCGGCCGAGCCGCAACACCTCGCATCCATCGAATTCACCACGACGATCCCCGCCGCCGACGTCATCACGGTGGCCAGGGGCATAACCCGTCGCCGTACCGATCGGCGACGCTTCACCTCATGGGAGGTCCCGCCCACACATACCAGGCACATCATCGAGGCGGGGGCCGCGGAGGGCGCGCTGGTCCATGAGATCGCCGGCGGTGGCACCCGGACGCGGCTGGTGCAGGCCTTTCACGAGGCCGCTCGCCTGCATCGCGACGACGCGAGGTACCAGACCGAACTCGCGCTGTGGAGCGGGCGCCATGTCACGCCCGAGGGCGTACCCGCCCGCAGCGCCGTCACCGCAACAGATCCACTGACCCGCGAGTTCCGCAGTCCCGAGCTGACCGAGGCGGTGATCCATGATCTCGACGACCGCGGCGTGCTGCTGTTGGTGCACACCACCGCCGACGATCCACTGTCCCGGTTGCGCGCGGGCGAGGCCACCAGCGCGGTCCTGTTGGCCGCCACCACATTCGGGTTGGCCACCTGCCCGCTCACCGAACCGCTGGAACTGCCGGGCACTCGCGACCTGGTGCGCACCGACGTCCTGTCCGACAGTGGTTTCCCACAATTGATCGTTCGAATCGGCTGGGCCTCGACAAGTGCCGCGCAGGTACCACTCACCCCGCGACGCCCACTCGATGACGTGGTGCGGCCGCTGTAGGCGGGCCCGAGCGAAAAGGTACCAATGCCACCGACCATCCGAACGGCAGGGTTGACCAAGCGCTATGGCAAAAAATCGGCGCTGGTTGACCTGAGCCTCGAGGTGCCGGCCGGAGTCGTCTTCGGTTACCTGGGCCCCAATGGCGCGGGGAAGACCACCACCATCCGAATATTGGCGGGTCTGCTGCGGCCGACGCGCGGTACCGTCGCAATCTGCGGTGCGGACACAGTACGGAACCGAGCCGCGGCACAACGCCGGATCGGCTATCTCCCTGGCGAATTCGTCGCCTACCCGGATCTCACGGGCGAGCAGTATCTGAGCTATCTCGCGAACCTGCGTGGCGGGGTCGACCTCGAGGTGCGTGTCCGGCTCGCCGAGCGCCTCGGGTTGGATACCTCGACACGGATCGGTGCGATGTCACACGGCAACCGGCAGAAGGTCGGGATCGTGCAAGCGTTCATGGCCGAACCCGAACTGCTCGTCCTCGACGAACCGACCGCGGGCCTGGATCCGCTGGTCCAGCACGAATTCCATACGCTGCTGCGCGAGGTCAGAGACGAAGGACGCACGGTCTTCCTGTCCTCGCATATGCTCTCGGAGGTCCAGGAAGTGGCCGATACCGTCGGCATCCTGCGGCAAGGGCGGCTGGTGGAGGTGCGCTCGATCGCCGAACTCACCGCCCGGCCGCTGCGTCGGCTGGATCTCATATTCGCGGGCACGCCGCCGGATCTGGACGCATTGCGCCACATCGATGGGATACGGGCGGTGCACGCCAACACCAAGGCGGTCCACGTCGAACTCGAAGGGCCGACCGCGCGATTGCTACAGGCGGTTGCACCGTATGAGGTCACCGACATCATCAGTCGCGAACCGGATCTCGAAGAGGTCTTCCTCGCCTACTACGGACAGGATTAAGTCACCATGCTGGGTACGGTGTTCACGAAGTGCCTGCGCGACCAGCGGCGCGCACTGCTCGGCTGGAGCATCGGCATCGTCGCGCTGGTGGTACTGGAATCGGCTATCTGGCCATCGTTTTCGAATATGTCCGGTGTGCAAGAGTTCTTGAAGAACTACCCGGAACCAATGCGCAAACTGTTCAACCTCGACCAATTCTTCACCGGCGCCGGATTTCTGAACGGCGAACTGTTCAGCATGCTGTTGCCGATCCTGTTCCTGGTGTTCGCCATCGGCCGCGGTGCGCGTGGCATCGCCGGTGAAGAAGAACGCGGGACGCTGGAAGTACTTCTGGTGAACGGGGTTTCACCGATACGGCTGGCACTCGAACAGGCGGCCGTGGTAATCGCGTCGGTGGGAACGCTCGCCATCGTGCTATTCGGGTCGATCGCGGTGGCCTCGGCGATCTTCGGTCTCGGAGTGTCGATCGGCGCCGCCGCCACCGGGGCGCTATCGATGGCGCTGCTCGGCATCGAGTTCGGGTTGATCGCCGCCGCGGTCGGCGCGGCAACCGGTCGGCGGATCGTGGCATCGGTCGCCGCGGCGGTGCTCGCGGTCGCCGCCTATGTGCTGTACATGACGAGCAAGCTGGTCGCGGCGGTGCAACCGTACGGACCGTGGTCACCGTTCCATCAGGCGATCGAGGGCGGCCCGCTCGGCGCCGGTCTGCCGCTGGCGTATTCGTGGCTTGCGCTCGCAGGAATCGCATGCCTGCTGGTCGCGTTGCCTATCTTCGATCGCCGCGATATCTCCGGCGTGTAAGCAACCACCCGGCCGGTCGCCGGGTAGTGGTGTGTGCTGGAGCAGCCCGCACTACCGGGGGCCAAGGATGGTCGTTGCTAGTAGAACCTGGATCGTGCGGTCCGGGTTCCGGGACCGGCGGCGCAATTCTGAGGGGCCAACGGCTGCGCAGTTGGTGCCATTCGGTCCTGCCGCCGCACCACGCGCTGGCGTGACGATTGACCCATGACGACCAGCGCGACTCGATATCGGGCACCAGGATTCGGCGCATCCGTGATGTTGTCGGCACTGCATTCCCCGCTTGTTCACGGACTGCGACACAACCTGTGCGAGCTGCGATATCAGGCGCGACGTTCGGGTCGTTCTATCGCCTTACCCGTGTCCTATGCCCGCATGGACCACAAGGTGATCGTCCGGGTCGGTCGCGCCGAGTCGAAGACGTGGTGGCGCAACTTCCGCACACCCCTGCCGTTTTCGATATGGCTCGATGGACGGTGGTACCGAGGAACGGGGCATGTGACACAACGTGATTCGCTGGAACGCGAGGAAGCGGCAGCGATCTATCAGGCGGCATTTCCCCGTACGGAGGTGCCGACGACCGATCCGATCGTGGCGATCGAGTTGTCCGGTACACGCGAGCCGATGGCTGGCGTCCCGGACCTGCCCACCGAACCGCGGGAACTGTGGCGACACTGGTTCGCCAACGTCACGGCGGGAGAATTGCTGGGCTTCGCGGCGCCAGCGGTGACCGGTGCTCTGGTGCGCGTGGCCGCACCACTCGCCGCCGCCATCGCGCTGCTGATCGCCGGACTCGTTGAGGGCAGTGTCCTCGGCTGGTTCCAGGCCAGGGTGTTGCGGTCGGCTGTACCCGCAATGCCGCCGGGCGACTGGATTCGCGCCACGGCACTCGGGGCATTGGTCGCCTGGTCGATAGGTGTGGTCCCGTTGCTGGCCGGTGACGGACTCGACGCGTGGTCGCCACGGGTGCTGGTGCCCGCGGCGGTGGTAGGCGGGATCGGCTTGCTCTTGTCACTCGGCGCGCAGTGGTTTGTGTTGCGCCACTTCCTCATCGATGCGGACCGCTGGATCGCGGCGACGGCCCTGGCCTGGCTGGCCGGGCTGTTCGTCTTCATGGCGTTCACCAGCCCACTGTGGCAGCCCGGACAGTCCACATCGCTCGTGGTGTTGATCGGCATCGCCGGTGGCCTGTTTATGGCCGCGGCAATGGCCGCCGTCACCGGCTACTTCCTCGTCCGCATCCTGCGTACGACGGCCTGAACTACTCGGAGGTCCGCTCATGCACGCACAACCAGGAGACTGGCTGATTGTCGAGCGCGGTGGCGGTGGCGACCACGGCCCGACTCGGCGCGGCCTCATCGAGGAGGTGCATTCGCCCGACGGCTCGCCACCGTACCTGGTGCATTGGTCCGATACCGGGCATCGCACGCTGACCTTTCCAGGGCCCGACGCTTATGTGCTGAGCAGCGCGCAGCTACGCGAGCAGGAGCTGAGCGCGGCGCGCTTCGCCGCACTGCCGCACGAGTTATCGCACCCGGGCTCGTTAACCGAGCCGGACACCACGACACAGGGTGCGAGGTGATCGCTATGTCGGAGTACCCGTCCTTGTCGACCCGTTGGTGGCGGCGCCGACCGTGGCGCACGAGTTCGCTGATGCGGGTATCGGATCGGGTCGAGCCAGTGGTGTGGCTGTTCGCGATCATTGTCATGCTGGTTGCGGTGCCGGTCGCGGGCGCGGCGGGTACCGCGGGTTACACCGCGGCCGCGAGCCGGATTCGGCTCGAGAATGCGACGAAAGTCGCTGTGCCCGCGACGATCACGACGAAACCGGAGCGGATTGTGACGGTGGACGCCTATGGGGCGACTACCGAACGGTTCGAAGCGACCGTGCGTTGGGATTACAACGGCAACTCCGGGACGACGACGACCGAGGTTCCTGGCAAGTCCGCACCGGGCGATGCGGTGCAGGTGTGGCTCGACCGCGGTGGCAATCTCACCACACCACCAGTTCGTGCGATCAATGCCGCCAGCAGCGGTATCGGCATCGGCCTGACGATTCTGGTCACCGTCTGGAGTTGCGCAATGCTCCTGGGCTACGGGATCGCCGGGCTACTGCGGGCGCGCCGCTACGCGGCGCTGGACCGGGAGTGGCGCGGGATGAGCCGACCGGTCGGACAGGATTCGTGACGATCGAGATAGGTGCCCATCATGACCGAATTACGCCCGCTGGATTCGGGATTCATCGAACTCGAGGATTCCGACCGGCATATCAGTCTCGGAATCGGTGCGGTCGCGATCATTTCCGGTGCGGCGCCGAAGCGAGCCGAATTCATCGAGGCGCTGGCTGAGCGGCTCGCGCACAACACCCGCCTACGGCAGCGGGTCCGGCGCGCACCACTGGATCTCGTTGCACCGGTATGGGAGGACGATCCGAATTTCGAGGTGGCTCGTCATATCCGGTGGGCCGCACTACCCGAACCGGGTGATGAACAAACGCTGTTCGAACTCATCGCGACCGAACTCGCAGAGCGGCTCGACCGGGACCACCCGCTGTGGCAGTGCACCGTGGTCGAACATGTCGCCGATGACCGCTGGGCGCTGATCGTGCGGGCACACCACAGCCTTGTCGACGGCGTCTCGGGCATCTCGCTACTCGAGAGCTTCTGCGATCGGAGCCCAAAGGACCGGCCGACCCGCAAGCCACCGCAGAATCACGAAACCCGCACTGCGGCAGAATGGTTCGGGTTGGCGGTCAAGGGCTTGCGTATGCCGTTGGTGGCGCCGCGCTTCGTGGTCGGCACGCTGCGCAGCCTCGCACCGGTCGTGCTGGCGACCATCAGTCCGGCCGCCGGTTCCTCGCTCAACGGCCCCATCGGGCTCCAGCGCCGCTATGTCGCTGTGCGCATGTCGCTGTCCGACGTACGCGAGGTCGGCTCGGCATTCGGTGTAACCGTCAACGACGTCGTGCTCGCCGCGGTCACCGCGGCGTACCGCAGTCTGCTCTTGCGCCGCGGCGAGGAACCCACCGGCGATAAGCTGCGCATTCTGGTGCCGGTATCGATGCGTCCGACGGACGCGAAATACATACTCGACAACCGGGTTTCGGCGATGCTGCCGCACCTGCCGATTGATATCGCCGACCCGGTCGAACGACTCGGCCGAATCCATGACCGGATGACCACACACAAGTCCAGCGGCGCGGCCCAGGCCGAAAACTCGCTGCTGTCGATGGCCGGGCGGCTCCCGTTCGCCCCGGTCGCGTGGACCGTCCGGCTGGCGGCGCATTTCCCGCAGCGTGGCGTCGGCGCGCTGGCGACCAACGTCGCAGGCCCGCGGCGCGAACTGACCGTGCACGGTGCAAAGGTGCTGGAACTGCTGCCATGTGTGCCGATAGCGATGCGGCTGCGCACCGCTATAGCCATCCTCAGCTACGGCGACCACTTGGCCTTCGGCATCACCGGCGACTACGACACCACACCCGATATCGACGTGATAGCCGACGGGATCCGGGAGGGGATTGCCGAGCTGGTGGCCCATGCTCACTCGATGCGCCGGAACGGAACCTTCCCGCTCGCGATGTGCAGCGACCGAGATGTATCCACCCGTGGCTGATCGGTGCTCGCGAATGCAACACACCAGGGACCCGGTCGGGTCAGGCGCTCGGCCTGCGGGTGGTGGTGGAGGCCATCGCGCGGGCGGGTGCGGATCGGCTGGTCGTCGTCGACCCACACACCGAGGCGTTGGAGGCGATATCGCCGATGCCCGTCGAGATATCGACCGCGGTGCCGCTGTTGGCCGAGGCGGCTGTCCCGGCGCGATCGGGGCGGACCATCGTCGTCGCGCCGGATTTCGGCGCGGCGAAACTCGCCGAACAGTACGCGGCGTCGATGCAGGATTCGGTCGCGATCGTGCGCAAATTCCGGGAAAGCGCTACCGAGGTCAGCGCGGTGGAGATGATCGGCGACATCAGCGGCTGTCCCGTGCTGATCGTCGACGACATGATCTCCACCGACGCGACCATCGAGGCCGCGATCCAGATCTTGCACTATCACGCCACCGATATCGTCGCCGCCGCGACCCACGGACCGCTGGTGCCCCCGGCCGCGGCCCGACTACGCGCACTAGCGCTGCGCCGGGTCATCGTCACCGACACTGTCGCACAACAGGATTCGGCCGCACCGTTCGAAGTGCGCTCGGTCGCACCGCTGTTGGCCGACGCGATCGCCCGAATGCACCACAACCAGCCGCTGCGGGAGTTGCTCGCCCACACATGAGATCGACCGAAGGAGCCGTTATGCGCTGGTATGACCACGATCTCGGTGGGCCTCGGATCCGAGGGCAAACGGCGGCGAACAGTCCATCTAGTCGCTCCGACAGGACGGCCGAAGCTGGTTGCGACGACAGTGGGGTGGGCCGTGTCGGAAAATGTTGGTAACGACGACGGCGCCACCAGCGGCGGTGTAGAGGTCGAGCCGGGTGTTCGGTTGGATCCGACCGAGCGGGTGGATCTGCTGTTGCGTGATCTGCGTAGTTCCCGGTCGGGTTTGACTGCCCGGGAAGCCCAGCGGCGGTTGATCCACGTCGGACCGAACCTGCTGCAACGGCGGGGTGGCCGGAGATGGCCGCGGGAGCTGGCGCGGCAGTTCACCCATCCGCTGGCGCTGTTGCTGTGGGCTGCGGCGGGGTTGGCGTGGGCGGTGGGCATCGTGCCGGTGGCGATCGCGATCGTGGTGGTGATCGTGATCAACGCCGCGTTCGCGTTCGTGCAGGAACAGCATGCCGAGAAGGCGGTAGAGGCGCTGGCCGCGTATTTGCCGATGCGGGCAACGGTGCTGCGGGACGGGACCGTCGGCGACATCGAGGCCACGCAGCTGGTGCCCGGCGACGTGCTCGTGGTCAGCGAAGGCGACCGGATCTCGGCGGATGCCCGCCTGCTCGACGGCGGTATCGAAGTGGATGCGTCCGCGCTGACCGGGGAATCGATGCCGGAATTCCGTGCGGCCGAGCTGGTCGACACCGATGTCTCGCTACTGCAAGCCCGGGATCTGGTGTTCAGCGGCACGACCTGCACCGAGGGCGAAGCCCGCGCGGTCGTCTACGCCACCGGCATGCACACCGAGCTGGGCCGCATCGCGGCACTGTCGGAGCGAGTGGAGCGTGAGGAGAGTCCTCTCGAACACCAGGTGCGGCGGGTGGCCTGGCTGATCGCCGGGGTGTCGGTGCTGCTCGGTGCGGCGTTCATCCCGGTCGCGACCCTGGCCGCAGGACTGTCGTTCCTCAACGCGGTCGTCTTCGCGGTCGGCTTGCTGGTCGGAAATGTACCCGAGGGATTGTTGCCGGTGATCACGTTGGCGCTGGCGATCGGAGTGCGTGACCTGGCGCGTCGCGGCGCGGTCGTGAAACGGCTCAGCGCGGTGGAAACCCTCGGCTCCACCGACGTGATCTGCACCGACAAGACCGGCACGCTCACCGAGAACACGATGCGGGCAACCCTGGTCCGCACCGCTACCGGAACCCACGATATGACCGCGACTCTGCCGCCGTCCACGGACGTAACCCTTGCTCGCTTGGCCGCCGCGATGACCGCCTGCAACAACGCGCACAGCACTGCCGCCGGGCAAGCCGCGGCCGGTGATCCGACCGAGATCGCGCTGATCGACGCCGCGGCAGCACTCGGTGCCCAGTTGGATCCGGACGTGCGGCAGCGGCAGCGGCGTCAGCAGTTCCACTTCGATCCGGGCCGCAAGCGCATGTCCACCCTCGACCAGGACGACACCGGCCGCCTGTGGGTTCACGCCAAAGGCGCCCCGGAAACGATGCTGCCACTGTGTGCCACTGAACTCGGGCCGTATGCCGACCAGCAACCGCTCACCCCAGCGCGCCGGCACATGCTGGGCCAACAGGTCGACGGTCTGGCCCGTCGAGGCTTGCGTGTACTGGCCGTCGCCGACCTCGGCATCGAACCCGGCACACCACTACCGCAGAACAGCGAGCAGGCCGAGCGGGATATGACCCTGCTCGGGCTGGTGGCGATGGCCGACCCGCCGCGTCGGGAGGTCGCCGATGCTGTCGCTGCCTGCCACACCGCCGGCATCCGCATCATCGTCATCACCGGCGACCACGGCCTCACCGCAGCTGCCGTGGCTGCCCAGGTCGGCATCACCCGCGGTCAGCCCGTCGTCGTGACCGGTGCAGAGCTGGACCGGATGAGCGAGTTCGACCTCGACAAGCTTCTCGACAGCGGCGCCGAGCTGATCTTCGCCCGCTCCTCACCGGAAGCGAAACTCCGCATTGCCGACGCCTTGCGCGACACCGGGCACGTCGTGGCGATGACCGGCGACGGCGTCAACGACGCTCCCGCGTTGCGACGCGCCGACATCGGCATCGCCATGGGCCGCTCCGGCACCGACGTTGCGCGAGAAGCCTCGACCATGGTGCTCACCGACGACAACTTCGCCACCATCACCGCCACCGTGCAGGCCGGACGCCGCGTCTACGACAACATCCGCAAATTCATCTTCTACATCTTCGCCCACGCCACCCCCGAGATCACCCCGTTCCTGGTCTTCGCGCTCACCGGCGGCGCCGTCCCACTGCCACTGACCGTGCTGCAACTGCTCGCCATTGACGTCGGCACCGAAACCCTGCCCGCCCTCGCGCTCGGCCGCGAACCCGCCGAACCCGGCATCATGCGCAAACCACCTCGATCCCGCAACGAACCGGTTATCCGCGCCCCCATGCTGCTCCGCGCCTGGCTGTTCCTCGGCGTCATCTGCGCAGCACTGGCAATGGCCGGATTCTTCTACGTGCTCATGCGGGCAGGATGGCATCCCGGCGACGCCACCGGCTCCGGACAACCACTACACCACGCCTACCAGCAGGCCACCACCATGACCTTCCTCGGGTTGGTCGCAGGCCAGATCGGTACCGCCTTCGCCGCCCGCACCGAAAACGCCTCCCTCCGCTCGATCGGAGTTTTCTCCAACCCCCTGCTGCTGTGGGGCATCGCTTTCGAACTCGCTCTTACCGCCGCCATCATCTACCTGCCGCTCCTGCAAAACGCCCTCGGTACCGCCTCCCTCACCCCCGGCATGCTCGCCTTCACCGCCCCCTATCCGATCATCGTCTGGGGCGCCGATGAACTTCGCCGATGGCTGCTGCGACACAAGAACCGACCCAACCACACCGCCGCTGGCGCATAGCCACACAAGGCGGGAGTGACACCGCAGCACCGACCGAGTCTTCAACCGCGACAACGCATCCCCGGCCAGCCACTCCTGCGCCCGCCAGTAATCACACGCACTGTGCATGGCGGCCAAGCGCACGATGAAACGTCTGCGCGGACTTCCTGCCCCACATCTCGCCGAGTTCGCCATGCTCGCCGCGTTCCTCTACCGCCCACCGATCACCCACCTTCTCGACTAGGCCGGCGCGACCGGCGCCGGCCCAGTAGACGATCGCGTCCTCGCCGGTCTCTGCGTCGGTGTAGAGGTAGGCGTCATAGTCCATCGCATCCATCGCCCGCACCGCATCGTCCGGGGTTCCGGTCAGCAATGCACAGTGTTGACGGCGCACGATCGGCTTTTCGCCGGTGGGCCCCGCCAACGGCGGACGCGCCGGATCGGGCCAATATCTGAGCACCGCTTCGGCATTGAGCCGCGTGAGCCGGCGGTCGAGCCGGTCGGCGAGGAAGGTGGCGATGAATTCGCTGGGACCGGGAACCTGGACTCGCACAGGAACATTCCGGAACACTACATTCGCCTGTGCCAGGGTCGGCCCTTCCCCGCGCGGCGGGCTGGTGAGCCGCACTCGCGCCGGTTCATCGACATGGTGACAGCGCAGCGCTCTATCGATCGCCCGTATCACACGGTTGATGAGAGCGGGATCCATCCTTCGGTGGTGCACTCCCCTTCCGCGGCTGTCCTGGTCGACCACAGTTCGGTTGTACTCACTCGGCAACCTCTTCTCCGGAGCCCTGCCACACACACAACCCAGGCAGTGTCATCCGGACGCGGCGGCGCTGAACAGGGCAGAAGGTCCCATGGATCGAGGACGTTGGGTCTATCACACCCGCGGCGCGGACAGCCACCGCCACCGTCGAATCCTCGCGCCACAGTGACTTTCGGCCCTCGCTGCCCCGCCACGACCAGTCGATGATGGGTGCCACGAGTGCACGACTTATACGACAAGGAGCCAGCTATGACTACCGCACAGGCCATCATGCAGCCCGATGTCGCGAGCATTACGGTCCGCGACACCATGGAGACCGCGGCGCAGCGAATGCGTCAGCTCAATGTCGGCGCATTACCGATCTGCGACGGTGAGGGACATCCGGTCGGCATTGTCACCGACCGCGACATCGTCGTCAAATGCATCGCCGCCGGGGCAAATCCGCGCAAGACCACCGCGGGCGAAATGGCCCAGGGTGACGACCTGCTCACCGTCGATACCGGCACCGATATCGACGCCGCGCTTACTCTGATGGAGCAGCATCAGATCCGACGACTTCCGGTAACCGAGGCGGGCAAGCTGGTCGGCATCATCACCGAGGCCGACCTGTCCCGGCGTCTTCCCGAGTCCAACGTCGGTGAATTCGTGGAAGCGGTATGCGCACAGCATCTTCCGGCGGCCACGCCGAGGGCTCGCAACAGCGTCACCGGTGACACACCGCGGTAATCGCCGAGAATCGACCACTACCTGCGTCTCCCGTCCGCCACGCCGACGCGCTCTTGACGAACGGGGCGGCGCGATGGTTCAGCCGTCGGTTCAAGGGACCGAGTTCTCGGTAGAAACGGACCTTCGCCCCTCGAACCCGCAGCGGTCCGCCGTCGATGATTAGTCGAGAAGTCCGACTATCTCGTGAGGTGGCAGCGATGTACGCGCGCGACATTCTCAGCCGACCGGTGGTGACTGTCCGGCCGGAAGCGCCGCTGAACGAGGCCATCGAGCGGCTCACCGAACACGGCTTCGCCGCGTTGCCCGTCGTCGACGACAACGACCGGATGGGCGGTTGCACTCCGAATCCGACGCACTCGCCGCGTCGTCCATACCGGCCGCCATCGTCGAGGCGGTGATGTCTATTTCGGCTATTCCGGTCGAAGTCGCCGACGAGGCCATCCCGCCGCGAAAGCCCGCTCGATCCCGCCGCGCACACACCGCATCACGATGACCGCGACGCCGCATCTAATCGATCGTGAGACAACAGGTTTCGACCACTTCGAGGTATCGGTCGCCGCTGCGATGCCGATCACGGACGTGCTCTCGGCGCTGTCGAGCACCGACGCGGGTCTGGCGACACCGGAAGCTCGTTAACGGTCGCAGACCGTCGGCCTCAACGCGATTCGCTCACATCGAGCCCGCCTGCTCCCGGTGTTTTCGGCAATATGTTCAGCGCCGCAGGCGCTTCCGCTTTCCTACCCTTCCTACCGATGCTGCCGTCGCAGATCCTGCTCAACAAACTGCTCTACGACGCCAGCCAACTCGCCATCCCCACCGATACCGTCGATCCAGAACAACTGGCACGCCCATCGCGCTGGGACGTCGGGCTGATCCGGCGCATCATGCTGGTCTTCGGCCCCATCAGCTCGCTGTTCGACTTCGCCACCTTCGCGATCATGCTCGGGCTGTTCCACGCCGACGAAAGCCTGTTCCACACCGGCTGGTTCGTGAAGTCGCTGGCCACCCAGACACTGGTCCTGTTCGTCATCCGGACTCGCCGCACCCCGTTCTTCCACAGCCATCCCAGCGTCACACTGCGCATGGCCGCGCTCGGCGCAGTGACCATCGGAGCCATCCTGCCCGCAACGCCCTTCGCTCGCGACCTGGGCTTCACACCACTCCCAGGCGGCTTCTTCCTAGCCCTGACCCTTATGGTGCCCGCCTACCTGACCCTGGCCGAACTCGGTAAACACTTCTTCTTCCGCACCCCGAAACCCATTGCCCCGCAACGACCCCGAGTCACCGGCCATCGCGTGCACCGCCGCGCCGCCCGCTTCACCACCGGCCGCCAGGCCGTTGACGGGCTCGCACAGTGACTTCGTCGGCAGGCCCACGTGTGACAGCGAACGCCCGCCGCAGCGAGTTCATCGCCACGGCGGGCATAACTACCGAATAGCGGTGCGGTGCCCTGGTTTTCGCGATCAGAGCACCGTCTTTTCGTCAGGTTCGCGTGGGCCCTGGTCGAGGCGGAAGGGCGGGTATTCGTCGCGCATCAGGGTGGCGTACGCGGCGACACGGTAGGCCCAGCGGTTGATGCCGAGGATGAAGTCGAACAGTCGACGCGGGTAGCGAGCGGTGAACAGCAGGGTTACCGCGGCGATGAGCACCAGAATGCCGAGCAGGGAGATTCCCGTGGAGCCGTCGTTGTTATCGCTGCCCCAGTCGAAGGCCGGGCCGGTGCTGGTCATCGCCGCCACGATCAGATAGTGCGGGATGGCCAGCAGCCACCACTTCACCAGGACCAGGCCGCGCGACAACTGCTGCGGGTAGTCGATCTCCAGGTCCGCGGGATAGTCGGTGGATTGCAAGCTGAACGGCGGGTATCTATCGGTGCCGAGTGCCGCGAAGGCGTAGAAGTGCACGCGCCACGTCCAACGCAGCACGCCGACATTGAAGTCGAACAGCGAGCGCGGATACCGGCCGGTGAACAGGATGGACAACCCGGCGACCACGGTCAGCACAACGAATGCTGTCCACAAAAAGAACAGCACGATGTAATGCGGAATCGCGAGAATCCATTTCACCAGCCACAGCCAGCGCGACAAGGGCTCGTCGAGATCGCCACGAACACGCACTGGATAAACGGGTTCGACATTCTCGGGATTCATGATCGGCTCCTCACCGGGTCACAATGGATCCGCGTAGCACAAAGACGCGCACGCGGTCGTCCATTGAGCATCGCGACAATCGGCAGTCCGCCACAGGGCCGGAATGACCGTCATCCCAGGGGCATTGGACCCCTCTCGATTGCCTTGCGGCAGCGCCGGTACCGCACGGGTGCACGTCCGGGCGGGGTAGTCGGCTCCGTGCTTGGGTTGACCGATGACCTCCCCATCGAGCACCAATGCCCCTACCGCGAGGGACCGCCGAGGACGAGGGTGGAATGTATTGGTAGTCGCTGTGACGCAACCGGAAGATCTCGCGGCAAGGAGTGCGGATCGATGAGTACCAGGGCCGATCGCACCTCGATCGTCGTCGGCGTGGACGATTCGCCGACGGCACTCAATGCCGCACGCTGGGCCGCATATCTGGCCGGTGCCATGCACGCACCGCTGTTGCTCACCTATGCGCAACCGCGTTCAGCTACGTCCGCACAGCAGTTGGCCGAGTCTATCCATGCGCCACAGTCCGCCGACGCTGCCCACGCGACCCTCGAGCGCGCACGCCAGCTCGTGTACACCTGCGATCCGGAGCTGACCGTCAATGCGGTACGCCCCGAGGGCCCGCCCGCCGACGCGCTCGTGGCATTGAGCACGCACGCCCGCATCGTCGTGGTCGGTGCACGGACCGCCTACGGGGACCGATTGGTAGGCCCCACCACCATGCAGGTCGCCCAGCACGCGCACTGTCCGGTCGGGGTCTGGCGCGGCGCGAACGGCAAGCCCATTCCGCGCGGCAAGCCGGTGGCGGTCGGTATCGACGGAACCGAACTCAGCATTCCGGCCATCGCCCACGCCTTCGAAATCGCCGCCGCGCTCGAGGTGCCCCTGACCGCCGTGCACTGCTGGCCCTCACGCATCGACCCGGTGGGCCACCATCTCGAGCACGGTGAGCAGCAACGCACGCTACTGGCCGAGTCACTGGCAGGCTGGCGCACGGAATATCCGGATGTCGAGGTCATCGAGCTGCCGGTCCCTGGCTCGGCCCGCTCGGTGTTGAACGAGATGGCGCGCGATGTGCAGTTACTGGTCGTCGGCAGCCACGGCCACCCCACCGCCGCAGCGCTGCTGTTCGGGTCGACCAGCCGAGACCTGCTCCACCACACCACATGCCCGGTACTCGTGTGCCGGAGCTGAACCGGGGAGCCGAAACCGCGGGGCCACAAGATAAATCGCCATCACCCGCAGAATCCGTCAGTCATCCCGCACGGCCCGCCGCGGCCGGCTGGCGGTCGGGTCGCTGCGCCTGATCAGCCCGGTGCCGTTCTCGCTGATCAACTACTGCGCCGGTCTGTCCTCGGTCCGGCTCGTGCCCTACCTGGCCGCCACTATCGCCGGGGTGCTGCCCGGAACGACCGCGGTCGTCGCGCTCGGTGACGCCCTTACCGGGCACACCAGTCCCGCCTTGATTGCGGTCACCGTGGCCTGTGCCGCGATCGGAGCAGCCGGACTGCTGGTCGACGCCCGCCTCGGTGTCGGCGAACCCGAAACGAACCCACCAACGACACAGCTCCCGGCGTGATACCGAAGGCAGGACCCACCACGGCGCAAGACAGGTGGTGGACGGAACCTCCTGCCGCGCATCACCTTCCAGACGGACAGACCATCGGTCCTGCCCAGCTCCACTGCAGGACGGCTCAAGCCGTGCGCAGCAATGTCATGAACCCGTAGTCCATGTGCAGCTGCTGATGACAGTGCAGCAGCGACAATCCGGGCTGATCGGCGAGGACATCGATGTCCATCTCCTGATAGCCACCCAGCATCACCACATCCTTGCGCAACCCGGCGACGGGTGTGCCGGCGATGCGGGTGACCTCGAAGGTGTTGCGGTGCAGATGAATCGGATGGATGTCGTCGGTCGCGTTGCGCAACCGCAACCGGTACCGGCGGCCCCGAGCCAGGTCGAAAGCGGGTGTGCCGGTGTTCATGTCGAAAGCGGTGCCGTTGAGGGTCCACAGGTTGTACCCGTCGCGGTCGGCGTTGCGTTTCTCGATCAGCAGCTCGATCTGTTCGTCCGGCGCCGCCGGGTTCACGCCGGACCGGGTGAATAGCCGATAGTCCCACGTGAACGGCGACGGCGGAGCCCACTGCGGGTCACCGGCGCGGCCGGCGTACTCGACGACGATGCCCATGCCGTTGCCACGATCATCGTCGGAGAGGTCACCGAGCACCCATACGCCCGGGGTGGTCATCTCCACCACCGCCGAAATCCGCTCGGCGGTACCGAGCCACAACACCGGCACCCGCGCCGGGTTCGGCACGGGGTTGCCGTCCAACGCCAGCACCGTGAAGGCATGACCGGGCAATGCGAGGCTGCGGTTCTCGGTCGCGCTGCCGTTGACCACATGCAGCAGCACCCGCTCCCCCTCGCGGACCCGGATCGGGGCGCCGTGGCCGAGCATGCGGCCATTGATGGTGCAGGTGTCGTAGCCGACCTCGTAGCCGTGCGGTTTACCCGACGCCAGCGAGGCCGCCATCGCCGCCTCACCGTTGTCCCGCAACTCCGCAACCGGCTCACCGGCCAAGAATTCGGCATCCATATCCCCACGCTGGCTCAGCGACGGCCCGAACTCTTTGAGAGTAAGAAACACCTCCTGGTCGTAGGCGCCGGGATGGTGCTTCGTCTCGATGTAGACGGGTCCGACCTGCCCGTTGTACTGGCCCAGGTTCAGGTCCGCGCCAGCGACTAAATGTGTGTGATAGAAGCGCAATCCCGATGGGCCCGGTGTGAACGACAATCGCCGCATCCCGTGCGCGGGAATGAACGGGGTGCCTTCCTCGGCCGAACCGTCCACCTCCACCGGCATCGTCTGCCCGTGCCAATGCAACTGCTCAGGTGTGCCGGCGTCGTTGTGGACCTCCACCACGACCGGTGTGCCCTCGGTGAACCGCAACAACGGGCCCGGAAACTGCCCGTCGTACAGCATGGTCGACACCACCCGCCCTGGCGCCACCTCCACCTCCCCCGGCCCGATATACAGCGTGTAATCAGCTTTCGCGGATGATGGCGACCGGCCGCACCCCGCCGTCAGGGCAGCCGCACCACTGGCAACCACCGCAGTTCCGGCCATTCCGAGGAACCCGCGCCGGTTCACCCGCATCACCCGCAGACACCTTCCCTGGATATCGGAGGCAGCTATCGCACCACGATATCGTTGTCCATCGGGGCAGAACAGAGTGTCGTACACCCGTAACGGCCGATAGCCGGCGAGGCCGAACGGGGCGAGTTCGACATCATGTCGACCTCGTCGGCGCCGAAGACGTCGATGTTCTCGCTGCGTGCCGGTGAGATGTGGGCCAGCTCCTCGTCATCGGTGCGGCGGCCCAGCCGTCGCAACTGCTGGACGGTCAATCCCCTGTCGTCCAGGCGATCATCGCATTCGTAGCCAAGTTCAGGCACCACGCCTGCTCTGTCTGTGACCGGAGCCCGTCCGGATCATCCAGTCGGCGGGTGACCATGGACCTTCGAGAACGGTCGCAAGTCCCGTATCGTGCCGCTGCGCGCGGGACGACACTCGACAGTATGACCGATACCAGCGCTTCTCCCGTACTTTCGGTGCCGGACCACCAGACGGTGCTGTCGGCCATGCGGTTGGCCGCCCGGGCACCGTCGCTGCACAACAGCCAGCCGTGGCGCTGGGTGTTCGACGGAGTCGGATTGCATCTGTACCGCGACGCCGACCGCCTCCTGACCTCGGCCGATCCACTCGGCAGACAGTTGGTGATCAGCTGTGGCGCGATGCTGCACCATGTGCGCACCGCATTCGCCGCCAAGGGTTGGCACACCGATACCACCCGGTTGCCCGTTTCCGATCGCACCGACTATCTGGCGGTCATCGGGTTCCGGCCGTGGCCCGAGCCTCCGCCCGCCGTGCTGGCCCGGGCTCGCGCCATCGATCGGCGCCGCACCGACCGACTGCCGATGTTCGCACCGACGGATCTTTCACAGTTCTTGCACACCGCGCGAATGCTGGTGACACCCCACGACATCGAGCTCGATCTCCTCGACGACAGCGCCAGCGCGAAGCTCGCGGCGGCGTCCGACCACGCCACTGCGGGCCGCCGCTACGACATGGAATACCAGGCCGAATTGCATTGGTGGGCCGGGCATTCCGGCGACCCCGAAGGCGTCCCGCGCGAGGCCCTGGCCTCGGATGCCGAATTCGCCCGCGTCAGTGTTGGGCGCACCTTCCCGTCAGCACCGCATTCGGCCCGCCGCGGCGATATCGAGGACAATGCGCGACTGTTGGTGCTCAGCTCGCCTCGTGAGTCCGCCACGGCGTGGTTGCACACCGGCGAAGCGCTCTCGGCTGTGCTCCTGGAATGCACGACCGCCGGTCTGGCGAGCTGCTCGATGACCCACATCACCGAAATGCCTTCGGCCCGAAAGATTATCGCGGCTATGCTCCCCCACCCTGGTTTCCCTCAGGTGATCATCCGCGTCGGCACCGTACCCGACGATGAACCCGAAACCGCACCGACACCGCGCCGCCCGCTGACCGACTTCCTGACGATGCGACACGAATAGGCCGACCACACCAGCGCCGCACCGAAACGGATCCACGGCGCTGGCTGCGCCGCAGTACCCTCTTCGAGATGCTGGACGGTGACATTCGGCGGATCCACGACCCGGACACATTGGGTGACGGGCCGCAAACCTGCCGAAATCTACCGCCGCGGATAACATTACGAATGTCCCGCTGTCAGGTGGCGACGCAGCGTCGCCAGCCGATCCGTGTACTCCTTCTCGTCGATCTCGCCGCGCGCGAACCGTTCGGCCAGTAACTGTTCGGCCACCCGCTCGCGCCGGTTCATCGATGAAGGATCGGGTCGCATAGCGAGGCGAACCAGAATCACGAAGCCCGCGATGAGCAGCCCCCAGAACAGCACCATTCCGATGCTCATCCACGCATACCCCCACCCATTGAGATCGTGGTCGTACCAATACATCATCTCGGCATCTCCTCAGCTCACAACTGATGCCACCGACCATTTCGCCAGCTCACATCAACTGTGCCCCACCCCCGCCACCAGCAGCAGAGCCGATCGCCCCCTCCACCAGGTACAAACGACCTCGACGCTCATCGCTGTCAGCGCATGGTGATCACCCGACCGAGTGCGGGTGACCATCGGCCCTGGGATCGGTGCGCAATGCCTGTCGCGCCGGCGGTCGCGGGGGGTGAGAGTCGGGGTATGAACGCAAGCGACCGTGGGAGCACACCCGATCTGCGGACCGTGCGAATGGCACTGATGCTCGCCTGCCGAGCCCCATCTGTGCACAACACCCAGCCATGGCGCTGGGTGTACGACGGAAGGCGCCTGAATCTCTACCGCGATACCAGCCGACTATTGCGCTCGGCCGACCCGCAAGGCAGACAGCTGGTGATCAGCTGCGGCGCGGTGCTCGACCACGCGCGCCTGGCCTTTGTGTCGATGGGCTGGTTCGCCGATGTCATCCGGCTCCCCGACCCCGATGTGCCCGATCACTTGGCCGTGCTGGAGTTCCGCCCGTGGCCCGGCGCGCTGAATACCACGGCGGCTCGCGTGCGCGCCATCCACCGTCGCCACACCGACCGATTGCCGATGCTGGCACCGGAAGGTTGGATCGATGTATTCGACGCTGCGCGCGAACTGGCGAGACCACATCATGTTTCCGTAGATGAGATCGCAGAAACCAGTCGGCCCCGGTTGTCCGCGGCCACCGAACAAGCCGCCGCATTGCGCCGGTACGACATGCCGTATCAGACCGAACTACATTGGTGGACCGGGCATTTGGATGTTGAGCAGGGCGTCCCTGCTGCCGCGCTGGTATCGGATGCCGAGGCGGCCAGGGTGGACGTCGGGCGCAGCTTCCCGCCCGCACCGTATTCGGTTCGCCGCGCCGCGATCGAGGATCGGTCCCGGCTGATAGTGCTCAGCACCCTCGGTGAGACGCCCGCGCACTGGCTGCATACCGGTGAGGCACTGTCGGAAATACTGCTCGAATGCACCGCACGCGGCCTGGCCACCTGCTCTCTGACCCACATCACCGAACTCGCCACCAGCCGTTCGGTCATCGCTGACCTGATACCGCATCCTGACCTGCCGCAAGTGCTGATCCGTATCGGCGTGGCACCCGAGGACACTGAACCCGCCTCTACACCACGACGTCCGCTCGATGAGGTACTCGAGCTCCGCACCGGTTGAGTCTTACCGTTGATCTCGCTGAGCGCGAAGTGTAGATGCGCGAAGTAGCGAATCGCGCGGCGTGGTCGGCCTACATGTGAGGCATCGTCAGGATGGCTGCACGACTGGTCGGTGCGGCTTACCTCTATTGCTGAGCGCTAATCGGCTGCAGTCAGGAACTCCACGCAGGAGTCGATCGATGCCAGCCGTGGGTAGTCGGATTCATCGATGCGTACTCCGGTTGCGCGATTGAGCTTTTCGACGAAGCTGAGGGAGTCGAGGTCCAGTGCGGTACGCAGGGGTTCGGTGCGCGCAAGCGCCGCGAGTTCGGCATCGGAGGCGAAGCCGCGCAGCGCGGTTCGGATGACGGGCTCCGCGTCGTCGCGAGACAGGGTGTGGGACATGGTCGTTCACGACCTTTCGTGGTTCACAGTTGTTCCGGATGCTGCAGCAGTTCGGCGATGGTGTTGAGACCTGGCCCGGGTGACCGCCTCGCGCAGCCAGACCATCAACTCCGGTAGCGGCGTCGTGTCCGCGTGTGCCAGGTTGGGCGCGATAATGCCGCCGCCGCGCAGCGAGACGATCGTGCCGAGATCGACGGTGTCGGCCGGACGGAAGCCGTCCTCGATCCAGTGCCCGTTCATCGCGGGCACGGTCTTTGCGGCCAGTGCGACCGCCCGTAAGAGCAAGGCCGCGAGCACGATTCGATCGTGTACTGGTGCGGCCTTGTTCACCTCGCGCAGCCACTCGGTGGTGGCGGCGGCGTCGATGGTGTTCGACAAGTAGTAGTGCGGAATGGTCTGTTTCGAGCGGGTCATGGCCGCCGCGATGGACAGGCGCATCCCCGCCGCATCGTGCCGTGGAGCGGCAACCTGCGCCGGTTCACGTCGGGTCGCCACGCCGTCCGGCGAGACCTGCTCGTGTCCAGACATTTTCGTGGCAGACTCGTGCGCGGCGAGTTCTTGCGCTGCCCGGATATCCGCCGCCCCGCACCGCCGACATATCGACGCCGAGTTCCCGGGCCAGCCGCCTGGCATATCCTGACGCCCGCACCCGACCGGGCGCGACCGGCATCGGAGCGGGTTATCGATTGCGCGCCAGGGGTTTCCGCCACCCTCCTATAGGCGATGTTCAGCCCGCCGCACGGCAGCCCAGCGAGTTCGGATCGCGCCTTCTCCCAGAAGAATTCGCGAACGTTCGGTCGTAGTCGATGAGGTTGGCCCGCGCCTGGTCGGCCTGCGGCCCGTCGATCGGCGTCCAGCCGAACGCGCCGCCCGTCGATGCGCCGACCGGGGCCGTATCCGTCATATCGCCATCTTCGCGGTCCCAGACTCCGCATGGCAGAGTCCCCCGACCCGGACCTGGTGCGAAACGTCCACCAAGCAGGGGGCTTCCGTCCCTCGCCCGCCAGCGCAATCGCACTGCCGCGATGTCGGGCAATCGGCGATCCGAAAGCGGGACCATCGGCACACCCGAGAGCACCCTTCGGCCCTTGGCCAGCGGCAATGCGCGTCGCAGGCTGGGGCGTACAAGACCAGGGAAGAACCCAGGAGGCCAGTCATGCCGCACCACGACGATCCACTCGCGCCCGCCGTGCAGACCGCCCACGATTGGCTGCGCGCCGTCGCCGATGGTCTCGATACCGACGCGCCGGCCTTCGCGTACCGGGCGCTGCGTGCCTGGCTGCACACCGTGCGCGACCGCATCAATGTCAGCAGCTCGGCGCACCTGGCCGCGCAACTTCCCGAAATACTGCGCGGGGCCTACTACGAAGGGTGGGTGCCGACGCACGTGCCGGTCCGGCATGGCGTCGGCGAATTCATCCGGCAGTTCGCCCGCGAGGCAGGCATCGACGAGGACGAGGTCGGCCCGGTCGCCGGTGCAGTCACCGCGGCGCTGTCGGAGCTGTTCTCCCCCGGCCAGTTGAACCGGATCTTCGCGGTGCTGCCGATGAATCTGTACGGGGTGCTATGTGGTGCGCGACCAGAGGTCGACGAGTCGCTGATCGAGTGGCAACCGGTCGCCGTGGCCGACGAGGTCGGCCCGGTCGCCAACCTCGAGAACCGTATCCAGGCACTCGGTAACGCCGTCTCTGTGCTGGCGCGCGGACTCGAGCGACTTCCCGCAGACAAACCCGATCGCGACCGGTCGACGCAGGCGGCTCAGCAGGCGCATCGCATTCTGCTCGCCGAAGGTCTGTTCGGCGCCGACGCGCGGGAGCGCTGACATGGTGCGTGCGACGATTCCGCTGGGGCGGGTGGGGGGCATCCGCGTCGGGGCGCACTGGTCGGCGCTGGTCACCCTCGGCCTGTTCACCTATCTGCTCGGCCGCTCGCTCGCCGACGCCGATGGGAACTCGGTGGGAGTCTGGCTGGTCGCCGCGGGCGGCGCGGTCGGCCTGTTCGTCTCCCTGCTGAGCCATGAGTTGGCACATTCGATCATCGCGCGCCGCAGCGGCACCCGGGTCGATGTGGTCGTGTTGTGGCTACTGGGCGGGGTGTCCGAGCTCGGCGACGAGCCGAAGGATCCGCGCTCGGATCTGCGGATCGCACTGGCCGGACCGCTCACCAGTTTCGTGCTCGGCGTCGCGCTGTTCGGCGTCGCCGATGTGGTCGCGGCGGTGGTCAGTGGGTCGGTGCCGCAGATGCTCGCCTGGTTGGCCGCGATGAATCTCATTCTGGCCGTATTCAATATGCTGCCGGGCGCACCACTGGACGGGGGCCGCGTGCTGCGCGCACTGATCTGGCGGCACACCGGAGATCGGTTGCGCGCCAGCACCTTGGCCGCGCGCAACGGCCGGGTCCTCGGGCTGGCGCTGCTGATCCTCGGCGGCGCGGAGCTGCTACTGGTGGGCAACGGTGGTGGACTCTGGCTGATGCTGCTCGGCTGGTTCCTGTTCTCGGCCGCCAATGTCGAACTGGCCGTCGCGGGGCTGCGACATCGGCTGGGCGACATCCGGGTACGCGATGTCATGACCGATCGCCCGCTGTCGGTGCCCGCGACCTGGTCCGTCGGCGACCTGCTGCGCTCCCAGATCGTGCATTCCGATCACCGCGTGTTCCCGGTAATCGACCCGGCGGGACGGCCGATCGGTGAACTCGCCTGGTCCGATCTCGCGGCACTGCCCGCCGCGGCCCGCGAGACCACCGCGGTGCGCAGCCTCGCCCGCCCGCTGCCGCCGACGGCCCGGGTTTCCGGTGACGAACTGCTGTCCACGGTGGCATCCCGGGCGGTGCTGCGACCCGACTTCGACGTCATCGCGGTGATCGATCCACCCGGCCGCCTCATCGGTGTGGTCACCGCGACGGATCTGACGCTGGCCGTCCAGCGCAGCGCACTCGGCCTGCCCGCACACCGACCGGAACGGTACCAGCCACCGAATACCGCACTCTGACAAGACAATTCGGCCCATATAGGGCCAGCTGATTGGAGGCTTGTGATGAGCCATACGCGAGTGCGCCACGAACCGCCGCGACCGATCTTCCGGAATCGGCACGAGGCGGGCCGGGTGCTGGCCAGTCTGCTCGAACACTATCGCGGCGATCCTGATGTCCTGGTGCTCGGACTGCCGCGCGGCGGGGTACCGGTCGCGTGGGAGGTCGCCGCGGCACTCGACGCGTCGATGGACACCCTGGTCGTGCGCAAACTCGGCGCACCGGGTCATCCGGAATTCGCGATCGGTGCCCTGTCCACCGGCGGTCGCATCGTGCTCAACGACGATATGGTGCGCGCGCTGCGGCTGACCGCGGATCAGGTGCGCAGCATCGCCCGCGACGAGGCCGCGGAGATGGCCCGGCGAGAGACCGCCTATCGCGCCGACCGCGGCCCGATCGAGGTGGCCGGGCGGACGGTGATCCTGGTGGACGACGGATTGGCCACCGGCGCCAGCATGTTCGCCGCCATCGAGGCGATCCGCGCGGGTGAACCGAAGCGGATCGTGGTCGCGGTCCCCGCCGCACCGGAGTCGACCTGCCGAGAACTCGGCGCATCGATCGACGAAATGGTCTGCGCGACCATGCCGACCCCGTTCCGCGCGGTCGGCGAATCGTTGTGGGACTTCACCCAGGTCACCGACGAACAGGTACGCACCCTGCTGGGCATCTCGACCACCGGCACCGCCGTCCCGCGCATCGACGCCGCGGCGACCATCCGAGCCGCAGCCATCGACGCACCCGACGGCATCCCACCCACACACGTGCTCGAAGAACTGATCGGCGACGCCCGATTCGTGCTGATCGGCGAGAGTTCGCACGGCACAAGGGAGTTCTACCGAGCCAGGGCGGCGATCACGCGCTGGCTGATCGAGGACAAAGGCTTCACCGCCGTCGCGGCCGAGGCGGACTGGCCCGACGCCTACCGAGTGAACCGGTACGTGCACGGGCGCGGCACCGACACCACCGCGGAACAAGCGCTGCGCGGATTCGCGCACTTCCCGGCCTGGATGTGGCGCAATACCGAGATCCGCGAATTCATCATCTGGCTGCGCGCATACAACGCCGGGCAGCAGCACGACGACCAGCCGCAGACCGGCTTCTACGGTCTCGACCTCTACAGCCTGCATCGATCGATGCAGGAGGTGGTGGACTATCTCGACCGCGTCGATCCGAAAGCAGCACAGCGTGCCAGAGATCGCTACGCCTGCTTCGACCATGTCGCGGGCGACGACGCCCAGGCATACGGTTTCGCCGCGGCCTTCGGCGCGGGCAGATCCTGTGAGGCCCAAGTGATCCGGCAGCTGCTGGAATTGCAGCGCGTCGCGATCGCCGGAGGCGAGGTCGAACCCGTCGCCGCCGACGAACTGTTCGACGCGCTGCGCAATGCCTGGTCGGTGCGCGATGCCGAGGCCTACTATCGGGCCATGTTCGGCGACCGGGTGTCCTCCTGGAATCTGCGCGACGAACATATGGCCGACACCCTCGACGCACTCGCCAACCACCTCGACCGGTCCGACGAACGCTCCCCCGCTCGAATCGTGGTGTGGGCGCACAACTCTCATGTCGGCGATGCCCGCGCCACCGAAATGGGTAGCGAAGGTCAACTCACCCTGGGCCAGCTGATGCGCGAACGCCACGGTGATGCCTGCCGGCTCATCGGCTTCAGCACGTGCTCGGGAACGGTCACCGCTGCCGAGGACTGGGGCGGTCCGGACCGCCCCGAAAACGTTCGTCCCGCATTGTCTTCCAGTATCGAAGAACTGCTGCACGACACCGGCAACCCGGAATTCCTACTCCGCACGGACCTTTCCGGCGAGGCCGCAGAGCTACTGCACCAACCTCGGTTACAGCGCGCGATCGGCGTGGTCTACCGGCCCGGCACCGAACGACAGAGCCATTACTTCCACACCCGGCTCGCCGACCAGTTCGACGCGCTCATCCACATCGACCACACCACCGCACTGGAACCGTTGGAGCCGACCAGTGAGTGGATCGCGGGCAGCACGCCCGTGACGTATCCGTCCGGCCTGTGACCGGCCATAGGCCATTGGTCCCAGCACTGCGGGCACCACGCCTCTGCCCGGCAAGCACCATCCGGCGCGACGCTATCGGTATGGAAGCGAATACAACCCGTATCGCGGTCCTCTACGCGACCGCACAAGGATCGACCCGCGATATCGCCGAATTCATCGCTGACGCGCTCGCCGCGCGCGGCGCCTCGATCGAGCTGAGCGATATCGAGCATGCGCCGGAACTGTCCGGTTTCGATGCCGTCATCCTCGGCAGTGCGGTGCACAATATGGCGCTGCTCCCGGCGATGACGTCCTATATGAATACCCACCGTGACCAACTGGTGCGCGCCAAAGTCTGGCTGTTCAGTGTCGGGCTCGGTCCGGCGCTGCGCGGTCCGATCGGGCGGCGGATCGGCCGCATCGTGCCGAAGAAGATCGCGGCGCTGCGTGATTCGATCGCACCGCGCGGCTATCACGCCTTCGCCGGACATTACGAGCGTGCGGGCGTCTCGCTGCAAGCGCGCACGCTGTACCAGCTGATGGGTGGTGGCCGCTACGGTGATCTGCGCGATTGGGAGGCCATTCTGGCCTGGACCACCGGTATCGCCCAGTCGCTCGGCTTGCCGCAGGCCAAGTCCACGCCGATCCATCCGTAACGCAAACACATGGGAGCCGACATGGGCGACTACGTCGCTGTCTTCGACGAGCTTCGGCTCGCCGACGCGGACCGGGCCGGGGGCAAGGGCGCCAACCTGGGCGAACTGGTCGCGGCCGGTCTACCGGTGCCACCCGGGTTCGTCATCCTGCGCAACTGCTATGAGCAGGTGATCTCCGACGGGCCGAATGGCGCCGAACTCGACCGCCTGCACGCCGAGGCGCTCGACGCGAGCGCCGATGGTGCTCGGGTAGCCGAATTGTGCCGCCGGATGCGCGAACTCGTAGATCACACCGCGCTCGACAACACGGTGCGCACCATGATCCTGGCCGGATACCACGCACTCGGTGACGAAGTCGCGGTGGCGGTGCGCTCGTCCGCAGTCGGCGAAGACAGCGCCACGTCCTCCTTCGCCGGAATGAATCTCTCGCGCACCAACGTGCACGGCGACGAGAACGTGATCGAGGCCGTAATCGACTGCTGGGCTTCACTGTTCACCCCGCGCGTGGTGACCTATCGAGCACGGCGCGGACTGCGCCGGCGACCGGCGATGGCCGTGGTGGTACAGCGCATGGTGAGCGCACGACGGTCCGGGGTGGCCTTCACTGCCGATCCGGCGACCGGACGACGCGACCGAGTGGTGATCGACGCGGCCCGCGGTCAGGGCGAGGTCGTCGTCTCCGGCGCGACCGAACCGGATAACTACATCCTCGACGCGGACGGACCCACTCTGCTCGAAACCCGCAGCGGGCACCAGAGTTTCGCCATCGTGGCCGGGCCGGACGGCGACCGGCGGATCGAATTGACCGAAGGCGAAGCCGAAGTGCCGGTGCTCGACGAGCAGCAGGTCGTCGAGGTGGCCCGGCTCGCGCTGACCGTACAGAAACATCACGGCACACCCCAGGACGTCGAATGGGCCTACGACGAGGACACGCTATGGCTGGTGCAAGCACGCCCGATCACCACGCTTCCCGACTACCCGGCGGGCCCGACGGCTCAGCAGGTACTGGTGCGGGGTCTGGCCGCCGCGCCTGGACAGGCGAGCGGCGCGGTCCGCGTCCTCACCTCACCCGCACAGGGCCAAGCGCTGCGCGACGGTGAGGTGCTGGTGGCGCCGATGACCAACCCGGACTGGCTACCCACCATCACCCGCGCCGCAGCGGTCGTCACCGACAGCGGCGGGATGACCTGTCACGCCGCGATCGTCGCGCGCGAGCTCGGTGTCCCGTGCGTGGTCGGCACCCGCACGGCCACCACGGCGTTGGCCGACGGAACACTGGTCACCGTGGACGGCCGTGCAGGCGAAGTCCGTGCGGGACAAGCGGAATCGAATACAACCACGGTGACCACCGATTCCGCGCCCATTGTCGCGTCGTCGGAACCGACGGCCACCCGCATCTACGTCAACCTCGCACTGCCCGAAGCCGCGGAGCGGGTCGCCGCATCCGATGTCGACGGTGTCGGCCTGTTGCGCGCGGAGACACTGCTCACCGAGGCGCTCGGCGGACGACATCCGCGCGATCTCATCGCCTGCGGCGAGGAACAGGCCTTCGTGACGCGAATGGCCGAGTCACTGCACCGAATTACCGCCGCCTTTGCGCCGCGACCGGTCATCTACCGGGCAATCGACATGCGCAGCAACGAATTCCGTGCATTGACCGGCGGAACCCGATACGAGCCGGTCGAACACAATCCGATGATCGGCTACCGCGGCTGCTACCGCTACATCCGCGAACCCGAACTGTTCAACCTCGAGCTCGCCGCGCTGGCCCGGGTGCGCGAACGAACCGCCAACCTGCACTTGATGATTCCGTTCGTGCGCACCCGCTGGGAACTGGCGGCCTGCCTGGAACTCGTCGACGCCAGCCCACTCGGCCGCCAGCGCGGACTGCACCGCTGGGTCATGGCCGAAGTGCCCTCGGTGGTGCACTGGCTGCCCGAATACATCGGTCTCGGCATCGACGGCGTCTCCATCGGCAGCAACGACCTCACCCAGCTGATGCTCGGCGTCGACCGCGACTCCGAACAATGCGCCGAGTTGTTCGACGAATCCGATCCCGCGGTACTCGATGCCATCACCCGCATCGTCTCGACCGCCCGCCGCCTCGGCATCACTTCCTCGCTGTGCGGACAGGCACCATCTAACCGCCCCGAATTCGCCGAACACCTTGTCCGCATGGGCATTACGTCCATCTCGGTCACCCCGGATGCCGTACCGGCCGCCCGCCGCGCGGTCGCCGCCGCCGAACGCCGTCTCCTGCTCGACAGGGCGCTTTGCGAGCCCGGTCCGGCGACACCGCGCTGACAACACAGCGTTTCCCTGGCGTCCCGCTGCCAGGCAACCACTGTGCGTCACACAACAGCACCTCCGCAGTGCAGCTCGCGTCCCCGGATCGCCTCGGACATCGCGCGCGATTCCATTTCGTGAGCACAACAACGGGTACGTCGCGTATCACGATCTCGCGCTCTGCCCAATTCGCGTCGCACCCACCGACGCGCAAGCTTCGGCGCGCGACTCGATTCGGACACCCGCGCCTCGGATGAAAGCGGCTCAGGCCTTGCGCACCACGATCATCGGGCACTCCACCGTATGCAACAAGGCATTGCTGGTGGAACCGAGCAGCATGCTCGCGAATCCGCCGCGACCGTGGCTGCCGACCACGAGCAGTTGCGCATTCACCGACTCGTCGAGCAGCGCCCGAACGGGGCGGTCCAGCTTCAGGATTCGAATCACCGGCACGTCCGGGTACCGATCGCGATATCCGGCCATGTTCTCGGCCAGCAGTGTCTGCTCGGACTCGCGCGCGGCCTCCCAGCCCGAATGCGGCAGATCGATCCCGCTGGCATCGCTCCAGGTGTGCAGCGCCGTCAGCCCGACCTTACGCCGTGAGGCCTCCTCGAACGCCAGCTCGATGGCGGGCACACTGTTGTCCGAACCATCGACACCGACCAAGACCGGTTTGCTTACTGAGACCGGATCCAGCGCCGAATTCCCGTGAATCACCGCGACCGGACAGTGCGCGTGGTGGGTGACCGCGGAGCTGACCGACCCGAGCAGTCCGCGCTGGAACGCGCCGACGCCGCGGCTGCCGACCACCAGCATCCTCGCCTGCGCCGAGCGCATGATCAGCGTCGGCGTGATCGACGCGAAGATCACCTCGGTCGCCAAGTCCAGCTCCTCCCCCGGTGTGGCCTGACGGGCCACCCGGGCCGCTTCGGTGACGACCCGCTCGCCGTCGCGGTGTAACCACTCCACATCCTCTTCGCTCAAGGCCTTGTCGGGACCGAAGTCCGGCATCGCCAAAGAGGTGAGAATGCGCAGCGGACACTGGTGCAGCGCGGCATCGACCGCCGCCCAGGCGACCGCCTGATACGAACTCGCCGAGCCGTCGACTGCCGCGATGATCTGTGGACCTGCGGAATTGCCCATCGTCGCTCCCTTTCCGTATGACCGACAGCGCCGGTCACTGTCCGGGGTCACCGTGCTACGGCAACCTCACTGCCGGTCCTCTTTGATCGGACCGTTGAATTGACGCCACTGTCGGTCCCAGCCCACCCCCTGACGACGCCCGAGCAGCCATAGGGCACCCTGCATCAGCAGCCACGCGATGACCCAGGTGCCGTTCAGCACCACGACGCCGACGCCGATCCCGGTCAGCACGGCGGCGCCGGGACGCCGTGGCGCGGCCGTCGGAGTCCCATCCGATCCCAGCCACACCCGCACGTGATCCCCGGGTGCCGCATGGATCGGCACGCGCATCGTCGCGGTGCCGGGGCGGCCATCGTGGGTCCACCGCACCCGCGCCTCGAGCAGATGCGACGGCGTCCGCTCGGGTTCGTCGGTGATCATGGCGCTCACTGCGGATTTCGCCGCATCCTCGGTACGGATTCGGGCCGTGGCGTCGGTATAGGCCGTCGTCCCCAATGCCCCGGCAACCGGGATCGCGGCGACTACCGCGAGTGCAACCAGGAGCCGCAACGCGGCCTCGATTCGATCCGACGGCCGAAGCAAGGGATTCGGACTCCACGGGCGCAGCCACCACAACCGTCGCAGCGGCGACCACGTGGCACGGATCGGGAACGCCGAGTCCTGCGACATCGCCGATCACCTTCTTCCGGTGGCATGTGTACCGACCCGAGCATCCCGCGTGGGCACGACCGCGGGCAGAGACGAAGGTCACCGCTCCCAGGGGTCCACCGACCTCGCTTTTCGGTATGCCTCGACCGCGGTCGGCAAGGTCAGGTAGAGATGCTGCGCGCCGATCTTCGCGGTCAGTCCGGCCGCATCCAGATCGTCGCGCAGATCAGCTTTCACGCGTGCCATGGCGAAGACGATGCCGCGGCAGCCAGCTCCGCGCGCACCTGGTCGACCGCGTCGAGCGCGGTGAGATCGACTTCCACAATTGGCTTCGGCATTGAGCACGAACCAGCGCACCGGTGTAGCTCCGCGTTCGTCCCACTCGTCGACCGCGGCCAGCGCCCGATGCCGGAATTCCTCCGCATTGGCAAAGCACAGCGGCGCGTCGTAGCGATAGATCCCCAGTCCGGGAACCAGTTTCGCGTCCGAAGAGTCATCGACGTCGTGCATCCCCGCCACCCCAGAACGAATCCGAGAATGGCACCGTGGGCCCGCGCCACACACGGCGCAACAGGTCGAAGATCGATAGGGCGATCGCCACCAGCACCCCGTAGAGCACACCCAGTGCCAGCATCGCGACAACCGTGCCGAGCGCTGCCGTCAGGAAACCGGCGAGGATACCGCGTGCCCCGAGCAGTACTGCCAGCGCGCTCCCCAGCGCCACAACCGAATACAGCTGTGTACGCGCCGCCCATGGCGTCTGCGATCGTGGTGCGGCTGCCACTGCAGCTCGCCGGAAATCCGTGCAGCACCCCGGATGCCAGATTGGTCGCGCCGAGTGCGGCGAGTTCGGTATTCACGGCGACGTGCCCGCCGTGCCGGGCCGCGAAAGCGCGCGCGGTCAAGGCATTGTCGGTGAAACCGACCACGGCGATGCCGACCGCGGGCAAAACCAATTGGGCGATATCGGCGGCGGCAACCCCAGCGAAGCGTGGTACCGGTAGCCCGGCCGGAACCGATCCGACGACCTCGATGCCGTAGCGCCGCAACGAGAAGACCGTTACCACACCGGTGGCGAGCAGCACCGCGAGCAACGGCCCCGGCACGCGCGGTGCACGCCAAGCGAGCAACAACAGCACACTCAGCACCGACACTGCGAACACCAGCGTCTGCCAGTGCCACCGCCCTGCGTGCGTGGCGAGCGAATGCGGCTGCGCGAGAATGGATTCCCCCTCGACCGGAATCCCGGGTCACGCGGCCGAGCTGGCCGACGATCATGATCACCGCCGTACCCCGCCAGATATCCGACGAGCACCGGTCACGACAGCAGATCGGCGAGTACACCGAGCCGCGCCGCCGCTCCCGCCGGACACAGCGCTCCCACGAACAGGGCGAGTATCGCCGCCAATGCCGCGTACCGGTCCGGATCACCGGCCGCCAGCGGCGCCAGCGCCACCGCAGTCATCAGCGCCGTGGTCGACTCCGGGCCGACCGACAGCTGCCGGGATGTGCCGAGCAGAACGTATACCGCCAGCGGTCCGATCGACGCCCACAGCCCGACAACCGGTGCCAGCCCAGCCACGGTCGCATAGGCCATCACCTGCGGCACCAGATAGGCGGCGACCGTGACACCGGCCAGGACATCGGTACGCAGCCGGGTCCGGTCGTAGCCATCGAACTGCCGCAGGCCCGCGAGTAGATGCGCCGGCATCTGGCCAGCATCGCACGGTTCGGCCATCGAACGCGGATGGCCGAAAGTCCCTGGGCATGGGTCGGTTCGGCACTGTGCGGGCGCACTGCCCGGTCGTAGCGTCGAATCGAAGCAGTTTCACGGTTGAGGGGAACGATATGCGAGTCCGAGTCGTCTACGAGTCGATGTTCGGCAATACTGCCGTCGTCGCCAAGACCATTGCGGCGGCACTGGGCAAATACGGCGAGGTGGAGGTTTTGGATGTGGCGACGGCCGCCCAACGCCCCGAGCCGACGGTGGACCTGCTGGTGGTCGGCGCTCCCACGCACGCCTTCGGCATGAGCCGGGCACGCACGCGGCGCGACGCGGCAGGCCGGACCGAGGCGCCGGTCACGATCGATATCGGCATGCGGGAATGGCTGGACGCGGCTCTGCCAGTGCCGCCGGGCTCCCGGGCCGCGGCATTTTGCACCAAGGCCGCGAAACCGTCCTGGCTACCAGGTTCGGCCGCACGCGGCGCTGGAAAACGGTTGCGGCGCTTGGGCTATGAGCTGATCGATGCACCAGCCGACTTCCGCGTCGACGGCATGCTCGGCCCGCTCACCGCGGGCGAGTTGGAGCGGGCACGGGCCTGGGCGGATCACCTCGCCCACACCGAACTCGACCACATCGCGCACCGGTCCTGAGAGCCGAGCAGCAGCGATGTCGTATCGGGTCGCGGTCACCGAATCGAGTCCGACCACCCTGCTCGAGTTGCGTCGCACGGTGCGCGCCGAGCATGCGGGCGACGACATCGGCGCGGGCATGCAGGCACTCTACGAACTGGCCGCCCGCACCGGACTCGCACCGACCGGACCCCCATCGACGACGTACCTCGGCATGTTCGGACCGGACGCGACCACCGTGGTCGACTTCGGCCTCCCGGTGACCGACGCAATCCTCGACGGCGCCGCCGAACACATCGGTCTGCGCCATCTCGAGCCAACCTTATTCGCCAGCACCAGACACCACGGCGACTACCGCTGTATCGGCGATGCCTACCGTGCGCTCGACAACTGGATCGGTTCCTCCAACTATCAACCGATCGGACCCTCCACCGAGGTGTACCTGGTGGCGCCGGACGCAGCGGTACGGCCCGGCGATCTCGTGACCGAGATCCGCCGACCGGTCGCCGCCGCCCTGGCCGTCCGGGTACCCGCATTGTTCGCCGATACCGTCTCCGAACTTCGAAAGGCACTGGCCGAACAGGGATTCGGCATCATGACCGAGATCGATGTGCGTGCCACGATGCGGATGAAGCTCGGTGTGCAGATGGCCGAGTACCTGATTCTCGGTGCCTGCAACCCGGTCCTCGCGCACCGCGCGCTGACCGCTGATCCCCGGGTCGGCTTGCTGCTGCCGTGCAATGTGGTGGTGCGCGCCGCGGATAACGACACCATCCTCGTGGAGGCGGCTGACCCGGAGTTGCTGGTGCGCGGTGCGGTGCTGCACCGCACCGACGAACCCGAACTGCACGCGGTCGCCCGGGAGGCCAGGGAGCGCTTGGCGGCGGCTTTGGAGACCGCCGGAAAACGGCTGGAGATCGTCGAAAAGCGTGCACCCGATACGCGATAGCCCGATGATTCGGGAGCGGGCTGTACTCGTCGGCAACGGGCCGAGATCGTTCAGCAGGCGGTCGCCTCGCTGGTGTCGAAGGGCTCCGACAACACTTCCTCGACAGCTCGACGCGGCGTCATCGGCAGTGGATGGGAGCTCGTCGGTGGCCAGCCGATCCTGATGAGAGCTTGTGGATAGCCGTAGTCGTCGAGGACCCCGGCCCGCACCCGATGACGCAGCGCCGGGATCTCGAGCGG
Organism: Nocardia sp. NPDC006982; assembly: GCF_042869435.1. Taxonomy (NCBI): domain Bacteria; kingdom Bacillati; phylum Actinomycetota; class Actinomycetes; order Mycobacteriales; family Nocardiaceae; genus Nocardia; species Nocardia sp. NPDC006982. The sequence continues at coordinate 434,192 of NZ_JBIAFV010000007.1, read as the reverse complement.
TTCGGTCAGCACGCAGGTGGCCAGACCGACATTGGTGGCCGTCAGTAGAACCGCGCTCAACGCTTCGCCCGCGTTCAGTCGCGAGCCTCGATCGTCGCCCCTGGTGGCGAGCACCAGCAGTTCGGCGAAGTCGGGTTCGTGCGCCTCGTCGACCAACCCCGGACCAGCGAACGCCCGTGGCGGCAGTTCGTCGTCGGCGCGAACTCGCGGGATGTTCCTTGCGGGCACACCATCCGGTGTCGCGTGCCTGCCGCTCCACTCGGCCACTTCGAATCGATACTCCTGATCCTCGGCATGCCGCTCGGCTGCCGCCCGCAGGGCATCGACCAAACGCTCCCGCGACCGGTCATTGGCCTGCCGCACAACCGCTCCCAACGTCGCGGCGCGCTCGGTGACCAGCCCGAGGTACCCGGGCGGCACCGGCCAGGAGCTGTAATGCCGGCGATCGGTCCGTCTGCGGGTGATCGCGGCACTCAGCGCGATGTCTTGGGGAGTCGGCCGATGCCGCACCAGTTCGATCGCTGCCAGGTGGTCGGGTTCGGCCGGGTTCGGCAGTCGATGTACCACCGCCGACCAGCCGAGCGCAGCGAAGGCGACCCGCAGATGATGCAGTACCGCACCGCAGCTCAACACCATGTCACGTTGATCGGGATCGGTCGACGGCAGCGCTCGCGCGGGATCCAGGCACAGGTGGACAGAGCGATCGCCGATCCGCCACCGCCACGGTTGGGTGTTGTGTACCGACGGCGCCCGCACCGCAAGCGCGAGCGCCGCCTTCACGGTGTGATCATCGGGCAATCCGTGGTCCATTGTCATCATCCTTTCCTTCGCCCCGATCCACGCTGCCCCCGATGCACCGCCATCGGTAAGAGCACGACGACCCCATCTGCCGGGACTTCGGATAACGATGCGAGGACGGTCCGGAAGTCCCGCGACATCAATGACCTTCGGCCATCACCTCGCGCCACCCATTGCGAAATCCTTAATGCAGCAGTGGGAGAACCACTATGTGCCTCACCCGACGGAGGTTGACACCATGTCCGAATTCCACGGCCGAAGCGCCGTCGTCACCGGCGGTGCGCACGGCATCGGCGCGGCCATCGCGCGAACCCTGGTCAAGTCCGGCCTACGCGTGGTCGTGGCCGATCTCCTCGATGCCGAGGGTGCGGCGACGGCCGAATCCCTCGGCCCGACAGCGATATTCCGACACCTCGACGTCATCGACGAATGCGGCTGGCGGCAGGTGCTAGATGATGCCGAAGCGAACTTCGGGCCACTCGCCGTGCTGGTGAACAACGCGGGGATCGTCGACTTCGGCGGAATCGAGTCCGAATCCCCTGCGATGTTCCGCCATGTCGTGGACGTCAACCTGTACGGCGCGTGGCTCGGCATGCATCTGGCTGCCCCGCGGCTACGCGTAAATGGCGACGGCGTCATCGTCAACATCTCCTCGACCGCCGGCCTGGTGGGCTATTCCGGGATCGCCGGATATGTAGCAAGCAAATGGGGTCTGCGTGGACTGACCAAGGCCGCCGCGCTCGAACTCGGCGACGCCGGCGTCCGGGTCTGCTCGGTGCACCCCGGCCCGATACACACCCCGATGACCGCCGGTTTCGATGAGAGCATCGCCGCAGGACAGCCGCTTCCGCGTTTCGGCGAGCCTGAGGAGGTCGCGGCGATGGTCGGCTTCATCGTGAACGAGGCCACCTTCTCGACCGGTTCGGAATTCGTCACCGACGGTGGCGCCACTGCGGGCATGACCCTCGTCGAACCCCCACAGGCGCACGGAACATGGCAGTGACCGCCGCCGCCCAAGTGCGGGAAACCCACACCGGCGTCGTCCTGCTCTGCGGGGACCGGGCGTACAAAACCAAGAAGCCGATCGCCACCGACTTCCTGGACTTCAGCACAGCACCGCTGCGCGAGCACGCCTGTGCCCGCGAGGTCGAGTTGAACCGGCGACTGGCGCCCGATGTCTATCTCGGCGTCGCACACCTCACTGATCCGACCGGTGGTCCCGACGAACCGGTGATCGTCATGCGGCGGATGCCCGAAGACCGGCGCCTGTCCAATGTGCTCGCCGATCCCCTCGTGCGCCGATCGGAGCTGTCTGAACTGGTCCAGGTGCTCACCCTGTTCCACCACACAGCACGGCGCGGACCCGAGATCGATCACGCCGCAACGCCGGAGCAACTGCGCGAGCGCTGGCGTGCACTATCGAATCCGCTCGCGGAACAATCAGCCGACCTCGTGAATCCGGCAGGGCTCGCGCGCATCGATGAACTCGCGATGCGCTACATCGAGGGCCGAAAGCCATTGCTGGCGCAGCGGATCGCCGATGGCCGCATCGTCGACGGGCACGGCGACCTGCTCGCGCAGGATATCTTCGATCTCGCCGACGGCTTCCGGGTACTCGACTGTCTGGACTTCGACGATCAACTCCGCTACGTCGACTGTCTCGACGACATCGCCTTTCTGGCAATGGATCTCGAATTCCTCGGCCACCGCGAGCTGGGCGATCGACTGCTCGACGAATACCTCCGAACCACCGCAGATCCCGCGCCCACCTCACTGCGTGATCACTACATCGCCTATCGCGCCCTGGTCCGCGCGAAGGTCGATGTCATCCGCTTCGGACAGGGCGAGACTGCTGCACGCGAACGCGCGCAACGACATCTGCAGATCGCCGCGCGCCATCTGGACCAGGCGGCGGTGCGGCTCGTCCTTGTCGGCGGTCTGCCCGGTACCGGAAAATCCTCCGTGGCCGCCGAACTCGCCGCCGCCACCGGCGCGATCGTCATCTCCAGCGACCATATACGCAGGCAGCTATTGGCCGGACAGGAGCTGACCGGTCCGATCGGCACCTACGCCACGGGCGCGTATGCCCCGGAGGGTAAGGCCCGCGTGTACGCCGAGATGCTCGCTCAGGCTCGCGTACTGCTGGCCTCCGGTGTCTCGGTCATTCTTGACGCGAGCTGGATAGACGCGGCCGAACGCAGTCACGCGACAGCGCTGGCCGAAGAAGCACACGCCGACCTGTTGGCACTGCAGTGCGTCTGTCCCCGTGCGCTGGCCAGTCGCCGGATCCGGCAGCGCGCGGCCTGCGAATCCGATGCCACGCCGGATATCGCCGACGCCATGGCTGCCGCGGCATCGGTCTGGCCGGACGCGATAGGCCTCGACACTGCCTTGCCGCTGGACCAGACTGCGGCTGCGGCCGTTCGTGCCTGGCAGCGAAGCGAACCGGTGACAGCAAGGGACTTCGGTCACGATTCCGGGGCCTGTCTCCGCCCCGCCGGGCGCGATCGCTCAGTAGGCTGAAGTGCCACGCGAGAGAGGTGTTTGTTGATGATCAGCGTCTTCTTGGTCGATGACCATCAGATCGTGCGTCGCGGTGTGAAGGATCTGATCGATTCCGAGCCCGATCTCGAGGTCGTCGGCGAGGCGGGCACGGTTTCGCAGGCGTTGGCGCGGATACCCGCGCTGCGCCCGCAGGTCGTGGTCCTCGACGTGCGCCTGCCCGATGGCAATGGCGTAGAGCTGTGTCGTGAACTGCTGAATCAGCATCCCGAGCTGCGGTGTCTGATACTCACCTCGTTCACCGACGAGCAGGCCATGCTCGATGCCATTCTGGCCGGGGCCAGCGGGTACGTGGTCAAGGACATCGACACCATCGAGCTGATCGAGGCCATTCGCGAGGTCGGCGCGGGTAAGTCGCTGCTGGACAATCGCGCGGCCGCGGCCCTCATGGCAAAGCTGCGCGAGGAGGGCGCAGCCAAAACCGGGCCGCTGGCCAGCCTCACCGAACAGGAACGGACCCTGCTCGATCTGCTCGGTGAAGGACTGACGAACCGGCAGATCGCGAGCCGGATGTTCCTCGCGGAGAAAACCGTGAAGAACTACGTCTCCCGGCTACTGACCAAACTCGGGGTAGAACGCCGCACTCAAGCAGCGGTGCTGGCCTCCAAACTCAACATACCCACCAAGTGGCAGGAGTGAGCAACGTGCGGTTTCGCTCGGTGTGACACGGGGTGCACAATCCGGGCAGAATACTGATCATGGAAGTCGAGTCGTCTGTCTCCGGACAGACCCCGGTGACGGAAACTTTGTCTCAACTGCGACTTCGTGAACTGCTCGGCGAAGTCCAGGACCGCATCGCCCAAATCGTCGGCGTCCGCGACCAGATGGACCGCCTGATCGAGGCCATGCTGGTCGTCACCGCCGGATTGGACCTGGACAACACGCTGCGCTCGATCGTGCACACCGCCATCGAGTTGGTCGACGCCGAATACGGCGCGCTCGGCGTACGCGAAACCGATGAGACCAGCAACGAGCTCGCCGAATTCGTCTACGAGGGCATCGACGACCGCACCCGGGTCATGATCGGCGATCTGCCGCGCGGTCACGGTGTCCTCGGCCTGTTCTTCGAACAACCGAAACCCATTCGGCTGCCGGATCTTTCGAAGCATCCCTCGTCGGTCGGCTTCCCCACCCACCACCCGCCGATGCACACCTTCCTCGGCGTACCGGTGAAGGTTCGCGACGAGGTCTTCGGCAACCTGTACCTGACCGAGAAGGCCGGTGGACAGGAATTCACCGACGACGACGAGGTCGTGGTGCAGGCACTGGCCGCCGCGGCCGGTATCGCCATCGCCAACGCCCGCCTCTACGAACAATCCCGGATCCGCCAGCAATGGCTGGAGGCCAACCGCGATGTGGCCACCGAACTACTCGCCGGCGGCGACCCGGGCACCGCCCTCGAACTGGTCACCGACCGTGCCTTGACGCTCACCCAGTCGGCGTGCACCTTCCTCGCACTTCCCGAGGACCCCGATATCCCCGCCGAGGATGTCACCGAACTGGTGGTGGTCGCCGCGGCGGGCGTCAGCGCCCAAGACCTCATCGGCGAACGCATCCCCATAGACAAATCGCATTCCGGCGAAGCATTCCGCAAGGGACAGATCATCGCGGTCGACGAATTGAACTTCCCTATCTTGGGCGAGCCATCCAAATTCGGCCCTGCACTCAATCTGCCGCTACGCGCCGAGGACTCGGTCATCGGCGTACTCGCGACTGTGCGGCCCGCTGGCACACAGCCGCTCGATGCGGCCGGGCAAGCGATGATGGCCGCCTTCTCCGACCAAGCCGCGCTCGCCTTGCAGCAGGCGAACAGTCAGCGCCGGATGCGCGTACTCGACGTGCTCTCCGACCGCGACCGGATCGCGCGCGACCTGCACGACCATGTCATACAGCGCCTGTTCGCGGTCGGTCTCTCACTGCAGGGCACCGCCCAACGCGCCCGTGCACCCGAAGTCAAATCCCGGCTCACCGAAACCATCCAGGACATCCAGTCGATCGTGCAGGAAATCCGGCAATCGATCTTCGATCTGCACGAGAGCACCACCGCGGATGCCCCGACGCTACGTAAACGGCTGCACGGCATCATCGCCGACATGATCGGCGAAAGCGGATTGCGCACCACGATTCGCCTCGCCGGTCCGGTCTCGGTGCTGGCACCGCCGCTGTCGGAGGATGTCGAGGCCGTGTTGCGCGAGGCGGTGAGTAACGCGGTACGGCACGCATCGGCGACGACCGTGTCGGTCCACCTCACGGTGCGCGACGACGTCACCATCGAGGTCGCCGACGACGGTATAGGCGTGCCCGACAACGTCGATCGGATGAGCGGATTGGCGAATCTGGCCGCACGCGCCGAACAGGCCGGCGGCAGCTTCAGCATCGCGAAGGGCGAGCACGGAGGCACGACACTGCGCTGGTCGGCACCGTTGCCCTGAGCGGCGTCACCCCTTGGCATCAGCTGTCTTTGGGCCCCGCGGTTCGTGACCAATGCCAGACGTGCCGGACCCCCTCGGATTCCTAACCTACGGATAACCGATCCGTGGAATCCGAAGGGACACCGCCCATGACCACCCAGCACCACGATGATCCACACCGGCTGGCGTCGGCCGAAATAGTGGTCGGAACCGACGGCTCCGAAGCGGCCGATCTCACCGTTCGTTGGGCCGCCGAGACCGCCTCCCAGCGGGGTCGGCGCCTGCGCATCGTGCACGGCTTGGACCTCGCCGCCGCCGGCGCCGCCTACGGGATCTACGACGTGATCATGCCACCGGTGATCGACGCGATCCGCAGCGAAGGCACGGACATGCTGCGCACGGCACGCCGACTCGCCCGTCAGATCGATCCGAGCCTGACCGTGGAAACCGAACTCTCCGAAGCCAATCCAGCGCATCTTTTGATCGAGCTGTCCGAAACGGCACATCTCGTCGTCATCGGCGCGACGGGTTCCGGCGGCACCCTCAGCCACCTCGGATCGACACTGCTCGCGGTCGCCGGCCACGGCTGCGGCGCGATCGTGGTGGTGCGCGATACCGGCACCGAACAGCAGACCCGACGTGTCGGCCCCGTCGTTGTCGGCGTCGATGGCGGACCGGTCAGTACGGCCGCCGTCGAGGCCGCGTTCGCCGAAGCCAGCGAACGCAGAACCCAACTCGTCGCCATCCACGCGTGGAGCGACCTGTACTACGACCGCTTCGCCGGACTCCCCTACTCGATCTCCGACCGAGACGCCGAGACCGCCGGGCATGCGATCCTCGCCGAACAGCTCGCGGGATGGCAGGACAAGTATCCGGACGTCCAGGTCATCCGCAAGGTGTACCTGTCCGGTCCACGACAGGCACTGCTGGAGTGGTCACGGTCGGCGCAGCTGCTTGTCGTCGGTAGCCGGGGCCGCGGAGGATTCCGCGGACTGCTACTCGGCTCCACCAGCAACACGATGGTGCAGACCGCGCACTGTGCGGTCATGGTCGTCCACGCGGAGTAAAACACCCATTCCCGTCGCGTAGAAGGATTACGAAATCCCATGTCCGCCAACGCCATCAATTCCCCCGTGCTCGTCGGCATCGACGGCTCCGAAGCCGCCGCCGAGGCAGTGCGCTGGGCCGCGGTCGATGCCGTCCATCACCGCGCGCCCCTGCATATCGTGTACAGCATCGGCGCGCCGATGGACTTCGGTCCCGGAATCGCTTTCAACCAAATCGATTACGACGCCTTTCGGGCGGCCGGTGCGGCGGCCGTCGCCGCCGCACGCGAATTCGCAACCGCGGCAGCCGCAGCCGTCGGCGACCTGGACATCGCCACCTTCGTGGTCGAGGCGCCGCCGATCCCGGTCCTGCTCGACCGCTCCAAAGAGGCGCGCCTACTGGTCGTGGGCACCCGCGGGCTGGGCGCGTTCCGCCGTGGCCTGCTGGGCTCGGTGAGCACCGCCGTCGCACGGCACGCGCACTGCCCGGTCGCTGTCATCCCCGAACCCGAAAACTACACACCGGATCGGCTACTGGGCCCGGTGCTGGTAGGCGTCGACGGCTCGGCGAGCAGCAGCCGCGCCATCGAGATCGCCTTCGACGAGGCCGACCGTCGCGAGGTCGCGGTGCGCGCGGTACTCACTTGGTCCGAATTCAACCGCTATATCTCGCGCGCCTATATGCAGAAACAGGCCGAGGAGCAGTTGTCCGAAAGCCTGGCCGGTTACGCGGAGAAGTATCCCGACCTCGAAGTGCAGCGCGTGGTCGTCGAGGACCGACCGGCCAGATGCCTACTCGCGGAATCCGCGGACACCCAGCTGATCGTCGTCGGTAGCCACGGCCGCGGCGGTTTCGCGGGGATGACCCTCGGCTCGGTCAGCCAAGCCGTCCTCCACGCCACCGACTGTCCCCTCATCATCGCCCGCCCACAAAACTGACCGAAGGGCATCGACATGATCGCTTACTCCGATGACAATCCACACCAACTGGCATCAGCCGCAGTGGTGGTGGGAACCGACGGATCGACAACCAGCGACGCCGCCATCCGATGGGCCGCGCAAACGGCAGTTCGGAACCGACGGCGGTTGCTGATCGTGCACTGCCTCGACCTCCTCGGTACCCGCGCGGTCCTGGGGAGCTATGACGCGATGGAGCCCTCGGTCATCGCGACAATGCGTGCCGACGGTGAACGCATCCTCGCCAAGGCCGGTGAACTGGCTCATGACGTCGACCCGGAACTGACCGTCACCACTGAACTCTCCGAAGCGAATCCCGCCAAATTGTTGATCGAACTCTCGCAAACGGCGGACCTTGTCGCCCTCGGCGCCACGCCGAGTTCCGGTACTCTCGCTCACCTCGGGTCGACATTGCTCGCGGTGGCCGGCCACGGGCATGGCGCTACGGTCGTTGTACGCGGCGCCGAGACGGGGCAACCGGCTCATCCGGGCGGTCCAGTCGTGGTCGGCGTGGACGGTAGCCCGGTCGGTGAGGCCGCCATCGCCGCGGCATTCGCGGAGGCATCCGAGCGCGAGGCCGAACTTGTTGCCGTGCACGCCTGGAGCGACCTGAACGTCGGCGCGTTCGCTGGAAGCACCTATCTGGAAATCCCCATCGTCGACCTCGAGATCGCCGAACACGCGCTGTTGGCGGAGCGGCTCGCGGGCTGGCAGGAGAAGTATCCCGATGTCACTGTCACCCGCAAGGTCTCCGTTCTCGGACCGCGCGAGCTGCTGGGCAAGTGGTCGGAGTTCGCGCAGCTGATCGTGGTCGGCAGTCGTGGGCGCGGTGGATTCCGTGGCTTGCTGCTGGGATCGACCAGCAATTGGCTTGTGCAGCATGCCGATTGCCCGGTCATGGTCGTACATCCGAGCTGACCTTCGACCTCCCCCTCCGGGACCGAAGCCCCTGCCCGCCCACCCCATCCGACGGGCATGGTGGTCATCGGGCCGCGGACAACCGCCCATCCGCGGCCCACCCCACATTCGCCAGATCGAAGGAATCATCATGAGCAGCGCGACATTCGACGCACCCTTCCACACCAAGCCCGGCGAGAGCCTGGCCGACCTCTTCAACATCCCAGGCATCGTCCTGTTCGCGCTCGGAGTGGTCGGCCTGGCATCGACACTCACCGCTGCGGCCTACGGTTTCGCCGGTTGGACGAAAATCGGCGCTCTCACCACCGCACTGCTGTTTCTCACCAGCATTTCGCTGTTCCTGCTCGAACACGAACGGCTGCGCCGCCTGGCCACGCACCGTGCGGTGACCGAGCCGGCAACGGATCCCACGGCTGGGGAGATGGACAACTGAGATGACCGAGAACGTGAATACGCACCGGCTGGCGTCGGCGAAGGTAGTCGTCGGCGTGGACGGCACAGTCGCGTCGAATCTGGCTGTTCGGTGGGCCGCCCGGACCGCCGCGCCGCGCGGGCGGGCACTGTTGATCACGCACGGCATGGATCTGCGTGCCGTAGCCGCCGATTTCGACGCGAGCGCCTTTCCGGTTCACATGCTCATGGACGAAACCCGCATGCGCGGTGCGGATTTCGTCGCCAAGGCCGAGCGAATCGCACGTGCGGAAGCCCCCGAGTCGACAGTTTCGACGGAGGTATCCGAGGCACATCCCGCCGAGCTGTTGATCCGGCACTCACGCACCGCACACTTGGTGGCCATGGGGGTAACACCCGGACTCGGCGGCGCCGCGCATCTCGGATCGACTGTGTCTGCCGTGGTCGCGCACGGCCACGGCAGCGTTGTGGTCGTGCGCACCGCCGACCCGCGTGAACAGCTACCGGCCGACGGTCCGGTGGTGGTCGGTGTCGACGGCGGCCAGGCCGGTGAAGCCGCGATCGCCACCGCCTTCGCCGAGGCATCCGACCGGGGGGCCACCCTTGTCGCGGTGCACGGCCACCACGACCTCTTCATCGATACCTTCGCCGGGTATCCCTTCCTCGACGCACCCATCCAGACGATGGAAACCACGCAGCGCGAACTACTGGCCGACCGCCTGCACGGATGGCAGGAGAAGTACCCGAATGTCGAGGTCCGTCACAAAATCTACGACCTGCATATCCGGCAGCATCTGCTGGAGTGGTCCAGGACCGCACAGCTCATCGTGGTCGGCAGTCGTCGTCGCGGCGGATTTCGCGGGCTCCTATTGGGCTCCACGAGCAATGCCCTTGTGCAACACGCGTATTGCCCGGTCATGGTCGTGCACCAGGACTAGACCGACCCGAAAACGAGGACAACGTGTGTGTCACCGCCCCGGATACTGAGCGCTGGGATGTCTACACCGTCCTGGCCGACAGCGAAACCTTCGGCTCCCCACCGCAACTCGCCACCGGCGAGACGGTCGATGACGAGCATGCGGTGGCGGTGTGCTGCGGCACCGCTGCGGATGCCGTTGCCGAGGGCGGCCATCCGTGTCGAACCCGTGCGGGCAGAACATGCCGACCAGACGCTCGAGGGTTCTACCAACTCGGCATCAACGAGGTGACAGACGACCGCGGGAAGCAATCTGGCCGCCGGGATTAGCTGGTTCACGTTGTGGAGCGGTACCGCCGACATACTCATCGACACCCCGCCGATCACATTCCTTGCGTCAGCGCCGAGCTTCCCACCTATAAACCGGCGGGAGTTCCCGAATCAGAAAGGTCTGCCAAAGAGCCCTCCGACCTCGCCTAGGCTGGCAATAGAGCATCGCCTCGGCGGGGCATGGTCTTCACTCGGGTTGATGAGGCAAGTTGCTAAGATTAGAAAGTAATCTCAGCATTTGTCGGTATCCGGAGAGTGGAGGACATCATGGGGGATGCACGCCAGCCGCTCTATCGGATGAAGGCAGACTTCTTCAAGACGCTCGGGCATCCGGCGCGCATTCGGGTGTTGGAGCTACTCAGCGAGCGTGATTACGCGGTGTCAGAGATGTTGCCCGAGGTCGGTATCGAACCGGCGAATTTGTCGCAGCAGTTGGCGATCTTGCGTCGTACGGGGTTAGTGACCGCTCGACGGGAGGGGTTGTCGGTTTCCTACGCGTTGACCTCGCCGCGGGTCGCGGAGCTGTTGACGGTGGCGCGGGCGATCCTGACCGGGGTGGTGGCCGGCCAGGCCGAGTTGCTCGAGGAGCTATCCGAACCCACCTTGGTCAGCGAATCCACGGGGTGACCTCGCAGCACGGTGAGCATTTCGGCGGGCGCCGTCGGTCCGGTGTGCCGAAGGGCACGTCGGATCCGGCCGCCTGGACCGAGCCGAATCACAACGGCTCGACGCGATCCTCGATGCCACTCCGCCGCCGGCCGCGCTCGAGCTAGGCGGTCGTGAACTGGAGAAATGGATGGCTTGAAGGCGTTCCGGTCATGCCATGTCGGCAGGAGTCGGCGGAAGTAGTGGTGGGAGGTAAGGCCACCACGTCGCGTGGTCACGCACCAGATCACGCAGTGCCGGGCTGCTGCGCAGCGTAGAGCGGCAGTAGTGGTCCCAAGGCTCGGCGCTGTTGCTGTCAGGGATCTGCTTGTGCGTGTGTATGCCGCTGGACATGACGTCGGCCAGCAATTCGGCGATGGTGAGGATTTCGTCCCGCTCGTCCTGCTGCTCGGGCAACGGTTCATCGCCGTAGAGGTATCGACGTGAGCCGGGTCGATCGAGCATCAGCAGGTGCACATCACGCAAAGCGCTCAGCACTGTGTTGTTCGCGGAGACCGCGGCCATCGCGTTGCTGATCTTGGTTTGCTCGGCACCCACGCGAGTTTGCTCGGCGACGGCACTGGTTTGCTTGGCCAGGTAGATAACTGACACTGTGGTCGCCACCAGTGCGAGCGCGGCTACGAAAGCGGCCACCGCTTCGGCCGATATCTCCCCCATATTGTTCCCCCCTGCGTTGATGGGTGAAAAGTGTTGCAGCCCTGAGGATATCAAATCGAACGGGAATGCAGATCACTCAGTCGAGGCTCGGTGGTGGCGTGGTAGACCATCTGCCTCGACACCGTTCACCCGGCCAGTAGTGCCTCACCGAACGCGGCGCTCAACGCACGAGGGTCTCGGTGTCCTTGTGTTCGAGAACTTCAGCGTCCGAGTGGCGTGTGAGGTGCTTCATGCGGCTCACGGGTACGAAACTGCGGGCATGGTCGATCGCCTCATGGGTGTTGGCGAACAACGCATCCTCGCCTCCGGTGGGTAGGGCGCCGATGGCGCACAGACGGCGGTGGTGGTCGGGGCGCAGCCCGGACAGCAGCACGGTGATGTGACGGTGTTCGAGTTTGCCGATGGCGTCTTTGAGCACGAGCGCACCGGTGGTGTCGAGGGCGGTGATCTTCGACATGCGCAAGATGACCACCTTGACGTCGGCGACCTCGGCCAGTTCCAGGAGGAACCGGTGTGCGGCGGCGAAGAACAAGGGTCCTTCGATGCGGTAAGCGACGATGTGGTCGTGTAGGAGGTCGTGTTCCTCGACGAGGTGGTCGGTGTCATCGAGGGGCACCTGCTCCAGGCGGGCCTCGCGGGCCACCGATCGCAGGGCGAGCACGATCGCGAATCCGACGCCGATCGCGACTGCGGTGACGAGGTCCAGCGCGACGGTGACGCCGAAGGTCACGACCATGATGATCGCGTCGCCCCGCGAGGCCCGTGCGATCGCGGTCAGCGACGCGGTCTCCACCATCCGCATCGTTGTCGCCAGCAGTACACCCGCGAGCGCGGCCAGAGGAATGTCGGCGACCAGCGACGCTCCGAGGTAGACGATCGCCGCGAGGATCACCGCGTGGGTGAGCGCGGACAGGCGGGTGCGGCCGCCGGAGCGCACGTTGACCGCGGTGCGCGCGATCGCGCCGGTAGCCGGGACGCCGCCGAACAGCGGTGCAGCGATGTTGGCCAGGCCTTGACCGAGCAATTCGCGGTCCGGGTTGTGCCGGGTGCCGACGCACATGGAGTCCGCAGCGGTCGCCGACAGCAGCGATTCGAGCGCGGCCAGTGCCGCCACCGCCAACGCTGGTGCCAGCAGCGATCCGAGTTGGCCGGGGTGCACGAAGCCCAGCGACGGCGCGGGCAATCCCGACGGGATGGTCCCGATCAAGGACAGATCGAGGTCGAATACGCGCGCGATCACCGTGGCGATGGCGACCGCGACCAGCGCGAAGGGCAGTTTGGGCAGGTATCGGCCGCCGATCAGGATGACCGCGGCCACCATGAGCGCGGTCGCGGGCGTCGCCAGGCTCGGTCCTCCCGCGAAGCGGCGCACGGCGTCGAACGCTGATTGCCACACCTTGTCACCCTCGGCGTCGGCGATCCCCAACGCGGCCGGAAACTGTTGCAGCGCAATCACGACCGCAATACCGGCGGTGAACCCCTCGATCACCGGGGCGGGCATGTACCGCACCGCCCGCCCGACACCCGCGACGGCGAGCACCACGAGCATGATCCCGGCCATCAGCCCGACCGTGAGCACCCCGGTCGCGCCGTGCGCATGCACGATCGGAACCAGCACCACCGTCATCGCACCGGTCGGTCCCGACACCTGGAACCGTGAGCCGCCGAATACCGAGGCCAGCGTGCCCGCGATCACTGCCGTCGCTAAACCCGCTGCCGCGCCCAGCCCCGAGCTGATCCCGAATCCGAGCGCGAGCGGCAACGCGACCAGCGCGACGATCAGACCGGCCAGCAAGTCCGCGCCGGGCACGCGGACCGCGGGCTTCCATTCCGACCAGGTGGGAAGTAGCGCCCTCATCCTCAGCGGGCACCGAGCAGGCGCAGTTTCAGCGCGGCCAGCTGCTTGCGCAGTTCCTCGGGCAGCCGGTTACCGCCGATAGTGGCGTACCACTCATCGATCGAGCGCGTCTCGGCTACCCATTCCTCGATGTCGACCACGAGCGCGGCCTCGACCAAGTCGCGCGCGCCCTCGTCGAGCCCGGACAGATCCAGCGCATCGGCGGTGGGCACATGACCGATCGGGGTCCATTGCGCGGTCGCGGTGCCCTCGATCCGTTCCAGCGCCCATTTCAGCACGCGGGCGTTGTCGCCGAATCCGGGCCACAGGAATTTGCCGTCCGTGCCGCGACGGAACCAGTTGACCTGGAAGATCTTCGGCAGTTTCGCCGCATCCGCGCCCGCGCCGAGCGACAGCCAGTGCGCGAAGTAGTCCCCGACGTGGTAACCGAGAAACGGCAGCATCGCCATCGGATCACGCCGCACCACACCGACCTTTCCCGCGGCCGCGGCGGTGGTTTCCGAGGACAGCACCGACGCGGTGAACACCCCGTGCGCCCAGTCGAACGACTCGGCGACCAGCGGGATCGTCGACGCGCGGCGGCCGCCGAAGAAGATCGCCGAAATCGGCACACCGATAGGGTCGTTCCACTCCGGGGCAACCGATGGGCACTGCTCGATCGGGGTGCAATAGCGCGAATTCGGGTGTGCGGCAGGGGTTCCCGACTCCGGGGTCCAGTCTCGGCCGTGCCAGTCGATCAAATGTGCGGGCGGCTGGTCGGTCAAACCCTCCCACCACACGTCGCCGTTGTCGGTGCGCGCGGTGTTGGTGAAGATCGAGTTACCGACATCGGTGGTCGCGATCGCGTTCGGGTTGGTCTTCGCCCCGGTACCAGGAGCGACACCGAAGAACCCGGCCTCCGGATTCACCGCGTACAACCGGCCGTCGGCACCGAAACGCATCCACGCGATGTCATCACCGATGGTCTCGGCCTGCCAACCGGGCAGCGCCGGTTCGAGCATGGCGAGGTTGGTTTTGCCGCACGAGGACGGGAACGCTGCCGCGATGTAATGCGTCTTGCCTTGCGGGGAGGTGAGTTTCAGGATCAACATGTGCTCGGCCAGCCACCCCTCGTCGCGGCCGAGTACCGAGGCGATCCGCAGCGCGAAGCATTTCTTACCGAGCAGCGCGTTGCCGCCGTAACCCGAGCCGTAGCTCCAGATGGTGCGCGATTCCGGGAAATGCGCGATGTATTTGGTCTTGTCACACGGCCACGCCACATCGGGCTCCCCTACCCCCAGGGGCGCACCGACCGAGTGCAGACATTGCACGAATTCGACACCGTCGGTGAGCTTGTTCCACACCGCCGCCCCGGAGCGGGTCATGATCTGCATCGAGACCGCGACATACTCCGAATCAGTGACCTGCACACCATATTTCGGATCGGCGGCATCCAAAGGACCCATGCAGTACGCGATCACATACATCGTCCGGCCCGCCATCGCGCCGCGATAGTGCTCGGTCATCACCGTGCGCATATCGACCGGATCCACCCAGTTGTTCGTCGGACCCGCATCGGACTGGTCCTCAGAGCAGATGAACGTGCGGTCCTCCACCCGCGCCACGTCGTCGGGATCCGATACACACCAGAACGAATTCAGCTTGCGATCCAGGCACACGAAGGTGCCCTTGGCCACCAACTCCCCAGTCAACCGGTCCCACTCCGCCCGCGAGCCGTCACACCAGACGATCCGCTCCGGCGCGGTCAGCTCAGCAACCTCGCGCACCCACGCGGTGACGCCGGAATGATCGGTCGGGGCCGCCACGGCCAGGGTGGATGCGGCGCTATCGGTCACAGGTGCTCTCCTTCGAACTCACTAGATATCTAGTTTAGAAATCATGCAATCAGCCGGCCAGCAGCGGGAAGGTGACAATGCCCACCACCTGCGAGTCTCAGCACTTCGTGAAGACGCCGGCCTTCATCCGATGCAACGGCGAACCGATCCCGGCGCCCGTGAACCAACCTCCCACCCGGTGTGACATCGGCACCGATCACCGATCTCATAATTGCGCACTTTAGCAAACAGCATACCCTGTGAGGGATACTGACCCGATGAACGCGCAGACCACACCGACCCTGCCCCAGCGGATCGGCTACATCTTCGGCCGCACCCTGCCCGCGTCGATGTCGGAATGGGTGCGCAATGACCTGACCGGGCCCGGCGCTGCACGGCGTTACCTGATGCGTTTCCTGATCCCGGTCATCCCGCCGCTCATGCTGTTTCTGCTGATCCCGGGCCCGAAATGGATGAGCGTGGCGATGATGGCGCTGCTGTATCTGCCGCTGATCTACTTCACGGCAGCCCTGATGTATGTCTACCGACGCAGCCGCCTGATCAAGCACGGCCTCGATCCAGCACTGGCCGACGCCGATTCCCGACGACGCTCCGAAGCAGCGCGTCTCGATTACGAACGTCGCCACGGCCGCGCCTGACACCCGACGTCCAGCCTTTAGATAATTGCTAAAGTTAGCAATCAATCATGGAGGTGAACTGGATGCGGGTGACACCGCTGAGCCGACTACGCGGGCGGATCCTGCGCTCCGCGGACTACTCGCTACTGTGCCGAACCTCGGCATTAGCAACCGACACCACGTCCTGCCCACGGTGCGAGAGCGCCGCATTGGTAGACATCACCACCGGAAAACCGTTCCACCGCATCGGCCATCACTGAAGCTGGCCAGCCCGCGACCGCTCGCCACCCGGCAAAAGCTCGGCCTTGCCTTCATCCCGGCAGGAACTGACACTGACCCGACCGGAGCTTGTCGCGAAGGCGGTCATGATGGCGACAGTCGGTCGGCCCCATCCCCTGTCCCGCACCCTCAACCTCGGCGAACAAGCCCTCCATGACCAAGGTGTGCAACTGCCACCGCAGTACGCGGCGGCGATCAAGACTTTGCTGAACCTCTCACCCCACACCCTCGAAGACCCCACCCAGGCCCAGCAATGGCTCGACATATTCGAATTCTCCGCGACCGCTAAACCCTCCCCCGGCGTTCGCGCCCAGCTCGGGATGGACCGCTCCCGCGACCGCCTCGCCGACTACCCGCATCACCACCCCCAGCCTGGTCGTCGGATTCGCCGACGACCCGATGGCCCCCGCAGTGTTCGGCCGGAAAGTCGCGGCCGCCATCCCCGGCGCGCGATACGTGGAAATCGAACGCTGCGGCCACTACGGATACCTCGAACGCCCCGACGAGGTCAACCGCGTCATCATCGACTTCCTCACTGCACCAACCAGATAGAACCCACACCAACCCAGCCCCTACCTCGGCGAACCGACCCGCGACAGGACGACCTCGATGGGATACGGGCGCTCGCTGCGAGGACCGTGTCCGCTGTGCCAAGGACACCGGGCTACGAAATTCGCTGTTCAAATCCTTTGATGCGAACTGGATCTGGGTCGCGATCGTCGCCCTGGCTCTGATCTGACCGCCTGCTGCAAACGATCGGTCTGCACCACCACCCCGCCCGCTGCTGGGAACCGAAAACACTACGCCGGCAACTGTTCTCGATCCCGCCGGAAAGCGCACCACGCCCGCCGCGTCCACCTGCTGTCTCGACACCATCGCGGCGCCGGCCTGCTGCTGACCGACGCTGGACCACCTGCAACCAGGCTGACCAGCACAAACCACCCCTACAACCAACAAAGGGACCTTCATCCGGGCCCGTGCAACTCGGCAGCCACCCGTTGACCGGGCTATCCTGCATTGCCCAACGGTCGCTGATCAGCGACCGGAAACCAATCCGAACTCGATCAGGCCAGGTCGGACACCCCGAGAAAGATCGAGGTTAGTGATAGCACCTGATTGCGGCAATCGAGTATTGCACTACTCATGCAATCGGCGGGTAATGCGATCAGCATTGAACAATATCCGAAGAATGTTTTTCGATGCAAATTATTTGAGCGATGAACTATACGTACTCCCGCGAACAGTAATCGGACGGAAGAATTGTTGCCACCGCAGTAATCGGCGTACCAGGTAGGTGAATCATGGTTGCTGGTCAACGCAGCGCATTGATAGTTGCTTGCGATAACTATCTGGATCCGAGTCTCCGTAAGTTGCGAGCTCCGACCCGTGACGCCTGAGAAAGGACCGCCCCAGATGGTGCTTCCGCGCACACTGGCGAAATTGAACCGGCACGTGACGAACCCGATCCTCGGTCGGTTGGCCGGCAAAGTGCCCCCGATGAGCATGGTCGTCCACAAGGGACGAAAATCCGGGCGTCCCTATAGAACTCCGGTGTGGGCGTTCGAAAACGACGGTGTCTACCGGATCGCGCTGACCTATGGCCGCCATGTGGACTGGGTCAAGAACATCACGGCCGCAGGAGGTTTCGAGCTTGAGACCAAAAGTACTGTCGTGCTGCTCATCGATCCGGTGGTGGTGCAAGACGGTTCGGCTGGGTGGGCGCCACTCGGTGTGCGCCAGGCGCTGAAGGTCATGTCTGCGACGGACTATCTGCAGGCGCGTCCGGCTTGACAACCTGCCGAAGCCGAAACCTTTTGTCCGAGTAGACAAGAGGTTTCGGCAACCGCCACGAGGTCGATCCGGGTGTAACCGGATCAGTCAGTCCTGAACCGCCATGTCGGGACTTCCAAATTCAGGACACCGGATCGTCGACATGCCGCTTCGATGTGGGCGCGGACGATCAGCGAATCCAATTCCGTGTCGCTACCGGTGGTGGCTGCCACCTGCCCGACCTCAATGACTTGTTCTCGGGATCGGTGCCTTCGCTGTCGCGACCGGCGACCGCCAGCAGATCCATATCGATCGCGAGCGGGCTGCGGCGGCCCACTCGGCGCGATCATTCCGGCACGACAGAACTTCTCGACGTGTCGGTGCTGGGCGAGATCTCGGCCCGAGTGGTGTTCCGCACCACCGTGGAGATCGAGTGGAGCAAGCGGTCAGCGTGAGTGCCCGAGGCGGTCAGTCGCCAGTACTCGGTTCGGCACCCTGCACCGCCAGGGGCTCCGGTTTGCGTCGTTTTCGGCGGCGATTCGGCGCTGGAATTGTCCGGCGCGCCGCCGTGGGCCGACGGCAAGGCGGGTAGCCGTCTCCGCTGGTGGCGGTCGGTGTCGCGCTCAACGCGCCTCCAGTCTGTTATTCCTCCGTCGATGTTCTCCGGCGATACGCTGGCATTGGCGAAAGGTGAGTGCATGTTGCCTGGTGTCCGGAGAGATGCTGGTCGGATCACACCCGGCCCGATGACCGATGACGATCCGCCGCGGACGCGCCGTGAGGCGATGAAGCCTGTCACGGCGGAGTTGGCTGCTGCGGGTTTCGAGGACGCCGTGGAGATCGGGCGCGGGGGTTTCGGTGTGGTGTATCGCTGCACGCAGGCATCGCTGGACCGGACGGTCGCGGTAAAGGTTCTGACCTCGGAATTGGACGAAGACAATAAGGCGCGGTTCGTCCGGGAGCAGCGCGCGATGGGCCGGTTGACCGGGCATCCCAACATCGTCACCGTGCTGGAAACCGGCACCACCACCAGCGGGCAGCCATATCTGGTGATGCCGTACCACCCGCTGGATTCGCTGGATGCGTTTATCCGCGAGCATGGTCCGCTTCCTTTGGAGAAGGTGCTGCAGATCGGGGTGAAGATCGCTGGTGCGCTGGAGAGCGCACATCGTCTCGGTATCGTGCATCGGGACGTGAAGCCGGGAAACATTCTGCTCACCGAGTACGGTGAACCAGCGTTGACCGATTTCGGTATCGCGCACATCACCGGTGGGTTCCAGACGACTGCGAGCGTGGTGACCGGATCGCCGGCGTTCACCGCGCCGGAGGTGCTCGAGGGGGACGAGCCGACCCCGGCCGCGGATGTCTATGGGCTCGGCGCCACCCTGTTCTGTGCATTGACCGGGCATGCCGCGTTCGAGCGTCGTAGCGGTGAGAAGATGGTCGCGCAGTTCATCCGGATCACCACCCAGCCGGTGCCCGACCTGCGGGAGAACGGCATCCCCGAGGACGTGTCGGCGGTGGTGGCGACAGCGATGAGCCGCGACGGTAGGGAGCGGCCGTCGGCGGCGGCGCTGGGGCAGACATTTCGGCAACTGCAGCAGCGCCACGGGTTCGCGGTGGGCGAGATGGCGGTGCGAGGCGAACCGAATCTCGCCGATTCCGACCAGCAGCCACCGATGCGGGTAGCGCGCAAGCCGACGGCGGCTACTCGGGACTACAGTGGCAATCTGCCGCTCGAGTTGACCAGTTTCATCGACCGGCGCACCGAGGTATCGGAGCTGAAGAATCTACTGTCGAACGCGCGGCTGGTGACGTTGACCGGGACCGGGGGTGTCGGCAAGACGCGACTGGCGCTGCGGGCCGCGGCCAGTGCGCGACGTGGTTTCGCCGACGGTGTGTGGTTGATCGAGTTGGCCGAAGTGTCCGACCCCGCGCTGCTGGTCGACGTGGTGGCGGCCACCCTTGGTGTGCGCAACGAGTCGGCCAGCCCGTTGCTCGAGGTTCTGATCGGCTTCCTGAGCTCGCGAGAAACACTGCTCGTGGTGGACAACTGTGAGCAGATTGTGGATGCCGTGGCCAAGCTGACCGAGACGTTGCTGCGGACGTGTCCGGAGTTGCGGATCCTCGCCACTAGCCGCGAACCACTGAACATCGCTGGGGAAGCGTTGCTGCGGGTGCCACCACTGTCGGTCCCCGACCCCGACCGGGAACCGACCCTGGCCGGGCTGCCCGGTTTCGATGCGGTGACGTTGTTCGTGGACCGCGCCGCGGCAGCGGTGCCGGGCTTCGAACTCGATGAGGGCAACAAGGCCGCCGTCACCGGGATCTGCGCCCACCTGGACGGGTTGCCGCTGGCGATCGAGCTGGCCGCGGCCCAGATGCGCATGATGTCACCGCAGCAGATCCTGGCCCGGCTTACCGACCGGTACGCGCTGCTCACCCGCGGCAGTCGCACAGCCCCGACACGGCAACAGACGCTGCGATGGAGTATCGACTGGAGCTACGAGTTGTGCACTGGGACCGAACAGCGGCTGTGGGCCCGGATGTCGGTGTTCGCCGGCAGCTTCGAACTCGACGCCGTCGAGCAGATATGCGGCACAGACCTAGCACCGGACACGCCGCTGGATGTGGTTTCCTCGCTGGTCGACAAGTCCATCCTGATCCGGGAGGAATCCGATACCGCCGTGCGTTTCCGGATGCTCGAGACAGTTCGCGGCTACGGCCGGGAGAAACTACGAGAGTCCGGCGAAGACACTGAGCTGCGCCGACGCCACCGCGGCTGGTATCGGCAGTTGGCGTTGGACGCGGAAGCCGGGTGGATCAGCGACCGGCAGCTCGACTGGATCATCCGCCTCGAACACGAACTACCCAACCTGCGCGAAGCGCTCGAATCCTGCCTGTCCGAGAACACGCAGGAAGCCGCTGAAGCAGGGCTGCGCACCACAGCGGCACTCTACGACTTCTGGAGCTTATCCGGTCAGTATGGGGAAGGCCGATCGTGGATCGACCGCGTTCTCGCCCACCCTGCCGCGCAACCGGTACTCGACCGCATCAAGGCGTTCTGCGTCGGCTGCCAACTGGCCGCGCCGCAGGGGGATGTCCAGTCTGCGGCCGCCCTGCTGGAGCAGGCACGAGTGCTCGCGGAACAGGCCCCCGCTCCCGCGAGCCAGGCGCAGATCGCGTATGCGACCGCCCTTCTCGCACTCGCTAGCGGCGAAACGGTCAACGTAGCGTCCTCCCTCGAACATGACATCGAGACACTCAGCTGGGACAGGACGGGCGCTCTCTACATCGGTACCCTGACCATCCTCGGCTGGGCATATGAGCTTCGCGGCGACATGACTCGAGCAACCGAGCATTACCGCCGGGTATTTTCCATTACCGAAGCGCAGGGCGAACTGCTCTTTCGTTCGGCTGCGCTACGCGGATTGGGTGTGGCTGCATGGCAGCAAGGTGAGCGGGACAAAGCTCAAAACCTGCTCGAGGAAGCGCTGCGAGTCAACCGTCGGCCAAGTAGCCCGGTGCTTACCGCGTTCAGTCTCGAGGCACTGGCCTGGACTGTCGCCGACCAGGGCGACGCCGAGCGCGCGGCCGTGCTGCTGGGAGCCGCGCAAGGAAGCTGGCTCGTGGGTAGCAGTGTTGGAGCTGTCTTCCCGGAAATGGCGCGCTTTCACGAAAATTGTGAGCAGACAACGCATCGCATCCTCGGCACCCGCGCATTCGATGCGGCCTTCCGCCACGGTCAGGCGATGGGGATCGGCGCCGCTGTGGCGTACGCGCTCGGGGAACAGCCCGCCGATACCGCGCGCGCATCCACGAAATTGACCAAGCGTGAGCTGCAGGTCGCCGACCTCATCGCTCAGGGACTCAGCAACAAGCAGATCGCCGCCAAACTCGTGATCTCGCACCGCACCGCCGAAGGCCACGTCGAACACATCCTGACCAAACTCGGCTTCACCTCACGCTCTCAGATCGCGGCCTGGATCGTGCAGGAAACCAAACAAGAGAGTCTGTGAGCCCCACTATGTGTTGTGAAGCTCGTATTATTCGCTCCCCCAACGGATTTCGTCACTTCTGACCTGCGTCGATCCGGCCTGATGTTTGCACCGGATGCGACAAAATTTCGCCGATCTGCATCCTCAGATCCTCAGACTGATGCCGAGTCCCGGCACCCAGCCGCGTTCACCGATTAGCGGCCAGCACTGCCGCGAGCACAACGCCTCACAGCATGAGGACTTGACTCAAGGGACTCAAACGCTACGTCGCCCGCGAGGTCTTCCCGATCATCAAAGACGCACTGTCACCTGGCGAAACAGCCCCCGCGACGACTTGACAAACATAGGGGCGTCATCACGCTCCATCGCCAGCTCGGCGTTCTCCCGCCGAAGCCGTTGCAGCTCTTCGCGTTCGGACTCGCTCAACCCGCCATCGGACTCGTTCGCCCGCCGCTGCTGCCGATCCCGCGCCACCCACGTCGTCAGCGTCGCCTCGTTGACCCCCAGCTCACAGGCGATCTGGGCGATCGGCCGCCCGGTCTCCCGCACGATCCGGATCGCTCCCTCACGGAACTCTGAATCGAACTTGCGTCTCTTCTCCGCCATCTACTTATTCGTGAACGATCCGGAACTCCGGGCCCGGGACACCTGCACTGAAACTGACCTTTGAAGGTCTCCCGGGAGGCAGGGTGGTCGTGTCCGGCAGCATCGGATCTTTCGGATCGGGCGCGGTGACTGGTGCTGCGGGCGCCACGCTCTACCGCAGCGGCCTTCCTGCTGTCCGACGGACACCTGCCGCTACCGCGAACCGGCGAGTTCTGCGTTGAGACCGCGTGCTGTCGTGCCGCGGGAGACTGCTGCCGCGATCTCTGTCCGCCATCTGGGATGCGAACCCTCAGGCCAGACCGGGACGAAAACGGCAGCGACGGGTGGTCGCGTCCGGCATGGCACGGCGTGTCGGCCGGGTCCGGCCACCGTCACCGATTGGGATTGCTCGTGGTTCGAGCCCGCCTGCACGATCGCACACCCTGCATTTCGGGAGCCTTTTGGAGCTCTGAGATAGACCGGTGCCGTGCGGGTGAGCTGGGATCGCGAACAGCTCATCGGAGGCAAGCCCCAGAGGCTCGTAAGTAGGGCGCTGCGCGTTCTCGCCCGGGTTTTCCGGACCCAGCACCACCCACTCAATCTGATGCGGGGATGGCCTGGCCTCATGGAGGGACGAAAATTGAACCATTACTGCGGTATCGACTGGGCGGAAGGGCACCACGACATCGCCGTCGTCGACCAGCACGGCACGCTGGTAGCGAAGAAGCGGATCGGCGACGACCCGGCCGGGTTCGCCGAGCTGACCGAGCTGCTCGCCAGCGTCGGCGACAGCGCCGAAGACCCGATCCCAGTTGCGATCGAAACCCCGCGTGGACTCATGGTCGCTTCGCTACGCAGCTCGGGACGCCCGGTGTTCGCGATCAACCCGATGGCGGTCGCGCGTTACCGCGAACGCCACTCCGTGGCCTGCGCCAAGTCCGACCATGCCGACGCCATGACGCTGGCCAACATCTTGCGCGTCGACTCGCATGCGCACCGGCCGATGCCCGTCGACAGCGAACTCGCCCGTGCCATCGCGGTTTTGGCGCGGGCTCAGCAGGACGCGGTCTGGCGGCGCACCAAGGCCGGCAACGAGCTGCGCAGCCTGTTGCGCGAGTACTACCCGATGTTCTGGACGCCTTCGCGGTCAAATCCGCCACCAACCTCGCCAAACCGGAGGCCCGCGCCATCCTGGCGATCGCGCCGACCCCCGCCCACGCGGCCAAGTTGACCAAGACCAGGGTTACCGCAGCGTTGCGCCGGGCAGGTCGCCAGCGCGGCATCGACCGGCTCGCCACCGACATCATCGAAGGCTTGCGGAAACCGCAACTGCGGCAACCGGAATCGGTGGAACAGGCGATGGGTCGCCAAGCGTCGGCGTTGCTCGCCATGCTCGACGCCGCATGCGCCGGCGCCGCCGAACTGGAGCAGGTCGCGGCCGAGGAGTTCCGCAAGCATCCGGACCACCGCATCATTACGAGTTTCCCGGGGTTGGCCGACCTGACCGGCGCGCGGATACTCGCCGAGATCGGTGACGACCGCGCCCGGTTCACCGATGCACGCGCGTTGAAGGCCTACGCCGGATCCGCTCCGGTCACACAGGCATCCGGCAAGGTCATCTCCATCACCCATCGCCGCATCAAGAACGACCGCCTGGCCGCGACCGGCTGGGTCTGGGCCAACCACCCTTGTCCTCCACTCCGGCCCCGCCCGAGACCACTACCGACACCGCCGCGACCACGGCGATCGCCATGTGCCAGCGGTCCGGCACCTGTTCAACAAGATGCTCGGCCAGCTCCACCACTGCCTGCAAACCCGCCAAACCTACGACCCGATCAAGGCCTTCGGACACCCCATCGACACACCGAGCGAATCCGCAGCTGCTTGACAGTTAGCAAAATCGGAGGTCTGGCCTTTCCTCTATGGTCCGGCCTCCACGATATGAGGGGAATCGCACTCTGCCTGAATGGCCGAGTGTCTGGCACCATTACCGTCCGGACGATGACGCCAGAACTGGGGTCCTGATGGTCGTGACTGTGGCGGTGGAGATCTCGCTGTCCGATATCGTTGAATTGAGTTCTCTGCGTGAACATCTGGCTCGTGTTCCTGGGGTTGAGGTCCGCCAAGTCGGAGTGCCGCCGATGCCGGGCGAGCAGGGCGCTTGGGACTTCCTGCAAGTTGCTGCCGCAGGCGGGGGCGCTTTGGTGGTGGCGATCAAGACCATCCCGGAGTTTCTCCCGATGCGGATGTCCCCTGAAGACAGTCGAATTCATCCCTAGCCGCGCGATGCGGTAAGGCGATCACGTCGAGCCGGGAAGTCTAGCCGTGGCGCCTCATGGCCTGCGACGTGTCGCATCGCCCCGCGCCGCAACTGTGCTCAGTGTCGCTGGACGCGGGCACAGCATCCACGGTAATGACCCCGACGCCGATGGCGAGGTCGCCTAGCTTGTCCCGACCTGCCAATTTCCTGGCCAGCCTGATAAGTCACCACCTCAGCAATCGACAACGACCGTTCGACATACCTCATTTTGCGGTAACTCGCGACCGACGATCAGGCATGGAATCGGTGCCCTGAGCGCACCGTCCGACGCGGCCGGACCTGACGGAGCACCAGGCGAAAAGGACGGCGCGCCATGAGCGTGGAGATGATCGCCTCGTTGGCCTTTCTGCGACTGACAGCCCAGCGGCGAATGTCGACGCCCAGAGGGCGCACGCGCCCGAATCCGTGCGCCGGAGAAGTCCCGCGCGTTGCGCCCCCAGCCCCCTCTGTGGCGACATAGAATCTGATCACACGGGTCTGGAGGGGATTGGGGGTGGCGGCGGGCTTGTATTTCCGGAAGTCGTTGAATGCCGGTCCGTTTCGGGTCAACTTCTCGAAGTCCGGCGTGGGCGGCAGTGTCGGGGTTCGCGGGTTGCGGGTCGGTTCCGGACCACGCGGTACGTATGTTCATGTCGGTGCGCACGGCGTCTATTACCGCCGCGTGCTGTCTTCCCAATCTGGCGCCCGCGCCGTCCCGATTCCGTCCACAGCCCGCTTGACGTTCGATGCGGCGGATATGGCCGATACGACCGGGCTCGACGCATCGCAACTGCTGCCGACCGGACCGGGTGAACTAATCGAGCAGCTGCTCGCCGCGAGCAGATATCAGCTGCTATTACCATGGGCAGCAATAGCATTGGTGATGACTATCGGTGTCGCCGCTACGTCGAAAGTGCTGTGGATGCCGATCGCTGCCCTGGTTGTGGGCGTGCCCGCATTGGCGTGGTTGTGGTGGTGGGAACACGGGAAACGGACAGCGACAGCAGTGTATGAGGTGAGTGGGCCCGTCGCGGCCTGGTTCGCCGAGTTCTGCGAGGGCCATCGTGCGATGGTCGGCTTGGGCGGGGCTTGGCGGGTCGAGGCATCCGCGACCATCGTCGGCACCTACGGATACAAGGTCAGCGGCGGAGCCGATGCCGCGGTCAAACGCAAGCCGATCGCGCGCAGCCTGAAAGCACCCCGCGTGCTCACCACCAATATCGCGGTACCGACGATCTCCCACGACCGGCACGCATTGCTATTCCTGCCCGATCGAATCCTGGTGCGCTCCTTCGAAGATTGGAGCGATGTCGACTACCAACATGTGCGCGTGACGTGCACTCGACAGCGAGTCATCGAGTACGAGCAGCCGCCCCGCGACGGCACCCAGGTCGACACGACATGGCAGTTCGTCAACGTTCGCGGCGGACCCGACCGCCGATACCGCCGCAACCCCCAACTACCAATCATGGAATACGGACACCTGACGCTGACCGCCTCGAACGGCCTGAGCTGGGTGATCGACTGTTCCCGCCCCGAGGCCGCCGAGAGATTCGCAACCGAGCTGTCGAACCGCCCGGGTAACACCGAGAAGCAATGCCACACAACGGATTCCGTCAGTGAAGATCGACTACACCCGGTTCCCGGTTTGTGTCTTCTGCTGAGGTCTCTCATACGGGGTCTGGGCGTCGAGTCCGCCGTGGGGCCGGTGGTAGTTGTAATAGTCTTGCCACTCTTTGAGTTTCGCGTTGAAGATGTTCACGTCGTCGATGACGACCCCGTCGAGTAACCGGTAGAACTCCTCGGTGTCGATGCGGTTAGAGCGCTCTACCTTCCCGTTCAATCGCGGGGTGCGGGGCTTGATATAGACGTGGTTGATGCCCTTGTCGAGCACGTGCCAGTGGAATCCGGACTGGAACTCCGCGCCAACGCGATGGGCCGTCGGCAAGCAATTGCCCGCCGACGGCCCAGCCACATCCACCGTCAGAGGTAGGTGTACGAGACCCCGCTGCTGGTTCCTCCCGGGGTGGTGACGGTGACCAGTATCGTCCCGACGGTGCCGGACGGGGCGATCGCGGTGATCTGGGTGTCGGAGTCGACACTGAACGAGGTTGCCGGGGTGCCACCGAAATTCACCGCGGTCGCACCGGTCAGATTCGTCCCGGTGATGGTGACCGTGTTCCCGCCGGCCGCCGTCCCCGAAGTCGGACTGACCGCGCTTAGGGTCGGCACCGCCGCGTAGGTGAAGGAGACGCCGTCGACGGTTCCTCCCGCGGTAGTGACGGTGACCAGTACCGTCCCGGCCGACCCGGCAGGGGTGACCGCCGTGATCTGGGTGTCGGAATCGACACTGAACGAACTAGCCGGTGTGCCACCGAAATTCACCGCGGTCGCACCGGTCAGTCCTGTGCCGGTGAGCACGACCGTGGTCCCACCTGCCACCGGACCGGCGTTCGGCGCGATGGCGGTCAGCGTCGGCACCGCGACGTAGGTGTAGGAGACCCCGTTACTCGTTCCACCCGCGGTGGTGACGCTGACCAGTACCGTCCCGACCGCCCCAGCAGGCACGATGGCCGTGATCTGGGTGGCGGAGTCGACGCTGAACGAGGTCGCTGGTGTACCACCGAAACTCACCGCGGTCGCACCGGTCAGGTTCGTCCCGGTGAGCACGACCGCTGCGCCGCCGGTTACCGGGCCGGCGTTGGGCACCACTATGGTCAGCGTGGGAATCGCCGCGTAGGTGTAGGCGACCCCGTTGCTGGTGCCACCTGCGGTGGTGACGGTGACCAGTATCGTCCCCGCCGACCCTGCGGGGGCGACGGCGGTGATCTGCGTGGCGGAGTTCACGACGAACGAGGTCGCCGGGGTGCCACCGAAACTCACGGCAGTGGCCCCGGTCAGGGCTGTGCCGGTGAGCACGACGGTGGTCCCACCTGCTACCGGACCGGCGTTGGGTACCACTGTGGTCAGTGTGGGCACCGCGACGTAGGTGTAGGTGACGCCGTTACTCGTGCCACCTGCGGTGGTGACGGTGACCAGTATCGTCCCGGCCGCACCTGCGGGGGCGATCGCCGTGATCTGGGTGGCGGAGTCGATCGTGAACGAGGTCGCCGGTGTGCCACCGAAATTCACCGCGGTCGCACCCGTCAGATTCGTCCCGGTGATGGTGACCATGGTTCCGCCTGCTACCGGACCGGCGTTGGGTACCACTGTGGTCAGTGTGGGCACCGCGACGTAGGTGTAGGTGACGCCGTTGCTGGTTCCGCCGGCTGTGGTGACGGTGACCAGTACCGTTCCAGCCGACCCTGCGGGGGCGACGGCGGTGATCTGGGCGGCGGAGTCCACGACGAACGAGGTCGCCGGTGTGGCACCGAAACTCACTCCGGTCGCACCCGTCAGGGCTGTGCCGGTGAGCACGACCGTGGTCCCGCCGGTCACCGAACCCACGTTGGGCACCACCGTGGTCAGCGTCGGCACCGCCGCGTAGCTGTAGGCGACCCCGTTGCTGGTGCCACCCGCGGTCGTGACCGTGACCAGTATCGTCCCGGCCGCCCCTGCGGGGGCGACGGCGGTGATCTGGGTGGCGGAGTCGATCGTGAACGAAGTCGCCGGGGTGCCACCGAAATTCACCGCGGTCGCACCCGTCAGGTTCGTGCCGGTCAGCACGACCGTCGTCCCACCGGCCACCGGACCAGCGTTGGGGACGATGGCGGTCAGGGTGGGAACCGCAACATAGGTGTAGGAGACCCCGTTACTCGTGCCACCCACGGTCGTGACCGTGACCAGTACCGTCCCGGCCGCCCCTGCGGGGGCGACCGCCGTGATCTGGGTGGCGGAGTCGATCGTGAACGAAGTCGCCGGCGTGGCACCGAAATTCACCGCGGTCGCACCCGTCAGGTTCGTCCCGGTGAGCACGACCGTCGTCCCGCCGGTCACCGGACCGGCGTTGGGCACCACCGTGGTCAACGTCGGCACCGCAACATAGGTGTAAGTGACGCCGTTGCTGGTTCCACCCACGGTGGTGACCGTGACCAGTACCGTCCCGGCCGCACCTGCGGGGGCGACCGCCGTGATCTGGGTGGCGGAGTCGATCGTGAACGAAGTCGCCGGGGTGGCACCGAAATTCACCGCGGCGGCACCCGTCAGGTTCGTCCCGGTGAGCACGACCGTGGTCCCGCCGGTCACCGGACCGGCGTTCGGGGCGATGGTCGTGAGGGTGGGAACCGCGACGTAGGTGTAGGAGACCCCGTTACTCGTTCCACCCACGGTGGTGACCGTGACCGACACCGTTCCGGCCGTCCCGGCGGGGGCGACCGCGGTGATCTGCGTCGAGGAGTCCACCGTGAACGAAGTCGCCGGGGTGGCACCGAAATTCACCGCGGTCGCACCGGTCAGGGCTGTGCCGGTCAGCACGACCGTGGTCCCGCCGGTCACCGGACCAGCGTTGGGGACG
>NZ_JBIAFV010000007.1:403783-404730 GCF_042869435.1 Nocardia sp. NPDC006982 | reverse complement strand
GTCGATGGTCGTGAGGGTGGGAACCGCGACGTA
Organism: Nocardia sp. NPDC006982; assembly: GCF_042869435.1. Lineage (NCBI taxonomy): Bacteria > Bacillati > Actinomycetota > Actinomycetes > Mycobacteriales > Nocardiaceae > Nocardia > Nocardia sp. NPDC006982. The sequence continues at coordinate 404,697 of NZ_JBIAFV010000007.1, read as the reverse complement.
GGTGTAGGAGACCCCGTTACTCGTTCCACCCACGGTGGTGACCGTGACCAGTACCGTCCCGGCCGTCCCGGCGGGGGCGACCGCGGTGATCTGCGTCGAGGAGTCCACCGTGAACGAAGTCGCCGGTGTGGCACCGAAATTCACCGCGGTCGCACCGGTCAGGGCTGTGCCGGTCAGCACGACCGTGGTCCCACCGGCCACCGGACCAGCGTTGGGGACGATGGTCGTGAGGGTGGGAACCGCGACGTAGGTGTAGGAGACCCCGTTACTCGTTCCACCCACGGTGGTGACCGTGACCAGTACCGTCCCGGCCGCCCCTGCGGGGGCGACCGCGGTGATCTGCGTGGCGGAGTTCACTGTGAACGAGGTCGCCGGTGTGGCACCGAAATTCACCGCGGTCGCACCGGTCAGGGCTGTGCCTGTGAGCACGACGGTGGTCCCACCGGCCACCGGACCAGCGTTGGGGACGATGGCGGTAAGGGTGGGAACCGCGACGTAGGTGTAGGAGACCCCGTTACTCGTTCCACCCACGGTGGTGACCGTGACCAGTACCGTCCCGGCCGCACCTGCGGGGGCGACCGCGGTGATCTGCGTCGAGGAGTTCACGACGAACGAAGTCGCCGGTGTGGCACCGAAATTCACCGCGGCGGCACCCGTCAGGTTCGTCCCGGTGAGCACGACCGTTGTCCCGCCGGTCACCGGACCAGCGTTCGGGGCGATGGTCGTGAGGGTGGGAACCGCGACGTAGGTGTAGGAGACCCCGTTACTCGTTCCACCCACGGTCGTGACGGTAACCAGTATCGTCCCGGCCGCCCCTGCGGGGGCAACGGCAGTGATCTGCGTGGCGGAGTTCACGGTGAACGAGGTCGCCGGGGTGGCACCGAAATTCACCGCGGTCGCACCCGTCAGATTCG
>NZ_JBIAFV010000007.1:402114-403684 GCF_042869435.1 Nocardia sp. NPDC006982 | reverse complement strand
GTGCCGGTCAGCACGACCGTCGTCCCACCGGCCACCGGACCGGCATTCGGGGCGATGGTTGTCAGTGTCGGCACCGCAACATAGGTGTAGGAGACCCCGTTACTCGTTCCACCCACGGTCGTGACCGTGACCAGTACCGTCCCGGCCGCCCCTGCGGGGGCAACGGCAGTGATCTGCGTCGAGGAGTCCACGGTGAACGAAGTCGCCGGGGTGCCACCGAAACTCACCGCGGTCGCACCCGTCAGATTCGTGCCGGTCAGCACGACCGTCGTCCCACCGGCCACCGGACCGGCATTCGGGGCGATGGTTGTCAGTGTCGGCACCGCAACATAGGTGTAGGAGACACCGTTACTGGTTCCACCCACGGTCGTGACCGTGACCGACACCGTTCCAGCCGCACCTGCGGGGGCGACCGCCGTGATCTGCGTCGAGGAGTTCACGACGAACGAAGTCGCCGGGGTGCCACCGAAACTCACTCCGGTCGCACCCGTCAGATTCGTGCCGGTGAGCACGACCGTGGTCCCGCCGGCCACCGGACCAGCGTTGGGGACGATGGTCGTGAGGGTGGGGACTGCGACGTAGGTGTAGGAGACCCCGTTACTGGTTCCACCCACGGTCGTGACCGTGACCGACACCGTTCCAGCCGCACCTGCGGGGGCGACCGCGGTGATCTGCGTCGAGGAGTTCACGGTGAACGAGGTCGCCGGTGTACCACCGAAACTCACTCCGGTCGCACCCGTCAGGGCTGTGCCCGTGAGCACGACGGTCGTCCCACCGGTCACCGGACCAGCGTTCGGGGCGATGGTTGTCAGTGTCGGCACCGCAACATAGGTGTAGGAGACACCGTTACTGGTTCCACCCACGGTCGTGACCGTGACCGACACCGTCCCGGCCGCACCTGCGGGGGCGACCGCCGTGATCTGCGTCGAGGAGTTCACGACGAACGAAGTCGCCGGGGTGCCACCGAAACTCACTCCGGTCGCACCCGTCAGATTCGTGCCGGTGAGCACGACCGTGGTCCCGCCGGCCACCGGACCAGCGTTGGGGACGATGGTCGTGAGGGTGGGGACTGCGACGTAGGTGTAGGAGACCCCGTTACTGGTTCCACCCACGGTCGTGACCGTGACCGACACCGTTCCAGCCGCACCTGCGGGGGCGACCGCGGTGATCTGCGTCGAGGAGTTCACGACGAACGAAGTCGCCGGTGTACCACCGAAACTCACTCCGGTCGCACCCGTCAGGGCTGTGCCCGTGAGCACGACGGTCGTCCCACCGGTCACCGGACCAGCGTTCGGGGCGATGGTTGTCAGTGTCGGCACCGCAACATAGGTGTAGGAGACACCGTTACTCGTTCCACCCACGGTCGTGACCGTGACCGACACCGTTCCAGCCGCACCTGCGGGGGCGACCGCGGTGATCTGCGTCGAGGAGTCCACGACGAACGAAGTCGCCGGTGTACCACCGAAATTCACCGCGGTCGCACCCGTCAGATTCGTGCCCGTGAGCACGACGGTCGTCCCGCCCGCTACCGGACCGGCGTTCGGTGCGACGGCGGTCAGCGTGGGAACCG
>NZ_JBIAFV010000007.1:0-402016 GCF_042869435.1 Nocardia sp. NPDC006982 | reverse complement strand
GGTGATCTGCGTCGAGGAGTTCACCGTGAACGAAGTCGCCGGTGTACCACCAAAACTCACCCCGGTCGCACCCGTCAGATTCGTGCCCGTGAGCACGACGGTCGTCCCGCCCGCTACCGGACCGGCGTTCGGTGCGACGGCGGTCAGCGTGGGAACCGCAACATAGGTGAAGGAGACACCGTTACTGGTTCCACCCACGGTGGTGACGGTAACCGACACCGTCCCGACTGAATGGGCCGGCGCCACCGCGGTGATCTGCGTCGAGGAGTTCACCGTGAACGAAGTCGCCGGTGTACCACCAAAACTCACCCCGGTCGCACCCGTCAGATTCGTGCCCGTGAGCACAACCGTCGTCCCGCCCGCCACCGGACCGGCATTCGGGGCGATGGCCGTCAGCGTCGGCACCGCAACATAGGTGTAAGAGACACCGTTACTCGTTCCACCGGCTGTGGTGACGGTGACCGACACCGTCCCGGCCGACCCGGCGGGGGCGACGGCGGTGATCTTCGTCGACGAGTTGACGGTGAACGAAGTCGCCGGGGTGCCACCGAAATTCACCGCGGTCGCACCTGTCAGATTCGTGCCCGTGAGCACGACCGTGGTCCCGCCGGTCACTGGACCAGCGTTCGGCGCGATGGTGGTCAGTGTGGGAACCGCGACGTAGGTGAAGGAGACACCATTGCTGGTTCCACCCGCGGTGGTGACCTTGACCGACACCGTCCCGACGGAATGGGCCGGCGCCACCGCGGTGATCTGCGTCGAGGAGTTCACAGTGAACGAAGTCGCCGGTGTACCACCGAAACTCACCCCGGTCGCACCCGTCAGGTTCGTGCCGGTGAGCACGACCGTCGTCCCCCCGGCCGCCGACCCCGAAGCCGGACTGATGCTGGTCAAGGTAGGAACCCCAACATATGTGTAGGGCAGCGGGTTGCTCGTACCATCCAGCAGTGCCTCGACGGTGACGTTCACCGTGCCGGTTCCAGACGGAGCGATGGCCGTGATCTGGGTATTGGAGTCGATGGTGAATGTCGTTGCCGTCGTGCCGAACCGGACAGCCAACGGACCCACACCGCTGAACCCGGAGCCGGTGATGACTACAGAATTGAAACCCGCTGCAGGGCCGGACGAGGGTGTCAGCGAGGTGATAACAGGTGCCATTTCTTGCCTTCTAACCAGTGATAGTGAAATGGGTTGTCCCGCAGCAGCACAGGCCTGGATCGTGACACCGCTTATATCCAGTAACCCTCCAGCGCAGGCACTACGGCAATGAATCCCCGGTCCGTTTTCGTCCGGTTTGTATCCGTGTTCTGTTCGTCCGGTAGCTGTTCAGCGCGCTGGCTACCCGCGGCACCTGTTCCCCGAACTCGAGCCGACCGCCCCGACAGGAGATGCCCCACCGCCGCGGTATTCGATCTCAATACGCACGGGCCTGCCCGTATCGCCGAGTCGCTCGGAGCCCACCGAACTCAGTGAAAGTTTCGTCCCCGACATCGACGCGGCGCAGCTTGTGCGGCATGGTGCGGGCCGCATCGGCGATGATGTGCGCGTCACGAGCGTCGGTCTCAGGGGCAAAGCCGGGGACGTGGGGCTGCGGGGACGTCCTGCGGCCATTGCGGGGAATCGAACGCCTTCCCGCCCCAGCTGCACAGGGAAGCGACGACGTCGGCTGTGAAGCCGACATCCCACAGCAGGGCGGTGTAGTCGCTGCTGCCGGTGGCCAGGTGAGTCCTTGGTCGGTGAGCCACGTGAGGAAGTTGTCGGCCGCGGTGAGGTGGCGGCGCAGATTCGGATCCTGCTTGCGGGTGGGGTCCTCATCGCCGAGTCGTTGACGCAACCGCCAGAGGCGATGCCAGAAGAAGGTCGAAATCGGCCCGCCCGTACCTAGCCCCAGTACCAATCCCGTTGCGGTGACACGGAAATCGGTGCGATGGTGAGATGGAAAGTGGTCACGGTGGTCGATGCGGTTGCTGGTCTCGGTTTCGGGTTCTGACCGACCAGCGATGGGAATTGCTGGAACAGCTGCTACCGAGATCCTTGGGCCGAGTCGGCCGCGACTATGCCAACAACCGCCGCGTGGTCGAGGGGATGCTGTATCGGTTGCGGAGCGGGGTTCCCGGGCGGGATCTGGCGTAGGTGTTCGTTCCATGGCAGACGGTTCGGCACCCCAACAGTCACCGAACTATCCGATCCCGTACTGAGCGAACCATGGGACACCAACGACACCGAGGACTACCGCGCCTCGCTCGTATCTGCAGGCCCGCCGACCTAGCACCCTGCCGATCGTTGGCGCTCCTATGTTGGTGTGGCGCGGAAAGACCTGCCGCGGATGTCATGGAATACCGAAATCGTTGGCGGACACGGATTTCAGTCGATGGCGCCGCCATACCAGGTCGGAAGCGGGCGCGCCTCGATGGCGACCTGGTGGGCGGCCGCGGCAAGCAGTCGAGTGGAATCCAGTGTGGGTAAAGGGGATACGTCCGGCGTTACCAACAGCGGGATCTCGGTACAAACCAGGGCGACAGCGTCACAGCCCAGACCATGCAGGCGGTTGATGATATCGAGGTAGCGCTGCCGGGATGCGGCCGTGATCACTCCTGCGCACAGTTCGGTGAAGATGATGTCGTCGATCAAGCGGCGCTCGTCGGAGTCCGGGATCTCGGCGGCGATTCTCTTGGCCGCCAACACGCGCGGGTAGATCGGGCCGGTCATCGTGTACTTGGTACCCAGCACTGCGACCCGCCGATAACCTTCCGCGGCCGCATTCTCCGCGACGATTTCGGCGATGTGCAGACCCGGCAGAGCCAGGTCTTCGCCGTCATACTCCAGCGCCATATGCGCGGTGTTGTCGGGGCAGACGAAGAATTCGGCTCCGGCGTTGGCGAGGCGATCGATGCTGGTGGCCAAGGTCTTTCGAATCGCGCCGTGATCACCGGCCTCCCACGCGGGCATGCTGCGGCCCATCGCGATGCAATCCAGGGTCACATCCGCGTGCTCGTGTCTTCCGAGATCGCGGGCACCCTCCTGCGACAGCGTCCGCAAGCAGAGCGACGCGCCTTCGATACTGTGCGCCAAGATACCAACATGCCTCATCGCGCTGCTCCTTGCGTCAGTCAGTCCCCGAGGGCCTGACGGCAAAAACCTCGTGTATTTCAGTTCCGATCAAACGCGGGTCCTGCTGAGTCTGCACGTGCATGCCCTGCCGACCGAGCACCTCGCCGACTTCTCGCAGGCGGCCGTCGCGATCATGGACTTCGGCGACGACGGCGTGGATACGATGCCAGTCCGCGTCGGTGATGCCTTGCAAGACATCCAATTCGGCACGCTCGACATCGACTTTGAGTAAACCGATCTCGCTGTCGCGGCAGTGTTCGTCCAGGATCGCCGAAACAGTGGTGACCCCGACCTGTAGTGGTACTCCGTCGTGTAGGCCGGTGGTGATGAGCTCGATGGCCTTGTCGTCCAAGCCGCAGTTGCGCAGATAGATCTTGGTGGCTTCGTCATCTGCCTCGCGATCGGCGAAGAAACCGGAGTTCGCCGATGCGTGCGGATACCAGGTGAACGGTCGCGTGCCCGCAGTGTCGCCGACCGCGATCTGCAGGGGTAGCCCCGCCGGAACATGCGCTGCAATATTGCGGTCCAGGCAACGAAAGGTCATCGGCACGGGCTCGACCGCGATGACTTGAATTCCGGGGCAGATGTCGGCGAACATCATCGCGGTGAGTCCGATGTTGGCGCCGATGTCGAGGGCAACGTCTCCAGGGCAAAGGCACGCGGCGGCGCGCCGGTAGAAGCCGTGCGGTGCGGTCGTCTCACCCCACAGCATCCGCGCCTCGGCCGGGCTTGTGCAGGTTACCGTTCTGCCGTCGTCGAGACGCAGTTGCTGCATAGTGGTCAGCATTGTTGTATGAACCTTTCGAGTACAGGGCCGACGGTGGCCAGCGCATGCGGATGGCTCAACTCGAGGTGGCGGGCGTCGACGACGACGTTGTGTATGTCGCCGCTGACATAGGGCCGCCACGTGTGGACGAGTCCGTCGTGGTCGGCGTGGTCTTTCCCAGCGGTGAAGAACACCAGGTCGCCGTCGAAGACGTGTGGCCGGTGCGCGACGGAGATATCGCTCGCGGTCCGGAAGCTCTCCATCACCCGATCGGTCTGTTCGGCGGTGAACAGACCGGTCGCGACCACCTGGTCGCGGATGATGTTCCAGGCTTGTTCGTGGCTGCTCGCCTGGAGCTCGTCGCCGAGACCGAATAGCTCTCGCCAGCCGCCGAGCAGATCGGCCATCAGCTGTCCCGGTGCGGGCTTGTGGGTCGGTGCCGATTGCGGCGGTGCCTCGGCGGCGCAGTCGAGCAGGGCCACGATGCCGACCCGGTCACCGTCGCGCTGCAACTGTACCGCCATTGCGTGCGCGATCTGTCCGCCCAATGACCAGCCGAGCAGGTGATACGGACCCCTAGGCTGCACTTGGCGAATCTCGGCGACATAGCGCGCGGCCAGTTCTTCGACCGACTCCGCTCGTGGTTCGCCGGACACGACGTGCGGATCCTGTAACCCGTACACCGGCCGATCCGGATGCAGATGTTCGATGATGCCGCCGTAGAACCACGCCAGACCGCCCGCCGGGTGCACGGCGAAGACCGCCGGCTCGGATCCGCTCGCGCGCAGCGCCAGCAACACCTTCAGGCCGGAGTCGCCTTCCGAGCCGTCGGCCCTGCGCGCCAACGCCTGCGGAGTCGCATCCTCGAACATCCACGGCAATTCGATCCTCACACCACGAGTCCGCAACTCTGTTACCGCCATGGTGGCCAGCAGTGAGTTGCCCCCCAGGTCGAAGAATCCGTCGATCACCCCGACACGCTGTGTTCCCAAGACTTGGGCGTACACATCGCTGATCGCTTTCTCGGTACGAGTCTGCGGTGCGACGAACCGATCTACCGCTCCGTCGAAATCGGGAGCGGGCAATGCTTTTCGATCCAGCTTTCCGTTGATGGTCAATGGCAGATCGGGCAGGACCATGACCACCGAGGGCACCATGTAACTGGTCAGCACTTCGGCTGCGGCTGCGCGGATCTGGCCCGGATCGATGCGCTGCCCGTTGCCGCCCACGACGTAGCCGATCAGCTGGTCCACCTCGCGCTCGTGGCGGTGTACCGCCACGGCGGCCCGTGACACCGCGGGATGCCGCAGCAGCGCCGACTCCACCTCGCCCAGTTCGATCCGGTACCCACGCAACTGCACCTGCGCGTCCGCCCGGCCGAGGTAGATCAATTCGAGCCCATCGGTGGTCTCGAGCCAGCGACCGACGTCGCCGGTGCGATACAACCGGCCGCCGTGCGGATCGAACGGGTTCGCCACGAAACGGCCGGCCGTCGATGCGGGCGCTCGCAGGTAGCCGCGCGCGAGTTGCCTTCCGGCGACATAGATTTCGCCACGAACACCGATAGGCACCGGTTGCAGCCGGTCGTCGAGCACATACACCTGCAGCCCCGGTAGCGGCGAGCCGATCCCCGCGGCGCCCACGCTGTCGACCTCGGCGAAGGTCACGTGCACGGTCGTCTCGGTGATCCCGTACATGTTGATCAATTGCGGCGACCCGGGCTGGTGTGCGGCGAACCAGTCGGTCAACCGCGTGGCATCCAATGCCTCGCCACCGAAGACGACATACCGCAGCACGAGATCGCCGCAGCCGCATCCGGATTCGCGATATCGACGCTCGGCCTCGACGAATCCGTAGAACGCCGAAGGTGTTTGGCTCAACACCGTGACGCGCTCGCGCGCCACCAGTTCCACCAACGCCTGCGGCGATCGGGAGGTGGTGTAGTCGACGACGACCACCCGGGCGCCGCTCAGCAGCGCGCCCCACATCTCCCATACCGCGAAATCGAAGGCGTAGGAATGGAACAGCGTCCACACGTCGTCGGGGCGCAGATCGAATCGCTCGGCGGCGTGGGTGAACAAGGTGACGGCTTCGCGGTGGCTGACAGCCACGCCCTTCGGCGTGCCGGTCGACCCGGAGGTGTAGATCACGTAGGCGAGGTTGTCCGGCCGCGCGGCCGCGGGTAACGGCTGGTTTGAGACCACGTCGAGGGCCTTTTCGATCAGAACCGTCGGTGCCGGGTATTCCAGTACGTCTGTTGCCAGCTCGGCCGAAGTCAACACCGCGGCCGGACGCGCGTCATCGAGGATGAACCGCAACCGCTGCGGGGGGTTGGCGATATCCAGCGGCAGATATCCCGCACCCGCGCGTACCACGGCGAGCAGCCCAACGACCAGATCGACCGAACGCGGCAATGCCACCGCCACCAGGGTTTCCGGGCCCACTCCGTGCTCGGCGAGCCGAACCGCCAGTCGGGTGGCGCGCCGATCCAACTCCGCATAACTCATCTGCGACACGCCGTCGGTGGCCGCGATCGCATCGGGCTGGGCCGAGACCCGGGCGGTGAACAGCTCGGCCAGAGTCACTTCCGCGACCGCGCCGCCGTCGACTCCGGCGGCCGCGAGCACTTCGCGCCGCTGGCCGGGGTCCACGATGTCGATATCGCCCACGGCGACAGTCGGATTCGCGGTCCCCTGCTCCAGGATTCGGCTGAACGCGCGCGCGAAACGAGACATCGTCTGCTGGCCGAACAGATCGGCGGCGAAGGTCAAGCGGCCGGCCATGCCGCTCGGTGCGCCCCCGGCGTCGAACTGTTCGACGAGTTTCACGTTCAGATCCGCGCGGGCCTGGTCGAAGCCCGCCTCGATCGGCTCGACGGTGAGCCCTCCCAGCTCCAACGCGGCCGCGCTGAGATCCTGGACGTCGAGGGTCACTTGATACAGCGGCATGTGCGCGGTCGACCTGCGCGGATTCAACACCTCCACGACCTGCTCGAACGGCACGTCGGCGTGCGCGAACGCGGCCAGATCCGTCTCGCGGGTGGCAGCCAGCAACTCGTCGAACGGCTGCCGGACCGACACCCGCGACCGCAACACCAGCGTGTTGACGAACATGCCGATCAGATCGTCGAGTTCGCGATCGCCACGACCGGCCATCGGGGTGCCGATCGCCACATCGTCCACACCGGCCAGCCGTGCCAGCAGTACGTTCAACGCGGTGTGCAGGACCATGAACACCGTGGCGTTGGCCGCGCGAGCGAGTTCGTCGATGCGGGCATGCAACTCGGCGGACAGCTCGAAGTCGACCGTGCGGGCGCGCATGGACGCCACCGGCGGCCGCGGCAGATCGGTCGGCAGCTCGAGCAATTCGGGTAGTCCGGCGAGAGTGTCGGTCCAGAATCGCAGCTGCCCGGAGACCAGCGAATCCGGATCGTGCTGTTCACCGAGCACCTCGCGCTGCCACAACGCATAGTCGGCGTACTGGATCCGCAACGGCGGCCAGTTCGGTTGCCTCCCTTGCCGACCCGCCTCGTAGGCCACCGCCACATCCCGTGCGAGCGGCATCATCGACTGTCCGTCGGCGCAGATGTGGTGCACGCAGATCACCAGCACGTGATCGCGTTCGTCGAGAGCGAACAGTTCGGCTCGCACCGGCGGTGCCTCGGTCACATCGAAGCCCGCGGAGACCACCTCCGCCGCCCGTTCGAGCACCTGCTGTTCCTCGACCCGGATCGGGGCCAGCGCCGGTGCCACCTCAGCGGCATCGACCATGACCTGGGCGGGCATTGCGTCGATCATCGGGAATTTGGTGCGCAGCGACTCGTGCCGGTCGATGACCAGTGCGCACGCCTGCCGCAAAGCATCGACGTCGAGTTCGCCGCGCAACCGGATCACGAGCGGAATGTTGTAGCCGCCGACCGACGTGTCGAATTGGTTGAGGAACCACATCCGCTGCTGGGCCGGGGACAGCGGCACCTGCGCCGGGCGGGTGCGCGGTGTCAGCGGCAGCGCGAGCTGGCGCTCGGCCGTGCTGAGATGCGCAGTCAACTCGGCGACGGTCGGTGCGTCGAACAGATCTCGGATACCCAGTCTCACCCCGAGTATCGTGCGCAATCGCGCGACCGCCCGCGTCGCCGACAGCGAATTGCCGCCGAGGTCGAAGAAACTGTCGGCCGCGCCCACCGCGCCGATACCGAGGACCTCGCCGAAGACATCCGCGATGTGCTGTTCGGTCTCGGTGCGTGGGGCGATCGGTTCCCGTTCTTCGGGGAACCGCGGCGCTGGCAGTGCCGCCCGATCGAGCTTGCCGGTCGCGGTGAGCGGGAGTTCGGTCAGCGGCACGAGCAGGTCTGGCACCATGTGCGCGGGCAGGTGCCGCCGGGCCGCGGCCTTGACGACGTTCGGATCGATGCGGCCGTCGCCGACCAGATAGCCGACGAGCCGGTCGGTGCCGAAGATATCGGTGCGCAGCACGACCACCGCGTGGTCGACGCTGGGCTGTTCGGACAATACGGCTTCGATCTCGCCGAGTTCGATGCGTTGACCGCGGATCTTGACCTGGAAATCGCGGCGGCCGAGATACTCCACGGCGTGGTCGGCGTCCCAGCGGGCCAGATCGCCGGTGCGGTACATGCGCGAGCCCGGCGCGCCGAACGGATTCGCCACGAAGGACCCGGAGGTGACGCCGGGCCGCTTCAGATACCCGCGGGCCAGCTGGATGCCCGCGAGGTACAACTCCCCCACCACCCCGACCGGCACCGGCCGCAGCCACGGATCGAGGACTACGGCCTCGACACCGCGAATAGGTCCACCGATCGTCACCACATCACCGGGAAGCAACGCGTCGCTGATCCCGGCCAGAATCGTGGTTTCGGTCGGTCCGTATCCGTTCAACAACCACCTGCCCGGCGACCACACCGAAACCAACTCCGGTGTCACCGCCTCGCCGCCGGCCATCAGCACGCGCAACGAATCCATCCCGGTCGGCACCATGGTAGCCAGCACACTCGGGGTGATGAATGCATGCGAAACCTGTTGCGTGCGAATAAGTTCCGCCAACTCGTCCCCGGCGAACGCGTCCGGTTCCGCGACCACAAGCAATGCGCCGCTGGTGTGCGCCAGCAGAACTTCCAGGAACATCACGTCGAAACCGGTACCTGCGGCGTGAAGCACACGCGACCTGGTGTCGACACGGAAGCGGTCACGCATGACCGCGGCGAAATTCGCCAGCCCCGCGTGGGTGACCTCGACGCCCTTCGGAACTCCGGTGGACCCCGAGGTGTAGATCACATACGCCGCGTCCTGGATCCGTGGCGTCCGCAGGCGCTCGGCATCGGCGATGGTCGCTGCGGACTTCGCCTCGATGGCGGCCGCGGTGTCCGGATCGTCGAGGACCAGCGGGCGCACCACGTCGGGAAGCAGATCCCGCGACGCCGCGACGGTGAGCGCGACCCGCACATGGGCATCGGCGACCATATGTGCCACGCGCTCGGCCGGATTGCGCGGATCGATCGGCAAGAACGCCGCACCCGTCTTGGTCACCGCCCACAGGCCTTCGACGAACTCCGCCGAGCGCCCCAGCGCCAGCGCGACCCGATCGCCGGCGCCGAGACCCCACTCGATCAACTGCCGCGCCAGCTGGTTCGACCGGGCATCCAATTCGGCATAGGACATCGTGTGCCGCCCCGAAAGCAGCGCTGCCGCACCGGGATTCACATCAACGCCCGCAGTGAGCAACTCGGCCACGAGTTGCGGCGCCACGGGAGGGCCACCCGTTGCGGGCACCAACTCCCGCCGTTCGGTCGCGGTGAGCAGATCCACCGAATCCAGCCGCGCGTGCGGATCGGTCGCGATCGCGCGCAGCACGACGTCGAGCCGGGCCGCCAGACCGGATGCCGTCTCGTCGTCGATATAGTCCGGCTGATAGCGCAGGCGCACGTGCAGCGCGTCGGTCTGGTGGGCCTGCACGGTGATCGGATAGTGCGCGGCGTCGCGGCCATCCGCCGCGATCACCCGGATCCCGTCGATCTCGGTTTCACCCGGTCCACTGCTGTCGACCGGGTAGGACTCGAACACGACGAGGGTGTCGAACAATGCGACGGCGTCCACGGCCGCCAGGATCTGCGGCAGTTCGAGATAGTGGTGGTCGAGCAGCCGGGTGTTGTCGGCCTGCAGTCGGGTCAGCGTATCGGCGATAGTCCGGTCCCTGCGCACGTCGGCGGCGACCGGAATCGTGTTGATGAACAGACCGATCATCGACTCGACCCCGGGCACGTCGGCGGGACGGCCGGACACCGTGCTGCCGAAAACCACGGTCTCGGTGCCGAGCTGGTTGCTCAGGACGACCGCCCAGGCGAACTGGACGATCGTCGCCATCGTGACCGCGTGCGCGCGGGCGAATTCCACCAACTCCGCTGTCGTATCCCGATCCAGACCGATCGTCAGATCGATCGGGATCGTCGCGGCCGTCTCGGTGTGCGCACCGGTGACTAGTGTCGGTTCGGTGACATGGCGCAGTGCGTCTCGCCACGCCTCGGCGCTTTCGGTGCGGTCACGGCGCTCCAGCCATTCCAGGTAATCGCGGTAGGACGCGGCAGCGGGCAGCAACCGCGACTGTGCGTCCGCGGCGTACAACCCGATGAGCTCACGCCACAGCAGCGGCAACGACCAGCCGTCGAGCAGCAGGTGATGCGCGGTCAGCAGCAGCCGGAACTCCTGCGGTCCCACCGCGATCAAGACGAACCGCAGCAGTGGCGGATCGGCCGGATCGAATCCGGTCGCCCGCTCCGTGTCGATCACCTCGTTCAGGTCCGGGGTGTCGCCGGACAGCGTGATGCTGCGCCACGACACCGCCACACCGGTTGGAATCACTTGCACTGCAATGCCTTCTGCGGTGCGAGTGAAGGCGGCCCGCAAGTTGGGATGGCGGGCAAGCAGGGCCTGCGCGGCATGCTCGAGCCGGTTCTCGTCGACCGCCCCGGTCAGGGTGAGCGCCGATTGCGCGAGGTAGACGTCGAGCCCGCCCACGGCGATCTCGGCATGGAACAGCAGCCCCGCCTGCAGCGGCGCCAACGGCCACACCTCACTCAGTGGTCCGTACCGGTCGGCGAACTCGTCCAGATCTCCCTGGGTGAGATCGACCAACGGAACGTCGGCCCGCGACAGCCCCCAGTCCTCGGTCGCGTGGGCCGCGATCGCGGTCAGGGCATCGACCCATTCGTCGGCGAGTTCGGCCACGTCGTCGTGGTCGAGCAGCCGCGAGGCGTAGCCGAGGTAGGCCGAGAGCTGCGGTCCGGCTGCGGCGTCGACGATGTTTATATCGATCGTGAGCACCGAGGCCGCTGGCATATCCGGATCGAAGGCGGCCCGGCGGTCGAAGGGTTCGTCGGTGGGTGCCCACGGCAGATCCGACAGTGTCGCGAGATCGACCCCCACCCGGCCGAGATAGTTGACACTGATCTGCGGCTCAGGCAGCGCGGCGAGCCGGTCGACTGTGTCGGGGTTCAGATAGCGCAGCAGGCCGTAGCCGATGCCCTTGTCCGGGATGGCGCGCAGCTGGTCCTTGACCGATTTCACCGCCGCGCGCGGATCCGCTGGATCGATGCCGCTCAGATCGAGCGCAGCCGGATAGCGGTTGGTGAACCATCCGACAGTTCGGGAGATGTCGCTGCCCGCGGCGATCTGCTCCTCGCGGCCGTGCCCTTCGAGCAGGACCTTCATGCCCGTGTGCGCGTCGCCGTGACGCCTGCGCCACCGGGTCAGTGCCACGGTGAGCGCGGCGAGCAGCACCTCGTCGACGCTGCCGCGCACGGCGTGTGGCACTTCGTCGAGCAATGCCGAGGTCACCTCGGTTGGGAGCGACACGGTCAGCTCACGCACGGTCGCCTGGGTGTCGCGCGCGGAATCCAGCTGCGCCCGCCCGAGCAGCGGATCCGGTGCCGTACCGATCCGCTGCCACAGCTCGACTTCCCCGGCGCGTTCGGCGGCCGCGGCCATCAACGCGTGCGCCCACCGGCGCATGGAGGTGCCCGGTGCCGCTAGCTCGACCGCCCGGCCCTGGGTGATCTGCTGCCAGGCAGTCACGAAGTCCGGCACCAGGATTCGCCACGACACCGCGTCGACGGCCAAGTGATGGATCACGATCACTGCCCGGCCTTCGGCGTCCACACCGGGTTCGGGCAGCAGGCACACGACATGCACCAGCCTGGCCGCCGCCGGATCGAGCCGATCGTAGGCTGCGGCGGACGCCGCTTCCACCGCTGCGGTGAAACCGGCGCTGCCAGGAGTTTCGTCGGCGCCGAAGGACCGTACGGAGACCGCACCGGCGGCGTCGGCGGCGCTCGGCGGCAATACCTCCCAGCGTTGCCCATCGAGCCGCGAGCGCAGCATGTCATGGTTTTCGACGACCGCCAGTACGGTCGAGACCACCGCGTCGATGCCCGCGTCGTGCGGCAAACGCACCAGCATCGACTGCGCGAACCGAGCAGGCGATCCGAGTCGCTCGACGAACCAGGACACGATCGGCGTGCACGGGATCTCGCCCACACCAGCGCCGGGCAGCTCGGTGAGCGTCGCCCGTTCGGCGGCCTGCGCGACCTGCGCAAGCCCGCGAACCGTCTTGTGCTCGAAAATGTCTCGGGCCGTCACGGCGATCCCCGCCGCTTTCAGGCGCGCAGCCAGCTGAATCGACATGATGGAGTCGCCGCCGAGCGCGAAGAAGGAGGTCGTCGCGCCCGCTGTGGACACACCCAGGACGTCGGCGAAGGCGGCGGCGATGGTGCGTTCCAGGTCGGTCGATGCCGCGACGGCGGCGTCTTCGGTGGTCTCGAAAACCGGCTGCGGCAATGCTTCTCGATCCACCTTGCCGGACGAGGTGAGTGGCAGGTGATCGAGCATGGTGATCGTCGCCGGGACCATGTGTGCGGGCAGGGTGGCAGCGACATGATCGAGCGCCGCGCTCGGTTCGAGGACCGTTGCGGGTTCGGCCGTGACGTACGCGGCGAGCACCGGGTGCCCGCTGGGGCCTCGACGACTCACAGTGACTGCGGTCGCGACCGACGGATAGGTCTGCAGCGCGGCGTCGATTTCGCCCAACTCGACGCGCTGACCGCGAATCTTGATCTGGAAATCGAGGCGCCCGACGTACTGCAGTGTGCCCTGCGCGGTCCAGCGGACGATATCGCCAGTGCGATACATCCGCGAACCCGGCGCACCGTACGGGTTGGCCACGAACGAACGTGCCGTTGTTCCAGGACGATTCAGATAGCCGCGGGCCAGTGCGGCTCCGGAGAAGTACAGCTCGCCGGGCACTCCGATCGGCACCGGCCGCAGCCGCGCGTCCAGCACCACCGCCTCGGCGCCGCGGATCGGTCCGCCGATGGTGAGCACCTCCCCCGGCCGCACCGGGTCGCTGATCGTTATCACGATCGTCGTCTCGGTCGGGCCGTAGATGTGGTGCAGCCGCCGCCCGGCCGACCAGGCGGTGATCAGATCCTGCGCCACCTTTTCACCGCCGACGGCAAGCATCCGCACCGAATCCACCTCGGTGGGCGACATCGTCGCCAGCACACTCGGTGTCAGGAACGCGTGGGTCACTTGATGGGTCCGGATCAGTTCGGCCATAGCCGAGCCGCCGAGCACTTCCGGCGGCAACACCACCAGCGCCGCGCCGGCCGCATGTGCCATCAAGGCTTCGAGTAGCACCGCGTCGAATGCGGGTGCCGCGGCTTGCAGCACGCGCGAGGTGGCCTCGACCCGGTAGCGCTCACGCTGCTCGGCCGCGAAGGCCGCCAGCCCCTCGTGGGTGACCATCACCCCCTTCGGCGTGCCGGTAGAACCCGACGTGTAGATCACATAGGCCGCATCCTGAATGTGAAGGGGGCGAGGGCGATTCGCGTCCGATACGGCATGGCTTGGACTTGCGGCGATCTCGGCGACCGTGCCTGGGTCGTCGTACACCAGCCAGCGGACGCCGTCGGGCAGGGATGGTCGCGCCGCCGCGACCGTGACGCCGACCTCGGCGCCGGAATCGTCGAGCAGATATGCGATCCGCTCCGGCGGATAACGAAGGTCCACGGGCACGAATGTGGCTCCGGTCTTCACGATCGCCCACATGGCGACGTGGTAGTCGGCCGAGCGCGGCACGACCAGTGCGGCGCACTTCCCCGGCCCCACACCCCAGGAAAGCAGTTGCGCCGCAATCTGATCGGCGCGGCGGTCGAGCTCGCCGTAGGTGAGGGTGCGGGTGCCGTCGATCAGCGCGGTCGCCTCGGGAGTCGTTGCGACGGCCGAAGCCAGCAGATCGGGCAGCAGACGCGGCGCGGGGGCGTCGCCGCCGCGCGCCGGGAGCAGCCGTTCGGCGTCTTCGACACCGATCAGTGAGATCTCACCTATCGACCGGGCCGGATCGGCGAGGAGCGCGTCGAGGACGCGCAGGAACCGGTCGGCCAGCGCTGTCGCAAACGGTTCCGCGAAAAGATCTGTCGCATAGACGATTTCACCTTCGATACCGGCGGGTCGAGCGCCGTCGAGGCGTTCGGTCAGCAACATCATGAGGTCGGTCTTGGCTTGGGCGACACCGGGATCGAGCAATTCGACATCGACCTCAGGCAGCTGGAACCGGGCCGCAGCGGCGCTCTGCAATCCGAACAGCACCTGATACAGCGGCGTATACGCCGTCGACCGGGGCCGGTCGAGCACATCGACCAACCGCTCGTAGGGCAGATCCGCATGCGCGAGCGCCTCGAGGTCGATTCCACGTACCTCGGCCACAAGTTGCTGGAACGAACGGTCGTCGCGGACCGGCGTACGCAGCACCACCGTGTTGACGAACATACCGACGAGATCCTCCAGCGCCGGACCTCCCCGGCCCGCGACCGGCGTACCGACCGACACATCGTCGGCATGCGCGGTGCGCGCCAGCACGATCGCCAGCGCGGCGTGCAGCACCATGAAAACGGTGACGCCCTCGTGGCGCGCCAGCCGCACGACCTGCTCGTGCAGCCGCTGCGGGATGTCGAAGCGGACACTGCCGCCCACCATCGACATGGTCGCCGGGCGAGGGTGATCGGTCGGCAGGTCGAGCAACTCCGGGGCGTCGGCGAGAGCCTCGGTCCAATACGGGATCTGCCGCGCGATCATCGACGACGGATCGTCCTCGACGCCGAGCACCTCCCGCTGCCACAGCGCATAGTCGGCGTACTGGACGGCCAGCGGTTTCCATTGCGGCGCTGTGCCTTTCACCCGCGCACGGTAAGCGGCGAATACATCGCGCGCCAACGGCGCCATCGACGCGCCGTCGGCGGCGATGTGATGGACGACCAGCACCAGAACATGCGCGTCGGGGCCGGTGCGATACAGCCGTGCCCGCAGGGGCACCGTGTGCGCGACATCGAAGCCCGTCTCGACGGTCTGCCGTATCCGCTCGCCCAGCACCGTCTCATCGGCGACGGGCTCCGGATCCAGTGCCGAGCCGTCGTCCACGGTCGTCACATCCTGCACGACCTGACACGGCTCGCCGCCGACGGTGGGATACACCGTCCGCAACGGCTCGTGCCGAGCCACCACATCGCCGAACGCCGCCCGCAGCGCCTCGACGTCGAGCGCCCCGGTCAACCGGGCCGTGAAACTGATGTTGTAGGCCGCCGAAGCGGTATCGAACTGGTTGATGAACCACAACCGGCGCTGCGCCATAGCCAGCGGGATCGCCGCCGGGCGCGGGCGCGGCGCGAGTGGGATCAGCGCTGACCGCGTCCGCTGCGCCAGCCGTGCCGCCAATCCCTCGATCGTGGGCTCCTCGAAAATATCGCGGATGCCGACTTCGACACCGAGCGCTGTCTGCGCGCGCGCGGCGATCCGAACTGCCGACAGGGAGTCCACGCCGATTTCGAAAAGGTTCGCCGCCACGCTCACTCGCTCGCTACCGGTGACCGCGGCAACGATATCGGCCAGTGCCGCTTCGCGTTCGGTACGTGCCGCGACGAAGTCCTCGCCGTCGTCGAAGATAGGCGCCGGCAGGGCGGTGCGGTCGAGTTTGCCGTTCGAGCTGAGCGGCATGGCGTCGAGCACCTCGACGCGAGCCGGCACCAGATACGACGGCAGCACGTGCGAAAGCTGCTCGCGGATCATGCGCCCATCGGTCACCGCGGCGGGCATCAGTGTCACGTAGGCGACGATGCGTTCGGAGGTCGCGACGGCAACCGCACGAGCCACCTCCGGCAGGGCGCACGCCGCCGCTTCGATATCGCCCGGCTCCACCCGCTGACCGCGCACCTTGACCTGGAAATCGCTGCGGCCCAGGAATTCCAGCTCACCGTCGCGCGTCCAGCGCACCAGGTCACCTGTGCGATACATCCGCTCCCCCGGCGCCCCGAACGGGTGCGCGAGGAAGGCTGCGCAGGCGAGGTCGGCGCGAGCGTGATATCCGCGCGCCACCTGCACACCCGAGACGTGCAGATCACCGACGACACCGACCGGCACCGGTCGCAGCCGCTTGTCGAGCACGTAGACCCGCATGCCCGCCACGGGCGCGCCGATCGGGACCGTCGCCGGGGTCCGCGCACCCGGCAGGCAGCGCGTGGCCGTGACCACCTCCGCCTCCGCCGGACCGTACCAGTTGACCACCTCGGCCTCGGGGAACACGCGCACCGCGGCATCGACGGTGTGCTGCGCCAGCGCCTCTCCGGCGACGAAAATCCTTCGGATGGAAGGCAATTCGGTATCGTCATCGGATTCGAGCAGGACCTCGAGCATCGACGGTACGAAGTGCACTGTGCTGACGTCGCGGCTCACGATCACACCGGCGAGGTAGGCCGGGTCACGGTGCCCGCCGGGTTCGGCCACCACGATCTGCGCGCCGACCTGCAACGGCCAGAACAACTCCCACACGGCGATGTCGAAGGTAATCGGGGTCTTGTGCAACACCGTATCGGAGGCGGTGTGCGGCCACTGCTGCTGCGCCCACGCCAATTGACTCATGGTCGCGGCGTGCGTCAGGGACACGCCTTTGGGAACGCCGGTGGAGCCGGAGGTGAACAGCACGTAGGCCACGTTCTCCGGGCGCAGCGGGGCGAGCCGTTCCGCGTCGGTGATCGGGGCGCCGGACAGGTCGCCCACCTCGAGTCGATCGATGTGAACGGAGTCGAATCCGGCGGGCAGACTGTCATCGTCCGCCGAGGTGGTGAGCACCAGCGGTGGACGTGCCGTGCCGAGCACGCCGGAGATGCGCGCGGTCGGTTGGTCCGGGTCTATCGGTAGGAAGGCGGCCCCGGCCTCGACCACCGCATACAGTGCCGTGACGAGCTCGATCGAACGCCGAACACTCACCGCCACAATAGTTTCCGGACTCGCGCCGCGGGAGATGAGCCACCTGGCCATCCGGTTGACGCGGGCGGCGAACTCCCCGTAGGTCAGCGCCTCTCCGTCCGCAAGCCGAATCGCCGGGGCATCGGGGGTGCGTTCGACCTGGTCGGTGAAGGCGTCGACCAGAGTCCGGCCCGCCGAGGCGGGGTCGCCGGTGTCGTTCCAGCGGTCCAGTACCCGGTGCCGCTCGCCGTCATCGAGCAGATCTATATGGCCGACCGGCGTATCGGCATCGGTCGTGAGACCATCCAGCAGGCGCACGAACCGATCGGCGAAACGCTGCGCGGAGTCGGCATCGAACAGGTCGGTGGCGTAGGTCAGGCGCAGCGTCATGCCGGTCGGCTCGTTGCCGGGCCCGTGCTCTTCGGTCATCATGAGCAGCAGGTCGTAGATCGCGGCACTGTCACCCGGGTCGATGGTCTCGATGGTGAGCCCGGGAAGTTCCACGTGGGCCCGGACCATGTTCTGGTAGGCGAGCATCACCTGGAACAACGGGGCGTGCGCGGTCGAGCGTGCCGGATTCAGCGCCTCCACCAGCTGCTCGAACGGCACGGTGGCATGGTCGAAGGCCTCGATGTCGTTGCGCCGCACCGCATCCAGCAGGTCGGCGCAGGTCTGATCGAGCGAGACACGGGTGCGCAGCACCAAGGTGTTGACGAACATCCCGACGAGATGGTCGAGGGCACGGTGTCCGCGACCGGCGTGCGGCACTCCGATCGTGATGTCGTCGCTGCCGGACAGCCGCGACAGCAGCACCGCGAGTGCGGTGTGCACCACCATGAACGTCGTGGCTCTGGCTCGCTGGGCCAGTGCCTCCACCCGGCCCTGCAGTTCAGCCGGAATCTCGACCCGCAGCACCGCGCCGTGATGGGTCTGCTCGACCGGGCGCGGCCGATCGGTCGGCAACTCGAGCAGTTCAGGGATACCCGCCAACCGGGTTCGCCAGTAGGCGATATCGCCGAACACGGGCGAATCCGGGGCGTCGGGCGAGCCGAGCACCTCGCGCTGCCACAGGGCGTAATCGGCGAATTGGACGGTGAGAGGCGCCCAATCCGGAAGGTTTCCACTGGTACGCGCCCGATAGGCGGTCACGATATCGGCTGCCAGCGGTGCCACCGAATATCCATCACAACTGATGTGGTGCACGGCCACCGCGACCACCCAGGCCGAATCCGACAGCTGATACAGCGCGACCCTCAGCGGCACGCCCTTCGACACATCGAACCCGGTGCTCGAGAACGCGGCCAACCGAGAGGCCAGCTCGCGCTCCTCGATCCGATGCGGGGTCAGATCCCAGCCCCCGACGACATCGGTCGCGGCCAACACCACCTGCGTGGGCATGCCGTCGAGCGCTGGATACATGGTCCGCAAACTCTCGTGCCGGGCGACGACGTCCCCTACGGCCGCGGCGAGCGCCTCGGCATCGAGCAGGCCATCGAGCCGAATCGCCAGCGGCACAACGTAACCGGGCGAGGCCGGATCGAACTGGTTGAGGAACCACATCCGGGCCTGCGCCGTAGACAACGGCAAGCGCTGCGGTCTGGGCTTCGGCGTCGGGGCGGGCAGAGCGGGCACCCCACGCAGTTGTGCGATCCGTTCGGCCAACTCGGCGACGGTAGGGGCCTCGAAGATCATCCGTACCGGTACGGTCGCGCCGACCGTGGCGCCGATCCGGCTCAGCGCGCGTGTGGCGACCAGCGAATTCCCGCCGAGGTCGAAGAAGTCGTCGTCCGCGCCGACCGTCGGCACGCCGAGCAGCTCGGCGAAAACCTCAGCGACGACCTGCTCCACAAGCCCTCGCGGCGACCGGTATTCCGAGTGGTTGCTCAGATCTGGAACCGGCAAAGCCCGATAATCGACCTTGCCGTTCGCCGTGAGCGGGACCGCGTCGATCCGAACGATCGCCGACGGCACCATATAGGCAGGCAGTCGCTCGAGCAGAAAGCGTCGAATCTGTCTGGTGTCCAATGTTTCCGGAGTGACCACGTAGGCGACCAAGCGTTGCTCGTCGCGGCCGGAATACACTCGCGCAACGGCGGCGGTCACCTGCATGTACGCGAGCAGAGCTGCCTCGATTTCGCCCAATTCGATCCGCAGCCCGCGGATCTTCACCTGATCGTCGACACGGCCGACATAGTGCAGGGCACCGCCCTTGTCCCAGCGAACAAGGTCGCCGGTGCGGTACAGGCGAGATCCGTGCGCGCCGTCGAGCGGGTCGGCGACGAACGCCGCCGCCGTCAGATCGCGCCGTTGATGGTATCCGCGGGCCAGCTGGATACCACCCAGATACAGCTCACCGGTCACCCCCACCGGAACGGGGTGCAGTCGCGAATCCAGTACGTGCACGATGACGTTCGGCTGGGGAACCCCGATCGGCACCGCCGGGCTGTCCAACCCGTCGATGTGATACGCGGTGACGCTGACCGCGGTCTCCGTCGGCCCGTACAGGTTGTCGATGCGCGCGTCGCTCAGATCCCGGAAACGGCGGACGGTTTCGACCGGCAGCGCCTCGCCGATGCACAGCACGCGCCGCAGGTCCGGGAACCGGTGCCCGTCGGCCGTCTCGTGGAACACCGAGAGCAAGGACGGCACGAAATTCGCTGTCGTTATATGCTGTTCGGCTATCAACCGCGCCACCGTGTCCGGGTCGCCGCTGCCGTTGGGACCCGCGACAACGAGCTTCGCACCACATATCAAGGGGCAGAACAGCTCCCAGACCGACAGGTCGAATGTGACCGGAGTCCGCAACAGCATGACATCGTCGCCGAGTCCGTAGTGCTCACCCATCCAGCGGAGTTGATTGACCACCGCCGCATGCGGTACCGCCACACCCTTGGGCACTCCGGTCGAGCCAGAGGTATAGATGACATACGCCAGGTTCTCGGGATGTAGCGGCTCGACCCGGTCGGCGTCGGACACCGGCGACGCATCCCGGTACTCGGCGTCGAGTTCCGTGAGCGCCCAAACCGGGGCGTTCTCGGGCAGATTCGCGTCGTCGAACCGACGGGTGAGCACCGCCCGCGCCCGCGCGGCGGCGAGGACGGTGCGCACGCGATCGAGCGGGTGATCCGGATCCAGGGGTAGGTAGGCCCCGCCAGCCGCGTGGATCGCATACAGAGTGGTCAGCAGGTCGATGGAGCGGCGCATCGACACGGCCACAACGGTTTCGGGGCCGACTCCGCGTCCGATCAACGAACGCGCCAGCGAATTCACCCGCGCCGAGAACTCTCGATAGCTCAGGCGCGTGCCGTCTTCGGAGTCGAGCACGGCCGTGCTGTCCGGCGTCGCCGCGGCCTGCGCGGCGAACAGGTCCGCGATCGTCGCAGACGACGGCGGAGTCGTCGTCCCCCCGGTTTCGCGCACGGCCCGCTCGCGCACCTCGTGCGCGGTCAGCAACTCGATGTCGCCGACCGCGCGGGCGGGATCGGCGACTATCGCGCGCAGCAGCAGCACGAACCGGTCGACCATCGAAGTAATCGTTGCCTCATCGAAAAGATCTGTGGCGTAACTGAATTCGACTGCCATCGGACCGGGCTCACCAGAACGCTCCGCGGTGTCGACGAGATTCAGATGCAGATCGTATTTGGCCACGCTCGGATCGGCGATCCGGGCCGACACCGTCAGGCCCTCGAACTGCACCGTGGGAATCTCGATGTTGTGGAACGAGAAACCCACCTGTGTCAACGGCGCGTGGGCCGCCGTGCGTGGCGGATTCAGCACTTCGACGAGGCGCTCGAACGGGATGTCGGCGTGGTCGAAGGCGGCCAGATCGATAGCCCGGACCTGTTCCAGGATGTCGAGGAAGGACGCGCCGGGTTCTATGCGCGTGCGCAGCACCAAGGTATTGACGAACATTCCGACCAGGCGCTCGAGTCCCGGTTCACCGCGACCGGCAATGGGCGTGCCGACAGCGATATCACCGGTTCCCGAAAGCCTGGCCAGCAGTGTGGCATACGCCGCGTGTAGCACCATGAAGACCGTCACGCTGCGGCGGCGGGCCAGGGCGACCAGGGCACGACCGAGGTCGGCCGGCAGCGTCGCCGACACCGTCGCGCCACGGAACGATTGCCGCGCCGGGCGCGGACGGTCGGTGGGCAGATCGAGTACTTCGGGCAGATCGGCCAGTGCAGCCCGCCAATACTCGATCTGGGTGGCGGCCGGGCTGTTCGGCTCGTCTTCGGTGCCCAGCCATTTCTGTTGCCACAGGGCATAATCCGCGTACTGCACGGGCAACGGGGACCACTGCGGCGCCTCGTGCCGGATATGGGCGTTGTAGGCGGTCATCAGGTCCGCGGCCAGCGGCCTCAGCGAGGATCCGTCGAAGCTGATGTGATGGACGACCAGGACCAGGGTGTGTTGATCGGACGCACTGCGCAGCAACGTGATTCGGAAAGGAACCTCGCGTGTGACGTCGAAGCCGGCTGCGGCCGCCGCAGCGATGTGCGCCTCGAAGTCTGCCGCCGCCACCTCGATCGGCGCCAGCGGGGGTAGTGCCACCTGTACCGGCACGATCAGCTGATGCAGTCCGCTGTCGCTGTCCGGATAAATAGTCCGGAGAGCTTCGTGCCGGTCGAGCACATCGGCGATCGTCGCGTGCATAGCTGCAACGTCGAAGGGACCAGACATGTCCACGACGAGGGCGATGTTGTAAAGCGCCGAGCCGGTATCGAACTGATTGAGAAACCACATGCGGGCCTGGGCAGGCGACAGCGGGACGCGCGCCGGGCGTTCCTGCGGAATCAGTGGTTCCCGCCCAGGTGCGTCGATGGCCCGCAGATCCGCCGCGAATGCCGCGATGGTCGGTGCGTCGAACACGGTGTGCAGCGGAATTTCGACACCGAACACAGCGCTCAACCGCGCGGCCACCCGCGTCGCCGACAGCGAGTTGCCGCCGAGATCGAAGAAGTTGTCGAGGACACCGACACGATCGATGCCCAGAACAGCGCCGCACACATCGGCGACGATCTGCTCGACCGCATCGCGTGGCGCGACGAACTCGGTGGTCTCGGCGGCGAAAACCGGTACCGGCAACGCGGCACGGTCGATCTTGCCCACCGCTGTCAGCGGTAGTGTGTCCAGCACCGTCACCGCCTCCGGCACCATGTGCAACGGCAGGCGCCGGGCAGCGTAGGACATGAGCTCGGCGACGTCGACGGCATCATCGGTTGCCGGCGTGACACAGGCGGCCAGCCTGGGTCCGCTCTCGGTCGCAACGCTGACCGTCACCGCGGCCGCAACCGCTGGATGCCCGGCGAGGACGGCTTCGATTTCGCCGAGTTCGATGCGCTGGCCGCGGATCTTCACCTGGAAGTCGGTGCGCCCGACGTATTCGAGTGTGCGCTCGGGTGTCCAGCGAGCCAGGTCGCCGGTGCGGTACATACGTGCCCCCACCGCACCGAAGGGATCGGCCACGAATGCCGACGCGGTGTCCGTGGGTCGGTCGAGGTATCCGCGGGCGAGATGGATACCGCCGATGTAGAGCTGTCCGGTTACCCCGACCGGTACCGGCTGCAGATTCGCGTCCAATACCAGGGCCTCGACACCGCGGATCGGGCCACCGATCGTGACGCGGGCACCCGAGCACAGGGGATCACTGATCGCGACCATCATCGTGGTCTCGGTCGGCCCGTACCCGTTGAACAACCGACGGCCTGGACTCCACACCGCGGCCGTTTCCGCCGGCACTGCCTCTCCACCGGCGATCAATACCTGTAATGAATCCATATCGGTGGGCGACATCGTCGCCAGCACGCTCGGCGTGATGAATGCATGCGAAACCTGTTGCTTGCGAATCAGTTCCGTCAACCGATCGCCAGCGAAAACATCTGGCGGCGACACCACCAAGGCCGCACCGTTCGGGTGCGCCATCAGCAACTCCAGCACCACCGCATCGAAGCCCGGAGCCGCCACCTGCAACACCCGCGCAGATCTGTCGATCCAATAGCGTTCACGTTGTTCGGCGGCGAAATTCGCCAAGCCCTCGTGCGTCACAGCGACGCCCTTCGGCTCACCCGTCGACCCCGAGGTGTACACCACGTACGCCGCGTTCGAGGCACGGCAGGCGCGGATCCGATCCGCTTCCGTCACGGCGGCCGGGGATCGCGCCGCGATGCAGACCGCACTGCCCGGATCGTCGAGTATCAACCGCTCCACTGCGGGTGGGAGCAGGTGCTGGGTTGCTTCCACCGTCAACGCCACCTGAACATCGGCGACCATGACCGCGATTCGCTCGGCCGGATTCCGCGGATCCACCGGGACGAATGCCGCACCCGCCTTCGCCACTGCCCACATCCCCACTATGAGTTCCACCGACCGCGCCATCACCAGCGCGACATGATCATCCGGGCCTATCTCCCACTCGATCAGCAACCGAGCGAGCTGATTCGACCAGGCATCCAACTCCCCGTAGGACACCATGCGTTCTCCCGACACGATCGCCACAGCATCCGGATCCTGGACCGTCAGCAACTCCGCCAGCACCCGTGGTGCCTCGGCACAGCCGCCCGACGCGGGCACCAACGCAGCTCGCTCGGTCCTCGACAGCACATCGACAGCACCCACCCGCTGCTGCGGATTCGACACGACCGACTCGAGGATCCGATTCAGTCGCGCGGCGAATTCCTCGATCGTCCCCCGATCGAAAAGGTCAGTCGCGTAGTTGATCCGTAGCTCGAGATCGCTTGCTGCCCTGGCGTTCTCGGTGACGGTGACAATGATGTCGACCTTCGCCGGTTGCGGTCCCGGATCCAGGATCTCAGCGGCGAGCTCGGACAGCTTCAGGCTCGGGCGGTCCATGTTCTCGAAGGCGAGGTATACCTGACACAGCGGTTCGTGCGCCGCCGACGGCATCGGATCAACCGCTTCGACCACGCGTTCGTACGGCACGTCGCTGTGGGCGAAAGCTTCGACATCGATATCTTTGACTCGCGTGAGGAAATCCGTGAACGATTCGCCACCGCGCACCTGAGTGCGCAGTGGCACCGTGTTGACGAACATGCCGATCAGCGGTTCCAGCGCGCGCTCGCCCCGGCCCGCGACCGGCGTCGCGATGGTGATGTCCGCCGAATCCGACAGCCGGGCGAGCAGGACGGCCAACGCGGCATGAGCGACCATGAAGGTCGTGACGTTCGCCGTGCGCGCCACTCGTTGGATCCCGGCGCACGTCTCGGCGGGGAGCACGGTGTCGACGACATCTGCGAGCGTGGACCGGCGAGCCGGCGCCCGACGGTCGGCAGGGAGTTCCAACGGTCGTGCCATACCCGCCAATTGCGCTGTCCAGTAACGCAATTGGCGCGCCACAAGCGAGTCCGGATCGTCTTCGTCGCCGAGCACATCGCGATGCCAGATGCTGTAGTCGGCGTACTGCACGGTCAGTGGCAGCCAATCCGGGGCATGTCCCTGCGACCGCGCCCGGTAGGCTGCGGCGAAATCGGCCGCGAGCGGTACCAGTGACGATCCATCGCAGCAGATGTGGTGCAGGACGACGACCAAGACATGTCTGCGCTGGTCGGTGGATGCGAGCAGTGCAACCCGGATCGGTGGACGTCGGCGGACGTCAGTCCCGGTCGCGGTCAGCTCGCGGATCCGGTTGTCGAAATCCTCGGGACTGGTGAGCTGCGGGGTCGCATCGAGGTCGGCAGCGACTTGCTCGGCAGACAGAATCACCTGCGTCCCTTGACCGTTCACGGCCGGATACACGGTGCGTAGGGATTCGTGCCGTTCGAGCACGTCGATCAGCGCCGAGCGCAGTGCAGAGGTGTCGAGGTGTCCGGTCAGCTGCAGCACCAGCGGAATGTTGTACGCCGCCGACTCCAGGTCGACCTGATTGATCAACCAGATCCGGTTCTGCGCGGGTGCCAGCGGAATGGGCTCGATGCGTGGCCGCGCCCGCAGCGCGGGGCGGCTGGAGTGCCGACCGGCTTCGATATGGGCGGCGAGTTCGGCAGCGTTCTGCTTGCCGAACAGCTCGCGCACCGATACCTCGCACCGGGTCAGCTCAGCGATCCGTACGGAAGCGCTGGTGGCGGTGAGCGAATTGCCGCCCAGGTCGAAGAAATTGTCCAGCACGCCGACCTTCGCGGTGCCGAGGACCTCGGCGAAGACGTCGGTGATGGTCTCCTCGACCGCGGTGCGCGGCGCTACATATGCCGCAGCCGAACCGACGGTCGGCTCGGGCAACGCCCGAAGGTCGACTTTGCCGTTGACGGTCAGGGGCAACGCCTGCAATACGACGATGTGGACTGGGACCATGTATTCCGGCAGCATCGACCCGACGTGCGTGCGCAGCACCTCGGGCTCGCAGACCGCGTCGTCGACGGGCACGACGTAGGCGATCAGCCGTGCCGCTTCGGTACCTGGCAAGTGCACGATGACGACCGCCGTGGAGACCGCACTGTGGCTGACCAGCGCGCTGCGGATCTCGTCCAGCTCTATCCGGAACCCGCGCAGCTGCACCTGTTGATCGGCGCGTCCGTGATATTCCAACTCGCCCTTGGTATTTCGTCGCGCGACGTCGCCGCTGCGATAGAGACGCTGCCCCGGCTCGCCGAACGGGTCGGCGACGAAGCGTCCTGCGGTCAACCCAGGGCGGCCCAGGTAGCCGCGGGCAAGTTGCGATCCCGCGACATAGATCTGGCCCCAGGCGCCCAGCGGCACCGGGCGCAGTCGTTCGTCCAGGATGTACACACGCAAGCCGGGCAGCGGTGGGCCGATCGTGCTGGGTGCGCCGGGCACGGCGATGTCGGGTGTCAACCGGAGATAGGTGACAAAGACGGTGGTTTCGGTGATGCCGTAGCTGTTGGCGAGCACGGGCAGGTTCGGATTATGTTCGTACCAGTCCGACAAATCCGCGGGATCGAGAGCTTCGCCCGAGAGGACGACCAGTCGCAAGGAAACCTCACCATCGGGTTCCCCTGCCTCCGCATATCGCCGTCGCGCGGTGGCGAATTGATGGAACGCCGAGGGGGTCAGGTTGAGGATGCTCACGTGCTCGCGCGCCACCAGGCGCACGACGTCGTCCGGCGAGCGTGTGGCAGGGCCGCCCACCACGACCACCCTGCCGCCGCTGACCAGTGCACCGAAGATTTCCCACACCGAATAGTCGAATGCGAACGAATGGAACAACGTCCACACATCGCCGGCGCGGACTCCGATTTCGGTACACGCATTCGTCAGGTAGGTGGCGACCGCGCGATGAGTGATCGGCACGCCCTTCGGCCGCCCTGTCGATCCGGAGGTGTAGATGACGTAGGCGACGTTTTCGCTGCGCAGCGGGCGGGTACGTTCCGCATCGGTGATCGGACCAGCGGTCTCCACGCCCGGGTCGTCATCGAACAGCACCACGGTGCCGGTCTCAGCGGGCAGCTGATCGCGCATGCTCCGGTTAGTGACGACAGCGATCGGATCGGCGTCGTTCAGCACGTAATCGAGTCGATCGAGCGGATGCGCGAGGTCCAGCGGCAGATACCCGGCGCCCGACTTCAGCACCGCGAGAGCGACGATGATCAGATCGGCATCGCGTGGCATCGCGATGGCCACCAGCGATTCCGGCCCAGCACCGAGGGCGATGAGCTTGCGGGCGAACCGGTTCGCCCGGTCGTCGAGCTCGCGGTAGGTGAGGGCGGTCGTACCCGACGTGACGGCCACTGTCGACGGGGTGGACGCGGCCTGTCGCATCAGCAGATCGACGAGCGTCGCAGAGGTCGCCACGCCGTCGCGGCCGACGAGTTCGCCCAGCATGCGCCGCTCCTCGGCGGAATCGACGAGCGGTATGTCGACCAGGCGGGTGTCGACAGGCGAGTCCATCATGCGGTGCAGGAAGTCGACGAATCGACCGGCGTGCACGTCGAGTTCGTCCTGGCTGTACAGGTTGGCGTTGCCGTGCAATTCGATGAGCAGCGGCGCGTCTGCCCCGGAGCGGTACATATTGAGCTGCAGGTCGTCCAGGGCCCCGGACGTCAGTGCGCGGTAGCGGCCGATCGCCGAACCGAGCCGAATCCCGGAATCGAAGAACAAGATATTGACGATCGGACCGAACGAGGTCGCCGCCGCGTCCAACGCGTTGGACTCGCGGCGCAGATCCTCGAACCGATAGAGCTGGTGCCGCATTGCCAGGACGAGTTCGGACACCGACGTGCGAATCAGCCCGTCCACGGTGGTCGTCGCGTCCACGGCGAATCGGATCGGCACCATATTCGCCAACATCGCGGCAGCGTTCCGCAAGGGCATCGTCACACGTCCGGTCACCGGCAGCGACAGGACGACGTCGTCGGTGTCTGTCATGCGGGCGAGAAACGCGGCGAACGCGGCCACCACCACTTGCGCGGGCGATGCGTGCAGATCGTCGGCGAAACGGTCGAGCACGGCGGTCAACCGCGCCGGCAACGGCCGACCGGCAAAGCGGTCGTCTTCGCTCCACTTGGCGGTACGACCGGACAGACTCGCCGCTGGCGGCAGATCGGCGACCTTGTCGAGCCAGTACGCCTTATCGGTGTCGAACCGGCGGCTCATTCGATATTCGCGCTCCGCCGCGATGATGTCCGCCAGCCGGGCCGCCGCCCGCCGGGCCGGCGGCCTGCCTTCGAGCAACGCGTTGTAGTGCTCGGCCACTCGGTTCACGGTGTTGAATGCGCCAAAGCCATCGATCACCAGATGATGGGCGCGCGCGTACCACAGATACCGCTCTTCGCCGAGCCGGATAAGCCGCGTCGCGGCCAGCCGGTCCCGGGCTAGGTCGAGGGCTTTGGAGTTGTAGTCACGGCGCATCCATTCCATCGCCGCCGCGTACGGATCTTCTTCGGCGCTGAGATCCAGCAACGGCTCGTCGTACACAATGCCGCGGTCGACGAGTTGGTACGGCTGACCGCCGGATTCGACCACCCGGACAACAAGAGACTCGGTTTCACGGCCGGCGTCGTTCACCGCCTTGGTGAACACGCCGTAGTCTATAGGCCCCTCGATCTCGACGTAGTGTGCGATATTGACGTTCGGGCCGCCGGGCAGGTTGTCCGCGAGCCACATTCCATATTGCGCCCTCGAAAGTGGAATCAAAGCCTGATGTCGGTCGGCAGGCGTCGCTGAATTCGAACTCATCGTCTAACCCCTCCTCGAATTCCAAGACACAGGTGCAACGTGCACAAAGACCTGTCCGTGTCCGGAATTTCCCGTAGGCGCTTTTCGATACCGATGCAATTACATATGCATTTCATCAACACGCAGCCAGCATCCATCCCCTGCTGCGGTCATGCACCGGCTGAAGCGCATTACTTCACTAACAGACTCTCCCCGACGTTGCCGAGCAACGGTGCAACAATTTCGCCGTATCGGCGATACGAAGATGTGCCGCCGCAAGCGTGCAAAGGTCCAGAAAACCCCTGCTCACAGCAGGTTTATGGAGACCTCGCCGGACACGCGGAGCTATGCACGATATGTCCGTATCGAAATGAGATCCGCGGTGCGGAGGTGGCTGATTCCTCGGTTCGGAATCACAACCTCAAAGTTGAGCCCTGCCCGGGCGACTGCCGCTTCGGACATTGTCTTGCCCCTTCAAAAGACACGATGCTCAGACGTCCACGCGCCGGAACTACGCGTAGAGACCTCCTGCGTCTGCGATATATGGAAAACCGTTGCACCGCACCCAGCTAATACTACTGGACATCACCTTTTTATGTCTCGCACTCGATGCGATTCTCGCCGCCCGCAACACTTCCGCAGGCCCCCGTTTGTCGATGTGTACGCAACCAGGGTTCACCCTCCGAGGTACCTCAGCGCGGGCCTGCGTGCGGCAGCGGATCAGCGTTCCGTGCCCTCGCTGCCATTCAATCCGCGCTCCGGTGTCCGATTGCCGTGCCGCGACCTGGCCGAGATCGACATTTTCTACAACGACGACTGGGAGCTGTTCGAGCATCTGGTGCTCGAAAGGTGGCGACCCACAAGCAGAATTTGGGCTCATGTCCATGGCGCGGCCCAAGTCGACGCGCTGCTGGATCGCGATGTCGACCCCGAAACCGGCACGGGGCGTATCAACGAGGTGTGGAAAAACGACGGTAGCAGCCTCGAACTCGGCAAACCCAGTCCCAAACGCGGTATCCGCACCGTCGATGTCTCGATCCAGGCACTCGTGCGACTCGATCTGGGCCGGCCAGAAGACCAGTTGCTGTCTATGGCGCCGCGGTCCAACGAATGAGCCGCCATTGACTGTCCCCACGCTGCAGGCAGGCAATACCCGAACTTGATCGGAACCGAACTGCACGAGGTCTACGCCGCCAGGCCCCGCGCAACTGACTCGATCCGATCGGATGGGCAAAAGACGTAGCGATCTCAGCACGGCGCGTGCGGAACCTCCTACCCTGCAACACCATCCATGTTGGCGGCGGGCTTCGGTTCGATCGTCATGCAACTGAGCCGCCGACAGGCAACGGTCTACCGGCGGCCCAGCCCCATTCGCTGTCAGACGTAGATGAAAGCGATACCGTTACTGGTGCCGCCCGCTGTCGTGGCAGTGATCTGCACCGTGCCGGCTGCATGGGCTGGGGCGACGGCGGTGATCTGGGTGGCGGAGTCGACACTGAACGAGGTTGCCGGTGTGCCACCGAAACTCACCGCAGTCGCACCTGTCAGGTCCGTCCCGGTGAGGACGACGCTCGTCCCACCAGCGACCGGGCCGGTGTTCGGTACCGCACCGGTCAGGGTAGGAACCGCGGCGTAGGTGTAGGCGACGCCGTTACTGGTTCCGCCCGAGCCGGTGACCGTGACCTGCACCGTCCCGGCTGCATGGGCTGGGGCGATGGCGGTGATCTGGGTGGCGGAGTTCACGGTGAATGTCGTTGCGGTCGTGCCGAACCGGACGGTCAACGGGCCGGTGAATCCGGTGCCGGTGATCGTCACGTTGTTCCCGCCCGCGGTGGGTCCGGCGGTCGGGGAGATGCTGGTGATCGTCGGAACGACGACATAGATGTAGGTAACTGGGTTGCTGGTGCCGCCCGGTCCGGTGACGGTGACGGACACGAACCCGGTGCCCGCTGGGGCAACGGCGGTGATCTGTGCGTCGGAATTGACCGTGAACGAGGTCGCCGGTGTGCCACCGAAGTTCACCGCGGTGACTCCCGTCAGGCCCGACCCGGTGAGCGTGACTGTCGTTCCGCCCGCAGTGGACCCCTGGCTGGGGCTGATGCCGCTCAACGCGGGAACCGCGAGATAGGTGTAGGGCACACCGTTGCTGGTGCCCGCCGAGGTGGTAACAGTGACCTGCACGGTACCGACTGAGCCGGCGGGGGCGATCGCCGTGATCTGCGTCGGTGAATCCAGGGTGAAAGTCGTTGCGGTAGTACCGAATCGCACGGTAGTCGGGCCGGTGAACCCCGTACCGGTGATCGTGACGCTGGTTCCCCCCGTCGTGGGTCCCGAGGTCGGGGAGATCGACGTGATGGTAGGCACGATGCTTGCCTCCTTTTTTTGCTGTGTAATTCCTGTAGTGCAACTGGGCCGGTTGCACGAGTTGCTGTGGCGGCCCCCAACTTCCATTAACGTCCTTGAAACAGGCGGTGGACCGGCCCGAGGGGTTCGTTTTCGTTCGTTATCGGATTCCCGCCGCCTGTCGAAGAACTGGAGACTCCCTGTCGGGTCGGCAACCCTGCCGGACCTGAGCAGATCGCCGTGATCACGAGCACCGCCGCAGCCGTTGGATATAACGCCGCATGGGTACCCTCAAGACATGCGCCACAACGGTTTTCGTCACTGATGCGATGACTCACCGGCGACGCTCTGATGCGATCACCGTGCAGGTCAGTCCACGCCACCGCCGGTACCGAATCAACCTGGTCGCAGCTCTACCGTCGGGGGATCTGCAGCAGTCGGTCGGTTACATCGACGGAGGCAAGGTCTAAGTGTGAAAACGGACGAAAACGGATCGGAGATTCATTGCTCTGCAACAACGTAGAGGGCTTACTGGAAGCAACCATCCGGTTGCAGTCGGGGAATCATCATCGCGGCAAAGGAGGCGCGTCATGCCTACCATCACCTCCCGCTCTCCGACCTTGTGGAACACGTCCGGAGACGCGACCGTTCCGTGATGGGTACCGGCTTCGCCGTTCCTTGATCGGGCGATCCGGTACTGCCGCGACCACCTTCACCATCGACTCGGATACGCAGGTCACGGCGATCGCGCCTGCCGGTACGGTGCAGGTCACTGCCACCCCTCGGAGAGACCCGGCAACAGTGTCTGTTAGGTTCCAATACCCGCTTTGAACAGCACCATCCAAGGGTCTGCCGCAGCCGGCGCTACGACCCAGCCGCACCGGGACCGGCCTGTCGACCGCCACTGCGCTCGCCTTCGTCGGCAGCATTGCGGCTACCTCGCTATACATCGGTCCGGACACGCAGCTTTGTGCTCGCCCCAGCAGGGAGGGGACAGCACAGCTCACCGTGGCCACGGCGGGTGGGAACGGTAACAGCCTCTGCTGCACCGGCGTCCGAGCGGTCGGGGCGGTCACCGGACAGCGTTGCCGACCGTGCGAGCCGCGGTTGTAAATCGAGTCGCCGCCACCAGGGCGGTGGTTTCAGGGGTAAGGGGGTTTCATTGGCTACCGTTCTGAAGATGCTGCTGGCGGAGCAGCATCTCAAGAGCCATTCGGATTTCATGGCCGCCTACGATAGGTGCGCCGCGCAACTCGACCCTCCCATTCCTCCTGGTTACGGGCCCGCGAAGACCCAGTTCTACCAGTGGCTTTCGGGCAGGATGGTCGGGCTTCCCCGCGACTACCATTGCCGGGTGCTGGCCAGGATGTTCCCTGGCTGGACGATCGAAAGACTGTTTCAAATGGCAGATGCCGCACCAGTCGGTGCCCGAGCGCACGAGTTGGACCCTCCTGGAACCGACATCGAGCTCGGGGCATTTCTCGGGGCCGAGATGATCACCAATGGGATTACGCTCGTGTACCCGACCTTCGAGCTACCACTGCGGCCCGTGCACGCACTCGATGCGGCCGAGGCTCCCTATCGATGCGCATTCGGGAAGTTCCGCGCGGTTGCGGCTGATCATCACTCGGATGTGCTGGCTGCCTTACCGGAGAGGGAAGTTCGCGGACTGCTGTACGTGTTTGCCGCGCTCCAGCGCCACCCCGGTCTGCTGACTGAGATCCGGAGCGACCGGGACGTCGTTGCGCATGGCGACCGCCCCTATATCAGTTTTGGACTGACTTGCAACGACTGCACACGCATGTACCTCGAAAGCGTCGATCGTCCGCTTTTCACTCTCAAAGGCAGTGGTGCCGAAGGCAGTTCCCGTTCAGAGCAGTTGGAGTTGACCGACGGTAGCCGGTATGGCTCGAGCGGAGATCACAGCATCGGCGTCATCGCGCGGGTGCGACCGAGCCCGGACCTGCACCCCGACCGATACTGGATATTCTGCGCGGGCTTAGGCCCGCGTGGTACCACCGGGGCAAGCTGGTATCTCGCCAACTCCTGGAGTCCCTTGCAGCGACGTGCCGGTGATCGCGAGTTCGTCGCAGTGGTCGGTGTCGATCAGGACTCCGACGATACGGCCCGCTTGGAGCATCTGCTGATCGAATCGGCATCATGACATCCGCCCCTATTGCCGTTGTGCTTCACCCGGATTCCCGCAGGGGAAGGCTGCTGCGTGATGGATGCGTCGGCGGCAGCGGAATCAACGACGACCCGGACCTCGAGATCCTCACGCAGGGCTCCCTAACCGCGACGCGCTCACAATCCGTCCACCCGCAGAACGGGGCACTACCGCAGAGCGGCGGCGGCCACCCAGCGCCGGATGTCGGCCCGCCGCACAATGCCGGGTACTGGTAATCGAGCGGGATCTGGCGTTGAACCCACACTGGGGCCGACTGCGGGTTGATACCGGTTGACCTACCCCAAACCCGTTGGCTCGCAACCGCAATCGCATGTGGCGATACCCAGTGGCCTGGATCCCCTCGCCGAACGAACGTCCTGGCCGTCCTACAAGCCCTCGCGAACGCGTCCGTTGTCGGTGGCGACATCATCGCCGGCGAACCAGTGGTCGAGCTCGGCGGTCGATCGCTGTCGTCATAGCCGGCTCCATGCACGAAACCACCGTGAGGCAGATCCTCCGGGATATACGAGGGAACATCTGCAGCGGAGTACATCTCACGTCGCCGCTATCGCTGGACACCGGATAGGCGGGCTCGGTACCGACGATCGAGCTTGCCCGCCATCTGTGCGACAACCATGCAAAGTCTCGACTGGTAGAGGGGCCAGGATGAACCGGACCGAACCTGTTAGCCCGGCAGCAGCACTCCTTTCACGAATCCGCGCCGCCTAATACACTCGATCGGTTCAGTTCGCCCCACTGGCAATATCGAATACCTCCGGAAAAGGGCGACACCGCGTTTAGCGGTGTGGCAGCATCGGCGCGGCGGTGGCACAAGTTCTAGCCGGATACGGCATCGGACACGCCCTCGACGTCGAGGCCGACCAAGAACTCGCCTACCCCGCACCGGGCATGTCCCCGCGACACCGCTGGTCTGCCCGAAGAAGTGTCGGCACTACGCGTCCTCGACGTCTTGGCCTGGATGCAGGGCAGAGCCCGACCTGGGGAGGTAAATGATCACCCCGATGTCCGAAACCCGCACTCCCACATGAAAGCAACGTTCTACGCCAGCAAAACCGGCAGCGGGGCGCAGACCGGGAGCTATCTGGCTTGCGGTCGTTTATCATTCAATGACCGGATGCGGCCAGTGCTGGATTCGGTCCGGCACTCTGTCGAGGTGGGACGCGGTGTGGTCGGGGAGGGAGTTTTCGTGGTTGGCGAGTACACGCCGGTGATCGAGGCGCGGCTCGCCACGATGCAGGCAGAGTATGCGGCGTTGGTCCGGTCGCGGCAGGGGTGGTCGCTGCGGGGGCTGTTCAGTACACCCGACTGCGATATCGTCGACTTCTGTGCGGGTTTCGCGCCGAATCGGTTCGGGGAGCGGGCATGTGCGGAGGTGGAACAGTTCTGCCGCCGCTACGAGATTTGGTTGCACGCCGGTGGCGCGCACTACAACAGCATGACTCCGTACCTGCATCCACATGCTGTCACCGCCGAACGGATGACGATTATCGGGATCTACAACGCGATCTTGTTCTGGCTCAACGATACTGTCGGCCGCGAGAAGTTCGCCCACCTGACCGATGTCGAAAAACAGCAGGCCCGCGCGACGGTGGAACACCTCTGCCGACTGATCGATACCCGTTGTGCTGCAACGAATCCCACTCCAGTGGAGGCCGCGACCGCAGAGTTTTTGGAGCAGGTGACGGCTCGGGCGGACCCGGACTGGCTGAATCGGTTCCTCGATTCGACCATCGACCATCTGCGTCCGGCGATCCAGGATCAGAACGCTCGTGCGCGCGGCGAGTTGCTCACCGTAGCGGACTACATCGACCTGCGTGCGCAGGTGTCGGGAATGTATCCCGCGATCGCGCTGTGCGAGTTCGGCCGCGACGAGTATCTGCCGTGGGATCGGATTCGCGCCGTCGGACTGGACACCGATCTGCGGCAGCTACGGCGCTCGACCGTAGAGATCGGAGCGCTGATGAACGACATGTTCTCCTTCGAAAAGGAATGCATCCACGACCGCGCTGATTTCAACCTGATCCCGATCTGCCTGCTGAGCACCCCCGGCGCCACCCTTGCCGACGCCGTGCACGACGCCGCACGACTCGTGCGCGACCGCCTGACCGAATTCCGCAGGATCCGAGCCAGGATCGATAGCCAGTGCGGGGAGATCACCGACAGATCCGTCGCTGAACCGGTATCAGCCCATATCGAGGACCTGCTCGGGTGTGTGCAAGCCACCTGGATATGGCAGAAAACAACCCTCAGATACAAAGGGACATCGATCTTCGGCGAAAACCGGCTCTCGTGAATGAACGCGGAAATTTCCACACGAAAAGGTATAGCCACGGTCTATCGTTCGGTTGAACGCAAGACCGCTCTCGGCCAGGGTGTCGAGCGGCGCAAGGTATCGAAGGGTTGTGGTGGACGACTCCCAGTGTGCGGCACTGGCTCGAACCTGGTGGCAAACACTCGCCGCCGTCGACGGCATGCGTATGCCCGATGACTTCGAATACCAACACTTGTCCGGCCTGATCGACGAACTTTCCGCAGCACTGGAGGCCGAACCCTTCGACGTGACCGTGGGCGCCCGAGTCGGGGCGGCGCTATCGGCTGCCCAGTTGGCCGAGGAGCGGGTGCCCACGGTGTCGGCACAGGTGTTGTACCGACTGTCCGACTACTCTGATCGGCCCGACGCCCGAGGGCGCCTCGCCGGTCTGCTGGCCGCTCTCGGACAAGGCCATCAGGCGCACCGCCATCAGTCTCGTGCTCATTCGAGCGAGCACGACAGCAACGAACAGGATGCGAGATATCGCATCCTCTTCGACAATACGGCCGTCGCGATCGCCATCGGCGACACCAACGGCACACTGCTGGAAGCCAATCGGGGCTTGGCCGATATGATCGGCGTACCGATCGAGGCGCTGCGTGGGATATCGGTGTACGACTTCGCCCATCCCGATGACCGCGACGATATCCGTGCCCTGCTCTACGACAACCTTGTTCCCGCCGGGGAAGGCACGGTCAGACTCGAACGTCGACTGGTGCGCGCCGACGGCAGCGTCGGTTGGATGTCATTCGCCATCTCCTACGTCAAAGGCACCGAAGGACAACCCGACTACCTGCTCGCCATCGGAGCCGACATCACCGAAGAACACCGGCTCCAACTCGAACTGCATAAACAGGCCCGACACGATCCCCTCACCGGCCTGCCGAACCGACGCTACCTACTCGAGCGGATCGAAGAACTCATCACGACCGCCGGCGAAAACGACCGGGCCGGACTGTGTTTCGCCGATCTCGATCACTTCAAACATGTCAACGACCGATTCGGCCACGGAACCGGCGACAAAGTCCTCGTCGCGGTGGCCACCCGCTTGCACGACAAGCTACGCGGATACGACTGCCTTATTTCCCGGCTCGGCGGCGACGAATTCGTCGTCCTGATCCCGCCACCAGCCACCACCGACCAGATAACAGCTATCGCGGACCAACTGTTGTCGGTATTTCCCGACCCCATCACTATCGACGGGCAGCAACTGAAAATAGCGGCCAGCATCGGTGCGGTGATCACACCGATCGCGGGCGCCAACGCCGAATCCCTGCTCGACGCCGCAGACGCCAGCCTCTACTACGCGAAGACCAACGAAAAAGGGCATTGGGTCCTACACAGCCTGCAGGCGCCGACCTGAGGTCAAAGCAGATGGTGTGCGACGAAGGCATGCCTGCCGTTCCATGTAACCGAAAACCGTTGCACCACAAACGAATTAACCATACCCCGATCGGCTACGCCTGGATCGACAATGAGACGGTCAGCTTGCGAATGCGGACAATCATCGGAATCGAGTCCTGAGAGGACAGCGGTCAGCGCGAATGCGGCCGGACCGCTACCGAATCCAATAGACCGGCCGCGTGGTACTCGAAGGCCGCCGTCATGTCGGTGCCGTCATCGATGAGCCATGGCGACTCCAGCCCGTCGATGACGGCAATCAGTAGTTCGGTAATTCTGCCGGTGTCGATGCCAACTTTGCGCTCTATCAGGCCTCACCGCTGGCACGGGCCGAAAGCCCCGCAACCCAGTCCGAACTTGTCAACCAGGTCACGAGTACGGCCAGATAGCCAGGTCCTGATTCTTTACAAAAACCGGCTTATCAAGGGATTTTCGTGAACGCCGACAGTAGCCGCGCTCGATAGACCGCATGTTCGAATGCGGCGGTTACGACTGTTACGACGTGGAGAGTACCGAGGTCAACGGTTGCCGATGACCTGAGTTCGCAGCAGTGCATAGGGAACTGACCTCTTGGCACGCTCGTCCTTGGCATCGGATGTGGCGAAATCACCTGCAATCAGGTTTCATAGAGGGTGGGAGAATCAGCAGGCTGGGACAGAAATGAGTCCCATGTCAACCCAGTACGAGCATGCGCCGGCTCGATCAACGTCGGCGGCCTTCGGACTTCCACTTCCCTCAGCGCCGACGCCCGACACTTCCGACTTTTCCCCGCCGACATTGCATTTCACGGTTTCGGTAATCAGCAAGCGCGGGCGCTCGTCTGACGCTGGTGTTTTTCACGAAATGCGCCGG
The DNA here is from genome assembly GCF_042869435.1 of Nocardia sp. NPDC006982. Taxonomy (NCBI): domain Bacteria; kingdom Bacillati; phylum Actinomycetota; class Actinomycetes; order Mycobacteriales; family Nocardiaceae; genus Nocardia; species Nocardia sp. NPDC006982. Next base: position 364,616 of record NZ_JBIAFV010000007.1, on the reverse strand, counting down.
TTGCTAGTACTCCAGCAGTAGTTCGTTGTGGTCAGCTGTGACGAATCGGTGACCGGTCGTTTGATGGATGACGCGGGCGCTGCGGTGGGGTCTATGTTCGGGGAATGAGAATCGATCGATACTGTGACGCCGATCTGGATGTGCTCGCGGGTTTGCGTGCGCGTCTGTGGCCTGATGGCACGGTCGCCGAACATCGTGCTGAGGTCGAGGAGACCTACGATGGTGACCGCACTGCGGCTGCATTCCTGGCCCGCGGTGAGGACGGCACGGCGATCGGGTTCAGTGAAGCCACTCTGCGCACCGAATATGTCAACGGCTGCGACAGTTCGCCGGTGGCGTTCCTCGAAGGGATCTACGTTGAACCGAACCAGCGGCGGTCGGGTGCAGCGCGGGCGCTCTGCGCGGCTGTTGAGGAATGGGGCCGCGAGCTGGGTTGCACCGAATTGGGTTCGGATGCGCTAACCGACAATTCGCTGGGCCACGAGCTGCACAAGGGACTCGGCTTCGAGGAACGCGAACGAGTCATCTACTACCGCAAGCTCCTTTGACGCCATTCAACGCGGGCAGGCTGATCGGCGCGCTCTGTAGCGGTCAGCACGGCCCGGAGGACCCCGGCCGGCATGGTCAGGACGGTCCAGCGCCGCCGCCATCACGAACTACTGGGTTCGGTTGTTCGTTGGTAGTGGCTGGTGCGGGCGCGGTATTGGTGGCGTCGTCGCCATCGTGACCAGTGCAGGTGGTGCACGATACTGGTAATCGGTTGCACCATGAGTTTGGTGAGGAGTCGGCGTATTTCGTTGCGGGTCAACGCGATCAGCCCTGCTTCGGTCTGCTCGGTACGGGTTGCGGCGACGGCGACGCTGGTGAGGAAAGTCAGGGCGAGCAGGCACAGGGTGGTCCAGCGTCGCTAGGAAGTCCAGGTGCGAACCTGGTGTTGGTCGAGGCCGACGAGGGTTTTCGCGGCTTGGAAATTCTCTTCGATCGACCATCTGCGGCCAGCGACGCGCACGAGCGTGGTCAGCGGCACCGATTTCGGTGCGTAGCAGCGGTAATAGGCCAGTTCGCCGGTCTTGCGGTTGCGTCGCACAAGCAGCCACCGCCGTCCCGGGGCGTCAGTGTCGGCGGCGAGGCGGATCCACGCCCAGTCGTAGAGGCGGGGGCCTTTGGCACCGTCACCGGCCGACAACCTCTGCCAGGCATGTTTGGGTAGCTTGGCCACCAGCCGATCGACGCGGACCGGTCCGACGGCCGCCGACGCCGTCACCTCCCGGTTGCAGGCGATGGCCAGAACGTAGGCCACCGACCGGGATTCGAGCTGCCCTCGCAGATGCGGGCATGCTCAGTACACCTCGTCGCCGGCGATCCACGGCAGCACCACGCCCGCGTCCAGAACGCGAGTGATCATGCGCGCGGCCAGGACGGGTTTGGTCGCGAATCCCACGTCGTCGGGCACCCCGGCTGCGGCGCAGCGGTCGCGGTCATCGGTCCAGGACTTCGGCAGATACAGTTCCGCGTCGATCAACGTGTGACCCAACGCAGTGCCGTAGGACAGGAACACCGCCACCTGCGAGTTCTCGATCCGCCCGGCGGTGCCGGTGTACTGGCGTTGCACACCGACGCTGTGACGCCCTTTCTTGACGTCGCCGGTCTCGTCGAGAACGCCGATCGCCTCTCGCGTGCCCAATGCCTCGACCGTGTAGGTCAGCGCGATCCGGTACACACCGTCGGATTCGAACGCCCACACCGGAGTTCTATAGGCCCGCCCGGATTTTCCGTCCCTTGTGTACGACCACGCTCATCGGGGGCACTTTCCCGGCCAACCGACCGAGGATCGGGTTCGTCACGTGCCGGTTCAATTTCGCCAGTGTGCGCGGAAGCACCATCTGGGGCGGTCCTCTCTCAGGGTGGCGTGCGCAGATCAGGTTACTCTCGAGCGGTGTTCGTGCACCCTCAGTCGGAGATGATCGCGGTCTATGACGCCGCGGGCCGCGAAATCGGCGTGGCCGACCGGGCCACCGTCTATCGCGACGGCATCTGGCATGCCAGTGCGGGTGTGCTCGTTCGCTCCGGCGACGGCGAACGCATCTATGTGCACCGTCGCACCGATACCAAGATGGTCTTCGCCGGTATGCACGACTGCCTGGCCGGTGGTGTCGTCGACCCCGGCGAGACACCAGCGCAGACCGCGGTCCGTGAACTCGCCGAGGAACTCGGCATCGTCCTGCCCGCTGACGCACCACCACTCCCCCTGCGGGCAGGCGCGTCCTGGGACGGCATCTGGCAGGGGGCGCCGATGCGCTGCCATCTGTTCGCCTACGAGTTGCGCTACGACGGGCCCATCCAGCACCAGCCCGAGGAGATCGTGGACGGCTGGTGGTGGACCGATGCCGAACTGCGCGCACATCTGGCCGACCCGACCTGGCCGTTCGTCCCGGACACCCGAATCCTCACCGACCAGCTGCTGGGTTGAAACGCCATCGGCCCACCAGGTCGAGGACCTGATGGGCCGACGAGCCTGCGTTCTGTCAGGCGGCGCTACCGCTCATGGCACCCATGACCTGGGTGAAGAGGTTCGCGACGACTTCGAGGAGCTCCATGTACATTCCCTTGCTGGACCCGATATGAAAGTTGCATTCTGCATGAGCTAGGTGTCCAGCAGGTAAGAGGGTCGTGAAAACCGGCGACTAACCCGAGGACGCCACCGACCCCGCCCAAGCCGCGAAGGCGCCCGGATTGCGGGTCTGCAGCAGCACTCGGCCCGGGCCGGTGAAGTCGAAAACGAAGCCCTCGCCCGACTTCAGCGACTGGATCGACCGCCCAGATACCGCGCGCCGGATGGTGAAGTTCATGGCCAGGTCATAGGCCACCACATGGCCGGTATCGATGGTGATCGGCTCGCCCGGCTGCAGATCGATCACATCGATCGCGCCGAATACACCGACGACCACCTCACCCTCGCCGTGCGCGCGCAGACCGAAGCCGCCCTCGCCGCCGAACAGATTCGCGAAACCGCCCCATTTGCCCTCGACCTGCACGCCGTGCGAGTTGGCGATCCAACCGCCGCGGCTGATGAAGAACGGCCGATCAGGGGTGATCTGCAGATTCAGCATGTCGCCGGGCAGGGCGGGCGCCACATCCACCCAGCCGCCCTGCGGCGGCGCGGTGAAGGTCGAGACGAAAAATGATTCGCCCGCCAGCACCGAACGCTTCAGCCCGGCGAGAATTCCGCCTTCGGCCTTGGCCTGCAACGAAACTCCCGCCGAATGCGCGACCATGGCGCCGCTCTCGACCCGCATCGGCTCGCCGCCGGCCAGGAAGCACCGCGCGACCGCGGAGGCCGGACTATGACGCAGTTGTACCTTCATAAATGCCGACCCTACCGGCTATTTCGGCTACGAAGGGTCCAGCGATTCCAAGGTCAGCTCATCGCGCGCGACGACCGCGCCACCGTCGGGTGTGAGCACGATCGGCCGCTGGATCAGCTGCGGATTCGCCGCCAGCGCCTCGATCCAACGGTCCCGGTCCGCGGCGGTGCGTCCCCAGCCGGATAGGCCCAGATCCTTGGCGATCTGCTCGCCGGTGCGGGTGATATCCCACGGCTCGGCGCCCAGCCGCTTCAGCACGGTCCGCAATTCCGCCGCCGTGGGCGGATCGTCGAGATAGCGCCGGACCGTGTATTCCACGCCCGCCTCGTCCAGGTGTGCGGTGGCATTGCGGCTCTTGCTGCACCGCGGGTTGTGCCAGATCTCGGTTTGCCCAGATGTCATGGTCGCAGCGTACCTACAGGTGCATCCAGGTCGGCCACACCTGCGACCACGGGTGGCGCAGGTCGGTACATTTCCACACGGTGACGTTCTGGGTGTTGCCCGGATAGCCGATTCGACTGTCCACCTTGGCAACCGGTTCGACGTGGTCGAAATCCCAGTGTAGAAAGGCATCGTTCACGCCGACGGCAATGACAGCCGAGGCATTGTCCGTTGGCATGCCGAAGTAGCCGAAACCGCGGCTCGGACTGTAGATCGGTGGGAGGCGATCGCGGTCGAATTGGTCCAGGGCGCTGGCCTGCCAGTAGGTGTCGGTCACGATGACGGCGTCGGCGCGTTCGGCTGGAGTAAGCGATTCATAGGCCTGCCGGACGGTGGAAGTCAGTTCGGGCCAACCGAATTCGCCGTAAACGCCGATATTGATGGTGGCCTCGGCGTCATCGGCGGGTGGCTGGACGTGCGCGGCATCGCGCCACGGCGTCGACCACAGCACATGGCCCGTGGCCACGGCGGCAAGCATCACACCGACCACGGAGACCAAACGTCTCGGTGCGGGGTTCAGGCGATCCGCGAGTTCGACGAGACCGACCGCACCCGCCGCGAGCGCCACCCCGAACATTCCGGCAACGTAGTAGATCCGGCCACCGATCAGCAGGAACACGGCGACAAGTAGCAACAGAGTCACGCCGAGGAACCGGTACGGCCGCAGCGAGGCATCGCGCAGCAGCGCCCACACGCCATAGACCAACAGCACCGCTCCCAGGTACCCCGCCAGCAGCACCGCGAGCGGCACGAACAGCACCCGGCCGCCGAGTATGCCCTGTTCACCACTGATCACCTCGCCCATCGACAGCTGCGGCCAATCGCGGCGCGCCTGCCAACTCAGTGACGGCGCGGTCGCCGCGACCACGATGACCCCGCCGAGCCATAGCAGCGGCCGCCGGACCAGCTCGCGCGGCCCGACGATCAGCGAACTCACCGCGACGCCGATCCAGAAGAACGGAATCAGCCATTTCACCTGCATATCGACCGCCGTCACCAGTGCGGCGCACAGCAGCAGGCGATCGCGGCGGCTTCGCACCCAGCGCACCACCAGCCAGGTGATGATCACCCAGAGCACGGTGTCGACCGCGTTGGTGGTCAGCATTTTGCCTTGGAGCAGCAGAAACGGTGAGGTCGCGTAGCCGAGGGCGGCCAGCACCTGGGCCGCCGCTGCGCCGCCGAGTTCGCGCGCGATCACCGCGCACAGCACGATGCCGAGGACGGTCAGCGCGACAACGGGCAGCCGCAACACGAAGAAGTTTCCGGGTGCGATCGTGTCCATCAACCGCGACAGCATCGGCAATACCGGACCTTGATCGGCATAGCCGAACGACGGCCGCCGACCCGCCGCCAGGAAGTAGAGCTCATCGCCGAAGTAGTCATAGCGGCTGGTCGAGAACACCAAGACGACCAGGGCCGCGGCGGCGATGACACCGACGCCCATGGTCGCCATGGGCGGACGCACCTCAGTGGCGGTCAGCACCCGACGATCGGCGGTTTCGGTCGCGTCAACTCCTGCGGAGTCGCGAGGTGGACCGCTCGCATGTAGCAGGAAACGGCCATTTCCCCGCCGGCCAGCAGGCGATTCACCCCACGTACTCGTCGGCGACCTCCAACACCTCGTCGACGATCTCCAGCCCCGTGCGCAGCTCGTCGGCCGAGGTGGTCAGCGGCGGCGCGATCTGGAAGCGGTTGCCCGCATTGAACGGCCATAGCCCACGTTCCTTGGCGGTGGCGGTGACCCGGTTCATCGGTTCAGCGGCGGGACCAGCGGCCGCGAACGGAACCAGCGGCTCGCGGGTATGTGGATCGCGCACCAACTCCAGTGCCCAGAAGAATCCGAGGCCGCGCGCCTCGCCGACACTCGGATGTCGAGACGCCAACTCCGCCAAGCCCTTTCCGAGGACGTCAGCGCCGACCGTGCGCACATGGTCGAGAATGCCGTCGCGTTCGAAGACATTGATCGAGGCGATGCCCGCGGCACAGGCGAGGGGATGTCCGGCATAGGTGAGTCCGCCGGGATACACCGTATTGTCGTAGCGCTGCGCGATCCGCTCGGCCATCAGTACACCGCCGAGCGGAACATAACCGGAGTTCACGCCCTTGGCGAAGGTGATGATGTCGGGCGCGACGTCGAAGGCCTGGACCGCGAACCACTCACCGACCCGGCCGAATCCGACCATCACCTCATCGGCGATATAGACGATGCCGAATTCGTCGCACAGCTCCCTGACACCGGCGAGATAGCCCGGCGGCGGCACGAGCACACCGTTGGTTCCGACCACCGTCTCCAGGATCAGGCCCGCAATATGTTGCGGCCCTTCCAATTCGATGACCTGGCGCAAGTGGTTCAGCGCCGCCGTCGTCTCTTCTTCGGGAGTGCTCGAGCCCCATGGGGATCGGTAGGGGTAGGGCCCGAAGAAGCGGACCACGTCGACATTGGTCGGCTCGGCACCCCAGCGCCGGGGCTCACCGGTCAGCCCGATCGCGACGCCGGTGCCGCCGTGATAGGAGCGGTATGCGGCGAGCATTTTGGTGCGACCGGTGTAGCTACGGGCCAGCCGCACCGCGTGTTCGACGGCCTCCGCACCACCGGTGGTGAACAGAATCCGGTTCAGCCCGCCCGGTGCGCGTTCCACGATCAGCCGGGCCAGTTCGCTGCGTGCCTCATTGCCGACGGTCGGCGAAATGGTAGCGAGTTTCTGCGCCTGATCGATAATGGCCGCGACGATATCCGGATGTTGGTGGCCGATATTGACATTCACCAGTTGCGAGGAGAAGTCGAGGTAGCGTTTGCCGCTCTCCTCCCAGAACCACGACCCCGACGCCCCGACGATCGGTACCGGATTCAGGGTCGCCTGGGCGCTCCACGGATAGAAGACATGATCGACCACCTATTTACCGCCTTCGGTCAGTGTCACCTGCTGCGGCGCGAATCCCGTTCCGGCGATATCGATTCCACCGGATTTCAGTAGGTCCAGTGCCTTGGTGACGTATTCGTTGGTGAACGCGCCCGCATCGGGATCCTGCTTCAGCACCGTGACGCCCTCCTGGTTCTTGGTCTCCTTGGCGATCTTCACGGTGCGGTCCCATGCGGACTTGTCGATCATGCCGATCCCGTTGGGCGAGGGCCAGATCAGCTTGTTGACCTCATTGATCTGCCACTGCTGGTGGCTGGCGCCGAGCGTACTGCCCGCGGCGACGGTGATATCGCGGCATTTGTCGACATTGTCGCGGCAGAACGCCCAGCCCTTCAGCGAGGCCGCGATGAATTTGACGGTCTGGTCCTGGTATTTCGCATCCTTCAGCTTCTCCGAATTCGCCCAGATCGCGTCCTGCAGCATGGCCACGCCCTCTTCGTTCCAGTCGATGGTGGCGAAATCGTCTGCGGTGTAGAGCTTCCCGGTGCCCGGATTCTTCGTCTCCAGCAGCTGGGCGTATTCGTTGTAGGACATGGCCTGGGCGGCAGCGATGTCCTTGGCGAGGAAGGCGTTCATATCGAACTGCTGCTGGACCAGCTTGACATCCTTGGACGGGTCGATGCCCGCCTTGGTCATGCCCGCGAACAGCTCGAATTCGTTGCCGTAGCCCCAGTTTCCGACGGTCTTTCCGCGCAGCGCGGCCGGGCCCGTGATGTTGTCGGACTTGAACGACACCTGCTTGGTGCCCGAGCGCTGGAACACCTGCGCCACATCGGTGATACCCGCCCCGGCCTCACGTGAGGCCAGCGCCTTGGGTACCCAGGCGATCGCGTAATCGGCCTGTCCCTGGGCCAGTACCGTCTGCGGCACGATATCGGTTCCGCCATCGAGGATTTCGACGGACAGGCCCTGTTCCTTGTAGAAGCCTTGATCCACGGCGGCCAGATAACCCGCGAACTGCCCCTGCTTGAACCACTGCAACTGCAGGCGGACCTTGGTCAGGCCGTCTGCGGTGGTTCCCGAGCTGTTGTCGGTGGTGCTGCAACCGGTCAGCGCGGCCGCCGCCAACGCAACCAGCGCAAGACAAGCGCGTAAACGCCCTGTGGCAGTTCTCATTTCGATCTCCCAAAAATGTCACGGATCAGGATGGTCCGGGGTCGGCGGGTCAATTGTTCGAGGATCAGGACGACGGCAAGGAAGAGCAGGCCGACGATCATGGCGCCGACCACATACGCCCACGCACGTGGATAAGCGGTATTCGCGGCGGCGGAGGTGATTCGGCTGCCGAGGCCGTTCTGCAGGCCGCCGAAGTATTCGGCGATGATGGCCGCGATCACCGCGCCCGGCGCCGCGATCCGCAACCCGGTGAACAGGTACGGCAGTGCCGCGGGCAGCCGCACAGTACGGGTGATCTGCCAGCCGCCCGCCGCATACGAGGTCATCAGATCGGCGTGCACCTGCGGCACCTGCCGCAGGCCACGGGCGGTACTGACGAACATCGGGAAGAACACCACGATGGCTACCACCATGCGGCGCGGGGTATCGGTGGTGGTCGAATACATCGAATTCAGCAGCGGGGCGAGCGCGACGATCGGCACCGCGGCGGCCGCAGCGGCCAGCGGCGTCAACAGCCCCTCGACCAGCCGGAACCGCACCGCCACCATGGCCGCCGCAATGCCAAGGACCGCACCGGCCAGCAGGCCGATGAGAGCGTTCGTACCGGTCGCGGTGGCAGCATCGACAATGCGGTCGAAGTTCTCGGTGAACTGTTTCGCGATCGCGGTCGGCGCGGGCAGCAGGAACGACGGCACACCCGCAACGACGGTCAGCACCTGCCACAGCACCAATCCGCCGACGCCGAATACCACCGGTGGTAGCCACGTCTTCATTGCAGATCCTGTCCCGCCACGATGATGTCGGCGGTCTCGTGTCCGCCGCGCAGTGCGGTACGGACGGCGGCTACGGCCTCGAAAAACGCCTCGCTGGAACGGATATCGTCACCGCTGACGCCGGCCGCACGGCCCCAGCCGCCGGTCGGCACGATCTCGGTGATGCGGCCGGGCCGCGGTGACATGACCACCACGCGGTCGGACAGGAACACCGCCTCCGGAATGGAGTGCGTCACGAAAACCACTGCGGCACCGGTCTCTCCGGCGATGCGCAGTAACTCGCCCTGCATGCGTTCGCGAGTCATTTCGTCCAGCGCCCCGAATGGTTCGTCCATGAGCAGCAGCGAAGGTTTACGGGCCAATGCCCTGGCGATCGCCACGCGCTGTTGCATACCGCCGGACAGTTCCGCCGGATAGCGGTGTGCGAAATCGGTGAGACCGGCCATCTCGAGGAGCTCCGCACTGCGAGAGCGTCTTTCGGCCTTCGGGACCTTGTGCAACTCGAGTGGTAGTTCGACATTGGCCGCAACGGTGCGCCAGTCCAGAAGTCCCGCCTGTTGGAACGCGATGCCGTAGTCCTGGTCGATTCTGGCCTGCCGCGCGGACTTGCCGTGCACGGTCACGGTGCCGCTGCTCGGTCGTTCCAGATCGGCGATGATGCGCAGCAGGGTGGATTTGCCGCAGCCCGAGGGACCGATCAGCGAGACGAACTCCCCCGCAAGGACTTTCAGCGAGACGCCGGTGAGCGCAGTCACCGAACCCGCGTCGAAGATTTTGCCGACATCGGTGAGGTCGACCGCCGCAACGTCTTCGGCCTTCGCCGCGACGAGACCCGGATCCGGCGTCTGGATCTGCTCGCCGGCCGCATCGCTACCCGTGGTGGCCGATTCCACTTTCCCGGTCAACGGGTACCTCCTGAAGAACCGCGCGCCCCGGCGGGACGGCTGTAACGACGTAGTGCCACTTCTGCCAAGCCGACGACGGCGGTCACCGCGACACCGAGCAGTGCGGCGGCGAGAACAGCCGCATAGAGCCGGGCCGCGTCGCCGGTGGCCTGCTGGGAGAAGACGATGATCTGGCGGCCGATGCCACCCGCGGTGCCGGTCGAGATCTCCGCGACTACGGCACCGATCACCGATGCCGCGGCGGCCAGGCGCAAGGCGGGCAGAAAGTGCGGCACTGCGGCGGGAAACCGCAAGTGCACCAATGTCTGCCACCAATTCGCGGAGTAGCTGTGCAGCAATTCCACCGATGCCTTGGACGGCGACTGCAATCCGCGCAACATCCCGACCGCCACCGGGAAGAAGGCCAGATACGACGCGATGACCGCGATACTCATCCACGGCCGCCAGGGCTCACCGGCAATGACGATCTTCCCGCCCCACCCGGCCACCAGCGGCGCCAAGGCGATCAACGGAACCGTCTGCGAGACAACGATGTAGGGCAGTAATCCGCGTTCGACGAAGGAGAAACGCTGCATCACCACCGCGAGCGCGATACCGACTACCGTGCCGATCGCCAATGCCAACAGCGCGAGCCCGAAGGTGAATCCCGCTGTTCGCAGCAGTGTTCCGCCGACGGTGCCTGCGCCGTCCTTGTCACCGAGCACGGTGATGACCGACCAGGCGTGCGGCAATGCAGCGTCACTCGTGCGCGGCAGAATCCGGGTATCGCCGATACTCACCCCGCGTTCGGGCACCAAGTACTTGACGAGTTCCCAGACCGCGACCACCAGCACCAGCACACCGACCGCGTAGCCGACCTGCCGCGCCCGCAAAGCTCCCGCTCTCATCGATCACCCACCGACACCGGAACCGGTTCCGCGAGACGCCTCTCGACCAGCTCATAGCACCCCGCCGCTGCCGAGGCGATCACTCGGCACCCGCCGTCGCCGTGACCGGATGCGCCAGCCTGGGCAGCACCGACTCCCCGTACGCATCCAATGTGGCGGTCTTGGCATCGTGCTGGAGATAGACCGCGAACTGGTCGACGCCCAACTTCTCCAGCTCGTGCAGCCGAGCCAACTGCTCGTCGGGCGTGCCGATCACACAGAAGCGGTCCACGATGGCGTCCGGCACGAATTCGGCATGCGTATTGCCCGCGCGACCGTGCTCGTTGTAGTCGTAGCCCTGACGGCCCGCGATGTAGTCGGTGAGCGCGACCGGAATATCGCCGTCGGTACCGTATTTCGCGACGATATCGGCGACGTGATTGCCGACCATGCCGCCGAACCAGCGGCACTGTTCGCGGGCATGCGCCGTCGCGGCATCGGATCCGTCGGTGACGTAGGCCGGTGCCGCCACGCAGATTTTCACCGATCCGGGCGCGCGCCCCGCCTTCTCCGCGGCCGCCCGCACCCGGGCGATCGTCCACGCGGCGATATCCGGGTCGGCGAGTTGCAGAATGAATCCGTCGGCGACCTCGCCGGTCAGATCGAGTGCGCGCGGACCGTATCCGGCCACCCACACCTCGAGCCGCGACGCGCTCGCCCACGGGAAGCGCACCACGGTGTCGCCGATGCGGGCACTGCGACCGTTGCCGAGCTCCCTGATCACCTCGATGGACTCTCGCAATGTCGCCAGCGTGGTCGGTTTGCCGCCGAGAGTGCGCACCGCGGAGTCACCGCGGCCGATACCGCAGACGGTGCGATTGCCGAACATATCGTTGAGCGTCGCGAAGGTCGACGCGGTCACGGTCCAGTCCCTGGTGGCCGGGTTGGTGACCATCGGGCCGACGACCACCTTGCGGGTGGCGGACAGAATCTGGCTGTGGATGACGTAGGGCTCCTGCCACAGCAGGTGCGAATCGAAGGTCCATACATGCGAAAAGCCGTGTGTCTCCGCCTGTCTGGCCAGTTCGACCACCCGCGAGGCGGGCGGTGTGCATTGCAGCACCACACCGATATCCATGCGGCACTCTCCAATCAGGTCAAATCAGGCCAATCGGGGTCAGATCAGGTTCTGCGACAGTTCGCGGGCGATGAACCGGCCGTGACCGGCACTGCCCAGATACGAGCCGTCGTCGATGATCACGCGGCCGCGCGAGAGCACCGTGTCGACGTGTCCGTCGATCTCGAAGCCCTCCCAGGCCGAATGATCCATATTCATGTGGTGGGTCTTGCCGAACCCGATGCTGGTGTGCCCGTTCGGGTCATAGATGACGATGTCGGCGTCGGCGCCCGGACTGATGACGCCCTTGCGCGGATACATGCCGAACATGCGTGCCGGTGTGGTGCAGCAGACCTCGACCCAGCGCTCCAGTGAGATCAATCCGTTCTTGACGCCCTGGAACATCAGATCCATCCGGTGTTCGACGCCGCCGATTCCGTTGGGGATCTTGCTGAAGTCGCCGAGCCCCAACTCTTTCTGATCCTTCATGCAGAAGGGACAGTGGTCGGTGCTGACCGATGTGACATCGCCGGTGCGGATATAGCGCCACAGCTCGTTCTGATGCCCCTCCGCCTTCGATCGCAGCGGCGTCGAGCACACCCACTTCGCGCCCTCGAAACCCGGTGCGCCCAAATGCTCTTCGAGTGACAGATACAGATACTGCGGACAGGTCTCACCGAAGACGTTCTGCCCGTTACCCCGCGCGGCGGCGATCTGTTCCATCGCCTGCTTGGCCGAGACGTGCACGACATACAACGGCGCATTCGTCAACTGCGCCAACATGATCGCGCGATGGGTGGCCTCCTCCTCCATCTGCCACGGCCGCGAGACACCGTGGTAATAGGGCGAGGTCTCACCGCGGGCCAATGCCTGCTCGACCAGCACATCGATGGCAATGCCGTTCTCCGCGTGCATCATCAGCAGCGCGCCCAGATCGCCCGCCGATTGCATGGCCCGCAGGATCTGACCGTCATCGGAGTAGAAGACACCCGGATAGGCCATGAACAACTTGAAGCTGGTGACTCCCTCGGCCACCAATTCGCTCATCCCCTTGAGGGATTCGTCGTTCACCTCACCGATGATCTGGTGGAAGCCGTAGTCGATCGCGCAGTTGCCCGCAGCCTTCTCGTGCCACAGACCAAGGGTGTCCTGCACCCGCTCCCCCGGCTTCTGCACCGCGAAGTCGACAATGGTCGTGGTGCCGCCCCAGGCGGCCGCACGGGTGCCGGTCTCGAAGGTATCGGAGGCCTCGGTGCCGCCGAAGGGCAGCTGCATATGGGTGTGGCCGTCCACGCCGCCGGGAATCACATACTTGCCGGTCGCGTCGATGACGACATCGGAGGACTCGGCGAGATCCGCGCCCAATGCGGTGGCGCCGGGCTGCAGGACCGCGACGATGGTCTCGCCGTCGACGAGCACATCGAGCAATTGCGAGCCGGTGGCCGATACCACCGTGCCGCCGTGAATGAATGTCTTCGTCATATCGATATCACCAGCCTCACGGAGCCACCATCGGTCCATAGGCGTCAGGGCGGCGATCGCGATAGAACGCCCAGCGATCGCGCACCACCTTGATCAGATCCATATCGAGGTCACGGATCACCAGCTCCGGATCGGTATCCGAGGCGAGGTCTCCGACGAATTTACCTTCCGGATCCACGAAATAGCTGGTTCCGTAGAAATCGTCATCACCGTATTCCTCGATGCCGACCCGGTTGATGGCGCCGATGAAGTATTCGTTGGCGACCGCCGAGGCCGGTTGCTCCAGCTTCCACAAGTAGCCGGACAGGCCACGCGAGGTCGCGGAGGGGTTGAAGACGATTTCCGCGCCGGCCAGTCCCAGGGCGCGCCAGCCCTCCGGGAAGTGCCGGTCGTAACAGATGTACACGCCGACCTTGCCGACCGCGGTATCGAAGACCGGCCAGCCCACATTTCCGGGCCGGAAGTAGAACTTCTCCCAGAATCCGTTGACGTGCGGAATATGGTGTTTGCGGTACTTGCCGAGGTAGCTGCCGTCGGCATCGATGACCGCCGCGGTGTTGTAGAGCAGCCCGGGCTGTTCCTGCTCGTATACCGGCAGGATCATTACCAAGCCCAATTCCTTTGCCAGGGCAGCGAATCGCTCCGTCGTCGGCCCCGGCACCGATTCCGCGTAGTCGTAGAACTTCGTGTCCTGCAACTGGCAGAAGTACGGGCCGTAGAACAACTCCTGGAAGCAGATCACCTTGGCGCCCTGCGCGGCGGCCTGGCGTGCGTAGTCCTCGTGCGCCTTGATCATGGACTCTTTATCACCCGTCCAGTTCGTCTGGACGAGCGCCGCTCGAACGATTCCCATGCTTTGTTATACTTCACCGAGATCCAATTCGGTTGTGTTACAAGATTGCGGAAACAGTTTCGTAGCCGTAAACCTTGGGGCCGGTCTTCGTTCCGGCGCTGTGCCCGACGCAGAATGACGCTGTGAACTTCGATCCGACGACCGCGCCGCAGGTGCCCGCAGACGACCTGCGAGACACCACGCCCGCACCTGTCGCAGCCGGGTCGTGGCTGTTCAACGCGGCTCTCGAAGATCGCACCCCGGCCGGAATCGCGGCCGCGGTGAGCCGCCGGATTCGTTCCGGAGCAATCGAACCCGGATCGCGGCTGCCGACCGTGCGTGAAGTCGCCCGCGAATTGCGGGTGTCCCCCGCTACCGTCAACCAGGCTTGGCGCGCGCTGGCCGCCACCGGCGCGATAGTGGCGCGGGGGCGTGCTGGAACCTTCGTCGGCGAACGCAGCGCCACCCGCGCATCCACGCCCACGGGCCGCTATCAGCGCCTGCACCCGCCTTCGGACAGCGCCTTCCGCATCGATCTGTCCCGGGGCACCCCCGATCCGAAGCTGCTACCGGATCTGGTCGCCGCACTGCGCGCGATCACCGAGCACGGACGCGGCAATGATCTCGCGGCGGACTATCTCGGCGAGGCCGTGCTGCCGGAACTGGCCGCCAAGGTGCGCACAGATTGGCCCTTCCGCGCCGAACGACTCGCAGTCGTCGACGGGGCGCTCGACGCCATCGATCGACTGCTCACCACCCATGTGCGGTTGGGCGATGCGGTAGCTGTCGAAGATCCCTGCTTCCCACCTTTCCTCGACCTGCTCGCCCGGATCGGGGCTCGGCCCATTCCGGTTCGCATGGATGAATCCGGTTTACTGCCACACGATCTCGAGCGGGCACGTGGCGCCGCAGCGCTGATCCTGCAGCCGCGCGCACAGAATCCGACGGGCGTCTCGCTCACCGCCGCACGCACCCGCGAACTGACCGAAATCCTGACCGGCACAGACACTCTCGTCATCGAGGACGACCACTCCGCGGGCATCGCATCCACCACGCTGCGCTCCCTCGGCTCGCGACTGCCGAGCCGAACGGTACATATCCGCTCCTACTCCAAATCGCACGGCGCTGACCTGCGCCTCGCGGCGGTCGGCGGCCCCGCCGAATTCCTGGATCCGATGATCGAACGGCGCATGCTCGGCCCCGGCTGGACCAGCCGACTACTACAACGCTTGCTGCTCACCATGCTCGACGACGACACCGCCGTGCGCACCGTAGCCGCAGCCCGTACCGAATACCGCAGGCGCTCAACCGAACTCCGCCGCGCGCTGGCTCGCAAGGGCGTCGCCGTCGCCCGTGGCGACGGCATCAACCTGTGGCTCCCCGTCGCCGACGAGAACGCGGCAATGATCTCGCTTGCCGCCGCGGGTATCAAGGCCGCACCCGGCCGTCCCTTCGAGGTCGAGGACCACCCACACGGCGATCACCTGCGCATCACCGTCGCCGCGATCACCGACGGCGAGCTGGACTGGCTCACCGGCGAGCTCGCCGCCGCGACCACCGCGGCCCCCACCTACCGTCGCGTTCGCCGCGCCTAGGAGCCCGGCTCGATATCGAAGCTGGTGGCGCCGTCGTGACCGGCCGGGATGACGGGCACGATCACCGAGGACGGGTGCTCGGCATCCTTGTAGATCGTCTGCGTCGCGGGCTGTGTCCGGACGCTGTCGCCGAAGGGTTCGCCGGTATTCGGGTTCGGCGCGTACTGCGGGTAGTCACTGCTGCTGATGGCCACCCGGATTCGATCGCCCGCCTTGAACTGGTAGCTGGTCGGCCAGATCTTGATGGTGAACGGATAGGGCCGGCCGGGCACCAGCGGGGTCGGATCCGATAACGAATCCCGGAACGCGGCACGGATGATGCCATTGTTGAGGTTGACGGCCGATCCGTCGGGTGAGACGACCTCCAGCCGCGCGACGAAATCGGTGTCGGGCGCGGTGGACGAGGCCCACAGTTTCACCGTAATCGGGCCGGTCACCTCGGTATCGGCGCCGAGCGGGTCGGTGGTGTAGGTGAGCACATCCGAACGCTGCTCGACCGCGGTCTGGTCGAACGGACCCTGCGGACCCGATCCGACCGAGCAGCACGAATGCCCGCCGATACTCGGTACGGGTGCGGCCGGGTCGTAGATATACCGGTCGACCGCCGCCGGCCCGCTCGGCGCGTGATCGACGAGTTTGCCGACCCGGCCGACAACACCGTTGGCGCCGCTGTCGGTGAAGAAGTATTCCTTCCACTGTGTTTGCGGCAGTGGCCAACTCGGTGCCGACTTCCATCGATTGGCACCCATGAGGAAATAGTCGACACGCGGCTTGCCCGCGACGCCGTTGCCCGTGCCCTTGAGGAAGTGGTCGAACCACGCCAGCATCAACTCGTTGATCGGGCTGTCGCCGACCGGCCCGAGCTGCTCGAGCCGGGGCGCGATCATCGATGTGGGTCGTCCCCAGCCGAGGTGGTCCCAGGGACCGATCACCAATCGCTGGTCCTGCCGTGCCGGTGCGCCGCCACGCTCGACCATTCCGGTGAAGTTCTCGATGCCGCCCGCGAGGAATGCGTCGTACCAACCCTCGATATCGAGCACCGGCACTCGCACATTCGGATAGCGGTCGCGGATGCTCCACTGCTTCCAGTAATCGTTTCTCGTCGAGTTGCGGATCCAGTCGAAGTACCACGGCGCGACGGCCGGATTATTCGGCTGCAGCGGCGGAAAGTCCTTGTAGGGACGGTAATTCAGCCACGAGGTGATGTTCTGTAAATCCGCGCGCAGCTGGTTGGCGGTGGCCTTGTCGTCACGTCGGTCGGCGGATTCCGCGCCGATGGTGCCCATGGCCCATGGTTCGACGAAGCCGAGGCGGAAGGCGCCGCCCTCGTAGGTCCAGCCGTCGTAGTAGTCGGAGGCGGTGTTCGCGGGCACGATCGTGGTCAGATGCGGCGGCGTCTCGATCGCCGCCAGCCATTGTGTCGCACCGACATATGACGAGCCGTACATGCCGACCTTGCCGTTCGAACCGGGCAGTTGCGCGGCCCATTCCACGGTGTCGTAGCCGTCGTGGGTGTCATTGCCGAATTCGGTGAATGTGCCGTCGGAGCTGCCGATACCGCGAATGTCCTGGATGACCACCAGGTAGCAGTGCGAGGCGAACCAGTCGGGTGTGCGATAGCGCGAGGGCTGGATCTGCGCGGCGGCCTTGCCGTACTGGGTGCGCATCAGGATCACCGGCACCGGATCGCTGGTGTGCGGGCGGTACACATCTGCGCGCAGCACCGTGCCGTCGCGCATCGTTGCCGGAACGTCTGCCTGCTTGTCGACCGCACAGGTGCCACGGTCATCGCTCGGTGGCCAGGCACCCGTTTGCGTGGTCGATTTCGTCTCGGCGCCGGCCGTGCATCCGCCCACCAGTGCGCCTACACACAACAACGCGGTACACCAGCGAAATACGTATCCGGACAAGCTGATACACCTCCCGTGGAGGCGATGTCACCGGAGAGTCTATGCGTGCCGAGCCAGTTAGCCGATCAGATGCGCCTCCGTCGCAGCCATGCTAACCGACCATCGGCCGCGTATCCGCTGATTTCTATTGCCACACAGTCGCAATACGCATCTCGTTCCGCTGGAAGCGTCGAGATGGAATGATCCGCTCAGCATCACCCGATGCGATACACAACAGAAGGAGATCCTGACCGGTGAGCAGCGAAGTGCAGGTGCGGCAATTCGACCACCATCAGCCCATCAGGCAGCATCGTAGAGTCGGGACTGCCCTGCTACGAGGCCTCGGTGTACTCGCCGTCGGCACCACCCTCGCGATCTTCGCCGCGGGCGGGGTCTCGGCGGATCCGGGCACACCGGTCGCCGGATGCGTGGCCCCCGATTCGGCCAAGCCGGAGAGCAAGCAGTGGGCCAGCGAGCCCGCGATGGCGATCGACACGGGCGCGAAGTACACCGCGCAGCTGGAAACCACCTGCGGCACAGTCGGTATCGCCCTGGAGGCCGCCCGCGCACCCCGCACGGTGAACTCCTTCGTATTCCTGGCCGGGCAGAAATATTTCGACCACACCCAGTGCCACCGATTGACCACCGCGGGCATCTTCGTCCTGCAGTGTGGTGATCCCACTGCCACCGGCACGGGCGGTCCGGGCTACCAGTTCCCGAACGAGAACCTGGACGGCGCCACCTATCCGGCCGGTACGGTCGCCATGGCCAACGCCGGTCCCGACACCAATGGCAGCCAGTTCTTCCTGGTCTACAAGGATTCGCAGCTGCCGCCGAACTACACTCCGTTCGGCAAGATCACCGCCGGTATGGATGTTCTGGCGCGGGTCGCCGATGCGGGGGCCGCGGGCGGCGAAGACGGTCGCCCGAACGCCGATGTCGTCCTGAATTCGGTGACCACCACTCAGGGCTGATCGACTTAAGCTGGTGGCGGTGTCGTCCATGGCGACACCGCCACCGGTCTTTGGTGACCCCCGAACAAGACTTGACTTGGAGTGCACTCCAGATCATAGCGTTGGCAGTACAAAATCGTCTAGTACCAGGGGATCACTTCATGGAACTCGGTTTTCACCTACCGATATTCGACATCGACGGCGGCACCACCGCCATTGCCGGCGAGTTGGCCAGGGTCGGCGCCGCGGCAGAGGCATCCGGTGCGACCTGGCTGTCGTTCATGGACCACTACTTCCAGATCGAGCCGACCGGCCTCCCGGCCGAGTCCAATATGTTGGAGGGCTACACCACCCTCGGCTATCTGGCCGCGCACACCTCCCGTATCGACCTCGGCCTGCTCGTCACCGGCGTGACCTACCGGCATCCCGGCCTGCTCGCCAAGATCGTCACCACCCTCGATGTCCTTTCGGGCGGCCGCGCGGTGCTCGGCATCGGCGCCGCCTGGTTCGAACGAGAGCATCGCGGGCTCGGTGTGCAGTTCCCGCCGATCGCCGAACGGTTCGAGCGCCTCGAGGAGACGCTGCGCATCTGTCAGCAGATGTGGGATCCGCAGAACAACGGCCCCTTCGACGGCAAGCACTACCAGTTGGCCGAGACGCTGTGCTCGCCGCAGCCGATCAACCGGCCCAAGGTGCTCATCGGCGGTGGCGGCGAACGCAAGACGCTGCGGTTGGTCGCGCAGTACGGCGACGCCTGCAACCTCTTCGGTTCCGCACCCGAGGATGTCGCCCACAAACTCGACGTCCTGCGCCGCCATTGCGACGATGTCGGGCGCGATTTCGACGATATTCGCATCACCATCATGGCCAATAATCCGCGCCCGAATCCAGACAATCGCGACGAATTCGTCCGCCAGATGGCCGATTACGCCAAGCTCGGCGTGCACACCGTGATCATTATCCCGACCACCGGGTCTCCGGCGGCGTGGATCGAGGGCATGGCGCCGGCGGTAACCCAACTGGCCGAACTCGGTTAGCGCCCGCACGACACATGCTCTTTCGCAACGAACCAATGCGAAAGGGCATGTGTCGTGTCCGATCTCGTCACCGGCGAGCGACTCGAGTTCGCCTACCGTCGATGGCGGGTTCTCGATAGTCTGCTGACATCTGTACCGAGCAGAGGAGCAGCCGTGCGTGCGAACTGTCGGAACAGCGATCGCATCCGCCGGAGAGCCGGTCTCACAGCGCTGGCAGCCGCGATACTTGCCGTATCGAGCGCGGGTGGCGCACATGCCGACGATACGATGGGCGAACTTGTGTCGTCGACCGCACAGGCGGCGGGTTGGGGTGGGTTCGATCGGGTCTCGGTGCTCGAATACGTCACCGAGGGCCCCACCGGCGCAGCCACGACGGCGACCGGACTGCTGCTCACCTCGAATGGAGCACCGCCGCCTGGAGGTTGGCCGGTAATCGCGTGGGATCACGGCACCAGCGGCTTGGCCCGCAGTGCGGGATCACCACCATGAAGGCCCGGGCCGATGCCTCGTATCTGCATCGTCTGCTGGACCAAGGCTATGCGGTGGTCGCGCCCGACTATGTCGGCCTGAATGCCGGTGCCGCGACACCGCATCCCTACCTGCAATCCCGCACCGAAGCCACCGCCACTATCGACCTCGTTCGCGCCGCGCGCACCGCCGATAAGGACCTGTCGCCGCGTTGGGCGGTCGTGGGCGTCTCCCAGGGCGGACACGCCGCTTTGAACACCGGCGCCCTCGCCCCGACCTACGCGCCCGAACTCGACTTCCGCGGCACCGCCGCGCTCGCACCGCCGGCCAACGTGGAGCAGGCCATCGCACTCGCGGGTCCCTACATACCCCGCGTGCCCATCCTCGATGGTTTCGTCGATAACGTCGCCGCGGTACTCGAGGGCATGCGCATCGCCTACCCTGCCACCGATATCGAAAGCTACTACACCCCAACGGGTATCGCCGCGATGCAACGTCTGGCCACCTCGTGCGTATCGAATTGGCCCGTCCAGGTCCAAGGCCTCTCCCTCGGTTCGCTACTGACCAAACCGCTGCTGACCGGCGACTTCACCGCTCGACTCACCCACTACCTGGCCGTACCGGCCTCCGGTTACCGACAGCCGCTACTCATCACCCAGGGCGAGCAGGACGCCACCGTCCCCTTCCCCTCGACCGCCGCACTCCTCGGCCAACTGAGCGCCTCCGGAACCCG
Source organism: Nocardia sp. NPDC006982 (assembly GCF_042869435.1). Lineage (NCBI taxonomy): Bacteria > Bacillati > Actinomycetota > Actinomycetes > Mycobacteriales > Nocardiaceae > Nocardia > Nocardia sp. NPDC006982. The sequence goes on along the minus strand of NZ_JBIAFV010000007.1, from coordinate 344,123 downwards.
ATACCAGTTCCAGAGCTACCCCACCGACCATCTGGGCATCGTCGAAGCCTCCTGGCCCCGACTGATCCCGTTCCTCAGCGGTCTGTTCACCATCGAATAGCACGGTGGAACAACGGATATCAATCCGAAGTACCGTTCACGAAGTACACCGCTTCCCACAGGTGACCGTCGGGGTCGGCGAAGTAGCCCGCGTAGATACCCCATGGGCGGGTGACGGGGTGGCGGATAATGGTCCCGCCCGCTCGCTCAGCATGTTCCAGGATGCGATCCACGTCCTCGCGGGAGTCGGCGAAGAAGCCGAGGCTCATAGGCGAACCGGTGACTCGCTCGAGGGCGATGCCCGCGTCCATCGCCAGGTCGGTGCGCGAGTAGAGGGACAGAATCAGGCCATTGTCGAGGGTGAACATGGCGACCGACCCGCCGGGGTTCTGCTCGTCGCGGACGAACTCGGTGCCGATAATGCCCGGTGAGGAGAGGCCGAGGCCGTCACGGTAGAAGCGCAGCGACCGTTCGAGGTCGCTTACGGCCAAGGTGATCGCGCGGATGTTCGTTTTCATACCGATCCTCCTGATCCTCGAACCAAGGCTGGGGCGCGGCTTCGGCCCCTGCCGTGGTTCAGTCAACGTGGGTGGGGTTCGGATGTCTTGAACGAATCGGACAATACGGCTGTTCAGCCGAGGCGAAGCAGATCGGGCCAGACCTGTGACCAGTGCTGACGTGGGGTGCAGCGCCAAATGGTGACATTGCGGGTGACGTCCGGGTAGCCCAGGCGTGCGTCGACGTGACCGACCGGGGTCAATTCGCTACAGGTGGCACGCATTTCGTCTTCGGCATTGCCGACCCACAGCACCGTTGTCGCGGAGTCCGGTGGGGTGCCGAAGTATCCGAAACCGCGGCTGGGACTGTAGACGGCGGGCAGGCCGTAGCTATTCCGGTCGACATCCAAAGCGCTTGCCTGCCAATACGAATCGGCGACGATCACCGCGTTCGCGCGCTCGGCCGGTGGGAGAGCCTGGTAGGCGTCGGCGCTCGCCTCGCGCAGCTCGGGCCAGCCGAACTTGCCGTACAGGCCGATTTCGATACCGGCCTCGGCCTGACTGTCGACCGGATCGATGGACGACTCGGATTGCCACGGCATCGTGAACACCGCGATCGCCACCGAAATCGAGACCAGCGGGACAGTCGCATAGATTCGCCATCGTTTGGTGTATTCGGTCCAGCGCACCGCGCCCGCCGCCATGATCGCCGCGTAGCAGCCGGCCGCGTAGTAGGGGCGACCGTTGGTCGCGATGAATGCCACAGCCAACAGCAGTGGTAGCGGCGCGAGGAATCGGTACGGCCGCAACGTCTCCGAGCGGAACAGCGCCCAGATTCCCACGACCAACAGCACACCACCGAACAACCCGGCCGCGATCAGCGCCAGCGGCAGCCAAGTGTAGCGGCCACCGATCGTCGCCTGCTCCTCCGCGACCACCGCACCCAATCGCAGCTGCGGCCAGTCGTGCCGGGCCTGCCAGATCAGCGTCGGCACCATGACCAGGACAACGAAACCCGCGCCCACCCACAGCAACGGTCGCCGCAGCAGCTCGCGCGGACCATAGATCGCCACTCCGATCGCGACGGCGATCCAGAAGAATGGAATCAGCCATTTCACCTGCATATCCAGCGCCGTGACCAGCGCCGCCCACAGCAACAGACTGTTTCGGCGGGTGCGAACCCACCGGATCAGCAGCCAGCTGATCACCACCCACAACGCGGTATCAATCGTATTGGTGGCCAACTGAGTTCCCTGCACAAGCAGGAACGGCGAGGTCGCATACGCGGTCGCGCTCAATACCTGCGCGGTCCGCGACCCACCGAACTCCCGGGCGATCTGGGCAGTGATGAGCACCGCGGCAACGGTGACCAGTGCGGCCGGAATCCGCAGTGCCACCAGCGATCCCGGTGCCAGCACATCCATCAGCCGGGCGATCGCGGGCAGCAGCGGCCCCTGATCGGCATAGCCGAATCCGAGCCGACGCCCGGCCGACAGGAAATACAGTTCGTCACCGAAGTATCCGTATCGTCCGAGCGATGCGAACAGCATGATCGCCGACACCACGGCGATCGCGCCGACACCGAGCCACGCGAACGGCGGCGTAGTTTCGGCGTTATCTTCCTGCCGCACTTCACTTTCCACCACGGTGGTCATCACGTCCCCCCTTCCGGGTCGCCAAATCGAATAGTCGGCACACATGCGCCGAGTACGTCGTCATATCGAAGTCTTTCTCCCGAATCGCCCGCCCGGCCGCGCCATCGATGGCATCGCGGATCGACTTGGCCATGACCGCCGGATCGAATTCGCCGAATTCGCCGCTGCGCTGACCTTCCCGCATGATGTCGATGAGCGGTTGAATGATCTCCTGCTCTCCCTCCGCCGAGGCGAATCGTGGCTTTCCATCCGCATCACGCAGATTCAGCACCACATCGGTCAGTGCCGCGACATACTTCTTGTTCGCATCGATGAAGCCGAGATTCGCCCCGATATAGGCGAGCAACTGATTGCGGGGCCCGTCCGCCGCCATCACTGCGGGCGCGATGTGCTCGCCACCGGACACATACAGCTGGATCACCAGCTGCTCCATCAGCTCGTCCTTCCCCGCGAAGTGATACGAGATGACACCTTTGGAGATCCCGGCGTGCTTCGCGATCCGCGCCAGCGACGCCCGCCCGTACCCCACCTCCGAAATCACCTCCACCGCCGAGGCAATGATCTGCCGCCGCCGCGCCTCCTCGATGAACGACCGCTGCCGACCATCCGTCGTATTTTCTGGCCGCATGGCCAAATTTTAATCCACGCGCCCAAACCCCCACATCAACCTCGAGAATGACCCCGATTACCCCACGATGATGACCCCGAAAACACCGAAGGGCCGCGCTCCCAGACGGAAGCGCGGCCCTCGGTTCGAAACCTACAGGTACTGACCTGTGTTCGACTCGGTGTCGATGGCGCGGCTGGCACTGGCGTTCTTGCCGGTGACCAAGGTGCGGATGTAGACGATCCGCTCGCCCTTCTTACCCGAAATGCGGGCCCAGTCATCGGGATTCGTGGTGTTGGGCAGGTCCTCGTTTTCAGAGAACTCGTCCACGATCGAATCGTAGAGATGCTGAATACGCAGGCCGGGGTTGCCGGTGTCGAGTACGGCCTTGATGGCGTACTTCTTGGAGCGGTCCACGATGTTCTGGATCATGGCGCCGGAGTTGAAATCCTTGAAGTACAGGACTTCCTTGTCACCATTGGCGTAGGTGACCTCCAGGAAGCGGTTGTCCTCGCTCTCGGCGTACATCCGGTCGACGACCCGTTCGATCATCGCGCGGATGCACAGGCCCTTGTCGCCGCCGAACTCTTCGAGATCGTCGGCGTGCAACGGCAGGTGCTCGGTCAGGTACTTCGAGAAGATGTCCTGTGCCGATTCGGCGTCCGGGCGCTCGATCTTGATCTTCACATCGAGACGTCCGGGCCGCAGGATCGCGGGGTCGATCATGTCCTCACGGTTGGACGCACCGATCACGATGACATTCTCGAGACCCTCGACGCCGTCGATCTCCGAGAGCAGCTGCGGCACGACCGTGGTCTCCACATCGGAGGACACGCCCGAACCACGGGTGCGGAAGATCGAATCCATCTCGTCGAAGAACACGATCACCGGCGTACCCTCGGACGCCTTCTCCCGTGCCCGCTGGAAGATGATCCGGATGTGGCGCTCGGTCTCACCCACGAACTTGTTCAGCAGCTCGGGGCCCTTGATGTTCAGGAAGAACGACTTGGCTTCCTTGGCATCCTCACCGCGCGCCTCGGCGATCTTCTTCGCCAGCGAGTTGGCAACGGCCTTGGCGATCAACGTCTTACCGCAACCGGGCGGACCGTAGAGCAGCACACCCTTGGGCGGGCGCAGCGCGTATTCGCGGAACAGATCCTTGTGCAGGAACGGCAATTCCACCGCATCGCGGATCTGCTCGATCTGCCGACCGAGACCACCGATATCGCCGTAATCGACATCGGGGACTTCCTCGAGTACGAGATCCTCGACCTCGGCCTTGGGAATCCGCTCGAAGGCGAAACCGGCCTTGGTGTCCACCAGCAGCGAATCACCCGGCCGCAGCTTGCGGATCGGCGAATCGGGATCGTCGAGATCATCGACCTCGGCGACCTTGGCCAGCGGACCCGCCAACCACACCACGCGCTCCTCGTCGGCATGCCCGACGACCAGCGCCCGGCGTCCGTCGTCGAGGATCTCGCGCAGGGTGCCGATCTCACCGACGGCGTCGAAGATTCCGGCTTCGACGACTGTGAGGGCCTCGTTGAGACGGACGGTCTGACCGTATTCGAGGGTCGCGGTGTCGATATTGGGTGAACACGTCAAGCGCATCTTGCGGCCCGAAGTGAACACGTCGACCGTCTGATCCTCGTACACACCGATCAGAATTCCGTACCCGCTCGGTGGCTGACCCAGCCGATCGACCTCCTCGCGCAAGGCCACCAGCTGCTGGCGCGCTTCCTTGAGGGTGTCCATCAGCTTGGTGTTGCGAATGGTCAGCGAATCGATGCGGGCTTCCAATTCCCGTGCGCGATCCGGCGAATCGGCGAGTTGCCTGCGGAGTGCAGCCGCTTCGGCGCGTACCGCCTCGAGCTCTCTCCAGGCCGCCGAATCCGAATTCTCGATGGGGCTCATGTGCTGCTCCTCCCAGTCCCGGTCTATTAACGCTACCGGGCGCGAACCGTTCTCGCTTTCCGACATGGTTTCGTCGTGATCACATCTGGGCTGCGGTCGACGGCGGATACACCATGTTAGCCTGCCCTAACCAGTCCACGGCGACGCGCTTCGCCGATCGAACCGAAAGGTTGCTGACGATGCTCCTTCCCGCCAGGACGCTGCGTACGTCCATGGTTATCGCCGCAGCGGCGATCGCCGCTACCGTCGGGCTCACCGGCTGCGGGTCCGACGACAAGTCCGATGCCAAGGCCACGAGTACCACTTCCGCCGCCGCGTCCACCAGCGCCGCAGGTCACGGCGACCACGGCGACGCCGCCGCACCCACTGCCGAAACGCTCACCGCCGTCCTGGATGCCCTTTCCGACCCGACGAAACCCACCTCCGAGAAGACCAAGCTGATCGTCGACGGCGAAAAGCGCGTCGCCAATATCGACCAGATGAACCAGGCGCTCGGCGGCTACGGCAAGCTCACCTATGCGGTCGCCGAGATCACCACCAGCGGCAATTCCGCGACCGCCCAGGTGACCATCACCTCACCGCACGGCACCGCCCCCGCCATGCCCCTGACCTGGGAACACGTCGACGGTGCGTGGAAGCTCTCGGATGCCAGCGGCTGCCTGATGCTCGGCTTCGCGCAGGCGCCCTGCGTGCCGGCCTGATTCAGCCCTTCGACGGGCGACGCTGCGGCTTCGGGGTGACCGTGCCCTCGGCGAGCCGCCGCGCGCTGACCAGGAAGGCGGTGTGGCCCTGCATGCGATGTTCGGGCCGCACCGCCAGACCGACCACATGCCAGCCGCGCACCATCGACTCCCACGAGCGCGGCTCGGTCCAGCACTCCTGCTCGCGCAGCGCCTCGACCACTTTCGACAATTGTGTGACGGTCGCCACATAGACGATCAGCACACCGCCGGGGACCAGCGCTTTGGACACGGCGGGGAGCGCATCCCACGGGGCGAGCATGTCCAGGACGACGCGATCGACCGGTGGCCCGTCGTAGGCGGCGACGTCCGCGACGGTGATCGACCAGTTGTCCGGCCGCTCGCCGAAGAAGGTCTCCACATTGCGGATCGCGTGTTCGGCGTGGTCTTCGCGGATCTCGTAGGAGACCACCTGGCCCTGCGGGCCGACCGCGCGCAGCAGCGAGCACGTCAGCGCGCCGGAGCCCGCACCGGCCTCAAGTACGCGCGCGCCGGGGAACATATCGCCCTCGTGCACGATCTGGGCGGCGTCCTTGGGATAGATGACCGCCGCACCGCGCGGCATGGAGAGCACGTAATCGATCAGCAACGGCCGCAACGCCAAATACGGTGTGCCATTGGTGGATTGCACGACACTGCCCTCGTCGGCGCCGATCAGGCTGTCGTGTTTGATACCGCCGCGATGCGTGTGGAATTCCTTACCCGGTTCCAGCACCACGGTGTAGAGGCGCCCCTTGGCATCGGTCAGCTGTACCCGGTCCCCGATGGTGAATGGCCCGGTCCGTCTGGCCGTCATGTATCTCCGTTCGCTGGTCGTCGCTGCTGTCTGTCCTGAGTGGCACCGGCGTGTCGGTGCGCCCGGATAGCCTGCCAGGTATGCATCCGCCGGTATCCACGCCCCCTGCCGACACCGCGCGGGAGGTCGCACCCGACCGTCCGCGTCCGGCGCTGTCACCTTCGCGGGCAATGGATTTCAAGCAGTGCCCGCTGAAGTACCGGTTCCGGGCGATCGATCGGATTCCGGAGCCGCCGACCCGGATCGCGGTGCGCGGCACGGTGGTGCACGCGGTACTGGAGGATCTGTACGGACTGCCCGCCGGGGAACGCCGGTTCGAACGGGCAGCCGAGCTTGTCGAGCCCGCATGGGCCCGGGTGCTGGCCGATAGACCGGAGAGCGCCGAAGTGGTCGCAGCGGACGGGCTGGCGGGCTTTCTCGGCGAGGTACGCGCCTTCGTCGAGACGTACTACCGGCTGGAGGATCCGACCCGGTTCGATCCGGAGTCGTGTGAGTCGCGGGTGGAGGTCGAACTCGACGACGGTGTGCTGTTGCGCGGGTTCGTCGACCGCATCGATGTCGCGCCGACCGGGGAGCTGCGTGTCGTCGATTACAAGACCGGGCGGGCGCCCGGACTCGCCCAGGAGACCAAGGCGCTGTTCCAGCTGAAGTTCTACGCGCTGGTGGTGCTGCGCACCCGCGGCATCCTGCCCACCCAATTGCGGCTGATCTACCTGGCCGACGAACAGATCCTCACCTATGCCCCCGACGAGGACGAACTGCTGCGCTTCGAACGCACTCTCTCGGCCCTGTGGCAGGCCATTCTGGCGGCCGGGCGGACCGGGGAGTTCCTGCCGAGCACAAGCTGGCTGTGCGGACATTGCAGCTACCAGAGTCTGTGCCCCGCGTTCGGCGGCACACCACCGGTCTACCCGGGCTGGCCGGACAGTGGCACCGGTGAGTCACCGGAGGAAACCTTCGCCGAAGCGGTCGCCAACTAGCTCAGCCGACGAACAGATTCAGATCGAGGCCGTGCGAGCCGAGCGCGGCGATAACGCCGATCAGCACAAGTACGCCGACGGCATCACCGATCACGATGAGCACATTGCGAAGCCGCCACCACGCCCCGATCGACTCGACATTCGGTTTCACTGGGTCCTCCCCTGTCCGTGCTCGAACGGCCTTGCCCGTCCGAGGTGTTCCATAGTTGTTTCGCCGAACACGCCCCCAGTGTTGACGGCGAAGCATGAAGTTTTCGTGAGTTCGGTCCTGAACTGAATGCACACAATGCCGCCGTGATGCTCGCCGGGGTAACCGGCGAGCACCGAAACGGCAGGCTGCCGGTCCGGATCTACGCGGTGAAGTTGTGGAACAGCAGCACGGACAGGCCCAAGCCGACGGCCAGATTGACGACGGCCGCGGATCCGAAGACCACGATCGGACGCCAGCCCGCCTCGCGCAGGCCGCGCAGCGAGAACTCCAGACCGATCGAGACGAATGCGAAGATCAGGAACCACGTGCGCAGATCGTTGACGATCGCGATATGCGCCGCGCCGGTCTTCTTGTCCACCGACTGCAGATACAGCGTGCCGATAACGGAGGCGGCAACGAAGCCGATCACGAACTTCGGGAACCGCTCCCAGAACTGGCGCACCGACGGCCGGGCCGCCCCGGGGATGCGCTCGACCCGGATCGTGAAGTAGGCGGTCAGCGCGATGGCGACAATGCCGATGAGCGCATTCTGGGTGGTCTTCACGATGGTGGCGATCTGCAGCGCCTTCTCCCCCGCGATCGCACCGGAGGCCGCAACCGCCGCGGTCGTATCGATATTGCCGCCGATCCACGCCCCTGCGACCGCGTCGGAAAGACCGAAAACATCGGCGAGCCAAGGCAATACAAAGATCGACGGCAAAGCGAAGATGATCACCAGCGATGCCGCATACGCGATCTGCTCGCGTTTGGCCTGCACCGCCCCCGCGGCCGCGATGGCGGCGCTGACACCGCAGATCGAGACGGCCGAGGACAGCAGGGCGCGCAGCTTATCGTCGAGGCCGAGTCGACCGCCCAGCCACCACGTGAAACCGAAGACCGCGGTGATCAACAGCACCGCCTGCACGATCGACGGGCCCGCCGCGGTCACCAGGATCTTCAGATTGATCGATGCGCCGAGCAGCACCACACCGGTCTTGATGAAGAACTCGGTGCGAAAGCCAGCCGAAAGGCGTTCCCGGAGATCGAGTTTCGCGAGTACGACATTGCCGATCAGGCCGATGGCAATGGCGTACACCGGGAATTCGACCGACTTGGCGATCCGGTTGAACCCTGTACCGACGGCCCACTGCGGCACGTGCGTGTCGAAGTAGCGTGTCAGCGCGCCGAGCAGGATGACGGCCGCGATGCCGGCTCCGATCTCGGCTACCGTGGGGCGTGAAATCGACTGCAGTGCAGCGGTTTCGGATCGGACCGCAGCCTCATCGACTGCGCCGGCCTCGGTCCTGGCGTCGCTCTCCGACATCACGGCACCAACCAATCCGGGATTGCGCCGATCAGGACCAGGGCGATGAGAACCAGGCCGACGATGGCGGCCAGCCAGTCCTCATTCCATGCGAATGTGCTACCCGAAGGTTTCACGAGCGGTGTCTGCGACACGGTGGTACTCCTTGCATTTCCTCATCGAGGCCGCAACGTACCAATCGACCGCAGGTCAACACACCGATTGAAATCGCAGTGAATCGATCACTCGCACAAAACAACTCGGCCCCGCCGGGTGACGGGGCCGAGTGGACGAAATCGGGTCAGAAGGCGCGGCAGGACCGGATATCGAAGGCCAGGATCGCCTTCGCGCCGAGTTCGGCGAGCTGGTCCATCACCTCATTGCCCTGCTTGCGCGGCACCATGGCGCGGATGGCGACCCAGTTCGAATCGGCGAGCGGGGATACCGTCGGCGACTCGAGCCCGGGCGTGATCTTGACCGCCTCCTCCAGCAGCTCCTTCGGGCAGTCGTAGTCCAACATGATGTACTGCTGACCGAATACCACACCCTGGATGCGCGCGATGAGCTGATTGCGGGTCCGTTCGTTCTGATCGGAGCCGCTGCGCTCGATGAGCACGCCCTCCGAATCGCACAGGGTCTCGCCGAAGGCGACCAGATTGTGCTGGCGCAGCGTGCGGCCCGAGCCGACGACATCGGCGATGGCATCGGCCACACCGAGCTGGATGGAGATCTCGACGGCGCCGTCGAGGCGAATCACCTCGGCCTCGATGCCGCGCCGCTGCAGATCGCTCAGGACCAGATTCGGGTACGAGGTGGCGATGCGCTTGTCGTAGAGGTCCTCGACCTTCCATTCGCGCCCGGCCGGGGCGGCGTAGCGGAAGGTGGAGCGGCCGAAACCGAGTGCGAGCCGTTCCTGAACCGGCGCACCGGAATCCAGCGCCAGGTCACGGCCGGTGATGCCCAGGTCGAGCTCGCCGGAGCCGACGTAGATGGCGATGTCCTTGGGCCGCAGGAAGAAGAACTCGACCTGGTTGGCCGGATCCAGGACGGTCAGGTCGCGGGAATCGGTGCGCTTGCGGTAACCGGCCTCGGCGAGGATCGAGGTGGCCGATTCGGAGAGTGCGCCTTTATTGGGGACTGCGACGCGCAGCATGGGAGGGTCCTTTCGGGGGAGGAGAACTAGAGATCGACGCCGCGGCGCGAGCGACGGCCCCGGAGGCGGTAGCGGAGCGTAACCACGCAGGGGCCCGCGAGTGCCGCAAATTCAATACCGCCGTCACAGATGTCGGTACACGTCTTCCAGTTTCAGCCCGCGGCCCACCATCAGCACCTGGACCCAGTACAGCAGTTGCGAAATCTCCTCGGCGAGCGCCTCGTCGCCCTCGTGCTCGGCGGCCAACCAGATCTCGCCAGCCTCCTCGAGCACCTTCTTACCCTGGAAATGCACGCCCGCGTCCAATGCCGCCACGGTCCCGGACCCCTCAGGGCGGCTGACCGCACGATCTTGCAGCTCGGCGAACAGGGTTTCGAAGTTCTTCACGGTGAACCATTGTTTCAGACGGGTATGCGGACCCGTTGCTCCGGCCCGGCACCACCCGTCAGGTGCACTCTTCGCACCCCTTGTGGCGGGCACAAGGGGTGCGAAGCCATGCGTCAGTCCTCGGAGAGGAGGGCCTCCAGGTCCGCCACGGCGGTGCGCAGGTGGTCGGCGAAGGCGTACATCTCGTCGGCCACCGATTTCGGGGTGGCCAGGTAGATGTTCCAGCGGTCCGGCAGCAGGACGTAGGCGATGCCGATGCACTTCTGGCTGGTGGAGCCGAAACCGAAGTAGCGGATATTGACCGACGGGGCCGAACTGGTGCTCAGGTAGTCGTCGCGCATGATCGTCCAGCCGGGACTGGTGTAGAGCGGGATCGGTTCGGTGACGCCGAGTTCGGCGCCACGCCGCCGCTGGATCCACTCGAGTTCCCAGAGATGCTGTTCGGGCGCATCACCCGCCTGACACTGCTTGGCGCGTTCGACATGCGCGCTCGCCGCGGTCCGCGCGGCAGCGAGCCGGTCGGCCTGCGCGACCGCAGGATCCTGCATGGCGTCGACGAAGGCCACCATCTCCGGTGTCACCACCCGCATGGCCTCGGTGCGACCGTTGCGGTACTGCCTGGTGGCAATGGATTCGTAGGTGGCCCCGGTCAATCCCTTGCTGCGCCGGTGCGCCAGCTGATAGCTCAGCTGTGCGAACGCATCCGGTGAGATGCCGAGCTGCTTCGCGCGGGCGGTGCCGAACTCGAAAGATACTGTCGCGGTGGCATTCTCGGCCGCATACCGAGCGAACGCCGCTCCAGCAGCTGCGATATCGGTGCGCTGCGCCTGATCGAGTACGAATTCGATCGGTTCGACCGACGGCAACCCCTGTGGCCGCGCCCCGGCCCGCTCGGCGTGTTCGGCCGCCGGAGCCTGCAGCAGCGTGTCGACGAAGGACAGGATGGTGGTGCCGTCGAGACCGCAGTGCTCGATATTGATGCCGGCCTGACCATCGGCGAAGACGATGAACGATACCGACTTGTCGAACCAGCGGTTGGCACTGTCACCGTGCAGCAGCTGATCACAAGCCTGCAGTTCATCGCGGGGCGCGAAATCCTCCAGGCACAGGCCGAACAGCGCGGTCTCGATGGTGTCCAAGGCCGCGACATTGGCGGGTTCGGCCAGCAATCCCTGTCGGCTGACGGCCCATTCGGCCCGCGCCTTGGTGGTCAGATGGCCGACGGCGGTGTCGGTGCGGGCCGAGCGCGCTCCTGCCTTGAGCACCGCGCGCAGTCCGTCGGCGAGATCCTCCAGCGAGTAGGGCACACCGTCCGGACCGATCACCTCCATCCGGAACATGCTGCCGTGGAAGAACACGACGATATGCCTCGCAGCCGAGGGGCCAGGCCATTCGTCGCTGTAGGGCACCCGCACGGAATCCTGCGTCTCCCCCGGAATCCGGGTCTCGGAGAACAGGTACTTGTTCTGCCACATCGACAGCTGCTGTCCCCGCTGGGTCACCGGCGGGATCGCCTCGAGATCGAGCGCCAGCTTGTAATCGACCGCGGCCGTGATGATTCCGGCCGCCCGCTCCACCTGGGACGCGCCGGTGGAGGCGGCCAGTGCGGTGTCATCGCGGAACAGGAAGAAGAAGTTGGCATTCAATGCGATGCGATCGCGACGGCCCAGGTAGCGCGACGGCCAGAACAGATCCAGCCAGCTTCCGACACCGGGGGTGGCATCGTATTCGGCCAGTGCCGCGTGCAGCTTTCGGCCCGGACCATCGGGGCGAAGCAGGTCGGCGACCGCGGCTTCGGTGGTGGCGAATTCGTCGGCGGTCAGCAGTGGCGCACACCACTGCAGCAACCGCTCGCCGCTGTCCTCCAGCGTCGGCAGGGGCACCCTTGGCAGGTGGTCGTCGGCGGCGAAGGTGCGTTCGGTCAATGCGGGTCCTCGGGGTCGGCGTGTTTCGGTAGCGGTCGCGAGATGTACAGGTTGGCGAGCAGCCAACCTGTGCTTTCCTGGCCAGCGGTGTCGATTCCGTTGGCGGCCAAGGCATTCAGCACCTGGGTGCGTTCATTATCGGATGCGAACTTGCGTTGTTCGAACACCCCGGGGGCTCGCTCGGTGCGGTAGCCGAGCGCGGCCAACTCCGCAGCGATCGGTTCGAAACTGAACATACGTAGTACGAAGTGTGCCATCCACGGCCGGCGCCGCGGGTGCGCCGTTGCCACACGCGCCAGCGTCTTCTCGGTGACGTATCCGACGCAACCGGTCGAGATGACGATATCCGCGGCCGCCAGCGTACGGCGTTGCGCTTCGGTCGGGTCGGTGGCCTCGAGATCCGCGTGCACCGTGTCGTGCAGAAATCCGGCTTCCTGAGCGTAGGCCAGGGCCGGGCGGGCGGCATCCATGCCGATGAAGCGGACGCCGGGGAGTTGGTCACGAGTGTCCAAGCGGGCCCGGTCGCGGGCGATGAGTGTGGCCTGGTCGGCGTCGCCCTCGGCGCCTCGGTAGTGTTCGGCGAGTTCGCTCACGGTGGTGTCGAAGCGCAGCAGAGCCGCGTTGACGCCGTAGGAGCAACCGATATCGAGCACGGTCGGGGTGTCCACGCGCGCGGAGGCGCGGTATTCCCGAATCTGCTGCTGGAAGTACGGTTTCGCCAGTTCCGGTATGCGGTAATCCAATTCGGCCATCCGGGCGTAATAATCGCGCGGATCGGGACGGTCGTAGATATCGTCGAAGGAAGCTTTTCCGGTCGTATGCAACGGCACTGGCATGTCGTCCCTCTCAGTCGAGCAACCGATCGCCACGGACGGCGTCGGCCGCGGCGGCTAGGTGATCGGGCAGCACCCGCCCGAACAATTGGCGGGTACGTTCCACGGTGCCGATGACACCAGGCCGATCGGTATAGGCGAAAATCGCCGAATGCCGTGCAGTGCCGCCCTCGACCGGTGAAACCCGGTGCAGCGAGAAGCGGCCCTGGAACAACTGCAGATCGCCGGGCCGCAGATCGAGGCGCCGGATCAGCTGCGCACCGGATCCGGTGAGCACATCCCGCACATCGTCGAGGTTCTCGGCGTGGGGTGAGCGAATATTGGGGCAGTACTCGAAGATTCCACCGGTCTCGGCGGGCTGGGTCAACATACTGACGGTGAATTCATTGGTGTCGAAATGCCAGGGATGCGACATTCCGGGCGCCACCACATTCAGGCACAGTCCGGCCAAAGGGTCTGCGAATTCGTGCAATTCGGTCAGTCCGAAGCAGTCCGCGACGAAGCGTTGGAACACCGTGCTGATGTAGAGCCGGTGGATCAGGGCCTCGGCCGGAATGCGGTCGCGCGGGACGAAGGCGTTGCCGCGTTCCAGCACAACGCGGCCCGGATGACCTTGTGGCAGTTCGGTATTCAGCGGAATGTTGTAGGCGTTGACCCGCTCGACCTCGTAGTGCGCATCCGGTGCCATCGCCTCGCCCTGTGCGCGCAAGGTGTCGATCAGCTCCGGACGGATGAACTCCCGCAGTACGGTGCAGCCACTTTCGGCAAGCTCCGCCCGCGCCCGCGCCACCGCTTCCTCCCACGCCGCGCCGGTCGGATCCCCCAGCGGATACCGTGCCGTATCGACGATCTCGTCCAGGACATCCGTCGCTGCCATGGCGTCATTTTGGTAGAGCAATCGGCGACACGCCCGGGATTCGACAAAGTTGCCGGTGACTACGGTCACACCTATCAACTGCACGCACATCCGTTGCGGCACAGTAACTCTCACTATGCCGAGGCCGGGAGTGTCGGCTCACAAACGGCGGGACTCGCGATCATGTTCCGTCCCGAAACCGCCTCGGCCCGGGTGCGCGGTTCAACCTCTGACGCGTAGCGCGTCTTCCAGATCCTGCAGGGTCAATCCCACCAACGAACTACGGAATACCCGCCCCGGCGCCGCCGAAACCGGTATCTCACACGGGATCACGATGACCGCACAGCCCGCCGCACCGGCCGCGGCGGCACCGGTCGGCGAATCCTCCAGTGCCACACAGTCTCGCGGGTGCACGCCGAGCAGTTCGGCGGCGCGCAGATAGATCTCGGGTTCGGGCTTGCCGTGTGCGACTTCGTCACCGCAGACCGAGACGTCGAAGAAATCGCGGCCGAGCGTATCCAATCCGAATTCCGTAAGCGATCGCTTGGTATTGGTGACCAATGCGGTCGCGAGGCCCGCGGTGCGTACCAACGAGAGCGCATCCTTCGCGCCAGGCCGCCACGGGATCGGGCCCGCCATCAATTCGGTCACTCGCCGCTCGATGAATTCACCGGCGGCCCGCACCGCCTCGGGCGTCGCCTCGATACCCAAACCATCGAAAATGAGCCGCAAGGCGTTCGGTCCGGACGCACCGATCAACGCGTGCCGCAGTTCATCGGTCATCTCGTGGCCGTGCGCCCGCGCCAATTCGCGCACGGCGACATCCCACAGCTTTTCCGAATCGAGCAGGGTGCCGTCCATATCCCACAGCACCCCGGCAAGTCGCGCGATCGACTGCGCCTCGCTGGCGCTCGGCTCCGTCGCCGCCGATGCGGCTGTGCCAATGGTTCGCTCGCTTCGCTCCCTCACGTCCCGATTCGTCTCCCTTTCCTAAACGCCCGAAGCGGCGATCAGCAATCGCCCGTTGTCCGACGCGACCTGGATCCATCGGTTCTCCGACGAGGTCGAGCCGTTCTTCAGGCTATAGGTAAGCGAAACGACTGCCCGGTTCTCACCGTTCGGTGTGACGGCGCCCACGCTCACCGAACGAATGGTGGACCAGAACTGTGAGTAGGAGCCGAAGCCACCGGTCTGGGCCTGGTACGACGGCGTCAGCTCAGACCACCCGCCCTGCACGTTGCCCGGCAGCATCCCGTAGTAGCCGTAAACGAATTGCGAGATCCGGTCCGCCGTAGCCGGACCGAACGGGGTGGTGGTGACGGTCGTCGGTGGTGCGGTTGTCGACGGTGTCGGCGTCACCGTAGTGCTCGGCTGGGTGGTCGGCGCCGCCGTGGTCGTCGGCGCCTGCTGCTCGGGCTGACCCGGTTGGATCGCGATCGGTGACTCCGGTCCGGTCTCCGAGCTGCTGGGCGCGGAAGTCGGAGTCGTCGAGCCGCCCGCCGTACCGCCCTTGTCGTCGTTGTTCAGTGACGACACGATGACCGCGACCAGCACCAGCACCGCGACCGCGGCCGCCGCCGCCACCGCGATCAGTCGGCCACGACTCTGCTCGCCGCCGCCACCGCCGGGCAGCGTGCCGCCCGACTTCGGCGGTGCGGGCGGCGGCGGGACGGTGACGGCCGGAGCCCCGAGCGCGACGACCTGCGTTGCGCCTTCCGCGTCACCCGACTTGTTCAGCACGGTGGTCGCATCCGCGCCCGGCGCGGGCAGCACCTTGGTCACCGTCGGTGTGGTCACCAGTGCCGGAGTCCGCCCCGCCGCCACGGCTTCCAGCGCCTCCTTGGCTTCGCGCATATTCGGGCGGCCGTCGATCGAGGCGGACAGCAACCGCATCAGCACCGGCCCGAGTTCCCCGGCGTGCCGCGGCGGCGGAATCTGCGCCCGCGCCGCGGCGTGCAGGACCGCGAGGGCGTTATCACCCTCACCGAACGGCGGACTGCCCTCGACCGCCGCATACAGCGTGGAGCCGAGCGCGAAGACATCCGAGGCCGGTTCCGGGTTCTCGCCGCGCGCCACCTCCGGCGCGAGGTAGGCGGGGGTGCCCGCCAGGAATCCGGTCGCGGTGACCGTCACGTCGCCGACGGCACGGGAGATGCCGAAGTCGGTGATCTTCACCGTGCCGTCGTCGCCGACGAGCAGATTCGCCGGTTTCACATCCCGGTGCATGATGCCCGCATCGTGTGCGGCAGCCAGCGCGCCCGCGGCCTGCGCCCCGATGCGGGCCACCTCGGTCGGTGCCAGGGTCCGCTTGCCCGCCAGTTTCGCGGCCAGGCTCGGCGCATTCATGTACTCCATGACCAGCCAAGGCTGGCCGTCCTCCTCGGCGACATCGAAGACGGTGATCGCGTTGGGATGGTGTAGTCGCGCGGCGATGCGCCCCTCCCGCATGGCCCGCAGCTTGGCCTCCAGGGCCTGGGACCGGGACAGACCGGGCGCGAGCAGCAGCTGCTTCACCGCGACGGTGCGGCGCAGCCGGACGTCGGTGGCCCGCCACACCACACCCATGGCACCGGTGCCGATCGGATCCGTCAGCCGATACCGTCCAGCGATCAACCGGTCCGCTGTCATGGTGTTGTGCCCCTCCTGCTTGCCGCCGAGCCAATTCCGCACTCCGCGCGTAAGCGGAAATCTTCGAAAATGCTACGCGCCGAAGTCCTTTGCACCCGAATTGCCGCAGGACGTTCACATCCGCCGACTGCCCCGGATGCAGTTGCAACAGTTCCGACTTTGTCACACCCGACCGACATCCATCCACCGACGCGCGAACCTGGAGGCGATATCCCAGGTCAGAGACGCGTGGCCGATCGGATTCGCCCGCGCGTCGCAAGCCCTCGTGTCGTCGGCGTCCGCATTCGATCTCACATATCACGAGGTAATCAAGGCCGTCACCGCACCGGAAACGCACCGATCGAACCGTTTCCGATGGGGTGAGAATCACAACGACCGGACCGGCCGGATAACGAATCCCGACCGGAAACAGACTGGTCGGCGCTTACGCGTTGAAGTACTTGGCCTCCGGATGCAGCAGCACGAACGCATCGGTCGACTGTTCCGGATGCAGCTGCAACTCCTCGGACAATACGACGCCGATGCGGTCGGCCGCGAGCAGGTCGACCAATTTCGCCCGGTCCTCCAGATCCGGGCAGGCGCCGTAGCCGAAGGAGTAGCGGGCGCCGCGGTAGCCGAGTTTGAAGTACTCCTGCACATCCGAGGGGTCCGAGTCGGCGATCGAATGCCCTTCCAGCACCAGCTCTTCGCGGACGCGGCGGTGCCAGTATTCGGCGAGCGCCTCGGTGAGCTGGACGCCGATGCCGTGCACCTCGAGGTAGTCGCGGTAGTTGTTCGCGGCGAACAGCTCGTTGGCGAAGTCGGCGATCGGCTGCCCCATGGTGACCAACTGGAACGGCAGCACATCGACCTGACCGGTTTCGCGGGCGCGTTCGCGCGAGCGGATGAAGTCCGCGATGCACAGGAACCGGTCGCGCTGCTGGCGCGGGAAGGTGAACCGGTGGCGTTGCGGCGCATCGGGATTCGGCTCGGTCAGCACGATGACGTCATCGCCCTCGGAGACCGCGGGAAAGTAGCCGTAGACCAGGGCCGCATGTTGCAGTACGCCTTCGGTGGACAACCGGTCCAGCCAGTACCGCAGTCGCGGCCGACCCTCGGTCTCCACCAACTCCTCGTAGCTCGGGCCCTCACCGCCGCGCTGACCGCGTAGCCCCCACTGGCCGAGGAATAGCGCGCGCTCGTCGAGTAGTCCCGAATACTCGTGCAGCGAGACACCTTTCACTACTCGGGTATCCCAGAACGGCGGCACCGCCACCGGCAGGTCCGCGGCGACATCGGAGCGTGCCGGCACCTCAATCGGCACCTCGGCCGCCTTGCGCTGTTCGGCGATCCGTTTGGAACGCTCGTGCCGCGCCTTGCGCTCGGCTGCCTTCTCGCGTTCCGCGATCGCCTCCGGGCTGTCCGGATCGATGCCGCCGCCGCGCTTGCGGGTCATGATGTCGTCCATCAGCCGCAGGCCCTCGAAGGCGTCGCGGGCGTAGTGCACATCGCCGTGGTAGACCTCGGTGAGGTCGTTCTCGACGTAGGCGCGGGTCAGCGCCGCACCGCCGAGCAGCACGGGGAACTGGTCGGAGACGCCCCTGGCGTTGAGCTCCTCCAGATTCTCCTTCATCACCACGGTCGACTTCACCAGCAGACCGGACATGCCGATGACATCGGCCTTCTTGTCGACGGCGGCGTCGAGAATGGTCGCGATCGGCTGCTTGATGCCGAGGTTGACGACCTCGTAGCCGTTATTGGACAGGATGATGTCGACGAGATTCTTGCCGATATCGTGCACATCGCCCTTGACGGTGGCCAGCACGATGCGGCCCTTACCGCTGTCGTCGGTGGCCTCCATATGCGGCTCGAGGTAGGCGACCGCCGCCTTCATCACCTCGGCCGACTGCAGCACGAACGGCAGCTGCATCTGGCCGGAGCCGAACAGCTCACCGACCGTCTTCATGCCCGACAGCAGCGTTTCATTGATGATCTGCAGCGGCGGCACCTCGGTCATGGCGGCATCGAGATCGGCCTCCATCCCGGCCTTCTCACCGTCGACGATCCGGCGTTCGAGCCGCTCGAACAGCGGCAGCGCCGCCAACTCCTCCGCGCGCGAGGCCCGAGACGACGAGGCCGACACACCTTCGAACAGCGACATGAGCTTCTGCAGCGGGTCGTAACCGTCACGACGGCGGTCATAGACCAGGTCCAGTGCGGTCTCGCGCTGTTCCTCCGGAATGCGGGCGATCGGCAGGATCTTGGAGGCGTGCACGATCGCGGAATCCAGCCCGGCCTGGACGCATTCGTGCATGAAGACCGAATTCAGCACCTGGCGTGCGGCCGGATTGAGGCCGAAGGAGATATTCGACAGACCGAGGGTGGTCTGCACCTCGGGATGCTTCTGTTTGAGCAGCCGGATGGCCTCGATGGTTTCGACGCCATCGCGGCGCGACTCCTCCTGGCCGGTGCCCAGGGTGAAGGTCAGCGTGTCGATGATGATGTCGCTTTCACGCAGACCCCAGTTGCCGGTGATATCGGCAATGAGCCGCTCGGCGATCTCCACCTTCTTCTCGGCGGTGCGGGCCTGGCCCTCCTCATCGATGGTCAACGCGACCACCGCGGCGCCGTGTTCAGCGACCAGCTTCATCGTCTGCTGGAACCGGGATTCGGGACCGTCACCGTCCTCGTAGTTCACCGAGTTGACCGCACAGCGACCACCGAGATGTTCCAAACCGGCCTGCAGGACCGGGGTTTCGGTGGAGTCGAGCATGATCGGCAGGGTCGACGCGGTCGCCAGTCGCGACGCCAGCGCCGACATATCCGTGGTGCCGTCGCGTCCGACGTAGTCGACGCACAAGTCGAGCATATGCGCACCGTCGCGGGTCTGATCCTTGGCGATATCGAGGCATTTCTGCCAGTCCTCGGCGAGCATGGCCTCGCGGAATGCCTTGGAGCCGTTGGCGTTCGTGCGCTCGCCGATCATCAGGACGGAGGCGTCCTGTTCGAACGGCACCGCGGTGTACATACTCGATACGCTCGGCTCGTGCACCGGTTCGCGGCGCGCCTCCAGCGGTGGCAGCGTCGGTTCCACCTCGCGCACCGCCGCCGTGACCTGACGAATATGTTCGGGCGTCGTACCGCAGCAGCCGCCGACCAGCGCGAGCCCGAATTCGGATACGAAGCCGCGCAACGCGATTGCCAGCTCCTCGGGGGTCAGCGGGTACTCCGCGCCGTTCGCGCCGAGCACCGGCAGACCGGCATTCGGCATGACCGACACCGGAATAGTCGCGTGCCGGGACAGATGGCGCAGGTGCTCGCTCATCTCGGCCGGGCCGGTGGCGCAGTTCAAGCCGATCATGTCGATACCGAGCGGCTCCAGCGCGGTGAGCGCCGCGCCGATCTCACTGCCGACCAGCATGGTGCCTGTGGTCTCCACCGTGACGTGGGTGATGATCGGAATGCGCCGACCCAGCTGGACCATCGCGCGCTGACTTCCGGTCACCGCGGCCTTGACCTGCAAAAGGTCCTGGCAGGTCTCGATCAGGATGGCGTCCGCACCGGCCTCGAGCATGCCCAGCGCCGCCTCGGTGTAAGCATCGCGCAGCGCGTTGAAGGGGGCATGACCCAGTGTCGGCAGTTTGGTGCCCGGTCCCATCGAACCCAGCACGTACCGCGGGGTGCCATCGGCGCTCGGGCCCATCTCGTCGGCGACCTCGCGGGCCAGGCGGGTGCCGCGCTCGGAAAGATCGCGAATCCGGTCGGCGATGTCGTAGTCGGCGAGGTTCGGCAGATTGCAGCCGAAGGTATTGGTCTCGACCGCGTCCGCACCGGCCTCGAAGTACGCGCGATGGATATTGCGCAGTACATCAGGGCGGGTGTCGTTGAGGATTTCGTTGCAACCCTCCAGACCACGGAAGTCGTCCAGGGTCAGTTCGGCCGCCTGCAACATCGTGCCCATCGCACCGTCGCCGATCACGACACGCCGACGGAGCGTGTCGAGAAGGGTGGTATCAAAGGCGACTGGGCTGGACTCAGACATGTGATCAAGCGTAGTGGGCCGCTACGACATGCCGAACCACCGTACCGGTGTCGGGCGCCACACCTGCCCAGACAGATGAACCGACGGTGCCGCGCCGACTGCGCAAATTCAACACCGCGTGCTCACAAGCCGTAGGCTGACCGGGGTGAACTCCAGTGAATCTCCGGTGTCACCCGAGCCGGAACTGCCGACATTGCGGGAACCTGTACTGGTCGCCGCCTTCGAAGGCTGGAACGACGCGGGTGATGCGGCAAGTGGTGCCGTCGAGCATCTGGAACTGATCTGGGATGCCGAGCCGCTGGCCGAACTCGACTCCGAGGACTATTACGACTACCAGGTCAATCGGCCGACGGTACGTCAGGTCGACGGTGTGACCAGGGAAATCCAGTGGCCCTCCACCATGCTCTCGGTCTGCTCGCCGCCCGGCAGCGATCGCGATGTGGTGCTGCTGCGCGGTATCGAACCCAATATGCGCTGGCGCAGCTTCTGCGCGGATCTGCTCGAGTTCATCGAACAACTCGGCGTGCAGACCGTCGTCATACTCGGCGCGCTGCTCGCCGACACCCCGCACACTCGCCCGGTACCGGTCACCGGATCGGCCTATAGTAAGGAAGCCGCCGAGCGGTTCAGCCTGGAGCAGACCCGCTACGAGGGACCGACCGGCATCACCGGCGTGCTGCAGGATCAGTGTGTGAAGGCGGGCGTACCCGCCGTCTCGTTCTGGGCGGCCGTGCCGCATTACGTCTCGCAGCCGCCGAATCCGAAGGCGACCATCGCGCTGCTGCACCGCGTCGAGGATGTGCTCGATATCGAGGTGCCACTCGGTGAGCTGCCCAAACAGGCCGAGGACTGGGAGACCGCCGTCAACGAGATGACCGTCGGCGACGATGAGATCAGCGAGTACGTGCGCTCGCTCGAGGAACGCGGCGATGCGGCCGTCGATCTCAATGACGCGATGGCCAAGATCGATGGCGACGCGATCGCGGCCGAATTCGAAAAGTACCTGCGCAGGCGGGGTCCGGGCAGCTTCGGGCTGTAATCGGTTCGCGCCGTTGCGGTCCGGGTCCGGACAATTCACCGAAAGTTCGCCATGGGGCCACGCGTAGGTATGGGAAGGCTTGCCATCTAGACTTCCCGGGTGACTATTCACCGGATCGTCGCGCACCTTCGCAGTTTCGACGACCGGATCGCCGTCCTCTGCTCTCGATCTCCATCGGCGGCCGTCACAGCAGCGGAATCGGTGCCGGATGGTTTGGAGCGGATCACCTATGCGCAGCTGGCGGCACGTGTCGAGGAGTACGCGCGGCAGCTCGGAGCGACCCGGCGCCTCGTCGCGCTCGCAGCGCGCAACGATATCGACTCGCTCGTCGCGTATCTCGGCGCGCTTAGCGCGGGCTGCGTTGTTCTGCTCACCGCGGAGGTCACCAGCGAATTGCTGGACACCTACGATCCCGATGTCGTGATCGATGCGGGCCCCCCTGATATCCGGCGGGTCCGCTCCGCACATCGCCTGCATCCGGAGTTGGCGCTGCTGCTGAGCACTTCGGGCTCGACCGGTTCACCGAAGCTGGTGCGGTTGTCCGCGGCCAACCTGATGTCGAATGCGGAAGCCATTGCCGAATATCTGGCCATCGACGCCGATGATCGCGCCGCGACGACCCTGCCGATGTTCTATTGCTACGGACTGTCGGTGGTGCACAGCCATCTGCTGCGCGGCGCGAGCCTGCTGCTCACCGACCGATCGGTCCTCGACGACGAATTCTGGGTCCAGTTCCGTCGCTACGGCGCAACATCTTTCGCGGCGGTGCCGTACACGATCGATCTGCTCGAACGCGTCGGCTTCGCCGAGATGACACTGCCGAGCCTGCGCTACCTCACCCAGGCGGGCGGCCGTCTGGCACCTGAGCGGGTCCGCGACTACGCCATGCTCGGCAAGCGGGCGGGCTGGGACTTCGTCGTCATGTACGGCCAGACCGAGGCGACCGCGCGAATGGCCTATCTGCCACCAGAACTGGCCGCCGAACATCCGGACTGCGTCGGCAAGCCGATTCCCGGCGGCCGATTCACCCTGGAGCCGGTGCCGGATACCGATGACAAGGAGCTGGTCTATCACGGGCCCAACGTGATGCTCGGCTATGCCGACGGCCCACGCGATCTCGCCCTCGGCCGCACGGTCGAATCGCTGCGCACCGGCGATCTGGCCTGGTGTACACCCGAGGGCCTGTACCAGGTGGTCGGCAGGCGCAGCCGGTTCGCCAAGATCTTCGGCCTGCGCATCGATCTGCAACGGCTCGAATCCGGTTTGGCCGCAGCCGGTTTCACCGCGTGCTGCACCGATGGTGACGACCAGTTGGTCGTCGCCGCCGAATCTCCGGCGGAATTGCTCGCCGCGACCGCCGCCGAACTGTCCGGTCTGCCGACCGCGGCGATTCGCGCCTGCGCGGTCGAGGAAATACCGCGCCTGCCCAATGGCAAGCCCGACTATCCGGCGGTTCGCCGACTCGCCGCACCCGAACCCGAACTGCCGCCACGCGATATCCGCGCGCTCTATGCCATTGCCCTCGGCATCGATCCGGCCCGGATCCGGCCCGACAGCACCTTCGTCGACCTCGGCGGCAACTCGCTGACCTACATCACCACCTCGACCCGCCTCGAGCGCGCACTCGGGCGACTGCCCGCGAACTGGCCGGACCTGACCGTCGCCGAACTCGAGCGAGTTCCGCACGGCCACCGGACATTCGGTCGCACGGTGGACACCCCGACCTTGTTGCGCGCCGCCGGAATCGTGCTCATCGCCAGCTCGCATATCGGCATGTTCGTGCACTGGGGCGCGGCACATATCCTGCTCGGTGTCGCCGGATTCAACTTCGCCCGCTTCGCGGTGACCATGTCCCCGCGCGCCGAACGGCTGCGGCACGCGCTGCACACGGTGGCGCTCATCGCGATTCCGACCGCTGCCTGGGTGGCACTCACACTGCTGTTCACCGACTATTACAGCTGGCAGAACGTGTTGCTGCTCAACAAGATTCTCGGACCACACGACAGCGACACCGCGGGGCACCTGTGGTTCATCGAGGTGCTTGTGCTGTTCATGGTCGTGTCCGCGCTGTTGGTGCGGGTGCCGTTCATCGATGCCGTGCAGCGGCGCGAACCGTTCTGGTTCGCCATGGGGCTGGTCGGCCTCACCATGGTGTTCCGGCTCTGGTCGTTCGGGCTCTACCCGCCCAAGGATGTACCGTTCTCGCCGCTGGCCTGCTGGTTCTTCGCTCTCGGGTGGGCGGCCGCGAAGGCTACGGCGATCTGGCAGCGGCTGCTGGTGAGCGGGGTGCTGCTGATCTCGGTGCACGGCTACTTCGGCGTTCCCGATCGGGAGCGGCTGGTGATGTCCGGGCTGCTGTTGCTGATCTGGCTGCCCGCTATCCGCGTGCCCGCCCTGATGGCCGGGGTCGCCGCGCTACTGGCCGACAGCTCGTTGTTCGTCTATCTGCTGCACTGGCAGGTCTATCCGCCATTCGGGCAACACCATGTCGCGGCTCTGCTCGCATCCCTCGCAGCCGGTGCGGTCGCGACCTGGCTGGTGGCGCACCTGCGCGGCAGGTCAGTCCTGGTGCACAGCCTCTTCGCCAAGAGCCTCGTCTGGAAGCGCGCAGCTCTCGATGGTCCACACCTGCGCCGCCGCATCCTGGGCCAGCTTCGCGAGCAGAATGTCTCGCGGAATCGTCTGGCCGGCAAAGTGATCGAGTGACGGCACCACCACGTGGTGCGCGTCCGCCCGCTTGAGCTCCTGGGTCAGCTCGGCGAATGCCGTGCCGTCACCGGAAGTCGATTCATGGAAAGTTGCGGCGAAGCAAAGCCCTTCCTCACGGGCGAGGCTGCTCATCGCATCCTCGAGCTCTGCACTGTGGCCATCGGCCAGATCGTCACGCAAGTATCCATAGATCAACGCTTCCACCCGAACCTCCGTTGGATTGGGGATCTCGCTGTTCTCTTATGTGGATCACCCCCGTCGCCGAGGGGTATTGCGCACTTGCAAGAGCACATGTTCTTACATCTGGAGCGTGGCAAATCTTCCGCGCCTTTATCCATCATGTAGGACGCAAAACTGCGAGTGCAGGTGTCAACCCAATGACATTGGTGTGCCCTATCCGGGCCACTGAGCGTTAACTGATGCGATACTACAGACGTGGCCGCTGGAGACGATCGACCCGTCTGGGCTGTCCGAATGCGCTCCGAACGCGATGCGCGGGGGTGGTCACAAGCCGACGCCGTCCGTGTGATGCGCGCGAAGTCTTCGCACAACCTGCCGACGGACAGTACCCTGCTGCGTAACTGGCGACGCTGGGAGTCGGGCGAGTCGCGTCCGGACGATTTCTATGCCCCTATCATCGCGGCCGCATTCGATACGGTGACGGCCGCGTTCTTCCCGAAAAATCGTCCGAATCGCGACGATGAGCTGCTCTCGGCAACCGGGATGGACACCCTCGAATTCATTGGCAGGCTACGGATGTCCGATGTCTCCACGGCCACACTCGATGCCATCCGCATCACTGCGGAGCGGCTGTGCTGTGAATATCCATTCGCCGATCCGCACGATCTGCATACCGAGGGCACATCCTGGTTGCGCCGCATCACCTCGCTGCTGGACGGCCGACTGACCCTGGCACAGCATCGCGAAATTCTCGTACTGGCGGGTTGGGTTGCTCTGCTGGTCGGTTGCGTGGACTACGACCTCGGTCGGCGCACCACCGCGGAAGCCACTCGCCGCGCGGCCTATTCGCTCGGCCAGGAAGCCGAGCATGCCGAGATCACCGGCTGGAGTGCGGAAATGGCGGCCTGGTTCGCGTTGACCCAGGGCAACTATCGGGGTGCGATCGAGGCGGTCGACCCGGCATTGACAACCAGCGGCAAACTGGGCGCCGGTGTCCAGTTATGCGCACAACGTGCGAAGGCCTGGGCCCGCCTGGGTGATCGGCGCGAGGTGGAGGCATCGCTGAACCGGGGGCGAGCTATTCTCGAGCGACTCGACCATCCGACCAATCTGGACAACCATTTCGTGGTCGATCCGCAGAAGTTCGACTTCTACGCCATGGACTGTTGCCGGGTCGCGGGTGAGGATCCGCTCGCGGAATCCTATGCGCGCGAGGTCATCCGCCACTCGACCCGGGCCGACGGCACGATACGCAATCCGATGCGGGTGTCGGAGGCACATCTGACCCTCGCGGTGGTCGCGGTGCGCAACCGCGATCTGGAGCTCGCACTGGACGAGGGTATGCGGGCCTTCGCGGGCAAGCGCCGGTCGCTG
The DNA here is from genome assembly GCF_042869435.1 of Nocardia sp. NPDC006982. Lineage (NCBI taxonomy): Bacteria > Bacillati > Actinomycetota > Actinomycetes > Mycobacteriales > Nocardiaceae > Nocardia > Nocardia sp. NPDC006982. The sequence goes on along the minus strand of NZ_JBIAFV010000007.1, from coordinate 318,297 downwards.
CCATCGCTGATGTGGATCGCGGGCGAGGCGGCGCGCGAATTCATCGAGCGCTTTCCGGGCGATCCGCGCACCCGAGTGTATCTGGATCAGTTGCGGACCTTGTCCTGCGAGTGATCATTTCGGCGTAGGTTTGACTCATCGCCAGCGGTAAGGGGTGGGCGATGAATAGGGTTCGCGTCATTGTGCGTCGCGATGCGAACGAATCGCTACGCACCACAGTGTTCGAGGCGGGTGCGCCCATCGGTGAACGGGTAGCGCCACTGCCTGATCTGGTGGCGTGCGCGTGGGACGTGGTGGGCGGCCAACCGGAAACGGTGCGTCGAGCCGCCGTTCAGATCGGTACCGCACTGCGTGACGCACTGTTCGAGCCACACACGACCCGGCAGCTGACGCGACTCGTCGACGGCTCCGATACCGAGGTCGTCTTCGATGTGGACGACGAGACGATGCTGCTCCCCTACGAGATGCTGGTACTCGCCGACGATATGCCCCTGGCTCTGCGGCCGACCGTAACCATCTCCCGCAGGTATTCGGGTAACGGGCAGCCCACCCCGGTGCCGGCACCGGGGCCGTTGAAAGTCCTCGCCGCGGTCGCCGCGCCGACCGAGACACGCACGGCCAATGTGGCATTGGATGTGGAAGCCGAGATGCAGGCGATCCTCGACGCGGTCACACAGGTGCCGACCGCGGACGGGGGCGGCGTGCGCATTCTGGAAGTCGCTTCGCTGCAACAGATCACCGCGGCACTGCGGGCCGAGGAGTTCCACGTTCTGCATCTGAGTGCGCACGGGTCGGCGACGATTCTGGAATTGGAGGATGAGGACGGCGATCCGGATGTGGTCCAGGCCGCGGATCTCATTGCCGCGCTGCGTGCTTCGGAGCGGGCGCTGCCGCTGGTGGTGTTGTCGAGTTGCGGCGGTGTCGACGGTGGGCCTGCCGGGTTGGCGCGCACACTGATCAGCGGGGGTGTCGAGCGGGTGCTGGTCATGCAGACGCGGGTGTCGGACCGGTATGCCACGCTGTTGGCGAAATCGTTCTACGCCATGCTGTCCGCGCATCCGGCCGGGTCGGTCGCCTTCGCATTGGGGCAGGCGCGCCGGGCCCTCGAGCAGGAACGACTCGCCGATGGCGCATCGGTTCCGCCCGAATGGTTCGTGCCGACGCTGCTCACCGGCGTCGCGGACCGGCCGCTCTGGCATGCGACGGCGCCACCGCGGCCGCTCGGGCGCCGGACGCAAGCGCCGAGCGGTGCAACGGTGCGTGAGTTGCCGGTCGGATATCTGATCGGTCGTCGTGGGCCGGTGCGCGATATCGTCCAGAGGCTCGATTCGTCGCGTGGGCGACCGGGTGTGGTGATCACCGGCATGGGCGGGCTCGGGAAGACGGCGGTGGCCGGTCGCGTGGCCGCGCGCATGCGCGAGCGCGGCTGGCATATCGCCGAACATGTGGGGCAATGGAATCCGTCCGCATTGTGCGACGCGGTCCGCACGGCGATCGAGGACGACCCGGCATTGCGCACGGTGTCCGATGCGCTTGCCCGCGAGAGCGGGGAGCAGGCGCTGAAGCACGTCCACCGGTTGTTGGCGGGGAGCCAGGTGTTGTTGCTGTTCGATGATTTCGAACAGAATCTGACCCGACCGGGCGGTGCCGAATTCCTGGACCCCGGTTTCGCCGAACAGTTTTCGCAGTTGTGCCGGGTTGCCGGAACAGGCCGACTACTCCTCACTTGTCGCTATCCGGTTCCCGGCGGTCTCACCGAGGTCGGCCTGACTCCGCTGAGCCCCGCGGAGTTGAAACGAATGTTCCTGCGGCTGCCCCAGATCAGCGGTTTACGCGTGGACGAGCAGCGGCTGGTCGCGCGGACGATCGGTGGACACCCACGGCTCATCGAATTCGTCGACGCGCTATTGCGTGGTGGCGACGGCACCTTGCGGCCGGTCGGTGAACGGCTGCGCCGGTTGGCCGACGAACACGCCGTCGATCTCGGCCAGGACCGCACGCTGTCCGAAAGCCTCGATACCGCGGTGGTGCTCGGCACCCGCGACATCCTCGTCGACGCACTGCTCGACCTGCTCGATGCATCCGAACGCGAACTGCTGCTACAGATTTCGCTCTCACGGACGCCGCTGCGCGATCTGGATATCTCCCATGCCCGCTTCGGTGCCGACGCGACGCGAGACCAGCGCCGCGAAGTGATGGCGGCCATCGATACATTGCTCAGGCTGACGCTGTTGACCACCGATGACGACCGATATCTCGTGCACCCGTGGGTCGCCCAAGCCCTCGATGCCCACCAGGGCACTGACCGTATTCGCCGTCACAACCGCGCCCACGGGATGCGGATGGCCCGAATCTCGGCTGGTTTCCGGGACTTCGACGACTACAGCGAGGCGTGCGGACATCTCCTCGCCGCGGGTCGGTACGCGGAACTCACCGAACTCGCCATCCCCTTCTGCCGCGAGCTGGACCAATTGCAGGTCGCCGCCCTGCTCGGCGAGATCATGCCCACACTGCCGACCGAAACTCCCGGCTATCTCGAGCTCGGCGAGCGCGAGGTGCGCGCACTGCGCCGGACCGGGAACCTCGGTGCCGCAACCGATCGCCAGTGTGCGCTGGTCGAGGTGCTGCGGGCCCGGGTCCAATCGGCCTCGGGCAGTGCCGATGCCCGACGCGCGCTGGTCATCGGCCTGGACACCCTCGGTGAACTCGCGATGCTGGCCGGAAATCTCGGCACGGCGCGCGAGCACTACAGCCGATCCCTGCGCACCGCGCGGCATCTCACGAATACCGACCCGCACAACGTCGATATGCAACAGGTGCTCAGCCGCGCGCTGGAGAGCCTCGGCGATATCGCCGTACGCACCGGCGATCTCACGGCCGCCCTCGCCCACCACACCGAGGCACTGGCCATTCGACGCTCCCTCGCCGATAACGACCCCGCCCGCGTGGACCTGCGCCGCGACCTCGCCAATGCCTGCACCCGACTCGGCGACCTGGCGGTGCTGACCGCCGATCTCGACGGGGCACATTACCTCTACACCGAATCGCTCACGCTGCACGGTGGTCTCATCGAATCCGGCCCCGACGCCGTCGAATCCCGGCGTGGCCTGGCCATCGCGCACGGCAAACTCGGTGACCTCGCCATGCGCGCGGGGCACGGCGAGACCGCGAGCAGGCATTACTTCGAAAAGCTGCGCATCAGTGCCGAACTCTCGCTTGCCGATCCGGGCGATACCGAGATCACCCGCGATGTCGCCATTGCCATGCAGCAGATCGGCGACACCTCATTGCTATATGAAACTCCCGAGGATGCGTTCACCTTCTTCACCGAATCCCTCGCCATCCACCGCGAACTCGCCGAGAAGGATCCCGGCAATGCCGAATATCGACGCGATCTCGCCATCGCACTCAACCGATCCGGCGATGTGGCACTGCAACTCGGCGAATTCACCACGGCCTCGACCCACTACACCCAAGCCCTCGCCATCCACCGCGGATTCGCCGACACCGACCCGGGAAATGCCCGAAATCAGCGCGACCTCAGCATCTCCCATGACAAACTCGGCGACTTGGCCGTCCGCACCGGCGATTATCTGGCCGCCGACCACCACTACACCCAATCCCTCACCCTCGCAAAACAACTCGCGGCGGCCGACCCAACCAATACCGAAAAGCAGCGCGACCTGAGCATCTCGCACCACCAACTCGCCAGGGTCGCCGCCGCGACCGGCGCCTTCACTCTCGCCTTTCGCCACAACACCGAGGCACTCACGATCGCCCGCCGCTTGGCCACCGCCGACCCCGAGAATCTGCAGTTGCACCGCGATGTCGGTCTGATCCTCTGGGCGATCGGTGATGCCGCCGAACGCGAACACGACTACGACACCGCCGTCGAGGTCTACCGCGAGGCCCTCGCGATCGCCCAGGACATCCTCGAAACCGATCCGGCCAGCCCCCGCGCCCTGCGCGATATGGAATTCGCCTTGACCAACCTGGGGCGCGTGGTCGACATCGTCGAGGCGAACCCACTCGGGTCGACCCGCATCGACGCCCTGCTCGAACAGGGGAAGACATTCCTCCGGCGCCTCCTGCCGCCGACGTAATTCCGCAGGTAGTGCCCATCGCCGTACCACTATGTGCGGTGTCCGCTGTAAAGTCTGCTGTATGACGGTGCGCCTGAATATCTCGATGGACGACGATCTCGCGGCCCGTCTCCGTGCGGCCTCCGACGATAAGTTGAGCGACTACATCTCCAAGGCCGTGCGCAGGCAGTTGCTCGAGGATGAACTCAGGGCACTGCCGGACAGCACCGGGACCGAATGGGTGAAGGACGCCGAGCAGACCGCCGAACAAGTATTGTTCGGCCGTGCCAGCTGAACCCACGCACCAAGGCCAGATTTGGAATCTCGTCAGCCGGATCTCCGGACGCCGCGCGACGGTGGTGATCGTGGATTCCGATGTGGTGATTCGGCAGCGGCCGATGTTGGTCGCCGCGCCGGTGCGCGAGGCTCGCGAAGTTCCGTCACGCCATCAATTGCTCACCGTCGCAATGCCGGCGAGTTCGCAGGTGATCGCGCTGTACGACATCGCCATCGTGTCGAAGGACAGTCTCACCGAGCAGGTCGGCGAGCTCACCTCGGAGATGCTCGAACAGGTCAAGATCGGGCTGCGAGCCCGATTCGACCTGTGAGTCATGGCGAACAGGTGCAAACCGGACGCGGCCACGCCGAATGGGGGTCGGTCTCGACACCCGCGACCGACCCGCTACTACCCTGTTCCCGGTGACCGACTCCGTTGACGGCCTGCCGTATGCCGCGCCCGCGCTATGGGATGAGCGGTTGCGGCTGTTCTCCTTCGCCACGGCCGAGAAGCGGGCGGAGTATCTGTGGGTGCTGCGGGCGTTCGACAATGCGCGGGCGGCGTATGTGGTGTTGCTGCACGCCGACGATGTCGCGACCTGGATCGAACGCAGTGCGCCCGATGCACCGCAGCTGACCGGCGCGGAGATCGGGCCGCTGTTGGATCAGCTGCATCAGTGGGGTGTGGTCGAGCGCAGCTATGACGGCACGCGCGCCGCGACGCTCGCGGAATATCGGAATCGGCACTACGTCTATCAGCTGACACAGGCCGGATTCAAGGCATATCGGGCGGTCGCGAGTGTGCTCGAGGCGCGGCTGGACGAGGCGGCGCTGTCGCGACTGGTCCTGCCCGAACTGCTCGCGGATCTCAATACCCTCGCCGAGGCGAATAAGGCCGGCGATGCGGAGCGTGTGTACCGGACGCTGCGCCGTCTGGACGCCGCACTCTCGGATATGGCGGCGCGGGCCGCGCATTTCTACCTCTCGCTCGGCGATATGGTGCGCACCACCGAGATCACCCCGGAGTCGTTCCTGGCGCACAAGGACGCGCTGCTCGCGCATATGCGCGAATTCAGCATGGATCTGGCTCGTTTCGCGCCGCGCCTGGCCGCCGCAATCGGTGAGATCGAGCAGACCGGCGTCGAGGAACTCATCGAGCGGGCGGCGCGCTGTGACGAACAGGTGCTGCTGAGTTCGGTCGAGCGGCAAGCGGATTGGCGGGCGCGCTGGCAGGGGCTTCGGACCTGGTTCGTCGCGACGGCCTCCGATATTCCCGGCGAATCGTCGGGCACCGAGGCGGATCGGCTGCGGGAGGCGACCATGAGCGCCATTGCCGCTGTGCTGTCGCTGCTGCGGCGGGTCACCGATTCACGTAAGGGCGGGGTGAGTCGCGAATCGGCGCTTCGGCACCTCGCGGGCTGGTTCACCGCCGCACCGACCGCCGACAGCGCGCATGCACTTTTCGATGCCGTCTTCGGTCTCGGCAGGCCACGTCACATTTCGCTGGAACATCCGGATGCGGACCTGATTCCGGCGATCCGCTCCTGGTGGGAAGCACCGCCATTGGAGATCTCGCGCACCCTCGCCGAAACGGGCAGGCCGCCGCAGGCCGGAGCCCCCGCCCGAATTCAACGCAATGACGCGGGAATTCGCCGACTCCGCGAGGCGCAGCTCGACGCGCAGCGCGCCCGCGCCGAGGCCGCCAAATCCCTGGCCGCCGCCTCGGTGCACGAACGCGTCCTCGACGAACGGGAGACCGAGGTGCTGCTGCGCCTGCTCGACGCCGCGTCCACCGCCTGGGTTCCGGTGAGCGGCCGCGTCGAGGGCACCACCGGCTCGGATAGCGGTGTCACCCTCACCGTCTCCGAACATCCGGGTTCGACGGTGATCCGCACCGCACGCGGGCTACTGCATTTGAACAACCGCCGCCTCGAGGTGAAGCAGTCGACCCGCGGGCGGCGCGCATGATCAACGCCCGCCGCATCGATTCGCTCGCACTCGACAACTATCAACGCGCCGCCCGCGTAATCCTGGCCAACCACCTGGTCACCCGGACCTATCCGGACCGGATCGCACTGCCGCTGATCCGGCGCTGGGCCACCGAACTCCGCGAGGATCTGGCCGAATTGTTCGGCTACCGGCTCGAGGTCACCGAAACGACGGCCCGGGTCTTCCCGGTCATCGATCGACTCGATTCGGGCAAACCGGCCCGCTCCGTCACCGAACGCGTCTTCGACCGCCGCCGCTACGCCTATCTGGCCTTGGCACTGGCAGCGCTCGGCCGGGCCGGCGATCAGATCACATTGTCGGAGTTGGCCGATCAGGTCGCCGCCTACACCAGTCGGGTCGACGGCCTCGAACTGTCACCCGACCGCGCCGCCGATCGCGATGCCTTCGTCGATGCCGTCGGCTGGCTCGCACATCGAGGTGCACTCACCCTGGCCGACGGCGATGCGGGTGGCTGGGCCGCCGATCCGGAGGCGGGTGAGGCTCTCTACGACATCGACCGGCCGGTCGTTTTCGCGCTGTTCCGACCGCCGCGCGCACTGCAGCATCTGCACAGTGTCCGTGGTCTGCTGACCGAGGATGCGCTCGCGCACAGTCCGGCCGCGAATGCGCAGGCCGCCGATGCGGCGCGGCGGGTGCGGCGCAGTCTCGTGGAGCGTCCGGTGGTGTACGCCGAGGATCTGGCCTACGACGAACGACCGCTGTTGCTGCAGGATCGGGTCGTCGCGGATGTCGAACAGTTCACGGGGCTGCGGGCCGAACGACGCGCGGAAGGCGTCGCGTTGATCGATGTCTCCGGGCGTCTCTCCGATGTCCGTTTTCCGGGCACCGGCACACTGGCGCAGGTGGCGCTGCTACTGGTCGGTGAGATCGCCGACCGTGTCCTCGATATCGACAATCCGGTACCGGTGCGTCCCGGCGCGCCCGATCCCGCCGTCGCCCTTGCCGAGCAGCTCGACGGCGCCATCCCGGAGTCCACCGTATTCGTGCCGCTCGCCGATCTCCCATCGACCGATCCCGAATTGGTGGAAGAGGTTTCGGATCGCGATGCGAAGGCGATGGCGTATGTGCGCGCGACGTACCCGTTCGTCGAAGCGAGCTGGGTGGGCGAGACCGTGCAGGCGCTGACCGACCGCTACGGTGTCACCTTCGCCGCGCAGTGGCAGGCGAATGTGCCCGGGCTGGCCCGGGAGGTTACCGCCCTGCTGGAGCGGCTGCGGCTGGTCCAGGTGGTCGAGGACGGTCTGATAATTCTGCCCGCACTGGCTCGCTACCGCGGTGCGGTCGTCACCGTCCGCACCAAGCGGGCCGCCGAATTGTTCGTCACCGCCTCGGACACGCTCGGGGCCGACAGCGTTGGTACGGAAGGGATTTAACCATGTCGCTCATCCATGGCGGAGTGCGGTTCGTCCCGACCCGCGCCGGCATCATCAACCTGTGGGATTACCGCGACCAGGAATACTGCTTCGCCGACGGCAGGCTGGTATTGCGAGGACCCAACGGGTCCGGTAAGACCAAGGCGCTCGAGGTGCTGTTCCCATTCGTGCTCGACGGCCGGATCGAACCGCGCAGGCTCAATCCGTTCGCGGGTGAGGAGCGCACCATGAAGTCGAACCTGTTGTACCGCAAGCAGGAATCCGCGTATTCGTATGTGTGGATGGAGTTCGCGCGCGGTAAATGGGACGATCCCGAGGTCGTCACCATCGGCATCGGTATGCGCGCCACCCGGTCCTCCGACAAGGTGACCCGCTGGTACTTTGTCGCCGACGGCCGTGCCGGCGTCGACTTTTCGCTCATCGGGCCCGACGATCGGCCGCTGACCCGCAAGCAGTTGGCCGAGCAGATCGGCACCGATGCCATCGTCGATCGACCGGTCGAGTACCGCAATGCGATCGACGCACGTATGTTCGGTCTGGGCACCCAGCGCTACGACCAGCTGATCAATCTCATCCTCACGCTGCGCCGTCCACAGCTCGCGAAAAACCTTGATCCGCGCGGACTTTCGCAGGCGCTGACCGATGGTCTGCGCCCGCTCGACGAGCAGCTGATCCTGGACGCGGCGCGTTCGTTCAGCGATATGGAGGAGGTCGGGCGCACCCTGGAGGGGCTGGTTCACGCCGATACCGCCACCAGGTCGTTCGTCGATGTGTACCGTAAATACCTTGCGGTACAGGCGAAAACCGATGTCGATCAGGTACGGACCCGACTCGATGCGGTGACCCACGCCAGCACTGCACTGTTCGCCGCCACCGCACTGCGCGAACGTCGCGAGGGCGAACGGACCGCCGCAGAGGCGCGCGCCGAGGATGCCGACCGCGCCTACGAGCAGGCACTCTCCGACCGGGAAACCCTACAGCGCTCCAGCGCCTACGAGGGCAAACAGCAACTCGACGATCTCGCCGACGCGGTGCGCCGCCTGGAGACCTCGGCGGGTGTACACAAGGATAAGGCGCTCAAGGCCCGGCAAACCCTCGATCAGCGCGGTCAGGAGGCCGAACGCGCCAAGGCGGCGGTACAGAATGCGGCCGCCGCGCTGGCCCGCGGCGAGGACGAATTGCGTGCCGCCGCCGAAGAGGCGGGCATCACCTGGGCCGGAGCGGCCGACCAGGCCCGTGGCGATCAGCTGACCGCCGCGGTTCGTGGACATGCCGAGGAACGCGACGCCGACGTGCGCGCGGTGCGCAAGGCGCTCGGTCTGATGGATTCCGCTACGGCCGAACGGAATCGGGCCGAACAGCTCGCCGAACGGGCTCGGGCGCTGCGCGAATCGGCCGCCGCCGAGGTCTCGGCCGCCGAGGCGGCCGTTGTGCTGGCGCGCACCGAAGCCGCTGGTGCACTGCGCACCTGGTGGGATGCGCATCGAGAGGTGTACTCCCCCATTCAGAAAGGCCTGTTCGAAGCGCTCGACACCGCACTGGCCGCTGCGGGCTCCGATGAGGCGGCCGGTGTCGCCGAGGTTTTGGCCGAACGCGCCGAACCGCTGCTCGATGACATCCGCACCCGCCGTCAGGAAGCGCGCGCCGCCGCCGCGCTGGCCGGTGACCGGCTGGTCGAACTCGACGCCGAACGCGATGAGGTCGCGGCCCAGCGTGACGAGGCCCCGCCGGTTTCGGCCGCTCGTGCGCGGAATGCGCAAGGCCGTCCGGGGGCGCCACTGTGGCGGCTGGTCCGTTTCGCTGATTCCGTGACACCAGCGCAGGCCGCAGGCATCGAGGCCGCTCTGCACGCCGCGGACCTGCTCGACGGTTGGGTCTGCGCGGAATCCGAACGGCCGGAGTACACCTCCGACCAGTTCCTGGTTCCATTGCCTGCCTCGGCGCGGCCGTCCGGGCGCACGCTGGCCGATGTCCTTGTCGTGGAGGATGATTCGGCCGACCTCACGGTGCCGAAACAGGTCATCGCAGGCGTGCTGGCCTCCATCGCCCTGTACGACAAGGACTCCGACCTCGGCACCGAAGTCGGCGTGAGCATCACCGGCGGTTTCGGCCAGGGCGTTCAGGTGGGCCGCCACCACAAACCCGATGCTGAATTCATCGGCGCGACCGCCCGCGCGAAGCGCCGGGAAATCCGGCTCGCCGAGTTGGCCGCCGCGATCGAGTCCACCGAGCAGACACAGCAGCAGGCTCAGGCCGCCGAGTCGGCAGCGAGCGCCGAATCGGCGCGAATCTCCGCCGCCGCCAAGGCATTACCGCGTCCCTCGGCCGTCACCGCCGCCCTGCGCTCGGTTTCGGAAGCCGCCGGCATGATGCGCTCGCGCTCCGAGGCCGTCGCACAGGCCGAACGCGACCTCGACCAAGCGGTCGCCGAGGCATCGGCCGTCGAGAAGAAGCTGCGCGCAGTCGCCCAGGCGCACCGCACACCGCGCGATGCCCGCGAGATCGATGCCCTCGCCGCCGCCATCCGGCACTTCGAGAACACCGGAATGGGCCTGTTGCGCCTACGCGCCGACCACGAACGGGAACGCGAACGCGAACGCGAGGGTTCGGACCGCTTCGACGAGGCCCGCGATCTGGCCGAGGCCTTCGCCGAAGAGGCCGAGGCCGCCAACGCGGGCTACCAGGAGCAGCTGCGCAAACTCGAAACCCTGCGCGAGGCACTCGGCGCGGGCGCCGCCGATATCGATCGCGAACTCGAACAGGCGCGCGCGAGGATCGAGGCGACTCGGGCCGAGCAGAAGGCCGCTCGCAAGGCCGCAAATGAGGCGATCGAGGCGGTCGGTGATGCAGAGGCGGCCTACCGCACCGCGCACGAGTCGCTCGGTACGGCGCTCACCGAGGTCCTGGCCGATGTGAAAGCCCTTGCGCCGTATGCCCAGCCGGATCTGCTCACCCTGCTCGGCGCACCCGCCGACAGCCGCTGGCCGAGCAGCGACGCCGCCTGGTCGACGCCCGAACAACTGCTCTACCGCATTTCGGCGGCCGGGCCGCAGGTCGAACCCCAGGTGCTGCCGGACGAGGTAGCCGAACTCTTCGTCAACCTGACCGCCGCAACGTCTTCCGTGCGGGCGGGTGAGGCGGCCCGCAAATCCACGCGCAGTGCGGTGACCTCCGCACTCCAGGAATTCGACGCCGCGCTCGCCGCCTCCGGCCGCGACTACCGGCTGCAATGGGATGCCGCGGACGGCCTCACAGTCGTTCAGGTACAGGACGACAACGGGCTGTCGGCCCTCGCGGATTTCGCCACCCGCATCGATGCCGCCCGCCGCGATCAGGAATTGCTGCTCACCGACGCCGAACGCCGGATCCTCGAGGACGCACTGCTCACCGGCCTGGCGCAGCAGATCTATGAGCGCACCAGCGATGCGCGCGATCTCATCGCCCGCATGGGTGCGGAAATGAAGCAGCGCCGCATGTCCTCGGGCAATACCATCGGCGTGCACTGGGTGCTGTCCGATTCACTCTCGGATGCGGCCCGGGCCATGTGCAAGCTGTTGGATCGCGACGCATCCTCGCTCGTCGCCGATGATCTGGCGGCCATCCGCGCGCACTTCGCCGCCGAGATCCGGGCCGCGCGTGCCGCGCATCCGGAGCGTTCCTACCCCGAAATCCTGGGCGCGACACTGGACTACCGGACCTGGCGGGTGTTCTCCTTCACTCTCATCTCCGCCGACGGCAGCGAGGACAAGCTGACGGTGGCCAGGCACAGTGCGCTCTCCGGCGGTGAACAGTCGGTCTCGCTGCATCTGCCGCTGTTCGCCGCCGCGCACGTCATGCTCGACTCGGCCGATCCGCAGGCGCCGCGGCTGCTCGCGCTGGACGAGGCGTTCGCCGGTGTCGACGACAACGGCCGCAGCGAATTGCTCGGCCTGAGTGTGCAATTCGACCTCGACCTGTTCATGACCGGCTACGACCTGTGGATCACCTACCCGCACGTCCCCGGCTGCGCGCATTACGATCTCGCGCATTCGGCCGCCGAGAACACTGTCAGCGCGACGCTGCTGGTGTGGGACAGCGGCGATCTGCTCGCCGAACACGATGGGACCGATCTCACCGCCGCGCTCGGCTCCCCCAACCGCCGCCGCGTCCCGAACTCGATCGAGGGCGGGCTGGCACTGGACAATATGCCGGGCAGCCCGGCGCCGGTCGGCTGAATTCGAATGGATAGTAGTGTCTTCGAGCTCCACCCCGCCCCACCACAAGGTCGCGATCGCCACGCTGGTCGGCACCACCCTCGAGTGGTACGACTTCATGCTCTACGGCACGGCATCCGCGCTGATCTTCAGTAAACAATTCTTCCCAACGCTGAGCCCCGCCGCCGGAACGCTGGCGTCGTTCAGCACTTTCGCGGTCGGCTTCGGTGCACGACCGATCGGCGGTCTGCTCTTCGGCCACTTCGGTGATCGGATCGGTCGCAAGACCACCCTCGTCGTCTCGCTGTTTCTGATGGGTGTGAGCACCATGCTCATCGGGGTGATCCCGAGCTACGAGAGCATCGGATTCTGGGCTCCCGTACTGCTCGTCGCGCTGCGACTGCTGCAGGGCGTCGGACTCGGCGGTGAAGGTGCGGGCGCGGTGGTGCTGTCGATGGAGCATGCGCCACCGGGACGACTCAACCGGTATGCCAGCTTTCCGCAGATGGGCACACCGGCCGGGCTGATCCTGGCGAATGGCATCTTCCTCGGCACCAGCGCGTTGCTGCCGGATGCGGCCTTCGTGAGCTGGGGTTGGCGAATTCCGTTCCTACTCAGCGCGATTCTCGTCATCGTCGGGCTCTGGGTGCGACTCGGGATCGCCGAATCCGCGGACTATGCCGAACTCGTCCAACGCGGCGGAGTAGTGGCATTCCCGCTTCGCGACGCACTTCGGGTAGGACCGGTGCGGCTGCTGCTGATTCTGTTGGCCGCCATCGCGACCTCGGCCGTCGTCTATATCTTCATGGTGTTCACGTTGACCTACGGCACCAAGGCGCTCGGGTTCAGCCGAGACTTCCTCCTGCTCGGCGTCATCGTTTCCGCCGTTTTCTGGTGTGCCGCAATGCCCTTCTGGGGCTCGCTCGCCGACCGCTACGGCACGCGCCGGATATTCCTCGCGGGTACCGCCGCGCTGACGGTGTGGTGTGCGGTGTACTTCCCGCTGCTGAACACCGGCAACAAGGCCGTCGTCTTTCTCGCGCTGCTCGGCATGGGCGTGACACTGCCGATCGGCCACAGCGTCGGCGGCATCATCATCGCCGAACTCTTCCCGCCATCGGTGCGTTACTCCGGCACCTCGCTGATCGTGCAGATCTCGGTCGTTCTCGGCGGCGGCCTCGCCCCGCTCATCGCAACCGCACTGTGGACCGCGGGCTCGACCTCGGCAGCGGTGACCTGCTATATCGTCGCCGTCTGCGCGTTGAGCACGATCAGCGCGGCGGTGCTGATCCGGGCGGCCGAGGGAAACGCAGAGTCGCGGTGCCCGTACCGGTCGGCTGACTACAGCCCGAAGGAGCCGCTCGACCACGGCGGGAGCGGGATGGACGGCAATCCCGGGAGGACGGGCTGGATCGGCGACGACGGAGCCGGGGCGGTACCGCCATCGCTCGCGTCCGCGCGCAACGCCGGGCAGGCTCCGCCAGGGGCGGTGGCGAGTTCGAAATGCCACCATTCGTTCTGATAGATCCGGCACAGGCCCCAGCGATTCCCATTCGCCTCCAGCCACTGCGCCCCGGCCTGCGGTCCCACATCGATCGCCCGGCCCTGCACATGGGTCGACTCGTTGGGCGGCAGCACCCACCGTCGCGCCTCCTCGGGACTGCCGTAGGTCTCCACCCCGTCGTCCCACAGCGCCTGCTGCTCGGCGAGCGTGCGGTAGCCGGAGTTTATGTACAGTCCGACCCCTTCGGCATGTGCCTGGTTCTCCGCCCGCGTGTACGCCGCGGCGAGCCCCGGCTCCAGCCCCTCGGTGCCGCTGGCATTGCCGGCCACCTGCACGATCGGCGCGGCCGTGGCGGCGGGCATGGACAGCCCGGCCGCGCCCGTCACCGGCAACAGTGCGGCGGATACGCCTAGCAGGGTCCGGGCACGAAGCGTCAGCGGCATGTCAGCGATAGTAACGGCCCCCCGGCCGCGGACCCCCCATCTACTCCCCTACGGCTCACACCGCACCGTCGATCACCGCTAGCAACACACCGGCGAACGCGAGGACACGCTACTGTCCGAACGGACGTCATTCACATAGCTTTCCACATACTCACAGCACAATAAATCACCAATGTCCGAAACATCCTGTGCCACGCCCGATTTGTCGCAGCGGAAATCCCCCTGTCCACAATCTATTCCAGTGTTGTGGATCACGATCAACAATCCCCAGCAACCCCCGAGAAACCCGGAAACTACCGCGCCTTCACGAGTTTCACGACCTCGCCGGAATCCCCACCGTCGACGAATTCGACCCACACGCGATCCCCGGTATGCAGTGGCGCATCGGACTCGATCACCACATCGCGCACCACGAACTCCTCGCACGACTCGGTCGTCACGACCCCGAAGCCGCCGTCCCGATCGGCAACCCAGCGCCCCACGATCGCCCACATGCGACGCAACCCTATTGCATCGCAAGCCTTTCCGCTGCGACACGAACGCCCCACAGACGCAGAACGGGTGGCTACCGCACACTAGTTGTGTGCGACAGCCACCCGCTATGATGCCGATAGGCTATGAGTCAGGGGCGCACGGAGTACGAACCGTGGATCGCTTCGGCTGCTTCACGATTGCGGTCGATGCGCTCGATGATCTCCGGGCCGTGCGCCCGCGCGTAGGCGATGGCGATCTTGATTCTGCGGGAGTGCAGATCCGATTGCTGGCTCAGGACAGCGATACGGCGTTCCTCCGGACCGTCCAGTTCCTGTAGGCGCGCAACGACTTCCCACACCTCCGGTCCCGCGGCCAATGCCGCGCGGCGGTCGGAGATGGGCCCGCGGAAAACGATTCCGGGATGGTCGAGTTGATCGAAACCCTCCCGGATCAGGCGGTTGAGTAGTGCGGTGGAACTGGTTCCCTCACGAGCGGCGCGTTCGGCCAACCGACGGCTGGCGGATTCCGAGATACGAAACGACGTACTCATTGCCCTCCTCGACATCCATCGACACCGGTGCAGCGATGTACCCCTAATCAAGAGTGCATCGCTCGGCGGGATTGTTACCCCGGCGAACGGGGTGACAATCCGGTGTCCGGACATGTGCCCTGATGGCCGACCATTTCGAGCGACCTGCAAGCAGTCGCTAACGGCCCATTCCGAGCGACCTGCAAGCAGTCGCTAACGGCCCATTCCGAGCGACCTGCAAGCAGTCGCTCGCGGCCCGTTCAGACGCGTTCCTTCGAGCGGGTGCGCACCCGCAACGCAATCGGCTTCTGCGTTTCCGCGAAGAAGTCGTTGCCCTTGTCGTCCACCACGATGAATGCCGGAAAGTCTTCGACCTCGATCTTCCAGACCGCCTCCATGCCCAGCTCCGGATACTCCAGTACCTCGACGGATTTGATGCAATCCAGTGCCAGTCGCGCCGCAGGACCGCCGATGGAACCGAGGTAGAAACCGCCGTGTTCCTTGCACGCCTTGGTCACCTGGGCCGAGCGATTGCCCTTGGCCAGCATGACGAACGACCCGCCCGCAGCCTGGAACTGATCGACGTAGGAGTCCATCCGGCCCGCGGTGGTCGGGCCGAACGAACCGGAGGCGTAGCCCTCGGGCGTCTTCGCCGGGCCGGCGTAGTACACGGCCATCTCGCGCAGATATTCCGGCATCGGCTCGCCCGCGTCGAGGCGCTCCTTGATCTTGGCGTGTGCGATGTCGCGGGCCACGACCAGCGGACCGGTCAGCGAAAGCCGGGTCTTCACCGGGTATTTCGACAGTTCGGCGCGAATCTCCGACATCGGCCGGTTCAGGTCGACCTCGACCACATCGCCGCCGAGGATGGAGTCGGTCTGCTCGGGCAGGTAGTGCGCGGGCTCGCGCTCGAGCTGCTCCAGGAAAACACCCTCCGGTGTGATCTTGGCCAGCGCCTGCCGGTCGGCCGAGCAGGACACCGCAATGGCGACCGGGCAGCTGGCGCCGTGCCGGGGCAGGCGCACCACACGCACGTCGTGGCAGAAGTACTTACCGCCGAATTGCGCGCCGATACCGAAGGACTGGGTGAGCTTGAAGACCTCTTCCTCCAGCTCCAGATCACGGAAGGCGTGTGCCGCGAGGGACCCCTCGGTTGGCAGGGTGTCCAGGTAGTGCGCGGAAGCGTATTTGGCCGTTTTCAACGCGAATTCCGCACTGGTGCCACCGATTACCACCGCGAGGTGGTACGGCGGGCAGGCGGCGGTGCCGAGCGAGCGGATCTTCTCGTCCAGGAACTCCAGCATGCGCGTGGGATTCAGCACGGCCTTGGTCTCCTGGTACAGGAACGACTTGTTCGCCGAACCACCGCCCTTTGCCATGAACAGGAACTTGTAGGACGGATGCGCGGGATCGCCCGCCGTGGAGTACAACTCGATCTGCGCGGGCAGATTGGTGCCGGTGTTCTTCTCCTCCCACATGGTGATGGGCGCGAGCTGCGAGTAGCGCAGATTCAACTTGGTGTAGGCGTCGAATACGCCGCGGCTGATCCATTCGGCATCGTCCACGCCGGTGAGCACACCCTCGGACTTCTTGCCCATCACGATGGCGGTGCCGGTGTCCTGACACATCGGCAGGATGCCGCCCGCGGAAATGTTGACGTTCTTGAGCAGGTCCAGCGCGACGAAGCGGTCATTACCGCTGGCCTCGGGATCATCGATGATCCGGCGCAGCTGCGACAGATGCGCGGGCCGCAGGTAGTGGCTGATGTCGTGCATCGCCTCCGCGGTAAGCAGGCGCAATGCCTCCGGTTCGACCTGCAGGAAGGTACGGCCGTTGTGTTCGAAGGTGCTGACGCCCTCGGTGGTGATCAACCGGTAGGGGGTGTCGTCGGCGCCGATCGGCAGCAGATCTGAATAGCGGAAATCCGGCGCGGTCACGGACGCACTCCTTATTCGGTCTCAGGGCTGACGCACCGCCGGGGCCTCGAGTAAGGGCTTCGGCAGGCTGGTCACGAGCACAAGGAGCGTATCCAGCAATAGGAGGCCGACCGTGCTTAGGCAACCCTCACTCGGTGCATCCTGCCAAAAGGTTGCACGTTCAACCCCAGCAGTGCTACCTCTCAGATCTGGCAGTTGTCGCGCGACATCATGCGACGGGACAATTCAATGACATGTCAGAGTTTGGAGCGCTCTCGTGACCGATCCCCACTGGCTCGATGACATCGAAATGCGCGCATGGGTGGGATATGTGCGCACCAGGGACCTCATCGCCGCCGCGGTCGGGCGCGACTCATCCCGCGAGTCGAACCTCACCTACGTCGAATACTCGGTGCTGGCCTACCTGGCCGAGGCACCGGATCATCGACTCACCTTCGCCGATCTCGCCGCCAAACTCGAATGGTCGCAGAGCAGGCTGTCCCATCAGATCACCCGCATGGAGAAGCGCGCGCTCGTCGCCAGGGAACCGATTCCGGACGACGCCCGCCGCACCGCCGCGCGGCTCACCCCGCGCGGCGCCGATGTGCTGGCCACCGCCGCGCCCGCACATGTGCAGAGCGTGCGCAAACATATGGTCGACGTACTCGACCGCCAGCAATTGGCCGCCCTCGCCGATATCTACGACACGCTGCTCGCCCATCATCGAAGAGCCGCGGCTACCGAATAATCCGCCGGGTCAAGCCGACTGCACGGCCGGGTCCGGCACTCCCAATGCCCGCTCGAACCCGTCCGGCACCACCAGATCGCCCCGATCGAGATCGCCGATGCTGGTCTTGCGCAGTCCCAGCAGCGCCGAATCGATACCGCCACGCAGAATGTCGAGCACATTCTCGACACCGGCCTGCCCGTTCGCGGCGAGGCCCCACAGGTAGGCCCGCCCGATCATGACCGCGCGAGCGCCAAGCGCGACCGCCTTCACCACATCGCTACCGCGGCGGATGCCACCGTCGAGCACCACCTCGATCTGCGATCCGACCGCGTCGGCCACCACCGGCAATGCCCGAATCGCGGCAGGCGTACCGTCCAGATTGTTCCCGCCGTGATTGGACACCGAGATGGCCGCGACACCGGCATCGACCGCACACAAGGCATCATCGACGCGCATCACGCCCTTGAGCATGACCGGGCCGTCCCATTGTTCGCAGATCCACGCCACGTCTGCCCAATCCGGTGCGGGAGTGCCCATCCACTCGCCGTAGGCACCGAAGAAGCCGGGTGCCGGACCACCGCCGACGGCCATATTCGGTGCGGTGAGATCCGGAATACGGCCGGAGCGAACATAAGTCGCGAGCCAGCGCGGCCGCGCCAGGGTCTGCGGCGCGAATGTCAGCATGGTCTTGAAATCCAGCTTCTCCGGGATCACCGGGCTGCCCCAGTCGCGCCCGTGCGAGAACGACCAGTCCAGGGTCAGGATCAGACCGACCGCGCCCGCCGCCTTCGCGCGCGACATCCGCTGCAGGATCTCATCTTTCGAACCGCACCAGTACAGCTGGAAGAATGTCGCCGGATTCGCCGCGATGACCTCCTCGATGGGCTTGCTCGCGAAGGAACTGAGCCCCATCGCGATCCCGCGTGCCGCCGCCGCACGGGCCACGGCCACTTCGCCGTCCGGGTGCACCGCCTGCACGCCGGTCGGTGAGATCAGCACCGGCATCGAGAGCTGCTGTCCCAGTACGGTTGTCGACTGGTCACGATCGCCGATCGGGCCCGCGCAGTGCGGTGCGAAGCCGAGTTCGGTGAAGGCTTGCTGATTTTCGTCGATCGTCTGGCCGCGCTCGGATCCGGCGATCAGTGCGCCGTACACCGACTTCGGCAGTCGTTTCTTTGCCCGCCGCTGCGCCTCGGCAACGGTTTCGAACCACGAGTTCACGTCAGGGATCCTTTCGGGGAAGCCACCGGCCACCACAGCCGGATCTGTTCATGCAGGTCAGTGGTCAGTTGGGTGAGCAGTGCAGTGCCTTCGTCGGCATTGGCGCCCGTCGGGTCGCCGAGGACCCCGTTGGCGCTCACCGCGCGCACACCCCCGGCGCGCAGCAGCGGCAAGAGCTCGGCGAGCGGCCTCGTATCACCGGCGACGGCGAGTTCGGTCCGCACCGCATCCGGGCGCAGCGCCAATTGCATCGAGGTCTCGGCGCGACCCGCATGCGGATCACCCGGATAGCGCGGCATGAACACCCGCACGTCCCGGGATTCGGTACGCAGCAACGCCTGCGCTTTGCGCAGGGGTTCCAGATTGCCGCCGTGCCCGTTGACGAGCACTATGCGGTCGAAAGTATCGGTGGCCGAACGGCACAACTCGACGATCAGCAACTCCAGCGCGGCCTGTCCGATGGACAGCGTGCCCGCGAATCCCGCGTGCTCACCGCTGGCTCCATACGGAATCGCCGGTGCGATGAGCACATCCGACCGCAACTCGGCCAGCCGCACGCACAACGCCATCGCGATATCGGTGTCGGTGGACAGCGGCAGATGCGGTCCATGCTGTTCGGTCGCTCCCACCGGCACGGCAAGGATCGCGCCCGCAGCCGCGCGCGCCCCGGCCTCCGGCCAGGTCAATCGTGCGGCCACGGTGTGTTCCGCGACACTTTCCACCATGCCGCGAGATTATCGTCAGTCACTGACATAATCAAGATCCGGCGATCGACGCCCATAATCGACAACCGTGACAGATGCCAAGGTGCGGGGCCGACCACGCGGCACAACCAAGCGCGAACTCGAACTGATCGCCATGCGACTGTTCACCGAACAGGGCTTCGACGAAACCACCGTCGAGCAGATCGCCGCGGCCGCGGGTATCAGCGGGCGCACCTTCTTCCGTTACTTCCCCACTAAGGCGGAAGTGCTCTGGTATCAGTTCGACGCCGAGGTCGAGGCGCTGCGCGCGGCCTTCGCCACCGTGCCGGACGAGGTGCCGATGATGACGGCTGTACGCCGAGTTGTGGTGAACGCCAACCGATATCGCGCCGAAGACGTGCCCGAACTACGCGTTCGCATGCAGCTCGTCGGCGGCGATCCGGCACTGGCCGCCACCGCGGGCGCGCACTACGACGCCTGGGAGCGGGCCGTGAGCGCGTTCGCCGCACGCCGACTCGGCGTACCACAGGACAACCTGGTCGCACTGGCTGTCGGCCGCACCACCCTGGCCGCGGCGCGCGCTGCCTTCGATGCCTGGCTTACCCGCGCCGATGCCGACCTCACGGTCTATCTCGACGAGGCGCTCGCGGCACTGGCACGCGGATTCGCGCCGCCGAGCGAGGATGCGGATCTACCATCGAGCTAACGGCAGGTTTCACCGGCGACCGGGATGGGGTATGACTAGGCTCGGTATCGGCGCGCAGCCGAATGCACGACTATCCCGACAATCCCGTCGAAAGGGGCTGGAATTTCCATGTCCGAGGTGTCCATGAGCCTTTCGGCGGATTCCCTGCCCGTAGGACCGGTCGACAACCTGCTTCCGCAGCTGGTCGAACACCTGCGGCAGAACCGAACCGGGCTGCGTGAAGAGTGGGCAAGGCGCATCACCGAGGCGCAACTGCTGACCGCGATGACCCCGGAGGAAATCTTCTCCGAGGCGACCTCCATGTACGACAACTACGTCGAGGTGCTCGTGACCGGTAGCGTCGAAGCGCTGCAGGCCTACGCACGCGATCTGTCCGAGCGCATCATTCCGAGAGGCGTCGACACCGACGAGGTCCTCGGCATCGTGCTGCTCCTGCGTGACGTGCTGGCCCGCTCGTTGTTCGAGAAATACCAGGCCGATTTCGAATTACTGAACGCGGTACTAGATGCCTACGAGCCCGCCGCGAACCGCATCGCGAGCACCGTGGCCATCTCGTTCGTGCAGGAACGCGAGCGGGTCATCCGCCAGCAGCAGGAAGCCATTCGCGAGCTGTCCACCCCGGTGCTGCAGGTGCGTGAACAGCTGCTCATCCTGCCGATCATCGGTGTGCTCGACTCGCAGCGTGCCCGTCAGCTCACCGAACAGCTACTGCGCGCCATCCGCGCCAATCGCGCGAAGGTGGTCGTCATCGATATCACCGGTGTGCCCGAGATCGACTCCACGGTGGCCAACCACCTGGTGCAGACCGTCGACGCGTCCGGCCTGATGGGCGCCAATGTGATCATCACCGGTCTGTCCTCCGAGATCGCCCTCACCCTGGTGACCATTGGCCTCGATCTGTCCAAGATGAACGCGGTCGGCGACCTCCAGGGAGGTATCGAAGAGGCCGAACGCTTACTCGGCTACGAGGTGACCCGAGTCACGGATCGAATGCTCACCGAGCGCGATGGGCGCTGATCGGGCCCACCTATGCCGGTTCCGATCCTCAAACAAGGCACCTTTTTAATCGCGTCGGTCCAGTCAGCCTTGACCGACGCGGATACCGAGCGTCTCCAGGACGACCTGATGAAGCAGGTCAGCAGATACCGAGCACACGGGATCATCGTGGACGTCACCGCGATCGATGTGATGGATTCGTTCGCGGCGAGATCGCTCCGTACCATCGCGCACATGACGCAGCTCCGCGGCGCCGAAACGGTCATCGTCGGATTACAGCCCGAAGTCGCGTTCGCCATGGTGCAGCTTGGCCTCACCTTCGAGGGCATGCACACCGCCCTCGACCTGGAAGAGGGCTTGGCGTGGCTGAACCGCAAGACTCCGGCCCGCCGCCAGCGAGATGGTCGTGACAGTGGCCGCTGAGAACTTGGTGATCGCGATCAAGGTGTCGGGTGACATCGTGATCGCACGTCAAGCCGGACGTGAGCTGGCGGCCAAGCTCGGTTTTTCTCTGACAGATATGACCATGATCTCGACGGCCATCTCCGAGATCGCCCGCAACATAACCAGTTATGCGGGCAGTGGTGAAATACGTTTGCTGGTCGATGACCGGGAGGGCCGCCAAGCCCTGGTCGTCCAAGCCTCGGACCGAGGGCCCGGCATCCGTGATATCGCCCGCGCACTCGACGACGGGTACTCCACCGGCCGTGGTCTCGGACTCGGCCTACCCGGCGCCCGTCGGCTGATGGACCGGCTCACCGTCGAATCCCCACCCGGACGCGGCACGTTGGTGGAGATGTGGAAGTGGGTACCCAACGGTGCATGAGGACGGGATCATCGGCCGGATCGAATGGGCGGTGGCCGGCCGTGCCCTGCCCGGTCAGCGAGTCTCCGGTGATCGCGGCGTGGTCCTCGACGCGGGCGGCGGCGCGGTGCTCTTCGCCGTCTTGGACGGACTGGGCCACGGTGCGGCGGCCGCGGACGCCGCCGATCGCGCAGCGCAGGTGCTCTCGGAGAACCGCGCCGAACCGCTGGACGTGCTGATGGTGCTGTGTCATCGGGCCATGGCCGACACCCGAGGTGCGGCAGTGTCCTTGGCGCTGTTCGGCGCATCCGATACCGTGCACTGGCTCGGCGTCGGCAATGTCGATTGCCGGATTCTGACCGCGGGTCCGGTCGGGCTCGCCATGCGCGCGACGGTCCTGATGACCGGTGGCATTGTCGGCTATCGGCTACCTCAGAACCTACAGGTGCAGACCGTTCCGGTGCGTCCGGGCGATCTGCTGCTGATGTCGACCGACGGCATCGTCACCGAATCCGCTGACAGCGGCATCGATCCGTCCAAATCGACCGCCGAGATCACCGCCGAAATCCTGGCCAGGCATGCCAAGGACACCGACGACGCATTGGTGCTCGCGGCCCGCCACCGAGGCGGCGTACTGGAGGGATCAGCGTGAACGGCGGAATACAGCGGAGCGAGCGAACAAAAGGCGCAGCCGCCATCGCGGTCATGGCGGAGCCGAGCGCCGGCGAGGCGGAGACATGAGCGCGGCATTGGCCGCATTTCTCGACGCCTACTCGGATGCGCTACGGCGGCATCTGAACTCACCGACGCAGGCAAGTCTCGGCGAGGGCTACGAACTCGGCCGCCGCGCCCTCATCGAGGGCATCAGCCTGCTCGATCTCACCGAAAACCATTACCGCGTAGTACAAACCGTGGAATCGAGCACCGCGGACGCCAAACACGCCGAGACCGCACTGGAATTCCTGCTGCAGACTCTCGCTGCCCTGGACATCGCCACCCGCGGCTATATCGATGGCACCCGCCGCGCCGAACAACAGCGTTCGCGCATCGACGATCTCGCGGGACGCGACGCCTTCCGCACCGCCTTGGTGGAGTCGCTGCAGGACGGCTTCTTCGTGGCCGACGCGCGCGGCACCAT
This sequence comes from Nocardia sp. NPDC006982, assembly GCF_042869435.1. Classification (NCBI taxonomy): domain Bacteria; kingdom Bacillati; phylum Actinomycetota; class Actinomycetes; order Mycobacteriales; family Nocardiaceae; genus Nocardia; species Nocardia sp. NPDC006982. Next base: position 295,197 of record NZ_JBIAFV010000007.1, on the reverse strand, counting down.
CATCGAGGTCAACTCCGCCTTCGGCGCGCTGACCGGCTACGGCGCGTCGGAACTTCCGTTCCCGCTGCCGCATCCATGGTCGACGCCGGAGGGGCCGCGCTATCCCGATCTCGGTAGCGAGGCACAGCGATTCGTGATTCCGGTCAAACATCGCGACGGCCGCACGGTCTGGCTCGCGGTGAGCACCAGCGCGATGGTCGAACCGGAGAAATACGAGCAGATCTTCGTCGGCACCATCCGCGATGTCACCGCCGAACACGATGCACAGGCCCGCGATCAGGCCGCGTCACGACTGGCCACCGCGGTCGGTGCGGCGACGAGCGTGGTCGAGGTGCTCGCCGTCGGGCTGGACGAACTGCGACGCACCGTCGGCGCGGAAACCGCGGTGGTGATGGTGTGGCCCAACCGTAATACCGGGCCGGAGACGTATGTCTCGGGGGCCGAGGGTGTGCCGGAGGGCTCGGTGCTCGATGCCCGTGCGCGGGCGCTACTGGATCGGGCTCGCCGTCGTCCGGCGCGCAGTCTGTTCGCGATTCCGGAGGGCATCGAGAGTTCCGAGGGCATCGTCGCACCGCTCGGTGAGACCGGTGATGCCGCACTGTGGCTGCGCTTCGCCGCGCCGCGCGCCATCAGCGCCGCCGACTGGACACTGTTCTCGCTGCTCATCGGACATCTGAGTCTGGCGGTGCAGCGAGCACGCAACTTCGATCAGGCGCGCTCGACCTCGCTGACGCTGCAGCGCGCCATGCTCGGTCCGATCGAACTGCCGCCGCGGTTCTCGGTGCATTACGAGCCTGCGCTGCCGCCGCTGGAGATCGGCGGCGACTGGTACGACGTGGTTCCGCTGCGCGACGGCACCATCGGCGTCGTAGTCGGCGACTGTGTCGGACGTGGCCTGTCCGCGGCCGTTGTGATGGGCCAATTGCGTACGGCCGCACGGGCTCTCCTACTGCGCGGGGCGGGCCCGGCGCAGCTGCTCGCGGAACTCGATACCGTCGCGGGCCGGATTCCCGGCGCGATGTGCACGACGGTCTGCGCCGCGGTCCTCGATCCGGTGCGCGGACTGGTCCGCTACAGCAGCGCCGGACATATGCCGCCGATTCTGGCCGATGTCGGTCAGCCGGGCCGATTGCTCGAGGGCGGGCGTGCGGTACCGCTGGCTACTTTCGATACGCCACGGCGTCCCGAGGCCACCACGGCGCTCACACCGGGTTCGACGCTGGTGCTGTTCACCGACGGCCTGGTCGAACAGCGCGGCGTCGATATCGATGACAGTTTCGCGAAGATCTCGGGGGTGCTCGCCGATACCGCGGGCAAGCTGCCGCGTGAGGTCGCCGATGCCGTGCTCTCCCGGCTGCGTCCGGCCGCGGGCTACGACGATGACGTCGCCATGGTCGTGTACCGGCAACCCCCCGCACCGCTGCGGCTGGCGATTCCGGCCAATCCGGATCAGCTCTCGGCCATGCGTAAGCGGCTCAAGGCTTGGCTCGCAGCGGCCGCGGTACCGCACGATCTCGCCTCCGATCTCATCGCCGCGGCCAACGAGGCCTGTAGCAACAGCATCGAACATGCCTACCGCAACGGCGGCGGCCCGGTCACCCGCGCGATCAGCTCCACGGCCGAACTGCTCGGCCGTGCGACCAGCGCCGCGGCGGCCACCACCGATCCTGGACTCGTCGAATTGACCGCCGAATGTGATACCCAAAAGGTCGTCATTCTGGTCGCCGACACCGGAACGTGGAAACCACGCTCCGCCGATCCGGGGCCGCGCGGACGCGGCATCGACATGATGCGGGCTTTGACGGAAGAATTGGAGATAGACCACAGCGGGCTGGGCACCCGCGTCCGCATGTCGGTAACGTTGCCCGCGATCAAATCCCCCGTAGCGAACCCACTGCGTGGCACGAACCGCCAGGTTTCTGGCTGAGGAATGCAGCGCGAAAGGCGGGTTCATGGCAGATTGTGATGATGTGACAAACAACTCCGGAGACGCGTATCCCCTGGCGGACACGATGACCACCACAGTCGAGGCACACGATGGCGCGACCGTGCTCACGGTTTCCGGCGAGGTCGATCTGGCGACCGCGCCAGCGCTGGAGAACACCATCGAGGCCATCCTCACCGGCAAACCGGCGGTCCTGATCATCGACCTGACCGGTGTCAGCTTCCTCGCCTCGGCGGGTATGGCGACCCTGGTCGCGGCGCATCAGCGGGCAGGCGACACGACGACCATCGTGGTGGTCGCGGACGGTCCGGCCACCAGCCGACAGCTCAAGATGACGAGTCTGGATCAGGTGTTCGCACTGCACACCACCCTGGCCGAGGCGCTGGCCGCGCTCCGGTAGCGCGGTCTGATTTCAACCGGAACCTTCCGATCACCTGACCGCCACGGAGCGAGTCTTACGAGCGACGTTCGCGGCCCGTCTCGCGGCCGAGTGGTCGAAGCGCATGCGACGAAGTCGCGAGTCTCGACCGCTCGGCCGCGAGACACCATGGGGCCGCGAACACGCAGCGCCGAAGGCGCTGCACATTAGACACAGAGTTCGCGCAGCTGCTCGATCAGCTTGACCCGCTCGGCCGGGGTCGCCGCCATCGGCACCACATTCAGCACCGTGACACCCGCCGCACGGAATGCGGCGATCCGCTCCTTCACGAATCCGGCCGGACCGATCAGCGAGATATCCCGCACCAGATCGTCCGGGACCACCTTGGCGGCCTCTTCCTTCTTGCCCGCCAGATACAGCTCCTGGATGCGGTCCGCCTCGGCGCCGTAGCCGTACTTGGTGGCCAGCGTGTGATAGAAGTTCTTGCCCTTGGCGCCCATGCCGCCGATGTAGAGCGCCAGATGCGGTTTCACGAATTCCAGTAGCGGCGTGACATTCTCGCCGATGGCCAGCGCGGGCCCGGCGTAGACGTCCAGCTCGCCGAGGACCGGATCACGCTTGGCCAGACCGGCGTCCAGCGATTCGCCCCAGATTTCCTTGGCCTTCTCCGGTACGAAGAAGATCGGCTGCCAGCCCTCGGCAATCTCCGCGGCCAGCTCCACATTCTTCGGGCCCAGCGCGGCCAGCAGCACCGGAATGCGTTCACGCACCGGATGATTGATCAGCTTGAGCGGCTTGCCCAGGCCGGTGCCCCGGTCGGCGGGCAGCGGGATCTGGTAGTACTTGCCCTGGTACTCCAGCCGCTCGCGACGCCATACCTTGCGGCAGATCTCCACCAGTTCTCTGGTGCGTCCGATGGGCGCGTCATAGGGGACGCCGTGGAAGCCCTCGATCACCTGCGGGCCCGATGCGCCGAGGCCGAGTACATAGCGACCGTCGGAGACGAAGTCCAGGCCGGCGGCGGTCATGGCGGTCAGGCTGGGCGTGCGGGTGTAGATCTGCAGGATGCCCGAGGCCAGCTGCAGCCGAGTGGTCTTGGCCGCCAGATATCCGAGCGCGCTCACCGCGTCGAATGAGTAGGCCTCCGGCACGAACACGATGTCGAGTCCAGCCTTTTCGAGGTCGGCCACCTCCGCGGCCGCCTCTTTGAAGCCGCCCGAGTAGTTGATGCTCAATCCGATCCGCATAGCACTCAACCTAACCGCAGCTACGCACCGGCCGCGCACCGGCCACCCCGGCGCGAGCGGTAGCGTATTCGCCGTAGTTCTCCACTGTCGTCGCAGGAAAACGAAAGGCCACCCGCCGTGTCGCAGCCCGCCTTCGCTGAGGCCACCCTCGCGCAGTACCTGACCGACCTGGCCGCGAAGGTACCCGCACCAGGTGGCGGCGCCGTCGCAGCGCTGCACGCCGCACAGGGCGCCGCACTGGTCGCGATGGTCGCGCGCTACACCACCCGGGCCAAGGATGCCGAGCACCGGCCGGTCATCGACCGGATCATCGAGGCGGCCGATGCGGCCCGCGAGCGCGCACTGGCCCTGGCCGATGCCGATGCCGCGGCGTTCACCGCCGTCGGCAACGCCTACAAGTTGCCGAAGGATTCCTCCGAGCTGGCCGCCGCGCGCAGCGATGCCATAACCGCCGCGCTGCTCGAGGCCGCCCGGGTGCCCGCCGCGGTCGTCGACGAGGCTGACGAGGTGCTCTCACTCGCCACCGAACTGCTGCCGATCGGCAATCCCAATGTGGTCACCGATATCGGCGCCGCCGCCGATGCGGCGCGGGCCGCGGCCACCAGCTCGCAGCTCAATATCGAGATCAACGTCCGCTCACTCAGCGCCGAACAGGGCGACAAGTTCGCCACGGTGCTGATCCGCATCGACGAGATCACCGCCCGCGCGGACGCACTGCACGCCGACGTATTGCACGCCGTGCGCGGCTGAATTCGACCGCGGTCGGATCGTTTGTTCGGTGTGATGCCGGGTATGTCGCCCCTATATTGAAAACTTGTGGACTTGGACGCCCGTTACAGAACCGGTACGTCGAGTTGATCATGAAGTCCTAGAATGGATTTCTGCGTCCCACACCAGCGTGAAGGGGTGGACCATGCGGAGCGCACTCAGATACCTGTTCCTCGCGACCACGGTCGTCGCCTTGGCGGCCTTCGGATCCGGAACGGCATTCGCCACTACGATTATCGAACCCAACGCCGACGCGGTCGCGACGATTGCCCCGTCGGCAGGCCAGGAAGTCGGCATCGCGGCACCGGTGACGATTCGATTCGCCAATCCGGTCGCCAACCGCGACCGAGCCGAACGACTGGTCGATATCCGAGCCACCGACCCACTGCCAGGCGTTTTCTCCTGGGCGAGTGATCGTGAATTGACTTGGACGCCAACGAGTTTCCTTCCGGCCCGGGCGCCGATCTCGGTACAGGTCGGTAACGCGCGCACGGAGTTCCGCACCAATGCGGGCGTGGTGGCCGACGCCGATATGTCGGCGCATACCTTCACCGTGAGCATCGGCGGTGCCCTCGCGCGGTCGGTGCCCGCATCCATGGGCAAGCCCGGCCACGAGACACCGACAGGTACCTTCCCGGTGCTGGAAAAGTTCCGTTCGATCGTCTTCGACTCGCGCACCATCGGGATCCCACTGAGCTCGCCCGAGGGCTACGTCATCAATGGCGAGTACGCCGAACGCCTCACGTGGGGTGGCGTTTTCGTGCACTCCGCACCGTGGTCGGTGGATTCGCAGGGCTATGCCAATGTCAGCCACGGCTGCATCAACCTGGCTCCCGATGACGCCGCCTGGTACTACCAGACCGTCGGCGTCGGCGATCCGGTCACCGTGCACTGGTGAGCCGTAAACAATCCGTTTTCCTTCGCGACACCTCCCCTCAATTTCATCACGGGCAGCAAACCTGGCAGTATCCTGCCGAGGTTGATACAACTGCGGGACACACGTGATCGTATGACCTGATGAAGGTGGGGCGATGGATCGACCGGATATGACCTCGCGGGCGAATTCAGGCCCGCAGCCGGGCGCTGCGCCACAACAGCCGCTCGGTGCGCCGAGGGCATACCAGCCTCCGACACCGCCGAACCCGTTCCACCGGATCGGCTTCACGGAGGACAACGCGCCGACCGGGCCGATTCCGCGGATCCCGATCGACGGCGCACCCGTCGACACCGGTCCACTACGCCGAGTGCCGATCGGCCGCGCCGCAACACAATCCGGACCGCTGCCCCGAGTTCCGGTCGACCGTGCGCCGACGAATACGGACCCGTTCCGGCGCATTCGCGGTCAACAAGTTGCCGGGGGCCAGGCTCCGAATCCCCAGGGCCCGAGGCAAACCGGGCCGATACCACGGATTCCGATCCAGGAAGGTCCCCCGCGTCAGCCCCCGGTTCCGCAAGTCTCGACGGGCCAGGCGCCGACTGCGCACGACGGCGCGCAGGAGGGCTCGCTGACGTTGCCCGAACCGATCCGTCAGGTGCCCGTCAACCGGAACCCGAGCCCTCCTGCGCCTGCCGTGCCGCGTCCGCATGCCTCGCAAGATCCGAATTGGTATGCGCCTGTTGCCCAAGAGATGGACCAGCGCGGGCCGGTTCAGCGAGACCCCATGCGCCAGAACCCGATTCACCCAGGGGCTTTCGACACAGAAAACACTCGGCAAGATCCGAACCACTACGCACCGGACCGATACGAGCAGGATCCGGCGCGGCACAACCCGATTCAGGCAGTGGACGGGGAATCCGCGCAGTATGAGCTCGACTATGGAAGCGACTGGTCCGAATGGGTCGAGGAACTTCCCGCGGAGCCGAAACCGACTGCGCCGGACTACTTCCGGCATGAGCATGCCTTGGCTGCGATGATCGATCGGTCCGGTCGGAATCGCTCGAAGCGCCGGTGGATGCCGGTGCTGGTCGGGTCGGTCGCGGCGGCCGGACTACTCGTGGTGGCGTTCGTGCAGATTCGACCGGCACCGCAACCAGCGACGGTAGCCTCGTCCACGCCCAGCCAGGTCGCGGTCTCCGGATCCACGTCCGCGGCACAATGCCCGGCCGAGCGCGTCGGGGACACCATTACCGGCAACGGAGCGGGCGGGCTGGATTCCGGACCGGGTGTCATATTCGCGTTCCAGTACGCCTATTACGTCACTCGATCCGGTGTTGCGACGCGAGAGTTCGTGGCGCCCAACGCATCCGTCTCCCCCGCCGGGACGATTCAACAGGGCATCGATGGCATTCCGGCCGGCACCACGCACTGCATCAGCATTACACCGGGAGCTTTCGTCGGCCAGTACCTGGTGCAGGTGACCGAGCATCGACCCGATGCGACATCGATCACCTACAAACCCCAGGTCGTCACGACGGCGCGCGTGGGCAACCAGACCCTTATCACCGCCATCGGCGCGGCCTGACCCTCACACCGGCGAATTCCACGGCACCAGCACGATTTTCCCGCGGACGCGCCCGGATTCGCTCAGGTGATGGGCCTTGACCACCTCGGCCATCGGCAGCACCTGATCGATCTCCACGTGCAACCGGCCCGTCTCGAACAGGGCGGCCAGCTCGCCCAGATCGCGGCCGGAGGGTTCGACATAGAGCCGCTCGTACCGCGGATCTTCCTCGGCATCATTGCCCTGCGCGTCGATCAGGCGACCGCCCGCGGCGAGCACCGGCAGCGACCGCGATCCGTAGTCACCGCCGACGAGATCGAAAACGACATCGACATCACGCACCGCCTCCGCGAAATCTGTTGTCGTGTAATCGATCACCTTATCCGCGCCGATCTCCCGCAGGAATTCGTGGTTGGCGGCACGAGCCGTGCCGATCACATACGCGCCGCGGTCCTTGGCGATCTGCACCGCGAAATGTCCGACACCACCGGCCGCAGCATGTACCAGTACGCGTTGTCCGGCAACGACTTCGGTGAGCCCCTGCCAGGCGGTCAGCACCGCGGTCGGCACGGCGGCCGCGTGGATGTGATCCAGGATCGCCGGTTTCGGTGCGAGGATATCTGCCTGTGCCACAACGTATTCGGCATAGGCGCCGGACCTGCTGAACACCATGCCGTAGACCTCGTCGCCGGCCCGGAATTGCTCGACACCGGCGCCGACCGCATCGACGATCCCGGACACATCGAAGCCCAGGGTGAACGGCGGATCCCCGAGTTTGCGCACCAGCCCGGACCGCAGCTTCCAGTCCGCCGCATTCATACCGGTGGCGGCGACTTGCACCACCACCTCGCCCGGTCCGGCGCTCGGCCGATCGACCTCGACGATTTCCAGGACCTCGGGACCACCGAATGTTTGTTGCGTGATTGCGAGCATGCCACCGATTCTGCGGTCCCTTAGTATCCAAGGGAAAGAAGGCACTTCAATGATCCCGAGGTACCTGATGGATACCATTGTCGACTGGTCCGGCTCCGACAACCTGGTCAAGAGCTATCTGACCAACTGCCCGGCACGCGAAGTGCTGACGGTGCTCGCCGACAAATGGGTGCTGCTGGTCCTTGGCGTGCTGCGCATGGCCGGCGGGCCGGTGCGCTTCAACGATCTGCGCCGCCGACTCGACGGCATCACCCAGAAGATGCTCACCCGCACCCTGCGCAACCTGGAGCGCGACGGACTGGTCCGCCGCGCCGTCTACCCCACCGTCCCGCCGCGTGTGGAGTACTCGCTGACCGATCTCGGGGCCAGCCTCGGCGAGCTCAGCCACGCGATGGGGGTCTGGTCGGTGCGGCACCACAGCGAAATCCTTACCGCCCGTGATGAATTCGACACGCGCGCCGCAACCGACCCGGAACCCGTCTGAATGCGTCAGGCGGCTTGGAGGAGGTCGCCGCCGGAGGCCAGGGCGGCGTAGCGGCCGTCTGAGTCCATGAGCTCGCGGTGGGTGCCGCGTTCGATGATCTGGCCGCGATCGAGTACGACGATCTGGTCGGCGTCGCGAATGGTGGAGAGCCGGTGCGCGATGGTGATGGTGGTCCGGCCTTCGGACAGCGCATCGATGGCGGCCTGCACCTCCTGCTCGGTCCGGTTGTCCAGGGCACTGGTGGCCTCGTCGAGCACCAGGATCGGCGGGTTGCGCAGGATCACCCGCGCCACCGCCAGACGCTGCTTCTCACCGCCGGAGAACCGATAGCCGCGCTCGCCGACCAGCGTGTCATAACCGTCCGGCAGGCTCGCGATATGGTCGTGGATCTGCGCGGCCCGCGCCGCGGCGTACAGCTCCTCGTCGGTCGCATCGGGTTTGGCGAAGCGCAGATTGTCCGCGACCGAGGCGTGGAACAGGTAGGTCTCCTGCGACACCACACCGACGGCGGCGGCGAGATCGGCAAAGGACAAGTCCCGCACATCGATTCCGTCGATCTCCACCCGTCCGGATGTCACATCGTAGAGTCGCGCGACCAGGTAGCCGAGTGTGGTTTTGCCCGAACCGGTTTCGCCGACAATGGCCAGACTGGATCCGGCGGGCACGCAGATGTCGATGTCCTGCAACACATCCCGTGTTCCGGATCCATAACTGAAGCCGACGTGCTCGAAGCGGACCTCGCCCTTGACACCCGAATCCGGTACCGGCACCGGCGTTATCGGTTCCTCGACCTCCGGCCTCAGGTCCAGGTATTCGAAGATCCGGCTGAACAGCGACATGGAACTCTGCACCTCCACACCGGTGTTCAGCAACTGCACCATCGGCCGCAGCAGGCTCGTCTGCAAGGTCGTGAAGGCAACCAACGTGCCGATCGAGACCAGCGGATGTCCGGCTGCCACGGTCAATCCCGCCGCCCAGTAGACGATCGCTGGCATGGCCGCCATGACGATCTGAATCGTCGACTGCCGCCACCGTCCGGCCATGCCGGATCGGATCTCCAGGTCCACCAGCCCGCGTGACTCCCGCGCGAAATCGTCGACCAGCGCGGGCGAGCGGCCCATCGTGCGCCCGAGCAGAATGCCGCTCACCGAGAGCGATTCCTCCACGATCGCCGACATGCCCGCCAATTTCTGCTGCCGCTGCGCGGTGATCTTCCTGCGTTCGTCGCCGACGCGGCGGCTGATCCAGACGAAGAACGGCAGCATGATCAGCGAGACCAAGGTGAGCCGCCAGTCGAGGGCGATCATGGCGATCACCGAGGCGATCACGGTGGTGAAGTTCGAGACCAGTGAGGTCGCGGTCGAGGTGACCGTCGATTGCATGCCGCCGATATCGTTGGCGATCCGCGACTGCACTTCGCCGGTGCGGGTGGTCGTGAAGAACGACAACGGCATTCGCTGCAACTGCGCATACACCGCGGAGCGCAGATCGTGCATGACCTCTTGACCGACCGCGGTGGAAATATAGGTCTGAAGCACGCCGAAGATACTGGTGAGTGCGGCGACCGCGACCATGCCTGCGGCGAGGGCGGTCAGCAGACCGGTGCGGCCGTGCGGCAGGGCATCGTCGAGGATGCCGCGCAGCATGAACGGCGATGCCAGCGCGACCAGTGACGACAAACCGACGAGCGCGGCAACGAGTGCCAGGCGCGCGCGATACGGGCGAAACAACCGGACGATCCGGCGAAGTTGATGAGGGGGCTGCATAGGCGCCTCCTTTCCGAGGACTACGTCATGAAACTGAGCATGACTCATAATTGTTCCCAAAACAATGAGTTATGCTCAACAAATGGCTACCGCGCTCGATCCCGATCTCCCCGAGCTGTTCCTGCGCACCGCGAAACGCATCCGCCGCAACCAGGTCGCGCGTCTCGCTCCCCTGGGCATTACCCCAGGTCAAGCCCGTGCTCTCCGCATTTTCGGCCACCACGACGAGCCTCTGCGGATGGCGGCAATCGCCGACCACCTCGGCATCGTGCCGCGATCGGCCACCACCGTCGTCGATGCGCTCGAAACCGCAGGGCTGGTCTCGCGCGCGCCCGACCCGACCAACCGCCGCTCGACCCTGGTGACGCTGACCGAGTCCGGCCGAGCCGCGCTCTCCCAGATGGCCGCTGCCCGCCGTGCGGCAGCCGAGGAGGTCTTCGCCGGCCTGAGCGCCGAGCAGCGCACAACGCTTCGTGAATTACTTGCGGCACTCGATTCGGAGGCATCGGTCGGCGAATCCACTGGGACGAACATCTCGTTGACTTCCCCGCGGCCCCGAGGCTGAATTGGGACATGTTGGACTTGCCCGCCGGTCCGATTGCGAAGGTACAGACCGGCATTGCCGCCGGAGCACGGACCTGCTTCCTGTTGCGCGGGGTGTTCGCCGCCCCTGAGTGCGCCGAAATCATCAATACGGCAACGGATTCAGGCTTCGTACCGACCGGCGCGCACTATCCGGGGTCTTATCGCAACAATGACCGGCTGGTCCGCGACGACCCGGTGCTGGCGGATACGCTGTTCAGCAGGATCGCCGAATTCCTTCCCGCGCGGTTGCACATCGACGGCGCCCACTGGCGGCTTGTCGGCCTCAATGAGCGGTTCCGGTACTGCCGCTACCGCGGCGGTCAATCCTTCGCCACCCACCGCGATGGTGCGCATGCCCGCAGCAGCACCGTCGTCTCCCGGCTGACGTGCATGATCTATCTCAACGACAGCACCGAGTTCGATGGTGGGCGCACCCGCTTCTATGCCGGCGGCGAACCGGGTGCCGCCTCGCTCGGTGCGGTTGGACCCGAGGCCGGAACCATCGTGGTCTTCGATCATGCGCTCTGGCACGACGGCGAACCGGTCACGCACGGCACGAAGTGGGTGATGCGTACCGACGTGCTCTACAAGCGGGAGCAATACGACACTTCATCGGACGGGATCCTGCGCGGGCACGATGGGTATGTGTGGAGCGTCGCGGCATGCGCTGACGGCACGCTCGCGACCGCTTCTCGCGACCGCACCATCCGCATCTGGGAGCCGACCCGCGATGGCTATGCCCAGTGGCGCACACTGCGCGGTCACGATAGTTCGGTGACCGCCCTGCTCGCGCATCCGAACGGGGAGCTGTGGAGCGGGTCGCGCGACGGCGCCGTCCGCGTCTGGCGGTCATGGGAGCCGCATACGGTCGGACATCACGACGGCGCGATGCTGTGTGCCGGTGCCCTACCCGATGGCCGAGTCGTCACCGGCGGCGCGGACGGGCGGCTTCGATGGTGGCGGGCGGACGGGTCGGATGGTGCGCTCGAGATCGGCGGCTGGGTGTGGGCCGTGGTTTCCGTTGGCGCGCAATTGATTACCGGCTCAGAGGACGGCACCATCGGGGTCTGGGATGCGGAGGGCGGACTTGTCGGGAGTGTGCGAGCGCCCGCACCCGTCCGCGCGCTGGCCGTCACCTCATCGGGCACCGTGATCAGCGGGGATGCCGAAGGATGGCTGCGCACCTGGAACCTGCCCGGCTATCGATCCCAGCGACTCGATGACGAAGCGCACCCTGTTGCGCTGAATCCGACTGCGTCACATGAGCAGACAGACCCCTCCGACGCGGCGACACCCCCAACTCTGCCCGATCGGACATCAGATTCCAAAACGGTGATACGCGAGCCGACCGCGCGTAAAGCGCACACCGGTGCCGTCTGCGCAGTGACACCTCTGTCCGGGAACCTCATCGCCAGCGGAGGCGAGGACGGTGCCGTACGAATATGGCGCGCAGCCGATCTCACCGAACTCGAGGTGTTCCACCACAACGATTTCGTCCGCAGCCTCGCCGCACTCCCCGACGGCCGTTTGGCGAGCGCCTCATACGACGGAACCGTGCGCTTGTGGCGGATCCGACCGTAAACCAACCACCGGCGTAACCATCAACCGGCTCTACCCGACGCCGCCCTGTTCGCTTGGTTGGGCATCCGCTACTCGAGAATCGAAACCGATAACTCAGGCGGGGTGGGTGTTTTCGGCGGCGGTTACTACGTGGCGCATGAGGAGGGCGGTGGTTACCGGGCCGATGCCGCCTGGCACGGGGCTGAGGGCGGCGGCCTTGCCGCGGACGGTTTCCGCGGCTACGTCGCCGACGATTTTGCCGTCGGGATCTTCGTTGGTGCCCACATCGATGACGGTGGCGCCCTCGCGAATGTGTTTGCCGGTGACCAGGCCGATGCGGCCGGCAGCGGCTACCACGATGTCGGCAGCGGAGGTGACGGCGGGGAGGTCGGTGGTGCGGGAATGGCAGATGGTGACGGTGGCGTTTTCAGCGAGCAGGAGTTGCGCAAGGGGCTTACCGACGATATTGGAGCGGCCGACGACGGCGACATGCCGTCCGGCGAGCGGGATTTCGTGATGCTTCAGTAGTTCGACGACGGCCTCGGAGGTGGCGGGGACGAAGCCGTCGAGGCCGGAGGCGAGCAGGCCGAGCGAGAGCGGGCTGACGCCGTCGACGTCCTTGCCCGCGGCGATGGCGGAGCTGACATCGTCGAGGGTGACACCGGCGGGCAGCGGAGTCTGCAGCATGATCGCGTCGATGGCGGTGTCCGCACTGCGGGCGGTGAGTTCGTCGCGGATTCGCTCGATGCTCGCGTCGGCGCCGAGTTCGATGGTGTCGCAGGCGATTCCGAGACGTTCGGCAGCCTTGCGCAGCGAGTTCACGTACCACGCGCTGGCCGGATCGTCATTGGCCACGATCAGGGCCAGGCGCGGCGCGGTTCCGCTCGCGGTGAGCGCGGCGGCGCGCTGCTTGGTGTCGGCGTTGATGGCGGCGGCGAGTTCCTTGCCGGACAGCGAAACGGTATCCACGTTGTCACACCTTATCGGCTGCACCGCACGGCCGGTTTCGGCGGGCACCCCGCGCGCCGCCCGGTTTGCCAAGACGCCGGAAGCAACGCCTGGCAATTACCCGATTATGGCTGTTACCAGTCGTATCGTGGTTGTGCTTGCCCACGGCTAACTGTCAGCTCACCTACCGAAAGCCCCGTTTCACGCGTGGAAAGGTGTCGACTGTAGTGAAGATCTCGAGGCATTGGAAACTATGGGTCGCGACCGCGTTCGCGGCCGCGACCATCACCGGACTATCGAGCGCACCCGCCATCGCGGCGCCGGAAACCGACGCCCTCTACAACTCCGCCCAGCGCGCCTTCACCGACGGCGACGATGCCGTCGGCCGCGCCGAACTCCGACAGCTGATCGCCGCCGACCCGGCCGATGCCGAGGCCCTTTCGCTGCAGGCGATCTGGTCGCATTACGCCAATGATCTGCCCGCTATGGCCGATGCACTGGTCCGCCTCAATGCCCTCGACCCGGCAATGGCCCAGGGGACCAATAATGTGCTCGGCGCAATCGGCGCCGCGGTCGCCACCCTGCCGAATCCGCTGCCCGCGCTCGTCGGACCGCAGACCGGAATCGTGGTGCTCGGCTACGGTCTGCTCCCGGACGGTTCGCTGCGCCCCGAACTGGTGAACCGGCTGACCACGGCGTGGTTGCAGGCGGTCGCCTCGCCACTTTCACCGATCGTCGTCACCGGCGGAAACCCGCAGAACGGGATCACCGAGGCCGAGGCCATGCGGGCCTGGCTGGTCGGCAAGGGGCTGCCCGCATCCCGGATCAATGTCGAGGGCCGAGCCGGATCTACGGTGCAGAACGCGCTGTTCAGCACCGAGATGCTGCGCAGTCTCGGCGCGAACAGCGCGGTCGTGGTGACCTCGCCGAACCACATCCGGCGCGCGGTCGCCGATTTCATTGTCGCGGGCACTCAGGTGGTCGGGGCGACCACCTCACTCGAGCAACTGGTATCGCAGTTGCCGCCGCCTGCCAGGCAGGCGCAGCGCGGCATCTACCTGGACGCGACGCGGACGTTCCAGCTCGCGACCGCACGCTGAACGCGACGGGTCCGAGCGTGCTGAAAATGGCATAATTCGCGCAAATGTACACGCTCGGACCCATCGCACCCCATCCACACGGCACGATATCCCGATGACACCAACCGGAGATGTGGTCGCGCAACTGCGCGCGGCGGGCTGTGTATTCGCCGAGGACGAGGCGCGGTTGCTCATCGCCGCGGCGGCGGAGACCGGTGCCGATCTCAGCGACTTGGTCGCACAGCGGGTTTCCGGAACACCGCTGGAATACCTGCTGGGCTGGACCGAATTCCACGGCATCCGCGTTGCGGTCGCGCCTGGCGTCTTCGTACCGCGCCAGCGCACCGCCTTCCTCGTCGACGAGGCCGCCGAACTCGCCCGCGCCCTGCCTTCGCACCCTGTCGTCGTCGATATATGTTGCGGCTCAGGCGCATTGGGTCTCGCGCTGGCACACACTCTTGCCACCGAAGGCCGCCCGATAGAACTCGCCGCCACCGATATCGAACCCGCGGCGGTCGAATGCGCCCGCCGCAACCTCACCCCGATCGGCGCACCCGTCTACGCAGGCGACCTTTTCGAGCCGCTCCCCCGTGAATTGTGCGGCCGAATCAATATCCTGCTCGCCAACACCCCGTACGTGCCATCGGAGATGATCGCCAGGATGCCGCCGGAGGCACGCGATTACGAACCGCGCACCGCCCTCGACGGCGGACCCGACGGCCTGGATATCTTCCGCCGCGTCGTCACCGCCGCCCGTACCTGGCTCGCGCCGGGCGGCCACCTGCTGGTCGAATCCACCGAAGCCCAGGCCAGGCCCTCGGTCACTGTCCTCGCCGCGCACGGCTTCACCGGCCGCGTCGCCGAATCCGACGAGCTCTACTCCACCGTCGTCATCGGCACCAAGCCGGACATATGATTCAGATCACCACGCGACGCCGATGAAATCGACATGGCCGCCCGGTCTATCCGGATGACCCATCCGAAAGGCGGAGCACACCATGACCTCTGACGAGATCCAGCTGTGGACGCAGGCCGAGCGCCTCGAACTCGCCGATTTCCTAGACGATCTCGACGACCACGAGTTGGACCGTCACGTCACTGTGCGACGACTGGACAGTGCACGAGGTCCTCGCGCATGTAACGCTGTCCAACCGCGTCACGCTCGGGCGGACGCTGCTCGGTGTGCTCCGGGCTCGCGGCGATTGGAACCGGATGACCGCCGACCTCGTCCGCGAGCGCGCCGCCCGATTCACGTCGGCCGAACTCACAGCCCAACTTCGCGAATCGGCGGGTTGGACGCGCCGGGCCCCGGGCGCCGGACCGCTCGATCCGCTGGCCGACACCATCATTCACGGCCCGGACATCGCACGGCCGCTCGGACGCGTGCGGGAAGTACCGACCAAACCCGGCGTCGCCGCTCTCGATCACATCATCGGGAGTCGCTTCTACGATGCACGCCAGCGCCTGCGCGGCATCCGGTTGACGGCCGTCGATGCCGACTGGTCGGCGGGCGACGGCCCTGCCGAGATCCGCGGCCCGCTCAGCGATCTGCTGCTGGTGTCGACGGGCCGCGTGGCGGGACTGTCCGGTCTGGCCGGATCCGGCGTCGCGCGGCTCACCACGACCTTCTGAGGCCGCTACTTCTTGCGACCGGTGAACTCGTCCATCGAGTGGTACACGCCAACCGAATTCAGGAACAGATCGCGCAGTTTGATCGGCAGCAGACCGGAGATCGCCTTGTTGAGCCGGGATGTCCACGGCAGGATCACCAGCGCAGTGCCCGCTTTCATTTCGCGCCACGAGGTGTCGACGACATCGTCCTGTTCGAGAATCGGCGTGAACAGGAAACCCTTTGCGCCATTGAACATTCCGGTATTGATGTAGGTCGGACAGACCGTGGTGATCCGCACATGGTCGTGGCCCGCCTGTTCCAGCTCGATGCGCACCGAATCCGACCAGCCCAGCGCCGCCCACTTCGAGGCCGCGTACACGCTCATGCGCGGATTGGAAACCAGACCAGCCGAGGACGCGATGGTCATGACGCGCGACGAGCCCGTGCCACGCACCATCGCGGGCAGGAATTCGAGCGTAATGTACATCGGCGCAAGGGAATTGATCGCCATCGTTTTATCGATATCGGCGCGATCGGTGGTCTCCCAGAAGTAGCTGTTGCCGCGCACGATGCCCGCATTGTTGATCAGGATGTCGATATCGCCGACGTCGGCGCGCACCGCCGCCGCGGCCTCGCCGATGGCGTCCTGCGCGGACACGTCGACCACATAGTGATGGATGGCGACGCCGCGACCGGACAACTCGACCGCGGTCTCCTTCAGCGCGGTTTCGTTGATATCCCACAGCACCACCGCGGCCGCACCCTCACGCACCGCCCGCTCGGCGAACAGCTTGCCCAGGCCCATTGCCGCGCCCGTGACCAGGACCTTCTTATCGGCTACCGTGTCCAGTTTCATTCATCCTCATCGTGATTTCGTCGTGAAATAGCTTTTGGCGCAATTACTTTTGGCGTAGCGCCTTCATGACTCCGAAATACAGCGTCATGGTCTTGGCCCACAATTCCTCGGACATACCGGGCAGCGGTGCGATCGGGAGCATCCGCTGCACCGCGATCGTCTGGGTGTCGATGTACTTCAACAAGCCCTCCGGACCGTGCCGACGCCCGGTACCCGAAATGCCGAGCCCGCCCGATGGCGCGTCCGCACTGCCCCAGGCCGCGATGAAGCCCTCGTTCACATTCACCGAACCCGCATTGATGCGCGCGGCTACCCGACGACCTCGATCGACATCCTTGGTCCAGACACTCGCATTGAGGCCGTATGCGGTGTCGTTGGCCTGTTCGACCGCCTCGTCGTCGCTGCCGACCCGATAGATCGAAACCACCGGCCCGAAGGTCTCCTCGCGATACACAGTCATCCCGGGCCGCACGCCGGTCAGCACGGTCGGCTCGTAGAAGTACGGTCCGAGATCGGGACGCGCCTTACCGCCCGCCAGCACCTGCGCACCCTTCGCGACGGCATCGTCGACATGCGCACTGACGGTGTCCAATTGGCGCTGGAACGTCAAAGACCCCATATCACTGGCGTAATCGAGCCCACCGCCCAATTCGATCGCCCGCACATGCTCGATGAATTCGCCGACGAACTGGTCGTAGACCTTGTCGTGCACATAGATTCGCTCCATCGACTCGCACAGTTGCCCCGCCGAGGCGAAGCAGGCCCGGATCGCGATCTTGGCCGCCCTGGAGACATCCGCATCGGCGAGCACCAGCAGCGGGTTCTTCCCGCCGAGTTCGAGCGAATAGCCGATCAGCCGCTCCCCGGCCTGCTGCGCGATGGTCCGGCCGGTCGCACTGGACCCGGTGTAGTCGACATAATCGGCGCGCGCGATCACCTCACCGCCGATCACCGAACCACGGCCGAGCACCGCCTGCCAGAGTCCGCGCGGCAGCCCGGCGCGCTCGGCTGCATCGATGGCCCACAGCGCGGTCAGTGCGGTCTGGTTGTCCGGCCGCGCGACCACGGCATTTCCGGCGACCAATGCGGGCAGGGCGTCGGAGACGGCCAGCGCCAGCGGATAGTTCCACGGCGAGATCACCGCGACCACGCCCTTGGGCCGGTGCCGGACATCGACCTGGGTCAATACCGGCAGCACACCACGCGGCTTGCGGGTGGCCAACAGCCTGTTCGCGACCGACGCGTAGTACCTGGCATTGACCGCCACATCCCCGACCTCGTCGAAAGCATGCGCTCGGGACTTGCCGGTCTCGGTCTGCACGATATCGAGGATGGTGTCCTGTTCGGCCAGCACGATGTCATGGAATTTCCGCAGCACCGCGACCCGCTCACGGACCGAGCGCCGCGCCCATTCCCGCTGCTCGGTGCGCGCGGTCGCGAAGGCGGTCTCGATATCGCCGGTCGAGGACTGCGGCAGGTCCGCGATCTTGCGCCCGGTCGCGGGTGCGAAGACCTCGACCGCGGGGGCAGCGCCCGCGATCGCCCGATCTAGCAAGGGTTGCACCAGGGCCGCGGGCAGGGCCGTCGGTTCGGTCAGCTGGCGGGCGGTCGTCATTGTCGGCCCTCTCCTGGGTCGGGCGCCTGTGCTGGACGAGGCGGTAAGCCGGGTTCGGTTATTTCCTGAACACTAGTGTTAGATTAATGTCGGTGCCGCGCCTCGTGTCAAGCTGTCAGGTGTGGCACACAGACGGGTCAGGCTTCGAGTTGTGAGGCATCACCATGTCCACTGACACTTCCCAGACGAATAGCGCGGCCCGCCGGGGCCGACCACCGCAGACCCAGGAGCAGGCCGAGGAGGTCCGCGCCCGCATCGTGCTCGCCACCGCGGCGGTATTCACCCGCGGCGGTTCGCGCGGACTCAGCGTCGCCCAGATCATCGAACAGGCCGGACTCGCCCGACCCACCTTCTACCGCTATTTCGGCAATGCCACCGAACCGCTGCACGTCGTCCTGGAGGCATCCAACGACGGCCTCGTCGACGGCATCCGCACGGCACTGACCGGTCCCGACGAGCCCGTCGAACTCGGCATTCGTCTCATCGATGCCTACCTCGGCTGGGCCCGCGGCCACGGTGCGATGCTGCGGCCGTTGTTCGCCGAACTGCACGATCCGGCCTCACCGGTATCGGCCTATCGCGAACGGGCACTGGACGATATCCGCGCGCTGGTGCGCGACACGTTCACCGAATTGGGCCGCCCGGTCCCCTCACCACTGGATCTCGATGCGGCCCTGCATGTTTGCGAGTACGTGGTCTATCGCATTTCGGCGGGTACCGCGCCCGGCGCCGAGCCGGACGCGCAAACCGTCGCCGCCGGACGGCTCACCATGATCCGGGTGCTGCTCACCACGCTCGGTACCCGCGCCGATCTCGAATACGCCATGACACTGCCGGGTATCTTCCCGGCCGCGGAGTGAATCTACAGATCGAGTTCGAGTTCGCCACCGCGAGAACGCGATACGCAGGTGAGCATCGCACTGTTGCGATCGCCGGGCAGTAGCGCCCGGTCCCGGTGCTCGACCTCACCGGCGATTACACTCGCCCGGCACGTCCCACAGAAACCCTGCTGACACGAGTACGCGACACCGGGCACCGCCCGCCGGATCGCGCTCAGCGCGGACTCGTCGGCGGCGACATCGACCTCGGTTCCACTGCGGCGCAATCGAATACGGAACGGCGCGCCGTCGCTGACGGGTACCGCCGAAAAGCGCTCGGTATGCAGCGAGGCGGTCGGATCGTGCAACAGCAACACCCTGCGCGCGGCTTCCGCCAATGCCGGTGGTCCACAGACATATACCGCGGCACCGGTCGGCGTCTGTTCGAAGATCATCCGCGGATCCGGCACTCCGAACTCGTCATCGGGTCGGACCACCACATCACCACCGGTGAAGTGGGCGAGCTCGTACAGGAACGGCATCCGCGCCCGCGAGCGTCCGAAATACATGAGCCGCCACGGTATTCCGGCACGTTCGGTGGCGGTGACCATCGGCAGAATCGGCGTGATCCCGATACCGCCCGCGACGAAGAAATACTCCGGTGCGTCGATGAGCGGGAAGGCATTGCGCGGGCCCCGCACCCACAGTCGGTCGCCGACGCGCAGCCGCTCGTGGATCTCGCAGGAACCACCATCGCCATCGGGGATGTACCGCACCGCGATTCGGTAGCAGCTGCGATCCTCCGGGTCGCTGTTCAGCGAATACTGCCGCTGCCGACCCGAGGGCAGGAATACATCGATATGGGCGCCCGGCGTCCAGGCGGGCAGGTCCGCCCCGCCTGGATCGCACAAGGTCAGGCTGACCACCTCGTCGGCCTCGACCTCGATTCCCAAGATCGCCAGCTCGAAATCGTAGCCGGTGCGCCGCACCGGCTGTGGTCGCGAAAGCAGCTGCGCCGCTTTCCCTTCGGTGAACACCCGCTTGTAGGTGTCCACCGCCGAAGCGATCATCCGCAGCCCGGCTCCCGGCCGGAACTGCTCCTCAACGGCGGTCATGAGCGTGCCCGTGCCGCCGGCGACTGCGCGAGGTAGCGCAGTGCGTTATCCATCGGACCGAGTTGGGAGGGATGGAATCCCGGCCGCAGGTACCGCGGAATCTCGGTCAAGAAGGTGGTGAAGTTCGGGACCACACCGCGCAGCGAGGCACTGGCCATCTGTAGCGGCCACCACCGGCCCTTGTTCGGCGATGGGTCGCGCTGGAAGAGGTAGGCACCCGAAATCACGAACAGCGCGAGCAATCCCGAACTGGCGATCAACGCCTGACGCGCCTTGCGGGCATAGCCGCCGTCGAGATGCATGTACGCGTCGTAGACCACGCTGCGATGTTCGACCTCCTCGGCGCCGTGCCAGCGGACGAGATCCAGCATCGCCGGATGCATCCCCTTGGCCGCCAATTTGTCGTTGGTGAGCAGCCATTCGCCGATGACGGCGGTGTAGTGCTCCATCCCCGCGAACAGGGCCAGCCGCTCGCACAGCCATTCGTGTCTGGCCCGGCCGGACAGTCCGTGGTCGCCGAGCAGCCGATCGATCAGCCAGGCGACGCGATCCACCATCGGCCCGACCTCGAGTCCGAGGCGTTCCAACTGGTGGCGGGCCTTTTCGTGGGAACCGGCGTGCATCGTCTCCTGACCGATGAAGCCGCGGACCTCTTCCCGCAATCGCTCATCATCGATCAGCGGTAAGGCCTCGGCCAGCGCCTGCGCCATGGCCCGCTCGCCTTCGGGGAGCACCAGGTGCATCACATTGATGATGTGGGTGGCCATGACTTCGCCGGGGATGTAGTGCATCGGCACCGAATCGAAATCAAAGCTGACGTCCCGCGCGTTGATGGCATGAGCCTGATCGGCGTAAGCAGTGCCCATCTGATGGTCCTCACGTCTGGTCCCTGGACGATCAATGTATTGCCGACATCAAATGCTGTCAACATCACATGATGTCAACTTCCCGACTGTGGGAGGATCGGGCCATGAACGACGCCGTTTCCGATGGATCGATACCGGGGATGCGCCGCTGGCGCGGCACGCCCCCGGCCGACCGAATCGCCGCGCGCCGCGAACAGCTCGTCGAGGCCGCCATCGAGTTGATGGCCACGATCGGAGCATCCGATATCTCCATGCGCGGGGTCTGCAGGCAGGCCGGACTCACCGAGCGCTACTTCTACGAGAGTTTCCCGAATCTGGACAAACTGCTCACCGCGGCATTGGAAGCGGTCGTCCTCGGCGCACAGGAACGCCTGCTCGCGGCGCTTGCCACCGCACCACCCGAACCGCAAAAACTATTTCGCCATGCCATTTCGGCATTCACCGATTATCTGGTCGAGGATCGCCGGCGCGGCCAGATCATGTTCGTGGAATCGCAAGCCACCCGGGTACTCGGCGACCGAGGCAACGAGCTCATCGAATTGTTCACCGCGCCGATCGCGCTCACGATCGGATTGGGTGACGACGGACCGCAGACCCCACCGGATCAGTACGAGAACAGCCTCAACTCGAACGCCATTTTCGGCGCGATGGCGTATATGTACCGCCCATGGCTGGACGGCACCATCGATATTCCACGCGAACGATTCGACGACCACGCGACCAGCGTGTTGCGCAATATCTCGGCCGCGCGGTCGTCGGAGCCGCACTGACCGGTCGTCAGCCCTGTGTGGATACCGGATCCCGATCCCGCGACCGTTCGAACACCATCGCGCGATCGGTGATCTTGCCGTGGCGCAGCGTGACCAGATCGCGTAGGTAATTCATGCGTAGGCGCCACGGCGCCTTGGTGCCCTGGATCGGGAATTGGCTGGCGGCGCGCTGGACATAACCCGGATTGAAATTCAGGAATAGCGACGCCGCGCCGACGGACGGATCGCGCACCGGTGTGCAGCGGTCGTATCCGTTGCGGTACATGTGGCGTAGCAGCCGAACGACGTACTCGCACACCAGATCCGCCTTCAGCGTCCAAGAGGCGTTGGTGTATCCGATGATGTACGCGAAATTCGGCACATCCGACAGCATCATGGCCTTGTAGGCCATGTGTTCGGCGAGGTGCACCTGCTGTCCGTCGACGGCGAGTTCGATGCCGCCGAAGGCGAGCAGATTCAAACCCGTTGCGGTGATCACGATGTCGGCATCGAGGGTCGCACCGGAGGCGAGCGCCAGGCCCGTCTCGGTGAATGTCTCGACCTTATCGGTCACGATATCCAATCGACCCTTGCGGATCGCGCGGAAGAAATCGCCATTGGGGGCCAAGCACAGTCGCTGATCCCAGGGGTTGTAAGTCGGGGTGAAATGGGTATCGATGTCGTAGCCCTCGGGCAGCCAGCGCCGCTGCCAGCCCTTGATCCGCTTGCGCATGGATTGCGGATACCGTTGACTCAGTTGGTAAATCGCGGTTGCCAGCGCCACATTTTCGGCCCTGGCCACCGCGTAGGCGGCGCGGGTCGGCAGGAATTTGCGGGCCTTGACGGCGAGGTCGTCGCGGGCGGGTGCAGAGATGATGTAGCTCGGCGAGCGTTGCAGCATCGTCACGTGCGCACCCTGCTCGGTCAGTGCCGGTCCCAGCGTGACCGCGGTCGCGCCGCTGCCGATCAGCACTACGCGCTTGCCCGCGACATCCAGATCGTCCGGCCAGTGCTGCGGGTGGATGATCGGCCCGGCGAAACGCTCGGTACCCGCGAATTCCGGGGTGTAGCCCTCGTCATAGCGGTAGTAACCGGAGCAGCAGAACAGGAATCCGGCTGTGAGAGTGACGGTTTCGCCGGTATCGGTGCGTTCGGCGCGCACCGTCCACCGGTTTTCCCGCGACGACCATTCGGCGCCGACGACGCGATGATGGAAGCGGATATGGCGGTCGATCCCGCTCTCGGCGGCCGTGGCGCGCACATAGTCGAGGATGTCCGCGCCGTCGGCGATCGAATACTCCCCTAGCCACGGACGGAAGCGGTAGCCGAGGGTGTACATATCGGAATCGGAGCGAATTCCCGGATAGCGGAACAGGTCCCAGGTGCCGCCGATCGCGTCGCGGCTCTCCAGAATCGTGTAGCTCTTCTCCGGGAAGGCCCGCCGCAGGTGATACGCCGCGCCTATGCCGGACAGTCCGGCACCGACAATGAGCACATCGACATGCTCACCAGCGATCCTCATCGATCTCGTCCTCCGATATTCGGCGGTGCGATTCGCACCGATTTCAACTCCCAGCCTATCCGCTGCGGTTCGGTCGAGGATCGTGACGCCGGAGGCGCCGGAAACGCCCGATTTCGGGAATCTGTGTTTTCGATGGAACCGTTTCGTCGGCGCGTGCGTCTCTATGATCAGACGGGACTAGTTGAAGGGGCGACCACTATGGCTGTCGACAGTGCTTTCGGCGGGTATATCGAGGATGCGAAGACCGGGGCGCTGAAGGTGCGAATGGAACCGCAGGCGTTTCTGGATATCGACGCGGCCTGCCAGAACTTCATCATCGACCTGTCCTCGGTCCAGAACGACGCGCGTGCACTCGGTGAGCGGTCGACCTGGGGACTCGGTGAGGACAACCCGCGCCTGACCTCTGCCGTCGAGCTGGTGAAATTGTTCAGGGAGAAGGCATTCGGCGGCCCGAACAACGCTTACGACACAATCGGCGAGTACATCGCGGTCGCCACGGAAATCCAGACCCTGTTCAAGACCATCTGTGACGCCTATGAGCGCACCGATGAAGACTTCGCCCGCCGGATACGGCAGATCCGCGTATGAGGATCCGCGCCGAGCGCTCGTCGAAAGCGGCGCTGCTGATCACGGCTGCGGCCGTCGTCCTCGCGGCATGCGGTGGCGGAAACAATTCCACGTCGACCGCCACATCCACCACACCTGTCACGTCCGGTACCTCGGCCACGCCGTCCAGCACATCGAACACCGCATTCGATCCCTGCACCGCGCTGACGCCCCAGTTCCTCTCCGAACACCAATGGAACGCCCGCAGCCCCACACCCAAGCAGGATTCGACGGGCAACTTCCAGTGGAAAGGCTGCCTGTACGTCGCGCAGAGCACGTACACATTCCGCGTCCAGACGACCAACGGAACACTCGCCCAGGTTCGCGAAAAGTTCCCCACCGCAACCGAACTCACCATCGACGGCCGCAAGGCGCTACGCTACGAGGCCCGCCCCGACATCCCCGGCGGCTGCACCATCAATATCGATATGAAATCCGGCTCCCTCTACATCCTCGTAGACGACCCCCGCGGCCTGCACCCACGCAAACTCTTCCCCTGCGATAACGTCACCGAAATCGCCCAAGCCGTCGTCCCGCTCCTCCCCCGAGACAGCTGACTGATCTCGCCGAGCGGGCCTTGCGGTTCAACCGGCCCCAATTACCTGCGGCGCAGCAGAACTCCGCGAATGAAGGCGGCTTGGCCGGCGTGCTGGATATCGTCGTCCACGACGCTGATCAGCCGCACACCGAGGGTGACCGGCGGATCCCAGCGGGTGTCGACGATGCGGGGCAGATCGTCATCGGTGAGTCCGGTTACGTAGTCGATCGTCTGCGTGTGCACCGCGTCGTAGTAGCCCAATAGCAGCTCGGCGGAAATCCCGCCGAGATCGGCGACCTCGCCGGCGCGGTGCCCGTAGCCGGTCGCCTCATCGGCGAACGGCAGGTCGAACCGCTTGGCCCAGCCCGCCGCCGTCCACACCTGTTCCAGTCCCGCCACGTCCGCTATGTGGTCGTCCTGCACCCGGGTCAGATGCCAGATCAGCCAGGCGATGGAGTTGGCGTCCGGATCGATCTGCGCCGCGAGCTCATTCTGCCCGAGCCCCTCTACCGCGCCGTGCACATTCTCCCGCACCCGTCCGAAGGCATCGACCAACAACTCAGCGCTCGTCATGACCTCATGCAAGCACACAGTCGCCGCCGATATTCCCGATCGCGCCGTCATCCGCCCAGCGGCAGCAGGAGGTCGGCCGATTCGAGGTCGAGCAGGGCCCGTTTGGCAGGTAGCCCGCCCGCGTAACCGGTCAGGGATCCATCGGCCCCGAGCACACGGTGGCACGGGAGCAGGATCAGCAGCCGGTTACGAGCCAGCGCGCCGCCGATCTTGCGAGCGTCGGCGGGAGCGCGGCCGAGTTGCCGGGTCAGGGCACCGTAGGTGGTTGCCCGGCCGTATCCCGTGGTCGCCTCGAGCGTCCGCAAGACCTCTCGATCGAACGCGCTCATATCCGTCAGGTCCATCGGGACGGTGAATTGCCGGCGTTCGCCGGTGAGGTATTCGTCGATTTGGTCTGCTGCGGTCTCCAGATGCTCACGCGCCGTGGAATTTTCGCCGGTCGATTCGGTCGGCAGCTCATCGGTGAACGCAACCAGGGTGACGCCGGCCTGGTTCGCTTCGATCAGCAGATTGCCCAGGGTCGAGCCGTGCACCAGTCGTGCGATGGCAGTATCGGACATGATGTTGCTCCTCTCTATCGAGCCTTCATCAGGTAGACGCTCCCCAGCGCCGAAACGTGAGATCACCTACCGGATTCGGCTTTCCATGCCGCGTATGCGGCGGGCAAGCAGACCGCGCACGGGCGGTAACCGGCGGCGATGGCGGTT
The DNA here is from genome assembly GCF_042869435.1 of Nocardia sp. NPDC006982. Taxonomy (NCBI): domain Bacteria; kingdom Bacillati; phylum Actinomycetota; class Actinomycetes; order Mycobacteriales; family Nocardiaceae; genus Nocardia; species Nocardia sp. NPDC006982. The sequence goes on along the minus strand of NZ_JBIAFV010000007.1, from coordinate 269,485 downwards.
TGTTCGTCGGCGAAGAAGACACGGTGGGCGCGGTAGTGGCCGCGTGCCAAGGCTCGCAAGGCCGACGGGCAGTCGAGGCGGCCGTACAGCTTCCCGCGCCGATGACCGCCGTACCGGCCCGGGGCGGGGCTGGGATACGGGCGGCCGTCGGCATCGGTCAGGGTGTACATCTCATTCGGCGTCGTGCAGAACCAGCCCCAGGGTGTGTCGGTGACCGCTGCGAATTCGACTGACGCCGTGGCGAATCGGAGCGCGGGACCAACCGCGCGACGATGGGGTCGGCCGATCTCGGGTGGTGAAGACGAGTGCGTGGCCCTGTTCCAGGATGGTGACCGTCGGCTTGGATTGCGCGCGGGGGCGTTGTTCGACCAGGAGGAATTCGCCGCCGGTGTGGTCGATGCCGGGGCGGTCCAGGCCGATCACGACTTGCAGCGGGAACACGAGCTCGCCGTAAAGGTCACGGTGCAGCGCGTTCCAGTCACCTTCGTTGTAGCGCAACAGAATTGGTGTCGGCTTTGTCTGCCCGGCGGCGTGGCAAGCGTCGAGCCAATCGTCGAAATCGTCGGGCCACGGCGTCGGATCGCCGAGTCGCTCGGCCCACGTGCGGGCGATGGGCAGTAATTTGCGGTAGAAAGCCCTGCGCAGCCGCATGATCGGTGCCGGAAGCGGATCGGCGAAGTAGCGGTAGGTGCCCTGGCCGAATCGATAGCGGGCCATATCGATCGTCGACCGGAAGCGGCCCAGATCGTCCCACATGGTGGCGAATTCGGCGCACTCGTCCGGGCTCAGCAGCGGGCCGGTCTGGGCGCAGCCATAGGCGTCGATCTCCTCGGTCAGATCTTGCCACTGCTGCGCTTCGACTCGTTCTTCCAGTGCGGCAAGGGTTTTCATAGCGTCTCCTGTCACGCCGCTTCGAGCGTGAGCAGGGCGGTCTTGGCGGTGACGCCGCCGACGTACTGGCCGATCGAACCGTCGCTGCGCACCACGCGATGGCACGGGATGACCACCGGCAGCGGATTGTGCGCACAGGCCGAGCCGACCGCGCGAACCGCACGCGGATTGCCGACGGCCGCAGCGACATCTGCGTAGCTCTCGCGACGCCCGTAGCCGATATCGCTCAGATGCTCGATCACCTGGCGGCGGAATCCGACGGTCAAACGCAGATCGAGTGGCAGATCGAATTGTGTTCGCGCACCGGCGAAGTACTCGTCGATCTCGCGTGCCGCGGCATCCAGACGCGCCGGTGCGGCCAGGACGCGCGGGCTGATGCGCTCGGCGAGTGCGGCGAGCACGGTGTCGTGGTTCTCGTTGGGGTAGGCGACCCGCACCAGGCCCGCAGGGGTGGCCGCGAGCAGCAAGATGCCGACGGGAGTGTCCAGCGTGCGGTAGGCGACGTCGAGCAGGCCCGCGGCCTGGGCGTCAGCGGCCAGCCGTCGACGCAATCGGGACAGGATCTCGGCGGAGTTCGGGTTCAGGCCGTCGAAGAGGCCGTCCGGATCCCGGTCGATAGTGGCCATCATGTTCGATCCTTCGGGTAGAGCTTGCGCAATGTTTTGAGGCCGTCGGCGGCGGCGCGACGGGCGGCATCGGTCGAATTGCCCAGCAGCTGAGCGATTTCGGCGTGCGGTAGACCAGCCAGGTAGTGGTAGGCCACCGCTTGGCGCTGCTTGGTCGGCAGCGACGCGAGTGCGTACCACAGATCGGGGTCGTAATCGGCCGGATCGGCATCGGGTGCCGTGCGTTCGGGCAGCGTTTCGGCGGGAACGGGTGCGCGGGTCAGTGCGCGCCCCACATCGATCGCGCGCCGGTGCGCGATGGTGACCAGCCATGCTTCGATATTCGTCTTCGCGTCGAGGTCGGGATAGGCCCGCAAGGCCGACAGAAAGGTCTCCGACCAGGCATCGGCCGCATCTGTCGGACCGAGCACGGCCCGGCATACGCGCAGCACCATCGGGCCGTATTCGGCTACCACATCCTCGAACGGAGGCAATCTCACGCTGGGTAGACGTCGGGGACGCGGAAAACGTGAGATTCCCAGGTCAGTCTCACTTCGACTCCGGGATGCGCGACAGGCCGCTGGCACGCAGGACGCGGCGGTCGATGGCGGCGCGGATCGAGTCGTCGGTACCGATGATGCGCACGTGGCGACGGGCGCGGGTGATGGCCGTGTACAGCAGTTCCCTGGTGAGCAAGGTGGATTCGGGTTCGGGCAGGACGACCGAGACGGTGTCGTACTGGCTGCCCTGGCTGCGGTGGATGGTCATGGCGAAGACCGTGACCACGGCCGGAAATTGGGTCGGGTGCACCAGATAGGGCTCGTTGCCGCGCTGCAGGGCCGCACGCAATGAACCGTCGGGCATACGCACGATGACACCGGTATCGCCGTTGTAGATGCGCGCCTCGTGGTCGTTGGCGGTGACCAGCAGGGGTTGGCCCGGGTACCACGGCGCCTGATGCGAGTCCGGCCCCGCGCCACCGGCCGCGGCCCACTCACCGGCCATGCGGTCCCAGCGTTCGACACCGAAGGGACCTTGCCGGTGCGCACACAGGAGCCGGTGGGCTTCGAGGGCGGTCAGCGCGGCCGCGGCATCGCCGTCGAGGGCGGCCGCGGTGACCTCGCGGGCGGCGCGCACCACATCGGCGCGGACGCGTGCGGTGTCCTCGGGGGTACAGAGCGAGAGTTCTTCGCCGCCAGCCCGCAGCAGTGCGAGCGCGGTCTCGGCATCACCCGCGCGGACCGCGACAGCGAGTTCGGCGATCTTGCCGCCGAAGCGGCGGCCACGGGTCAGTCGGACGATGCCGCCGCGCAGCCGCGTTCGCTCGAGATCGGTCAGCGCCTCCGGATTACCGTCGGTTGCAATGGATTCGGCACCGAGCACCTGTTCGAGAACTGGATTCGGTTCGCCGACAACGGGTCCGGCGACGAGATCGGCGAGGACGGCACCCGCGTCGACAGAGGCGAGCTGATCCGGGTCGCCGACGAGCACTAGCCGGGTATCCGGGCGCAGCGCGGCCAGCAGACTGCTCATCATGGTCAACGACACCATGGAGGTTTCGTCGACCACGATCACGTCATAGGGCAATCGGTTGAATTCGTGGTACCGGAACCGGGTCGCCCGGCCGCGCTGCCAACCGAGCAGACGATGCAGCGTTGCGGCGGTCAACTCCGGTAGCGCGAGCGATTCAGCCTGTTCGCGCACCGCTTCCTGCAGTCGCGCGGCCGCTTTGCCGGTGGGCGCGGCCATGGCGATGCGCAGTGTGGGCAACTTCGGATGCGCCTGCTGATGCGCGTCGAGCAGGGCCAGGATGCGGGCGATGGTATGGGTCTTGCCGGTCCCCGGTCCGCCCGCCACCACCGTGGTCCAGTGCGTCGCGGCGAGTGCGGCGGCGATCCGCTGGCGGTCCGGGGCGGCACCGACCGGGGCGTCGAAGAGCCGGTCGAGCTCGCGGCGCACGATGACCGGATCCACCTTCGGATGGTGTCCGGAGCGCTCGGTGAGCACGCGGCGGATCGTCTGCTCCTGCTGGTAATAGCGGTCCAGATAGAGCAATGGCCCCGCGACCAGCCGCAACGGCTGCAACGGACCAGCCGGACCCCCACACACCAATGGACTGACCCGCAGCGCGGCGACCACCGCATCGATGTCCGGCCACGGCAGCGTCGCCGGATCGATTCCCGCACCCGCATCCCAGGTTTCATCGGCATCGACGCCGATTTCGCGCATCCGGTGCAGTTCCAGACAAACCGAACCCGAACGCACCGCCCGCACCGCGAGCGCAGCCGCGAACAGCACCTCCTCCGAGGTTTCCCGGCCCATCCGGCTCAATCGCAGAGCGACGTGCACGTCGGCGGCGGAGAGCACACCGGCCTCGTTGAACGTGCGCAGCAGCCCGGTTCCCCGCTGCGCCAACTGGATCGAGGTCATCGGGCAGCCTCCCCGGCCAGCAGATCGGACAGGGCGACGATCAGCGCGGCTGGTGGATTCCAGTCGAAAACACCACAGCCCGTTGGAGTTTCGGGACCGATCATACCGCGGACGAAAAGGTAGCGGGCACCACCGAGGTGGCTCCTCGGGTCGTAACCGGGCAGCCGCCACCGCAGATAGCGGTGTAGGGCGACCGCGTAGAGCAGGGCCTGCAACGGGTAGTGCGAGCGCAGCATTTCGGCGGCCATGCGGTCGTGGGTGTAGTGGTCGACGGTGAGGTCGCCGGTGCCGAGGCGGTTGGTTTTGTAGTCGACGATGACGAATCGTGGTTGCGCGCCCGAGTTTTCGGTGATGCGCAGCACCGCGTCGATACTGCCGGTGAGGTAGCCCCGGAGCGGGGTGTCGTCCAGGGATACGAGTTGGTCGGCATAGCTGGACAAGGAATCGTCGGCCGGGAGATGGATCCGCAGCAGATCGGCGATCCGGCGCAGCGTGACCGTTTGCGCACCAGGAAGGTCACCGCCGGCGAGCGGGAGCTCGAAGTCGAGTTCGTTGAGCCGGTCGCGGGTGGAAATGTCGGCGAGACAACCGAATCCGAGCGGGGTGTGCAGCACGGCGAGCAGGGCGTTGCCGAGTACCACCGGATCGGCCTCGGCCATCAGCTCCTCGGTCGCCGCACGGCAGCGGGTGTGCACCTCGGTGGGAAGATCCGGTGCGTCGGTATCGATTCGCTCGAGCACACCGTGCACCAGGGTGCCGAATTCGGCGCCGTAGGGCAGCGCGTTCATCAGGGACGGGGCCGCATCGGCGATCGGCGGTTCGGTTTCGGCGAGCAGGGGCGTGCCTGGTTCGTCGGACGGGCCGCGGTCGTCCTCGGGTTCGGCCTCGGGGATGGCGGCATCGTGTGCACCTGCCGTCAGTGCCGAATAGGAGGTGCGACGCCACTGCAGGTCCATGGTGCGGGCGAAGTGCGCGGCGGCGATGGCCCCGCTCGGGAGTTCGCTGCGCACGCGGCGGATCTCGACCGTATCGGTGTGCTCGACGCCTTCCACCGAAATGGCCTCCGGCGCACCGGCGGCCCAGGCCGAAAGCATCGACACCGCAACGGCATCCGCGGGCACCGCCGCCTTACTCGGCACGAGATCCCCACCGTCCGGGCGGCCGAGGACCATCCGATGCAGCGGCGCGTTGGCCGTGGTGATCGCGGGTGCCCACCACGCGACGATCTGACACATCGCGCGGGTGAGTGCGACGTACAGCAGGCGCAGTTCCTCCCCCGCCTCCTCGGTTTCACTGCGCAGTTTGCGCTCGCCGTAACCGGACGCGTCCTGACCGCCGACATCGAGTACCCGGGCGCCGTCGTCGGTGTGGAACAGCAGGGTCTGCGGGTACGGGTTCTTCGCGTTGTCCCACGCGAAAGGCAGGTAGACGATGGGGAATTCGAGTCCCTTGCTGGCGTGCACGGTGGCGATCTGCACGGCCGCGGCATCGCGATCGAGGCGGCGGCTGCGGTCGGCGACCGACCCGGAGGCGGGATCGCGGACGCGGTCGGCAAGCCAGCGGGTCAGCGCAGTGAGGCCGAGACCTTCGCTCAATGCGACCTGATCCAGCAGCTGCGCGATATGCCGCAGATCGGTCAGCTCGCGTTCGCCGTTCTCGACCGAGAGCAATCGCTGGGCCAGATTCGCTTCGGCGGAGATTTTTTCGAAGACCGCCGCGAAACCCGCGCGGGCGAACAGCCGGGCCGCCTCCCGCAGTTGGGCGGAGATACGACCGACCAGATCCGCACCGCCGCTGTCGATTTCAACCGCCGTCACGCCGAGCAGCGGTGTGCAGGCGGCAAGGCGGACACGGTCGGAGCGGTGGGGCTGTTCGAGCGCGCGCAGCAGCCAGAGCCAGTCCGTCGCACTGCCGGTGGCGAAGACGCTGGTGCCACCCGCGAGTACGGAGGCGATCCCGACTCGGTCCAAAGCGGTTCGCACCACGTCGATTTGAGATCGAGTCCGCACCAGTACCGCGATATCGCCGGGCCCGATCGGCCGCGCTCCGGCCTTCGCCTCGAACAGCGCACCGGACTCGAGCAGTCGCACGATATCGGCCGCGAGATCGTCGGCGACCTTCGCGCGCATGCGCCCGACCGCCGGGAATCCCGATTTGTTCAACGGGCCCGCACCGGTGCGCGGCAGACACCGCATCCGCAGCGGCGTCGTCAGTTCCGCTGGTCCGGACAGTCGCGACCAGCCGCGGGTCGCGGTGACCGGGTAGACCGTGATCTCCCTGTGCCCCAAAGCCGCACCGCCCTGCAGATGATCCAGTGCGGCAAGCAGACCCGCATCGCTACGCCAGTTGTCGGTGAGCTCCTTGCGGGTGTCGGCGTGTGCGACGGCATCGAGATAGCTGAGCACCTCCGCGCCGCGGAACGCGTAGATGGCCTGCTTCGGATCCCCGACGAGCACCAGGGTCGAATGGCCATGGAACGCCAGCCGCAAGATATCCCACTGCAGCGGATCGGTGTCCTGGAATTCGTCGACCAGGGCGACCCGATACCGGTCACGGATGCGGCGACAGGCCCGCTGCCCGTGCTCCGCATCGGCGAGCACATCGTGCAGCAGCACCAGCAGATCATCGAAATCACGCAGTCCGGCGAGGCGTTTGCGGCGCTCGGTCTCCGCGCGCACCGCGGCCGCGAAGGCGACCCGCTCCCCCGCAAGTCCGTTCCCCTTCGGCACCAATACGGCGTGGCGATCCTGCACCGCCGCCAGCGCCAGCGTATGCGCCTCCTTCAGCGAAAACGGCGGCTCCGCACGGGCATACCGGTTCAGGTACAGGTCATCGGCGACCGTGCCGATCAGATCATCGATCGTCTCGACCAAGCGCGACCCGGGGTCATGTTCGCCCGCCAACCCGAGCTCATCGAGCATGCGCTGGCAGAAACTGTGGGTCGTCGCGATGGTCCCGGCGTCGAAATCCGAAAGCGCGGTGAGCAATCGACGCCGCCGCAGCAGTACCTCGGCCGAATCCGCCTGCGCCAGTAGCCGAATCAGCTCATCGGCGTGGGCCCGAGCCGTCTGCGGATCGGCCAGTGCCGCCGCCACCGCGACGAACCGGTCCCGCGTCCGTTCTCGCAGCTCCTGGGTTGCGGCCCGACTGAATGTCACCAGCAACAGCTGCGAAATATCGATCCCGATCTCGGCGACATATCGCACCGCCAACCCGACGATCGCATGCGTCTTTCCGGTACCCGCGCTCGCCTCGAGCACGGTGGTTCCGGTCGGCAGTGGCCCGTTGGGATCGAATCGGTCGGCGTCCAGCGAGGGCGTGGCGAATGCGGTGTCCTCGATGGTCATCCCCGCCGCCCCTTTCCGTGCCTGGCAAATCCGGTGCTCGCCTCCACCGTCCACCCGACGCCCGCCCGGATCCGGGAGGCGCGCCGAACGAGGTGCCGTCCCCTTCGATCAATACGCCGACTCATGGCTGGCCCTGATTCTCGGCGGCCAACAGCGGTGCCCACATGCGACGAGCCAGGGATCCGAAGCGGGTGGTTTCCCCGGGCTCGCCCGCGGGCGCGGGTGCAGCCATGAGGTGTTCGAGGCGAGGGGCAGGCCCCCAGATGTAGCGCAGGTGACGGTCGGTGTGGTCACCGAACGGCCCGGGACCGTTGGGCCCGCCATTGAATTCGCGTTCGGCGGCGCTCACCGCCTCCTCGGCGTTCGAGCCGTGGAAGCGACGTTCGGCGTAAACGGCGGTAGCGGAAGGGGCGATCGGCAGCGGTTCGGTCAGACCGGCGTCACGCAGCCGCACCAGTTCACGCAGGATCGCCAGCGCGGCAGGTGGTTCCGGTGCCATGATTTCCGAACGCCATGCGGGACGGCCGAATTGGCCGCGACCAGTGGTGACAGCGCGCCACGAGCGGTCCTCCGTGACGGCCAATGCCAGCAACGAAACCCAGGCGGCAATGCGGTGTTTCGGGGCGAGCCGGGAGAACGTGGTGCGTACCAAGGATTCACCGCGAACCTCGGGCACCGTGCCGGTGAGCCGACGGCCATTCCCGAGATCGACCGCGATATCGACCGCGCGCGGCGCACCCTCGTACTCCGGCAGCGCCGCCCGCACCAGCTTGTCCACCGTCGACTCGACCTCATCGAGCACCGCACCACCGAAACCGAACGGCGGCAGGGTCCCGCGCCGCCACTCCGCCGCGCGCAGCGTCGATGGATCCGCGCCGGTGAGTCGCGCGGACAGCAGTCGTTCGCCCAGCTCCCATTTCGCGAGACCGTCGAGTTCGATGGGCAGCCGGTCGGCAATGTCGTCTTCGTGTTCGGGAACGCGCAGCCCTAGGCGCTGCCACAGAAATGCCCGCACCGGGTGCTCGACGAACGAAATCAAGTCGGCCAGTGCGACATCCGTGAGTTCGAGTGCCGACAGCGGTTCGGGCAGAAATACGGGACGCGGCTGTGCGGGTTGTCCGGCGGCCTGCGCGCCTGCGAGGGCGACGGTATCGAAGCTGAACGGGCGCTCGGCCACGAAATTGCGACGGTCGAAGCCCTGCAACGGATGTCGGGTCACCACCGCGTCCATACCTGCCGCGCCGACGTGTGCGCGCAGTGCATCGAGCAGTTCGGCGACCGGGATGGCGGGCGGGCGATGCGCACCGGTCACCGGGTCGGCGCCGGTGTGGAAGATCAACAGCTGCTCCGTGGCCGCGAGCACCGCATCCAGCAGCAGCTGGCGATCCTCGCTGCGCGCATCCCGTTCGCCCAGTAGCGGATTGCGTGCGAGCACATCGTCGCCGTCCACGCCGCTGGTGCGCGGGAAGATCTCGTCGTCGAGGCCGAGCAACACCACCACTCGATGCGGCACCGAACGCATCGGCACCATCGTGCACACCGTCAGTTCGCCGGTCCGGAAATTCGCCCTCGTCGGTCGTGCCGCGAGCCGACTCGACAGCAGCACACCGACATCCGCCAGCCGCAACGGCACATCACCCGCATGGTCGGTGGCGGCGGCCAGCTCGCGGCGGGCCTCGGTGCGCACCCACGCCTGACTGTCGGGCACATCGGTGAGCAGTTCGAGGCAGCGGCCGAGCACCGCCGCCCACTCGTGCGCCGGACGGGGTCCGCGCAGGTCGCGCAGGCAGACCGCGAGCCGGTCGATGAATTCCGCGAACCGGCCGGCCAGATCCACATCATTGCTGTCCACGTCGTCGAGCGGCAGCGCGAGATCCAGCCAGTCCTCGGAAGATTCGTCCGCGGTGACACCGAGCAGGATGCGGTCCACCGCGCTGTTGAGCGTGTTCTGCGCGAAGTCGGCCAGCCCGAATGCCTGCCGCTGGCGCTGCCCGATACCCCACCGCGCGCCGGATTCGGCTGCCCACTCGCGCAACCGCTCGATATCGTCGTCATCGAAACCGCAACGGCGACGGACGGTTTCGGACGCCGCGAGATCCAGGACCTGCGTCACCGTCACACGCCCGTCGGCGAGCTCGAGTAATACCGCGATCACCGCGAGCATCGGATTGGTCACCCCGCGCCCCCGATCGGCGAGCCGCACCCGCAGCAGATGCGCGGGATGCGCCGAATCCCCCACCGACTCGGCCGATCCCACCATCTTCTGCCCGAACGCTGCCCGCACCAGCGGCGCGTACGCCTCCACCTCGGGACACATGATCAGCACATCACGCGGTTCCAGCGTGTGATCGGCCGCGAACAAGCCGAGCAGGCATTCGCGCAACACCTCGACCTGTCGCGCCGGTCCATGACACGAATGCACCTGCACGGTGCGGTCAGGAAAGCTCGCGGGTTCGGGGGGCCACACATCGTCGCGAATCCCGGATTGCAGGGCGGTCAGCAGTGTCGGACCCGAAACTTCCTGACGGCCATCCTGATTCGACCCGACAGCCGCATGGTGCCGATCCACGGCACCGACCAGCCGCTGCTGGAGCTCGCGCACATCCCTGCCGAGGCCCGCGAGCAGCGGATGCCGCACCACCGTCGCACTGACATCATCGGCCCGCGCCACTGCCACGGGCAGTCCACTCAACTGCGTCCACATCGCCGGACTCGGATGCGCGAGCCACAGGTGCACATCGCGCCGCTCCCCCAGCGCGGATAACACCGCGAGTTGATCGCTCGGCAGCCGCGTCACCCCGAACAGCGACAAACGCCCAGGCAGATCCACCAGATCCGGCTCGTCCCGCAATCGCGCACAAGCCGCGTCCAACCGCTCTGCCGGACTCGGTGCCCCGACCTCGGCCCGCAACCGCCGCCACAATTCCGGTTGCCACCGCAGATCATCCGGCACCGCACGGCCGGCACCGTCGGTATCCGAACCCGCCGCCCACTCCTTGATGAGCCCCGGCCGCTGCGCCGCATAACTGTCGAACAGCGCCGCCACATGCGCGGCGGTCGCATACCGCCGGCCGACCCGATGTCCGGCTGGTTCCCCGACCCCGAGATGTCGCGCGAGTACCGCACTCCACGGTTCGCCCAGCGACGCATCGATCACCCGCAGCAATGTCCACACGACCTGCTCCGACGCCCACGGATCCGCCTCTGCCCGCACGCCACTGGCCGCCGCCGATATTTCGGCGACCAACGCACCGGGAGACGGGAATTCGATATTCGCGGCAACACCGTCGCCGCGACCGGACACGCCGAGCACCGTCGACAACCGCTGCGTCAACCACCGCTCGACACCCTTCGCGGGCACCGCGACCACCTCGGCCGCGAAAGCGTCCGGCAACGGTTCCGCAAGCAGCGCGGCCAACGCCTCCGCCAACGCATCGGCGCGCTCGGCACGATGTATGTGCAGCGACATCTGCGCCCTCTCGTCGTTGGTCCGGTATGTCCGCACTGCGCGTCAAGTCGCCTATCCGGACGCCTCTGCGCTTCCGCACGTTTATACGCCCAGCGACCAGCACGCAACCTTCCGGCCCCATCCCCGCGGGAGTGAATTAAGCCACACGCGAACGATTTACTTCGTCGTGTCACGTCGGATCGCGGACGTCGATGTGCAACAGTGCTCAACCGGGGAGGAACGGGATAGCTGCACGAAAGGCTGGTTCGCGTTCATGATGGCGATGGTGATTCCCCTGATGCCGAGAGGCGGATTCACGGTCCGCCGGGTCGGTGACAGATGGGAGCTGGTCAACTCGCGCTCCTATGGTCGTACCGTCGTCCTACACTCCTGGCCGCGCGATCAGCATGCCGAGGCCTTCGCCCACTGCTACCGCCTCAACGGTCGCACTGTCGAGGAATTGCACGCCGCATTCCACTAGGGCGAAAGACGCTGCGGTACAAGCACGCAACGCCATCTACCACAGCGTCGCGCAGAGCTCAAGACGTGCGTCCGGCCCGCCGATGTGCGATCGTGTTGCCTCGTGCGTCACGCCTCCGTCTCTGTCCTCGCCGCTGCGGCGATCCTGGTCCCCACTACCACCGCGCTGATTCCGTCGGCCTACGCGGCGCCTCCGGCCCATACGCAGGGCTGCATCGCCGGTTTCGATTGCGATATGAGCAGCCGAATCGCCGCCGTCGACGCGTATTTGAAGAGTCGGCCCGGCGTGACCGGCTATGTGGTCCGCGACCGAGTCAGCGGTGGGGTGTACGCGAACGAGAATGCGGAGAACTCGGTCTGGACCGCCTCCACCATCAAACTGGCGATCGCCGCCGACCTGCTCAACCGCGCGCGGGCGGGCGCGATCGGTCTCGGTCCCGAGGACCGCGGCCTGATGGAATCGATGCTCGCCACCTCCAATGACCAAGCCGCCGACATCCTCTGGAACAAGTACGCCGGCCTCGATCGGATGGCCTATAACAATGCCTTCCGCGCCAGCGGCATGGTGAACCTGGTTCCGCAGCCGACGAATACCGCGATGTTCCCGGACTGGTCGTTCCAGAAGTGCACCCCCGCCGACCTGGATCGGCTGATGGATTCGATCTTCAACAATATGCACCCGGACGACCGGAACTACCTGTTCGACCGCATGCGTGCGGTCGACAGCAACCAGCACTGGGGCGTGTGGGGCGCGGGCGCCGCGATGCGGCCCGGCCTCAAGAACGGCTGGTCCGAGGAACAGGGCGGCTGGGTGGTGAACTCGGTCGGCTTCGCAGGCCCCGGCGAGCGCTACACCCTGGCCATCATGAGCTCGCTCGGCAGCGACGGCGGCTATACCGAAGGCGCCGCGACCGACACCAAGGTCGCCGAACTCCTGTTCAGCGGACGCTGACGGGACGCAAAGATACGGGCGCACCATCCCGGGGGAACGGAATCGTCGTGAATCCCCACGGCATTCGATAATCCCCCGGGAGCTCCCATTCGTAATCTCGCACCAGCGCGGCAATGATCGTCTTCACCTCGAATGTCCCGAAGTGCATCCCGATGCATTTGTGCGCACCCGCGCCGAAGGGCACCCAGGCGAGTCGATGCGATTTGTCCTCGCGCCGCGCTTCGCCGAAGCGTTCCGGATCGAACACTTCCGGCCGGGTCCACAGCTCCGGCAGGAAGTGATTGACCGTATACGCACAATCGATCGGCGTGCCCGCCGGAATGTAATGCCCGAGAATTTCGGTGTCGCGCACCGCCCGTCGCGGCAGTCCGGGCACCGGCGGCATCAAGCGCAAACTCTCCTTGATCACCAGATCCAGTTCGTACATCCGGTCCAGATCGGCGATTGTCGGTGCGGCGCCGCCGATTTCGGCATCGACCGCGTGCACCTCGGCGCGCACCCGCCGCTGCCATTCGGGATGTTTGCCGAGGTAGTAGGCCACGGCGGTGGCGGTGGTCGTCGTGGTGTCGTGCGCGGCCATGATCAGGAAGATCATGTGGTTGACCACATCCGCGTCGCTGAATTCGGCGCCGTCCTCGGTGCGCGCATGACACAGTCCGGAGAAGAAATCCGCCGACTCCGTCCGTCGCTTGCTCGGCAGCATGTCGGTGAAGTACTGCTCGAGCACCTTGCGCCCGCGCAGCCCGGCACGCCAATTGCCGCCGGGCACCGGATGTCGAATAACCGATAGTCCCGCATGGGTGCAGTCGATGAACGCATCGATCAGCTTGCGGCGCTGCATCCCGACATCGACGGCCATAAAGGTCTCGCCGGCGATCTCCAGCGTTAATTCCTTGATCGTCGGATAGAGCCGGACGGTGCCGCCGGTCCGCGGCGCCCACCGATCGATAGCGACCCGCGCCACCGGCGTCAACGCCGCGAGATGCGCCTCCAGCCGCGCCCTGGTGAACGCCTGCTGCATGATCCGGCGGTGGAACATGTGCTCGTCGAATTCCAGGAGCAGCAATCCGCGCCGGAAGAACGGACCGATGAAGTAGTCCCAGCCCTGGCCGAAATCGCGACGCCGCTTACCGAGCACCTCATCGATCGCCTCCGGACCACAGACCAGCACGCGATCCAAGCCCAGCGACGAATTCAGCGATACCGGACCGTAGCGGCGATACCGCTGCATCATTTCCGCCGGACCCCAGCGCAGGTAGTGCAGACCCCGGCCGAAATACGGAAGTCCGGCATCTCCTGTCACCGCGATCGCGGTGCTGCCGCGCGGCGGTGAGGCCAGCACATGGGGACGCTCGGGAACCCGGCGTAGCAGTCGATCGATCAGGTGGTCGTCCGGGACGTCGATGAGCGACGCATTCTCGGATTCGTGCCGCACGCTGGGCTTTCCATTCCCGCTGCGGATGTGGGCGACACGGCCACCAGCGACCATGACAAACCTCCCTGAACGACAGGATCTATCGTATTCTCTTTTTCACATTCGTTCGCTCGAAAAGAATCGGCACATCAACAACCGGGATCTCGCCGCGACGGCCAGCAGAGCGCCGACTACCGTAAGTCGGGTCAACACCGTTCGAGGGGCCGCACCCCAGGTTTGAGGAGCACCGACGATGAGCACTCAGTCTGTCCAGGAGAACCATCGCCACCGGGTGGTGGTGATCGGCTCCGGATTCGGCGGCTTGTTCGGTACCAAGCACCTCAAACATGCCGACGTCGACGTCACCCTGATCTCCAAGACCTCGACCCACCTGTTCCAGCCGCTGCTCTACCAGGTGGCCACCGGCATCCTGTCGGTCGGTGAGATCGCCCCCGCGACCCGGCTGGTGCTGCGCAAGCAGAAGAACGCCCAGGTGCTGCTCGGCGATGTCATCGATATCGACCTCGAGCACAAGACGGTCACCTCTCAGCTGCTCAACCAGAACACCCTCACCCCCTTCGACAGTCTGATCGTGGCGACCGGAGCGCAGCAGTCCTACTTCGGGAACGACCAGTTCGCCACCTACGCCCCCGGCATGAAGACCATCGACGACGCGCTGGAGCTACGCGCGCGCATCCTCGGCTCATTCGAAGGCGCCGAACTGGCCACCACCCAGGAAGTGCGGGACCGACTGCTCACCTTCGTGGTGATCGGCGCCGGACCCACCGGTGTCGAATTGGCCGGTCAGATCGCCGAACTGGCCGATCGCACCCTGGAGGGCACCTTCCACAACATCGATCCGCGCGATGCCAGGGTGATCCTGGTCGAGGGCGCGGGTGCGGTGCTGGGCCCGATGGGTCCGAAGCTGGGCGGTAAGGCCAAGCGGCGGCTGGAGAAGATGGGGGTGGAGATCCAGCTCAACGCGATGGTCACCAATGTCGACGCGCACGGGGTCACGGTGAAGGATGCCGACGGCACGGTGCGCCGGATCGAATCCTCGTGCAAGGTGTGGTCGGCCGGTGTGCAGGCCAGCCCGCTGGGCAAGATGCTCGCCGAACGCTCCGACGGCACCGAGACCGACCGCGCCGGACGCGTGATCGTCGAACCCGATCTGACCATCAAGGGCCACCCGAATGTGTTCGTGGTCGGCGACCTGATGTCGGTGCCGAATGTGCCCGGTCAGGCACAGGGCGCGATCCAGGGCGCGACCTATGCGGCCAAGCAGATCAAGGCCGGACTGAAAGGCGAAGCGCCGCAGGACCGCAAGCCGTTCAAGTACTTCAACAAGGGCAGTATGGCGACGGTGTCGCGGTTCAGCGCCGTCTGCCAGGTCGGCAAGCTGGAGTTCGGCGGATTCATCGCCTGGTTGGCCTGGCTCGCGCTGCACCTGTACTACCTGGTCGGCTACCGCAGCCGGATCATCACCGTCATCCAGTGGTTCGTGACCTTCCTCGGCCGCACCCGCGGGCAGATGGCGGCCACCGAGCAGTGGGTCTTCGCCCGGCTCGCAGTGGAGGCGGTGCAGGCCGATCAGCAGGAGGCCGACGAACTCGCGGCCGCGCTGGGGGCGCCGCCCGCGGAGAACGGGAAGGCCGCGCGTACCGAGAAGGCGGCCGACCGCAAGGTGGGCTAGCCATCGGCTAATAATTAGCTACATCGCCGCCTCGGCAATTTTGCACCCATCCGAGAGTCCCTCGAATCCGAATGTGGGATGACATTTCTCCGGATGAAAGGCGATGTATGGGGACAGGCAAGCACAGAGCTCCTAACCCGCAGCGGCAGAAGATGGGGACGATGGTCGCGGCGGGTGCAGTACCGCTCGTTCTGGCGCTGGTGGGCACCGGCACCGCGAATGCCGATCCCGCACAGTCGAATACAGCCACTCAGGAGCAGAAGCCGCAGTGGCCCGCGGCCGAAGCCCCCAATGCGATGCCGTACGAGGGCCTGCGCATCCCGGACGACACCCAGAGCTCTCTGCAATGGTCGCGTCCCGCGCCCGACAAGAAGTACCTAGCGCCCGTCGGTGTGCTGCACGCGCCCGGCCCCGTGGCTCCGGTGCCCCCGATCGCGCCGCCGCCCGGCAAGTTCCGCTTCGGTGACGTCACCATCGACGCACCGGATTGGATCAACCAGGAGCAGGCAATCCAGATCAACGACAACTCCGCAATCGCCGAGGCCAATCTGGCGACATTCCTCGATTCGATCGGCATGGAGCGCAGCCGCTCGGACCGGATCGCCGGACAGACCATCGGCACCGCCGCGATGGGTGCTGCGGCTGGAGCCGGGGCGGCGGTCCCGGTCGCGGCGACCTCCGCGCTGGTCGGCGGTGCGCTGGGACTGGTCGTAGGACTTGCGTTCGCGCCGGTGGGCGTGGTCGCGGGTCCGATGCTCGGGGCGGGCTTCGGCGCGGCCGTGATCACGGCCCCGGCGGCCGTGCTCGGGGCGGCGGCCGGTGCGGCCATCGGCGCGGTCAATGCGTTCAATGCGCCGTCACGGGTCGTCGGCGACTGATCGAGCGCCGAACCGGGGTGGGAACCTGACGACGTTGTCGGGTTCCCACCTCTTTTCATTCCCCCACCCGGCGCATCGCTACACCGCGTCGGTCCGGGCAAAGCGCCGCTGTGATGGATGACACATTCCTCGGCGAATCGGGAGCTATCGCGTACTGACGAGCAGCGGTCCCGTTCGGGTGGACAGGGTCCCGCCCAATGCGAGTGGGAGGCGGGACGCGACCAAGCCGTCGGTTTCCACAGGGCGGTCGTCCGGATAGACGAGTTCGCTGTCCAATGCCCTCGGTGCGGCGAGATTGTCGTCGGTGGTACCACCTGCACCGAGTTCGAGTCGATGCCGCAACAGCGGTAGGGCGCCGATATCGGCGATCAGGTCACCGCGCCAGCCGCCGCCGTCTTCGCCGGTGCGCCCGATCTGTACGCGTTCGCGCAGCCGTAGCCGGGCGTCGGGGGTCAATCGCACCTCGGTCACCGCATGATGGTGCGCGCCGCCCGCCACGATCGTCGGCTCCGGATCGAAATCCAGCTCGCCCGCGACGTCGAAATGCCAGTGCGCCAACGACAATGGTGTGCGTGTGCTCGGTAGCGCGATGGTGGCCGCGACCGAGCGCACCACCAGACGTGCGCCCGCGCCGACCACGATCTCGATATCGAGTTCATCGCCGCCGAGCGGAGTGGCCGCGGTGCCGATCAGGTGAACGGTGTCCGGACCGGTGCGCCGGGCCGCCAGCCCGCCGCTCGCGTGGATCTCTGGCAGCGTGCCGACGGCCGCGGCAATGCGAACCTCAGTGCGCAACAGCGGATTCGGTGACGGATTTGTCCTGTTCAGCGATGGTCCGCAGCTGCTCGCGCACCCACGCGAGCACCGCGGTGGCGGCCGGATCCTCGGTCAGCGAGATCATCGCCGTGCGGCGACCCTCGCGTACCTTCGCGGCATCACGTGCCATCACGTCGAGGTCGGCACCGACCAGCGGGGCCAGATCGGTTTTGTTGATCACCAGCAGATCCGAGAACGTCACGCCGGGACCGCCCTTGCGCGGCACCTTGTCGCCGCCCGCGACATCGATGACGAAGATCTGTACATCGATCAGGCCGGAGGAGAACGTGGCAGTGAGATTGTCGCCGCCGGATTCGACCAGGATCAGATCCAGCGGCGGGTTGGCCGCGATCAGATCGTCGATGGCATCGAGGTTCGCGGTGATGTCGTCGCGAATGGCGGTGTGCGGGCAGCCACCGGTCTGCACGGCGGTGATCCGCTCATCCGGCAGCACCGCGTGCCTGCGCAGGAAGTCGGCGTCCTCGGTGGTGTAGATGTCATTGGTCAGCACCGCGAGCGAGAGTTCGGCACGCAGCTGCCGGCACAGGGCGGCCACCAGGGCAGTCTTGCCCGAACCGACCGGTCCGCCGATGCCGATGCGCAGCGCCTCGCCGGGCGTGCGCTCGCGCTTGGGCCGGTCGTGCGAGTGATCGTGCGGTTCGCCGTCGATCAGGTGGGGTGGCATATCGTGCTCCTTTCCGCCTCCATCCTTACCGATTGCGCGCCTAGGACGCGAACAGGGGCATACCGCGTACGAGGTGTCGCTGTGCGAGTACGTCCTGTAGCGGATCCGAGAGCGCGGCTAGTTCGGTCGCGGCCGCGGCGGCGGTCCGATCGCAGAGTTCGCCGAGCCGGATCGTGCAGGCGGCGACAGCGGCGGGATCCAGCGCCAGCAACCGCTGTGCCGCAGTCGCCGCGCCGGTCATGGTCGTGTACACGACGACCGCGGCGGCCTGCTCCGGAGTCGCACCGCAGATCTGCCCGACCACACCGAAGGCCGTCGACAGATGCGGCCGCATACCGAGAACCGTCCAATCCGCCCCCGGCCAAACCTGTTTCGCCAACCGCACCAAACCACGTCCCTGTGCCCGCGACGCCGCCCGCGCTGCCGGAGCCGGTGTCCGCGCATCGGCCTCTGCTTCCGCCCGCTCGGCGGTCATCTTCCCCGCACACACCGCCGCCGCCAACGAGGCCGCCACCAGACCGGACGTCCGGATCCGCCGCCGCAAATACAGCTCCACCGTCGCGACATCGCGCACCATCCCGGACGCCACCGCCTCCTCCACACCGCCGGAATGCACATGTCCCCCGATCGGCAGCCGCGAGTCCGCCAACGCGAACAACGTCGCCAACCCCG
The DNA here is from genome assembly GCF_042869435.1 of Nocardia sp. NPDC006982. Taxonomy (NCBI): domain Bacteria; kingdom Bacillati; phylum Actinomycetota; class Actinomycetes; order Mycobacteriales; family Nocardiaceae; genus Nocardia; species Nocardia sp. NPDC006982. The sequence continues at coordinate 251,174 of NZ_JBIAFV010000007.1, read as the reverse complement.
TGGTCCCCGCATCCGATCCGTGCACCCGTCGATCCTATGCGTGACACGGCCGGGCTCCCTCACCCCGACCGGGCCACACATGATCTTCGGACCGGAGCGGGCTCGGGATGTCTCCTGCCACCGCTGGGGGTCTGGAAACATGGGCGCGATGGGGTTCGATGAGAGCATCATGCGCGTCGTCTCGGTCCGGCGCACCGACGCGGTGACGCAGGTGATTCAGGGCATCGGCAATGCCGGAATGCGCATCGAGGTACTCGAGATCGTCGCGCTGGCCGGGGTATTGGCCGTGGTCGCGACGCGGAGCTGGCGGGTCGGCGGTATCGCGGCGGGGAGTCTGTTACTGGGCGATTTCATCGCGCATTGGTTGAAGCAGGTGGTCAGGCGGCCGCGGCCGGCTGGAGATCTGACCGTGTGGCCCGAAATCCACAGCTGGGCAATGCCTTCCACTCATGCTGCGGCTACGTCGGCACTGGCGATGGGCATATTCCTGGCGGTACAGTGGCACTCGCCCCGTATGCGCCGCGCGGCGGGCACCACGCTCGTTGTGGCGGTCGTGTTCGTGGGCGGGGGCATGGTGTATCTCGGTGCGCACTGGCCAACCGATGTCCTGGCCGGTTGGCTGCTCGGCGCGGGCGTCGGCGCGGCCGTCGCGTGGACGACCGACAAGTTGCGCCCGAACCGCAATACCGCCAACCACATACCGTCCGACACGCCCGGAGTGCGATGAGTTTCGGGGATCGGCGCGGTCTATCTTCCTGAGGCCGTATCGGTCTCGCGGTTACGAGGAGGGCCGATGTCGGATAAGGAACCAACTGGGCAGCGACGATTGGCGGAGCATCCAACCGTCAAGCGGATGACCGAAATGGCGCGCACGACACCGGATCCGGTGCTGAATGCGGCGCGGCTGCGCGAACTCTGCCTCGCGGCCGGAGCCGACGATGTGGGCTTCGTACCGGTCGACGACCCGAGGGTGGCGGTCGAACTCGAGCATGCGCGCGAAATCCTGCCCTCCGCACGCACATTCGTGACCTTCTGTGTCCGGATGAACCGGGACAACCTGCGCAGCACCATGCGCAGCCTGGCCAATACCGAATTCAACCACGCCGACGACGAGACCAACGAGGTGTCGCGCCGCATTACCAGGGCCCTGCAGGACGCCGGGTACCGCGCCGTCTACCCCGCGCCCGGATATCCGATGGAGGTCGACAAGTTCCCGGGTCGGATCTGGGTGATCGCGCACAAGGTGGTGGCCGAAGCGGCCGGATTGGGCGTCATGGGTATCCACCGCAACGTGATTCACCCGAAGTTCGGCAATTTCATCCTGCTTGGCACGGTGGTCACCGATGCGGTGATCGACGAGCCGAGCGCCGCATTGGATTTCAATCCGTGTCTGGAGTGCAAGCTGTGCGTATCGGCTTGTCCGGTCGGCGCGATCACCAATGACGGCGGCTTCGATTTCCAGGCCTGCTATACCCACAACTACCGAGAGTTCATGGGCGGCTTCACCGATTGGGCCGAAACCGTCGCCGACAGCGACAGCGCCGCCGAGTACCGCGAGCGCGTCACCACCGGCGAATCGTTCTCGATGTGGCAGAGCCTGTCGTTCAAACCCAACTACAAGGCCGGATACTGCATGGCCGTCTGCCCGGCCGGCGAGGATGTGATCGGCGCCTACCTCGACGATCGCAAAACCCACCTCGACGATGTCGTGCGTCCGCTGCAGAACAAGGCCGAACCCGTCTACGTCCTGCCGGGATCGGCAGCGGAGGAGCACGTCACGCGCCGATTCCCGACCAAGACGCCGAAGGCTGTGACCAATGGTTTCCCAGACGAGGTCAATGTCCTGCTCGATCAGATCGGCCCGCGGCCGCGCCGGACACGTGGCGTATAACGATCAGCGAGGAACGCGTGTTCCATGAAACGCTGCGCCCGTCCTCGGGTCAGATCGGACCACGCCTGGACCCCCGGCGACCACCAAGGCGCGATCTTGCGTGGCTTGGCGGCCACGGCGTGACAGACCAGATCTGAGGCTTCGTCGACGGTAAGCCCGGGAACGCGGCTGAAGTCGGTCGGCGCGCTCATCCTGGTGTGCACGAGCGGCATGTAGATAGCGGTCGTCGTCACCTTGTCGGCGGCGATTTCCGCTGCGGCACTGCGCAACCAGATATCGAAGGCGGATTTGGAAGCACCGTAGGCGGCCCACCGCGGGGCGGGCGGCATGAGCACGCCCCAGGTGGAGATATTGACGATATGGCCCTGTTTGCGTTCACGCATACTCGGCAGCAAGGTGAGCAGCAGCCGGACCGGACCGAGATAGTTCACATCGATGGTGCGCGTGAAATCGTGGAAGCGGTCGTAGGATTCGTCGATCGAACGGCGAATCGACTTGCCCGCGTTATTGATCAGCACATCGATATGACCGTGCTGGGCGAGTAGGTCGTGCCCGAGTTTTTCGACCGCGTCCATATCGGTCATATCCGTCGGATACACGTGCGCGGTACCGCCCTCGGCGGTGATCTCGGCTGCCACCTGCTCCAGAGCGTCGACAGAGCGCGCAACCAACAGCACGATCCCACCGGCCGCGGCCAGTTTGCGCGCGCTCGCCTTACCGATACCGTGCGACGCGCCGGTTACCAGCACGGTCCGGCCCGCGACCTCCGCGCGCAGGGATTTTTCGCGCGGCCGGGAGGTCGGGTACAGCAGCCAGGACGCCACTCGCTCGGCGAGCGGGCGGCCATTGCTCGATTCGGGAGTGTCGTTCACCTCTCGACTGTATGCGCCGACCTGCCCTGTTCGCGATCATTTGCCGAGGTGCGCAGGAGCTCGGGCAGATCCTGTCGGGGCAGGTAGGCCGCGATCCGCAGCCCGTCTTCGGCACGGCGCACCAGGAAGTCGCTGTAGACGTCGAGGGACCGTTCGCCGAGCGACAGCGCCCACCGGGCCGAGGTCAGCCAGCAGTGTCCGCCCAGTTCGAAGGTGGTTTGCTCGACCAGACGAGTGCGCGGCGTCGACCCCGCACCGAACTGGTCGGCCCGCGCTCGGGCGGCGGCCACGAACTCCTCCCGGCTCACACAGCGACTCGATGTCGGGGTGGTCACCAGGATCACCGGCTCGAAAAGGCTTGGCAGTGCGGCGAAATCCGATGCCGCGACGATTTCGTCGTAGCTGCGGATGAAACCCTCGATCGAGGTGATGTCATGCGAAATCATGACAACTGATTATATCGCGAATCGCGGCCGAATCCGGGGAGGCGCGCCGGTCAGCGCCGGGGCGAGAATGCGGCGACCGCCGCCATCACCACCAACAGCAGCGCACCGACCGAGGTCGCGACATGCATTCCGGAGACAAAGGATTCGCGTGCGGAATCGATCAGCGCGGAATTGCCGCCCGCATGCTGGATGGTCTCACCGAGTGTGTCCGCATAGTCGCCACCGGACCGGAAGACCAGTGCCGCAACCGAACCCAGCAGTGCGAGGCCGAGCGCGTTGCCCAATTCGAAACTGGTCTCGGAGATCCCGACGGCGGATCCGGCCCGCTCCGCCGGCACCGAGGACACCGCCACGTCCGACACCAGGGTGAACGCCAGGCCGTAACCGATGCCCGCAATCGTGGATCCCGCAAGGTACCAGGCGATTCCGCCGGCCACACCGACACCGATCAGCATCAGATTGCCGATGGCCGAGGCCAGCAGCGCCAGCACGAAGGTGGGACGCACCCCGAGCTGGTGTCCGACCCGCGCACCACCCATCGAGCACACGAATACCGCGATCGCCATCGGAATCCCGAGCAGCGCGGCCGCGAGCGGGTCCCGTCCGGTCACCGATTGTAGGTAGACACTGGTCAGGTAGCTCATCGCGGCCAGCGACATCATGCCGACCAGGCTGGAGCCGATGGCTACCGAGAACTGCGCGCGCCGGAACAGTCGCAGATCCAGCAGCGGTTCGGCCAGTTGCCGCTGGCGCCGCACGAAGATCGCGAGCAGCACCGCACCGATGAGTCCGATCACGAGCGGTTCGACATCGAACCCTTCCGCGGCGATCTGCTTCACCGCGTACACCACCGGCAGAATGCCGCCGATCGACAGCAGCACGCTCGGAATATCCAGCGGACCGACCACCCCGGCGCGATGTTCCGGCAGCACGAACGGACCGAAGGCGAGCAGGATCAGCAGTACCGGAATATTGATGAGGAATACCGACCCCCACCAGAAGTGGTGCAGCAGGAGGCCACCGAGGATCGGGCCGACTGCCGATCCGCCCGCGAAGAATGCGGTCCACACGCCGATTGCGGCGGCACGCTCACGGGCGTTCGGGAACAGACTGGAGATCAGCGCCAGACTCGACGGCAGCAGCGTTGCGCCGCCCATCCCCATCAGCGCCCGCGCGATGATCAACACCGCGGCGCTTGGCGCGAAGGCCGCCATGATCGAGGCGATACCGAAGATCGACGCACCGACCAGCAGAATATTGCGCCGCCCGATCCGGTCGCCGAGATTGCCCATGGTGATCAGCAGGCCCGCGATGAGGAAGCCGTAGATATCGAGAATCCATAGCTGCTGCGCGGCCGAGGGGTCGAGATCGAGGGTGAGCGTCGGCATGGCCAGGAATAGCACCGAAATGTCCATTGACACCAGCAGCACCGGCAGCAGCAGTACCGCGAGACCGAGCCGAGCACGCCGCGAACCGGTCGGCGGCGCCTGCGCGACCTCCACCTGTGTCATGTCGATTTCCTCTCCCGTGCCGCGTACGGCGTACGCATCGATCCGGGTACAGTGTACGCATGCGGTCCCAAAACTGGAAGCGAGTCATGGGATGACCGAGCCGAAGCTCACCCAGGCGGCCATTGTCGACACCGCGATCGCCCTTGCCGACGAGGCTGGGCTCGACGGATTGTCCATGCGACATATCGCCGAGCAACTGGGTGTCGGAGCCATGTCGCTGTACCGGCACGTCGCGAACAAGGACGAACTGCTCGCGCTGATGACCGACGAGATCTCGGCCCGCAACCCGTATCCGTCGCCGGAGGGCAAGAACTGGACCTGGCGCGACCGGGTCCGCATTGCCGCCGAAATCGATTGGGCGCTCTACCAGAAGCATCCGTGGGTGCTGCTCACCTTCGCGATGCCCCGCTACAGCTTCGGCCCGCAGGGTCTGGCCTGTTTCGCCTGGCTGGTCGAGGGGCTGCGCGAGCTCGATGTCTCGACCCGCGAGGCGTCCACGATGGCCTTCGCGGTGTGGAACTACATCTCCGGGGCCACGCTGCCACATATCAGCGGTGCGCTGGTCGCCCGCAAGGGCATGAATCCGGAGGGCTCGAACGGACTGCGGGCGTTGCTGGAAGGAACATCACAACTGCCGATCCCACCCGCGCTCGCCGATCTGAACGGCAGTGGCGTCAGCGACCTGACCTCGGAGGATCTGCTGTATATCGGATTGTCCGCGCTCTGCGACGGATTCGAGGCACGGTGCTCGAGGTCCGCCACCGCTTGACCTGAACGGCACTTCAGGTTGCAGGGTGGGCTGGTTCGCCGACGACTAGGAGCCATCGTGCACGCCATCCGCCTTCACACCTTCGGACCAGCCGAAAATCTGCGCTACGAAACGGTTCCCGATCCGGTGCCCGGATCGGGTCAAGTGCTTATCCGGGTCGCGGCGGCGGGCGTGCATTTCATTGATACGGCCTTGCGTCGTGGTGCGGCCGGTCCCTATCCGCCGCCCACGCTGCCGACGATCCCGGGGCGCGAAGTCGCCGGGACCGTGGACCAGATCGGACCCGACGTCGATGCATCCTGGCTCGGCAAACGAGTCGTCGCGCATCTCGGCCAGGAGCCCGGTGGCTATGCCGAGTTGGCCGTGGCGGAAACGGCTCGGCTGCACGAGATTCCGGCCGAGCTCGATCCGGCGGAGGCGGTCGCGATCGTCGGCACCGGGCGAACGACCATGGGGATTCTGTTGTTCACCGAACTCGGCCCCGACAGTGTTGTGGTGGTAACCGCCGCCGCGGGCGGCATCGGGACCCTACTCGTTCAGTATGCGAAAAATGTCGGCTCGACTGTCGTCGGGCTGGCCGGTGGACCCGCGAAAGTCGAACTGGTGCAACGCAATGGCGCAGATATCGCGATCGACTACCTTCGTCCCGACTGGCCCGAGCAGGTGCGTGCCCAACTCGGCGACCGCAGGGCTACCGTGCTGTTCGACGGCGTCGGCGGCGAAATAAGCCGCACCGCCATCGATCTGCTCGGCAAGGGCGGTCAGCATCTGATCTACGGCGCGGCCGACAGTGCTCCGCTATCGCTTTCGGAGCAGGAGTTGGCCACGCGCGGCATCACCTCCGAGATGGTCGTGGGTCCCCGCATGCTCCAGCGTGTCGGCGGCGATCTGCGCCCGCTGGAGGATAAGGCAATGGCCGAGGCCGCAGCCGGTCGGCTGCGGCCCGCGGTCCAGCGTTTCGCGCTTGCCGATGCGGCAGACGCGCACCGCGCGCTGGAGTCGCGCGGCACCGTCGGCAAGGTGGTGCTTCAGGCGTAGGAGCGGTAGCCCGGGTCGTTCTCCTCGCGGAATCCCTCGACCGTTGCGCGCATCGCTCGGTCGAGGTTGTCCGTGATGACCAGCGCGTCCGCGGGGACGGCGCTGATGGTGCCGCCACTGCGCACCAGATAGCGGCCATCCGGATAGTCCATGACATGGAAGCCGCGTGCGGGTGCGGGCCGGTTGTCCCAGGCCGCACCCGCATACACCGCGACATGCACGACATTGGGACGCTGCCGTTCGAAGAACTGGGCAGCCTTCTGACGCGGTGAGCGCGAGCCCACGTAGTACGGGCGGTCGTCATCCGCGCCGTCCTCGAGATCGTGGCGCGAAACCTCCAGCCCGGGTCCACTGCCGCGCCGCGCGGGCGGCAACAGATCCGCCACCCGGCGCGAAACATAGTCCGCATCCATCATCGACATATGTACCGCCCCACCGCGATCCGGATCATCGGTGGGCTCCTGGCGCAGCCATACCGCGTGCTGATGCCGAACCGCGACATGCACCCGGAGCTTCGTCTTGCCCAGGAATCCGGCGACCTGGACGCGCGCCTCGGGCTGCGCGAGAATACCGAGCGCGGAGCGCAGCCAGTCGTCGAGTTGGCGGTGCAGGGCGCCCGCCTCGTCCTTCCACGCCTGGTCGTATTCGGCCAGGGTCCGTTCGGTGGAGCGGTATTGCAGCGGATACGGCAGTACATCGCGTTCCATCGCCCGCCACAGCACCTTGAAGCCGAGCGGAGTAAAAGTCCAGTCCCGCACGGTCATTCGCCGATCACCGGCGGCACCGCCTTCACCCGATGCGCCTCATCGAGACCGGTGAGCTCCTCACCGTTCTGCTGATTCACCAGGTATTCCTTCGACTTCGGCTCTTTTTCGTCATCCTTGCCGCCGCCACGGGAACCCGGCATACCCATACCCGACATACCCGAACGGCCGGTGCTGCCACTGGAAGTGGACGTGCCGGTGGTGCCGGAGGTGGTGACGACCGGCGGGAGGTTGAGGGTTTTACCCGGGGACGGCGTGCCCGTCGACGGGGCGCCCGAGCTGCCGAGGCCGGAGGTGCCGGAGCTGAGGCTCGGGGTGGTCCCGGTGGGAGTCGTCGAGGTCGGAACGGTTGATGTGTCGGTGGTGGTCGGCGTGGTCGAGGTGTTGGTTGCGCTGGGGCTGGTGCTCGACGTGTCGTCCGTCGTGGAGGGGGTGGTGCTCCCCGGGTTTTCGGTACCGGTGTTACTCGTCTTCGGGTCCGTCCCAGTGGTGGGGCTCTTCGACTGGTTCTTACCCGGTGTACTACCGCCGGTATCGTCACCCGGCTTCTTCGTTGTGTCGTCGGATTTGTAGACGGGGTTGTACGGCTTGGGCACCAGCGGGACACCGGTATCGGCCTCGCGCACCGACGGGTAGAAGACGTTCTTGACCGTGTTCTCGGCGGCCGACTTGTACTGCTCGTCGCGATGGCTATTGATATTCCACGTCGGACCCGGAATCCAGCTGGCAATGTTGCTGGTGATGGTGTGACCGGGCGCTTCCTGCACATTGGCGGTGGTGAGCTCGATCCCGGAACGGACGAGCTTCACCTTCTCGGCGACCAACTGCACAGACCCGACCAGACCGGCCGACTTGTCGACATACTCCTTGATACCGTCCGACGCCGACTTGGCCGAGGCGCCGTTCCACTTGCCGTCCATCGCCTTCAAGATTTCCGGCTGGAAATTCTTCAGACCGTCGTCCAGTGCGTTCTTCAGGGAATTCCACCGCTGCTCGAGCCCCTTGATATCGGTCACCGACATCGCCGAAACCCGACCGTACAGATCGTCCAACTGGTCCGGGTTCACATATGCGGATTCGGGCACCTTCGAAGGCTGCGATTGCAGACCGAGCCCGGCACTCTCGATTTCCTTGATCCGATTCCGCGCCTCCGTCGCATCCGCACTCTCGTCCCGAGACGACGAACTCGGCGGGCCGGATTTACTCCACTCGTACAGCGCGACACCGATTTCCGGAAGAATTGGAAATACCACGGCTGTTCCCCCGTTCTTTTCAGTTTTTGAAGAGCTTCGCGTAGGACTCGTCCTGCGCCTCGAGCTTGTCCACGGACTTTTGGATGGTGTCGCGGATGAGGGTTACTACCTCGATGTGCTCCTTGAGTGCACTAGCAACGTCGCCGTCGCCACCCATCGCCTTTGCGCCGAGCATCTTCGCAAGTTCGTCGGAGCAGTCGAATCGCCCTAGCCCCGTCACGACGCGCATATTGTTGAGATTGTTGGACAGAGTCGTATAGAGCTCGATCTGTCGATTACACGCGTCACGGCACCCCTTTGCTACCGACGGGTCCAAATACAGCCGCCCAGCACTTGCCTCCCCGGAGAGAAACTGCCAGCGTGTTTTCTCTTCTTCCATGGACATGGAAACCCCCAGTTATCGCGGGAATAGTGGTACAAGCGCGTCGGCCGCTGCTTTTGCCCGATCACACGGCGGAGTCCGCCGCCCCTCGGGGCCAGGATTAAATGCCGATACCTGAATTGCTCCTTGCGTTGCCGGGAAAATCAGGTCGCAGCCTTCGTCCTTTTGGTAACTAGCACTTCGATAGGTGAGCCCGCCACGGCCCTGTATCGAGACGTCCGTGAACTCGATATTGTCGGACTTTCGTTTGAAATCCTCCACTGTATGAAGCGTGGAAAATACAGTGATGTTGTATACGTGCGGCATTGCCGGATCGTGCCAGCCACATACTTTGAAACCTGGCTCGGGAACTCCCGCCACGTCCTTCTCCTTGGAGGCAGGATCCAACCCGATCTTTTGCAGCACCTGATCCGAGATCTGCGTGCACGGATCCCACAGTGCCGCAGCCGCGGCCGAGGTACCAGCAGCTCCGGTGCTCGGTGTGGCCGTCCCACCCTTCGTCGATCCGCAGCCGGTCACCACCAACAGCATTCCCACCGCCACCACGGTCATCGTCGTCCGTCGTCCCACCAAGGCCCTCCCGTTCCAGCCATCACACGTCGCTCGAAGTCTATGACGCACCCCGCGGCTGTTCGGTTCCAACCAATCACGCCTAGGCGCCGCCCCCACGCCCGGATCACCGGCGAAATCGCGCACCGGAGATCCGAGCTGCCGTGTTCAGTCGAGGGCCTCACCGTTGACCACGGCGTAGGCGAAACCGTCCCAGCCCTTGCTGCCGACGGTTTGCACAATGGTGGCGTCGAGGCTGGGTTCGGCGGCGAGCAGTTCCACCAGCTCGCGGCTGGCCTGGACCGCCGGATCGTCCGAATGGTCGTCGGCGACAGCGCCATTGCGCACGACATTGTCGACGATGATCACCGAGCCGGGCCGGGTCAGGCGCAGCGCCCAGAGCACGTAGTTCGAATTGTTGACCTTGTCGGCGTCGATGAACACCAGATCGAACGGCTCCGGATCCTCCTCCGCCAGTACGGGCAAACTGTCCAGCGCTGCACCAACTCGGATTTCGACCCGGTCCCCGACCTCGGCCCGATCCAGATTCTCCCGCGCCATCCGTGCGTGCCGCGGCTCGAATTCCAGGGTGATGACCTGGCCGTCCTTACCCACTGCCCGTGCCAACCAGATCGTGCTGTAACCGCCGAGCGTGCCGATCTCGAGCACCCTCCGCGCCCCGATCGACCGCGCTATCAAATGCAGGAACTTCCCTTGCGCCGGCGATACGTCGATGGCGGGCAGTCCGGCCGCCGCATTCGCCGCCAATGCCGTCGCGGTCGAATCTTCGCCTCCCACCAGAGAGTCCACGATGTAGCTGTCCACGTCGGCCCACTCGAACGTCGTCATGCCATGAAGTCTGCCACCGGATGCCCGGATACCGCCGAAACTCCAAGAGCCGACACCCGTGTTCCCGGAAACCTTTGCGGGCCACACCGCTCACCCAGTAGTGTCCCCAAGAACTGAGACCAAGCCGTATCACTTTTATTGCGGACGAGGTAGCGATCATGAAGACCCGCCGAACTGGTTGGCGCGCAGGCGCACTCGCGATCAGCCTGCTGACCCTCACTTCTGCTCTCCTGGCTGCACCCGCATCCACGGCTGCGGCCGACGGCAGCGCCGCCTACGTCGCCCTGGGTGATTCCGGTGCCGCGACCACCGGCGTCCAGAAATTCGATACCGGGGCACCGCTGCAATGCGCCCGCTCCACTGCCAATACCCCAAAGCTGGTCGCCGCCGACCTCAGCCTGAAATTGGACGACCGAACCTGCAGTTCCGCCAAGATTCCGGACCTCATCGCATCCCAAGGCCCTGGCATCACAGCGCAATTCGACGCTCTCGGACCGAAAACCCAACTCGTGACGCTGCATATCGGCGCCAACGACGCCAATCCGAAATGTTCTCCCACGAGTCGGAGTAGGTGTTCCGGGGTCACGAATGTCCGCCCCAACGCCGGGACCGACCTTACGATGTCAGCCGTCGCCCGCCAACCTGCCCTTTCCCGCACGGGCAATCAGAACAGGAAGTAGCGCTGGGCCATGGGCAACTCGGTGGCGGGCTGCTCGGTCCAGACCTCGCCGTCGATGCGCACGGTAAAGGTGTCCGGATCTACTTCGATCCGTGGCATGGCGTCATTGTTCGGCATATCCGCCTTGGTGACGCGACGAACGTTCTTGACGGGAGCCAGTTTTCGGCGCAGACCCAAGCGGTCGGCGAGGCCGTCCTCGATGGCTTGTTCGGAGACGAAGTGCAAAGAGGTCGCGGCGGCGGCCAGTGGTGCGGCACCGAACATGGGTCGCGGCAGCACCGGCTGCGGGGTGGGGATGGAGGCGTTGGCATCGCCCATGGCGGCCCAGGCGATCGCGCCGCCCTTGAGGACGGCATGCGGGCGGACACCGAAGAACGCCGGATCCCACAGCACGAGGTCGGCGAGCTTGCCAACCTCCACCGAACCGATTTCGTGGTCGAGTCCGTGGGCAATGGCCGGGCAGATGGTGTATTTCGCGATGTAGCGCCGCACGCGGGCGTTATCGGCGGCGCCGTCGCCGGCCAGCGCACCGCGGCGGCGCTTCATGACGTGCGCGGTCTGCCAGGTGCGCATGACGACCTCGCCGATGCGGCCCATGGCCTGGGAGTCGCTGCCGATCATGGAAATCGCGCCGAGATCGTGCAGCAGATCCTCCGCGGCGATGGTGGAAGGCCGAATTCGGCTCTCCGCGAAGGCGAGATCCTCCGGGATGGACGCACTGAGGTGATGGCACACCATGAGCATGTCCAGGTGCTCGTCCAAGGTATTGACGGTATGCGGACGGGTCGGGTTGGTCGAGCTGGGTAGCACGTTGAGATGTGCAGCGACGGTGATGATGTCGGGTGCGTGCCCGCCGCCCGCGCCCTCGGTGTGATACGCGTGGATGCCGCGGCCCGCGATGGCGCCGAGCGTGTCCTCGACGAATCCGGCTTCGTTCAAGGTGTCCGAGTGCAGCGCCACTTGCACACCCGCCGCATCAGCCACGGTGAGACAGGCATCGATGGCGGCCGGAGTGGAACCCCAATCCTCGTGCAGCTTGAAACCCGCTGCGCCACCACGCAATTGCTCCCACATGGATTCGGCGCTGACAGTATTGCCCTTGCCCAGCAACACGATATTCATCGGCCAGGAATCGGTGGCCTCCAACATCCGGGCCAGATGCCAGGATCCGGGCGTCACGGTGGTCGCCTTGCTGCCCTCGGCCGGGCCGGTGCCGCCGCCGATCAATGTGGTGATGCCGCCGCCGAGTGCCTCGTCCATCAGCTGCGGACAGATGAAGTGCACATGACAGTCGATGGCGCCCGCGGTGAGGATGCGGCCGTTGCCCGCGATGATCTCGGTATTCGGGCCGACCACCAGATCCGGATGCACTCCGTTCATGGTGTCCGGATTACCCGCCTTGCCGATGGCACTGATGCGGCCGTCGCGAATGCCCACGTCGGCCTTGATGATTCCCCAATGGTCGATGATGACCACGCCGGTGATCACGGTGTCGGGGGTGCCGTCGGCGCGGGTCGCGCGGGCCTGGCCCATGGATTCGCGCAGCACTTTGCCGCCGCCGAAGACGGCCTCATCGCCCGCGAGTCCGGGTCCGCCGCTGCGGTCTTCGGTGATCTCGATCAGCAGATCGGTATCCGCCAGGCGAATGCGGTCGCCGGTGGTCGGACCGAACAGCTCGGCGTAGCGCACACGGCTCAGCTCACTCATGACGCATCGTCCAAACGTCCGGGGGGATTCAGGCTGATGCCGTGCACCTCGCGTGCCCCACCGAGCGGAATCAGCGCGACCCGTTGGCCGAGACCGGGTTCGAAGCGCACCGCGGTACCGGCGGGAATATCGAGCCGACGTCCGTGCGCAGCCTCTCGGTCGAAACGCAGCACGGCATTGGCCTGCGGGAAATGCACATGGCTGCCGACCTGGACCGGTCGGTCGCCGGTATTCACGACATCGAGCTCGATGCGGTCCGCTCCCGCGTTCAGTTCGATAGCGCCTTCGGCGCAGAGGTATTCACCGGGAATCATGGTCGCCCTAGCCGATCGGATGGTGGACGGTGACCAGCTTGGTGCCGTCCGGGAAGGTGGCCTCGACCTGCACGTCGTGGATCATCTCCGGCACCCCGTCCATCACATCGGCACGCGTGAGAACCGTTCGTCCCGAAGACATCAGCTCCGCGACCGTGCGCCCGTCGCGCGCACCCTCGAGCACATGATCGGTGATCAGCGCGACCGCCTCCGGATGGTTCAGCTTGAGCCCGCGCGCCTGCCTGCGCCGGGCCAGTTCGGCCGCGTAGCTCAGCAGCAGCCGTTCCTGCTCGTGCGGCGACAGTCGCATCCGGGCTCCTCAGCGCTCGTGGATCGGGTGACGGTAATTCTGGCACGCCCGTTCCGGGAACGCCGATCAATCCCGTGCGGGCAGGTTCTGCAGCCGGACCTGACCGCGCGCCACCGTGCGACCCTCGCCATCGGTCAGCACGACCTGCCACAGCTGCTGCAGGCGGCCGCGGTGCAGCGGCGTCGCTTCGCCGAAGACCTTGCCCTCGCGGACCGAGCGCAGGAAGTCGGTGTTGTTGTTCACCCCGACCACGGTGCCCTTATTGCCCTGGGCGTTGTACCAGACCCCACCGCCGACGCTGGCCAGGGTTTCGACGACCGTGCAGTACACGCCGCCGTTGACAATGCCGGCCAACTGCAGCAGCTGCGGCCCCGCGGTCAACTCGCCGCGCACCCGATCCGGCGTGACCTCGGTGAATTCGAGGCCGATCAGATCGGTGAAGGTGTTCTTGCTGAGCTCGGTCATCAGCTCAGGCGTCACGTCGGCCAGCGACTCGATCTGGGCAACTTCCTGCTGTGTCATGCATTCACCTTGACACAGGGCGTCCGGGCGCTCGCACGACGGCTACTTCCCGGCGTTCGCTCGCCGAGACAGAGCGGCGGGCTCCACACGCACATGGAGCCCGCCGCGGCAATGGATCGGGGGTTCACGGCAGCCCTCCGGAACACTCGGCCGACCCCAACGCCGAAATTATTATAGGTCAGGCTTACCTAAGTAGGCAACTCCTGCCGTATCGGACTCCGCTCGCCGTGGCGCATTCGACCAAAGGCATGCGGACAGCCAGACACTTTCTGCCATAACCCATTCCACGCACGACTAGCGCGCCAGATTGTCGACACGGCCCGGCGGACCGGCTCGGCACGCAACCGGCAACCATGGCGATTCGTTCGGCGCCCACCGAGACGCCGCGGGAGAGCCGAGCAACCCACTCACCTGATAGGGCCCTATCGAACCAGGCAACCCACAACGCGTCGCACGGGCAAACCGCGCTCTTCCAGCGTCGACAGCAACCCCTCACCGCGGCGCGCACCGATCTGCGAATCCGTCCGCGCCAAATCCGGCACATAGGTGGCTGCGCCCACAATGGATTCACCGACCAGCGACCAGAACCGACGCTCACCGAGTCCCGCGCAACCCGCCAATGTCCGCTGGATCAACCGCAACGACGGCTCACACCGATGCGCGAGCCAGACGTACATCGCCCGCTCGCACGGCAACGTGACGACCCCAGCCGCTCCGGCAAGCCGATCACCGTCGACCACCCGAATCGTGGTGTCCGCCAAGCCCGCCCAGTCGATGCCACCGTCGTTGTCGGTATGGAGCCACAGATTCTCGAGACCCGGATCCCAGACCCGCCCCTCGGCCACCAGCAGCGCGACCACCCGGCCGATCACCGCGTGGATCAGCGCGGTCGCCACCACCTCGGCGGCGGCTTCGGCGCTGATCATTTCCGCGGCATGCCGCCGATACATCAATTCGATCCGCCCCTCGCGCAATCCGTCGGCCAGCCGCCACCAACGTCGTTTGCCCTGCTCGGACATGGCGGCCACCGCATATACCCGCGGATGTTCGGGTTGCAACGAGCGCAACCGGACACAGGCCCTACCGAATGCCACCTGGGACTGGCGAGGCATGTAGGTCGTGACTGGCTCGGACATCGAACCTCCTCGGGTCGGCTCCGTGATGGGTCGGGTCGAAAAGATAGGTTAGGCTTACCAGACCTAGCAATCGGATACCAGATATCAAGTCAGGAGTAGTTCGTCGCCGTGACGGCATCAGGCACCATCGCGCCGGGGGCGCGACGAACGAATACGGCGCGCCGTCGCAGGCTCGGACTCGTCGCGTTGACCGCACTGCTCCTCATCGCCACCGTGGCCGGCATCGCCATCGGCACCCGATCACTGTCGCCCGGCACCGTCTACGACGCCGTGCACAATGCCCTCAGCTGCCCGGGCGGGCCGTTCACCTGTCCCGCCGGGTCGACCGCGGAGGAGATCGTGCGCGGACTTCGCTTGCCGCGCACCGCACTCGGGCTGGTGACCGGGCTTGCACTCGGCATCGCGGGTGCGCTGATCCAGGGCTATACCCGCAACCCGCTCGCCGACGCGGGCCTGCTCGGCTTGAACGCCGGCGCGGCCTTCCTTGCGGCACTGAGCATTTACCTGTTCGCGCTGACGGCACCCGAACAGTACATCTGGTTCGCCTTCGCAGGGGCGCTGATCGCCGGGCTGGTGGTGTTCGGTGTGTCCGCGATCGGCGGTGGCAAGGCGAGTCCGCTCAGTCTGGTACTGGCCGGCGCCGCGGTGACCGCATTCCTGCAGGGGATGACGAATGCCATTGTGCTCATGGACAATGCTGCGCTGGACACCTACCGATTCTGGGTGGTCGGCATGGTGAACGGGCGCGACGCCGAGGTGTTCTGGCAGGTGCTGCCGTTCCTGACGATAGGCGTTTTGCTGGCCGTCGCGGCTGCGCCGGGCCTGAATCTGCTGAGCCTCGGCGACGAAGTCGCCCGCGGACTCGGGGTACATATCGGACGCAGCCGTGCGCTCGGCCTGGCGGCGATCGTATTGCTGTGCGGTGCCGCGACAGCGGCGGTCGGCCCGATCGCATTCATCGGATTGATAGTGCCGCATGTCGCAAGGGTTTTCACCGGTCCCGACTATCGCTGGCTGATCCCGTACTCCGGACTGCTCGGTGCATTGCTGCTGCTCGTCGCCGATGTGGTCGGGCGAATTGTGGCGCGGCCGGGCGAAGTACAGGTCGGCGTGATGATCTCGGCCCTGGGTGCACCGTTCTTCATTCTGCTCGTTCGTCGCAAGAGGTTGGTGAGCCTGTGAGGGAGATGCCACAGCGATCGCCGCGCACGAATTCGCGGGCCACCGGGGAGCATCCATGAGCGAAGGAATCATCGACGAAATCTCCCCGGATAACACCGCGACCAGGCCCGGCAGTACTCCGCCGGCGTTGCGCCACATCCGCCCTGCCCTGCGCCTCGGTCCGGCGTCGATTGGGTTGCGCCCCACCATGGCGCTCATAGTTCTGGCGCTCGCCGCGACCGCGCTCACACTGTTCTGCCTCGATATCGCCTTCGGCGACACCCACATTCCGATCGGGCGAGTACTCGATGTGCTCAGCGGGGGCGGCACTCGATCCCAGCGCTTCATCGTGCTGGAGTCCCGACTGCCGCGCGCGCTCACCGCCGCGGTCGTCGGTGCGGCACTCGGCATCGCGGGTGCGATCACCCAATCGATCCTGCACAACCCGCTCGCCGCACCGGATATGCTCGGCATCACCACCGGCTCGAGCCTCGGCGCGGTCGCGGTCCTGGTCGGAACCGGCGGCGCGACAACCGGACTCGCCGCGAGTGTCGGCACACCACTGGCAGCGCTGAGCGGTGGTCTGCTCACCGCGATCGTGATCTACCTGCTCTCCTGGGGTCGCAGTGTGACCGGCGACCGCGGTGTCACGCCGATGCGACTGGTGCTTATCGGCATCGGTGTGAACGCGCTGTTGTTGTCCGGTATCAGCTTTCTGCTCACCCGCGCCAGCCTGCAGGACGCGGCTCGCGCGCAACTCTGGCTCAATGGCTCGCTCAACAGCGCGGACCGCACGAAACTCGTCCCGGCCGCGCTGGCCCTGGCCATGGTCGTCGTGGTCGCGGTGGGCTCCGCGCGAACCCTTGCCGCACTTCGTCTCGGCACCGACACCACCCGCGTGCTCGGCGTGCGGATCCAGACCCAGCAGACGCTATTGATCGGCGCGGCCGTCGTGGCCGCGTCCGTCGCCACGGCGGCTGTCGGCCCGGTCACTTTTGTGGCGCTCGCCGCACCGCAGATCGCACGCCGACTGCTGCGAACTCCCGGCGAACCACTCATCGGCTCCGCGCTCATCGGTGCCATCCTGGTGGTCGGCGCGGATGTGGCCTCGCGCACGCTGTTTCCGGTCGATCTGCCGGTCGGTGTCGTGACCGCCGCCTTCGGCGGACCGTTCCTGCTCTACCTGCTCGTGCGTATGAATCGGAAGGCGACCCTGTCATGACCAGCGATACGCGGCTCTCCGCACAGGAAGTCACCCTCGGCTACGGCGACCGCGTCATCGTCGACGGGCTCGATATCGATATCGCACCTGGGGTCGTCACCACCGTCATCGGTCCCAACGGCTGCGGAAAGTCGACCATGCTGCGCTCGCTCGGGCGCCTGCTGCGTCCGCGACAGGGTCGAATTCTGTTGGACGGCAAGGCGATTTCGACGATGAAGACCAAGGATGTGGCACGCATCATCGGCATGCTCCCGCAGTCGCCGGTCGCGCCCGAGGGGCTCACCGTCGCGGATCTCGTTGCGCGCGGGCGTCATCCGCATCAATCCTGGATCCGGCAGTGGTCGGCCACCGACGAGGCCGAGGTCATGTCCGCACTCGCGGCGACGGGCATCGCCGACCTGGCCGATCGCTCACTCGACGAGTTGTCCGGCGGGCAACGCCAGCGCGCCTGGATCTCCATGGCACTGGCCCAGCGCACCGATATCCTGCTGCTCGACGAGCCGACCACCTACCTCGACCTAGCGCATTCGGTCGAGGTACTGGACCTGATCGACCGGCTCCACGACGACCTCGGCCGCACCGTGGTGATGGTGCTGCACGACCTCAACCTGGCCCTTCGCTACAGCGATCGACTCATCGTCATGCGCGACGGACGCATCGTCGCCCAGGGCGCGCCCGCCGATATCGTCGATGTCGCACTGCTGCGCGAGGTCTTCGATCTCGACGCCTCGGTCCTCGACGATCCGGTCTCCGGCCGTCCGATGATCGTGCCCATCGGAACCCGGCACGTTTTGCCCGGGTATGACAAATGACACACCAGCTATCAGGTAGTTACGACGGGGTGTAGTACGCAATTGTGTCGTTGAGTCCGTAAACTTGTGGAATGGCAGGACTTGGTGAACTCGAGAAGGCGGTCATGGATCAGCTGTGGTCCAGTGACGAGCCGCAGACCGTACGGCAGGTACACGAGGCTTTGGCCGCCCGCCGTGAGCTCGCGTACACCACGGTGATGACGGTGCTGCAACGGCTTGCGAAGAAGAACCTGGTGGTCCAGCGCCGCGATGACCGCGCCCACCGCTACGCCCCGGTGCACACCCGTGATGAACTGGTGGCCAGCTTGATGGTCGACGCATTGCAGCAGGCCGATGTGGCGGGCAGCCGCGCGGCGGCGCTCGTGCATTTCGTCGAACAGGTCGGCAGGGACGATACGGACGCGCTGCGGGAAGCACTCGCTAAGCTCGAGGCATCCGAAGATACTGCGCCGCCGAAGCAGTAGTCTTGGGATCCTGGCCTCACAACGAGGTGAGACCCTGGCCCCACAACGCAGTGAGCTGAGTCGATGAACGCAACCGCGCCGGTCTTCGCCGGTCTCGCTTTGCTTCTCGCGGGGCCTGCCCCAGCGCTGCTGAGCCGCGCGACCTGGCCGTATCGGACTCCGCGCGCCGCGCTCGTGTTATGGCAGGCCATCGCGCTCGCCGCCGTGCTCAGCGCATTCGGCTCGGGCCTGGCCATCGCCGCCCAACTACTCGTCCCCGGACCGAACGGTCGCCCGACCACCTCCCCGGCCCGGGAAATCGACGCGCTCGGACTGCCGCTGTGGCTGGCCTATGTCTTCGTCTTCGCGCTGACCCTGCTGGTCGGCGCGCGGCTGATATACGCGATCGTGCGCGTCGGCGTCCACACCCGCAGGCGCCGTGCGCGCCACCGCATGCTCGTCGATCTGCTCGACCAGAGCGGACCGCAGCGCCGCGCCGCCGATATCCGGGTCCTCGCCTCGACCGAGCCGATCGCCTACTGTCTGCCCGGCCTGCGCCAGCGGGTCGTGCTGAGCGAAGGCACGCTGACCAGCCTGCAGGACGCCGAGGTCACCGCCATCGTCAGCCATGAGCGCTCGCATCTGCGCGCCCGCCACGATCTGGTGCTCGAGGCATTCACCGCAGTGCACGAGGCCTTCCCCCGAGTGGTGCGCAGCAAGGCCGCACTCGGCTCGGTGAAACTGCTGATCGAACTGCTCGCCGACGACTCGGCGGTGAAGGTGACCGGCCCGAAGCCGCTGGCCCGCGCCCTGGTGGCATGCGCAAAATCCACCGCTCCGCAGGGCGCGCTCGCTGCGGGCGGGCCGACCACCCTGATCCGCATCCAGCGCCTGGGCGGCCGGATCGGCGATATTCGGGTGGCCTCGGCGGCGTATCTGGGGTCGGCGGCCATCCTGGTGGTCCCGACCATGGCCGTCGCGGTACCCTGGCTGGTCGAACTGGATCGACTGCTGCGTAACTGATTCCTCCGGTTCTCCCCGACACACCCGGTCCTACCGCATACCGATGACCGGGCCCAACCATCTCGGCGGCACCACGCGTGCCCGGATCCGCCCGCGCCGAGACATGAAAGGCACACAACCCCGTTGACCTCCTCCACCCCTGCCACCACCTTCGCGGAGCTGGGCCTACCCGCCGTGCTCGTCCAGGCGCTACGCCGCGACGGCATCGAGGCGCCGTTCCCGATCCAGGCCGCGACCGCGACCGATGCGCTGGCGGGTAAGGATGTGCTCGGACGCGGCCCAACCGGCTCCGGCAAGACCCTGGCCTTCGGGCTGCCGATGCTCGCGCTGCTCGCGGGGGCCCAGGCCAAGCCGGGTCGTCCGCGCGGCCTTGTACTGGTGCCGACCCGCGAACTGGCGGCTCAGATCGAAAAGGCGCTGGACAATGTGGCACTGTCGCTCGGGCTGCGAATCGCCTCGGTGGTCGGCGGCGCACCGATCAAGCGGCAGGCCGACCGGCTCGCGCGCGGAGTGGACCTGCTGATCGCCACGCCCGGACGGCTGGAAGACCTGATCAACCAGCGCTCCGCCGACCTGTCCGATGTGCGGATCACCGCACTGGACGAGGCCGACCACATGGCCGATATGGGTTTCCTGCCACAGGTCACCAAACTGCTCGACCGGACGCCGAAAGATGGTCAGCGCCTGCTGTTTTCGGCCACTCTCGACGGTGAGGTCGACAAACTGGTCAAGCGTTACCTGCGCTCCCCCGTCACGCATTCCACCGCGCCGCCGTCGGCCTCGGTCGCGACGATGTCGCATCATCTGCTGTACCTGCGCAAGGCCGATAAGCGCGAGATCACCGCGCAGATCGCCGCCCGCGACGGGCTGACCATCATGTTCGTGCGCACCAAACACGGTGCGGACCGGCTCGCCAAGCAGTTGCGCGCGGCCGGAATCGCAGCAGGCGCGCTGCACGGCGGGAAAGCACAGAACAACCGCGTGCGGACGCTGGCCGCATTCGCCGACTGTGCGACACCGGTGCTGGTGACCACCGATGTGGCCGCGCGTGGCATCCATGTGGACGGGATTTCCCTTGTCGTGCACGTGGATCCGCCCGCGGAATCCAAGGCGTACCTGCATCGCGCCGGCCGCACCGCACGCGCCGGGGAGGACGGCGTCGTCGTCACGCTGGTCACCGAAGAGGAACGCACCGAGGTCGAGAAGATGACCCGCAAGGCGGGCGTCGATGTCGACGGCGTGCAGGTCCGTCCGGGCGATCGGCGCCTGATCCAGATCACCGGCGCGAAGCAACCGTCGGGCGTACCGATCGTCGCGGCGAACTCGGCGGTCACGGTGGGTGACGAGGGTGAGTTGAACGTCGATAGGTCGAGCCGCCGGTCTGGTCCGGGTTCGGGCGGTCGTGGTCGCGGCACACGCTCGGGCGGTGCGGGCTCAGCCGGTGCCGGGCGGCGTAGCGCTGGTTCGAGTGGTCGCGCCGGAGGTGCGAAGAAGTCCTCGGGTGGTTCGTCGAGCTCCACCGCGACTTCGAATCGGCGCAATGTCGCAACGTCGGGTCGGGGGACGACGGCCGCCCCTGCCACGGGTCGGACCACAGCAGCGGCGACGGCTGCCCCCGGACGGAGCGCCGGGTCTGCGAACACGGCTCCGGGGCGGACCGCGAGTACGGCATCGGCCGCGCCGGGTCGGGCTGCCGGGTCGGCAAAGGCAGCCCACGGAACGGGCTCATCCGCGCGTGGCGCATCGGCCGGCCATGGCGCAGGAGCCACTTCCGGTCGTGGCGCCGGAACCGGTCGCACCGCCTCGACCAGCGGCGACACGCCCGGGCGCACCCGTCGACGCGCCGGGCGGGCACAGGGGGTGCCGGGCAGCCGCAATCGCGGGGCAAACTGACCAGGTGGCGAATCACCAGGTGGGCGCGGTCGTCTGTGCGCTGATCGCGGCATTGCTCTTCGCGGTGGCAGCGGTCGCGCAGCAGCATGCGGCGGCCGCGGTTCCCGAGGACGAATCGCTCATGCGTTCACTGCTGCGCAATCCGCGCTGGTGGGGCGGAATCATCGGGGATGCGGGCGGTTACGCCATGCAGGTCGCCGCGCTCACTCTGGGCGCGGTGCTGCTCGTCCAGCCGATTCTGGTGAGCATGTTGGTCTTTGCGCTCCCCCTCTCCGCGCGTATCAACCGCCGCCGCATCACCCCACGCACCTGGGCGACCGCCGTCGCACTCGCGGCAGCCCTCGCCGCCTTCTTGATCATCGGCGATCCGACCGAGGGCAATACCAATGCGCCCCTGCGTGATTGGATCCCGCCGCTCGCCGCCCTGCTCGGTGTGCTGGCCGTGGCCGTCGCCGTCGGCCTCGGGACCTCCGACCCGACCCGCCGCGCACTCCTGTTCGGTACCGCGGGCGGCGCCCTGTTCGGTCTGGCCGCGGCCCTCACCGAATACGTGACCGAACTCTTCGACGGCGGCCTCACCCACGTGCTGGGCAGCTGGCAAACCTGGGCCCTGGTGGCCTCCGGTTTGATCGGCCTCTATATCCAGCAACGCGCCTTCCAATCCGGCCCCCTCGTCGCATCGCTGCCCGCCGTCACCATCGCCGAACCCCTGGCCGCCGCCTTCATCGGCATTACCGTCCTCGACGAACGCTTCCGCACCGACCACATCGGATACGCGGTGATCACCGTCGCCGTAATCATCATGTGCGCGACCACAATCCAACTCTCCCGTGCCCAAGCCGACGCGTGACACGCACGGCTCGAGATCAGGAGAACACTGGCGCACAGGGAGTGCTGGGTGATTGCACGGAACTGCGGCGCACCGGTTAGAATCGATTAAGTGCAGTTTCTCCCCGGTCATCAGCCGCCGTACGACCTGACCTACGACGACCTCTTCCTCGTCCCGAATCGGACGGATGTCGCGTCACGGTTCGACGTGGATCTTGCGACCGCAGACGGGTCCGGCACCACCATCCCCATTGTCGTCGCGAATATGACCGCGGTCGCCGGTCGCCGGATGGCCGAGACTGTCGCCCGTCGCGGTGGCATCGTCGTCCTACCGCAGGATCTTCCGATCGCCGCGGCATCGGAAACCATCGCCTTCGTCAAGAGCCGTTCGCTCACCGCCGATACCCCGGTCACGCTGGATCCGGAACGTTCGGTCTCCGAGGCCGTCGCCCTGATGCACAAGCGCGCCCACGGCGCCGTGGTCGTCGTCGACGGCGGTAAGCCGGTCGGTGTGGTCACCGAGGCATCCTGCAGCGATGTCGACCGGTTCGCCCGGCTGCGCGACGTAGCGGTCACCGACTTCGTGCAGGCACCGGCCAGTACCTCGCCGCGCGATCTGTTCGACCTGCTCGAGGCCGAGCACGCGCAACTCGCCGTGCTCATCGCCGAAGACGGCAGCCTCGCGGGCGTCATGACCCGCACCGGAGCCATCCGCACCGGCATCTACCAACCCAATGTGGACGCCAACAACCAGTTGCGCGTGGCCACCGCGGTCGGCATCAACGGCGACGTGGCGGCCAGGGCCAAGGCGCTCGTCGACGCCGGCGCGGACCTGCTCGTCATCGATACCGCACACGGCCACCAGGCCAAGATGCTCGAAACCCTCAGCGCCATCCGCGATCTCGGCCTCGGTGTGCCGCTGGTCGCGGGCAATGTGGTCTCCGCGCAGGGCACCCGCGATCTGGCCGCTGCGGGCGCGGACATCATCAAGGTCGGTGTCGGCCCCGGTGCCATGTGCACCACCCGAATGATGACCGGCGTCGGCCGTCCGCAGTTCTCCGCGGTGGCCGAATGCGCCACCGCCGCAAAGGAACTCGGCGTGCACATCTGGGCCGACGGCGGGGTCCGGCACCCGCGCGACGTCGCTCTCGCACTGGCCGCGGGCGCGTCCAATGTGATGATCGGCTCCTGGTTCGCCGGCACCTACGAATCCCCCGGCGACCTGCGCGTCGACCGCGACGGCAATGCCTACAAGGAAAGCTTCGGCATGGCCTCCAAGCGCGCTGTCGCCGCCCGCACCGCCACCGACAGCGGCTTCGACCGCGCCCGCAAGGCATTGTTCGAAGAGGGCATCTCCAGCTCGCGCATGCGCCTGGATCCGGAACGCCCCGGCGTCGAGGACCTCATTGACCACATCTGCTCCGGCGTCCGCAGCGCCTGCACCTACGCGGGTGCCCGCAGCCTCACCGAGTTCCACGACAAGGCCGTGCTGGGCGTGCAATCGGCCGCAGGTTTCGCCGAAGGCCGCCCGCTGCCGAGCGGCTGGTAGACCGCTCAGCGTGGATAAAAGCTGAGCCATCCTGCCCAGCCGACCCCAACGGAGCGAGTCTTACGAGCGACGTTCGCGGCCCGTCTCGCGTCCGAGCCGTCGAAGCGCATGCGCCGCAGGCGCGAGTCTCGACGGCTCGGACGCGAGACACCAGGGGGGCCGCGAACACGCCGCGCCGCAGGCGCGGCCAATCAGACACAGCAATACCGGCCCACGCGGGCACGCGCGTGGGCCGGTAGCATAGTGGTTGCCGGTTTCCGGTTACACAAACCCATTTGCCGAGAGGAACAAGTTGTCACCCGCGTCCGAGGGCGCCGCACAGGAGGGCTCCTCTACCGAGCCGGGTGACAAACCCGGCGCCCTCCTTCCCACAGCCGCCCGATCCGATTCAGCTCATCGCATGTTTCGCAGGTGGTGCTGACGATGTCCGTCGTGCTCACCGTGCTCAGCCTGATCGGGTTCATCGCCCTCACCGTCGGCACCGCGTTGTTCGTTGCCGCCGAATTCTCGCTCACCGCTCTGGAACGCAGCACCGTCGAATCGCATGTGCGCACGGTCGGGGACGCCCGCTCGCGCATGGTCCGACAGGCGCACACCACATTGTCGTTCCAGCTCTCCGGAGCCCAGCTCGGTATCACCATCACCACGCTGATCACGGGCTATATCGCCGAACCCGTCCTGGCCCGGCTGCTGTCGCCGCCGTTCACCGCGCTCGGTCTGAGCGAGGGTGCGGCGCACGGTATCTCGCTCACGCTGGCGTTGCTGCTCGCCACCTCGCTGTCGATGATCTACGGCGAGCTCGTGCCGAAGAACATCGCGATATCGAAGCCGCTCGGCACTGCCCGGGTGACCGCGGGCCCGATGATCGCCTTCTCGGTGGTGTTCAAGTGGATGATCCGCTTCCTCAACGGCACCGCGAACTGGGTGGTCCGGCGCCTGGGTGTGGAACCGGCCGAGGAGCTGCGTTCGGCGCGCTCCCCGCAGGAACTCGGCTCGCTGGTGCGCACCTCCGCACTGCGCGGCGCGCTGGACCACCGCACCGCGCAGCTGGTCGATCGCTCGCTGCAATTCGGTGAGCGCAGCGCCGAGGAGTTGATGACACCGCGGGTCAAGATCGAATCCCTGGACAAGTCCGACACCATCGCCGATCTGATCGCGGCCGCCAGCCGCACCGGTTACTCCCGCTTCCCGATCATCGACGGCGATCTGGACAACACCCTCGGCGTGGTGCACGTCAAACAGGCGTTCACCCATCCGGCGAATCTCCGCAACACCATCCCGCTGCATCTGCTCGCCCGGCCGGTCCCGATCGTGCCCGCCAGCCTCGACGGCGACGAGGTGCTCGAGCGGGTGCGCGCCGACGGCATGCAGGTCGCGCTGGTGGTCGACGAATACGGCGGCACTGCGGGCATCGTGACCATGGAGGATCTCATCGAGGAGATCCTCGGCGATGTCCGCGACGAGCACGACGAGGAAGAACGTGATGTCCGCCGGGTCGCCGACGGCTGGGACTGCTCGGGGCTGCTACGCATCGACGAGGTCTCCCGGGCCACCGGTTACGACGCGCCGGAGGGCGAATACGAAACCCTCGGCGGTCTGGTACTCACCCGGCTCGGCCGCATCCCGGTGACCGGTGATGAGGTGATCCTGCCGAATCCACGGTCTTCGCATCGCTATCCGAACGACGATGACGGCGGCTGGATCGCCAAGGTCGAACGGATGGATGGGCGGCGTATCGATCGGATCCGGCTGGTCCCGGTCGCGGCCGCCGTACTGAAGGAGAACAGCCATGGGTGATCTCCTCGGTGTCCTCTTGACGGTCGTGCTGCTGGCCTGCAATGCCTTCTTCGTCGCCGCCGAATTCGCGCTCATCTCGGCCCGCCGTGACCGTCTCGAAGCACTCGCCGCACAAGGCAAGCGCAAGGCGCACACGGTGATCCGGGCCGGTGAGAACCTGTCCATGATGTTGGCCGCCGCGCAGCTCGGCATCACCATCTGCTCGATTCTGCTCGGCCGGGTCGGCGAACCCGCGGTCGCGCATCTGCTGGAGGGGCCGTTCGAGCTGGTCGGCCTGCCCGAACAGCTGCTACATCCGGTGGCCTTCGCCATCGCGCTGGCGATCGTGGCGATCCTGCACATTCTGTTCGGCGAGATGATTCCGAAGAATATCGCGCTGGCCGGACCGGAACGCAGTGCGCTGCTGCTGGTTCCGGTGCATCTGATGTGGTTGCGCTTGGCGCGTCCGCTCATCGCCCTCTACAACCTGGCGGCGAATCTGTCGCTGCGCATGTTGCGGGTCGAGCCGAAGGATGAGCTCGAGGCGACGGTCTCGAGTGTCGAGCTCGCCGAGATGATCGGTGAATCCCGTTCGGAGGGCCTGCTCGACGAGGAAGAGCACCGCCGCCTCACCCAGGCGCTCGGCACCTCCGATCGGGTGGTGGGAGATGTGATGGTACAGCTGGCGACGACCCGCTCGGTTCCGTTGCGCGGCAATGGCACCACGCTCGGCGATATCGAAACCGCGGTCGCCGAAACCGGTTTCTCCCGGTATCCGGTGCGCGCGAGCGACGGCTCGCTGGTCGGGTATCTGCATGTGAAGGATGTGCTCGACAAGGTCGCCGACGAAAGCGCCGGACCGAATACACCCATCCCGCGCACCGATATTCGTCCACTGCCGACGGTCAGCGCCGGTACCCCCCTGTACGAGGCGCTGGCCCGCTTGCGCCGCACCAACTCCCACCTCGGCCGCGTCGTGGACACTCGTGGAAATACGGTGGGCATTGTGGCGCTGGAGGATCTGGTGGAAGAGTTCGTCGGCACCGTGCGCGACGGGACGCACCGGGTGATCGAATGATCGTGCTGGCCGAGTCCGAGTGGCGGACCAGTGCCGCCGCGCACCGGGCTCGGCTGGACGAGCTCGTCGGACCGTATCTCGAACGGCGCGCGGCGGGGTCGTCACATCCGGTGATCGACTTCCTGTTCACCTACTACGGACACAAGCCCGCCCAATTGCGGCGCTGGCACCCGGGATTCGGTGTCGCATTGGCGGGCGCGCGGGAGTACGACGGGGCTCGCGGGTATCACCGGCACGACATACGTTCCGGCTCGGGTGTCTATACCGCCGACCCCGCGTTCGTCGGGCGGCGTCGCGACACCGTCGAGTTCATCGCAAAACTGCTGCGCGCCACGGCATCCCGCCCGGCGCAGCTGTCCTGCTTCGGCCTGCACGAGTGGGCAATGGTGTACAAAACCGACGAGGTCCGCCACCAACAGGTGCCGCTGCGCCTGGGCAGCACCGGTACCGATGCGGTCGTCGAATCGTTGTCTCTGCGCTGCACCCACTTCGACGCATTCCGCTTCTTCACCCCGGACGCGGTCGGTCGCAACGCGGAACCGTTGACCCGCGCCGACCAGGTCGCTCGTGAACAGCCCGGCTGCCTGCACGCCAATATGGACCTCTACAAATGGGGTTTCAAACTGACCCCGCTCATCTCCTCCGACCTGTTGCTCGACTATTTCGAATTTGCCTGCGCCGCACGCGAACTCGATATGCGCGCCAGCCCGTACGACCTCACCGACTACGGCTACGAGCCGATCCGCATCGAAACACCGGTGGGGCGTGCAGAATACGTCCGGGCGCAGTCGGCATTGGCCGAGCGGTCGACGGGACTCAGACAGTCCCTGCTCGACGTCTGCACGTCGCTGCTGACAGATGAGACCAAGGCACTGACCGCTAGCTGAGCGTCGCAGCGAAACGTATCAATTACCTGGTATTTTCACCAAAACCCAGCTGTAAGTTACTGCCTGTTACTACCATTCAGTCAGTTCATACTCCGTCTGAGTCGGCGCGGTCTGTGCCCATGATGAGGAAAGTTGGGATGCAATGATGCACCCGAAGCTGAGACTGCGTGGTGCCCGGCCGCTGGCCTTGTTCGCCACCACGATCGTGGCCGCAATGATGTTGCCCAGCAGCGCATCGGCCGATCTGCAATCCGATATCGCCACCGCGGTCCAGGAATTCCTCGATGTCGGCCGGACCTCGGTACCCAGGGCTGACTGCGGACCGGGATCGATGCCGGAAACCGGGCTGCAAGGCGATGTTTCGGCCGCCGACCGCGACAGTCGGCGCAGCACCCAGGGCTACACCTGCAATATGTCGATGGTCGGCAATTACGCCGGACGCGGCGCGGGCATCACCTCCACCAGCTTCGACCACTGCGCCTATATGGGTTCTTTCTTCCCCGGCGACCTGATCAGCGAGGGCCGCGGCGTCCAGGTACTCGACGTCTCCGATCCAGCGCACCCGCGCCCGACGGTCACCCTGACCGAACCCGCGATGCTCGCGGGCACCTGGGAGAGCCTCAAGGTCAACACCGAACGCAAACTGCTGGTCGGGACCGGCGTGCCGGTCGGCGAGGGCGTCGGCTATCTGTCGGTCTACGACGTCTCCGATTGCGCGTATCCGAAGCTGCTCAATCCGGGACCCGGCACGAATCTGCTGATGCCGCTGCCGATCACCACACACGAGGGCGGCTGGTCCCCCGACGGTCGCACCTACTGGGCCTCGGGTGTCGCGCCCGGTTTCGTCAGCGCGGTCGATCTCACCGATCCGGCCGCTCCGCATGTCATCTGGCAGGGGCTGACCGGCATCGAGGCGCACGGCTTCGGCATCAGTCCGGACGGCAACCGCATGTACCTTTCCGCGCTCGGCGGATTTACCGTGCTCGATATCAGCGCGGTTCAGCGCCGCGATCCCAACCCGCAGGTCACCCATATCGGCCGCACCTTCTGGACCGACGGCTGGGCCACCCAGCACAGCATCCCGGTGACCTATGACGGCAAGCCCTACCTATACACCGTCGACGAAGGCGGTTCCGGCGGTGTGAAACTCATCGATATCTCCAACGACACCGCACCAAAGGTGGCCGGGAAGGTGAAGCTGGAGATCAACCTGCTGCAGAACATCGACAGCAATATCGGTAGTTCGATGGGCGGTTCGGCCTTCGCCTACGAATCGCACTACTGTGCCGCCGACCGCCCGGACGACCCCACAGCCCTCGCGTGCGGTTGGATCTCCTCCGGCATCAGGATTTTCGACGTCCGCGATCCGCATAATATTCGCGAGATCGCCTACTTCAATCCGCCCGCACGAACCGGCCAGAACCTGAGCCTGTGGAACTCACCGCATGCCCTCGCGTCGATCATCGGTGTGCCGTTGATGAGCACACCACCGGCCGCACGCGCGGTGTTGGAGGGTCAATTCGATCCGTTGGATGCGCTCACCCCGCGCACCGGCAACCTCGCCTTCGGCGATGTCTCCACCGACTGGTGTTTCTCGCCGCCGGAGTGGCGCGGCAACCAGCTGTATGTCGCCTGCTCCGATAACGGATTCATGGTGCTGCAACTGGACAACGGCGTATATACGGTGCCCGAGAATCAGCAATCGACCGTCGGGTCGTAGCTGTGTCCCGTTGGTTCCGAGTCGCGGCGCTCGCCTCGGTTGCGTTCGTCCTGGTTGTACTCGGCGCGGCGCTGCGTCCGCTCGTATTGCCCGAACAGCATACGACCGCACCGGTTCTCAACGCGGTCGAGATCGGATTCGCGCAGGATATGACCGCGCATCATCAGCAGGCGCTGATCATGGTGCAGCGCTTGGATCGTGACGTGGACCCGACCGTGCTGCGGCTGGCACAACAGCTTTCGGATGCCCAGCACATCGAGATCGGGACCATGCTCGGCTGGCTGCGGCTGGCCGATGCGTCGCCGCTGTCGTCGCATCCGATGGCGTGGATGCACCCCGATTCGGCTGTGTCGCAACATCATCCGAGCGCGGGTCAGTCGAGCGGCGATGCGATGCCGGGTATGGCGACAACCGCCGAACTCGACGCCCTGTCCGCAGCCCGCGGTCACGATGCGGAAATACTGTTCCTGCAATTGATGTTTCGTCATCATCAAGGCGGACTGGTGATGGCTCGGGCCGCCGACGAACTTCTGCCCTCGGGCCCAGTCAAGGAAACCGCGCGCTCGATGTTCCAGAGCCAGAGTCAGGAGGCCGGTGTCATCAGCGTGCTGCTCACCCAACTCGGCGGTCAGGCCACGTAATAGCCGACCCGCGCCCCATCATCGGATACGGGCCGGCCACGTGGTGCCAGCTCAGAGCTTTGCCACAGTGCCGTGCCCTGCGCACATGCGCATTCGCTGTCGCCGATTCCGATGCGCCCGAATCCGGAGGTACGGTCGATCCAGATCGACGGCACAGAAAGGCGCGAGCGACCCGTGATCCAGACCGAGACAGTCACCGTCCCCGAACACGTGCACGGATATCCCGACGTGGCGTTCGGCGGCTACGTCGCGGGCCTGCTGGCCGGGCCGTGCGAGGCCACCGAGATACGCGTCGACTTCCGCGCCAGGGTGCCGCTGAAGACCCCGATGTCATTGCGCCCCACCAGATCCGGCGGCTACACGCTGACCGATGCCGACGGCGCGCTGCTCGCCGAATCGACTCCGGCGGCGCTCACCATCGATCCACCGCCCGCCCCGAGCTGGGCCGAGGCGAAGGCCGTCACCGACGCGGCCATGGTGTCGCGCCGCGTCACCGACTGCTATGGCTGCGGCGCCGCCTGCGCACCCGGCCGCGGCCTGCGCCTACTCACCTGGGACACGCCGGATCACGATCTCGTCATCGCCGCCTGGACTCCGGATCGCGGCCTGGCCGACGAATCCGGCCGACTCCCACCGGAAGTCGTCTGGTCCGCTCTCGACTGCCCCGGCGGCTGGACCGCCATGCGAAAACAAGGTATGAGCTTCGGCGGCGTAACCGCGGCCCTCACCGCCACCCAACTCCGCCCCGTCTACCCCGACTCCCCCTACATCTCCTACGCCTGGCCCATCAGCCACCAAGGGCGCAAACACACGGTCGGCATCGCTCTCGCCACGCCCTCCGGCGATCTGTGCGCCGTAGCCGAAGCCCTCTGGATCGAACCCAAGCCCTGAACCGGTGGTCACTTCATGGTGGCCAGGTTGTGCCAGAGGTTGCGGAGGCTGTCTGTCCCGCCGAACAGCGTGGTGAAGTTGGTGGAGTCGATGAGCACGATATCGCCCGCTCGTCTGTCGGCGGGGGGCATCCAGATCAACGTATTGAATTCCGTATCGCCCGCGGCGGTGAAGGGATGGGGCCGTTGGGGGTCGACACGCTGGCGGCCCAGGACACGAAGCGAGTCGGATTCCGGCGCGGTGAGCTCGTAGTGCGGTAGATGAGGGTGGAAGTTGAACGTCGTCACATTGTCCAGCAGCCGGGGTACGTCCAGATCGCGGAACCCGGTCAAGGGTGCGATCTCATTGGTGCCGTCCACGACCGCGGGGCGCAGGCCCCATTTGTTGTGCACCGGAACATCGAGGGCCTGCATGAGCGAGCGTGTGTACTGGCCGAATCGTTGCTGCCGCGGCACCAGTGGGTCGCCGTGATGCGCGTATTCCATTTGTCGCTGCGCGTAGTCGTCGGTGCACCCGACGTCGTGGTGCGGCGCCAGCAGCAGGCAGGTGCCTTCGCGTTGCAGCCAGTCGCGGATCGCATCGATCTCGGCTGAGGCGGCGTGCTGCTCGGAAAGGACGTGATCGAGCCCGAACACCATCAGGGTGTCGGTGTCGGCCAGGATCCGCTCGTCGATCGGCAAGGTGTAGCCGGCCTGGTCGATGCGCTGGAAGACCGCGACGGGGTGACCGGTGGCATCTTCGGCCAACTGCTGGAACGCCAGCGTCGAGCGATGGAACAGCTCCAGTGTGCCTGCGATGCCCTGCAGGAAGTGCGCGGCGTCGTATTCCGGCGTCTCGTAGCTCGGCCACAGTACGTTGCGGACTTCGGTCATCGTCGAGAAGCGGTTGTACATCTCGGCGGGATCGCGTTGGGCCTCCCATGGATAGCTCCATGTCCAATAGATGCTCATCCGCCGTCGCCCGTCGTGGGTGCGCGGAATGTGGTTCTGGTTGTAGGTGCGTGCCGACGGCAGGGTGCTGCTCATGGTGTCACCTCTCGACTGTCGAGCGTGGCCAGGTATCGGAGAGCGCTGATGCTCGGGAGGAAGAAGTACGCGCCGCCTCTGAGCGTGGTGAAAGCCGGCAGTCCCTTGTGCACCTTGCGGATGGGCCGCTTGGGGATCGTGAAGTCGAGGGTGCCGTCCTGGGTGCCGCAGATGGGGTCGTGTTCGTTGCCGAGTTCGTGGAATGTCTTGTCGTTGATCCAGACGTTCTGGGCGAACTCGAACTGACGTACCAGGCTGGCGCAGATGATGAACGCGGCGATCCCGCGGTCGACTCCGTCGTCGGGGGCATCCTCGGGTAGCGCGGGCCCGTAGGTGGCGCCGCGGCGAATCATTCTGCGGCGGTTCATGTTCGCCGCAGTGTCACGGGGATTCAGACGCCGCGCATGCGCGCCGAGTGGTACCGCATAGCCGTGCGGATCCATTTCCTTGTAGTTGAAGTCGTTGTTGCGCATGGGATCCGCGCCCAGCGCCGGATCATCCCGGTCCGGCGTCAGCACCAGGGGTGCGCCGCTGCGCCAGCGCCCCATAACCTTCGCGGCGAGCAACTCCTGCCCGTCCGGGGTGTCCGAGTGCTCGCGCAGATAGTCCCGAAACGCGCCGACGTGTTCTTGCAGCCGCCGGTAGGCCATATAGCTTCCGTTGCGGAACAACACCTCAGGCTGCGGCAGCGCTCGCGATGGCCCCTCCTCGTCCGGATAGCCCAGGATGAATTCGCCGGGTTGCAGCGCTGCTCCCGAGCCGGGGGTCGGCGTGTCACCGGATCCGGCGATCACCGGCTGGGACAACCGATCTCGGAACCCGAAATGATCGTGGGCGTAGTCGAAGGGCGGCGTCGCGTTCAGATCCAGGAACGACAACACCCGCACACCGGAGCAGCGGGCGATCAGTTTGTGGTGTTCGGTGGTGCAGCGCTGATGCTCGGCATCGGTGCGGGCGAACAGGATCGCGATGGCGTGCAGGTCGTCACCGGCCAGCCCACCCACCCAGTTGCCGGGAGAACAAGCGCCCGTGTCACCCAGGATGTCAGCGCGTGCGGCCATGCCTTCGCGGAACTCGTCCGGGAAGGTGGCGAGCGTTTCTTCCGGCACGCCGAGTGCCCGCAGCCCGCGCCAGGTGAAGGCCAGCGTGACCCAGCGGTCGGAACTGTCCATCGTCGCGCGCACGTCCGCCGCCGATTGCACACGGTCCACCAGCGGCGTCAACCAAGCTCGCGCCCCGACGGGATCATCGAAGGACAGGAACTCGTAGCGGCC
Organism: Nocardia sp. NPDC006982; assembly: GCF_042869435.1. Lineage (NCBI taxonomy): Bacteria > Bacillati > Actinomycetota > Actinomycetes > Mycobacteriales > Nocardiaceae > Nocardia > Nocardia sp. NPDC006982. The sequence continues at coordinate 217,959 of NZ_JBIAFV010000007.1, read as the reverse complement.
GGTCACCGCCGGGGTCCGGGTCAGCAGGATGTGCTGAATATCGTCGAGTTCGAGCATGGCCCAGGGTTACTGCATCTGGTCGAGCATGTCGGAGAACGCTGCTTTCAGCCGCAGCGCCTTTTTGATCTCGTCGGCGGTGACGTAGGGGTACTCACCGTATTCGAGGAAGCTCGGAAACTGGTGTTCGCGAACAAATTTCACGAACGCCTCCGGGTTTTCCTTCCAATCCTCCGGAAATCCCTCGAGATTGGTGAAAACCGTGGTGATACCGGTCTGGGAGAACAGGGCCACGGCGTCCTCGGTGTATTTGTCGAAATCGGTGTCGAAAATGCCCTGATATTGGAAATGCAGTCCCGATCCGACGTCGAACAACACCCAACGCAGATAGTGCAGCCGCAGCGGTGCCAGCACATCCGGACCAGCTGCCACCGCATCCTGGATCTGCTTGCCGTATGCGCGAATAGCCTCTTCGCGCCCCGGCTTCACCTTGGCGATGATCGAGAACCCGTAGCAGGCCGGCGTCCGCGGATAGATCGGACCGTACCTGCCCCGCTCCAACTCGAAATAGCCCTCCGCCGGGATGGCCACGGCCGCCGGTTTACTCCAATCGGGCTCGGTCGTCATATCTTCACCCACCTTCCGCACCGCAGTAAGCTGGACTTTCAATATGCTATGCCTCGGCCGATCTCGCCGAAACCCACACAGCACCGGCAACCAGGACGGAATTCGATCAACGACGTCGGTACGTTGAATTCTGCGCCAGGAGCACAACGAGGAAATCAGACCCGGACCGGAAATCCAGCCCACCGGCGCTCGGATTTGACAGGATGACGGCATGTCGACATCGCCGCAACAGACCGAGCCGACCCCGCACCGGTTGTCGACACCGCGAGCGGCCGCACTGGCCGGAGTGGTCTTCGCGGTGTTGTTCGGTATAACGCTGATCTTGATCCGTCTCGATATGCCCGACGGCATCGAAGGCTCGACTCATTGGCTGGCCAGTCGGCAGAACGCGATCAGAACAGCGACGGTGCTCATGCCGTTCGCCGGAATCAGCTTCCTGTGGTTCATCGGCGTTGTCCGTGACGGGTTCGGGCGCTACGAAGACCGGTTCTTCCTATCGGTATTCCTCGGTAGCGGCCTGCTGTTCCTGGCCATGATGTTCGTCGGCAGCGCCGTCGCCGCCGGTCTGGTGTCCAGCAACACCGCCGTCACCGACCCGGCCGCCCGCGCCGCAGTGGTCGACTTCGGCAAGATGATCGTGGTTTCGGCATGCCAGACCTACGCACTGCGGATGGCGGCCGTGTTCATGATCTCGCTCGCGACGATTTGGCTGAAGACCGGGCTGATGCCGCGCTGGCTCGCCGGTCTCAGCTATCTGGCGGCCCTGGCACTCCTGGTGGCCGGTGAAACGAGCAGATGGATGACGCTGGCCTTCCCGGCTTGGGTGCTCCTGGTCAGCATCCTCCTCCTGGTGCGCTCCGCATCCCGAACGTGACAAACACCCACCAGGTCTGCGCGACTGTGCGACAGTACCCCTTGTGGACGAGGCAGCGCCCCGCCGTTCGGCCGATCTGGATGCGGTCTACCGGACCGTGGCGGACCGACGCCTGCAATACGAGAACCTACTCTGGCAAGTTCCCGCCCTCAGTCTGACTGCCCAGGCATTCCTGTTCAGTATCTCGATGGGTGCCGACAACGATTCCATCGCGCGCATAGCCTCGTCGCTGCTCGCGCTGATCGTGTCGTTCATTTCGATCATGCTCATGGCGAGCCATCGCCTTGCCGAACGCAAGGACGCGCTGTGGCTGGAGCGGTTCGAAGACCAGCAGATCGGCGCGGGCACCTGGGGTTCACACGGTCCTGTCTTCGAGACGCAATACCAGAACGTCGACCTCGACGGCGGCTGGCTGGACAAGCTGATACCGATGCGGCAGATGTTCACAGTATGGGTGGTCGGACTGGCCTGTTTCGGTGTGGCCGCAATCTTCATGATCATCCGAACACTGGTTGCTGTCCAGCATTGAGCTGTACAGCGATGGCGGCCTCAGCCGGATCTGTCAGGTGTTTTCGACGAAGCGATACCAGGGACCGTGGAAGGGTTCGTAGCCGATGCCGCCGGGGCCGGCCGGCCCGGTACTCGGGGCGCTGTCCGGGAAATAGGCGAAGCCTTCGGAATTGGTGGCTCCGCCACTGACATAGAACAGGCAGGCGCCGTCGCGGCGGGTGATGTAGGTGACGGTGTAGACGCCGAGGCGGGTGCGGTGGCCCGGATTGGCGCAGGCGGTGGCCTGATCTTCGAGGATGGGGCGTGACAGGCGCCAACCCGCGGTTTCGGGGACTTCGTACCACACCAGCGCGGCGAGGGCGGCGATCAGTAGCGGTGCGGTAAGGCTCACGAGGACAGCGTGATAGCGGATCAAGCCCAGGATGGCGAAGACGATCGCGACCAGCCCGACCACCGAAAGTCCCACCCACAGCAGCACTTTGGCCGCAAAGCTACCCTGAGCAGCCAATTCCCAGCACAGCGCGGCACAGAGCAGCGCGATCACGGTGGTGATGGCCCCCATCCAGAGCTCGAACCACAACGGTGTCGGTCGGAGGGGGCCGCTGCTCATGCCAAAGAAGATACGTCGATCCGCCCTGTCCCCGAAGGGAATCGGCTCACGGTCTGTGGAGATATCTCACCGGGCAAAGGAAACCCCCGGCCTCGGCATCCCATCGAGGGGCCGGGACCGGGGGTCGTGGTACCAGACGTTCATCTCGGCTATTACAGCGGCGGGAAACCGGCCGAACCGGTGGCCATCCAGTTCCAGAACATCGCCGCGCGATTCACAACCAGGGCGAATACATCAAGGACAACGCTTCCCATAAAACTTCCTCACATCCGACTGTCTCGTGCAGCGCCCAGGGTAACGGATCGTTATGTGGGTCGAAACCGGTCATCCGCCCCGTCGACGGTCGTCGTGTGGTAAAGGAATCCCCCCGCCCGGCAAGCGCCCGGGCGGGGGGATTCACGAGTTACTCAGACGCGCAACGCCTTAGACGCAAGCCAGCGCCTTGGCCTCCCGGCGACGGCGGTGCAGGATCGGCTCGGTGTAGCCGTTCGGCTGCTTGGTGCCTTCCAGCACCAGTTCCTTCGCGGCCTGAAACGCTATGCTGCCCGCGAAGTCCGCCGCCATCGGCCGGTAGTTCGGATCGCCCGCATTCTGCTTGTCGACCACCGGCGCCATCCGCTCCAGGCTGGCCACCACCTCATCAGCGGTGACCACACCGTGGCGCAGCCAGTTCGCCATCAGCTGGCTCGAAATGCGCAGGGTCGCACGGTCTTCCATGAGACCGATATCCCGGATATCGGGCACCTTGGAGCAGCCGACGCCATGGTCGATCCAGCGCACCACGTAACCAAGAATGCCCTGGGAGTTGTTGTCCAACTCCTGACGCTTCTCCTCATCGGTCCAGTTCGGATCGCCCGCAAGCGGGATCTCCAGGATCTGATCGACGCTGGCGCGACGGCCACCTGCGGCGATCTCCTGCTGCCGCTCGAACACGTCGACCTGGTGGTAGTGCGTGGCATGCAGCGTGGCCGCGGTCGGCGACGGCACCCAGGCGGTGTTGGCACCCGCACGCGGGTGTCCGATCTTCTGCTCGAGCATGTCGTGCATCAGATCCGGCATGGCCCACATGCCCTTACCGATCTGCGCCTTGCCGGGCAGGCCGGCGGCCAAGCCGGTGTCGACGTTCCAGTCCTCGTAGGACAGGATCCACTGCTGGGTCTTCATCTCGGCCTTGCGGACCATCGGCCCGGCCTCCATGGAGGTGTGGATCTCGTCGCCGGTGCGGTCCAGGAAGCCGGTGTTGATGAACACCACGCGCTCGGCGGCGGCCTGGATACAGGCCTTGAGGTTGACCGTGGTGCGGCGCTCCTCATCCATGATGCCGACCTTGAGGGTGTTGCGGGTCAGGCCGAGGACGTCCTCGATCCGGCCGAACAGCTCGTTGGTGAAGGCGACCTCGTCCGGGCCGTGCATCTTCGGCTTCACGATGTAGACCGAACCGGTGCGGCTGTTCTTGAGCTTCGTATCGCCGCGCAGGCTGTGCTTGGCGATCAGTGAGGTGATCAGGCCGTCCATGATGCCCTCGGGCACCTCGTTGCCCGCGGCGTCGATGATCGCGTCGGAGGTCATCAGGTGGCCGACGTTGCGCACGAACAGCAGCGACCGGCCGTGCAGCACCAGTTCGCCGCCGCCGAGCGCGGTGTAGACGCGATCCGGGTTCATGGTGCGGGTGAAGGTCTTGTCGCCCTTGGTCACCTTCTCCGCCAGCTCGCCCTTCATCAGGCCGAGCCAGTTGTGGTAGCAGAGCACCTTGTCCTCGGCGTCCACCGCGGCGACCGAATCCTCGAAGTCCATGATCGTGGTGACCGCGGACTCCAGCACCACGTCCTTGACGCCCGCCGGATCGGTCTTGCCGATCGGCGAGGCCGGATCGATCTGGATGTCGATGTGCAAACCGTTGTGCTTCAACAGGATCGAAGTCGGCGAGGCCGGATCGCCCAGGTAGCCGACCAGTTGCGCGCCATCGGCGGCCAGCGTGGTGACCTCGTCGTTGCTCAGCGTGACCGCCAGCTTGCCGCCATCGATCGCGTAGTGCGTCGAGGAGCGGTGCGAGCCGTTGGCCAGCGGGGCGGCGGTATCGAGGAACTTGCGCGCGAACTCGATCACGCGGCTGCCGCGGACCGGGTTGTATCCGGTGCCTTTCTCGCCGCCGTCGGCCTCGGAGATGGCGTCGGTGCCGTAAAGGGCGTCGTAGAGCGAACCCCAGCGCGCGTTCGCGGCATTGATCGCGAAGCGGGCGTTCATCACCGGCACCACCAGCTGCGGGCCCGCGGTGGTGGCGATCTCGTCGTCCACATTCTGGGTGGCGATCTCGAAGTCGGCCGGTTCCGCGCGCAGGTAGCCGATATCGCCGAGGAAGCTCTTGTAGGCGGCCTTGTCGTAGTTCGCGCCGGGGTGCTCGGCATGCCAGGCATCGAGCTTGCCCTGGATCTCGTCGCGTTCGGCCAGCAGGGCGCGGTTGCGCGGAGCGAGGTCGTTGATGACCTGCTCGGCTCCGGCCCAGAACGCGGCGGAATCTACGCCGGTTCCGGGGAGCGCCTCGTTCTCGATGAACTCGTGGAGAACGCTGGCCACCTGGAGCCCGCCGACCTGAATCCGCTCTGTCATCTACTGCCTCACTTTTGAGAAAGCCGGGTAGGAAAAATCGCAACCAATGTTACCCATCGGTAGTGATGTGACGGTGTGTCGGGGCCTTGATTCTATCGTCCGGCGGAATTAATGTACTGATTGGAACATTATCGGCAGCCGTAACAATGGAGCGCAATGCCAGGACAGTCGTTAGCGGATAAGGTCGCGCTGGTCACGGGCGGTAGCCGCGGGCTCGGCCGGGAGATGGTGCTGGCCTTCGCCGCGGCCGGTGCGGATGTGGTGATCGCAAGTCGCAAACTCGACAGGTGCGTCGAGCTCGCCGATGAGGTGAAGAACATCCATGGTCGGCGCGCATTGCCGGTGGCGTGCAATGTCAGCGATTGGGCGCAGTGCGACGCGCTGGTCGAGGCGGCCTACGCGGAGTTCGGCAAGGTCGACGTGCTGGTCAACAATGCCGGGATGTCGCTGCTGTATCCGAGCGTGGATCAGGTGAGCGAGGACATGTTCGACAAGGTGATCGCGGTCAATCTCAAGGGCCCGTTCCGTTTGTCGACCTCGATCGGTACCAGGATGGCCGCCGCCGGTGGCGGGTCGATCATCAATATCTCCTCGATCGAGGCCGAACGACCGGAACCGCTCGCGGTGCCCTATGCGGCCGCCAAGGCGGGATTGGCCAATCTCACCGGCGGACTCGCGCAGAGCTTCGCGCCGACGGTGCGAGTCAACACGATTCAATGCGGTCCGTTCGAGACGGATATTTCCAAGGCGTGGCCCACTGAGCTGCGCACTGAGCTGACTCGGCATATGGCACTCGGACGGATCGGCCGCCCGGATGAGATCGTCGGCGCGGCACTGTACTTCGCAACGGATGCCTCGGCGTATTGCACCGGCGCAACTCTGGCACTGGACGGTGGTTGGCGATGAAGGCACTGACTTACCAAGGACCGCAACAGATCTCGTACACCGAGGTTCCCGATCCGATGCTGCCGGGCCGCGACGGCGCAATCGTTCGGGTGACCGCCGCCGGAATCTGCGGTAGTGATCTGCACATCTATGCCGGGCACGGCTTCACCGACGGCACCGGATACAGCGTGGGCCACGAGGCGGTCGGCGAGATCGTCGAATTGGGTGCGGATGTGCAGGGATTCGCGGTCGGTGACCGGGTGCTGGTCTCCGCATCCGTCGGCTGTAACCGCTGCGCGAAGTGCAAGGCCGGCATCGTGGCGGCCTGTGAACGCCATCCATTGCCTGCCGACGCCTGCTATGGACTCGGCGGATCGCTCGCCGGTGCGCAGGCGGAATATCTCGCGGTCCCCCACGCCGAAGGGAATCTGGTGCGGCTGCCCGATTCGGTCAGCGATGAGGCCGCGATCGTGCTCACCGACAACGCGCCCACTGCGTGGTACGGTGCGCGCCGCACCCGCATCGCACCCGGTGAGACCGTGGTGGTGATCGGGCTGGGACCGGTCGGGCTGATGGCCGTGCAGTCGGCATTCGCGATGGGCGCGGCGCGGGTGCTCGGAGTGGATCTGGTTGCCGACCGCCGCAAGCGCGCCGCCGAATTGGGCGCGGAGATAGTCGAATCCGACGAACCCAAGACTGTCATCCGCGAAATGCTCAGCGGTGGTGCGGATGTCGCGATCGAGGCGGTCGGCGCCGATGCGACCATCAAGCTCGCCATCAGCGCCGTCGGGCATCGTGGCCGGGTCGGTGTGGTCGGCGTCAGTCATAATCGTGCCTTCCCGTTCCATATGCAGTTGGCACAGGTCAAGGAGCTCGAATTCCATATCGGACTCTGCTCGATCCAATACGAGTTGCCCGCACTGCTGCGACTCACCGCCGCCGGTCGCATCCGGCCCGAAGCCGTTGTCACACACCGATTCCCGATGTCGGACGGTGCGAACGCCTACCGCATGTTCGCCGACCGTGCCGACGGGGTTTCCAAGGTCGTCCTGGATCCGCGCCGATGACCGCAGCATCGCGCAGCGATTCCGTGAGGGGTGGTGGCCGGGCGACGGGTGGGCCCGAGTTGGCCTCGCCTCGTCGTCGCGGTCGTCCACCGGCCGCGGAGACCACGGCCGAGGCGACCAGGGCGCGCATCGTGGCGGCCGCGGTGGAACTGTTCGCGGAGAAGGGTTTCCACGGTACCGGCGTCGCGGAAATCGGCGATCGAGCCGGAGTGCAGCGGGGTGCGCTGTACTACCACATCGGTTCCAAGGAAGAGCTGCTCTGGCAGATCCTGCGCGATTACATCCAGCTCATGCTCACCGATGCCCAGCGGATCTCCCGCGGCATCGATGACCCGATCATCAAGTTGCGCAAGCTGATCCACAGCCACGTCGGGCTGATCATCGAGCACCGCCGCGAGGTCGCCATCCAATTGCGCGACGTCACCGCACTGACCGGTGAGCGTGGCGAAGAACTACAGGAAATGCGTGACGAAATACAGGCCTGCTGGCAGCGCGTCATCGACGCGGGATATACGGCGGGCCTGCTGCGTACCGACGACCACGTGGTCACCAACAGTGTGCTCGGCATGCTGAACATGGTGACCTTCTGGTACCGCCCGCACGGCGGGCGCTCCCCCGACGAAATCGCCGACATTGTGGCGTCCACCGTTCTCGACGGCATCACCGACACGAAAGGCTGACCATGGCTTGGGATTTCGAAACCGACCCGGAATACCAGCAGAAGCTGGACTGGGCGGCGGAGTTCGTCCGCACCGAGGTGGAGCCCCTCGATCTGCTCTACCCGAATCCCTATGACCGCACCAATACCGAGGCGATGGCGCTGATGCGGCCGCTGAAGGAGAAGGTGAAGGAACAGGGACTGTGGGCCTGCCATCTCGGACCGGAACTGGGCGGCCCCGGCTACGGGCAGCTCAAACTCGGCCTGCTCAACGAGGTGCTCGGTACTTCGGTGTGGGCGCCGTCGGTATTCGGTTGCCAGGCACCGGATTCCGGTAACGCGGAAATCCTCGCGCACTACGGCACCGAGGAACAGAAGGCCAGGTACCTGGAGCCGCTGCTGGCCGGTGAGATCGGTTCCTGCTATGTCATGACCGAACCGACCGGCGGCTCGGATCCGACGCTGTTCAAGACCCGCGCCGTGCGCGACGGCGACTCCTGGGTCATCAACGGCGAGAAGTGGTTCAACTCGAACGCGCAGTTCGCCAGCTTCCATATCGTCATGGTGGTCACGAATCCGGATGTCAGCCCGTACCAGGGCATGTCGATGTTCATTGTGCCCGCCGACACCCCCGGCCTGGAGATCGTCAAGAACTTCCACGTGCACGGTTTCAGCGAGCACGAGGGACATCTGCGCTTCACCGATGTCCGGGTGCCCGCCGACCACCTGCTCGGCCAGGAGGGTATGGGCTTCATCGTCGCGCAGACCCGCCTCGGCGGCGGTCGGGTGCACCACGCGATGCGCACAGTCGCGTTGGTGCGCAAGGCCTTCGACATGATGGCCGAACGCGCGGTCTCCCGGCCGATGCGCAAGGGGGCCCTCGCGGGTTTGCAGATGACCCAGGAGCGCATCGCCGACAGCTGGATCGAGATGGAGCAGTTCCGCCTGCTCGTCCTGCGCACCGCCTGGCGCATCGATAAGGAGCAGGACTATCTGAAGGTCCGCAAGGACATCGCCGCCATCAAGGTGGCGATGCCGAAGGTGATGCACGATATCGCCCAGCGCGCACTGCATCTGCACGGCGCCATCGGTGTCAGCCAGGACCTCCCGTTCGTCGACATGATGAATTACGCCGAGGTCATGGCGATCGCCGACGGCCCCACCGAGGTCCACAAGATCACCCTCGCCAAGGAAGTCCTGAAGGATTACACCCCGGGCGACCCGGTGTACCCGAGCGGCTACCGTCCCGTCCTGCGCGAACAGGCCCGAGAACTGGTGGCCCGCCGCTTGGAACACATTGTCGGCAACCTCTGAAATCGCTATTGGGTGGTCACCGGGTGAACGCTCAGCGTGCAGGTGTCGATGGTGGTGCTGACCGCGTGCGTGTCAGTGGTGTTCGGGGCGGTGACCAAAAGTTTCGTATACGTCGGGCACTGGTTGCCTTCCGCATCGACCGCGCCGCCCTCGACCACTGCCTCGGCATTGTGGTCGTGGTCCAGGGCGACGGTCGGTGGCGTATCGATATCGGCCGGGAGACCGCCCAGGTAGCCGCGCAAGGTGCGCTCGGCATGCAGGAGCGGCCCGCCGGGGCCGGTATCCACGCCCGGGTATCCGGTCAGTGTGCACGCACCGCTGGCGCCCACGACCGAGAAATGCACGCGCACACCGCGGTGGCCCGCGCCGGGCGACATCGGTTCCACGCCGACGATGAGCTGGCTGCCGACGCATGCCGGTATCGACGGCGACGCCGGTTCGCCGTTCGCTCCAGTTGGTTGGTCGGTGGCTACCGCGCTCGGCCCCGGCACGCGGCTGCCGACGCTGGTCGGCACTGCGCTCGCGCCTACGGCCGTGCCGTGGCCATGATCACCGCCCGAGCAACCGGCCAACGCGAGAACCGCGCAGCAGCCCAGCGGCACCAGATATTTCACCGTCGATATCGACATCGGAACACATCCCTTGCGTATTCGATTCGAACTGGTGCCCCCACTGATTCGTTGCGGACGCCACTTCCGGAACTCCCCGTTCGACACGCGGTCCCCCCGAGCGGACGAGCCTGTCGAGATGTTTATCGGCCGCACCCGTCGAGCGTTATCGGTGCACACCCGAATAACCGGGTCCAACCTGGATGCCCGGAGGTAACCGAGTGATCGCATACGAGGTGCGGCGGGTGCACAGCTGCGAGTTCTGCGGTGCCGACGACCAGGTCCTCGGCACCGACGGCTCGTTGGACCGGGCCAAGTCGATCGCCGAACGCGACGCGGGCCTCGCTCTCGAATGGGCATGGTTCATCGCCGACGGCGAGTGGCCGCTGAGCGCCGATCCGGGGGACGGCGTCTACCGCTACTACATCTACGCCCGAGAGACTACTGCGTAATGATCACGAGGCGCGTACGACCGGATCCGCATATCCCGCAACAGGACTCAGCTGCAGTACCGACGGCATCCGCCGGGTGAGCGCAGTCGGCCCGGTGAATTCCACTCGGCCGGTTCGCATTGCGTGCGAGAGCGGAATGCGTCCCAACCAAACCTGGTACAGCGATTCGACATCGGAGCTGATGGTGACGTCGACCGGATAGCCGGGATCGGCATCACAGACCGAAGGCACACCCGATTCGACAACGATCCAGTAGCACCGGAAGTCGTCGGTGAACCGCACACACAACACATGACGCTTACCGGGAAACGTGGACGTATCCAGCCGGGAGTGCATCCACCACACCAGCAGCCCGGCATCCAGTTCCTCGGGCTGCGGTTCGCCGAAGGTCCAGCGTGCACCCCATTCGCCGAGGCCGAACAGGATCGGCTCCGATTCCCGACCGGCGGCGGTGAGCAGGTATTCGCTGCCCACCTTGTCGATCAATCCGGCCCGCTCGAATTGGCGCAGCCGCTTGGCGAGCAGGCTCCACTTTCTGGACTATTCGGTTATCGCGGCCGTTCCTAACTTCGAAACATGACGACTATCGCCCATGACATCACCACCACCGACTGGATCGCCCTGGCACGCCAGGTAGGGGAAACCCTGCGCGCCGATGTGGCCGCCCGCGACCGCACCGGCGACATCTGTGTCGCCGCCTTCGACCTGCTGCGGGCCACCGGACTGTCCGCAGCACTCGTTCCCATCGAGTTCGGCGGCGGCGGTGTGCCGCACCGCGAGATGGGCGAGATCCTGCGCGAACTCGGCCGCCACGATCCGTCCACGGCGGCCGCGTTCGCCATGCACACCCATCTGGTGGCCACGCAGGTCTGGCGGCACAACCACGGCATCGACGCCTCGGCGGTCTTCGGCAAAGTGGCGGCGGGCGCGATCCTGGTCAGCACCGGCGCTTCGGACTGGGTCGAATCCAACGGCCGGGCCGAGCGCGTCGACGGCGGCTTCCGGGTGAGCGCGCGCAAAGCGCCCGCCAGCGGTTGCGAGGTCGGCGATGTGATGGTGACCAGCATCCGCCGCGGCGATGCGCCGGAGGGACCTCAGGTGCTGCACTTCGCGGTGCCATTGGACGCCGCTCGCGGGCGAAATGATGAACGCCTACACCACCGCCGCGGATCTGATCGCCGCCATGTTCACCGATTCGGACAATCTGCATTTCGACAATACCGACGGCTATGGTGCCCGCACGCTCAGCCGCAAGACCGTGGCTGCCGACGCACTCGTCGATACCGTCCGGCTGACCATCGAAACCGTTGGCGGCCTGGGCTTTTCGCGCGGCTGCGAGCTGGAGATGCGGTACCGCGACATCCACGGCTGCCTGTTCCACCCGCTGTCGCGGGCCGAGCAGACCCGGTTCACCGGCCGAGTTCTGTTGGGCCACACCCCCATCGGCTGACCCGACCTTCTCGAACGACATATGCTCGAAGCCGGGACGCACGCCTGTCGATCGGGGTTCAATGGATGGGCACATGATGATGCACGGGAGGGAGTCATCGGTGTCCTGTTAACCACCACAACCGTGGACGAGGCGGTGACTGCCCCTCGGACACGATGAAGGAGTCGCGCACCCCCTCGCCCGCGACTCCTTCATCCCGCCGCGCCGGGCGAATCGTCGGCATTGCGCATTTTGTTAAAAATGTTCGGCGTTTGTCACGGGTTGTTCCCGCATCAACCCCTGGTCAGACCGTACGGTTGTCTCCGACGCGACGGCAGGCAGTCGCGTACGGCCCCCGGCCGCTTCGGACCTAGCAAAACCGAGGTGTGGACCATGTTTATGCGCAAGATGATCGGTGCCGTGGCGGGAACCGTCATGGTAGGTGCCGCGGGCGCCGTCGGCGGTGCCGGCTCGGCGACGGCAGCGCCCGATGGCTGCCCCGACCTGTATGTCGTGGCGGTACCCGGCACGTGGGAGACCTCCGATGCCAATCCCGGCGAGGGCATGCTCGCCAGCGTCACCGATAACCTGCCGCGAAATACCAGGACCGACTACGTGACCTACGCGGCGACCGCTTTCCCCTGGGAGACCGATGTTTACGGCCGGTCCAAGCGGCAGGCCATCGATAATGCCCGCGGCCTGGTCACGGCCATGGCCCAGCAGTGCGCCGAGACCAAGATCGCGCTGATCGGCTACAGCCAGGGCGCTGATGCGGCAGGCGATCTCGCCGCCGAAATCGGCACCGGACTGACTCCCATTCGGCCCGAACGCATCGCCGCGGTCGGGCTCATCTCGGATCCGCGGCGCTCCCCGACCGACGCACTCATCGGCCCGCCGGTCGACGGCGCCGGTGCGGGCGGCCCGCGCATCGGCGGCTTCGGCTTCCTCACCCAGAAGACTCGGACCATCTGCGCTGTCGGCGACCTCTACTGCGCCGCACCGCCCACCGACTTCGCGACCCGCGTCGCCGGCTTCCTGGCCCAGGCCTCCGATCCCGACCCGGCTCAGCTGTGGCGCTATCAGCAGGAGGCGTTCGCCATCTTCAACGACCTGATGGCGACCGGGGTGGCCCCGCTCGTCCAGAACCAGCTCGCCGATCCGGAAATGAACGAGCGCAAGCGGGAATTCGAGCGGTTCTACAACTCGTTCGTACACCAGAACTATCCGACCTACGTCGTGGATTCCAACGGCGCCACCGCCACCGCGTGGCTGCGGCAGTGGCTGATCGGCCTGGCCTGAAAAACCCTTCGCCAGCGGTGGGCGCGCTGTGCCACCATGGATTTCGATGATGATCACCCGATTCCGCGGGTGCTCACGAGCATGAGGAAGGAGGCGGCGGCCGTGACCATTGTCGTATCGAGCTTGCGTCGGTATGACGCGCGCGTCGAGCAGGAACTGCGCCGCCTCCCGGCCGGTAACTGACCGACCCTCGCCTTCCGAATCCGCTCGCTCTCTCGAAACATGGTGACTTCCATGACGTTCCACCGTGCCACCGATCCGGTGGTGTCTACTGTCGACAACTGGATACACACCCGGGTACTGGTATTGAACGCCAGCTACGAGGCGCTCACCGAGATCAGCGCCGACCGGGCCGTGGTGCTGCTCATGGGCGGCGCCGCGGAGTCGATCGCGGATCGGGAGCCGCACCTGCCGATCCGGTCCAAGCACCTCGAGCTCGCGCTGCCGGAGACGATCCGGCTACTGCGATACGTATACCTCGACCATGTGACGCGAGTACACGACGGTAGTCGCGCGACGCTGGCCGGTGTGCTGCGCCGAGACCACAACCGGTGCGGATACTGCGCGTCCTGGGCACGCACGGTCGACCACATTCGGCCCCGCAGCAGGGGTGGCCCGAACACCTGGGACAACCTGATCGCCGCGTGCGCGCGGTGCAACTCGAGCAAGGCCGACCGGACGCCGGAGGAAGCGGGCATGCGGTTGCTGTGGCAGCCGAAGGCACCCGACCACCTGGCCAAACGGCAACAGCGGATCTGGAAGCAACTGGCCGCCACCTGAGCCGAGAGAAAGGAGAAGGCTCGAAATGACCGTCGAATTGGAGACCAGCGCGGTTGTCGATCTGACCGACCTGCTCCCGCTCTCGGATTCCCGAGAGTGGCATCGGGCGGCCTGCCGCGGTGATCCGAATCACGAGGCGTGGTTTCCGTACCCGTCGCAGGACTTCGAGTACGCGCGCGCGGTTTGCGCGAGCTGCCCGATTCGAGATGCCTGCGGTGAATTCGCCGCGCGGACTGGACAGTCCGGAGTTTGGGGCGGACACGAGTTCGACCGCGGGCGGATGATCCGCCCCTAGTCGGACGTTCACGCCACGCCGTGCCGGTGCGCCGCACCGGACACACCAGCACGGCAAATCTCGCGTGAACATACACTGAGGATCGTGGGCACACATCGCAGCGGAACCAGGTCCCGGGGCGTCAGCAAAGGTCCGGTTATCGCAGTGGTTGCCGTTTTGCTGCTAGTCGCGGCGGTCTTCGCGTTTTTTCAACTCAGTGATCGCGCCGCGAACCGGGACAAGTCGGCCGCGGCGGAATGTAAGGAGGGGCCGTCGACGCTGTTCGTGACGGTCGATCCGGATATCGCCGATCCGGTGCGGGCCGCGGCGGAGCGCTACAACGCGACCAATCCGAAGGTGCGCGATCATTGCGCGAAAGTGGTGGTGACAGCCCAGCCGTCGGCGGCGATCGTCGCCGGGTTCACCGCGGGCACGCCGTGGAACGGTGCGCTCGGTCCGCAGCCGGGGCTGTGGATCGCCGATTCGATGCGGTCCATCGAATCCATGCGGGTGCCCGGTCTGATCGAGGGCACACCCGCGCCGGTTGCGATGAGTCCGATCGTGGTCGCCGTTGCCGAGGATCTGCGGGGTGCGCTCGAGCAGGCCAAGATCACCTGGGCGGATTTGCCACGGCTGCAACAGGGTTCGCTGGACGAACTCGGATTGTCCGGGTGGGGCGGGCTGCGGATGGCACTGCCCGCCGGGGACTCGACCTTGGCCGCGGCAGCAGCGGTCGGCTCCGCGGTTTCGGGAACCGATCCGCTCACCGATCAAGTCGCACAGTCCGGTCAGGTTGTCGCGGCGATCTCCGGGCTCGCCGCGAAAGCGCCGCAGGCGGCGGACACCACGGCCGCATTGGCCGCGATCGGTGGGACGAATTCGCCCATTCATGCAGTAGCGGCTACCGAGCAGCAACTGAAAGCTGTTGGTAGTACATCGGAATTTCGGCCAATGGGGACCGCACCTGTTGCCGATCATCCCGCCGCGCTGATGTCCGGGGCGTGGGTGGACAAGACCCAGAATCTGATCGCATCACTGTTCACCGACTACTTGCGCGCACCCCAACAGTCCTCGGCCTTCACCGCCGCCGGATTCGCCGCGGCACCGGCCGTCGCCGCACCCGCGGCGCAGCGGACCGCACTGGACAAGGTGCGTGCCACACTCGCCAACCCTGTTCTCGGCGTGCAGGCTACCGTGCTGCTCGACGTCTCGTCCTCGATGGGCAACAACGATGGATCCGTCACCCGGCTCTCGAACGCACTCGGCGCGCTGCGCTCCACGATGAATGTGATGCCACCGGACTTCGGACTCGGCGTCTGGACGTTCGGGAAGAACCTCGACGGGACAACACCGTACAAGATCCAAACGCCCACCGCACCACTGAACAATCAGCAGCGCACGGCGTTGGATGCGGCGCTGGAGGCGGTGAAGCCCACCGAATCCCGTACCGACCAGGCTTATCCGTCACTGATCGCCGCCTACAAGTCGGCTGTTCGCGGATACACGCCGGGGCTCACCAATTCGGTTCTGCTCATCACCGACGGCCCGGATGATGACTCCACCACTACCGGAGCCAAACTGCTGACCGAGCTGACCTCGGCCGCCGATCCGGCCCACCCGGTTCGCATCGATGTGATCGTTCTCGGGGGCAATGGCACGGAGACCCTCCAAACCGCCGCTCAGCGGACCGGGGGCACGTACACGCGGCTGCCGACCTCGGATGATGTCAGCTTCGGGACCGCAGTTATGCGTGCGTTGACGACACCGTGAATCATCGCCTGCGGCAATCTCCTCGACATCATCGATGTCGAGGAGTTTGTTCACTTAGCCGTGGCGCCGATCTACTACCGCTCGTTCATCACTCACGAACCGCTGACCACGCAAGACACCCTCTGTGCGGCCGGTGCCGCACCGGCCGCGGCACGTGCTGGTGCGATCTGACGGCCGATCGGGGCACAGTGGAGCAGCCCGCAATGCAATGATGACCCGGTGACTTCCTGGCTTCCGCTTCTCAGCTCGCTCATCGTCGCCGCCGCGGCGCTCATCGGCGTCCTGATCAACAACCGGACGAACCGCGACGCGATCACCGCGGCCGACGAGCGCAACCGGACCACACTTGATGCCGCACAGGCCAATATCGAGACAACCCACGCCGCCGCGCAGCGCAATATCGACAACGCCAACGCCGCCGCAGAACGCCGCGAACAGGACAAATGGCGACGCGACTCGATTCTGACCGCGATCTCCTCGGTACTGCTCGCCGCCGCCGACGTCCGCCAAACCCTGTGGGACACCCTCGATTGGAAGGCCGAATCCGTCGAGGAGGTGGACAGTTTCGGCAAGGAAGTACAGCAGAGCATCTCCGCATGCAACGGCTACATCACCCGCCTGCGCGTCCTGGCGAACCCTAAGATCCCGCAGCGCTGCGAAGATCTCCTCCGCACCCTCACCGCAGCCCAGAGCATCACCGTGCAACGCCTCAAGGTCGAACTCGATCACGAAGCAACCATGGACGACGTCAACGCGATCCGCGCACTGTGGCACAAGGCAATTGCCAACACCGTCCAAGACGAACGCGCCGTCATCGACGCGACGCGGTCGGAACTGGGAATCGAAGCCCTCAGCGAGATACCGGAACTCGAACCCGAGGCCGCGCCGGCCCCAGCGTGACCCGCCGCCCTCGGAACACGACACAGTCAACTCCGCACCGCCGTCGGCCTTCGCATCCGTAGATGCGAAATGCCCGCGGCGGTCGCTTGTCCATGCCGCCCCGATCATTTGTCGCATCCATCGCTACCGTGCACTGATCGCGCTGTACCGCAGCATGCGGTCGATCCGAGCTGCCAGAGTGCTGCAGTCGCCTATCAGAGCTGAGCACTGGACAACCACATTCCGTAAGTCTAGACTTACGGTTCGTGAGGGCTTACCGAGAGGCGGCGTTGGATGCGCTGGGGGATTCGACGCGGCGGGCGATCTTTGAGCGGCTGGGGAAGGGGCCATGTGCGGTGGGGGAACTGGCTAGCGAGTTGCCGGTTAGCCGGCCTGCGGTTTCGCAGCATTTGAAGGTGCTCAAGGCCGCGGGGCTGGTCACCGATGAGGCGGTGGGCACCAAGCGGGTGTATCGACTGAATCCGCAGGGGATCGATGGGCTTCGGGTGTACTTCACGCAGTTCTGGTCGACGGCGATGTCGGCCTTTCAGGACGAGGTGAACCGGCAGGTCGCGACCGACCGGGCGGCGGACACCTCCGAGAAGGAGCAGTCATGACACAGCAGTTGAGCGATAAGGAAGTTCGGGTCGAACTCGTCGTCGACGCACCGATCGAGAAGGCCTACGACGTGTTCACCAATGGGATCGACAGTTGGTGGCCGCGAGCGCATCACATCGGCAAGGGCGAACTCGCACAGGAGGTTATCGAGCCGCGCGAGGGCGGGCACTGCTTCGGCAGGGAAACCGACGGCACCGAATGCCCTTGGGGCACCGTGCTCGTCTGGGATCCACCGCGGCACTTCGCGTTCTCCTGGGAGATCAGCCTGAACTGGCAGCACGAAACCGATCCGGATCGCGTGAGCCGCGTCGATGTCACCTTCGAAGCCGTCACCGCCGACCGCACCGCCGTCACCCTGGTGCATTCGGATTTCGAAAAGCACGGTGAGGGTTGGGAATCCATGCGCGACAGTGTGCAGAGCGAGGGCGGCTGGCCCGATCTGGTCAATACCTACGCCACAGCGGCTGCCGCACAGTGACGATGGCTACCGAGCCGCACCTGCAAACGGGTCGAGGTGCGGCTCGGTGGCCGTCAGTACGCGTCCAGCGGCGGGCAGGAGCAGACGAGGTTGCGGTCACCGTAGGCGCCGTCGATGCGCCGCACCGCAGGCCACACCTTGCCCCGCGCCGGATCCAACCCCTGCGGGTACACCGCGACCTCCCGGCTGTACGGGTGGTCCCATTCCCCGACCAGGCAGGCCGCCGTATGTGGCGCACCGCGCAGCGGATTGTCCTCGACCGGCCACACACCCGCGGCAACCTGATCGATCTCGCCCCGGATCGCCGTCATCGCGAGGATGAATTCGTCCAGTTCGGCGAGGTTTTCGCTCTCGGTGGGCTCCACCATCAACGTGCCCGCCACCGGGAAGCTCATGGTCGGCGCGTGGAATCCGTAGTCCGCCAACCGCTTTGCCACATCGTCGACGGTCACGCCGGTCCGTTTGGTAATCTCGCGCAGATCCAGAATGCACTCGTGCGCCACCATCGAGTTCTCACCGGTGTACAGCACCGGGAAGTGCTCGTTCAACCGCCGCGCGATGTAGTTGGCTGACGCAATCGCGGTCAACGTGGCCTTACGCAGCCCATCGGCCCCCATCATCCGGATATAAGCCCAGGTGATCGGCAGGATCGACGCCGACCCGTACTTGGCCGCCGACACCGCGTGTGACCCCGGCTCGAGCGGGTCACCGGGCAGATACGGCGCCAGATGCGAGCGCACCGCCACCGGGCCGACGCCCGGACCACCGCCCCCGTGCGGAATGCAGAAGGTCTTGTGCAGGTTCAGATGGCTGACATCGCCACCGAACCGGCCCGGACGGGCAAGGCCCACCAGAGCATTCAGATTCGCGCCGTCGACGTACACCTGACCACCCGCATCGTGCACCAGCGCGCACAACTCGGCGACCTCGTGCTCGTATACGCCGTGCGTGGACGGGTAGGTGATCATGATGCAGGCCAGCCGGTCGGCGTGGTCGGCGATCTTGGCGCGCAGATCGTCGAGGTCCACATCGCCGTTCTCCCGGCACTTCACGACCTCGACGCGCAGCCCCACCATGGTGGCCGAGGCCGCATTGGTGCCGTGCGCACTGGACGGAATGAGGCACGTATCTCGGTGGGTATCACCACGATCCAGGTGATAGCGCCGAATGGCCAGCAACCCGGCGTACTCACCCTGACTGCCCGCATTCGGCTGGAGGCTCACCTGGTCGTATCCGGTGATGGCCGAGAGCCAGCCCTCCAGATCGGTGATCACCCGCAGCAGACCGGGCGCATCCTCGACCGGCGCGTACGGATGGACCCGCGCGAAACCGGGCCAGGTGATGGCCTCCATCTCGGCGGTGGCATTGAGCTTCATGGTGCAGGAGCCGAGCGGAATCATGCTGCGGTCCAACGCGATGTCCTTATCGGAAAGCCTGCGCAGATAGCGCAGCATCGCGGTTTCGGTGTGGTAGCTGGTAAAGGCCGGATGGGTGAGGAATTCCGAGGTGCGGGTCTCGATCGAACCGTCGGTCACGCTCGGCGTACCGCCCGGATCGCCGACGCCCGATGGCAGTCCGGTGCTGAAGGATTCGAGCACCGCGGTGACATGCGCCTCGGTGGTGGCCTCGTCACACGCGATGCCGACGTGATCGGCATCCACCAGCCGCAAGTTGATCCCGCTCGACTTCGCCTTCGCGACAACCGATTCCGCGCCGCCGGGCACGCGCACCAGCAGGGTGTCGAAGAAGTTCTCGTGCACCACGACACCATCGAGGCCCGCCGCGATGGCGGCCGCGCGCGCATGAACGCGGCGGGCGATCGCCCGTAGTCCGTCGGCACCGTGGTAGCTCGCGTACATCGCGGCCACAATGGCCAGCAGCACCTGCGCGGTACAGATATTGGAGGTCGCCTTCTCCCGGCGAATGTGCTGCTCACGGGTCTGCAGCGCGAGCCGGTATGCCTTGTTGCCATCCGCGTCCACCGAGACGCCGACCAACCGGCCGGGCAGCTGCCGCGCATGTTTGGTGTGCACCGACAGATATCCGGCATGCGGACCGCCGAAGCCCATCGGCACCCCGAAACGCTGTGTGGTGCCGAAACATACGTCCGCACCCTGCTCCCCCGGCGGCGTAATCAATGTCAGCGCAAGCAGATCCGCGCCGACCGCCACCAATGCACCACGCTCGTGCGCCGCCTCGATCACCGGCCGCCAGTCCACAATCCGTCCTGACGCACCCGGAACCTGAACCAGCACGCCGAAGAACTCGCCGTCGGGCAACTCGCCACCGGACAGATCCGCCGAGACGATCTCGATGCCCAGCGGCTCGGCCCGGGTGGACAGCACGGTCTTGGTCTGCGGGAACAGATCGTCATCGATGAGCAGACGTGCGGACTTCGACTTGCCCGCGCGACGCAGCAGCGTCATCGCCTCGGCGGCGGCGGTGGCCTCATCCAGCATGGACGCATTGGCCACCTCCATCCCGGTCAGATCCGACACCATGGTCTGGAAATTGAGCAGCGCCTCGAGCCGCCCCTGGCTGATCTCCGGCTGGTACGGCGTATAGGCGGTGTACCAGGCCGGATTCTCCAGCAGGCTGCGCACCAGCACGGGCGGAGTCAGCGTGTCGTAGTAGCCGAGCCCGATCATCGAGGCGGCGACGGTATTGGAGTGCGCGAGTTCGGCGAGTTCGGCGAGCACCTCGTGCTCGGTGGCCGCGGGCGGCAGCACCTCGAGGCCGGAGCCGTCCAGAATGCTCGCGGGCAGCGCCGCGGCGGCGAGCTCGTCCAGCGAGCCGACGCCGACGACGTCCAGAATCCGGGCGAGTTCGTCCCGGTCGGGTCCGATGTGGCGGTCGGCGAATGATCGAGTCACGGCAGCTCCAAGGTCGGGCGGGGTCGACCAACAGTGGTCGACGGGTACCAGCCCTCCCCCTCTGTCGTGGAGCCTGAGAGATTCGGACGCCGCGACGCCCTGCCTCGAACGGGCAGGGCTCAGGACCCCTTTCCCCATGGGCGGGCGATCGCCGCGTTGTGCGCCAAACACCACTTTCCAGAGACGTCGAAGCCCGTACGGTCCTTTTGCCTGAGAGATTGACGGGGAGGTGCTGCTCCTTCGGCGCCCGGACTCTTGTGAAGTCCGGAACTCTCCCGCACGGCGGCGACGCATGGCTAGTTTATGCCGCGCGCGCAATAAATGACGCCACCGGACCCCGGATGGGCGTGTAGCGCTCATCACTCCGGTGCATATGAGAAATTGCCCGCCGCAGCAGCGACGGGCACTCGACACGATCCCTAGCCGGTCTTCCGGTTCATCCGAGCCTTACGACGGAAGGACAGCTCGTCCTCCGGGCGTTCGCTCGCACTGCCGCTCACCGCCCGCTCGGCCGGGAAGTTGGCGATGGCTCCGGTCAGTTCCCGCATGGCGCCGCTGACCGCGATTCCGAAGACGCCCTGCCCACCCTGCAGTAAATCGACTACCTCCTCGGGCGAGGTGCATTCGTACACCGAGGTGCCGTCGGAGAACAGCGTGATGCCGGCCAGATCCTGCACGCCGCGGCTGCGCAGATGATCGACCGCGATGCGGATGTTCTGCAGCGAGATGCCCGCGTCCAATAGCCGCTTCACGATTTTCAGGACCAGAATGTCCTTGAACGAATACAACCGTTGGCTGCCCGAGCCCGCCGCACCTCGGATGGAGGGCACGACCAGTCCGGTCCGCGCCCAATAGTCGAGCTGCCGATACGTGATCCCGGCCACCTGGCATGCGCTGGGTACGCGGTAGCCGACCAAATCGTCGGGCACCGAATCATCCGGGAACAGGCCTGGCTGTACCACATCCTGCGATTGCTCTGCCACTGACCACTCCCTTGCTTCGCCGACGCCTTGCCTCATCGATGACCCGGCTCCGTCACGACCAACGACCGGCCATAACGGACGTGGCCCAACTATCGAGATTACTCCCCCTGATTGTCCTGGGAGCGGCATCATCCGACCAAACGCGACGCGCGGTAAGAGTCTCGACCTTTCCTTTAGGGCCAGTAGAGAATTCGCGTTCTCCGCGACGAACTCGATCACTGCGGAGCGCAGTCTTACGAGCGACGTTCGCGGCTCTCTCGCGTCCGCGCCGCAGGCGCGGCCATCGAACACAGCCGAGTCGTCGAAGCGCATGCGACGCAGTCGCTAGCGGCGCCGCTAGCAACTGCTTGCAGGTCGCTAGCGGCGGACGCGAGACACCAGGGGGCCGTGAACACGCAGCGCCGAAGGCGCGGCCATAGATTCAGCTATCGGTGGCCTTGAAATCGTCCGGCGAGACCGACTCGAGGAACTCCTTGAACTTCTCCACCTCGTCCTCGCGCTCGTCCGGCATGACCAGCCCCGCCTCCTCGAGCACCGGCTCCTCGGCATAGATGGGGCAACCCACCCGCAAGGCGATCGCGATCGAATCCGACGGCCGCGCCGAGATCCGCAGATCGTTCTCGAAGACCAGATCCGCGTAGAAGGTGCCCTCCTGCAGATCCACGATCCGCACTTCCTTGAGGGTGTGCCCGAGGTCGGCGATCAAGATCTTGATCAGATCGTGAGTCAGCGGACGGATCGGGGTCACCCCCTCTTGTTCGAGCACGATCGCGGTCGCCTCGGCCTGCCCGATCCAGATCGGCAGATACCTGTCTCCGGACGCCTCGCGGAGCAACAGCACGGGCTGGTTCTGTGGCTGCTCGACACGAATGCCGATTACGCGCATCTCACTCATCGCACTGCCTCCCAATGACTCGCCGGCCGCCCGGCATGACCGCTGCAGAGCTCGCCGTACCACGAGTCTAAGCGAACCTCGAGGCGTGCAGCATTCCCTGTGCACAGCCGAAATCGGCGTGTTGTCCGTCTGGAACGCAAAGCGAACTTCGAATGCACCCGCCGAACTCAGCCGCCGAGCGAGGACCGCACCGACGCTTTCACCAGGCAGGTATGCAATGTCAGCGACAATGCCGCCAACTCCCGCACCGTCTCCTCCGCGCGTGCGCGCGCACCGGCATCGCGACTCTTGGCGATCGGGGCCGCGATCTGCGCGACCAGCGCGGCCTCGCGGTCCGCGGCCAGCTTGAAGGCGCGCAAATGCCGTGCCTCCAAGCCGAATTCGGCCATCGCCTTGGCGGTTTTGGCCAGCGTCACCGCATCCTCGTCGAAGAAACCGGCGGCGCCGGGGATGATCAGATTCGCTCGGATCAGATCGGCGAGAAATTTCTCATCGATCTCGGCCTTGGCAAGCAGATCCGCCCGGGTGAGCCGGATTTCGTGATCGAATCGCAGCTCATCGGGCGAGATTTCACCGGGCACCACGCCGAGTTTGCGCGGCGCCGCGGTGCGCGCGCCATGGTGCGCCGCGGGTATCGCGGTGGGCTCGGAGTCGGGCATGGCGTGTCCCGACTCCGGCGCACCGTTGCGGCCGGAGTGCGCCCGGGCGCGGGCTTCCCGCACACCGAGCGTCGCCGCACCGCTGTCGATCGCTTCGAGCTGCTCCTTGATCACCTTCAAGGGCAGGTACTGATCGCGTTGTGCGGTCAGCACGAATCTGAGCCGCTCGCAGTCCGCGATCGAGAACCTGCGATAACCCGACGGTGTGCGCTCGGGTCGGATCAGCCCCTCGGCCTCGAGGAAACGGATCTTCGAGATGGTGATATCCGGAAAGTCCGGTCGCAGCAGGTCCAGCACGGAGCCGATCGACATGCCTCCGCGAGCCCACTGCGCCGCGCCCGTCATAGCACCGAGTCTTTCATGACACAGCGTTCTTCCCTGTCAACACTGCCGACACGCGAAATCCGTGCCGCTGATGTCACAGGCTGCCCGCACCCGCCGACGAATCGCTCTGCTGGACCCGGGGCCCAGTGAGGAAGACGAGGCGGAACTTGCCGATCTGAACCTCGTCACCGTTCTGCAACTCCGAGGAGTCCACCGGCTCCCGGTTGACGTAGGTGCCGTTGAGGCTGCCCACATCGACCACCTGGAAGGAATCGTCGTCCTGCCGGAATTCGGCATGCCGACGGCTGACTGTGACGTCATCGAGAAAGATGTCACTGTCGGGATGGCGGCCCGCCGACGTGGTCGGCTGATCGAGCAGGAACCGCGAGCCCGCATTCGGGCCTCGCTTCACGACCAAGAGGGCAGCACCAACCGGCAGACCCTCGACCCCTTGGACCGGCTGTTCGCCGGTCGCCTCAGCGGAGCGCGACGCGTCGACCTCGTTCAGGAAATCCGCGCGGAAGACCGACGTCGTCTCGGCCGCGGTCTCCCCGTAACCCGGGTCTTTGTTCTCGCTCACCGTTTCTCTCCTCCTCGAACCTGATTATCCATGCAAGCAGGTGCTGCCTTCACCGCCACGACCTGGGGATCCTGGCGCTAGAACACCGGCTGCCAAGCACCGGCACATCTGTTGGCATTGACCGTACCCTGCCAGGGCGTACCCGTGCAGGTAGAACTGGGAAGGCTGGGTCAGCCCCCGATAACTCCTTGATAACCTGCGGCATCCAGTAGTTCACCGAGCGCGGCATCCACGCCGGCCTCGTCGCTCAATTCGAGCTCGAAGATCCACCCGTCGCCATAGGGATCGGTGTTCAGTGTTTCCGGCTCCGAGTCCAGAACATCGTTCACCGCAACAACTTTCGCGGCCAGCGGAGCGTAGATATCGGACACGCTCTTGGTCGACTCCACCTCGGCGACGCTTTCCGCGGCCGCCACATCTTTGTCGACCTCCGGCAACTGCACGAACACAACGTCACCGAGTTGAGACTGGGCGTAGTCGGTGATGCCCACCCGAACCCGGGTCGGGCCGATCCGCCGCACCCATTCGTGCTCTTCGGTGTAGCGCAGATCCTCGGGGGTCTGGGTCACAGGCCGTCCTTTCATCGTGCTGACCTTCTCGAGCGATCTGCAAGCAGTCGCCAGCGGGTTCCACGCAACTCTAATCGCTACTCACTGCGGTGTGGCACAGCCGGTATCGCTCGCGCGACGGCGAAAGCCTTCCAGACGTAGAGCACGCCGGTCCACACATACACCGCCGTGCCCCAGACCAGGAATGCCCCGCCGAAGGCACGACCGAAACCTGCCAGCGCCCAATCCATCTGACCGGCCAGCAACCACGGCAGCGCCGACATCAGCGCGAAGGTGGCGGCTTTACCCAGGTAGATGACCTCGGGCGGATCCAGTTCGCGGCGTTTGTACACCGAAAGAGTCAAGGCCAGGACGGCGTCGCGGCCGATCAGGATCACTGCGACCCACCAGGGCAGCAACCCGCGGATCACGAATGCCGCCAGCGTGGTCACCAGATACAGCCGGTCCACGAACGGGTCGAGCAGTGCACCGAGTCGCGACGACTGGTCGAGCAGCCGGGCCAGCTTGCCGTCCAGGAAGTCGGTGACGCCGCTGAGCACCAGCAGCGTGAAAGCCCAGCCGTCGGCACGCACCACCAGCAGCAACCACACGAAAAGTGGCACACCGGCCAGTCGCAATACGCTCAGGACATTGGGAACGGTGAAGATGCGGTCGGCGAAGACGCCGCCCGCGGCCGGACCGCCCGCTTTCCCCGGGTTGTCCGCGCCGGAGCCGGCGCGTTCGCCCGGTTCCGTTTTCCCCGATTCGGTTGTCACAGCCCGTGCATACCGCACCGACCCCGGTTCACGCCATCCGGGCACGCCGGTCGCGCATACTTTCGGTACCTGACCTGCTGTGCGATACACCGCAGTGACCCGGGTGACAGAATGAGTGTGGAACCGTCTCACACGGTTGCCGCACGGTTCAGAGAGGGAAACCATGCCAGCATTCGACTACGACGTGGTAGTGATCGGCTCCGGATTCGGCGGCAGCGTCAGTGCGCTGCGCCTGACCGAGAAGGGCTACCGGGTCGGCGTGCTCGAGGCCGGACGGCGCTGGCCCGCCGAGGATATTCCGAAGACGAATTGGAATGTGCGCAAATCGATCTGGGCGCCACGGCTCGGTTTGACCGGACCGCAGCGGATCAGTGTGCTCGGTAAATGCGCGGTCTTCTCGGGCGCGGGCGTCGGTGGTGGTTCGCTCATCTACGGCAACACCCTCTACGAGCCGCTGCCGAACTTCTACACCGATAAGCAGTGGGCCCATATCACCGACTGGAAGGCCGAACTGGCGCCGTACTACGACCAGGCGCAGCGCATGCTAGGCGTGGCCCCGAATCCGCGGATGACACCCGCCGACGAGGTGATCAAGGAGATTGCCGACGATTTGGGCGTCGGCCATACCTTCCACCCGACCAATGTGGGTGTCTTCTTCAACGAGACCGATCCGGGCGCCGAGGTCGAAGATCCCTATTTCGGCGGCGCGGGTCCGCACCGCCGCGGCTGCGTGCACTGCGCGCAATGTTTCACCGGCTGCCCGAACAATGCCAAGAACACCACCACGACGAATTACCTGTATCTGGCCGAAAAGGCCGGGGCCGAGGTACATCCGCTGACCACCGCGACCGCGGTCCGGCCGCTGTCCGGCGGTGGATACGCGGTCGAGACCGAGCGCTCTGATCGCTGGATCCGCAAGCAGCGCAAGACATTTACCGCCGAGCAGGTGGTATTCGCCGGTGCGGCGCTCGGCACGCAGAAGTTGCTGCACAAGATGCGCGACGAGGCGATACTGCCGGATCTGTCGCCGCGTCTCGGTGAACTGACCCGCAGCAATTCCGAGGCGATCCTCAATGTGGTGAGCCGCTCGCGTCGCGATTTCGCCGAGGGCATCGCGATTACCTCCTCGATCCATCCGGAGGCCGATACCCACATCGAGGTCTGCCATTACGGCAAGGGGCAGAACGCACTGTTCCCGATGTCGGTGCCGATCGTGGACGGCGGGGCCTTCCGATTCCTGCGCTTCCTGCTGGCAATCGTGTTGCATCCGTTGGTTTTCCTACGCAGTCTCAATGCCCGCCATGCCTCGGAGAAGTCGGTGATCCTGCTGGTGATGCAGTCACTGGACAATTCGCTGACCTCCTATCGCAAGCGCGGGCAATTGAAGACCAAACAGGGCACCGGCGAACCGAATCCGACTTGGATTCCGCTGGCGCACGATATCGGCAGACGGTTCGGCGCCAAGGTGAACGGCGATACCCACGGCCTGATCATGGATGTGCTGAATATCCCGGCCACCGCGCATTACATCGGCGGTTGTGTGATCGGCGAGGGTCCCGAGGCCGGTGTGGTCGACCCGTATCAGCGGGTATTCGGACATCCCGGGCTGCATGTCGCGGACGGTTCGGCGGTGACGGCGAACCTCGGTGTCAATCCGTCGCTGACGATCACCGCGCAGGCCGAGCGCGCAATGGCCTTCTGGCCCAATAGGAACGAGGCCGATCCGCGCCCCGAACTGGGTTCGGCATACAAGCGGATCTCCCCCGTCGCCCCGAACCATCCGACGGTGCCCGCATCCGCCCCCGGCGCACTGCGATTGCCGATCGCACCCGTCGATCCCGCAGTGCCCGCTACCTGAGCAGGCTGGGTGCGTTAGGCGCCCCGATACCCTCGCTCGACCACCACGGAGCGAGTCTTACGAGCGACCGTTCGCGGCCCGTCTCGCGTCCGAGTCGTCGAAGCGCATGCGACGAAGTCGCGAGTCTCGACGGCTCGGACGCGAGACACCAGGGGGCCGCGGACACGCCGCGCCGCAGGCGCGGCAAAATGAGCACAGTGTTGGACGGTGGTCTTGATCTTCGCTCGTATGTTCCTGCCGAGGACGTCCGCGCCCGCGGGCGGGCGCTGCGTCAGCGGGTTCCGGTCAGTGCCCGGGATCGAGCGGTCACCTGGTCCACGCGACCGGATGTGCTCGACTTCATCGACGCGAGCAATGCCGGTCGGTTGCCGCATCTGGTTCCGCTGCGGATCGGTCGCATGCTCGCCTCGCCGTTCACCTTCTATCGCGGTGCTGCCGGTTTGATGGCCGCCGATCTCGCTGGCAGTCCGGACACCGGTGTGCCCGCGCAGATCTGCGGCGACGCGCACGCCGCGAATTTCGGCCTGTACGGCACACCGCGCGGCGAAATCGTCATGGACATCAATGATTTCGACGAAACGATCGTCGGCCCGTGGGAGTGGGATCTGGAGCGGCTCGCGGCCAGTCTGGTGCTGGCGGGCCGCGAAGG
Organism: Nocardia sp. NPDC006982; assembly: GCF_042869435.1. Taxonomy (NCBI): domain Bacteria; kingdom Bacillati; phylum Actinomycetota; class Actinomycetes; order Mycobacteriales; family Nocardiaceae; genus Nocardia; species Nocardia sp. NPDC006982. The sequence continues at coordinate 190,078 of NZ_JBIAFV010000007.1, read as the reverse complement.
CGGTGCGGCCGAAGACGATTGCCTGCGGGCCGCGCGGGATGCGGCGCGCAGCTATCGCCTCGCCATCGATCATCTCGCCGAGCAACCGTTCATGGAGTCGTGGAGCGCGCTGCCGGACGAGTCGATCATCAGTAGGGCCAGGGCCGATGATCTGCTCGACGACTTCAAAAAGGCGGCGAAGAAGGCGCGCAAGAACACCAGCGCCAAGGTGGTCGAGAAGTGGACCGAACATCTGGAGGACCACGAGACCGGGATCAGCAAGCACCGATTCGTCAATGACCCACCGATTCTCACGGCGGTCGACGCCAAGGTGACCGAGGAGATCATCGACGGGCTGGAGCGCTACGGCGACACCCTGCGCGAGTCCCGGCGCAATTTACTGGCCCGATTCGCGGTGTCCGACACCGCCTTCCGCATTGTCGGCACCGGTAGCGTCGGACTGCACAGCTATGTGGCACTGCTGCACGGCAATGACGGCGAGGCGCTGGTGCTGCAGCTGAAACAGGCCAACCCCTCGGCGCTGGCGCCGTTCCTGCCCGCGCCGCAGCCTGCGCACGAGGGTGAGCGAATCGTGCAGGGCGCCAGGCTGGTTCAGTCCGAGACCGATATCCTGCTCGGCTGGACCACACTGCGCTTGGAGACCGGCGAACTGCCGTTCACGGTGCGCCAGTTCCGCAATATGAAGGGCAGTATCGATCCGGCCGAGCTGTCCTCGGACGATCTCGACGACTACGGCAGGCTTGCCGGTGCGCTGCTGGCTCGCGCACATTCGCGTTCCCTCGATCCGCGCCTGCTCACCGGGTATTTCGACGGTGACGAGGCGTTCGAGGATGCCGTCGCGCGCTTCGCGGTTCGCTATGCCGATCGGACCGAGGCCGACCACGCCGAATTGGTCGAGGCGGTGCGGGCTGGAAAGATCGCCGCGGAACAACCGCAGTGACACGCCGCGTCTGGTCATAGGCGCGGCGAACCGGGCAGAGTTGTCCGTATCCTTGCCACCATCGAGTGATGACGTGAAGGGCGGTCGCGAATGCTCGTGCGAGTACAGAACCCGGCAGGCACCAATGCCGAGCGGGCGCTGATCGACTGGCTGCGCACCTGGAAGGATCCAGCCAGCCCGCATGGCGTCGCCACGGTGAATTGCAGTCTGTTCCACAATGATCGGCTGCATCAGTTCGACGCGGTGGTCTGGACCCCGACCAGTTGCGTGGTGATCGAGGCCGAGGCGCTGGTCGCGCGCCAGGACGGCGTGCTGGAGGTGCCGCTCAGCGGTCCGTGGACCATCTCCGGCGCACCGATCGCCAGCGAGGCGCGCGATCGCCGCACCCCGCTGGACAGATCGCGCGAACACACACTCGCACTGCAGAATTGGCTGGCCGCGCGCGGTCTCGGTCAACGGGCGGTGCACGGTGTCGCGCTGATCGTGCCGCTGCGCGGCGCCGAACTGTCGGTCAAACAGGAGTGGAGCGACCCGAGTTTCGATGTGATCCTCGGCAGCGATCCGGAACGACTGCGGCACTATTTCGAGACGCTGGCCGATTCCGAGAAGAACATCCACCTGTGGACGGCCAACGATGTCGCGGTGGCCTTCCGCAGCCTGGGCATCCTGCCCGCCCTGCCTGCCCCGCAGGATCTGGTCAACGAGGGCTTCCTCGGCCCGATCGATATCACGCTGTGGCACGGCGGCCCGAACCAGGCGCAGGCGGAGGCCTATGCCGAGGAGCTGGCGCGGGCCGAAAAAGATGCCGACGCACCGGCCCTGGTCATCGAGGCGCCCTGGTACAGCCCGTGGAAGCTGTATCCGCGGCAGGCAGGCGATATGGATCTGGGGCGCGCGTTCATGCGCATCACACTGGCGGCGGGCATGCTCATCGCCTTCGCGTGGGTGATCTGGTTCGTGATCACCGCGGTATTGACCTACGGGCCGGGGTGAGCACGGACGTCGGCTGTTCCGCGGACTGTGTCGCCTCCCGAAATCCGGACTCGCCCAGCGCATTCCGGTATTCGGTCAGGCGCTGGTCGCGGGCCGATTGCGGAATGCCATGTACCGCACGCAGATGCCCGGCGGCGATGGTGAGCGTCGCGGCTTCGGTATCGCAGACGCCCGCGCTGTAGTAGGCCCGAGCGCACTGGATCCGAGCTCAATGGAGTGCGGCGGCGGTACGGAGGCGGCAGGGGCACTCACTTGCGCGCGACCGATGGTGCTGTTCGCGGGTGCCTTATCGTCGAGCGGTGATCGTCGAATGGAAGGCGTTGCTCGTCGCGATACGAGCGAACCTCGTCGCGCTGTGCGTGGTGCTCGTCGGCCTCGGCATCGCCGTAACGCTGCCGCTGACCTTTCCCGGCGACGGCGCAGCCACCGATCTGGATCGCGAGCTCGCCGAGCCGATCCACTCGGCGCTGGACGACCATCCCGGTGGCTACGAGGCGCTGGTGGTCCCGAGCGACGGCTACATCCTGATCCCGCTATTGCTCGCGGCCGCGGCATGGTTCGGCTATCAGGGGCAGTGGCGGCGGGCCGTGGCGATGGCGGTGATTCCCGAGGTCGTGGTCGGAATCAACAGCTGGGTGCTCAAACCGCTGTGGGATCGACCGCTGCACGACTATCTCGCCTATCCGAGCGGACATACCGTGCATCTGGTCGCGATCGCCACCGCGTTCGTCGTGCTGACCGACTCGACGCGGGCGCGCGTCGGCACCATCGTGATCGCCACCGCCGCACTGGCCTGCGCCGCGGTCGGCATGATCGGCCTCGGCTATCACCTGCCCACCGATATTCTCGGCGGCACGGCGGTGGCGATCGCACTGGTCGTCCTGTGTTGGAAACTCACCAAGCGATTTCTCGCGGAGCAGACGCGCGTCGACTCCTAGATCCGCTACACGGTCGTACGACTACTGGTCCGATCGAACACGCTCGCATCATCCAGCAGTGCCGCACGCAGCATGCTCTCCGGCACACCCATGCCCTCGACCAGCGTCAGCGCATCCGGGCGCAGCCGGTCGACCAGTTCATTGACACCGCGACGCACGGCCTTCGCCCGTTCCACCGACATGAACCGGTGCATGATGAACCACGCCTGGTTCTCCTCGAGCATCGAGTAGACGTACAGATCACAGACGGTCTCGGCGAGTTCGCGCGCCTGCGAATCCGCAATTCCGGCAATACCTTCGATGAACGCCTCGAGAATCAGTCGATCGATATGTGCGGCGCCCGCGGCGAGGATGTGGTCCTGCGCATTGTTGAACGCCTCGAAGGGTGCGGTGTCCTTCGCGCGGGCACGCAGCCGGTGTCCGGCGGTGCGCACCAGATAGTCCTCGCGATCGGCGAACAGCTGCAGCTGCACCGAGCGGCGCGACAGATCGCCGTCGTCGACCGTGTCGTCACTGCGGTCGCGCAGCGTCTGGATCAGTTGGCGCACACCGGAACGCTTGCGGACTACATCACCGGCCATGGTGGCGGCGAAGCGCACCCAGCCGAGCGCGTCCAGATCGCGGATCTCATCGGAGTAGGCGGTGAGCAGTTCCTTGGCCACCAGCTGGGTGAGTACGACATTGTCGCCCTCGAAGGTGGTGAACACATCGGTATCGGCCTTCAGTGTGACGAGCCGGTTCTCGGTGAGATAGCCTGCGCCGCCGCAAGCTTCGCGACATTCCTGGATGGCACGGGTGGCGAATCCGGTCTGTGCGACCTTGAGTCCGGCGGCCCGCTTCTCCAGGGCGCGCTGGGCGCCGGGATCGAGATCCTGACCGGTCTGCACCAGATGCATGCGGCGGACCAGATCGTTCTGCGCGAAAGCCAGCGCATACGACCGGGCGATCAAGGGCAGCAGCCGTCGCTGATGACTGCGGTAGTCCAGCAGAAAGGTTTCCTGGCCGCTGTCCGGATCCGAGAATTGCCGGCGCTTCAGTGCGTATCGCGTGGCAATGCTCAATGCCACCCGCGCACCGGCGGCTGCCGCGCCACCGACGCTGACCCGCCCGCGCACCAGAGTGCCCAGCGTGGTGAAGAATCGGCGGCTCGGATTCTCGATATCGGAGCTGTAGGTGCCGTCGGGGGCGACATCGGCGTACCGATTGAGCAGGTTCTCCCGCGGAATGCGGACCTGATCGAAGACGATGCGGCCGTTGTCGACACCGAGCAGGCCGCCCTTGAGTCCGTCGTCGTAGGTGGTCACACCCGGCAGGTCGGCGCCGTGCTCATCCCGGATCGGCACCAGGAAGCAGTGCACACCCTGACTCGTCCCCTCGGCGATCAACTGCGCGAAAACCGCTGCCATCCCGGCATGTTCGGCCGCGCCGCCGATGTAGTCCTTGCGTGCCGACGGTGTCGGCGAATGGACGACGAACTCCTGGGTCTGCGGATCGTAGGTCGCGGTCGTCTCCAGATTCGCGACATCGCTGCCGTGTCCGGATTCGGTCATCGCGAAACAGCCGAGCAGATCCAGTGATATCAGCCGCTTGACCACATCGCGATGCCGTTCGGTCCCGAGGTTCTCCACGGCCCCGCCGAACAAGCCCCACTGCACACCCGATTTCACCCACAGCGACAGGTCGGCGTACGCGAGCATCTCCAGTCCTGTCACCGCCTCCCCCGGCTCCCCCGTGCCCCCGTTCTCGCGTCGGAACCCACGCTCCGCGTAGCCCATCGATGCGATCGCCCGCATCTGCTCGAGCACCCGTGCCCGTGCCGCGTGGTAGTCGAGATACGGATCGCCGGTGAACTGGTCTCCAGCCAGTTGCACCCTGGCCTCGGCGCGAACCGCGCGCCATGGGCCGTCGAGTGCGTCGCGGAGGTGGTCCGATGTGGAGACGTTCTCGGTGTCAGGCATACCCCGACACTAGCGTTTCGCTGACGTCCAGCGGCCGCTAAGCGCCGATGAGATGACAACCTCCGTTTCCGCTTCCAGGTCGCTGACCAGCGCGTTCTGCCGTCACAAATATCGTGACACGACATCTTCGCCGAACCCTTGCTTTACCATTGAACGCGTGTTTAATATACTAAACATGTGTTCAACCAGAGAGCCGTATCGCAAGGACCCGCCGAACTAGGAGGCGCCGCGTGACGCCGACCCCGAACTCGGATCTCACCACCGCCGCCCGCATTCGCGATATCGCGATCGAGGTGTTCGGTGACAACGGATTCCAGGTCGGAGTGCGCGCGATCGCCGCAGCGGCCGGTGTCTCCCCCGGACTGGTCAACCATCACTTCGGCTCCAAGGACGGCCTGCGGGCCGCCTGCGACGACCGCGTGCTGGAGTTGATCCGGGACCAGAAGTGGAAGACCGCCACCGAGACGAACGTCGCGAAAAGCATGCTCGACGCGATGTCCGAGATCGAGGCATACGGCCCGCTGGTCGCCTACATGGTGCGCAGCCTGCAGGCGGGCGGACCCTTGGCCGAATCATTGCTCGAGCACATGATCTCGGATGCCGAGGACTACATCCAGGCAGGCGTCGAGGCGGGCACCCTCAAGCCGAGCCGTGATCCGGCCGCGCGGGCCAGATATCTGACGATGGTCAATGTCGGCGCGACCGTTCTGTACTTCACCCTGCGGCAGCAACGCGGCGAAAAGCTGGACTATCGCAAGCTCGTTCGCACCTTGACCGAGGAGTTCATGCTGCCCGCCGCGGAGCTCTACGCCCAGGGATTCCTGACCGACCCAACGATTTTGGACACCCTTACCAAGGAGACCTGATGTCCGACATCATCGAAGTTCGCGATCTGCACAAGAACTTCGGCCACTTCGCCGCCCTGACCGGGCTGGATCTCGCGGTCCGCGAGGGCGAAATCCACGGCTTCCTCGGCCCGAACGGCGCGGGTAAGTCGACCACCATCCGCATCCTGCTGGGGATCCTGCGCGCCAGCTCCGGCGAGGCGCGGCTGCTCGGGCGCGACCCGTGGACCGATGCGGTCGAACTGCACCGCGAAATCGCTTATGTACCAGGCGATGTCACACTATGGCCATCTTTATCCGGTGGGGAAACCATCGACCTATTGGCCAGAATGCGCGGTGAAATCAACCCGCAGCGTCGCACCGAACTCATCGAGCGATTCGACCTGGATCCGCGCAAGAAGGCACGCACCTACTCCAAGGGCAACCGGCAGAAGGTCGCGCTGATCTCCGCACTTGCCTCCGATGTGCGTCTGCTACTACTCGATGAACCGACCTCGGGCCTGGATCCATTGATGGAGCAGGTCTTTCGCGAATGCGTCGAAGAGGCCAAACAGCGCGGTACCACGGTCTTGCTCTCCAGCCATATCCTCTCCGAGGTCGAGGTGCTCTGCGACCGGGTGACCATCATCCGGGCCGGGCGCACCGTGGAAAGCGGATCGCTCGCCGATATGCGCCATCTGTCGCGCACTTCCATCACCGCCGAATTGCTCGGCGATCCAGGCGATCTGAGTCGAGTCCCGGGTGTCGAGGACATCGAACGCGACGGTTCGACGCTGCGCTGTCAGGTGGACGGGGAACATCTCGGCGAGTTGATCCGGATCCTCGGCGATGCCGGAGTGCGCAGCCTCACCAGTGCGCCGCCGACGCTGGAGGAGCTGTTCATGCGGCATTACCACGTCGACGGCGCGACGTCCGAGCAGGCGCGGGCGACCATGGAGAAGGTGGGATCATGACAACCGCAACCATGGGCGGCAGGCATTACGCCACACCCGCCGTGCGCGGGTCGACCGACTTCGCCGGTACCGTCCAATTGCTTCGCCTGTTCCTGCGTCGCGACCGAATTGTGTTGCCGCTGTGGGTATTTGCTTTCGGCCTGCTGCCTGCCGGCTACGTCAGCAGCGCCAAGGCCGTTTACACCACGCAGGCCGACCTCGATCATGCGGCGCGGTCGGTCATGGAAAGTCCGGCGCTCATTGCCATGTACGGGCCGGTCTTCAGCACCGATCTGGGCTCGGTCGGGCTGTGGAAGGCCGGCCCGTTCTACGCGATGATGGCGATCGCGACGATCCTCACCGTCATCCGGCATACCCGGGTCGAGGAGGAGACCGGCCGCGCGGAATTGGTCGGCGCCACCAGTATCGGCCGCTACGCGGGGTTGAGCGCCGCCATGATCATGACGGCGACCGGCTGTCTGATCGTCGCCATCCTGAGCGCCCTCGCGCTCTACGGCAGTGACCTGCCCGCCGCCGGCTCGCTTGCCTACGGCGCGACGCTCGGCAGTTCCGGTCTGGTCTGGGCCGGGGTCGCCGCTATCGCGGCTCAGGTGAGCGTGGGTGCGCGGGTCGCGCGCGGGGTGGCCTTCGGCGCACTCGGCACGGCCTTCGCATTGCGCGCGGTCGGCGACGCCGGAAACGGTGTGCTGTCGTGGTTTTCGCCGCTCGGCTGGTGTATCAATATGCGGCCGTATGCGGATGAGCGCTGGTGGGTGTTGATTCCGCTGCTCACCATCGCCATTGTGACCACGATCGCCGCGTATATGCTACTGCGGCAACGTGATACCGGATCGGGCCTGCTCGCCGAGCGGCCGGGCGCACCGGTCGCGGCTGCGACGCTGTCCGGTCCGTCGGGGCTCGCGTGGCGGCTCCAGCGCGGCTCTCTGCTGGCCTGGTCCATCGGCTTCCTGCTCTACGGATCGCTGATGGGTGGCGCCATCAACAGCGTCGGCGACATGCTCGACAACAGCAAGCAGGTCCGCGATGTGATCAATCGGATGGGCGGCACCGATGTGCTGCAGAATTCCTTCATCACCTTCGCCCTCAGCATGCTGGCCATCGCGGCGGCGGCCTACTCCATCTCGGCGGTACTGCGACTGCACGAGGAGGAGTCGAGCCAGCGCGCCGAGGCAACGCTGGCCGGTTCGGTGAGCCGAGAACGCTACGCGCTCAGCCATATCGGCATCGCGCTGCTCGGACCGGTGGTGCTGCTGTTCCTCGCGGGCGCGGCAGTCGGAGTCATCTACGGCATCTCCGACGGCGATCTGGCGGGCAAGCTGGGCGACTGCCTCGGCGCAGCGGCGGTGCAACTGCCCGCGGTGTGGGTGCTCACCGCGATCACGGCGGCGATCTACGGGCTCGCGCCCCGATACACGCCGGTCGCCTGGGGCGTGCTGAGCACGATGATCATCATCTTCGTCATCGGCGCGCTCGACGGACTCCCGCAGTGGGTCCGCGATCTGGTCCCCTTCGCACATCCACCGAAGCTGCCCGGATCATCCTTCGAGGCCACACCGATCCTGTGGCTGCTCGGGATCACGGTCGTGCTGCTCGGGGTCGGGATCGTGGGCTTCCGCCGCCGCGATCTGCGCTGAGATTCGGATAGCAGTGCCCCGTAACGAGTTTCACCGCTCGTTACGGGGCACTGTGCCGCGCTCTCGGTCATCGAGGAGCCGCCATGCGGTGCCGGCGAGTCCGGCCCGGGTTCGGTGGGGCGGCGATATGGCCGCCGATCGGTGCGTGATTCGGAACGGATTCGCGACGGATGGCGGCTGATCTCGCGGGCGACGGCGATGAGGATGATCTACATGAATCCGACCTGGAAGCATTCATCCCGTCTCTTCCGCGGATCGACATGGCCGAATCGCGATGAGTACCACCGACCTCGCCGAGACGAGGGAACGGTCCACCGGCACTGGATCCGGTGAACGAGGCGGCCGTGCACGAAGGCATCGAACGCCTGATGGCGGGCCGGACGGTGGTGCTGGTCGCGCATCGATTGCGGACGGTGCAACGCGCCGATCGCATCGTCTTCCTGGATGGCGGCCGGATCGTCGAACAGGGCACGCACGACGAACTCCTGCACCGCGATGGCCGCTACCGCCGAGTTCTGGAATGTCACCGTGACAGCTTGACCAGCCGATACCGACAATCGGTTATGCCAGTGCCCGTTTCACCAATGGGAACACCCACCCTCTATGGGTAACGTCTGCTTCGTTACCAAAGCGAAATAAGCAGACGAGGCATATGTCGAGAATTACCCAGCGCTTTACCCGACTGACCGCGGCCGCTGCTGCGGGTTTGATCGGACTCGCCGTGGCGGCACTGCCCGCACAGGCACAGCAGAGTCCAGACAACCCACAGTACGCGCCGACCATGCTCATTCTGGACGCGTCCGGCTCCATGCAGCGCCCCGATCCGGCGGGCACGATGATGGATGCTGCCAAGAACGCCGTGCGCAACTTCGTCGGTTCCGCGCCCGCGGATTCCAAAGTGGGACTGACCGTTTACGGCACAAACACCGGAAATACCGAGGCGGAGAAGGCATCCGGCTGCCGCGACGTCCGGGTCCTGCACAAACCCGAAACCCTGGACCGGACCGCATTGACCAGCGCGGTCGACGGGATCAAGGCCAGTGGTTGGACGCCCATGGGCACCGCACTGCGCCAGGCCGCCGAGACACTGCCCAAATCGGGACCGCGCTCGATCGTCCTGGTCTCCGACGGTGACGACACCTGCTCCCCGCCCGAGCCCTGTGAGGTCGCGCGTGAATTGAAAAAGCAGGGGCTCGATCTCATCGTGCACACCATCGGATTCGCCGTCGACGCCAAGGCCCGCGCCCAGCTGACCTGCATGGCACAGGCCACCGGCGGTACCTACAGCGACGCCGCCGACGGTCCCGCGCTCGAACGGACACTGCCGCGCATATCGTCCGGCGCCCTGCGTAATTACCAGGCCGTCGGCATCCCGATCACCGGTGCCCCGACCTACGGCGCGGCGCCGGTCGCAACCCCGGGTCAGTATCTGGACACCATCGGGCAGAAGGAAAAGCGTTACTGGGCAGTCGATGTCCCGGCGGGTGCGACCGCGTATTTCAGTGGCACCCTTTCCTTTCCACGGCTGCGTGATATCTCCTCGACCGACGATCTGAACTCGCTGCAAATGCGGGTCTACGGTGCGGACGGCGAGGACTGCAATGTCTTCGAATTCGAGAGCTCCACCAAATCCAGTGACGGCGTCGCGCTCACCGTGGCCAAGGCCTTCGACGGTGCGACCAAGGAACGCAAGGGCAACAGCAGCTCTGATAAATGCAAGGGCGGCGGTCGCTACTACTTCCAACTGACCTGGGAGAAGGTGTCCGCCGACGTGCCGGAACGACTTCCGATCGAGCTGATCGTCGGTATCGAACCGGCGGTGACCGATGCCGGTCCGGTCGCGGTCGTACCGCCGACGACCTTCGTCGAACCGAGCGGTGCGGGTACGCCCGTATCCGGCGGCTCGTCGTTCACCGTGGCCGGTACGCTGCCGGGCGGCGGTCGCTATACCGACACGCTCCAACCAGGCGAATTCGTGTTCTACCGCGTGAGGTTGGACTGGGGTCAGGGTCTGGCGTATCGAGTTCGCTTCGGGGCCAATGGCGGTCGCGGACTCGACAACCTGTCCAATGTCCGGACCACCCTCTACAGCCCGATCCGCGAGGAGATCGATTCGGACTTTGCCTCCTATACCGGCACCGAGTCCGTGCTGCCGACGGATAAAGCGATCGCCACAGTTCCGATTCGGTACAACAACCGCAAGGCCGATCAGCTGGAGTCACGGCGCGAGGCGGTGGCCGGTTGGTACTACATCGCCGTCAAACTCGGCTCGACCTTCGAACAGAGCGAAAACCGCCCGGTGTCGGTGCAATTGGATCTGACCGTGACCGATACCAAGGAGAGCGGTCCGACGTACGCGAGCACGATCGGCGATGGCGTTTTCGGTGAGAAATCGACCGGCGTGAAGACACCGACGAGCCGCACACCCGGTGCGGCCCCCGCGGTGGCGGAATCGAGGGCGTCCGAATCGAATTCGTCGACCGCCGTGATCGCGATCGCCGTGATCGGCGTTGCCATCATCGGCGTGGCCGGTGTGCTGATCGGATTGCTCGTGGCACGCAGGCGACGCGGTTAGCGGAAGGCCCGCTGACGCCAGCGGGGATGGCAGCCGGCGGAGCCGGCGGGGTGGGTAAATATTGGTGTCAGCGGGCTGCTTCGAGACCGAGCTTTCCGGCAAGGCGGGTCAGGTATGCGCGCACGTCATCGGCATCGCGATCCGGCAGGCCGAAAACCGCTTCGGTGATGCCCAATTCGGCCCACTGCGCGAGCTGCGCCGCATCATGACGTCCGGCCAGCGCGATGATCTCCGGGCTGCCCTCGCGCTCGTGTTCGCGCCAAACCCGGTGCAGCAGTTCGATTTTCTCCCCGAGGCCGTCCTCGGTGGGGGTGGTGAGCCAGGCATCGGCATTCTTGGCCAGCCAGGTGAACGACTGCTCGGTGCCGGCCGCGCCGAGAATCACCGGAATCCGTTTCTGCACCGGCTTGGGCCAGGACCAACTCGGCCCGAAATTCACGAATTGCCCGGCGAAGCTGGCTTCCTCCTCCGACCACAACGCGCGCATGGCATCCAGATGTTCACGCAATACCGTCCTGCGCTTGTTCGCGGGCACCCCGTGATGCGCCATTTCGTCGGTATTCCAACCGAAACCCACGCCGAGGCTGACCCGGCCGCCGGACAGATGATCCAGCGAGGCGAGGGTTTTGGCCAGGGTGATCGGATGGTGTTCGGCGGGCAGAGCCACCGCGGTGGACAGCGTGATCCGGCTGGTCACCGCCGCCGCGGTGGCCAGCGCGACCCACGGGTCCAGCGTGCGCAGATACCGATCATCGGGCAGGCTCGCATCCCCGGTGCGCGGATGCGCCGCCGCCCGAACCACCGGGATGTGGGTGTGTTCGGGCACGTAGAAGGCGTCGAATCCGGCTTGTTCGGCGGCTGCGGCCGCATCGGCGGGCGTGATGCCCCGGTCACTGGTGAACAACACAATTCCGTACCGCACCGTGCACGCTCCCATCTGCAAATTAGAACAAGTTCTATCACTTTTCTCGGCTCCGACCAAGTGTCCGGACAACCGTCTGGCCACTGAATGGTCCCTCGGACCACCACGGATGCGAACCAAGGCCTCGGTTGACTACGGTCGCGCTCATGGGTCCGGACACATTTCCAGGAGGAGACGACACCGCCCCGGGCGACCAGGCGGCCAGGCGGCCGCGACTGCGCTTCCTCCGCGCACCCCGCATTCCGGTCGTCAAACAGGCGGTCGACCTGCTGGTCGCCGACCGTCCCGCTACCGCCGACCACATCGTCGCCGCGCCGACGCCGCTGCAGCCGATCGATCTCACCGACGATGCGCGCGTCGCCGAGGTGCTCGATCTGGCCGTGCGGGTGGGCGAGGTGGTGCTCGCCTCGGGTACCGGTGTCAACGACACGATGACCCAGGTGCGCTTCATCGCCGCCACCTACGGACTGGCCCGCTGCGATATCGACGTCACCTATGACGCGATCAGGATCTGGGCCGACCGCGGTCCCCTGCTGCCGCCCGCCAGCACCATGCGGGTGGTCAAATACCGCTCACTGGACCTCACCCGCCTCGCCGCGGTCGACCGGCTCACCCGCCGCATCCGCAATGAGGTCGTCCCACCCGGTGACGCGCGTGCCCGCTTGGACGCGATCACCTCCGCGCCGCATCCGTACCACCGCTGGGTGGCCACCTTCGGCTGGTCGCTGCTCGCCGCATCGATCGCGGCGTTGCTCGGCGGCGGCTGGCTCGTCGCCGCGGTCAGCTTCGGCACCACCCTGGCCATCGACCGCGTCAATCGCGTCCTGAATCGCTACGGTCTGCCGTTCTTCTTCCAGCATGTGGTGGGCGGCGCTGTCGCGGCGACACCGGCGCTGCTGCTGGCAACCCTGGCGGCAACCCTGCATATCGATGTCGACCCGACATTGGTCATCGCCGCCGGAATCACCGTGCTGCTCAGTGGATTGCAGCTGGTCGGCGCGGTGCAGGATGCGATAACCGGCGCGCCGATCACCGCGACCGCCCGCATGCTCGAGGTCATGATGATGACCGGCGGCATTATCGCGGGCATCGCGATGGCACTGCGGGTCGGCGATATCCTCGGCGCCACGATTCCGCCGGTCTATCTGACCTCCAGTCGCGATATCACCGATCTGCCGATCAAGATCGCGGCCGGAGCGGTGGCCGCGCTGGCGTTCGCACTGGCCTGCTACGCCGAGCGTCGCGCGCTGGCCGCTGCCGCATTCGGCGGTGCCGCGGGCACCATCTGTTTTCTGCTCGTACAGCATCTCGGTTTCGGTCCGGTGATCTCCTCCGCGGTCGCCGCGACGCTGGTCGGTCTCGCCGGTGGTCTGATGGCGCGCCGAGCGCTGACTCCCCCGCTGGTCGTCGCGCTCGCGGGCATCACCCCGCTGCTGCCGGGTCTGAAGGTGTATCGCGGGCTCTATGCGCTGCTCAACGACGAACTGCTGATCGGAGCCAATCAGGTGCTCGCCGCGGTCGGCGTCGGTTGCGCGCTGGCCGCGGGTGTCACCCTCGGCGAGTGGTTCGACCGCACCGTGCGCAGGCCGCGCATCCTGAGCCGATTCGGCTCGATCCGCCGGCCGGTCATCGTGCGCATACGCCGACTGCCGCGACATCCGCATCGCCGGGAATCCGGCCGTCGATCATGATGCACAGGTGGCTGCCAGGGTCAGCCGGTACGGTTGTTCGAATTAGTTAGGGTGCCCAATGCCCTCGCTCGTCAGATAGTGAGGTGGTTCAGAAATGTCGGATACGGTCCCGTTCTCCACGGCGATCCGCACCGCCACCGCACAGCAGCATGAGGAAGCGGAAAACTCCTCGTTCATCGGTGACATGCTCGGCGGCGAACTCGGCATCGACTCCTACCACCGCTACACCGCCCAACTCTGGTTCATCTACCACGCCTTGGAAGACCGCTGGGACGCCCTGGCCGATGATCCGATCGCGGGTCCGTTCATCCGTACCGAACTGGCCAGGACCGCGGAGCTGGAACGCGACCTCGCGCACCTCATCGGCCCCGACTGGCGCGCGGCCCTCGAAGCGCTGCCCGCCACGGCCGCCTACGCCGCCCGCATCGACGAATGCGCCCGCGAGTGGCCCGCCGGGTACATCGCGCACCACTACACCCGCTATCTCGGTGACCTGTCGGGCGGCCAGGTCATCCGGGGGACCGCCGAGAAGTTGTGGAATCTCCCGCATCGCGGCGACGGTGTCCGCTTCTACGTCTTCGACGCGCTCGGCAATCCGGCGGCCTTCAAACGCGAATACCGCGGTCTGCTCGACCAATTGCCGCTCGACGATCTCGAACGCCGCCGGGTGCTCGACGAGGGACAGCGGGCCTTCGCGCTGAATACCGCGGTATTCGCCGAACTCGCCGCCGAATTCCCGGCCCGCCGCCCCAGCTGAGTCTCAGTACGCACCCTCCCCGCGCGCGACCGCGCCGATCGTCTTGGCGATCAACAGCAGATCCAGGATCATCGACCAGTTCTCGACATAGGACAGGTCAAGGCGCACCGCATCCTCGAGCGATAGATCCGAGCGTCCGCTCACCTGCCACAGACCGGTTACGCCCGGCTTCACCAGCAGCCTGCGCCGCATATTGCCGTCGTAGGTGTCGACCTCGCGCTGCACCTGCGGACGCGGGCCGACCACGCTCATCTCGCCGCGCACCACATTGAGGAACTGGGGTAGCTCGTCGAGGCTGAATTTGCGAATGACCTTGCCGATCGGAGTGATTCGCGGATCGTCCTTCATCTTGAAGAACACCGGATTGCCGCCATTCGCCTCGATCAGCGCCGCGGCATTGCGATCGGCGTCAACGTACATGCTGCGGAACTTGATCATCTGGAAAGGCTTGCCACCGCGCCCAATTCGTTCCGAGCGGTAGAAAACCGGACCGGGACTGGTCAGCTTGACCAGCATCGCGATGCCGACCATCGCGGGCAGGATCGCGAACAGCACCGCGCCGGCGAAGCACATATCGAAGACCGCCTTACCGGTCGACTTCGCACGGTCGTACTGCGGTTTGGCGATGTGCAGCATCGGCATGCCCGCGACCTGCCGGTTGGTCTGCCGGGTGCCCGCGATATCGACGACCCCGGGCGCGACGATCAACTCGATGCCGAGCGGATCGAGATCCCATGCCATCCGGCGCAATTCGACGGGTCCGAGGTGATCGGTCGCGGTCACCGCGACGGTATCTGCCCCACTGCGGCGCACCGCGTCGAGCACCGAGCGATCGTCGCCGACCACCGAGAAGGACTTTCCGGATGCCCGGATCGCATACTCGGTCGCGTCGGTGCCGCCATCCGGAATGCATACGCCGACAACCTGATAACCGGAATCCGGATCGCGGGAGAAGGCGGTCGCCATCGCCTGCGCCGCCTCGGGCCAGCCGACGACGAGTACCGAGGTGCGGTATTCGCCCTCGCGCCTGCGTCGCTGTCTGGTGTGCAGTCGCCGGAGCAACCGGCTGACCATCAGTCCGACCAGACCCAGCGGCAGCGCGATCGCGAGATAGCCTCGCGCGAACTCGATCTGGAAGATCAGCGACATGATCGCCAAGGCCCCGAACAGTCGCAACGTGGCCGAAACCAACCGCCGATACTCTTCGGACCCGGACCCCACCACCTGTGGCGACCGGGAATTGCATGCCGCGAGGAAAGCGAGCCAGGTGAGCGCGAGCAACACCGAGACAACGGTGTAGCCGATCTCGTACGGCATGGGCCAGGCCAGTGGCGGCGCGACGGGGCCGCCGAACCGGATCAGTTGTGCAAGGCCGACGGCCACGGCGATCACCGCGAAATCCGTTGTGGCCAGGCGCCGTACATACTCCGCCTGCCAACGTTCGCGCTCAGATCGCGGCAGGGTCGGTGACGGGCCTGCGAGATCCAGGTCGTCATCGTCGGTGAGCTCGTAGCTCATTGAACAAACACCTCCCCCTGGGAGTTTTTCGTTGCCCCCGATCCCCGTCGACCGGTCCCCTCGACGCAATCCGACCGCCCGGGTGTTCCTTCAGTCGGCGGTCAGAAGGTGATTGTTACAGAACACAATCCACTCCACACGCTGAACAGAAAGCGCCGCAGGGTATTCCACGGAGTAGCCAACATTCGAACGGTCGGTTTTTCGACCCTTGACACAAATGCGTCGCCGGGAAAAGTCGGCAGGTGGCGCACCCGCGCCCACACCAGATGGAAGTGACGATGGGGGCTCCGCCACCAAGAGCGTTGTTTGCCCACCAGATGCCCATGGTTGGAGCGACCCCTGAATCGTCCGAAAACCGCTACCACACAATCGATTCCATGAGCCGTAAGCAAGCGATTCGCTGTAACGTCTCACTTGATCGCGCCGACGTCATCGGCATGCCGGTAATTCGCCGGGGCCGATCCACGCGGCAGGAGGCAGGGGGCCAGGATGCGTTGTCGACTTTGTGATTCCGAGCGTTTGTCGAGTGTGCTCGACCTCGGCGCCACACCGCCGTGCGAGAAATTTCTCGCGGTGGACGAACTCGATCTTCCCGAGCCGACCTATCCTCTACATCTGCGGATCTGCGAGGACTGCCTGCTGTTGCAGATTCCCGCATTGATCACGCCGGAGGAAACCTTTACCGAATACGCGTATTTCGCCTCGTATTCCGATAGTTGGGTACGGCATGCCGAAGTCTTCGTTTCCGAAGCTGTCAAAAAG
The DNA here is from genome assembly GCF_042869435.1 of Nocardia sp. NPDC006982. Lineage (NCBI taxonomy): Bacteria > Bacillati > Actinomycetota > Actinomycetes > Mycobacteriales > Nocardiaceae > Nocardia > Nocardia sp. NPDC006982. Next base: position 173,592 of record NZ_JBIAFV010000007.1, on the reverse strand, counting down.
CTTGACCTCGAGACCGATTCGTTCGTGGTCGAGGTCGCCAGCAACGACGGGTACCTGCTGCGGCATGTGGTCGCCGCGGGCATCCCGTGCCTTGGCATCGAACCCTCGGTGAATGTCGGCGCGGCCGCGCGCAAACTCGGCGTGCCGACCGAAACCGCTTTCCTCGACGAGGAATTCGCCAAGCGGATCCGCGCCCAGCACGGGCCCGCGGACCTGGTCGTCGCCAACAATGTCTACGCCCACATCCCCGACCTGCGCGGATTCACCCGCGCACTGCGCGAACTGCTCGCCGATGACGGCTGGCTCTCGATCGAGGTGCATCACGCGCTGAACCTGATCGAGCTCGGCCAGTTCGACACCATCTATCACGAACATTTCCAGTACTACACGGTGCTCTCGGCCCAGCGCGCACTGGCCACTGCCGGATTGGCCGTGGTGGATGTCGAACTGCTTGCCACCCACGGTGGTTCGATCCGGCTGTGGGCCCGGCCGGAGTCGGTCGGGGACGCACCGAGCAGCCGGGTGCGCGAGGTGCTGCACCGTGAGCAGACCGCAGGCCTGCACCGCCCCGAGGGCTACCGGCACTTGGAGACCAGCGCGCGGCAGGTCCGTCAGGAGCTGCTGCGGTTCCTGCTCGACGCGCGTGCACAGGGCAGGCGGGTGGTCGGGTACGGCGCGCCCGGCAAGGGCAACACTCTGCTCAACTATTGCGGGATCCGACCCGACCTGCTGAGCTATACGGTCGACCGAAATCCCTATAAGCACGGGCGATTCACCCCGGGCACCCGGATCCCGATCTATCCGACAGCACGCATCGATCTCGATCGACCCGATGTGGTGCTGGTACTGCCGTGGAATCTCGAGGCCGAGATCACCGCACAACTGAGCCATATCGCCGAGTGGGGCGGCGAACTGGTCTATCCACTACCGACTTTGCACAGCGCCGTGCTCGGGGAAACGAAGAATGCTGAATCGAGGGGAAGGCACGCGCGATGAAGGTTGTGCTGTTCTGCGGCGGGTACGGGATGCGGATGCGCGACGGCTCCGACATGCTGCCCAAGCCGATGCAACTGGTCGGTCCACGGCCGCTGCTGTGGCATGTGATGCGCTATTACGCGCACTTCGGCCACAAGGATTTCATTCTGTGCCTCGGCTACGGGGCCGAGCACATCAAGAACTTCTTCCTCACCTACCAGGAGTCGGTCTCCAACGACTTCGTCATCCGCGACGGTTCGGTGGAGTTGCTGCGCACCGATATCAGCGACTGGTCGATCACCTTCGTCGACACCGGTCTCGACTCGGCCATCGGCGAACGGCTGCGCCGGGTGCGCCCGTATCTGGAGGGCGAGCAGACTTTCCTGGCCAACTATGCCGACGTGCTCACCGACGCACCGCTCGACGAGATGATCGAGCGCTTCGACGCCTCCGGCGCGGCGGCCTCGATGATGGTGGTGCCGCCGCAGCAGTCGTTCCACTGCGTCGATATCAAGCCCAATGGCGAGGTCAAGGAGATCCGGCCGGTTTCGTCGATGCCGCTGTGGGAGAACGGCGGATACTTCGTACTCCGCCACGAGGTACTGGATCTGCTGCCGCCCGGCGGTGATCTGGTGGCCGACGCCTGCGGCAGGCTGGCCGGACAGGGCCGGCTCTACGGCTATCAGCATCTGGGCTTCTGGAAGCCCGCCGACACCTTCAAGGAACGCGCCGAACTCGACGCGGCATACCGATCCGGCATCCGCCCGTGGATGGTCTGGGAGAAACAGTTCGCATGATCGCGCTGACCACCGGGTCACTGACCGAGATCGCGGTACTCGGCGCACACTGCGATGACATCGCGATCGGCATGGGCGCGACGCTGCTCACGATGGCGCGCAAGCATTCCGGGCTGCGGGTGCGCGCACTGGTGCTCACCGGTGCGGGCACGGTGCGCGAGGACGAGGAGCGGGCCGCGCTGGCCGCGTTTTGTCCGAACGCGGATCTGCGCGTGACGGTGCTCGACCTGCCCGACGGCCGAGCACCCGCGCACTGGGACCGAATCAAGCAGGCGCTGGCCACCTTCCGCGCGAGCATCGAACCGGACCTGGTCTTCGCAACGCAGCGCGGCGACGCACATCAGGATCATCGGCTCCTCGCCGAACTGGTACCCACCGAATTCCGGGACCATCTGGTGCTCGGCTACGAAATTCTGAAGTGGGAGACCGATACGCCGACCCCGACCGTATTCGTGCCGATATCAACGGAATGCGCCGAGGAAAAGGCGCGGCTGCTCCAGAAGCACTACCCTTCTCAAGTTGGGCGGGACTGGTTCGACGAGCAGTCGTTCACCGGTCTGTCCCGGCTGCGTGGGGTGCAATGCCGGGATCGGCATGCCGAAGCATTCGTTGTCGACAAGGTCGTCGTCGATTTGGGTCTGTCATGACTATTGGAGCTCAATTGACTGCCGAAGACACAGGCATGCGTGTACTACTTACCGGACATCAGGGTTATCTCGGCACGGTCATGGCACCGGTGCTGCGCGCCGCGGGCCACGAGGTAGTCGGGCTCGATGCCGGATTCTTCGCCGATTGCGTCCTCGGCCGACTGCCCGGCGATCCGCCCGGTCTCGCGGTCGACCTGCGCGATGTGACCGTCGATCAGCTCACCGGATTCGATGCGGTGATCCATCTCGCGGCGCTGTCCAACGATCCGCTCGGGGCGCTCGATCCCGAAATCACCTACGCGATCAATCATCACGCGTCGGTGCGGCTGGCCCGGCTCGCGAAAGAGGCTGGGGTGCGGCGGTTTCTATACGCATCGACCTGTTCGGTGTACGGCGCGGCGGGCGAGGATCTGGTCACCGAGGACGCCCCGCTGCGTCCGATCACGCCCTATGCCGAGAGCAAGGTGCGGGTCGAGGACGATGTCGCGGCACTGGCGGACGCTGGCTTCACACCGGTATTCCTGCGCAACGCAACAGCATTCGGCTTCTCGCCGCGGCTGCGCGCGGATATCGTGCTCAATAATCTGGTCGGGTACGCGGTGCTCACCGGCGAGGTCAAGGTGCTCTCGGACGGGACACCGTGGCGGCCGCTGGTGCATGCCGACGATATCGCCAAGGCCTTCGCTACCTGCCTGACCGCGCCGCGCGCGGCGATCGACTGCCGGGCGTTCAATATCGGCACCGAGGCGAACAATCTCACGGTTGCCGAAATCGCCGAGGCCGTGGTGACGGCAGTGCCGGGCGCCCGGCTGTCCATCACCGGCGAGAGCGGCGCGGACCCGAGGTCCTATCGCGTCGACTTCTCCGCCGCCCGTTCGGTTCTCGGCTATCGCGCCACCTGGACGGTGGCCGCCGGGGCCGAGCAGCTGTATCGCGAATACACCGCCAGGGGACTGACCAGTGACGATTTCTTCCGCCGGTTCACCCGGTTGCCACATCTGGAGAAATTGCGGGAGACCGGGGTGCTGGACGCGTCGATGCGCCGGATCACCGCGGCACGGCAAGTTTCGTGAGCGAACGTCAGCGAGTGAACCATGGGCACAGCGCGCATGCTGCGCACGGACGGAGCCGAGCGTCAGCGAGGCAGAGTCGTGAGCAGCTGGCGCCAACTACCGGCAGCTCGGTCGCGGGCCGAGACCACGGTGACCGGCAGCGGCCAGGCGATGGCCAGCTCCGGATCGTCGTAGGCGACGCCGATATCCTCGGCTGGATCGTGCGGACGGTCGATCCGATAGCAGACATCGGCGGCCGCGGTCAGCGCCTGGAAGCCGTGCAGGAAGCCCGGCGGCACGTAGAGATGCCGGAATTCGGTGTCGTCGAGTCGAAATGCCTGCTGCCGCCCGAAACTCGGCGACTCCGGCCGGATATCGACGAGCACGTCGTGCACCGCGCCGTGCGCGCAGCGCACCAGCTTCGCCTCTCCGCGCCTGGAGCGTCCGTGCATGCCCCGGATGACTCCGCGTGCCGAACGGGATTGCGAATCCTGCACGAAGGCGGCCGCCGTACCGGGTACGCCGAGGTAGGCGTCGAACTCCGTGGCATCGAAGGTGCGGGTGAACAGGCCGCGGTCGTCCCGGAAGGGTTCGGGCACGAGCACCAGGACATCGGCGAGATCGGTGTGTTCGATACGCACCAGGCCATCGTGTCATGAACGGGACGGTCCCGGGTCGCGGTTGCCGCGGCTGCTCGAGTTCCGAACTCACTCCGGTGCTCGATCTCGGTAAAGTTCCTGCCGCCGACCACTTTCCGCTCGCGGGCAGTGCGATCGAAACCACCGAGATCGCGCATCCGCTGCGCATGGATGTCTGCGGTGCCTGCGGGCTGGCGCAACTGGCCGATGACGACACCCGCACCGCGGAGCCGCGCGGTATCGAACCGCAGGCGCTGCGCGATCAGGCCGCTGACGCGGTGGCACGGGTGGCGCGCGCCGGTCTGTTGCGCGGGCGGACCGCGCGCGAATTCGGCAGTCCGCACGGCGGTACCTGGCTGCCATTGCTCGCCGGACGCGGGTTCGAATCCGTCGACGGGGTCGCCGATGTGGTGCTCGACTGCTTCGGCATCATGCACGAGCCGGATCAGCGTGCCGCCTTCGCGCAGCGGGCCGCGGCGACCGCCCCGACGGGTCTGCTGCTGCTCCAGTACCACTCGCTGGCCACCATTGTCGCGGCAGGTCAGTGGAATGCATTGCGGCACGGGCATTTCGCGTACTATTCGCTCGGCGCACTGCACCGATTGCTCGAGGCCGCCGGGATGAGTGTGGCAAGGGCGTGGGAGTTCGATCTGTACGGCGGCACCGTCCTGATCGGCGCGGTGCACGGCACGGTCGAACCGGACGAATCCGTGCGCGCGATTCGCGCCGCGGAAGCCGGATACACCGATCTCGTTGCGCTACAGGGCCTTCAGCGCACGACCGACGAGCATGCCCGGCTCCTGCGCCGTTGGCTCGAGGCGATGGCGGCGCGCCGCAGACGGGTGTACGCCTACGGGGCGGCATCGCGCGCGGTCGCGCTCTTCAGCATTGCCGGCGTGCACCGCGGACTGATCGCCGCGGTCGCCGATGCCTCACCAGCCAAACAGGGCCGCCGGATGCCGGGCACCGATATACCGATCATCTCCCCCGCCGAACTCGTCTCCGCCCGACCGGATTTCGTGCTGCTGACATTGCGCGATCTGCTCGCGGAGGTCCGTGCCAGGTTTCCCGAACTCGACGGCCGCTGGGTCGTCGACGATCCGGCCGGTCCGTCGGAAGGGCGGTGACCATATGCCGAGAGTTCGCTACGTCGTAGCGGGATCGGCATCGGCGTTGCGCGTTTTGCTGTAGAGACATCTGTTATTGGGAAACCTGAGGGGAAATACTGATGAGGGAGAACACACTCCGTAGCCGGAGTCTGCGCGCGTTCATACTGGCCTCGGCAACGGCTTCGGGTCTGGCCTTTACCACCGGCGCCGCATCCGCGGCGATCGATAGCACCAGTCAGATCGTCGATCGGCAGGATCGGACGGTCGAGGCGATTCAATCCGATACCCGGATCGATTTCGTTCCAGCGCTGGACGGCAATCCGCTGACCCGCGAGTGGTTCCACAACGGGGAGGCCTCCTACCGCATCTCTGGACCGAACGCCCAGGACTGGTCGGGCCACATCACGGTCGGATACCAGGTCGGATATCCGGCCACGGTAAACGGCCGGATCCGGTTCCAGTGGTACACGCCGGACCTCGGTCTCGATCTCGGTGGCGCCGACGGCTCGGCGCTCAAGCTCAACGGACTGATCCCGCGCGCGGGCGTCGAGCTCGAGGTGGGTTTCGGGCCCGGCATCCAGACCTTCGAATGCACGGGCGGCGACGTCTCCGGCTCGGAGGGCTTCATCCGGATGTCCGGCTTCCACGGCACCGTCACCGGCGTGCTCGGTCAGACGACCATTCGCCCGTTTGTGCGGGTGATCAGCGCCAACGGTGATGCGGTGTACACCTACGGCAGGCTCTGGACCATCTGAGTCGGCAGTGCTCAGCAGTGTGGCGTCCGGTCATCGGGCGCCACACTGCTGTGTGGGCACCCTGGGGTGAGAATTGCCCACCCTCGGGTTTGCTGGGCGATCCCTGAGGTCTCTGTTCCACGGGGCGCGGACACCGGAAAGTTGTTCGTGTTCCCGTTCCCGATCTCTCGGAGGAATCCCCCCTATGCAGCCGAGCTACGTCCACCAGGTCCGTCGGCAGGTATGCGAATACGGGGATACGAGGTCCTACACCTATCTGCGTGAGGTCGGTCGCGAGTTCGCCGAGGAGATCGTCACCTACCGCGAACTCGATCGCGATGCCAGGGCCGTGGCCGCTTGGTTGGCGACACGTCGAGAAGCCGCGCATCCGGTCGTGCTGCTCTATCAGGACGGCATGGCTTTTCTACGGGCTTTTCTCGGTTGTTTGTACGCCGGTGTCGTGGCCGTGCCGGCGCCGCTGCCGCACTACGAGAGCAGCGCGCAGCGGGTGCGCGGCATAATCGCGGACTCCGGTGCCCAGCTGGTGCTCACCAGCGCCGATGTGCGACCGCTGGTCGCTGCGGCCACGACCGCGACCGTCGTCGCCACCGACGATCCGCTCGGCGACCCGGACGCCTGGCGCATGCCCGACATCGATTCCGCAACGATCGCCTTCCTGCAGTACACATCGGGTTCGACGGGCACACCGAAGGGTGTCGTCGTGACGCACGGCAACCTCATGCACAACGAGACCGCCATCATGGCGATCGGACTGGATGACTCGACGACCGCCGTCAGCTGGATCCCCCATTTCCACGATATGGGGCTGATCGGCCTGCTGCTCGCGGTGGTCTACGGCGGCGGGAATCTCGTATTCATGGCGCCGACGACCTTCCTGAAGCGTCCGGTCCGCTGGTTGCAGGCCATCGACAAATACCGGGCAACCATCACTGCCGCACCGAATTTCGCGTACGACCTGATCCTCCGGCGGGTCAGCGACGAGCAGTTGGCCGAACTCGATCTCAGCACCCTGACGATCGCGCTGTGCGGGGCCGAACCGGTCCGTGAGCGGACCGTGGCGGCGGTGCTCGAGCGGTTCGCGCCGGCCGGTCTGCGGCCCACGGCATTCCTGCCCGCCTACGGCCTTGCCGAAGTGACGTTGCTTGCCAGCGTAGGAGCGGTCGATGCGGCGCCGGTCTACCTGGACTCCGAAAACGGCGCCCGGATCGTCGGCTGCGGTTCACCTGCCCGCGGTCTCGATATCCGCATCGTCGACCCGGACACGCGAGAGCAGTTGCCGGACAGCACGGTCGGTGAAATCTGGATCCGTGGTGACAGTGTCGCCGCAGGCTATTGGAACCGTCCCGCCGAAACCGTGGACATCTTCGACGCCCATATCGGCACCGAGGGACCATTCCTGCGCACCGGTGACCTCGGTCTGCTGCGCGATAACGAGTTGTTCGTCACGGGTCGCCGCAAGGACCTGCTGATCATGAACGGCCGCAATGTCTATCCCCAGGATGTCGAAGAACTGGTGCAAGAGCTGCATCCCGCGCTCGCCGACAGTACCGGTGTGGCCGTCGCCGTGGACGCGGGCGGACGGGAGCGAATGGTCGTGGTGCAGGGCGTGCAGCCCGCACGGCTCGGTGGCTCGACGCTCGCCGAGCTGACCTCCTCGATCAAGGTCGCCGTAGCCCGCAGTTTCGATGTGCCCGCGCCGAATGTCGTTCTGGTAGAGCGCCGAGCGGTACATCGCACCACCAGCGGCAAGGTGCAGCGCGGCTCGATGCGCGATGCCTTCCTCCAGCACCGCATCGAGGGCGTACTGCACGAGGATCTCGAACCGGCACTCAACCGAGCACTGACCGTCTGAATCAGGAGTCGAACTTGTTCACCACCAATACCTTTGCCCGCCCGACCACGATCGAGGGCTGGCTCGTGACCCGCATCGCCGACTACACCAACCGCGCCCCGCACCAGGTGGATCCGGCGGTCCCGCTCGCCGAACTCGGCCTCGACTCCGTTTCCGCGGTGAGTCTGTGCGGCGAGATCGAGGACCGCTGGGAGCTCGATCTCGACCCGACCATGGTTTTCGACTACCCCACCATCACCGATATCGCCGAATTTCTGACCACCGAACTCGCCGAAGTCGCATGACGGATATCGCCATCGTCGGCCTGGATTGCCGATTTCCGCAGGCACCGGATCCCAATGCGCTGTGGCAGATGCTGCTCGACGGACGCGACGCCATCTCAGAGGTGCCCGCGAACCGCTGGCACGCCGACGACTTCCACGACCCCGCCGGTGCACCCGGCACCATCAATACCCGTAGCGGCGGATTCATCGAAGACGCGGACGCATTCGACCACGAATTCTTCGGTATCGCGCCGCGCGAGGCCGAGGCGATGGATCCGCAACAGCGCCTGCTGCTGCAGGCGACCTGGCGCGCCTTCGAGGACGCCACACTCGATCCGCGGGCCCAGTCCGGTTCGCGCACCGGGGTTTTCGTTGGTGTGATGGCCAACGAGTGGGCGAACCTGCAGATGAGCGATTACTCCGCGATCACGCCGCAGCACGGTTCGGGCAACGGGTATTTCATGACCGCGAACCGGCTGTCCTATCAACTCGATCTCCGCGGTCCGAGTATCGCGGTCGATACCGCCTGTTCGTCATCGCTGGTCGCGATCCATCTCGCCTGTGGTGCACTGGCTTCCGGCGAATGCGATCAGGCGGTCGCCGGTGGCGTGAACCTCGTCCTCACCCCGGCCGTCGGTGTGTTCTACACCCAGGCGGGCCTGTCCGCGCCCGATGCCCGCTGTAAACCGTTCAGCGGCAACGCCGATGGGATCGTGCGCGGTGAGGGCGTCGCCGTGCTCGTGCTGCGGCGTCTGGCCGATGCGGTGGCCGAGGGGCTGCCGGTGTACGCGGTGATCAAGGGCAGCGCGGTCAACTCCGACGGCCGCAGCAACGGCATCACCGCGCCGAACCGGTGGGCACAGCAGCAGGTGATCACCGAGGCGTATCAGCGGGCCGGTGTCCGACCCGAGGACGTGGACTTCATCGAAGCACACGGCACCGGAACGATTCTCGGTGACATGATCGAGGTCAAGGCGCTCGGCGCACTGCACGGGGTGAACCGAGCCGAACCCTGCGGCATCGGTTCCATCAAGGGCAATCTCGGCCACACCGAGGGCGCTGCGGGTGTCGCGGGACTGATCAAGGCGGCGCTCGGTCTGCACCACGGTGTGGTCGCGCCGACGAGATTCGCCGACCAGGAAAACCCCCGGCTGCGGATGAGTCACCATGGTCTGCGCCTGGTCGCGGAACCGATGCCGCTGCACCGACCGGCACTCGGCGGAGTCAGCAGCTTCGGGATCGGCGGCACGAATGCGCACATCGTGCTAGCGAGCGCACCCGCGAAGCACGCTCCGCCGGCGTCCGGTGGTGGCGTACTCACGCTGTCGTCGAATGATCAGGAAGGACTGCGGCACAACGCACTTCGACTCGCCGATGCGTTGGCGACGGTACCGGAGGATCGGTTCGCGCAGCTGTGCTGGACCAGTAACCAGGTCAAATCTTCCGGGCGCACTCGAATGGCGGTTGTCGCGACCGATCGTGGCGACGCTATCGCACGCCTGCGGGGCGAACCCGAAATCGGTGTGGCACAAACGGTCCGCACCGGATGGATGTTCACCGGTCAGGGCTCGCAATTCGCCGGTATGGCACGGGCATTGGATGCGGCGAACCCGTTGTTCCAGCACGCCCTGTGGGCGGTCGACGATTGCATGATCGACCACCTGGGTCGCTCGGTGCACGACCTGCTGCTCGATGAGAGCACCGATATCGACCGCACCGACCTCGCACAACCCGCCATCTTCGCGATGGAATACGCACTCGCCCGGTCACTCGCCGACGCGGGCGTGCGGCCGGCATGGCTCATCGGGCACAGCATCGGCGAATTCGCGGCCGCGGCCGTCGCGGGAGTTTTCGACCTCGACGACGCGTGTCGGCTCGTGGTCGCGCGCGGACGGCTGATGCAGCAGTTGCCGACGGGCGGCGCGATGCTCGCGGTACGCGCGGCCGAGGACAGGGTGGCCGATCTGCTCGCCGAGGAACCCTTGGTTGCGGTCGCCGCCGTCAATGGTGCGGCAGATCTCGTGCTCTCGGGTCCGGCCGTGGCGATCGAGCGGATTCGCGCGGCACTCGACGCGCGTGCGGTGATCACGAAGGCGCTCAATGTTTCCCATGCGTTCCACAGCCCGCTGATGGAGCCGATGCTGGCGGAGTTCGAGGCCATCGCCCGGGATTGCGTCTATCGTGCAGCGAATATTCCCGTCTATTCGACCGTGCGCGGCCGCCTGCTCGATGCTTCCGAACTCATGGACGCCGCGTACTGGACCGAACACGTCGGTGCCACCGTCCGATTCGCCGACGCTGTGGCGGCGGCACTAGGCACCGAGCCCAGCCATATCATCGAGGTCGGCCCGCGAAAGGTGCTGGCGGCGCTGGTCGGCCGGATTCGGCCCGAACCGGCGGCGCACTGCCTCGCGCCCAGCCCCGGACCGGGTGCGACCGGCGCCGAATTCGCGCAGACCCTTGCCGCGCTGTACCGCGACGGTTTCACCCCCGATTGGGATCGACTCTACGCATCGGCGCAACGAGTCCGTCGCCGCCTGCCGACCTACGAGTTCTCGACCGAACACCGATTCTGGGTCGGACCTCCCACCCACACAACGACTTCCACAACTTCTGAGGCAACAACCACTATGGATCAATTGATCGCACTCTTCCGCGAGCAGGCCGCCGTATTGGCCAGTGTCGCGACGGGATCCACCGAGATCCGGACACCGGACACCGAGCGGTCGGCGGTCAGCCCGGAGGCGATCGCCGGCATCGTGCGCGCGGAGGTGGCCCGGATCAGCGGCTTCCCGGCAGACCTATTGCGGGACGACCGGACGATCACCGACGGCCTCGGACTCGATTCGATCATGCTCACCGACCTGTTCGGCGGACTCGTCCGCAAACTTCCCGGACTGACCATCGATCCGAGCTGGTTCACGGCGGCGACGACACTGGGTGATGTCATCGGCTATGTCGCGGATCAGGTCATTGGTGCGCCCGCACCCGCCGCGCCGGAACCCGAGCGCGTCACCGTCACGCCGGAGTATCGGATCTCCGACTTCGCCGAGGTGCGGGCGATCGCCGATCGGCTCTCCGGCGGCGAGGCACTCGGGCTGTCGAATCCGTACTTCCTGATCAACGACGGCGTCACCCGGGAAACCTCGGTGATCGACGGCGCACCGGTGCTCAACTTCTCCAGCTACAACTACCTGGGCCTGTCCGGTCATCCGGCGGTCGTGACGGCAGTTCAGGATTCGGTCGCCCGCTACGGCAGTTCGTGTTCGGCCAGCCGCGTGCTCTCCGGCGAGAAGCCGGTGCACCGCGAACTGGAGGCCGAACTAGCCGGGTTGCTCGGCACCGAGGACGCGATCGCACTCGTCGGTGGCCATTCGACCAACGTCACGATCATCGGGCACATTGTCGGGCCGGAGGATCTGGTGATCCACGACAGCCTCGCGCACGACAGCATCCTCCAGGGTTGCAAACTCTCCGGTGCGACGCGGCGGCCGTTCCCGCACAACGACCATGCGGCACTCGACCAACTGCTCACCGAAATCCGGCACCAGTACCGCCGTGTGCTGATCCTGATCGAGGGCGTCTACAGCCAGGACGGCGATATTCCGGATCTGCCCGCGATCATCGAGGTCAAGCGGAAGCACCAGGCGCTGTTGATGATCGACGAGGCGCACAGCATCGGGGTGCTCGGCGCCTGCGGCGGCGGGATCGGCGAATACTTCGGCGTAGATCGCGGCGATGTCGAATTGTGGTCGGGCACCATGTCGAAGGCGCTAGCCGGTTGCGGTGGTTATGTGGCGGGCAGCGCCGAGCTGATCCGCTTCCTCAAATACACCACACCGGGATTCGTCTACAGCGTCGGCATGACCCCGATGAACGCGGCCGCATCGGCGGCGGCGATCCGGCAGCTGCGCACCGACCGCACACCGCTGGATCGCCTGCGGCACAACGCACAACTGTTCCTGCGCCTGGCTCGCGACGCGGGTATCGACACCGGTGACAGCGGGGACACACCGATCATCCCCTGCATCATCGGCGACTCGATGCAGACGCTGACACTGTCGAACGCGCTGCTCCGCCGCGGCATCAACGTCAACCCGATTCTGTATCCGGCAGTCCCGGAAAACCTTGCCCGCCTGCGCTTCTTCGTCACCGCATGCCACACCGAGGACCAGATTCGCGACACGGTGAAGATCCTGGCCGAGGAGCTGGCCCTACTTCGGTCGGCTGTCTGAGCGGTATCGTCGCCCGCGCACGGCCGCTGCGCCAATGCCTGATCGAGCAGGTCGGGCTCGGTATCCGGATCGCCTATCCGGCCGGTCGCTCCGCCGCGATGGCGAGATCCTTATCGCCGCGTCCGGAGAGGCCGAGTACCACGATCGAGTCGGCGGGCAGGTCACCGCGTTCGGCCAGTTCGAGGACATACCCGACGGCGTGGGCGGATTCAAGGGCGGGAATGATGCCTTCGGTGCGAGTGAGGGCGTGCAGGCCGCGCAGGGCCACGGCGTCGGTGGCGGTGCGGTAGGTGACGCGACCGATGTCCTTGAGGTAGCTGAGTTCCGGGCCGACGCCCGGATAGTCGAGGCCCGCGGCAATGCTGTGCGTCGGCGTGACCTGTCCGTCGTCGTCCTGCAGCAGATAGCTGTAGGCGCCGTCCATTTCGCCGGGACTGCCCGCGCTGAGGGTGGCGGCGTGAACCCCGGTTTCGACGCCGAGGCCAGCGGCCTCGACACCGATCAACCGAACGTCCGGTTCATCGATGAAGGGGTGGAACAGGCCGATGGCATTGCTGCCGCCGCCGACACACGCGACGAGGTAATCCGGTAGTCGGCCTTCGGATTTCAGGATCTGCAGTCGGGTCTCGCGGCCGATGACGGTTTGCAGATCGCGCACGATCATTGGATACGGTGCCGGCCCGGCCGAGGTGCCGAACAGGTAGTGCGTGGTGTCGAGGTTCGACACCCAATCGCGGACCGATTCGCTGATGGCCTCCTTGAGTCTGCGGCTGCCGGTCTCCACCGGACGCACCTCGGCGCCGAGCAGCGTCATCCGCATGACATTGGAGGCCTGGCGATGCATATCGTGGGCGCCCATATAGATGACGCACGTCATGCCGAGCATCGCGCAGACGGTTGCCACCGCGACTCCGTGCTGACCGGCGCCGGTCTCGGCGATGATCCGGGTCTTGCCCATCCGCTTGGCCAGCAATCCCTGGCCCAGTGCGTTATTGATCTTGTGCGCACCGGTATGGGTCATATCCTCGCGTTTCAGATAGACCCGCACGCCAGGCACCGCGAGCAACTCGGCGAAGCGCGGCACCTGATGCAACAGCGTGGGACGGCCGACCCGGGTGCGCAGCAATTCGCGGAGTTCGTCGCGGAATCCGGCGTCGGCCCGCGCCAGCGCATACGTCTGTTCCAATTCCAACAGCGCCGCCATCAGACCTTCGGGAACATACCGGCCGCCGAACTCACCGAACCGCCCGCGCGCGTCCGGAAGTGTGCTCGATAGCAGCGCGCCCCGAGACACATGATCAATAACCATCCACACCAACGCTTCCTGCCGCGAGTCCCCAGCAACCTGTCTACTTCGACTCGCCGCAGTGCGCGCGCCCGCAACGGATTAGTTAACAGACTCTTTAGTTTGCCGAATCGGGATTCACCACATCGGCGGCCCGGCGAAACTGCCAGTTCATGTGTCAGACCAGCAAATCCGGGCGATTGCGGACCGTGGCTACCGTGCGCACCCGCAGGCGGTGCAATGCCGCCTTGGCCAGGCGGGCATCACCGGCCAGCACATCGCCGCGGTGGACCAGCTCGGGGTAGTCGTTGGCGATGCGGTGATGGAAGCGATACATGTCGGTCAATTTGCTGACCGTGGAGGTCTGGCTGCACAGGTTGAACGACGAATTGCGCCAGGCGGCCAGGATTTCGGTCATCCCGAAGAAGGCGCCGAAGGACGAGACCCGCGCGAACAGGTCGACATCCATGGGAAAGACCAGGTCACCACGCAAACCGCCGACGCGGTCGTAGTGCTCGCGGTAGAACATGGCCGCCGCTGTCGGTCCGAAGTCGGCGGGGCCGCGGCGCACGATGGTGCGCGCCAAGGCACGTGGGGTCTGTCTGCCGAGCAGCCCTGCCAATCCGAGTTCGGTCTCCAGCACCTCCCCCGCCTCATCGATCACCTCGAAACGGCTGGAGGAAATGGCGATCGACGGATCGGTCATCACCTCGAGTTGGGTGGTGATCGCAGCGGGACGCAGTACATCGTCGGCGCAGACGACCTTGATGAGTTTCCCGGCGCAGGCTCGGATCGCCTTGTCCCAGTTGTCGCCAATGGCCAGCACGGTGTCGTTGCGCAGTAATCGGATTCGTGGATCGTCGAACGATGTCGCGACCTCCGACGTATCGTCGGTACTCGCATTGTCCAGGACGACCAGTTCGAATTCCGCATCCTGATCGAGGATCGATCGCAGGGTTGTGGCGAGCGTCCGGCCGGAGTTGTAGGCCGGAACGCAGACCGACAGCATCGTCACCACAGCTATCCCCCTGATCGTGGGACCGGCCGAACCGGTCCGTTTTCCACCAATCCGAATACTCGTGCCAAGCCACTCCGGCCCGCATCGATCTGTTCGACGGCCCGCTGTTGCAGTGGATCCCGGAGCGCAGCTGCATCGTCCCACAGCTCGTCCAGCGCCAGGGTCAATTCCTGTTCCAGTTCGGGATCGTTCAGATGCACCACACGCAGTCCGGTCCCGAACATCTGCGCCAGCCCGTGGAATTTGTCGTCGTAATACTCCGATGCGGTGATACCGACCGCCGGAATCCCCTGGGACAGCGCGAAGACCGCCAGATGATAGGCGCTGGTCACCAATACACGACACCGCCCGACCTGCCGGGCGACATCCACCGGGGTACCGCCGCGACCGACCGGCGGCAGCGCCTTGTCCGCCCCGGCCAGCAGCGGCAACGTCGAAAGCCGGTCCTCTGAGGCGTATTCGGAGATGATCAGCGGCACCAGCCCGGCATCCAACTCCGCGGCGCGGGTGCGCACCACCTGACCGACGATCCCCTGGGCTTCGAGGCTGACCTGCGCATAGTCTGCGACACGCAGACAGACGCCGATCTCGGTGCCGATCCTGGCATCGCGACTGCGATAGGCGAATTCGACCGCATCGTCACCGGTGACTAGCACCCGATCCGACTCGACGCCGAATTTATCGAGCAACTCCGGGCCGCGCCGCCCTTCGCGCAGCGCGACGAAATCGACCTTCGGCAGCACCTCCTCGGCCCGATGGACCAGATAGGGGTCGCGCATCGGTCCCATGCCCTGACCGATCAGCGCCGTCGGAATGCCGCGCGCGGACGCGTATTCGAGCAGGTTCAGGGTGCGGTGCGCCTGATAACGGTCGACATCGGTCAGATAGCCGCCGCCGATCGCGAGTACCAGCGAGGCCTGTTCGACCGCCGCCGGAATCTCCACCGGGAATTCGAGTTCCGGTGCTACCGGATTCGTCGCGGCATCATCGGACTCGCCGCGACCGCGGGTGCGGATGGCGCGCAGCCGATCCTTCGGTCCGTCCGTGCTCGCCCGCCACCACAATGCCGCCGGGCCAACCACTTTCGTGCCCGCGGCACGCGATAGCACTCCTTGCCAGCCGTCGGATCCCCAGCGCCAATCGGGCCCGCAGATCGGCTCGGCCTCCGGCACCAGCCCCTGTAGTACGCCGGGCTGATGGGTCAGCACACCGATGCGCGCCCGCGGCCAATGCGCGCGGATCCGCTCGACGGTGACCACCATCATCGCGATATCGCCGCGATTGCGCAGCCAGTACTCGCCGTTCTCGACGAGCACTCGGATCTCACGTTCGGCGACATCGATGTGCTCAGCCACAGACCCCTTGGTCCCCACTGTCCTAGTCCCTCCCGCTGGTCCCCCGCGGGTCGGTCCGCGCCCGGCACGAACTCGATGTGAAATCTACCCCACTCGATCGATGTGGGCCAGCTGGCTAATCCGTTGTCCGCTCGGCGATCTGGCCGCTGTAGACCGCACGCAAGGAGGCGCCGGCGAAGACCGCGCAATAGTCGATGAGATGGTCCATCGGCACGTCCAACCGACCGCCCTGCTTCTCCACGATCACTCGCTCCAGCATCCCGACCACCGACAGCGCGAAGATATCGATGATCTTCGCGGGCGGCTGCACATCCGGCCGCGCCTCGGTGGCCGTGGCCGCGACCAATCGGGCGAAGCGCCACAGCGCTTCGCGCATCCGACATTCGGCACCGGCCGCGGTGGGTTCGACGAATACGATGCGCAGTTTGCGCGGATCCTCGGCCAATGCGGTGAGATACGTGCCGATCCCGGCCCGCAGCTTGCGCGTCCCGCGCGACTCGGTCGCCTCGACCGCCGCGACCACGGCCGCGAACAACTCGTCGATGACATGGTCGAAGACGGCGGCGAACAGCTCCTTTGTGCCGGTGAATGATTCGTAGAAGTACCGGTCGGTCAATCCGGCCGCACGGCACAGGTCCTTGACGCCGGTCGCCGAATATCCGCGCGTGCCGAACAGCTCCAGCCCGGCTTCCAGGAGTTTGCCGCGCCGCGCCGCGACTCGATCCTCCGCGCCGATACCGCCGTAGGTCCGCACCGGGCGTCGCTGCATCGTCATCTTCGCATTGTCTCCCATGCAGACCCGCGATCTGATAAATATGACGATCGAAATAGTCAGATTTAGGGGCCTGCAGTGACACTTCAGCATCGGGAAAACCAGATCAGCAGACGCTCACTGCTGCGCGGCACGGCCGCGGTGGCGGGGACCGCGGGGTTGGCGACATCGACCGGAATCGCAACGGCCCAGCCGAGGCCGCGACGCCGAAACGGCCCGGCGCGCAATACCGTCGCGGTGCTCGGCGCGGGCATCGGCGGCCTGACCGCGGCGCATGAACTGGCCGAACGCGGTTTTGCGGTAACGGTTTTCGATCGCAAGGAACTCGGCGGCAAATCCCGCACGATTCCGCTGCCGGGCACCGGGGTCGGCGGCCGCGCGCCGCTACCCGGTGAACACGGCGCGCGCGGATTCACCTCGTTCTATCACCACGTGCACGACACAATGCGGCGCATTCCGCTACCGGGCACCCGAAAGTCGGTGTACGACAATCTGATTCCATTCTCGGTGAGCGATCCGCGCTATCCGCGCGCGGGCAATCTGCCCGACGGCTTCCCGCTGATGTTCGGATTCTATTTCGATCCCGCACAGGCGCTCACACCCGAAGGGCTGCAACGCGTCCTGGTCGAGGTGTTCATGAAGAACAATTTCGTTCCGCTGCCGGAGGCCATGTATATGGCCGGGCGAGTCGTTACCTATCTGACCTCGAGCGAGGAGCGTCGCTTCGGTCAGTGGGAACATGTCAGCTGGTGGGATTATGTCGGCGCGGCAACCAGATCCGCGCAGTTCCAGGCACTCGCCGCGACCGGTCTGACCCGAGCTCTGGTGGCCGCCAAGGAGTATGTGGCCAGCACCAGGACCATGGGCAACATGATGGAGGGCTTCTTCACCGCACTGCTGCAGGAACTGACCGGCGGCCCGAAGGTCTACGAGGTGCTCAACGGACCCACCAACGAGGCCTGGCTCGATCCGTGGATTTCGCTGCTGGAGGGCATGGGCGTGCAATTCCGGCCCGGCCACGCGCTCGAGGAATTCGTGGTGACCGACGGCCGCATCGGCGGTGCGCGCATCCGGCGCCCGAATGGCGGCACCGAGGTGTTCGACGCGGATTGGTATGTCTGCGCGGTACCGACCGATCGGGCCCGTCTACTGTGGTCACCGGCAATCCGCGAGCTGGATCCGGCGCTCGGCCGAATGGATGCGCTGACCGTCGACTGGATGAACGGCATGCAGATGTTCGTCACCGAAAAGCTGGACCTCGGCAAGGGATACAACATCTATCTCGACGCACCGTGGCGGCTGACCTCCTATACCCAGCGCGCTTTCTGGAATGTCGACTACGCCGCGAAGTACGGTGATGGATCGATCGTCGACGGCCTCACCATCGATATCGCCGACTGGGATACCCCGGGCATCCTGTTCGGCAAGACCGCCAAGGAATGCACACGCGACGAGATCTACCAGGAGACCTGGGCGCAAATGACCGCCGCGCTCAACGACGACGGCCGAATCCAACTGAAGGACGGCATCGTCCGCGAGTGGATGCTCGATCCGGGCATCGAGTGGGCGGACGGACACAATACGAATGATGAACCGCTGCTCGTGAATACGATCGGATCGTGGGCGGATCGCCCGACCGCGCACACGCAGATCCCGAACCTGTTCCTGGCCGCCGACTATGTGCGGACCAACTTCGATCTGGCGACGATGGAGGGCGCGAACGAGGCGGGCCGCACCGCCGTGAACGCACTCCTGGACGCATCCGGCTCCCCCGCCGCCCGCGCCCAACTATTCACTCGCGATTCGATTCCCGCTTTCGAACCGTTCCGGCAAGTGGATGCCGCTCGTTATAAGGCCGGTCAGCCCAATCTGTTCGATCTGGACTGACCGACAGCGGACTGGTCATTCGCCCTGGTCGGCAGTTGATCTCAACCCGCCGGAACCAGCGAACTCCCCTAGACTGTTGCGCGGGAAGCGAGTTCAGATAGCGGGCTCGCCCCATCATCGCCACAAGTAGGGGGCCGCGATGACGGCAGCGACCGGGACATTGCGCGTGCATATGACGGGTTCCGAATGGTTCTCGGCAGCACCGGGCGGACTGAATCGCTATTTCACCGAACTATTCCACGCACTCGCACGGCAACCGGGCGTACAGGTTTCGGCGTCGGCATTCGGTACGACCGGCGCCGATGATCCGCCCGGCGCTCGGTCGTGGGGACGAACCGGCGGTTCGACCATCACCCGGGCCCGCTCCGCATTTCTGGAGCGGGCCGAATTGGGCCGCGCGGATATCCTCGATCGGCACTTCGCGCTGTATGGTCCGGCGGCCTTCGCGCGAGGCGGGCGGGTGCCGCTGGTCGTCCACTTCCATGGACCGTGGGCCGCCGAGAGCCGCCTCACCGGACAGAGCGAGATCGGTGCACGGACGAAGTATCTGTTCGAGCGGATCCGCTATGCGGGTGCGGACCGATTCGTGGTGCTGTCCAATCACTTTCGTGAAGTACTCAGCGATGACTACCGCGTCTCGGCCGACCGGATCCGGGTCATCCCGCCCGGTGTAGATCTGACCCGATATCGAGCCTCACCGATACCGACCGGTACCCACCGGACCGTGCTGTGTGTGCGCAGACTCGAACGCCGGATGGGCATCGATACGCTATTGCGCTGTTGGCCGGGCGTGGTCGCCGAACATCGGGATGCTCGACTCGTCCTCGTCGGAACCGGGACCGCCGAGGGCGAATTGCGCGCCCAGGCCGCAGGTGCCGGGCTGGGCGATTCGATCACCTTCGCGGGCAGTGTCGACGACCGACAACTCACCGAACTCTATGAACGGGCCGCACTCACCGTTGTCCCGACCACGGCGCTGGAGGGATTCGGACTGATCGCCCTGGAATCCCTCGCCTCGGGTCGTGCCCCGATCGTCACCGACTGTGGCGGACTGCCGGATTCGGTACGCGGACTGGATACTTCGCTGATCGTGCCTGCCGGGGCGGCCGAGGCACTGGGCGCGCGGATCGTGGCCGCACTGAACGGCACACTGCCGACGCCCGAACAATGTCGCGCGCACGCGGAAACTTTCTCGTGGGATGTCACAGCGGAGCGTCATCTCACGATGTATCAGGAATTAAGGCGATGACCCCATCGAGGACGACCAAGGCCCTCTTTCTCGCGCATACCGCGGCGCCGTCGGGCGCGGAACTGGCGACGCTGCGGTTGCTTGCCGCGCTGCGCGAGTCGGGGCTCATCGATGTCGCCCAGATCTATACGGAGGACGGCCCGATGGTCGAACGCATGCGGGCGCGCGGGGTCGAGACCCGCGTCGTGCGTGGCGCTTTCGACAGCCGTGCCATGACCATCGGTTCCGGGCCGGTGCGGCTGGTCGCCGGATTCATCACCCTGCTGCGATTGGGCTGGACGCTGGGTGCGACCGCGCGCGAACTGGGTGCCGATGTACTGATCGCCGAGAGCACCAAGGCTTTGGTGATGGGTGCGGTCGCGACCCGACGAGCGGGAATTCCGCTGGTGTGGCAGGTACACGATCGAATTTCGGTCGACTATTTCGGCCGACTGCCGACGGTGGTGATCCAACTGCTCGGCCGACTCGTGGCACATGGTTATCTTGCCAACAGCCGAACCACCTTGCGCACCTTGCGGATCGGCCGTCGTCCGGCGGTGGTGGCCTATCCGGGTGTGGAACTCGCCGAGGATATCGAGCGCGCCGCGCAGCGTGGCCCCACCGAAACGGTCCTCGTCGCCGTCGGCAGGCTGACGCCGTGGAAGGGTCAGCACGTGCTGCTGCGCGCCATCACGGCGATGAAAGTGCAACCGCGACAGATCTTTCTGATCGGTGGCACTTTCTTCGACGAGGAGCCCTACCAGGCCGAATTGGCGTGCATGGCACAGGAATTCGGGCTGCCGGTCACCTTCACCGGTCATGTCGACGATCCCGGAGGCTATCTGCGCAATGCCGATATCCTCGTGCACTCCTCGGTACTTCCCGAACCATTCGGACAGGTCGTGGTCGAGGGCATGCACGCGGGCTGCGCGGTGATCGCTTCCGGGCCGGGCGGCCCTGCCGAGATCGTCGAACCCGGCGTCAACGGACTGCTCGTGGACGGCGGCGATCAGCGACAACTCACCACCGCGCTCGACACCCTCGTCGCCGATCCGGCGCTGCGCACCCGCCTGGCCACGGCCGCCCGCACCCGCGCCAGGGATTTCGACATCGAAACGTCGGCACACACCGTCGCCGCCTTCCTGAATTCCATAACCCAACGCAACGACGCTCTATCTAATTGGCGGCGCTCCCGGGGCCCCAGGTGGTCACGCTCCGCTACCGCCTCCGGGCCCGTCGCTCCCGCCGCGGGGGGCCACCAGAATCCGCGAGAACGGACTCCGCATGTCTGAACACAAACATGCCGCAGGCCAGCCCACCGAACCACCGACACCGACCGCCGCGGGCGGAGCCCATCGCAAGGACGAGCGCGGCGCGCCCGGCGGCGGCCTGCACCGATCCCACGGCGTCGGCGGGGTACTGCGCGATATCGGCTACGTCACCTTCGGCAAGTACGGGCAGTACATCATCACGATCGTCACGGTTCCGCTGATCGCGCGCGTGCTCGGCGCACACGGCCTGGGCCTGTTGGCAATCGGTATGTCGTCGTATTTCATCGGCTCGCTGCTGGTGGATCTCGGCATCACCTCGTTCCTGGCCGCGCGGGTGCACGATTCGCGCGAACGCGATGGCGAAAGCGTGCGGCTGCAGATGATCAATCAGTTGCGCGGCGATTATCTGGCGATCCGCGCGAGCACCCTGGGCGTCATCGGGCTCGCCCTGCTGCTTTGTCTGGCGGCGAGTGCGTCGGTGCAGGTGGACATGATCCTGTTGGGACTGTTCGCGGGCGGATTCTGGTCGGTCTCGGAGGATTGGCTGCTGATCGGGCAGGGCCGGTTCGGAGCGTCGACCGCCTATCAGGCGGTCGGCCGGGTCGGCTATCTGATCCTGCTCGTCGGGCTACTCCCCCGGATGCCGAGCGCGCAGCTCGCACTGCTGTGCCTGCTGCTATCGTCCGTGCCCACGGTGGCGCTGACCTGGTGGGATTCGCTGCGCACCTTCGGCCCGCCCGCGCGGCCTCGGCAATTCAAGAGTGTATTGCGAACGGGCGCACCGGTTCTCACGTCGAGAGTGTTGGTGACATCCTACGGCCAGGGCGCGGCCGCAGTGTATTCGGCTGTGCTGGATACGGTTTCGCTCGGGCTGTACTCGGCGGGCGACCGGCTCGTGCGCGCGATCCAATCCACCCTGGATCCCATCGGATTCGCGCTGCTGCCCCGCATGGCGAGGCGCAGTACCGATCACCGATTCTGGCGGCACGCCCTGCTGGCGCTGGCGGCCTGCATCTTTGTCGCCACCGTGGCGGCCGTGGCCGTCTGGCTGGCCGCGCCACTGTTGATCCGCCTGGTCTTCGGTGACGAATTCACCGGAGCCGTCGGGCTGTTGCGGGTCGAGATCCTCATGCTGCCCGCCACCACGATCACCTCGTTCGTCACCACGGCGCTGCTGCCGGTGCGGCAGGACACCACCGGTGTGCTCATCGGTGCGGTCCTCGGCACGTGTGTCGCAGGCGTCGCACTGTTCATTGCTTTTCGGACTCATTCGGTCTGGACACTCGTCTACGGCAGTGTGCTCGTCGAATTCAGTACGGCTATCTGGTATCTCGCGCGCGTCCGCATATTGATCGTGCGCGAACGCACGGTGCCCGTAGCCTCGAGTCCCGCCGTGGTGCTGATGCGCGAGGAGGGCACCGCGTGAAGATCTTGTTCATCGGGGACGACTGGGTCGGCAGCAATGCGCGCTCGCTCGCGGACGGCTTCCGGCAGGCGGGCTACGAGGTGGTGGTCGTCGACTCCACCCCGGTCACCCTGCCGAAACGACTGTCGCCGCCGTGGGTCTATGCCAAGTTCGCGCGCAGGCGTGCGCCGTGGACCGTCACCGACCTGCACGGCGAAATCGACCGTGCCGCAGCGCAGTTCCAGCCCGATCTGGTCTTCGCGTTCAAAGCCGTGCACCTCGACCAGCGCAGGTTGTTGGACGTCCCGGCGCGGCTGCATGTGCACTACAGCCCCGACGATGTCGCCAATCCGGAGAACATCAGTCCGGAATACCTTGCGCACGAGCCCGATTGGGATCTGATCGTCACCACCAAGCAGCACAATGTGCCCGAACTCCTCGACCGGGGCGCGAAGGCGGTCGGTTTCGTCCGCAGCGCCTACGATCCGGCGTGGCATTATCCGGCCGCGCGCGGACGGACACCGCGCTACCTGGTCGGCTTCATCGGCGTCTGCCGCCCCGATCGCCGAGCCGATCTGGTCGAGCTGGCTCGCGCGCACGGTGACCGGATGCTGGTGCGCGGTCCGGGCTGGCGGCGGGTTCCAGAATTGCGCACCACCCGCGCCACGGTGGGCGGCCCGGTCTACGGTTCGCGCTATTCGGCCGTGGTCGCCGATATCACCGCGAATCTGGTGCTGCTCAACTCCGACAACCGTGACACCCACACCTGTCGCACCTTCGAAGTGCCCGCCGCGGGTGGGCTGTTCGTCGGCGAACGCACCGACGAGCATGCGGAACTCTTGCGCGACACCGTCGAATGCTTCCTGTTCACCGATCAGGCCGAACTGCGTGAAATCCTGGACTGGTGCGCGCGGCATCCGGAGAAGGCGGATGCGATCGCCGAGGCCGGATATCGGCGGATCGCCGACGGCGGGCACCGGTACGTCGACCGAGCGCGCGAGATCATGGACGTACTCGAGGCGCAGTCATGAGCGAGCGCAGCGAGCGAACAATCAACAGAGCCGCCCAGGCGGGCATGACGGAGCCGAGCGCCAGCGAGGCGCAGTCATGACCGCCTATTCCGAGATCATCGCAATCGCTTGCGCCCTGGTCACTTTGGTGGTTGCGTCGGCATGGGTGCCCAGCGTCGCACGGGTTTTCATCATCGCGCAGGCGGCATTCTGGTCGCTGTCCTACCTCGCCCGGCCGCTGGTACTGCTCGCAGTGCAACCCGAACCGCACTACGGCGACAATGTGCCCGATCCGCGACTGGCCGTACTCGGCTACGACCGCGGCATCGCACTGGTGCTGCACCATGTCGTCTTCGGCTTGTGGGTATACGCGATACTCGTTGTGGGATATGCGATCTGGTCGCGACACCATCCGGTACGCCGCCCGCCGGCGATGACCGGCAATCCGGATTTCGTGCCCGCCCTGGCCACCATCTACGTCATCGGACTGCTCGGGCGGGGCGCCTCCTACGCCTCCGGATCCACCGGCCACGCCGGTGATGTCGACAGCGCCAATCCGATTCTCGCCTTCGTCAGCATTCTCGCGACCGTCGCGGCGCTCGGACTGATCATCTTCATCCGACCGGCCCAGCCGCGCACCACCGCGCTGTTGATCGGTGCGCTGTTGGCCGGGGAACTGATGTGGACCGTGGTCGTCGAATCGAAGACCCCGATCCTCGGTGCCGCCCTGGCCGTGGCGGTCCGGTTCGCGATACTCGGCTGGACCAAGGCCAAGGTGGTCGGTGTGCTGGCCATCGCGGTGCTCGGCATCGGCGGATTCGGGTGGTTGCAGTCGTTCAAGACCACCGAGGCCGGCAAGGCCGAAGCAGCGATGACCAGTTCGGCATATCCGCCTTCGGTGCGACCGTTCCTGAGCATCCTGCGGCGCTTCGATCTTCTCGAGGCCGCAACCGACTCCTACTATCACGGCACCGGATACTGGCTCACACCCGCCGAGGAGTTCCGCCACGCCGCGTTGAGCCTGATTCCGACCCAATTGCTCGGTGCCCCGAAATTCCAGTCGGGTACCGCATGGGCCGACGACGTTCGCGGCGCCTCGGTGGATATGACACGGGTCTCGGTGTCACTCGCCGAGGGAAATGTCAACGAGGGCTATGTGATCGGCGGCCATACCGGCATTGTGGTGAGCGTCGGTTTCACCTTCTTGCTGTTGCTGGCCTGGGCCAAAGCGCTGTATTCCCGGTACTTCCCGATGGTGGTGCTCGCGCTCGCGCTGACCGGAGCCTCCTCGCTGTTCGAGCGCGGCATCCTCGGCAGCATGGAGGCACTCGGCAAATTCCTGCAGGCCGCGGTGCTCGCGACGCTGATCTATTTGACGGTCGAGGAATTTCGCCGACGTGCGAAACCGCGGGTCCTATCGCCGCCACCGCAACAGTCTTTGCTCGTCATCGGGAAAAGAGGTTCCGAACAATGGGGTTGATCGATTACTGGCGTATCGCGCGTCGTCGCTGGATGCTGATTCTCGGTGTGCTGGTGCTGTGCCTACTCGCGTCGGTGGGTTACGCACGCAGCCAACCGACGAACTATGTGGCCACGAGCAGCGTCTACGTTTCGATGGCGACCGGAACCTCGGTCAACGATTCGTATCAGGGCGGACTGGCCGCCCAGCAGCGCGTACGGTCGTACCTCGACTTGGCCACCAGCGCCAATGTCGCCAAGCGCACCATCGACGATCTCAGCCTGAAGATGTCGGTCGACGAACTGCGCGGCAAGATCACCGCGGCCTCGCCACCCGCCACCACCTTGATCGTCTTCTCCATCAAGGACAGCTCACCCGAACGCGCCCGTGATATCGCCAATGCCGTTGTCGCACAGTTCCGTCAGTTGATCGCCGAACTCGAATCCATCGAGAAGGACGCCGCACCCGCCGCTCGCGCCGAGGTCGTGGACCGGGCCGAATTGCCTTCCGGAGCGAGCGGTCCACAATCGACCCGGCTGCTCGCGCTCGGCGTGCTGGCCGGACTTGCGCTGGGCGGGCTGGCCGCCTTCGTCCGCGATCGCACCGACCGCAAGCTGCGCACCTCCAATGATCTGGAGGCGGTGCTGGCCGGCCCGATTCCCGGATCGACGCGCACCGGTGCGCCGGTGCCGATCCTGGGCATCATCGATCTCGGTCGTCCGGGTGCGGTCGAGGAAACCCGAAGGCTGCGAACGCGTTTGCAGCGCAACGGCGAGGCGACGACGGTGCTGCTGTCGAGTCTGTCGGCGCGGTCGGAGCCGGAAATCGCGATGGCACTGGCCAAGTCGTTCGCCGATACCGGCCGGCATGTGGTCTATATCGACGCCGACACCTCCGGTCACGGCGGATCACAGCAGATCGTCCTCGGGGCGGTGCCCGGACTGGCCGGTGTCCTACACGGATCGTTGCCGGTCACCGATGCACTGACCGGCTGGCCGCAGGCCGGGGTGACGGTGCTGCCGCTGGGCGAGCTGGATGAGCACACCTCGGACCTGCTCGCCTCCGACCGGTTCGCGGCCGTGGTCGCCAAACTGCGCACCGATTACGACCATGTGGTGATCCAGGCCGCACCGGTCGCCTACGCCGCCGATGCGATCGCCGTTGCCCCGCTGTGTGAGCAAACTGTCGCGGTGGTCGAACTCGGCACCAGCACCGCACCGCGAATCCGCGGCGCGCTGGCCACATTCGGGGACAACCTGCTCACCGGCGCGGTAGCGTACAGCAAGCTCGGCACGGGTATACAGCGGCTGGTGGGGAGGCTGCGCCTTTGAATTTCGAGGCTGTGCATCGACGGCGACTGCTGGCCGCATCCCTCGGCGCCGCCGCCGCGGTACCTTTGGCGGCATGCTCCTCCTCCGACTCCCCCGGGGTCGAATTCCGGTCACCGCATGTCACCGACGCACCGGCGGCGCGCAATGTCCGCGACTTCGGTGCGGTCGGGGACGGCGTCGCCGATGACACCGCGGCGATCCGGTCGGCGGCAGCCGTCGGAGACGCGCCGCTCGTGCTGTATCTGCCCGCAGGCCATTACAAAGTGACCTCCTGGCCCGATCTGCCCGACTACGCAACGGTTCTCGGCGACGGCGGCGATGTCACGCTGGTCACCTGCGATGCCGACATCACGCTCATCACACTGCGCAAACGCAACCGGGTGCGGTTCTCTCGCATCGGATTCTTCCTGACCGGTCCGCGCGCGACGGCGGTGGTGCTGTCGGAATCGTTCCGCTGCTCCTTCGACGCAGTGGTGATCCGTGGCAATCACCTCAGCGACAACCATCCACGCTTCCTGCAGCAGCGCGGCGTGGTCCTCGAAAACAACACCGGCGGAACGGCATTCGTCAACTGTGATATCAACAACTTCGGCTTCGGCATCGTCACCTCCTGCATCCAGAACTACGTGACCTCCTCCAAACTCACCAGCAACTACATCGGGGTGCTCGGCACCGGTAACAACCACAACGCGGGGCTATCGCTCACCAATGTGGAATTCGTCTCCGACGAGGATCCGCGCACCACCGATCGGCATATCAGCATCGACGGTGCGGCCAATGACTGGTGGCTGACCAATGTCTGGTTCGAAGGCGCCGATACCGCGCTGTCGGTGGGCCAGCGCGATCGCGGCGGACCCGCCCAGTTCGGCATGATCAACTGCAAGGTCGCCGCGCGCACGGTCGGGCTCGACCTCGTCTACTGTCGGCAGCCGTATCTGGCCAATGTGCAATTCGACAAGGACTCCGACCGGCCGCCGATCGAGTTGCGCATCGATGCGGCGGGCTGCCCGGAGGGCACCGCGGTCAACCTGATCTCCGGTGCCGCCGATGATTTCGCGCCCGGCATGTTTCCGGACAAGTGGCATGTCATGGGGCGCGACGGCATGCACGCGCCGCAGTACATCGGCACCATGGTCGGCCGGGCCGGGCAGGGCAATGCGGATATCTACCAGGCGCAGGCCGCCGACGGCACCGTGCGATCGGCCGTATTGTCCAGCGGTGCTTGGCTTTCCGACCGCGCGGAGAGCGGGATCGTGCTCAAGGACGCGGCGGGCGGCTACTGGCGCCTATCGGTCGGCACCGATGGTGCCGTGAAAACAACCTCGCTCGGCCGCCAACGACCCCGGGAGTGAGCATGTCCAGCAGTTCGTTGTCCGGAATCCGGCTCGGACCCATGACATTGCACGGCGCGACGGTCGTGCTGCGCCCGCCGCGGATCGACGACTACGCGCAATGGCGGCGGATCCGGCTACGCGATCAGCGCTATATCGAACCCTTCTGGTCGAGTTCGCCGCTGGACTGGGACGCGCGACATACCGGAAAGCTCTGGGTCCGTGAATGTCTCAGCGCGCGTGCGGAGGCGCGGGCGGGTCGCCGACTGTCCTTGGTGATCGAGGTCGACGGCAGACTCACGGGCCAGATCGAACTGGTTTCCATCGAATCCGCCACCGGCTCCGCCGAAATGGGGATCTGGGTGGATGCCGAGGTGGCGCGACACGGCATCGGCGGCCTGGCCTCGTCCATGGTGCTGGATTTCGGTTTCGGACCGGCAGGTCTGCAACGCATTACCGCCCCGATCTCCCCGGCGAATCTCGCCACCGCGCGCGGCGCCGCCCTCATCGGTTTCCAACGCGAAGCGATGATGACCAGGTATTTCGATGTCGGTGGGGCCCGGTGCGACCACGAATTGTGGGCGATCACCAAAGCCGCGATCCCACCGAACGGCTTCGCGCGGCACTGGATCGAGAGCCGCTCGACCCAACATCCGGAAAAGCCGCAGCCCGCCCGACCGGACGCCGATACCGATATGCCGCTGAACCGGACCACCGTGCTGGCCGCCATTGCCCGGTACTGCGCGGGCCGGGCACTGCACCGATTCGATCCGCTGCGCTCACCGCCCACGGCCCGCCTCACCGATCAGGACGATCCGAGGGTGGTGCTGCGCAGTCGGCACCTGCTGGACGGGACCCGGTGGCGGACCGCGCGAATCCGTAACCGCGCCGCACTCGATCCGGAGCCGAACGCACCGGCCGCCGCGTGGGAACGGCGGCACGGACGAATCGCCTGGCTACGCGAATTCTTCTGTGCTCGTGCGGGATTACGATCCGAACGGGGTCTGGTGCTGGCGGTCGAGGTGAACGGCGATTACGCGGGCGAATGCCGATTGTTCGATCTGGACATGTTCGATCGCAATGCGCGCATGTTCGTGTGGACTGATCCGGCTGTCGGCGGTGAGCAGGTCCGGATGGCGGCCACCCGCCTGCTACTCGACCACGCCTTCACCGCACTCGGCCTGTGCCGGGTGGCGACCGCCATCGAACCCGGCGATGTGCATGCGGCCGAAATCGCCGCGCGCGTCGGCATGGTCCGCGAGGGACGCATGCGCTGCTTCGTCGGCGCCATCGGTCGCAGGGCCGATCACGACCTGTGGGCGGTAACCACCCCTCTCGCCCAGTGACGAAGTTGCGCGGACACGGCGCCCCACCGGACGTACAGTGAACCGGAGAACCTATCGCGCGCAAGCCGATTCGTGCCGGGGGCCCTGTGTGCGCGTGCATCATCTCTGCCCAGGAGTTCAGCATGGACCACGTTGACCGCGGCCATACCAACCCCGACAACCCCGCGGCCCGTCGCAACCGTTTCGCGCGCAGCAACGAGCTCCAGGCGCGGCTGCACGATCTGGTACCCGGCGGTGCGCACACCTATGCCCGGGGGCCGGATCAGTATCCGGAGTTCATGGCGCCGATTCTGGTTCGCGGCGAGGGCTGTCAGGTCTGGGATGCCGACGGCAATTGCTATGTCGAATACGGTATGGGCCTGCGTTCGGTCACCCTCGGCCACGCATACCGCCCGGTGCTCGAGGCTGTGACCAGGGCGATTGCCGACGGTGTCAGCTTCAGTCGACCCACCGAGCTGGAATTGCTTGCGGCACAGGACTTCCTGTCGCTGGTGCCGGGTGCCGATATGGTCAAATTCGCCAAGAACGGCTCCGACGCCACCACCGCCGCGGTGCGGCTGGCCAGGGCCGCGACCGGACGCACCGTCATCGCGGTCTGCGATCAACCGTTCTTCTCGGTGGACGACTGGTTCATCGGCACCACCCCGATGGCCAGCGGCATACCCACCGAGGCCGTCGCGGGCACGATGAAGTTCCAGTACAACGACCTGCCGTCGCTGGCCGCCGTGCTGAATGCCGGCGCGGTCGCGGCCGTGGTCATGGAGGCGGCGACGGCACTGAACGAACCCGCACCCGGCTTTCTCGAAGGGGTGCGCGAACTCTGCGATCGGCATCGCACCTTGCTCATCTTCGACGAGATGATCACCGGTTTCCGGTGGTCGGTGGGCGGGGCGCAGGCCATCTACGAGGTGACACCCGATCTGTCGTGCTGGGGCAAGGCGATGGGCAATGGTTTCCCGATTTCGGCGCTGGCGGGTAAGCGCGAGTTCATGGAGCTCGGCGGGTTGCGTACCGACCGCGATCGGGTGTTCCTGCTGTCCACCACGCACGGGCCGGAATCGGCTTCGCTGGCGGCGTTTCGGGCGGTCGCGCACGAATACACCACCGGCGATCCGATCGCACGGATGGAGCACGCCGGTCGATTGCTCGCCGACGGTGTCAACGCGATCGCCGCCGATCTCGGTATCGCGGACTACTTGCAGGTGCTGGGCCGTCCTTCCTGTCTGATCTTCGTGACCCGCGATCCCGAGGGCCGGCCATCCCAAGAGTTCCGCACGCTGTTACTGCAGGAGCTGTTGGACCGAGGTGTGCTCGGTCAATCCTTTGTAACCTCGGCCGCACATACCGAACCCGATATCGACCGAACCATTACGGCGTGCCATGAGGCGGCGAGCGTGTACCGCAAGGCAATCGAGCAGGGGACGGTCTACGGGTTGTTGGAGGGCCGCCCGGTAGCTCCGGCCATTCGACGCAGGGCCGAGCCCCGACGCATCGTCTCGGTGGCCGAATGAACCTGTCGCACAATGGGACCGAATCGCCGCGAATCGCGATCGTGCACGAGCGGTTCACCGAATTCGGCGGATCCGAGGCGGTGGTCGGCGAATTCGTCGAAACCTGGCCCGCCGCACAGGTATTCGCGCCGATTGTCGATCCGGCAGGCATCCGACCGCCGCTGACCACGGTGCAGGGCACCTGGCTCAGCCGCGCATACGCCGCCACCGGTCGTCGCTCGCACGCCCCGCTGTTGCCGTTCGCGCCACGCGCCCTTCGACAGCTGCCCTTGCGCGGACGGTTCGACGCGGTCCTCATCAGTCATCACGCCTTCGCCACCCAGGCCGCATTCGCCACGGGCGCACCGACCATCGTGTACGTGCACAGTCCGGCCCGCTGGGCCTGGGATCCGGAATTCCGCGCACAGGAGGCGGGCGGCCGCGCCGGACAACTCGCACTCACCGCCCTCGGCCGACTCGCCCGTCACGGCGAACTGCGCGCCGCCCCACACCTCACGCATGTGATCGCCAACTCGCACGCGGTGGCCGATCGCATCCGCGACTGGTGGCGGTTGCCCTCGACCGTGGTCAATCCCCCGGTGCAGGTCGACGATTTCACCCCCGACCCGACCGTGCCCCGCGAAGACTTCTTTCTCGCCGCCGGCCGCCTGGTCCCCTATAAGCGCCCCGACCTGGCCATTCGCGCCGCCCAGCGCGCGGGTGTGCGACTGGTCGTCCTCGGCGACGGCCGCTTCCGCCCCCACCTCGACGCGATCGCGGGTCCCGAAACCACCTTCCTCGGCGCCACACCCTTCCAGACCCTGCTGGACATGTACCGCCGCTGCCGCGCCCTGCTCATGCCGGGCATCGAGGATTTCGGCATCGTCCCCGTCGAGGCAATGGCCTGTGGCACACCGGTTCTCGCGGTCGATCAAGGCGGTTCCCGCGATACCGTGCGCCCCGGAATAACCGGCGAATTCGTCGAACACGGCAGCGACGATCACGTCATCGCGGGCCTGGCGCAGGCCATGCGCGACTTCGATCCCACCGCCTACGATCCGACAGTCATCCGAGCCCACGCGATGACCTTCTCCCCCAAGTCATTCCGCGCCAGCATCGCCGATATCGTCAGCGACACAATCGGATCCGGATAACCACTCGACCACTCGGACGCTCTACTTCCGCCTCGAAGGATGCCTAGATCCAGGCCAGGAACACCGGCTCACTGCCCGCACCGACGACGGCTGCAGCCGGACGCTGCCGGTCACCGTCGGCACGGGCAGTCCGACCCGGCGCTAGTTGAGCGGTTCGGACAGGTCGGTCTTCAGGTGCTCGAGTCCCGCCCGGATCCGGGATTTGACCGTGGGGAGACCGACCCCGAGACGCTCCGCCACCTCGGGATAGCTGAGTCCGGAGTAGTACGCGAGCGCGATGGATTCGTGCTGCAGTGCGGTCAGATGGGTGAGGCTGCGACGCAGGGCGTCCCTTTCGTCGTGCCGCACCGCCGCCTCGGCGACCACATCGGTCGGGGGTTGATAATCGCGGCTGCCCCAGGAGTGATTGTGGTCCATGGTGGCGCGTTCGTGCCGGACCCGGTCCACGGCCTGGCGATGGGCCAGCATGCGCAACCAGGTGAGCACGGAACCGCGGCGCTCGTCGAACCCGATCGCACAGCGCCATACCTGGAGGTAGACGTCGTGACAGGTCTCTTCGGCATACCCACGGTCACGGACGATCGCCAGCACCCGGCGATAGACCAGACCGTGAGTGCGGCGGTAGAACTGGGCGAAGGCCTCTTGATCGCCGTCGCCGATGCGGTGTACCAATTCTGCATCGACACCGTCGGATTCGATATCAATCCGATTACGAACCGGCCGAGCGACCGACCGCAGAGTGGTTGGAAGTCGTTCGGACCGATGTGAATTGCGTTCGGACCGAGATGAAACGAGCAGGATCACGATTGCCCCCAAGACAAACAAGTGATGCGACATGCAGGTTGATTTCGAGGTATGAAGCTGCGTCGAAGCAGACCGTCGAGGGCATGGACGGCACTGGCTGAGAACGGAATCGGCCGGGGACTGGGGCCGATAGTCCAACTTTCACATTACCGCGCCGCGCGCAAATGATCATGCACTTTCACGCAGTAGTGGATTTACTCAGACGCGCAGGCCGAGTTCGACGATCCCTTTCGCCACCGCATGCACGGCGACCCGATTCTTGCGAGCATGTGCGCGGATCAGTTCGAACGCGACCTCCGGCGTGGTCCGCCTGGCATTGGCGATCACACCTTTGGCCTGTTCGATGACGATCCGCGAATCCAGCGCGTGCTGCAACTGCGCGGTCAGGCGCTGCTGGCGGCGTAGCAGGTTGGAATTGACGATGTGGCCCGTCGCCATGCTCGCCAGCAGTCCGCCCACCGAGAGATCCTGGTCGGTCCAGATCCGTGGGCTCGGGCCGTAGAGGCCGAGCGCACCGACCGTGGTCTCACCGACCCGCATCGGAATCTCGGCCAGCGACGACAACCCGTGCCGGATCGCCTCGGCGGCGAACTCCGGCCAGCGCTCGCTGTGTCGACCGATATCGTCGATCGCGATGGGTTTGCCGGACCGGTACGCGTCCACGCTGGGACCGCGTTCGCTGCGATGCTGACAGAGTTCCATGGCCACCAGTTGGTCCGGAGCCGCGGCGGCCATCCGGGAGCGCTCGTCGGGCGTGAGCGTCTCATCCGGCATCAGCATGACGGTGCAGCCGGCCAGATCGAGCGCCACGATCGCGCTGTTCATCAGCTGGCGCACCATCTCGGCTGTGTCACCGATCGCAGGTAGCAGTTCGGCTAGTCGCGCTGCCGCGGCAACCAGCACCTTGTTGTCAGACACCCGAATCACCCCATATGTGCGAAAGTCGGTCGTCCCCTCGAGTCCCGCGCCGCACTTGCTGACGTTTCCATGGTATGGCTAAGCGAACTAACACACCACAATTTCGACACCACCATGCTCCTTTGAATTATCCAGCTACTCATCGGATTCCGTTGACCGGCCATCGGTCAGTGGTCGACATGACTACTATCCGAATGCCACGATGGACGACAGGGTCGACCTGACCGTGCCACAACGATGTGCCCGGTGAGGCTTATTTTCGCTGGATTCTCTCCGTTAAATGTGCCGCATTGCGGCGAGTAGCAATCACCGCGACCGGGAGACTGCAATGGCGCCCCCATTCGACGATCGGCAACACGACCGATCATCCGAGCCGCTGCCGGATTCGATCCAGTTATTGCGGTCACTTGTGCGCGCGGTCGACTCGCTGGCGAGCGATTTCGACGTTGTCGAACTATGTCAGCAGCTACTGGAAGCCTGTACCGAAGTCACCGGCGCGAGCGATGCCGGATTGTTGCTAGCCGACCAACGCGGTGAGCTACAGGTACTTGCCTCTACCAACGAGTCGGCCCGACTGCTCGGTTTGTTACAGCACGAGGGGCCGAGCCTGCATGCCTACCGGAACAAGACCGCGGCATCGGTCCCCGATCTGCGTGCCGACGCGGATCGGTGGCCGGAGTTCGCACCTGCGGCATCGGCCGCGGGATATCGCTCCGCCTACGCCGTACCGCTGCGACTGCACCGCGCCAGCGTCGGTGCGCTGACGATTCTTGCGACCTCGGCCGCCGCGCTCGGACAGCTGGATCTGCGCACCGGGCAGCTCCTCGCGGATATCGCGGCCGTCGGCATCGCACAACACGTGTTGCTCGCGCAGGGCGCGACGATCCAGGCGCAGTTGCCGACCGCGCTGAACACGCGCGTCACCATCGAGCAGGCCAAGGGGGTACTCGCCGAGCGCGGCGACCGGGATATAGATCGTGCGTTCCAAGTCATGCGCGGACATGCCCGCGCCACTGGACGACGGCTCTCCGATATCGCCGGTGACATTGTCGAGGGACGCATCGATCTGCGTGCCGACGCGGCGGACTGAGTCAGGTATCGAAGCGCAGCCGGTCGTCTACGACCAGCGCCGCGACCTCGGCCAGCGACAGCCCGTGCGCGAAGGCGTAGGCGCGCAGCCGGGCATAAGCGTCGGGTGCGCGAATGTCCAATTGTGCGAGCACGATACCGGCCGCCTGGTGGATCGTGCGACTTGTCAGCGGCTGATCCCACCATTGCGCGGCGGCGTGCGCGGATTTCGCCGATCCGGCCACCAGCTGCGCGATGACCAGATCGGCGATATGCAGCCCCGCTGAAATCACGTACGGTTCCGGTTTGCCCGGTTCGGCCCGATACAGATCGAGCACGCCGAAGCGAACCACACCCATCTGTAACGGCACCGCGACCATCGACCCCGCGACCACCGCCACGCGGTTCAATTCATCGGCGAAACCCGGCCACCGCACATCGGTTTCGGCCAGATCGGCCACCAGCACCGGCACACCGGCGACGGCGGCGTCCACGGCCGGCCCCTGCCCCGCGGTGGCCTGCACCGCCTCCACCCGCGCCGCCACCGAATCACTGGTGGCCCATGGCTGCAGCCCGGCATCGCGCTCCTGGATCAGGATCGCGGCACGCTGCACCGGCAGCACCCGCACACACGCGCCGCACAGGGCGGTCATCGCACCGCCGTCGGCCGACAGCTTTTTCAGAAACTCGAGGGCCGAGAAAAATTCATTGGTCAACTGATCGAACTGCCCCACACCATTCCTACGAACTGTCACGACCGTCTTCCCTGCCACGAGTTCGACGGTCCCTTGTTCCAGGATTCGTCACCACCCCGGCACCGGACCGCAACTACGCGCAGGAAATACGGCGGGTCGGAACCGCAAGAATACGAAACACCGATCGTCCACAACAGGGCCGAACGTCCCACGCTCGCCGCGGCAGGCGGTTCGCGTGGGGACAATCAGCCCATGATGGGATCTATCACCAATGTAGGCCGGGGATTACGCGGGTAACTCGCGCGGCCGGGCTCGGCAGTGCCATCAGCGGCAGTACCACCGGTGCAAGGTAGGACAGCGCATTGCGACCGGAGTCCTGCTCCGCGTCGTCGGCAGCGGCGGGTGCCGCCGTCTGCTGCTTCCCCTGTGCCGCATGTGATTCACCGAACCAGCGGAACCCCTGGTGCATGATCGTCCGCTTGACCGACGGCATCAGCAGTTCGACCGCCTGAGCGAAGGTGCCGACCGGGGTGTCGATGCGGTGCGGGCGATCCTCGATTGCGCGCACCACGATTTCGGCCGCGCGGTCGGGATCGGGCACCGGCAGCGAGCGATAGATATCGGTCGGCGCGATCATCGGCGTGCGCACCAATGGCATGCGCACGGAGGTGAAGGTGATTCCCGCATCCCGATTTTCGACGGCAGCAATCTCGCTGAAGTTGTCCAGCGCGGATTTGCTCGCCACATATGCGGCGAAGCGCGGCACCTTGGTCTGCACGGCGATCGAGGAGATGTTCACGATATGTCCGAAACGCCGCGCCCGCATCGACGGCAGCAGCGCGAGAATAAGTCGCACCGCACCGAAGTAATTGACCGCCATGGTCCGCTCGAAATCGTGCATGCGGTCGGTGGAATTGACCACCGAGCGACGGATCGACCGTCCCGCATTGTTCACCAGATAGTCGACATGACCGTGATCGGCGAGCAACGCGGCGACCAGATCGTCCACACCGTCGGAATCGGTGATATCGCACGGATAGGCATGGGCGACACCACCTTCGGCCCGCACCGACTCCGCCGCGGCGTGCAGATCGTCCACACCGCGCGCCACCATCAGCACGGTCGCACCGCGCTGCGCGACGGCATGGGCGGTGGCCAGGCCGATACCGGAGGACGCCCCGGTGATCAGGACTACGCGACCGTCGAGCGGATCACCGCCGTCGCCGGGCCGGCCCCGGTTCGGGTCCAGGTTCTCGGCCCAGTACTGCCACAGCCGCTCGGCGTAGGTGTCGAACGACGGCACCGCCAACCCCGTCCCGCGCAACTGTGCCCGCGTGGAGTCGGAGACGAATTCCGCCGCGAACGAGGTGTGCGGTGCGACCTCGGCCGGAATTCCCAACTGCGCCAAAAGGAAATCGCGAACGGTCGCGACACCCGGGATGTGGGAGAGCCCGTTCAGCGCCAACCCGCTGCCGGGCACCGTGCCGATTCCGGTCGGCGCACCCGCCGCGGCCGCGAGCGCACCGTAGATCTCACCGAACGGCTGTGGCTCGGGGTTGACCAGGTGGAATGTGCGTCCATCGAGTCCCTTGCGGCGCACCAACTCGACCATCGCGCCCGCCACGTAGTCGACCGGCACGATATTGGTCGCGCCCAGATCCGGCAGCAGCATCGGCAGTTCGGCCGGCAGTGCGCCGAGGCGCGAGATGGCCGGGAAGAAGTAGTAGGGACCGTCGATCTTGTCCATCTCACCGGTGCGCGAATCGCCGACCACGATCGCCGGCCGATACACCCGCCAGCGCACCCCCTCGGATTCGCGGACCAGCTTCTCCGCAGCGAATTTGGTCCGGTGGTACGGCGAGGTCAGCTGCTGGCCGAGGTCGAAATCCTCCTCGAAGAATTTGCCCTTGTGGTCACCGGCCACGGCCACCGAGGAGACGTGATGCAGCACCGCGCCCAATTCGCGGGCCAGCTCCAGCACCGAACGCGTGCCCGCGACATTGGCCGCGTGCGCGGTCTCCTCGTCGGCGGTCATGTCGTAGACCGCGCCGAGGTGGATCACGTGGTCGGCCTTGGGCGCGTCCTCGATCAAACCGAGACCTTCGGCGGTCAGATCGCCGAGCATCGGAAATGCGCGCTCGCCACCCGTCCAGCCCGCGGTGAGTTCACCGAATTTCGCTACCGACGCGGTGCGAACCAGCACATGCACAATGGCTTCGGAATCGGCCGCCAGCAGTTCCTGAACCACCCGCCGGCCCAAGAATCCGGTTCCGCCCGTCACGATGAAAGTCGTCATCGCATTTCCTCCTGCTGTCGCACTCGAATTGAGTTGTCACACATGCGCGCCCGGCATGCAGCAGTGAATGCGGACATCATTGATTTCGGCTTCCAGCCGACAGTTTGCTGAGCCAATGCAGGAACACCGTTGCCCTACTGGTGGGTAACTTTAATCGGCGCAGCTAGCCTCGAGCAAGCGAACGACGGCCAAGGGCGATGTGTGAATGGTCACCAATGGGCGTCGCTAATATTGTGTGTTACAACAGTTTTCAGATAATGCCCGAACGCGAAACCTTAATCGGGACACCGCGTTTGCCCACCGGCTCAGCGCTTCCCGGCGCGGGCGGGTGGCGATTCCAGCGGGGGGCGGCCGTTCAGATAGGTCTCGAAAGCATCAAGATCGATGGGCCCGACAGTCTTGTCGGTGCTCTCGGTGAAGACCGTGAAACCGTCGCCGCCCGAAGCCAGGAAGCTGTTGGTGGTGATGCGGTAGGTGGCGACCGGATTGAGAGGTTGGCCGCCGATGCGCACGCTGTCGGCGACGACCTTGCTGCCCTTCGGGCTCGACTCGACATAGGTGTAGGTGAGCCCGGCGGGCGATAGCACGGTCGCCTTGCCGTTGCTCCATTGCTGTTCGAGCAGACGCAGGATCTGACTGCCCGTCATGGTGACGGTGACGACCTGATTGCCGAACGGCTGCACGCTGTAGATATCGCCGTAGCTGATCTGACCGGACTTCAGATCGGTGCGTACACCGCCCGGATTCATGAAGGCCGCGACCGCCGCCGCGGGTTCGGCCGCGGTGACCGAGAGCATCGAGTCGGCGATGACATCGCCGAGCGGCGATTCGCCGGAGCCCGCCGGTTCGTGCGGCAGCGACGCCGGCGCGACGCCGACCGGCCGCTCCGCGCGCGGTTTGGCCTGCTCGGCATAGAAGTCGATCAGCGAGGTGGTGGCCGCGTCCGGAGTGACCTCTCGGGTCACCACCCGGTTGACCGCCGATGCCTGCACACCGTCGGCGCCGAAGCGCAGAGTGACATCGGTGATCAGCCGACCGTAGGAGGCGGCCTGGGTGACCACCTTGCCGTCGATGGTGCAGACATACGGCTGATGCGAATGTCCGGTGAACAACACCCGCACCGCGGGATCGACACCGGTTGCCAATGCGGTGACCTCGGGGGAGATATTCGCACAACCGTTGTAGTCGACCGGCGCATTCTGAGCTGTCTTCTGCACACCACCGTCGTGCACCAGCGCGACCACCGTTTGCGCGCCGGCCGACTTCACCTCGGGGACATAGCGATTGATCGCCGCGACCTCGTCGCCGAAGGTGTAGCCCCGAATGCCTTCCGGCAGAACGATACTCGCCGTCTCGGGCGTCACCGTACCGATGACACCGATCTTGTGTCCGCCGACCTCGAGCATCGTCCACGGCCGCAGCGTGGGCGGCAGCTTACCGTCCGCACCGGTGACATTGGCGGCCAGAAAGGGAAACTTCGCTCCGGTGAACGGCGCGCCGGGCGAGCATCCGGCCAGCGCGCATCCGCCCTGCTGCAGTCGCGCCAATTCGACGACGCCGCTGTCGAATTCGTGATTGCCCACCGACGAGGCGGCCAGTCCGATGGAATTCAGAAAGGTGATGGTCGGCTCGTCGTGGAAGAGTCCGGAGACCAGCGGGCTCGCGCCGATATTGTCCCCTGCCGACACCACGGCACTGGCCGGATATGCCTTCTTCAACCGGGCAAGATGGGTCGCGAGGTAGGCGGCACCGCCCGCGTCGTGCCCGGCGATCTTGCCGGTCGAACCCGTCGGCGGTTGCAGATTGCCGTGGAAATCGTTGAGCCCGAACAGATGTATCTCGTCCGACTGCGCGCCGCGCAGATCGTCGGTCGAGATGAGCGGGATCACCCCCGGCGCCGTCGAGGTGGTCGGGTGACCGCTGTCGGATGCGGTACCGCACCCCGCCACCAGGACGATGCTCACGAGTCCCGCAATGATCATGCCGATGCGACGATGCGCTCTCATACTTCAGACTGTCCCACGCCCGGGTGCCATCGGCATGAATCTCGTGCGAACACACCGACGGCGGGATCGATGCTCGACCCCGCCGCGCGGATTTCCCGGTTACACCCGGCCCGCCGCGAAATCCGCGGCCGGCCAGAACGCCCAGCCGTAGTTCGTGTGCTGGCTCGGGTCCAAGCCGCCACCGCAGATCGGATCACCACCGGTGCAGTAATCGGCGGTCTTCCAGGCGTAGTTGCCGGGGACACCCCAACCGATCAGGCGGAGGGGATCACCGAACAGCAGAACCGCGGAGACCTTCCATTCGAGATCGCCGGGAAGCACGTAGATCCCGGGCAGCGCGGTCACGATGCCGGTGCCGACAACACCGTGCACGACGGCCGCGCCCTGCGAGTAGCCGACCAGGATGAACTGCTGATCCGGGCACATTTGCGACTGCCGAATGACGTGGTCGGTCATGTCCTGGGTACCGCGGCTGAGCGACGTGGGGTCGAGCAGGTCCGCGGGATAGTCCACCCGGTAAGCGCTGCTGCTCACCGGAAGTGCTTGGAGCAGTGTGTCATACAGCGGGTCGCCGACGACGGCGCCGAGCCACCCGGGTTCCCCGGTGCCTCTGGCGACGACCACATCGACCGCTGCACAGTCCGCCCGCGCCTGCGCGGCGATGCCGGTCACCACCCCCGCCGTCGCGACGAGCAACAGCACAGCGAATACCGGTGCCAGCCGCCACTTCTCGAAGATTCTTACCTTCCGGATTTCCATCGTGATCACCTCTCACGCCGTTGTGAGAAGCCGAGTGACGCTTGTCAGCGACAAGTGTCACCCGGCTATATCCGCGAAGGTAAGAACGATAGAGAGTTGCGTCAAGCAACTCAGCTGAAGCGAGACCGGTTCAGCGCTGAATCGTGTCCTGGAATCCGTTCCCGCGCACGATGATTCGGGCGCCTATGGGATGAGAACCGCTGCGCCAGTGAAACGTCCGTGTGCGAGATCCGCGAGGGCTCGATCTGCCGTACCGAGGGAATACCCCGTTGTGGTCACATATATACGGTGTTCGCCCGCCAGCGCGAGGAATTCGCGCGCGTCGGCACGAGTATTGGCAGTCACCGAGCGAATCTCGCGCTCCTGGAACAGATGCCGCTGATAGTTCAGCGCCGGGATGTCGCTGAGATGGATGCCCGCGATGGCAAGGATGCCCCCGCGATCGAGTGCTTCCATAGCGGGCAGCACCAACTCGCCGATCGGCGCAAACAAGATCGCCGAATCCAATTGCACCGGAGGCCGATCCGCCGCACCCTGTACCGAGGCCGCGCCGAGGTCGGCGGCCAACTCGCGCGCGGCCGGATCCCTGGTCATCACATGCACCTCGGCGCCGCGCGCCATCGCGACCTGTGCGGCGATATGCGCGCTTCCGCCGAAGCCATAGATACCGAGCCGTCCACCCCTCGGCAGATCGGCGCGCTGCAGCGCCCGATAGCCGATGATCCCGGCACACAGCAGCGGTGCGGTTTCCCTATCGCTGTATCCGTCGGGCAGCCGGTGGGCGTAAGCCGCTGGGACAGTGGCATATTCGGCATAGCCGCCGTCCGCATCCCAGCCCGTGTACTCCGAATTCGGGCAGAGATTCTCCGCGCCGCGCAGGCAATATCGGCAGCTGCCGCAGGTGTGGCGCAACCAGGCAATGCCGACGCGATCACCCACCGCGAATTCGGGAGCCGAAGAGCCCAGTGCCCCAGCGGATCCCGGTACCCGCGCCACCACCTCCCCCACCACCTCGTGCCCGGGCACCACACCGGGCCGACGCACCGGCAGATCACCCTCGGCGACATGCAGGTCGGTGCGACAGACCCCGCAGGCCAGTACCCGCACGAGGAGTTCACCGGCCGCGGGTTCGGGCACCGCTTCGCGAACGAAGTCGAGCGGTCCGCCATCGATCGGTCCCGGCCGTCGCACCCGCCAGCCGGTCACACCCGGGGTCGCCGCACTCGCATCCATACCGATCACTCCTCACCGACAGGGGAACGGTCTCTTCGGATTATCCCTGCCGACTGCGCTGGTTCACCCGTTCCGCCGAAGGCGAGTCGTCCTTCTGATACATTTCTGTATTGAATACATTGCTGTATCGAATGGACCGGATGCCCGAGGAGGTGCACATTGGCCTCGACCACCGATGCCGATACCCCGGTGCGCCGGGTGACCCGCCGGCGCACCGAAACACGTAAACGCCTGCTCACCGCCGCGTATCAGGTCTTCGCCGAGGAGGGCTTCGGCCGCGCCTCGGTGGAGCGCGTCTGCGAACGGGCCGGGTTCACCCGTGGCGCCTTCTACTCCAACTTCACCTCGCTCGACGAGTTGTTTCTTGCCATGTGGGAGCAGCGATCGGCCGCCATGATCGCCGGTATCCGCGCGACCCTCGACGGCTTCTCGGTCGACGGCGTCGCCGATATCCGCGCCGCGGTCGAACGCTTGGACCGCGCCGTGCCGATCGATGAGGACTGGTTCCGCATCACCGCCGAATTCACCTCGCACGCGCTGCGCACACCCGGCCTGCGGCAGGTGATGGCCGGACGCGAGGAGGCGATCGTCGCGGCACTGACGCCGACGATCGTCGCCGCACTGGGCCGCGTCGGCCGGACCGTGCCCGATCCCGTCGCGCTCGGACAGGCCCTGGTCGCGGTGCACGACGGCACCGCCGTTCAGGTGCTGATGGAACCCCGCAGCCGCAAAGTGCGCATGCGGCGCACCGATCTTTTCTGCCACCTCGTGCTGGCCTACAGCACCGAAACCGAAGGATGACCATGACCGACCCGAGTCCCGAATTCACGCAAGAGGCAGATGTCATCGTCGTCGGTGCGGGCCTGGCCGGGCTCGTGGCGACCCACGAACTGGTCAAGGCCGGCCGCAAGGTGCATGTGCTGGACCAGGAGAATCGCAACAACCTCGGCGGCCAGGCCTTCTGGTCGCTCGGCGGACTCTTCTTCGTGGACAGTCCGGAGCAGCGCCGCCTCGGCATCAAGGACTCCTACGAACTGGCACTGCAGGATTGGTTCGGTTCGGCGGGTTTCGACCGCGAGGACCAGGACTACTGGGCCCGCCAATGGGCGCGGGCCTATGTGCGCTTCGCGACCACCGAGAAGCGGGACTATCTGCACGAATTGGGTTTACGGGTGACGCCGCTGGTCGGTTGGGCCGAGCGCGGTGGCGCCTTCGCCGATGGGCACGGCAATTCGGTGCCGCGCTTCCACCTCACCTGGGGTACCGGCCCCGAGGTGGTGCGGGTATTCCAGGAGCCGGTGCTCGAAGGTGAGCGCCGCGGACTGGTCGGCTTCAGTTTCCGGCATCAGGTCGACGAGTTGATCGTCGAGGACGGTGCGGTGGTCGGCGTGCGCGGCAGTGTGCTCGAGCAGACCGATCTGGAACGCGGTCGGGCTTCGTCACGAAATGTGGTCGGCGACTTCGAATTCCGTGCCAAGGCGGTGATCGTGACCTCCGGCGGTATCGGCCACAATCACGAGCTGATCCGCCGCAACTGGCCCACCGAACGGCTCGGTCCGGCGCCGGAGACCATGATCTCCGGTGTGCCCGCACATGTGGACGGGCGGATGCTCGGCATCTCCGAGACCGCGGGCGGCGCCATCGTCAATCGCGATCGCATGTGGCACTACACCGAGGGCATCAACAACTGGAATCCGATCTGGCCCGATCACGCCATCCGGATCATCCCCGGTCCGTCCTCGCTGTGGTTCGACGCCAATGGAAAGCGTTTGCCCGCACCGTGTTTCCCGGGCTTCGACACCAATTCGACCATGAAGGAGATCCTGGCCACCGGCTACGACTACTCATGGTTCGTGCTCACCCAGTCGATCATCGAGAAGGAGTTCGCGCTATCGGGCTCGGAGCAGAATCCGGATATCACCGGTAAGGATCTCAAGCTCACCCTCAAGAGCCGGGTGGCCAAGGGTGCGCCCGGTCCGGTCGAGGCGTTCAAACAGCACGGGGTCGACTTCGTGGTCGCGAACACCTTGCGCGAGTTGGTCGACGGTATGAACAAGATCGCGCGCGGCCCGCAGTTGGACTTCGACGAGTTGGAACAGCAGATCGTCGCCCGCGATCGTGATGTCGCCAATAAGTACTCCAAGGACGCGCAGCTGATGGCGATCAACAATGCGCGCCAGTACTTCGGCGATAAGGCGGGCCGCGTGGCCAAACCGCATCGCATCCTCGATCCGGCCAGCGGGCCGCTGATCGCGGTGCGGCTCAATATCTTGACCCGCAAGACCCTCGGCGGACTGCAGACCAATCTGGATTCGCAGGTGATGCGGCCGGACGGCACATCGCT
The DNA here is from genome assembly GCF_042869435.1 of Nocardia sp. NPDC006982. NCBI lineage: Bacteria > Bacillati > Actinomycetota > Actinomycetes > Mycobacteriales > Nocardiaceae > Nocardia > Nocardia sp. NPDC006982. Next base: position 129,804 of record NZ_JBIAFV010000007.1, on the reverse strand, counting down.
GCCGGGACTGTATGCCGCGGGCGAGGTCGCCGGATTCGGCGGCGGCGGTGTGCACGGCTACAACGCGCTGGAGGGCACCTTCCTCGGTGGCTGCATTTTCTCCGGCCGTGCCGCCGGACGAGCCCTCGCAACCAAACTGAGCTAGTGCTCGCTTGCTGCGGTATCCGCCTCCGGCAGCTCGCCGAGCGTAGTGATATGGCGGTCGAATTCGGCGTGGGCGACCACCATTCGACTACGTTCGACGGAACCCAGGGCCCGAGCAGAAGCTATCTGGGCACACTGCTAGGTCGCACAGCCCGTCGCGGCGACACTGGACGGCGGCTTCGTGGCCGCGAGCTCCGGTGTCGGCGCGGGTGGCGGTTCCGGGACAGGCTCGGTGTAGAGGCTCATGCCGGTGTACCGCTGGCCCTGTTCCAGGGAAATTCCGGTGATTTCTGCCTGGTGACCGTGGACATCGGTCACCTGCGCCGAGAACGGTCCCGACCCGGCGCCGCTGATCGTCCAGTAGTTGTCCATGCCGCGATTGAGCTCCTGCCACGGCCCGCTCATTGCGGACCGTAATGCCACCCGCTGGATGGGATTTCCCGATCCGGTGACCAGCATTGCCAGCCAGGAGGCCGAGGAGTCCGGCTTCAGCTCGTAGATCAGCTCGGGCGCGGGAAGCGGATCGCGGACCAGCGAATAGCGGATCTGCGCGACACCGTCGGATCGATCCGCGATCTGTTCGAAGGCCGCGGTGCTCAAATCCAATTGTCCCGGAGCACATCCCGGGCAGCGGTCGGCAATGAGCACTCGGACCTCGCCGCGCGGGCCGTGCACATCGAGATACGCACCGCACAGATCGGCGTGCCCGTACTCCCGGGTGGAGACGCCCACATAGAAGCCGCTCGTCGGCAGTCCGGTGAACGAACACGCGATTCCGGGGCCGAACGCGTAGTACCGTGCCTCGCCCGGGCGTGTGGACGGCGGCGCGTCCACCGTATGCCAGTTGGCGACTCCGGTGCTACTGCCCGCCACCATGATTCGCGAGGTATCGGTCCCGGTGTCCGGCACCGAATGTGTCGCCTCGCACGACGAGCGCGGCTCGGTTCCGGCGGCCCAGATCGTGACCGCGACCGCGGTCAGTAGTACGCCGGCGGACCACCACAACCACCGGGAGCGGAAATGCTGCTGTTGGATCGGTATTCGGTGCACCGCTGTCCCCGACTTCCGGCTCACCCAACTCGCGGACTCTCCATCCTGACTCCATCAGGAAAGCAGGCCGACCCCCATCGCATGACTCGAACGAAAAATCTCCGTAGTGAAACATGCACATGTCGGCAATCTCACGGCAAATAGCCAGCATTCGGCGACGAAGATCGGAAAAGATTCGTTACTACGAGGTCGCCCTTGCCGGTTCGACGTCCACACCCGAGAGTTGATGGTCCATCCGATCGCGCTTGGCGCGCAGGTAGCGGATGTTGTGTTCGGTCGGCGTCGCCTGCAGCGGCAGCCGCCGCACGACCGTGACCCCGCACTGTTCCAGGCCTGCCTGTTTGGCCGGGTTGTTGCTGAGCAGTCGAACCGACCGAATGCCGAGATCGGCGAGCACCTGCGCACCTGCCGCATACCCGCGGGCATCGACCGGCAACCCGAGCGCGAGATTCGCTTCGACGGTGTCGGCGCCGCGATCCTGTAATTCGTACGCCCGCAGTTTGTTCAACAATCCGATGCCCCGCCCCTCCTGTCCACGCAGGTAGACCACCACGCCACTGCCCTCCTCGGCGACCGCACGCAGCGCGGCGTCGAGTTGGTCGCCGCAATCGCAGCGCAGTGAGCCGAGAGCGTCACCGGTAAGGCATTCCGAATGCAGCCGCGCCAATACGGATTCGCCACATGGTTCGCCGAAAACCAGTGCGAAGGTTTCGGTTCCGGAGAGCTCGTCGCAGTAGCCGATGAGGCGGAATTCGCCGTACCGAGTCGGCAAGCGGGTCGCCACGACCCTGGTCAGGGTGGGTTCGGCCCGGCGGCGGTAGGCGATCAGATCGGCGATCGAAATGATCGGCAGTGCATGGGTTTCGGCGAAGTCGAGCAGTTGCGGCAGACGGGCCATCGAGCCGTCGTCGTTCACGACTTCGGCGATCACACCTGCGGGTCGCAGTCCGGCCAGGCGGGTCAGGTCGACGGCGGCCTCGGTGTGGCCGGCGCGGCCGAGCACACCGCTGGGATGCGCGCGCAGCGGGAAGACGTGGCCGGGTCTGGTCAGCTCGTCCGGCGTGGTGCGCGGATCCGCCAGGGTGCGCACGGTGCGGGCGCGGTCGGCGGCCGAAATCCCGGTCGTCACACCGGAAGCCGCATCCACCGACACCGTGTACGCGGTCCCCTTGGGATCCTCGTTGATCTGTGTCATCGGTGGCAGCTGGAGCCGATCCAGATCCGCGCCGGGCAGCGGTGCGCACAGCACGCCACTGGTGTGGCGGACCATGAAGGCGACGGCTTCGGGCGTCGCCAGTGCGGCGGCGAGGACCAGATCGCCCTCGTTCTCCCGATCTTCGTCGTCGACGACCACGACCATGCCGCCCGCAGCCAGGGTGGCGAGCGCCGTTTCGATCGTGTCCAGCGAACGCTGCTGTGCGAATTCGGTGCGCATATGACTAGTAGAAGTATTTCTATTAGTCATATCAAGCGCCATCCCACTCAGTGAGCGGGATCAGGAAGCGCGGCGCCCCTTGCCCTTCGCGGACTTCTTCGGAGCGGTCTTTGTCGCGAGTTTATCCACGTCGGCGAGCAGCGCCTCGGCGAAATCCCGCTCGGCCTCGTAATGCCGTATGCACCAGCGCAATACCGCGCCGGGATAGGCCCAATCCGGATTCTCGTCGGCGCCCTCGGCATCGACCTCGGCGAGTTTGCGCATTCGCTCCGCGTATCCGATGTGCTCGGAGAGAATTTCGCGCAACCGGTCCGGTTCGGCGAGATGCCCCAGCCAGGCGCGCAACATGACGCTGTGCTTGAGCACCGGCGCCTCCACCGGTGCGTGGTTCACCCACTGCGCCGCCGCCGCGCGACCGCTCTCGGTAATGGCGTACATGCGCTTACCTCGCACGCCATCGTCCTGCAGCACCGTGCGCGAGGTGGCGTAACCGTGTTTCTCGAGGCGTTTGAGCTCGGCGTAGATCTGACTGAACGACGGGCTCCAATAGAAGAATTGCAGGCTCCAGTCGGCCCATTTCTTCAGGTCGTAGCCGGAGAGTTCGTCGGCGTGCGAGAGCATGCCGAGCACGGCCCAACTCGTCGTCGGCAGGTCGGGAACTTCGGCGCTCGCCGGAGACTTCGCTTCGGTCACGCTAGGACTATACCGCTTAGGCATATTTCGGGTGCAAAGTCCCGCTGAGTGGGACACGCCCCGGTGATCGGGGCGCGAGCGCCGGGAGTAGTCTCGCCGCATGTCGCGTACGCGCATTATTCGGATCGGCACCCGATCCAGCCCGATGGCCCTGGCTCAGGCCGAGCAGGTCGCCGGATTGCTGGCCGGGCTCGGGGTCGAGAGCGAGCTGGTCAAGGTAACCACGGCGGGCGATCGATGGATGGGCGATCTGTCCAAGCTCGGCGGTAAGGGCGCCTTCGTCAAGGAGATCGATCGAGCCCTGCTCGATGACGAGGCAGATCTGGCGGTGCACTGCCTCAAGGACATTCCCGGTGATATTCCGGTGCCGGAAGGGCTCGCCTTCGCCGGTTATCTGCCGCGCGAGGACGTGCACGATGCGGTGATCACCCGAACCGGCGCGCCGCTGGCCGAACTCCCCGAGGGCACGGTCGTCGGCACCAGTTCCGTGCGCCGGACCGCACAGCTGCGGCTGCACTATCCGCATCTTGCGGTGAAACCATTGCGCGGCAACGTCAATACCCGATTGGCACGCCTTGAAGAGGGCCATATCGACGTGCTGATCGCGGCCGTATCCGGGCTGCACCGCGTCGACCAGGCACACCGGATCACCGAAACCCTCGACCTGGACACCATGTGCCCGCCGATCGGGGCCGGCGTCATCGCACTGCAGTGCCGCGACGACGACACCCAACTCCTCGATCTCGGTGCGCGCCTGGACGATCCGGCCACCCACCGCCACGCGGATGCCGAGCGCGCGATGCTGCACGCACTGCAGGGCCACTGCAACTCCCCGATCGCGGGACACGCGACGACCGACCCCACTGGACGACTCACCTTGCACGGCAAGGTCTTCAACCTCGACGGCAGCCAGTGGCTCGACGCCAAACACTGGGGCGTCCCGGAGGACCCGAGCGCCCTCGGCTTCTTCGTCGGCGCGGACCTGCTGCGCCAGGGCGCACGCGCGATCATCGACTCGATCCCGCACTGATCTGGTTCGGGGCGTTCAGTCGGTGAAGCCGTCCATCATGGACAGCACGCGGAGCATGACTTCGTCGGCGCCGCCGCCGATGCTGAGCAGGCGGCTGTCGCGGTAGGCGCGCGAGGTCCAGGTTTCTTCCATGTACCCCATGCCGCCGTGCACCTGTAGGCACCAGTCGGCGACCTGTCGGCCGAGGCGGGCGGCCTCCAGTTTGGAGATCGTGGCCATTCGGGTCACATCGGTGCCTGCCATATAGGACTGGGCGGTGGACTCGGTGTAGACGCGGAGCATGTCGACGCGGGCGGCGAGTTCGGCGTAGGTGTATTGCAGGTATTGGTTCGCGGTGAGCGGGTGGCCGAACAGCTTTCGGTCCCGGGCGTAGTCGCGGGTGGCCTCGAGTTCGATCGCGCAGGTGATGGGGACGCTGTAGGAGGCGAACATGCGCTCCATCACGAACTGCGACATCTGCTGTTGGAAGCCGCGGCCGATTTCGCCGATGGTGTTGCGCACCGGAACTCGGACATTGTCGAAGGTGAGCAGGCCGGTGTCGGAGGCACGCATACCGAGCTTGTCGAGCTTGCGGTCGACCCGGAAGCCCGCAGTGCCGGTGGGGACGATTATCTGGCTCATGCCGCGGTAGCCGCCCTCGTCGGAGGTGCGCACCAGGGTGCACAGCCAGTCGGCCTGAACAGCATTGGTGATGAACATCTTCGAGCCGTTGATCACCCAGTCGTCACCGTCGCGCCGGGCGTGCGTGCGAATCCCCGCCACATCCGAACCCGCCTCCGGTTCGGTAACCGCTACACCACAGACCATTTCGCCGCGCATGGCGGGCGCGAGAAACTCCTGTTTGAGTTCTTCGCTGCCGTGCGCGTGCAGCGACGGCGTCGCCATCGCGACCTGCACCCCGAGCGCCATCGGGAACGAGCCGTGGGCGACCCGCCCGAGTTCCTGGCACAGCACCACCGTGAACAGATGGTCCGCGCCCTGGCCGCCGTAGGCCGGATCGTATTCCAGCCCCAGCATCCCGAGCTTCGCCATATCGGCGAAGACCTCGTGCAGCGGCATCCACTCCGCCCGTTCCCACTCGTCGACCCGCGGATTGATCTTCTGCTCGACATACCGTCGAACCAGCGCCCGGAACTCCTGATGCTCATCGCTGTAGATCACGTCGCCCTCCTCAATGAGGTCTCACTCCCGACGCTAGCCGAGCGTCACATCGCACGCAGGCGGTCCCGCTCACAATTCGACGCAACCATGGCCGAGACGTCTCGCCGCGACCACAACACCACGCAACAGACCTGAATCACCGCCAGCGAGCGTGGCGCGGAAACAGCCCCCGCCCCGCCTCGTGCGCAACCTCGACCAGCACCCGCGCCAATCGCGCGGTATCCAACGCCGTTCGATCCCCACCGATTTGACCGGACAGCGAGAGTGCACCGATGGCGGCTCCGCGCCCGCGAATCGGCACCGCGACGCAGGAGATCCCGGTCACCGACTCCTCGTTGTCCACGGCAATTCCCTGCCGATGCCGGATCCGGGTCAACTCGCGGTGCAGTTCCGCCCGGTCGCAAATGGTCCGCGGCGTCAATTGCGGCAACCGGTCCCGGAAGGAGGTCTCGATAATGCTCGGCTCCAGCGAGGCCAGTATCGCCTTGCCGAGGGCGGTGCTGTGCGCGGGCATCCGGCCGCCGAGGCGGGTCGGGATGCTCGCGGTGTAGCGGCCACCGGCCTTGTCCAGGTACAGCACCTCGCGTCCGTCGAGCACACCGAGGTGGCCCACCATGCCGGTCCGCTGACACAGCTCGTGCAGCAGCGGGCTCACCACATCGCGAATCTCATTGTGGTCGGCGGCGAGTCCGCCGAGTTCCAGCGGACGCAAGCCGAGGCGGTAGCCGCCGGGCGCGTGCGCCAACCAGCGCAGCCGGATCATCTGGTCCAGGATGCGGTGCACTGTGGACCGCGGCAGGCCGGTTCGCTCGGCCAATCCGAGCAGCGTCAGAGTCGGTGTCGAACCGTCGAAAGCGTCTAGGATCAGCGTCATTCGCTCGATCATGGAAACCGGCGGCTGCGCGGGCCGGGTGGTCGGACGACCCGGACCCGATAACAGCTCGTCGGATCCCGGACCGGTCAGCACCTCGACCGTCATGGCGCACCTCCATTGTGTAGCTCATACAGCTTAGAAGTATTTCGATTAGGCATGTCCGTTTTCGGCATACCTGCTTGTGTCCCCAATCACAGTGCCGTCACGCGGACGACGTCGAATCCCGAAAACTACGGAGATCGCTACGGATCTTCTCGGTAGCCGGAACCGACCATTGACAGCCCACCGCGCGCGCCGCTTACCTTAATGGCGAAACGGAATATTTCTAATCGAAACTAGGAGCGCTATGGCCGTCGTGCTCGACTTCAAGGCCGTCCTCAGCCGGTTCGCCACCGGAGTCACCGCGATCACCGCCCTGGACGGCGCGCAACCCGTCGGGTTCGCCTGCCAGTCCTTCTCCGCACTGTCGCTGGATCCGCCTGCCGTGGCACTGTTCCCGGCCCGGACCTCCACCACTTGGCCGCGGATCCGCGCGGCCGGCAAGTTCTGCGTGAACGTGCTCGCCGCCGATCAGGAGCAGGTGTGCAGACAGCTCGGCCGCAGTGGACCCGACAAGTTCGACGGACTCGACTGGACCCGCTCCCCCAACGGTTCGCCGCTGCTCGACGGATCCATCGCATGGATCGATTGCGAGCTCGGCGCAGAGCTGGACGGTGGCGATCACACCATCGTCATCGGCCATGTCACCGCACTGGGCGCGGGCCGCGAGGCCGATCCGCTGCTGTTCTACCGCTCCGGATTCGAGCGCCTTACCACTGCCTGAGCCGTCTCCCGGCCAGTGAGACCACTCCTTTGCGCGTCCATCGGCGCGCCGAACCATCGAAACGACAGCCCGACGAACGTGGAGGAACCATGACCGACGATCAGGTGCGCGTGATCGACACCGGCACCCCGCCCACCCGATATGCCAGGGGTTGGCACTGCGTCGGCCTCGCCGACAACTTCCGCGACGGCAAACCGCACACCATCGAAATCTTCGGCACCGAACTGGTGGTTTTCGCGAGCGCGGACGGCACCCTCAATGTGCTCGACGCCTATTGCCGACATATGGGCGGCAACCTCGGCGATGGCATTATCAAGGGCGACACCATCGCCTGCCCGTTCCACGATTGGCGCTGGCGGGGCAATGGCCGTTGTGCCGCAATCCCTTACGCGCGCCGCGTACCACCGCTGGCCCGGACCAAATCGTGGATCACCTTGGAGCAGAACCGGCAGCTGTTCGTCTGGAACGATCCCGAAGGCAATCCGCCGCCCGCGGATATCACGATCCCCCGCATCGAAGGCGCGTTCAGTGACGAGTGGAGCGACTGGACCTGGAACCAGATCACCATCGAGGGCGCGAACTGCCGCGAGGTCATCGACAATGTGGTGGATATGGCGCATTTCTTCTACGTGCACTTCGCCTTTCCGACCTACTTCAAGAATGTTTTCGAGGGCCACATCGCCAGTCAGTACATGACCTCGATCGGACGCGCGGATATGCAGGGCGAGTTGGCCAAGGAAGCGGGCGCGGAGAACACGCTGCATTCGGAGGCGCACTATTACGGACCCTCCTACATGATCGATTACCTCGTCAACGAATCCAGCGGGCAGAGGGTCGAATCCGTCCTCATCAACTGCCACTACCCGGTTTCGCCCACCAAGTTCGTGCTGCAGTACGGCGCGATCGTCAAGAAACTCCCTGGTTTGTCGCCGGAAGATGCCGATGCGATGGCGGTCCGTTTCGCCAATGGACTCGGGCGCGGGTTCGAGCAGGATGTGGCGATCTGGGAACGCAAGACCCGCATCGACAATCCGCTGCTGTGCGAGGAGGACGGGCCGGTCTACCAGCTGCGGCGCTGGTACGAGCAGTTCTACACCGATATCGCCGAGGTGGAGTCGAAGATGACCGACCGCTTCGAATTCGAGGTCGACACCACCCGTGCCGTCACGGCGTGGGAGGCCGAGGTCGCCGAGAATCTGGCCGCGCAACGCGCGGACGCCTGAACGGATCGGTAATGGATTGCATCACCTGCCATGCCTGCCGGAATCAGGTGTCGGTGGTCAAATTCAGCCCCGCGCACACCAGCGTGCAGTGGAGTTCCGTCGCTCGCGCGCACTGTGCCGAGTTCGCTCGTAACGACGGCGGTCCCGTGCGCGGGTGTGCGGCAATGCGCGACAGCATCGAAAAAGCTGTCAGCGCAGGCGAAGTCGGGCTGAGTACCCGCGATGGGGATCTGCTGTGAGTGCGGCGGTAACGCTTCGAGTTGTTCGAGTAACTGCTGAAACCCAGGATGCGGTCTCGCTGGAACTGGTCGCCGAACCGGAGCATCAACTCTCCTACCGGCCCGGCCAGTTTCTGACACTGCGGATACCCAGCGAACGAACCGGTTCGGTGGCGCGCTCGTACTCGCTGTCCAGTGCGCCGCACGAGGGCCGAGTCGCGGTCACCGTGAAGCGGACAGCGGGCGGATACGCTTCGAACTGGCTGTGCGACAACGCTGTTCCCGGCATGACAATCGACAGCTTGCCGCCCGCGGGGCTCTTCACGCCCGCTTCACTCGACGCCGATCTGCTCCTATTGGCGGCGGGCAGTGGGATAACGCCGATGCTGTCCATCCTGAAATCGGTACTGGCGCAGGGCACTGGACGGTGCACACTGATCTACGCAAATCGCGACGAGGAATCGGTGATCTTCGCCGATGAACTGAGGTCATTGACCGCCGAGCACCCGAACCGGCTCGTTGTGCTGCATTGGCTGGAGGCTGTTCAGGGCTTACCGTCAGTGCCCACACTGACCACCTTGATCACACCATGGACCAGCCGCGAGCTATTCGTCTGTGGCCCAGCACCTTTCATGGATGCTGTCGTCACAGCCGCCGACAACCTGGGCATGGACCGGGTGCACGTCGAGAAATTCGTCTCGATCTCCGGCGATCCCTTCGCCGAAACCGAGGTCGAATACACCGAGGACGCTGCCATCGTCGAGGTCGAACTCGACGGCACCACAAACGAATTCGCCTGGCCGCGCAATACCGTACTTCTCGACGTGCTGCTCGCGCGCGGTATGGCGGCTCCGTATTCCTGCCGCGAAGGCGCCTGCAGCGCCTGTGTCTGTCGTGTCGTCGACGGCGAAGTGAAGTTGCTGCGTAACGAAGTTCTGGAACGTGCAGACCTGGCCGACGGCTATGTACTTGCCTGCCAGGCGGTTCCGGTTGCCGATGCGGTCCGGGTCACCTATGAATGAGGAGAATATGGCAATCATCAGCTCGCTCGGCTATGTGCGGGTCACGGTCAGCGATCCGGATGCCTGGCGCACCTTCGCCTTCGATGTGATCGGTTTCGCCGAGGGGATTGGGCCGGATCCGGACGCCATCTATCTGCGCATGGATGAGCACGTCGCACGATTGGTCCTGGTGCCAGGCGAAACCGATAGGGTGCTCGCCATCGGCTGGGAGGTTCGCGACCATCGCGCACTCGCCGCGGCACGCGAAGCCGTGGAGAAGGCCGGAATCGAAGTCACCGCGCTCACCGTGGCCGAGGCGGATGCCCGCAGTGTGGAAGAGGCGATCACCTTCCGTGATCCCGCGGGCACCACCGTCGAAATCTTCCACGGACCAGTCCTGGACCACAGTCCGGTCGTCGGCAAGTATGGAAACCGTTTCGTCACTGCGGGACTCGGCCTCGGCCACGCGGTGCTGCCGGTGCCCGATCTCGACGGCGCCTTCCACTTCTATACCGACGTCCTCGGGTTCCTGCCGCGTGGTGCGTTCCGGCTGCCCACACCGCCCGAATACGGTCCGGTGCGCATCCGCTTCCTCGGTGTGAATCAGCGCCACCACAGCTTGGCGTTGATCCCCTCCGGCGGTCAGGAGGGCTCGGGGCTGGTGCACGTCATGGTCGAGGTCGACAGTCTCGACGATGTCGGCCGTGCGCTCGACCGGGTGAACAAGGCCGGATATCACCTGTCCTCGACGTTGGGCCGCCATACCAACGACAAAATGATCTCCTTCTATGTCCGCACTCCCGGCGGCTGGGATCTCGAATTCGGCACCGAGGGCATGCTGGTGGATGAGAACACCTACACCGCGGAGGAAATGACCGCCGACAGCTATTGGGGTCATGACTGGGATCGGGGCTGACAAGATCACCGGCGGAGACCGACGGCCTGATATCCCTTGACTATCGTCGATAGCGACGGAAGGGGTTTTCCGATGGCACTGCGCACCGAGTTCACCGCCCTGTTCGACATCGAGCATCCCGTGGTGCTCGCACCGATGGGCGGCGTCGCGGGCGGTGAACTGGCCGCGGCGGTCTCCGAGGCCGGTGGACTCGGCCTGATCGGTGGCGGCGGCGGTGACGAGCAGCTACTCGATCAGGAATGTGCGTTGCTCGCCGCCCGCACCGAAAAGCCCTGGGGCATCGGCCTGTTGAGTTGGGCCGTCGATCTCGATACCGTGCGAAGGACGGTGGCGCGCCGACCGCACGCGATCCTGCTGTCCTTCGGCGACCCCACCCCGTTTGCCGCCACGGTCCGAGCATCCGGGATTCCGCTGCTGGTCCAGGTCACCACCACGGACGAGGCGGCCCGCGCCCTGGAGGCCGGAGCCGATGTGCTGATCGCGCAGGGTGCGGAGGCAGGCGGGCACGGCGGCGGGCGGGCGACGCTGCCCTTCGTACCCGCGGTCGTCGATCTGGCGGCGGGTACGCCAGTGCTCGCCGCGGGCGGCATAGCCGATGGACGCGGACTCGCCGCCGCAGTCGTACTCGGTGCGGCGGGCGCGTTGATCGGTACTCGCTTCGAGGCGACACACGAATCGTTGCTCTCGGCCGAGGAAGCCAAGGCCATCATCGATGCACGCGGCGGCGATACCGAACGCAACCGCATCATCGATATCGCCCGCGAATCACCGTGGCCCGCCGAGTACACCGCACGCACCCTGCGCAACCGATTCCTCGACGAATGGGCCGGACGGGAGACCGAACTCGCGGCCGATCCCCTTGCCCGGCAACGCTATCGGGCGGCGGCCGAGCAGGGCGATCTCGACTGTGCGCCGATCTGGGCGGGTGAGAATATCGACCTCATCGGCAGTCTCGAATCCGCCGCCGATCTGGTGCGGCGCATCAGCGCCGACGCGGAATCGGTATTGCGGCGAGCCGCGGCGCAATGCGACTAGTCGGCGTGTTCCTCGGCCAGGGCGCGGAGCAGTTCACGGGTGTAGCGCTCGGCCAGTAGCGGCAGGAAGTTGTCGATGGTGGCGTGATCGGCGAGGTAGTCGTAAGCGGAATACAGCCACCGTTCGATGGCTTCGTCGCGGGTGCTGTCGAATTCGCGCTCCAGACGGCGCGCGGCGGCCTTCAGCGCGGGCTGTTGGTCGAGGGATGGTTCGTGGAGGGGCGGGTGCGTAACAGGACCTTCGGTCATTGCGGACTCCTGGTCGGGAACTTTCAGTGCAGAGGATGCGGTCGAAACCGTGTCCACTCGATCGAGTACCCGATGGGTCGACGGCGACACCTCGGATACGCCCACGGCCGCACCCAGAATCTTGCACTACCCTTTCGATATATGCCAACAGCCTCACGAAGGTGGACGCAATGAGCGAGCGAACCATCAACACAGCCGAGCACTCGCTCGTGCCGGAGCCGAGCGCCAGCGAGGCGCAGGCATGAGCGAGCGCAGCGAGCGAACCATCAACACAGCCGAGCACTCGCTCGTGCCGGAGCCGAGCGCCAGCGAGGCGCAGGCATGAGCGAGAACCTGCTCTGGGTGCCCGATGCCTGCACATTGCCGACGGCGGAGCAGCCATTGCGCGTGGCCGAATTCACCGATCTCTTCGCGGCCGCGCTGCGTCGGGTCGAACGCATCGCGCCGACCCGTCTGCGGCTGGAGCTGGCCGCGACGCACGAAGACATCGCCCGCGACCTCGCCGCCCGCGAGAGCTCCTGCTGCGGATTCTTCGACTTCGATTTCGCCACGGCAGGCCCGGATGCCATAGCGATGGATATCGAAGTACCCGCGAGCCGGGTCGACGTACTCGAGGCATTGGCGAACCACGCCGCGGCCGCCCGAAGAAAGTAGAACAGGTTCTTGTCTGAAGCCCCGGCAAATGCCAAGCTGAACGGATGGATCTCGCCGTCATCGAAGCCGTCCGCCAGCTCAAGTACCGCTACTTCCGGACCCTTGATCTCAAACAATGGGATGACTTCGGGGATACCCTCGCCGTCGACGTCGCCGGTCGCTACGGCACCCACGCCCTCGGTGAACCGCTGACCCTCGACGGTCGCGACGCCGTCACCGCATTCATGCGCGAGAACCTCGGCCCTTCCGTGGTCACCACCCATATCGCGAACCATCCGGAGATCACCGTGGACGGCGAAACGGCAACGGGCTCATGGGCTTTCGAAGACACCGTGATCGCCACCGAATACGGCGTCCTCATCCGCGGCGCGGGCTACTACTCCGACACCTACCGACTCGATCCGGACGGCCACTGGCGCATCACCTCGACCAGTTATCAGCGCATCTACGAATCGATGCAGGCCCTCGCCGACACCCCCAGCTACCAGCTGCTGACGAACATGTGGGCGACACAGAAATAGGACAGGTTGCCGGATTTGAGGCCACTATCTTCCCGGTGGCACTCGACCGGAACCGCGGTGGCGGCGGAGGGTGGGAACATGTCCTCCCTTGCGCCCGCTGAATTCACGACCGAGACCGCCTACCTGAACACCGCTTCCCACGGGTTGCCCGCCGCACGAACATTGGCGGCACTGCAGGAGTTCAACGCGCTCTGGGCGGCCGGCCGTGCCGCACCGACGACGCGGGATTATCTGGTACCCGAATTGCGGGTCGGATTCGCGCGACTACTCGCGGGCGCTTCGGCCGACGATATCGCGCTGGGCAGCACGGTCGCGGGGCTGATGGCACCGGTGGTCGCCGCGCTGGCGCCGGGGGCGGAGGTACTGCTCGCGGAAGGCGAATTCTCCTCTGTATCCATGCCTTTCGTACACCGCGGAGACCTGAACGTCCGGTTCGTGCCATTGGAGCGCATCGCCGACGAGGTCCGGCCCGAGACCGCGTTGGTGGCGGTGAGCGTGGTCCAATCGAAGGACGGTCGAGCCGTCGATCTGCCGACGCTGCGCGCGGCAACTCTGGCGCATAATGCCCGGCTGCTCGCCGACGCCACCCAGGGCGCCGGTTGGGTGCCACTGCGTTTCGTCGATGCCGACTACTGGGTGTGCGCGACATTCAAGTGGCTGATCGGCGCACGCAGCGTGGCCTTCTTCGCCGCACCGCCGGAAGCGGCCGCACAGCTGCGCCCGATCAGCCCCGGCTGGTACGCGGCGGCCGACCGCTGGGCCGAGCTCTACGAACCGATCGCACTGCCCACGACCGCCCGGCGTTTCGATTCGACACCGGACTGGCTCGGCGTCATCGCCACACTCTCCGCACTGTCCCTGATCGAAGAGCTGACCGTCGACAAGATCGGCGCGCACAACCGCGAACTCGCCACCCGATTCCGAAACGGTCTGGCGGAGTTGGGATTCGAGTCGGTATCGGCGGATTCGGCGATTGTCGCCGTGTCGGGCGCGGGCGATGCGGCACCCCGTTTGGAGGAGGCAGGCGTGCTCACCTCCGCTCGGGGCGGGGGCCTTCGATTCTCGTTCCACCTCTACAACAGCGCCACTGACGTGGACCGTGCCCTCGCCGCCCTCGCCCAGTAACAGCGGCACCCTGTCGAGCTTCGCACCTCCCCCCGGGGGGGTGCGGAGCCCGCGGAGGTAAGGCGACGCGATTCTCGGGTAACTACGCCGGGCGAGTAGCGGGTGCGGTGATGAGCGGAAGGTCGAGGGCGGTAAGAATGCCCGGTGGTGCCTGCACCACGGCCGGGACGGCGTTGACGATGCGCATGGCAGTCGCCAGCAGGGTGGCGTGGTTGTGGTCGCCATTGCGGCTCGAGGTGACCAGATCCATGGCGTAACTCGGCTCGCCGGTGATCTCGACGCGATAGGAGCCCTCGTGGTGCGCGGGCTGGGGCCAATCGGGGCACAGGTCGGGACGCAGGCGCGTGACGTGCTCCAGAACCGTCACGGGCTCGTCGCCGACCATCCCGCGAACCTCGAAACGCAGTGCCGCGGCGGTACCTTCGGCGATATGGCCGGTGACGATATCGAAGGACTCGGGAGCGGGAATGCGCTCATAGGTCTGGGTAACCGCGTCGAGGGTGACACCGATGCCCGCCGCCAACTGGCGCACAGTGCCGCCCCACGCGAGCGATAACACCCCGGGCTGCAACAACATCGGGATCTCGTCCAGCGGTTTGCCGAAGCCCATGATGTCGAACATGACCTCGCGGTTGTCATAACTGGCGTAGTCGACGATCTCCAGACACCGCAGTTGGTCGATGCGCAGGCAGGTGCCCGCGAGCGCGAGCGGCAGCAGATCATTGGCGAAACCGGGATCGATACCGTTGACCCACAGCGACGAATTACCCTGTGCCGCAGCCTCTTGGATCGGCTTCAGCAATTCGTCGGGCAGCACGCCGTAGGGGTACTGGAAGAACACCGGCGCGCACGCCACCACATTGATGCCCGCGCTGAGCAATCTGCGCAGATCCTCGACGGCCTCCAGCAGCCGATTGTCGGTCATCGAGCAGTAGACGACACAGTCGGGTTTCGCGGCCAGGATCGCCTCGGTATCCGTCGTCGCGGTGACACCGACCGGATCATCGAGGCCTGCAATGGTTCCCGCATCGAGCCCGTCCTTCTTCGGACCCGACACCCACACCCCGACCAGCTCGAGATCCGGATTCGCGATCACGCCCGCCAGCGCATGTGCACCGACATTCCCGGTGCCCCATTGGACTACGCGGTAGCTCATGACAGATCCGGAAGCGGGAGGTCGAGATTCGGCGCGATCAGGCCGCCGTCGGGTTCGAGCACCTTGCCCGTGACGTACTTTCCGGCGGGCGACACCAAATACAGTGCGGCGGCGGCGATATCCTCGGGTTCACCGATGCGGTGCAGCGGTGTCTTGGCCTCCAGCTCGGTGCGCATCGCATCATTGCCCGCCACGATCTCCAGCGCCGAGGTCAGAATCGACCCGGGCGCAATGGCATTCACCCGGATGCGCGGATTCAGGTCCATTGCCGCCAACCGGGTGTAATGCGCCAGCGCCGCTTTCGCCGTTCCATAGGAGACGAAGGCGCGGCCGGGCAGGCGGCCCATGGTCGAGGTGATATTGAGAATCGAACCGCCACCAGCGGTTTCGAGGATCTTCGGCACCGCCGAGCGAACCAGCGCATGCGCATTGGTCACGTTGAAGTTGAATGCCTGCACCAGCGCATCCGGTGTCGTATCGAGCAGCGGGCACGGCAGCGCACCGCCGACATTGTTGACCACGATATCGAGCCGCCCGAAGCGTTCGACGGCCGCGGCGGCCAGTCCGGCGGTCGCCTCGATATCGCTGAGATCCGCGGGCACCACGTGGGCCTGACGCCCCACCGCCGCTACCTGCTCGGCGACCTCGTCCAGCTGACTCTTGGTGCGGGATGCGATGACGACATCCGCGCCCGCCTCCGCGAAAGCCACCGCGATCGCCGCGCCGAGGCCGCGCCCCGCGCCGGTGACGACGGCGACCTGGCCGTCGATTCGGAATCTGTCCAGGATCATGAGAGCTCCCACTGTGTCGAATATTCGACGCTAAACTGCGTAATATTCGTCATCGTAGAGCTGTCCCGCCGAGCCGCACAAGGGGTTGCACATGTCCGACCGGTCTCCGTCCCCGCCGACCCGCCGTGTCATCGATATCGTGTCGCTGCTCGCCGCGACGCCGGAGCCGATCAGCGTCGCGGGCATCGCGGACCGGCTCGATATCGCCCGCGCGACCGCGACCGCGATTCTGGCCGAACTGGAATCGGCGGGCTGGGTACGACGCGACGCGAGCCGCGGATACGGTCTCGGTCCGGCACTGGCCAATCTGCACGGTCCCGCACTGCCGCACGCACTCGGCGATATCCTCGCCGAACTCATCGCGCGGACCGGCTACGGCGCGACATTGAGTCGTATCGAGCCCGATCACCTCACCGTGCTCGATGTGCGCCACGGGCCCGAGCGCGTCGTCCCCGGCATACCCGTCGGCCATCGCATCCCGATGCAATTTCCGGCGGGAGCGAGCGTGATGCCGTGGCGCTCGGCGGCCGAGCAGAACACCTGGCTGGCCACCGCACCCGACTCCGATCGCCGCGTCGCGAGCGGACTGCTCGCGCTCGTCCGTGATCGCGGCGTTGCTCTGTTCCGCCCACGTACCGATGATGCGGGCACGGTCGAACTCCTCGCCGACCTACTGAGCGCGATGGGGACCGAACTCGTGCAGCCGCACCTGCGCACCCGGGCGCTGCGCCGCCTCGCATTTCTCACTTCGCGGCCATTCACCAAGGCAGAGCTCGACTCCGATGCCGAACTCCCGCTGAGTTACCTGGCCGCACCGGTTTTCGATGCGAAAGGTACGGCCGCGTACGAAGTCCAATCAGGACCGCTGCGGGCATCGACCACGAAATCCGAGCGCGACGAATTCATTACCGCCACAGTCGATATCGCTCGGGCGTTGACCGAAGCGTTGGCTTCCTGAGCTATTTCGTCAAGGCATGCGCCGCACCCCGGTGCAGGGTCACCGGCGCGGTAATCGTCGCGGAATCGCGACTGATCCCTTTCGCGGCCGAATTGGCCTGTTCCAGTTGGGTTTTGCGGTCGAACAGCGTCTTGGTGAGTATGCACGCCAGGTTCGCGTCCAGATCGTCGCGCACCAGCAACAGGTTCGGCACGACGATGGTCTTGACATCGGCGGACAGTCCGTAGACGGTGCCCGGAATCGTGCCTTCCTCGTAGACCGGGTTGACCGCGTGCATACTGCCGGTGAGTTCGGAGATATCGAGGAAACGCACCTTGCCTTTATCGGAGGTCAGCAGATCGGTGACACCAGGTGTGGGCAGGCCGCCGGAGAAGAACATGGCGTCGATGGAACCGTCCTTCATGCCGTCCACCGTCTTGGTGAGATCCAGGCGCTGGGCCTCGATATCGTTGTCCGGGTTCAACCCCGCTGCCTGCAGTATCCGCTGGGCGATCACTTCGGTGCCAGATTTCGGCGAGCCGGTGGAGACCCGCTTACCGCGCAGATCGGCGACCGATTCGATATCGGCGCCTGCGCGCACGATCACCTGGGTGTAATTCGGATAGAGCCGCGAAAGCGCCTGCACCGGTTGCTTTTTACCGTCGAAACCGGCATTGCCGAGCACCGCGTCGGCGGCGGTGTCGGCGAGAGAGAATGCGACCTGATAGGTGCCTGCCACCAATTGCTGGATATTCTGCACCGACGCACCGGTTTCGGCCGCCGTCGCTTTCACCTTGCCGCCGGTCGCCTGCGAAATCTGATCGGCGAAAGCATTGCCGAGCGCAAAGTACACGCCGGTCGAATTGCCCGTCGCGATGCCGACGCGGGTCTCGCTTTTCACTTCGCAGGTAACCTCGCCGCCGGTGTCGGACTGCGGTGTGTCGCGGCGGCCCCCACATCCGGTCAGCAATCCGGCCGACACCACGGCGACGGCGAATCCTATGGCAACTCTTCTCAAGTCGTCCTCCTTCGTGAGAGCAGCGTTAGCCCGACGGCCGCGGTCAGCGCGGCCAGACCGACGACGAGCGCGCCGGGTTCCAGGTACAGCAGCGCCAGCCCGCCCACCGCGGCGAGCAGCCGGGCCGCGAGTCCGGCCGGGCCGATGCCGAGGATCCACCCGCCGGCCGCGGCGGCCAGTGCCGCAACGCCGACACCGGCCACGACCGTGGTCCACAGCACACCGAGCACCGGCCCGTGCCCGAGCAGATATTCGCCGGGTCCGCTGAGCACGAACACGATCGGCACCAGGAAGGCGGGCAGCGCGTACTTCAATGCCTGCCACATCGTCGGCACCGCGCGCGCACCGGTGATGGCCGCCGCGCCCACGGCGGCCAGTGCGGTCGGCGGTGTCACCTCGGACAGCACCGAGTAGTAGAAGACGAACATCGCCGAGGCGGGCGGGGATACGTCGAGCGCGAGCAGGGCGGGACCGATGATCGCCCAGCCGATAATGAACGATGCGGTCACCGGAACCGCGAGCCCGAGCAGCGCGAGTGCGATCGCGGCGAGCACCACGGTGCACGCCAATACGACGGTGTGGTTGTCCGACAACGCCTTTCCCGCGCTCACCAGCAGCGATGCCAGCTGCGCGCCAAGTCCCGTCTTGGTGGCGATCGCGGTGATCACACCTGCCGACGTGCACACCGCGACCACCGGCAGCGCCGAACGCACACCACTGCCGAGCATCTGGAAGATCCGTCGCGGTGAGCGGGCCTCGGCGCGGATGCGCGCATCGAGGAAGGCGAGCACGAAAGCCAGTGCGGTGGCGTACACCACGGCGCGCGCGGCGCTCACGCCGATCAGCAGCAGCACCACGATCGCGATCAAAGACAGGAAGTGGTAACCGAATCGGGCCAGCAGTCGCCACATCGAGGTGGTGCTGATCTCGACCGACTCCGCGCCGAGCCGGCGCGCATCGATCTCGACCGCGAGCAGAATTCCCAAGTAGTACAGCAGCGTCGGGATCATCGCCCACCCGAGCACCGTCACATAGGAGACATCGAGATATTCGGCGACGATGAAGGCGGCGACTCCGAGCGTCGGCGGTGACAGGATCGCGCCGACACCCGCCGCCGCGAGCACACCCGCCGCCTGCTCCGGCGGATATCCGGCGCGACGCAGGATCGGCCAGGTGACCGCGCCGACCGTGACCGCGGTCGCGGTGCCCGATCCGGAGACGGTGCCGAGCAGGAATCCGGATGCGACGGTGGTGCGTCCGGCCGCGCCGCGCGAGCGGCGGAAGGCCGCGACCGATAGATCGACGAAGAACTGTGCCGCACCGGAGAATTCGAGTACGGCGCCGTAGAGGGTGAACAGCACGATGTAGCTGGCCGCCACATCCAGTGGCGTGCCGTAGAAGCCGCTGCCGGAGTTGTAGAGCGCATCGATGATCTGCCCGAAGTCGAGTCCGGCGTGCGCGATGGTCCAGTGCTGTGGCAGGTATCCGCCGTAGTAGCCGTAGGCGATGAACACCAGGCAAACCGCAGGCAATACCCAGCCCGTGGTGCGCCGACAGGCCTCCAGCACCAACACCAACAGCACCGTGCCCATGGCGATATCGACCGGATCGAACAAACCCTGCCGATCCAGGGAATGCGTTGTACCCGCCGCCGCCGGACCCGAGCGCCATCGGCAGCACCGGATACAAGCACACCACCAGCGCGACTACGGCCGACAACCAGTCGAGCGGCCCAGGACCGTCCCGTCGATCGAACCATCGCAGCCCGCAGCGATAGGCCAGGAACACCACCGGCAAGGTCCCGGCCAGGAAGATCACCAGGTAGTACTGACTCCCCTGCGCCAACGGCCGAAAGACCTGCCACAGCACCAGCAACGCGACCGCGAAGGCGGCCGTCGCCACCACCCACTCGGCCCATCCGCGCAGTATCCGCGCGGGCTTCTCTTCGTCGTCGACCTCGATCTTGTCCGGTACTGTCCGCTGCGGATCAACCTTGGGCCGCGCGACCGGGCGATCGGCGGGAGCCTCGGCTTCGAGATGAGCGTCCCGCATATCCGACATTGCGCGACACTATCAACGCACGACCGTCCGTATGCGGCTAAGAGCGTATCTGAGAACTCGGGATCGGATTCGCGTGACACCGCCGGTCACCGGAGTCGCCCGTTATTGTCGGTGGCTCGTGTCACACTCACCGGTGATGAGCCGCCACACCTCCTTCCGGTATTGCCTCGACCCCACCGTCGAGCAGCAAGCCGTGCTCGCACGCCACGCCGGAGCGGCTCGGTTCGCGTTCAACAAATCCCTCGACTTCGTCAAAACCGCTCTCACCCAAAGGAAAACCGATCCCGGCCATTCGGTCCCGTGGACCGGATACAGCCTGATCAACGCCTTCAATACATGGAAGAAAACCGAAGCCGCCGGGCGCGTGATCGCCGTCAACGCGGCGGGCGTCGCCGAAGTCGAGGTGACCGGGCTTGCCTGGCGCACCGAGGTGTGCCAACAGGTGTTCGAAGAAGCCGCCGTCGACTGCGGGCGCGCCCTGACCGCATTCTCCGACTCCCGCACCGGCAAACGCAAAGGCAGGCGCGTCGGATTCCCCCGGATCAAGAAAAAACACACCACCACCCCATCGTTTCGGCTACGCAACAAACTATCCAAGACCGGTCGTGCGGCGATCCGCGTCGGCGAAAACAACATCGCACGCTCGATCACCCTGCCCGGCGTCGGGATGCTGCGGGTGCGCGAGGACACTCGCAGCCTGCGGCGCATGCTCGCGAAAAGCCAGGCGAAAATCGTGGCCGCCACCATCACATTCCGGGCGGGTCGCTGGCAGATCAGCATCGTGACCGAGGCCGCCGACCTGCATCCCGCCTGCCACCACCCGCCGCGCGCAGCCGACGATGACGGTGGCTGGGTGGGACTCGATCGTGGGTTGTCAGTGTTCCTGGTCGCCGCCACCGCCGACGGCACCGACGTCGCCCGCATCGACGCCCCACCCAAACCCCTGGCCACCGGGATGGCACAGCAGCGGCGGCTGGCGAAAGCGTTGTCCCGCAAACGGAAAGGATCCCGCAACCGCAAAGACGCCGCCGCCCGCCTGGCGCGCCACCACCACCGAATCGCTGCTATTCGCCGTCATTTTCTGCATCAGGCCACCAACAGGCTGGTCAAAACCCACGACCGGCTCGTCCTCGAAGACCTACACGTGGCGGGCATGCTCCGCAATCGGCGCCTGGCGCGCGCGATCGGTGACGCCGGATGGGCCGACTTCGCGCGGCTCTTGCACTACAAGCAATCCTGGCGCGGCGGCACCGTGGTCACCGCCGACCGCTGGTATGCGTCGAGTAAACGCTGTTCGAAGTGCGAGACCGTGAACACCGAACTGGCCTTGTCGGATCGAGTGTTCGCCTGCGGGTGCGGGTTCTGCGCCGACCGCGACCACAACGCGGCGGTCAACCTCGCCGCCTGGCCGACGCTCCAGTATGAAGACTCTCCTCGATCCCCGGACCCCCAAGCAGGGGGCCGGGTTACCAATGCCCGCCGACGGGAAGGCGCTCACCAGCACCCTACGGGTGCTGGTGAGACCGGCCCGGACGACGCGGGAACCGACGTTCACACCTTCGTGGCGTGAACCGACGACGCCCGAGAAGGGCGGTGCCTGCAACACCCGTAAGGGTTTTCAGACACGCTGTAACAAATATGTAGCCGAGAAAAGTAGAAAAGCGGTCGGTTTGTCGCCCTAAGCCCACCTGGTCGCTCGCCCACCCAGCGGCAGCTTGTGCACGATCACCCGCCGATACGAGATGCGCCAACCGGTTGCCACACGCACGACCGTATCGTCGTATTCGACGCTGCCGCTGGTCCCATCCGCATAGATCCCGATCGCCTTGGACCGCACCCGAACCGCGCCGTCCACCTCGGCGATGACTACATTCGTAATGTGATGCCCGACCGGATTCCCATTGCCGAGCGCGACCGCGGCCTCCTGCAGCGCCGGAATCCCGTGTAGCTCACCGGCACCGAAATCACTGAGGTCGTAGGTGATTTCCGCAGTGAACAGCTCATCCATCCGGTCGAGCTCGCCCGCGTCCATCAGATGTCCGTGCAGCGCGATCAGGTCGCCGATGTCGAACCGATCCTGCGTCGACAATGCCATGAAAGCCTCCTGCCGCCCCACATTCCTGCCGAAGATGAGGCCTAGTCCGGTTATCGGCGACAGTAACGGACGAGCGACTGCTCACGCCGCTGCTTTATCGGGGGTCCGTGCCGATGGGCGGCGCTTCATGATCCAGCGCAGGAAGTCCACCCACGGCGATGGGCGGGCCGGGGTGACGGGCGGGTGGCCGAGGGAGACCGCGGTCCGGTCGAGCAGCGCCTCGATCATCGCGTCGTGGATCCAGCGGATGGCCAGGGGCCACAACAGGTGGCCGATTCCGCGCAGGCGGCAGTCGATCTCGTGGCGCAGGATGCTGCTGTCCGGCCACGGGCCGTCGAGCACGTCGAGGCTGTGCGTGCCGACCAGGAAGGATCCGGGTGCGACGGTGAACTCCACGCGGCGGCCCGGTACCCATTCAGTACAGCGATATCGGATGACGCCATGTCCGCCGTCGGCCCCGACACCGAGTGGCCGGTCGAGGACCAGTGCGGGCCAGCCGGGCGGCCACACCGGACTCTCCGGCTCGGCGGCCATGACAAGCAATGCGCCGAGCTGATCCGCGGGCACCGGGTACTCCCGCTGGTGGATATTTCGAACCATGACCCAACCCTCCATTCGGTCCCGTATGGAACACTGCCCATACGGTAGCGTATGGAGGGTGGCGCGCGAAGTTATCCGAACCACACCGGCCGTTTATCCGGCGGAGGCGGGCTCGTACAGGACTATCGCCCACGGGGATTCGCGGGACGGGCGGACCGAGGTGCGTCGTTCGTGCGGTCCGGTGACCGGATCGTCGACCGGGAATCCGGCGGCGCGCAGGCGCGCGAGGGTCGCGTCCAGGTCGCCGACCTTGACGGCGAGGGAGGGGATGTCGCGTTCATCGGCACCGGCGAGCATGACCCGGGTCGGTCCGATATCGAATTGCGCCCACCGATCACCGTCGACGAACGTTGCGGTGGTGCCGAGTACCGCGGTGAGCAGATCTATTGCGGCGGTGAGGTTGTCGGCCGGGAAGATGGTGCCGAGACGTTCGACGGTCATGACTTCTCCATTGCTCGGCGAATGGCCGAAAAGGCTTGGGCGGCAGCGGCTTCGGCATCCGACAGGTTGTCGGCCATGCTGAAGAAGCCGTGGAATTGGCCGTCGTAGCGAATCGTGACGACCTCGACATCCGCATCCCGCAGCCGCCGACCGTAGGCCTCGCCCTCATCGCGAAGTGGGTCGAATTCGGCGGTGATGAGGTAGGCGGGCGGGAGGCCCGACAGGTCGACCGCGCGCGGGGGTGCGGCGTACGGGTTGTCGGCATCGGCGGCCGAGGCGAGGTATTGCTCCCAATACCAGCGCAAATGGTCATCGGTGACGAAGTAACCGTAGGCATTCTCCTGATAGGAGACGGTGTCACGGGCCGGATCGAGCATCGGATAGACAAGCAGTTGATGGGCGATGACCGGGCCACGGCGATCCCGGGCCAGCAGTGCCGTGACGGCGGCCAGGTTGCCGCCGGCGCTGTCACCGGCCACCCCGATGCGGGCCGGATCGCCACCGAAGGAACTCGCCTGGGCCGCAATCCATTTCAAGACCGCGTACGCATCCTCTGCGGCTGCCGGAAACCGATGTTCGGGGGCCTGCCGGTAGTCGACCGAAACCACGATCGCACCGACACCATTGCTCATCGCACGACACAGCTGATCGTGACTGTCGAGGTCACAGATGACGAAACCGCCACCGTGGCAGAACATCACGACCGGCACGTCGGCATCGCACTCGGCGGGCCAGTACATGCGAACCCGAACCTCAGGTGCCCCAACAGGTCCCGGCACCAACCGCTCTTCGACCCGACCCACCGGAATCGGATCGACCTGGGCCGCCGGACGCGCGGCAAGCATCCGGCGCGCCTCGGCGGCATCGAGCACTTCGGTGCCCAGCGCGGGAAACGCCGCCGAGGCTAGATCGACGATCACCTGAGCTTCGGGCTTCAGCGGCATGCTCAGGCCTCGCCCACGGCTCCGACCGGCGGCAGCGCGTCCGGCGGAATGAACTGTCCCGCCGACAATCCGCCGTCGACGGCCAATTCCGCACCGGTGATGAACGCGGCGGCATCGGAGGCGAGGAATGCCACCAAATCCGCTACCTCCGAGGGCAATCCGACGCGGCCGAGCGGCAGCGAGGGAAAGCTGCCGGGACCGGTGTTCAGCCCGAGGTGCCCGATCATCGGTGTCGCGATCGGACCCGGATGCACCGAGTTGACCCGGATTCCGAGCGGCCCCAACTCGAGCGCGGCCGTCTTCGTCAATCCGCGCAGCGCCCATTTGGACGCACCGTACGCGGAATGTCCCATCAGGCCCTGCAATCCGGCCTGCGACGAGATATTCACGATCGAACCGCCCGCCGCCCGCATCGGATCCACGACGGCCTGGATGCCGAGGAACGACCCGATCAGGTTGATGCGCAGAATGCGTTCGAGTTCCGCGGCGGAGGTCTCGACGAGCGGTTTGGCGGTGTAGATCGCGGCATTGTTCACCAGCACATCGATGCTGCCGAATTCGGTGACCGCGGTATCGACGGCGGCAGCCCATTCGGTGGCGCTGCTGACGTCATGGCGGACGAAACGGGCTGAGTCACCGATGGATTCGGCAACTGCCTGGCCCTCGGATTCGAGTACGTCGGTGAGGACGACACGTGCGCCGGCCGCGGCGAACAGACGGGCTTCCTGCTCACCCTGGCCACGAGCGGCACCGGTGATGAGGGCGACTTTGCCAGTGAGATCGGCCATCTCAAGCTCCCTGGAATTCAGTTGTCTCGGCACGCTCAGCTGCGCTGCTCTGCCCGATGTTTCCGGCTCGCTCCGCTCCCCGGAAGTGTGGAATGACCTTCTCGCCCCAATGCCGAATGGTCTCCAGACATGCCTCCTGCGGCACCGTCCCCATCTGGATCAGGCACAGGATCTCGTCGGCACCGGCCGCCTGCAGCCGCTCGACGTACGCGATGGCGTCCTCCGGGCTGCCGTACGCGTGCTCGGCATTGAAAACCGATGTGGCCCCGGTCTTCACCGGAATCTTCGCCTCGTGCAGATACGCCACATGCTCATCGGCGGCCTCGCGAATCTTGGCCACCTCGTCCACATTCGGATCGACGGCCTCGTCCGGTACCGGACCCGCGCCGTACCAGTGCTTGATGGACTGCGCGAAGAACCGCTGTCCACGCGCGCCGATCTGCTGCGCCTTCTCCCGGTCGTCGAGCACGATTGTCGGGCATAGTGCCGCGAAGTGATCGTTGACCATCGTGGAGACGAACTTCTCCCCGGTCCGCTCGGCGATGGCCGCGTCATAGGTGCGACGCAGTTCGGCGATCTCCTCCACACCCGCGAAACCCAGTACCAGCGCGCCGATTCCGTAGTCGGCGGCCAGCTTCAGCGTGTCCTTCTTGGTGCACGCCATGAACAGCGGCGGATGCGGCAGTTGCACCGGACGCGGGAGCATCGGGTGGGGATCGATATCGAGCAGCTCACCGTGCCATTCGAATTCGCCCTCCGGATCCTGCCAGGCCTTGCCGATGATCCGCAGCGACTCCTCGACCTCCTGATAGGTGCGGTCGGGATCGACACCGCACATGGAGGTCTCCTGCGGGGTCGCGCCGCGGCCCGCGCCGAGGTTCACCCGTCCGTTGGAGAGCACATCGAGCATGGCCGCGCGTTCGGCGGCGCGCACCGGGTGATTGAAGTTGAACGGCATGCACACCACGCCGTGGCCGATGCGGATCCGCTCGGTGCGCGCGGCCACCCAGGTCAGGAAGATCTCCGGGGCGCTCATATGCGCGTACCACTTCAAGCCGTGATGTTCGACCGCCCAGACGGTGTCGAACCCCATCTCCTCGGCCAGTACCGCCTGCTCGACGCAGTCGCGCAGTACCTGCTTTTCGTGATCGGCCGACGGGTCGGTCATCTGTGCCTCGAAGATCATCGAGAACTTCATGCATTGCCTCCACTCTGTTATTCCCACCCCGCCGGCTCCGCCGGCTGCCATCCCCCAAATCAATATGCCTAGTAGAAATATTTCCGATGCTCTTGTTGAGGTCAGGTGCATGTCTCGGTGGATGGGACTATTCCGGTTCGCGCCGCCCGCGCGCCCATAGCGTCGATAGCGCATACGGCGTTCGAACCGACGCCGGAGAAAGGACGGACCTGACGTGGGTCGACTCGATGACAAGGTCGCGCTGATCACCGGCGCAGCGCGCGGAATGGGCGCCGAACATGTCCGCCGCTTCGTTGCCGAGGGTGCGCGGGTGGTGTTCGGCGATGTGCTCGATGAGCAGGGCGAACAGTTGGCCGCCGAAACCGGCGCACGCTATCTGCACCACGATGTGACCAGCGAGGCCGACTGGGCGGCCGCGGTGCGGACCGCGGTGGACGAGTTCGGCAAGCTCGATGTGCTCGTCAACAATGCCGGCCTGCTGCGGTTCCAGCGCATCGCCGAGATGAGCCTGGCCGATTTCACCACGATCATGACGGTGAATGTCACCGGCACCTGGCTTGGCATCAAATCCGCCGCGCCCGCCATGACCGGCGGCGGCGCGATCGTCAATATCTCCTCGGTCGAGGGATTCGTCGGCGCGGCGGGCCTATCGGCTTACAGCGCAAGCAAATTCGCCATTCGCGGACTGACCAAATCGGCGGCGCGCGAGCTCGGCGCGAGCGGAATCCGGGTCAACTCCATCCATCCCGGCGGTATCGCGACGCCGATGACGGCGGCGGCGGGCTCGGGTGTCGACGGCAATACCTTCTTCGCCGGATTGCCGATTCCGCGCTGGGGACAGCCCGGCGAGGTCTCCGAGGCGGCCGTCTTCCTGGCCTCGGACGCCGCGAGCTATTGCACCGGAACCGAGGTCGTCATCGACGGCGGCATGCTCACCGGCGCCGGTTACTAGGGAAAGGGAGCCAGATGTCCGAGGAATACACCTACGACGTCGTGGTCGTCGGCTCGGGTGCGGCGGGGATGACCGCCGCGCTCACCGCCGCCTATCGCGGGCTTTCGGTGGTGCTGATCGAGAAGAGCGGCAGCTTCGGCGGTTCCACCGCCCGCTCCGGCGGCGGCGTATGGATTCCGAACAATCCGGTGCTGGTACGAGAGGGTGTGCCCGACAGCCCGGATCTGGCCCGGGTCTACTTGAAATCCGTTGTCGGCGACCGTGTTCCACAGGTCAAACAGGACGCTTTCCTGGACAACGGTCCGCGCATGATGACCTATCTCGGCGCACGCACCGACCACCTCCAATTCGTCTACGACCGCGGCTATTCCGACTACCATCCTGAGCTGCCCGGTGGACTCGCGCAGGGCCGCAGCATCGAACCGGCGATTATCGACGGCCGACTGCTCGGCAAGGATCTCGAGCTGATCAACCGGCCGACCATGTCCGGCCCGAAGGGAATCGCATTCACCGTCAGCGACTTCCACGACCTGAATATGATCGCGCGCACCTGGAAGGGTAAGCGCACCGCGATGAAGGTCGGCGCCAAGGCGGTGTTGAACCGGATCCGGGGACGGCAGCCGCTGAGCCTGGGCAAGGCGCTGGTAGCCCGGCTGTGGCTGGCGCTGCGCGATGCGGGTGTGCCGGTCTGGCTGAATACTCCACTCACCGAACTGATTACCGCCGACGACGCGGTGGTAGGGGTGCGCGCGCAGCGCGATGGTGCACCGATCGTCATCCGTGCGCGGCGCGGTGTGGTGCTCGCCGCCGGTGGTTTCGAGCACAACCTGGAAATGCGCAAACAGTTCTTCACCGAGCCGGTCAGCACCGACTGGACCGTCGGCGCGACCGAGAATGTCGGTGACGGTATCCGGGCGGGCGAAAAGCTAGGCGCAGCTTTGGATCTGATGGACGATGCCTGGTGGGGACCGTCGGTGCGCAATCCGGACGGGCCGCCGTTCTTCTGCCTGGCCGAGCGATCCCAGCCCGGCGCGATCATGGTCAATGATGCGGGCGAGCGGTTCACCAATGAATCGGCCAGCTATGTCGATGTGGTGCACACCATGTACGAGCGGAACGCGACCGGTGTGGGCCATGTGCCCGCCCACTTCATCATGGACCAGCGCTTCCGCGATCGATACCTGTTCCTCGGTACCTTCCCGAAACAGGCCATCCCGCAGAAGTATTTCGATGCCGGAATCATCAAGAAGGCCGACACGCTCGCCGAACTCGCCACCAAGATCGGTGTTCCGGCCGATTCCTTGATCGCAACCGTGCAGCGGTTCAACGGTTTCGCGCGTGCCGGACGCGACGAGGACTTCCATCGCGGCGAGTCCGCCTACGACCGCTACTACGGCGATCCCACTGTGCAACCGAACCCCTGTCTGGCACCTATCGATCAGGGACCCTTCTACGCGGTCGAGATGGTGCCCGGCGATCTGGGCACCAAGGGCGGCCTGGTCACCGACGAGCACTCCCGGGTACTGCGTGAAGACGGCGCGCCGATCGCCGGACTGTACGCGGCGGGTAACAATTCGGCCGCCGTCATGGGCAACAGCTACGCGGGTGCGGGAGCGACCATCGGACCCGCCATGGTTTTCGGCTATATCGCGGCCGAGCACATCGCCGATTCAGGAGCATGACGTGGACAGAGTGAGTGGCAAGACGGTCATCGTGACCGGAGGCGCGCGCGGTATGGGTGCGGCATTCGCCCGTCGACTGATCAGCGAGGGCGCCTCGGTGGTCGCGGCGGATGTGCTCGTCGAGGAGGGGAAGGCGGTGGCCGCCGAACTCGGCGACCATGCGGTGTTCTGTCCCCTCGATGTCACCGACGAATCCGCCTGGGCCGCAATGGTTGCCGAGGCCGAACGCACCTTCGGGCCGGTCTCCGGGCTGGTCAACAACGCGGGCATCGTGCACGTCGACCCGATCGAGCGGCTCGCCGAGGCGGACTACCGGCGGGTGATCGATGTGAACCAGGTCGGGGTATTCCTCGGCATGAAAGCCGTGGTGCCGTCGATGCGCCGGGCGGGCGGCGGCTCGATCGTCAATATCTCCTCGATCGGCGGCATCATCGCATTCAGCAATATCCTCGGCTACGTCGCCTCCAAATGGGCGGTGCGCGGGATGACCAAGGCCGCCGCCCAGGAGTTCGGCGCCGACGGCATCCGGGTCAACTCGGTGCATCCCGGCGTCGTAGCCACCGAGATGACCGCCGATTCCGATCGCTCGCACTCGATGGTGCACGACCAGCCGCTCCCCCGTGCCGCGGCACCCGGTGAGCTGGCCGATCTCGTGCTGTTCCTCATCTCCGATGAGGCAAGTTTCTGCACGGGCTCCGAATTCGTCGCCGACGGCGGCTACACCACCAAATGACCAAGGACAGCTGCTGTGAAGAACTTTGAGGACAAGGTCGTCGTCATTACCGGCGCGGGCGCGGGCATCGGCCGCGCCCTCGCGCTGGAGCTCGCGGACCACGGCGCGAAGCTGGCGTTGTCCGGGCGAAATCTGGCCAATGTCAACGAAACCGCCGCGTTGTGCGAGCAAGCCGGCGCCAAGGCACGAGCATACAAGCTGGACGTCACCGACCGTGCCGCCGTCTACGCACATGCCGATGAGGTCCGATCCGACTTCGGCCCGGCCAATGTCGTGGTCAACAATGCGGGCGTCTCGCTCACCGCCAATATCGAGGAGCTGACCTGGGAAGACTTCGAGTGGATCGTCGATATCAACTTCTGGGGAGTCATGTACGGCACGAAAGCCTTTCTGCCGCAGGTGATCGCTTCCGGTGACGGTCATATCGCCAATGTCTCCAGCATGTTCGGTCTCGCGGCCTGCCCGAGCCAAGCGGCCTACAACGCAACCAAATTCGGCATCCGCGGCTTCACCGACGCACTGCGCCAGGAGATGAAGATCGCAGGCCATCCGGTCGGGGTCAGCAGCGTCCATCCCGGCATGATCAAGACCGAAATCGCGTGGAAGGCTCGCGCGGGCGGTGACCGCGACCGTGACGCACTGGCCGCCAACTTCGACAGGCTGGCCAAGACGACACCCGAATCCGCGGCGAAGACCATCCTGCGCGGGATCCGAAAGGATAAGGCGAAGATCCTCATCGGGACCGATGCACGCGTAATCGATTTGCTGCCACGAATCTTCGGCTCCGGCTATCAGCGCATCATTACCGCCCAGATGCGGAATGAGGTATAGACCGGTCGGCACTTTGTCGACGGTGAACCGGGCTTGACGGACCGGTTCACCGAATTTTTCGGAAGTGGTTGCTCTAAAACTGCTGTGCTGTCAGGATATTCCCCACGCGATGACTCCGGACTCGGATGAAGTCGCCGTTCCACCGCGAATCAAGTTGTGTCTCAACGACTTCAAGGGAACACCTGGTGAAATATCGGCACCAACCGCGGCCCGCACCATTCGGGTACGCATCACAGTTCAGGACCAGATCCACGCAGCAAACCTGCCCATCATGGGTACAGATCGCCCTAGCCCTCGGCAGCTTATTCGTACTGGCCGTCATCGTCGCCATGCTCTACGGCACCCCGAGTCCGCTGGCCGAAACACCACGCGCTGTCACGGTTGCTACGACCGATTGCGCTGCCGCGCCCGGCTTTTACGCGCTATCTCGCTGATCGCACTCTGCACCATTTCCGTGTTCAACTCGCTCCGGCAGCGCGCAATAATTTCGCGCCGAGGTCGGCCAACATTTCCACCATCTCCGGTGGTTCTCTGACCTCGAATTCCAGGCCGAGGTGGGCGATTCGCACGGCAGTCCATTCCAGTGAGTCGGCGGAGGTGCGGAGCAGGCAGGTTTTGTCATCGATGGGCTCGATTTCCTCGGGGCGGACTCGGAAGGTTTCGATCAGCTGCGGGGCCGAGGCGTGGACGAGGAAGACGACTCGGCGCAGCGAGCGGGAGCGGGCCAGGGACCGGGTGACGAAGGCGGCCGCGTCTTCGGCGGGTAATTGCCTTGGGGTGCTGCGTATTCCGATCGGTTGCGGAGAACCAATGCGGTCTACGCGGAAGGTGCGCCAGTCGGTGCGGTCGATGTCCCAGGCGACCAGGTACCAGCGGCGGCCCGCGGAGACGAGGCTGTGGGGTTCGGTCAGGCGGCGGGTTTCGGTATCGCCTTTATCGCGGTAGTGGAAGCGGATGCGTTCGCGGTCGCGGCAGGCAGCGGCCAGGACGACCAGGGTTTCCGGGTCGACCATCGGTCCGGCTGCGGGGCCTCCCAGCGACACCGTTGCCGACCCGACGGCCTCGACTCGGCGGCGGAGTCGGGCGGGCAGCACCTGTTGCAGCTTGACCAGTGCCCGCGCCGATGACTCGTCGATGCCCTCGACCGCGCCCAGCGCGGCATTGCGCAGTCCGAGGGTGATCGCGACGGCCTCTTCGTCGTCGAGCAGCAGCGGCGGCAGTGCAGTCCCCGCCTCCAGGCGGTAGCCACCGACCGAACCGAGGCTGGCATGCACCGGATATTCCAGTTCCCGCAGCCGCTCGATATCGCGGCGCACCGTCCGGACCGTCACGCCGAGGCGTTCGGCCAGCTCGGGCCCGCTCCATTCGCGGCGAGTCTGCAGCAGGGAAAGCAGTTGCAGTAGTCGGGCGGCGGTTTCGGTCACAGCTCCAGTATCCGCCGGAATGAGGACCGTTCCTGACCTCATTGGCGCCTACCGTGGCGATCGTGAACGCAGACACCATCCAGATCATCGGGGCCCGCGCCAACAACCTGCGCAATATCTCCCTCGCCATCCCGAAAGGCAAGATCGTCGTCTTCACCGGCGTATCCGGATCGGGCAAATCGTCGGTGGTCTTCGGCACCGTGGCCATCGAATCGCAGCGTCAGCTCAATGAGACCTTCACCTGGTTCATCCGCAACCGACTGCCCAAGTACGAGCGGCCCGAGGCCGATGTGATCGACAATCTGGCACCCGCGGTGGTGGTCGATCAGAAGCCGATCGGCGGCAATTCCCGCTCCACCGTCGGCACCATGACCGATATCCAGTCCATCATTCGTGTGCTGTTCTCGCGGTACAGCGAGCCGAGTGCCGGTGCAGCGACCCGCTATTCGTTCAACGACCCGTCGGGCATGTGTCCCGAGTGCGGCGGGCTCGGCCAAGTGGTGCGGCCGGATCTGGACAAGTTGCTCGACACCGCCAAATCGCTCAACGAGGGCGCCATAAGCTTTCCACCGTTCGCGGTGGGGACATTCCAGTGGCAGATCTACGCCGAGTCCGGTCTTTTCGATCCGGACAAGCCATTACGCGATTTCACTCCGGATGAGTGGCAGCTGTTCCTGCGCGGCAACGGATTCCGGGTACCGCGCCGCAACAAGACCGGCTCGGTGGGCAGCAATGCCTATGAGGGACTGCTGGAACGTTTCGACCGGCTCTACATCAAGCGCGACCTCGGTGCGCTGAGCGATAAGAATCGAGCGGCGGCGATGGCGGTCGTCCATGCGCAGACGTGTCCAGAATGCGATGGCGCACGGCTGAATTCCGACGCGCTGGCGAGCCGGATCAACGGGCTGGGCATTGCCGACTTCGGCCGCATGGAGGTAACCGACCTCATCGATGTGCTCGGCGAGCTCGATGGGACGCCCGCCGCACCGATCGTCGATGCCGCCATCGCCCGGTTGCGCCGGATCGAGCAGGTGGGCCTCGGCTACCTCTCACTGGATCGCGAGACATCCACACTTTCCGGCGGAGAAGCACAGCGGCTCAAGGTCGTTCGTCATCTCGGATCCAGTCTCACCGGGATGACCTACATTTTCGACGAACCGAGCGTCGGCATGCATCCGCGCGATATCGGCCGATTGAACAAGTTGCTGATCCAGTTGCGCGACAAGGGCAATACGGTGCTGGTGGTCGAACACTCCCCCGATGTCATCGCCGTCGCCGACCATATCGTGGATATGGGACCTGGCGCGGGCGGGCACGGCGGTCAGGTCGTCTTCCAGGGCACCGTGGAAAAATTGCGCACCTCGGGCACGTCGACCGGTGAGCAGCTACGGCGGGTACAGCCGGTCAAAAGTACGAGCCGCACCCCGACCGGCTGGTTCACGGTGACCGGCGCGGATTCGTACAACCTGAAGAATCTGACCGCACGGTTTCCCACGGGCGTGCTCACCGTGGTCACCGGTGTGGCGGGTTCGGGCAAGAGCACGTTGGTATCCGGCGCCTTCGTGCGCGCCTACCCGCAGGCGATCGCCGTCGACCAGTCCGCCATAGCCGCCTCCCGACGTTCGAGCCCCGCCACCTACATCGGCATCATGGACCCGATGCGGCAGTTGTTCGCCAAGGAGCACGGCGTCAAGCCGGGACTGTTCAGCTTCAATTCCGAGGGTGCATGCGCCGAATGCGGCGGGGCAGGCGTCATTTTCACCGATCTCGCCTACATGGATCCGATCACCACCGTGTGTCAGAGCTGTCACGGACGCCGCTATCGTCCCGAAGTGCTGGGCTATACCGTGCGCGGTGCGTCCATCGCCGATGTGTTGGATATGACCGCGGAGCAGGCTCTCGACTTCTGGAATGGCAATGCGGGCAGCAAGATTCGGACTCCGCTGCGGGCATTGAACGAGGTCGGTCTCGGCTATCTGACGCTCGGTCGCTCGCTGAGTTCACTGTCCGGCGGTGAACGTCAACGCATCAAACTCGCCGATCACCTGCACCGCAGCGGCGGCGTCTACGTACTCGACGAGCCGACCACCGGACTGCACATGGCCGATGTCGACGCTCTGATCGCCCTGCTGGACCGGCTGGTCGACGCGGGCAGTACCGTCATCGTCATCGAACACGATCTCGAGGTGGTGAAACGGGCCGACTGGGTGATCGATCTCGGACCGGACGGCGGCAAGCACGGCGGCGAAATCGTCTTCACCGGAACACCGTCGGCCCTACTCGACGATCAGTGTTCCATCACAGCCGACTATCTGCGGCGCAGCGTCGCATGACGTGCCGCGATCCGTCGACCCGACCGGCGCACCCGCGGACCAGATTTCGATACGACAATCGCATCCAGAGCTTGCCGACACCGGCACCGGACAAGCGCGGCAGCACAACCGAGCGGCCCGTAGTCAGCAACAGCAGGTCGGCGATGCGGCCACGTACTTCGTCTCCGGTACCCACCACCCAATCGGCGTCCGTGGCGATGAGCCGAAAGCCCGTGAGCCGGTGCTTCGCCCAGAACGGCCACCCCATGGTCCACACCCGAGTGGCCGCCGTCGCCGCGGCTTCGATCGGGAGGTCGATCTGTCTGCCGGTCGGGATGGCGATGTCCTGACCGTGCACCATGATGTCGTAGAGGATATTGCGATAGTTGGTGACCGTCGGCAGTTTTCGCGATGCCGCATGCGCCCGGATCTCGGCGACGAGATCCTGTCCCGCGTCGGCATAGCGAACGGACACATCGTGATTCAGCCGATGGAACCGCCCGCGCGCCCGCAGCCCCGCACGAACCATATCCACCGGACCGGGCGGCTGCGGCGCCAAGGCAATATGCGCGGCCACATCCCGAATCCGCCAGCCCGCACACAGCGACGGCAGCTCCCACTCATGCGGCGCGAGATCGTCGAGCACGTCGGCGACGGCGCGTCGCTGTTGCTCGATGACCCGCCACTGCGCATCCCGGTCCATATCGGCCTCCGATACAGTTTAGTCAGCTTCCCTGACTACCATAGTCAGATAGGCTGACCAACTCAAGGCTGCGCCTGTTACCAGGCCCTCGATGAAAGGACCAGCTGCTCAGGTCATTCGAGTGGTACGGCCGTGTCGACCGGTTCGGTAGCGGCCCGGGGTGGTCCCGATGATGTCGGTGAAGGCGGTGATGAAGCTGCTGGGGTTCGCCCATCCGCAGGCGTGGGCGACGCGGGTCGTGTCGTGGCCGTCAGCGAGCAGGACGAGTGCGTGATAGATCCGTAGTTGGGTGCGCCACTGATAGAAGGTCATGCCGAGTTCGTTGTGGAACAGTCGGCTGAGAGTGCGGGCGCTGGCTCCGATCCTCTGCCCGAGGTCGGCAAGTGAGCTGTTGTCCGCGGGCTGCTGGTACAGCACCTGTGCGATGGCTTGCAACCGATCATCGTGTGGTTCCGGTAGTTGCAAGGGCTGCTCGTGTGCTTCGTGGAGTTCATCGACGAGGACTCGACGGAGCCGCGTGAGCGCAGCGCGGTCTCGCTCGCGTGCGCCCGTGAGGGTGAGCAGGATTTCGCGGGCGAGGTCGGAGACCGTGAAGACGGCGGGATGGTCCGGTGCGAGCCGGGCCAGGGATGCCGGTAGGAACAGGATCCGCATATCGGTGTGGCTGTGCGCGCGGTGGTAATGCGCGAATCCGGCTGGGGTCCATGCGACTCGGTTGGCTGGAACGATCGAAGTGCCGCGTTCGGTGTGCACCGATAGGACGCCATGGGCGGCGTACACGAGGTGTCCACGTGGATGGGAATGCACCGTGCTCGTTCCCCCCGACGGCCACAGATGTACGCCTCCGGAGGGCCAGAGACGGGACGTCTGACCGGTCCGGTCAAGTTGGCGGCCAACGGGCATAAGTTGGCATTCTATCGGTGGTCAGCCACACCGTCTTCCGGCGACAGTGAACCCATGCGCGATGATTTTCACTCGGCCGGCACTGCGACCTCACACCGTCGAGGCGGCGTGCGTACGACAATGCGGGCTGCGGTCTGTGTCAGAGCCGGTGGTCCGGAGGTACTCGAGGTCCGTGAGCTGCCGGTACCAGCCGTTCGAGATGGCTGGAGCCTCGTGCGGGTGCAGGGCGCGGGCTTGAACCGGTCGGAACTGAGGACCCGTCAGGGGCATTCCCCGAAGGTGACGTTCCCGCGGGTGCTCGGGATCGAATGTGTGGGAACCGTGGCCGCCTCGACCGATCCGATGCTGCCGGAAGGGACGACCGTTGCGGCGGTGATGGGTGAGATGGGCCGAGAGTTCGACGGCGGCTACGCGGAATACGTGTTGTTGCCGAACTCGCTACTGATGCCTGTCACCACTACGTTGCCTTGGGACGTCCTGGCCGCGCTACCTGAGACGTACCTGACTGCGCAGGGTTCGCTGGATGCGTTGGGGGTTGTGCCCGGTGACCAGGGGCGGTTGCTGATCCGCGGTGGGACCTCCTCGGTAGGGATGGCTGCCGCGTCGATCGCGTCCGGCTACGGCATCGAGATCGCGGCCACCACTCGGCGGCAAGGCAAGATCGGCGCATTGACCGCGGCCGGTGTCGACCACGTACTCCTCGACACCGGTGCATCGCTGACGGCGAGCGTGCACGCGGTATGGCCCGAAGGTCCGGATTATGTGCTGGATCTCGTCGGAGCGAGCACGGCGGTGGACTCACTGCACCTCGTCCGCCGAGGCGGGACGGTGTGTGTGGCAGGCTCGCTCAGCGGATGGCTGATCCCCGACTTCGAACCGATAGCGATGATCCCGTCCGGAACCAAGCTCACGGCTTTCCACAGCGACGACATCAAGGGCAGCGCCGGCACGACCGTTTTGCAGCGCGTCATCCACCAAGTCGAAGCCGGCGTCTATCGACCCAACATCGACCATGTGTTCGGCCTGGACGACATCGTCGCGGCCCACCGGTACATGGAGAACAACCAAGCCACCGGAAAGCTTGTCGTAGTGCCCGAGCCACGGCCATTGCCGGGAAGCGTCGAGGTCGGCGCATCCTGCTGACCGGGACGTCCGGTACGCCGGAGCGGAGCGGGGCGGCAGGCTGAAATCGGGCTGCCCGCGGGTGCACGCTGCGGGGTTGCGCCAATGCCAGGGCGTTCGGGCCGGCGGCCCGGTGATCTGCCCTTGTCACGCGCTGTGTGCGCGATGGCTGTCGATGATCAAAGGAGTGTTATGACGATCGGAGTGGAGCCGGTGGAGCGACCGGGGGCCGCCTTCGGGAGGGCCGGTGCCGATGGTTCGGTCGTTGTGGAACTCGACGGGGCGTGCGGGCTTTCGCGGGAGCGGATCGGGGGAAAGGCGTGGAGCGTTGATCATATGCGGCGGTTGGGGTTGCCGGTGCCGCCCGCATTCGTGCTGACGACCGAGGCATGGGCGGAATTCGGGGCCAACGGCGGGGCCCTCGGCGACGAGATCTGGGCGGGGGTGCGCGACGGTATCGCCGCGTTGGAGCGTGGGACGGGGCGGCGCTTCGGAGCCGCGCAACATCCGTTGCTGGTGTCGGTGCGGTCCGGGGCTGCGGTGAGTATGCCGGGGATGATGGATACCGTGCTGAATCTGGGGATGAACGACTCGGTCGAGCGGGCGCTGACCGCCGAGACGCGAAATCCCGGATACGCCGGCGATACTCGGCGGCGGTTCGTCACCCAGTATCGGGAGATCGTGCTAGGTGATCCAGATGGCGTGGTGCCGGAGGATCCATGGGAGCAGGTGCGTGGCGCGATCACCGCGGTGTTCCGTTCGTGGGATTCCGCGCGCGCCAAGACCTATCGGCGCACCCGGGGTGTTTCCGACTCGCTCGGTACAGCGGTCACGGTGCAGGCCATGGTGTTCGGGAATCTCGACGCGCTCTCCGGGACCGGCGTGCTGTTCAGCCGGAATCCGAATACCGGTGCGCGTGCGGTCTTCGGCGAATGGCTGGTCGGCGGGCAAGGTGAGGATGTCGTCTCGGGACGCACCACCCCGCGCCCGCTCGACGAACTCGCGGTGACGCTGCCCCAGGTGCACCACCAATTGCTCGCCGCCGCCGAGCTGCTCGAGCGTGACGGTCGCGATATCCAGGACATCGAGTTCACCGTCGAATCCGGTCGCCTGTGGCTGTTGCAGTCTCGACCGGCGAAACGCTCTGCGCGCGCGGCGGTTCGCGCCGCCGTCGCCATGGTCGATGAGGGGCTCATCGATGCCGATGAGGCATTGCGCCGCGTCGGGGCCGACCAGGTGCGCACCGTCCTGCTGCCCGCATCGGGCGACGATACCGGGCTGAGCCCGCTCGCCCAGGGTGAATCCGCATGTCCGGGACTTGCCACCGGCATTGTGGTCACCGATCCCGACGAGGCCGAAACCCGTTCGGCCGCAGGCGAGCAGGTGATCTTGGCGCGCCCGACCACCAGCCCGGACGATCTGCACGGGATGATCGCGGCGCGGGCCATCGTCACCGAACTCGGCGGGGCCACCTCGCATGCCGCGCTGGTCAGCCGGGAGCTGGGCCGTCCGTGCGTAGTCGGCTGCGGCGCCGGGGTTGTCGAGGCATTGGCCGGTCACGTCGTCACCGTCGATGGTGGGGCGGGCACCGTGTGGCCGGGACAAGTGAGCGGAAAGGCGGTGGATGCCTCGGTGATCGAGGATGTCGAGCGACTCGCACAATGGGCACAGGTCGACTCGGCCGAGCTGCCCGAGTTCCTGTCGAAACCGAACGAAGATCGCTCAGCGGCAACTGATTCCGACGCGGTCAATGTGCCGGTTCCCAGAGAAGTCGACGGCAACAAAGTCTCCGAACTCGCCGTACTGCGCCTGATCGGCATCAAGGGTCGAGTACAACCGGACGCCATCGCCGCCAGCCTTACGATCGCCGAGGCCGAAGCCGCCTCGCGCACTGCTGATTTCGTTACGCGCGGGCTATGCGCCAGCACACCCGTGGGCGTCCGTCTGACGCCACAGGGCCGCGAACAACTAGTCCGACTTCTCGAACACGAGCGCGCCGATCTCGACCGGAGCGACCTCGCCGCGGCCTACGATGAGTTCTGCGAGTTCAATGCCGAGCTGAAAGCAGTCATCACGGCCTGGCAGATGAAGGACGCGAGCACGGTGAACGATCATTCCGACAACACCTACGACGCAGCGGTTTTGGCGCGCTTGACGACACTGCACCACGGCGTCGCTCCCCTCGTCGAACGCATCGGCACCATCGCGCCCCGCCTCGTGCCGTACACCGATCGCCTGGCCCGCGCCGTCGAGCGGATGAACGGCGGCGACCACAGCTGGGTGGCTCGGCCGATCATGGACAGCTATCACACGGTGTGGTTCGAATTGCACGAAGACCTCATCGGTCTGTGCGGCCTGAGCCGCGCCGACGAGGCCGCCGCGGGCCGAGCCCACTAGCGCGATGTTCACCGACAGCGCCCAGCGGCGATGGGTAGAGTTCGCCGAGATCGATAATGTCCGCGACCTCGGCGGGCTCCCGGTGATCGGCGGCGGCACAACCAGATTCGGCGTCGTCTACCGCTCCAGCACACCCCAGCATCTCACCGAGGACGATCTGGCCATCCTGACCGGGCCGGTCGGCCTGCGCACGCTGATCGACCTACGCAACCCAGACGAGGTGCTGCGCGAAGGCTACGGCCGACTGACCGGCAGCGCGGCGGTGCGCATGGTCAATCTCCCGGTGCGCAAGGCGACAAACGTCGTCGCCACCCCCGCCGAGCTGGTTCCCGACGGCAGAGAGTACGACCTGGTCGCGCTCTACCGCGAACTGCTCACCGGCAGTGGCGAATCCATCGTGGCGGCGGCCCGGCTCATCGCCGATGCCGAACGTCACTCGGTCGTCTTCCATTGCGCCGCAGGCAAAGACCGCACCGGCATCCTCGCGGCCATGCTGCTGGATGCGGTGGGTGTCCCGGCCGAGGCCATCGCCGCCGATTACGCACTGACCGGCGAACGCCTGGAACGCATCCGCGAACGCTTGGACGCGCTGCCGTCCTATCACGGGCTGCCACCGGTCCGGACCGGCATCCTCGCGGTCGATCCCGATGTGATCATCCGGTTCCTCGACGAATTGCACAGCGCCCAGGGCGGGGCGGCCAAATGGCTGCGCAGCAACGGACTATCGGACGCAGAACTCGCCCAACTCCGCGCGGTGCTGGTGGCCGCCGCGTAGTCCCCGCCGTGGCGACTGTTCATCCGGAATTACCGCCGAAGGTCCAGTATGGTCACCAGCGTGCACGACGACGTCGACTACACGAAGCTAGCCACTCCCGCCGAGAAGAAGAAGTACGCCAAGCAGAACAGCTTGATGTATGGCGGGCTGATCGCCATCGGGGTCGTCATCCTGCAGGGTTTCCTCACGGCCTCGCCGCTGGGGGTGTCCGGTCGGATCTCCATGATCGCCTTCGCGATCTCGCTGCCACTGCTCGCGGTACTGCTGATGCTCGACGAATGGCAGTCCGGCGAACAGGCGCCGAGCCCGAGCATGACCGATGATGCGGCCA
This sequence comes from Nocardia sp. NPDC006982, assembly GCF_042869435.1. Lineage (NCBI taxonomy): Bacteria > Bacillati > Actinomycetota > Actinomycetes > Mycobacteriales > Nocardiaceae > Nocardia > Nocardia sp. NPDC006982. Next base: position 89,459 of record NZ_JBIAFV010000007.1, on the reverse strand, counting down.
AGGCCATCGCCCTGCTCAGCTCGCTCGTCGGCGTCGTCGCGGCGTTCTGGCATATCGACTGGAGCGCGGGCGTCGCGGTGATCGCGGCCGGTGTGGTCGCGCTCGGGGTCTACGGAACGCATTTCAGCAGCACGAGCTTCAGCCAGGCGGTACTGCGACGTAACCAGCAGCGGTCCGCCGCCTCTCAGGCCGCACCCGCGACGACAACGCCGCAGCCGACGGCGCCCCAACCGCCAGCTTCGCAGCCGCTGGCTCCGCCGCTACCAGCAGCTCAATCCAGTGCTCCCGGGCCGACAACGGACCAGCCTGAGACGCCCCGGACAGCAACCCCCGAGCCGACGACGCCCGAGCCGACAGCTCCCGGGCCGGCAACGCCCGAGACAGCAGCTACGGAGCCAACGACGCCCGAGTCCACAGCACCGGAGTCATCGACACCGCAGACCACACCGCCCGAGCCAACGACGCCCGAGCCGACAACTCCCGGGCCGGCAACGCCCGAGACAGCAGCTACGGAGCCAACGACGCCCGAGTCCACAGCACCGGAGTCATCGACACCCGCGTCCAAGCCGACAACGCCCTAGCCGACAGCTCCCGAGGCAACGGCGGCTGAGAGCCCACCGCACCCGAGCCGACGACGCCCAGACCAGCGGCACCCAGACAGCGGCACCGGGCCAACGGCGCCCGAGCTAGCAACGCTGAAGCCCATCAAGCCCCGGATCACAAGGCCCCGAGCCAACGACAACGGCCTATACAGCACAGCCTTTGAGCCGGGGCCGCTGAAGCACCGCAATCGACACCACCATCATCCGACTCCCCGACGAAACGCCCCCGCAGCACACACCAACCACCTGAACCGCGACATCTCAATGTTTCAGACCTGACCTCAGCGAGGTCCGCGCACGTCATCATGAGCTGTATGGCAACGCGCGAGGTGGTGAGAGCAGGCGCGTTCACGAGGATCTACAACCCCGGCGACGGCGAATCACGCCCCTGGTACATCAACGACCACACCATCGTCCGCGACGAATCCGGCCGCTGGCACCTCTTCGGCATCACCCATCCCGAACCCGCCGACCCGTTCCACGAAACCGAATTCGCCCACGCCACCGCACCGCAGCTGCATGGGCCGTGGACCAAGCGACCATCCGCCCTGACCGTCGATCCCGGCTACGGCGAAACACATCTGTGGGCACCGCATGTCATCGGCGTCGACGGCCGCTACTACATGTTCTACGCGGGCGGCGGCACCGACCGCACCACCGCTGCCATCAACCTCGCCACCTCCACCGACCTGTTCCGCTGGACCCGCAGCCGTGCCGGACCGCTGTTCCTCGACGGCTACGACGCGAGAGATCCGATGGTCGTGCGTATCGGTGAGAAGTGGGTCATGTACTACTGCGCCACCAGTACAGCGGGCGGCGGACACCACGTCGTCGCCTACCGCACCAGCGGCGATCTCGTGCACTGGGGCGACCGCCATATCGCGTACACCGACCCCACGATCGGCACCGAGGCGGGCAATACGGAATCTCCGTTCGTCGTGCACCACGGCGGCTGGTGGTACCTGTTCATCGGTCCGCGCCCGCACTACGTCGGCACCGACGTATTCCGCAGCGACAACCCCTTCCGGTTCCGCATCGGCGACAAGGTCGGCCATATCGCCGCCCACGCCGCCGAACTCGTGCGCGACGACCACCGTTGGTGGATCACCAGCGCAGGCTGGGCCCAGGGCGGCGTCCACCTCGCACCACTCACCTTCCCCACGCCACGCCCCGTCACCGCGGCCGTTCCCCGCTGAGCGATCGCACCATGCCCGCCACCAGCACTCTGGTCTGCTCGAATGACGCTTCGGATACCGCCGGTGCGCCGACCACCGTGCGCATGACCCCCAAACCGAGCAGCAGCGCGCCGACCAGTTCCGCACGCAAGGCGCAGCGGTCCGCGCCGCCCAGACACCCGGCCATCTCGCCCCAGATAGCCATCGCTTGGAACCGAAGTACGGGAACACCAGCACCGGGTCGACGCCGACATCACCCCGCGATATCGCGGACGCCGGTCCGGTCGAATCCGGTCGTGGCGAACCGGATCCGGGCGGCGTCCAAGAGTGCGGAACTTATCGACCATCCGCCGACCGAACCGCTGGCCGCATTTCGACGCCGCACGCGACTCGCCTTGGCGGGCAAGGACTTCGATGCGATCCGCGCTCGGCGGCTCGATGCGCTCACGGCCGAATCGGTCGACCTCCGGGTCACCGGCGGATAACGACATCGGACCCGCTCGCCCGAAGCCGACCACCGGCGGACCTGTTCGGATAGATAATCCTGGAGGGGGCCTGCGCGTTGGGAGGCGGTCGCGATGGCGCGGATCGGGGTTATGAGCGTGTCCGACGGACGTGATTATGTGCACGCCGGGATCGCGGAATTCATCGAGTCGGCCGAGGATCGGCTGGTCGCCGGGTTGCGGGCGGCCGGGCACGAGGTGATCCGGGGTGCGGCGCAGATCAGTACGAACGCACTGGCCGGTTCGGTGGCACGCGAGGTGGCCGCCGCCGGTGTGGATCTCACGGTGCTGCACTATGCGGTCTGGGCGTTCCCGCACTTCACCATGCTGGCCGCGGGTGCGACACCGGGTCCGCTGCTATTGCTGTCCAATATCGATCCGGTGCAGCCGGGCATGGTCGGCATGCTGGCCGCGGGCGGTGCGCTGGATCAGATCGGCCGCGCACATACCCGGCTGTGGGGCGATCCGGCCGATACCGAGCTGATCGAGGCGATCGGCAGTCGGGCGAGCGCGGCAGCCGCCGTATCGAGCTTCCGCGGCAGCACTTTCGGCCGCTTCGGCGGCCGGCCGATGGGGATGAATACTGCCGTTGCCAATACCGATCAGTGGCAGCGCCTGTTCGGCATCGATGTCGAGGAGATCGACCAGTGGGAGATCGTCCGCCGCGCCGAGCAGGCCGATGCCGGTGAGGCGAAAGGGGCGCGAGAGTGGTTGGAGCGCAATACCGCCGGTGTGCACTACGACGGCGTGAAACTCACTCCGGAATTGCTGGAACGCCAGATTCGCTCGTATCTGGCCGTGCGTGAGCTGATCGACGAATGGCGGCTGGACTTCTCCGGTATCAAGGGCCAGCCGGAGCTCACCCAGTACTTCGCCACCATGGATATCACCGAGGCGTTCCTCAACGACCCCTACGATTGGAACGGCCCCAAACAACCCCATGTGTGCGCGACCGAAGCGGATATGGACGGCGCACTCACCATGCGGCTGCTGCAGCAGATCGCCGACACCCCGGTGCTTTTCGCCGATGTCCGGCATTATCACGCCGACCGCGATATCTGGGATCTGTGCAATTCGGGTCAGCACGCCACCTGGTTCGCCGCCCGCAGCGACGAGCCGACCGAGAATCTCGCCAACGTACATCTCTATCCGGAGGTCTTCTTCTTCCCGGCGGGGGGTGCGTCGGTGCACCATCTGGCCGCGCCCGGCCAAATGACCCTGGCCCGCCTCACCCGCAAGGACGGCGACTACCGAATGCAGTTGATGCTGGGCGATTTCGAGACCTATGACCAGGCGACCAATGAATCGCTGATGAAACAGTCCACCTGGGAATGGCCGCATGCCTTCGCCCGGCTGGACGCACTGGCCGATGATTTCCTGTCCCGCTTCGGCGCCAACCATATTCACGCCGTCCCCGGCGACCATCGGGCCACCGTCCGGGCCGCCTGCGATCTCCTCGACATCACCCTCGACGAGTTCACCCGATGACGAGCGCATTCCTCGGCGTCGATATCGGGACCTCCAGTTCCAAGGGCGTCCTGGTCCGGCCGAACGGCACCGTTATCGCCAGAGCCGAACGAACGCACGGTGTTTCGACACCGCGGCCGGGTTGGGTCGAACACGATGCCGAACACATCTGGTGGGCGGAGTTCCGCGCAATCACCCGCGAACTCCTCGACGCCGCCGACGGCACGACGCTCGACGCCCTCGCCGTATCCGGCATCGGCCCGTGCCTGCTGCCCGCCGACGCCGCCGGAAGTCCGCTGCGCCCGGCCATCCTCTACGGCGTCGACACCAGGGCAACCATTGAAATCGCCGAACTGAATCAGATATTCGGTGCCGCCGCAGTACTCGAGCGCGGCGGTTCACCGTTGACCAGCCAGGCCGTCGGCCCCAAGTTGCGCTGGCTGGCCCGGTACGAGCCGCAGGTCGCGGCGCGTACCGAGATGCTGTTGATGGCGAGTTCATTTCTGGTGCACCGGCTCACCGGACGCTATGTACTCGATCATCAATCGGCCAGCCAGTGCGTCCCGATGTACGACCTGCGCCAACGCTATTGGGCGCACGACTGGGCAGCAGCGGTTGCTCCCGGTCTGAACCTGCCCGAATTGTCCTGGCCCACCGAGATTGTCGGCACGGTGAGTGCGGCGGCCGCATCAGCGACCGGGCTCCCCGCCGGACTGCCCGTCACCACCGGAACCGTCGACGCCTGGGCCGAGGCCGCCAGCGTCGGTGTCCGGGCTCCCGGCGACGCCATGATCATGTACGGCACCACCATGTTCCTCGTGCAGGTGCTGACCGATCCCCGCCCGCATCCCGGCCTCTGGCTCACCTGCGGCGCCTGGCCCGGCACCTACACATCGGCGGCGGGCATGGCGACCTCCGGCGCGGTCACCGATTGGCTGCGCAAACTCGTCGGCGGCGACTTCGCCGACCTGGTGGCCGAGGCCGCCGAGGTTCCGGCGGGCAGTCGCGGACTGCTCGCGCTCCCGTACTTCGCGGGCGAGCGCACACCGCTGTTCGATCCGGATGCCAGGGGCATTATCGCGGGCCTCACCCTCGGACACGGACGTGCCGAGCTGTACCGGGCAGTGCTCGAAGGCATCGCCTACGGCGTGCGGCACAACCTCGAAGCCATGGCGGGCGGACAGGCCCCGCGACTGGTCGCCGTCGGTGGCGGGACCAAGGGCGGGCTCTGGACCCAGATCGTCAGCGATGTGACCGGCCTGCCACAGCAACTACCGGCCGATACCGTCGGAGCCTGCCTCGGTGACGCACTGCTCGCGGCGGAGGCCGTCGGCGTCGATACCGCGGGCTGGAATCCGATCATCGGCATCGTGGAGCCCGATGCACATAGAGGCGCGACTTATGCGTCGTACTACAGCCGCTACCGCGCGTTGTACGAAGCCACCGCGGATATAGCGCATTTTCTGGCAGCGGAGCAACACCGATCCGCTCACCTCCCGTAAGCCGCCGCCTATGCGAGGATGCGGGGTTGCATACAGGACAGCTATCGCGAGGACCTCGATGCCGACAATGACCGTGACCCGAAACAATTCCCGCCGGCCGGATATGGACCTATTCCGGCGCGCGCTGGCGCAGCTCTCGGCGAGCGTATCGGTCGGCGAACCCGAACAGTCGCCGGCCACCAGCTCCTATCAGAAGCGGGCGGGCCACGCCGCGGTCACCGATCGATACGGCTGGCCGGGGCTGTGACGGCGTCGGAACTCTGGCGGCTCGACGCCGCACGGACCCGCTCGATCAGTGCGGAGAATCCGACCGGCTCCCCCGGTGCCGGGGCTCGCGCGACCGAGGGCACCGGGGCACATGCGGCGCGGCTACTCGGACCCGGCTGGAAAATCTCCCCGTCGATTCACCTCGGTGCGGGCGAAACCGTAACGCTCGCAGATATTTCCGGCTCCGGTGTGCTGCGCCACTGCTGGCTCACCACCGACCGCACGGTGCTGCGGCAGCTCACCCTGGGCATGTACTGGGACGACGAACCCGAGCCATCGATCGACCTGCCACTCGGCGACTTCTTCTGCAACGGCTGGGACGAACTGGCACTTGTACAGTCCGAGATGGTGGTGGTTGCTCCCGCCGGTGGTCTGAACAGCTTCTGGCCCATGCCTTTTCGTGAGCACGCCAGGATCACCCTGCACAACGGTAGTGACCGTGCGGTGCCGGTCTACTACCAATTCACCTATACCGAGGAAGATGTCCCCGACTCCGCCGGATATCTGCACGCACTACGCCGCCACAGCACGCCACTCGGCGCGCCCGCCGTGCACACCATTCTCGACGCGATACCGGGTCCCGGCCGATATGTCGGTACCTACCTCGCGATTCGGCCCGGCGCACCGGGCTGGTGGGGCGAGGGCGAGCTGAAGTTCTACCTCGACGGCGACGCTACCCATCCGACCGTCTGCGGCACCGGCACCGAGGATTACTTCGGCGGCGCATGGAATTTCGATCTCGACGGCGCCTACCGCGCGTATTCGACGCCCTATCTCGGCCTGCACCAGGTCCTGCCGCCCGACGAGATCTACCAGCCGCATCAGCGATTCGGCATGTACCGCTGGCATATTCGCGATCCGATCTGCTTCCAGCAGGATTTGCGCGTGACGATTCAGGCGCTCGGCTGGCACGACGACGGCACCTATCTGCCGCTGACGGAAGCCGATATCTCGACAACGGCGCTGTGGTACCAGAGCCGCCTAACCTCGGTCTAACTCGTCGTCATCCGGGAGTTCCATGGCGAGCAGCTCGTCCGCGCGGCTCAACGCGTCGTCGAACGCCGACTCGATGCCGTCCATGACCGAAAGTCCGTCCAGCAGGCCGGACAACTCGCGTCGGGCGGCTTCCAATTCCGCGACCGCCGGATCGACGCGATACCACCCGACACTCGCACGCCACCAAGCGTTTTCGTCGATCCACCCCCACATGACATCGCGCACGAACTTGGCATCGGGGGTGTACATCTGGAAACACTCGTCCGATCCGGCCGCACGGTGCTCGAGTTCGTACACACCGTCGGGCAGCAGGCGCGCCTGGATGTAGGCATGCTCGCCGCGTTCGACCACGATCGCCGGATATTCCGGATCGGGTGGTTCGCGCAGCAGATCGTCGAGCAGCGGATCCGTCAGGGCGGGCAATGTGGTTCCGTCGCCCGTGCGGACATGCACGTCGGCGTGCTGGTCCGGGTCGTCGTTCACCGCGACAGTCTGCCTCATCCGGAAATCCGCCATGCGAGCGGAGCGAAATGCGGCGCAGCGGCTGGGTTCGGGTGCAAGGTAGTGCTATGCGCGCGGTCGTGATCGAGACGCCTGGGAGGTTCTCCGTGCAGAATGTGCCGGATCCGACGCCGGAGCCCGGCGAGGTCGTCGTGCGGGTGGATGCGGTGGGGATCTGCGGCACCGATGTGCATATCGCCGATGGCGAATTCCCGCCCACGCCGTATCCGATCGTGCCAGGTCACGAGTTCGCCGGTTCGGTGGTGGCGCTGGGCTCGGGCGTCGGTGGTGTGCGGATCGGCGACTCCGTCGCGGTGGATCCGTCGTTGTTCTGCGGGGCGTGCCATTACTGCGCGATCGGGCGCGGGAATCTGTGCGAACGGTGGGGCGCGATCGGCGATACCGTCGACGGCGCTATGGCCGAATACGTCGCGGTGCCTGCCGCGAACTGCTATCGGCTGCCCGAGACGCTGTCGACCGCGCACGGCGCGCTCGTCGAGCCGTTGTCGTGTGCGGTACACGCGTTCGACGTGCTGCCGCGTGCGCTGGGCGCGCACTATCTGCTGTACGGCGCGGGCACCATGGGCCTGCTGATGTTGCAGCTGGCGCGGGTCGCGGGAGCCGCGTCGGTGTCGGTGGTCGACATCAATACCGCGCGACTCGCGGTGGCCATCGACCTCGGCGCGGATGCCACCGCCGCAACCGCCGACGAATTCGACCGCCCGCAGGGTTGGGAGGTGGTGATCGACTGTACGGGCGCGATCGCCGCCATCGAGGATGGACTCGGCCGGGTGCGCCGAGGCGGGGTGTTCCAGCAGTTCGGGGTGGCGCCGGGCGCGGCGACCGCGTTGATCTCACCGTTCCGGATCTACAACGACGAGATCACCATTGTTGGCTCGATGGCCGTACTGCACAGTTTCGGTCGTGCGGTCGAACTCATGGGCAAGGGCGTGATCGATGCGGACACCATGATTACCCACGGCTTCGGATTGTTCGAATTCCCCGATGCGCTACAGACTTTCCGAGCAGGCACCGGCCGCAAGATCCAGCTCAGGCCGGATGCCTGATGGCCACCGTCGCGGGGGTGGACAGCTCCACCCAGTCATGCAAGGTCGTGCTGTGCGATGCCGATACGGGCGAGATTCTGGACGAAGCGCGCGCCCCGCACCCGGACGGCACCGCGGTACCCGCCGAATCCTGGTGGCAGGCACTGTGTTCGGCGGGCGACGGGTTGTTGGATCGGGCCGATGCGGTCGCGATCGCGGGCCAGCAGCACGGCTTGGTCGCGCTGGATATAGAGGGTCATCCGGTCCGGGATGCGTTGCTGTGGAACGATATCCGATCCGCCGCGGCGGCCGAGGAGTTGATCAGCGAACTCGGTGGCCCGCAAATGTGGGCCGATGCCGTGGGTAGTGTGCCACTGGCGGCATTCACCGTCGCCAAGTTGCGGTGGCTGGCCGATCATGAACCCGAACATGCCGACCGCACACACCGGGTACTGCTTCCGCACGACTATCTGACCTGGCGATTGCGGGGTGGGCCGTCCGATCACAGCGTCGAAGCGACCACCGATCGTGGCGACGCTTCGGGCACCGGCTACTGGTCGCCTGCGACCGGCCGGTACCGCAAAGACCTACTCGCCCATGCGTTCCGCGGTCGGAACCCAGAATTGCCCCGCGTCGCCGGACCCGCCGAAGCGGTCGGACGCACACCCACGGGCGCACTCGTCGCGGCCGGCACCGGCGATAATGCCGGCGCCGCACTGGGTTTGGGCATCGCAGACGGTGACGTCGTCATCTCACTCGGCACCAGCGGCACCGTCTACACCCGTGCCGCCGCACCGAGCGCCGACGCCACCGGAGCCATTGCCGGATTCGCCGACGCAACAGGCGCATTCCTGCCACTGGCCTGCACACTCAACGCCGCCCGGGTATTGGACGCCACTGCCGCAACGCTCGGCGTCGACCTCATCGGCCTGGAAACCCTTGCGCGCCAGGCACCACCGGGTTCCGATGGCGTTGTTATGCTCCCCTACCTATCCGGCGAACGCACCCCGAACCTGCCACACGCCACGGGAAGTCTGCACGGTCTACGACCGGAAACCTTGCGCCCCAGCCACATTGCGCGCGCCGCCGTCGAGGGCATGCTCTGCAATATGGCCGACGCGCTCGACCATCTGCGCACCTCCGGAATCCCGATCCACCGTGTGCTGCTCATCGGCGGTGCGGCCCGCTCCGCCTTGGTCGCCGAACTGGCCGCCCAGATCTTCGGGCTCACGGTCACGGTCCCTGAGCCGAATGAGTACGTCGCGCTCGGTGCCGCCCGGCAGGCGGCTTGGGCCCTGGGCGGCACGGCACAGCCGCCGAGTTGGGCCGCACACACCATCGCCGAGATCCGCGCACCCAGCGACGGTGGGGCGATCGGGCGGCAGATCCGGACGGCGTACGAGAACGCACGGCATGCCCTCTACGCTGGGTGAATACGGTGCCGCCGGAAAACAGGTGGACGTATTCGCTCGGCGTGCGCGATGTCGGGGTCGGCGGGGTTCACCGGATTCGATTCGGTTCCGCCCGGCGCACACACCGCAGGTCCGCTACTTGGCATCCTCGTCACGGCTCAGGCCGCGGGATTCCAACCTCGAGGGTTGCCGGTTCCTGCTTCACGGACCGCCCAACGGCGAGGTCTCCACAGGCTGTCACCGCCAGCCCGGCGGCGAGGGGACCAGCGGAACCGCACCCACCCCAGCTTCGGCAACCTCACCCGGCCCCACCGACGGCCCAATCGTTGCACCATGACTGCTTCGGGTCCGGGAACCGGAACGACAGCGACCAACGCCGCGACGACCGCCATCGCACCGCGAAGGTGCCCCGTTCGCGGCACGCCCGATCCAGATTCCGGTGCCCACCTGCGCAATATGGCCTTCTACAACTTCGGCCTGCGCATGCTCGAGCGCGTCCACCGGCGCGCCTTCATGCCACCGGAGACCGCGATCCACCGGCTGACCGGCGAACTCGCCGACTGGTACGGCCTGGATGCGGGCCGACTGACCGAAGGCGCCCGCGCCGATATCGCGGTCATCGACCCCGCCGGATTCGACGGCTCCAGCGCCGCCTACGCCGAAGCCCCCGTTCCCGGTATCGACGGCCTGGAGCGCATGGTCAACCGCAACGACCGCGCGGTCGCCGCGACCATCGTCGGTGGTCACCTGCTGTACGAATATGGCGACTTCGCACCGGGTTTCGGCACCACGATCCAGGCGGGCACCTTCCTCGAAGCCCGGTGAGCTACTCGGCGGCGGGAGTCTCGTGCACCGAACGCCACAGATAGCCGCCGATCACGTGGAAACCACGGCGGGAAACCGCGAGAAGCTTCCGCCACCAGTGCCACTTGATCTTCAGGGCATGGGTGACCGCGCGGCGGCGATACCTGCTTTGCGGCCGAAGAAGGTGGCGTCGCCCAGGGAGGTGCCGCTGATGTAGCCCTCGCCGTGGAGGCCGGAACTGGCGCGGCCGGCTGCGAAAAGGCCGGGGATGGGGAGGCCGTCGAGGTCGAGGACTTGGCCGTCGAGGGTGGTGTGGAGGCCGCCGAGGGTGAAAACGGAAGCGCCGGTGCCGCGGCGGTTGCCGGATTCCGAGGGTGGGCGGACGCCCGCTTTCACGTCGATGGCGGCCAGCGGGGGCGTCAGTGGGCGCAGCCAGCGCGGTGCTTTGTGGAAGTCGGGATCGGTTCCGCGCGCGGCGAATTCGTTGTAGCGGTTGATGGTAGCGGCGAGTGCGCCGGGCGGCAGGGCGAGTCGTTCGTCGAGTTCGTCGATGGATTCGGCGACATGGGTCGGGCGCACACCCCAGCGTTCGCGTTCGGGCACCTCCTCGTAGCCCTGTTCGTCGAGCACTACCCAAACATTCATATCGTGACCGAAGAGCGCGGCCTGGCCGATGCGGCCGGGATAGGTGTCCTCGTTGACGAAGCGCTGGCCGCGATGGTTGACGATCATGCCGCGTGCGGCGAAGCCCGGAATCAGCGAGGCGCCGACCTGACCGGCCGACATATGCCGCACGGCGGCGCCGACGGCCTGTGCAATGCGGATGCCGCTGCCGTCATCGGTGCCCGCGCTCACCTTGGTGTGGCCGAGCAGACGCGGCGCGTGGGCGGCGAGCATATCGTCGTTGTCGACGAAACCTCCGGTGGTGAGCACACATCCGCGTCGAGCCCGAATTGTGAGCTCCTTTCCGTAGTGTCGAGCCACCACGCCGACGACCGAGCCATCATCGCCCAGGATCAGATTCGTCGCGTAGGTGTCGTATTGCGCTGTCACACCGGCAGATTCGGCTGCCGAAACCAGCCAGCCCAGCAGCAGCCTTCCGCCGAAGTCGTTCGCGGTAGGCCGGTGCCCGCGCGGGGCGGGAATAGCGACTTCGGTGAACGGCCAACTGTTTTCGCCCAGCCACATCAGCCCGTCATCGGTCGGCGGCACCCAGGCGGGAGCATCCCAGAGACTGGGCTTGAACGGCACACCGCGATCGACGAGCCAGTGGAAATGCGCCACGCTGTGCTCGCTGTAGTGCACGATCTTCGCCACATCCGCGCCCGGCCCGAGCGCCGCCACCAGGAATGCCGCCATCTGCTCGGGACTGTCGTCGAACCCGCACGCCCGCTGGATCGGCGTACCACCGCCGAGGTAGATCTCGCCACCTGACAACGCCGAGGCGCCACCCGGCCCACCGGCCCGATCCAGCACCACAACCTCGGCGCCGGCCCTCGCGGCCTCGAATGCGGCGCAAGCCCCCGCACTGCCGTAGCCGACGACCAGCACGTCGGTCTCGATGTCATAGGACTTCACCTCGGCGGCGGCACGCGGCGCGACCGATCTGCGGACCGTCATGGCATCGAGGCTGCGCGCGTCCACCGGATCACGGAATCGATCATCTCGGTGGTCGAGCCGGGTACTCCCGGTCAGTGGGACTGGCACCGATCGCGGCGCCCCGCACTCGCGATGGTGTGTGAACGGCGTCACGTTCGCGTATCCCGGCGCCAGTGAGGAGAGGAAATCGATGCGGGTCCTGGTCACCGGAATCACCGAGCCGAGCGGTCGCGCGGTGGCGCGCATGTTGTTGGCCGCCGGGCACGAAGTGGTCGGGCTGGACCAGCGGCGGCATCGCTACATCGATCCACGGGTGCGGTTCACGACCGACCATACCGACGCTGTCGACGGCTGCGTGAGCGTCGTACATCTGGCGGCAGGCGGGCTCGCCGAAATCGCCGCCGCCGCACGCGAAGCCGGTGCGCGGATGGTGGTTCCAGTCGGTCCTCGCTCGACACGGCTTTCGGACGACAAGGCGATGGCGGTGCTGCGCGCCTCGGGCGCGGATAGCGTGCTGGTGCGCACCGCGCCGATCGCCGGTCGCCGGATCGGGCACGAAACCCGCCGGGCACTCGAGCCGATCCTCGGCTCGAAGTCCGATGACGGATTCCAGTTGCTGCACAGCGACGACCTGGACCGGTTCCTGGTACTGGCCGCCACCGCGCCGCCGTCCGGTCATCGCGAAGATGGGGTCGAGATCGTCGAACTCGCAGCTTCCGGCGTGGTGACCGCCGACGAGGTGCGCCGCATGATGCGCGAAGCGGGTGTACGGTCCTCGGCTCGGGTGCCAGGCTGGTCCGGCCGCCACGCTCTTCTGGATCCCACTGTCGCACAAGAGGAGTGGGGCTTCCGCTGCGGCTGGACGGCACGCGAGGTCATCGCCGATCTGGTGCGCGGAATGATCGGCCGCAAGCCCGACGGCGGTGGCTTCCGCACGCGCAAGGGCGCAATCCCTTTGCCGTCACACGTGATTCCATCCCGTGCCGCCACGTCGGACAACCATCCGCTCACCGATGTCGCGCCGGCGGGTCTCGAAGGCGAATTCGACGATCGGGTCGACGAGCGCTACCCGGTACACACCGCAACCAATACTTCCGAGGCGCTCCCCGGCCCGATGACACCGCTGACCATCGACCTGCAGGCCGGTGCCATTCGCCTCAGCAACGAGGCCATGGGCGAGATGATTGCCCTCGACGGAATCGCCTTGGAACACTGGACGAGTCGGGTCACCACGGTGCTCGGCCACCACATCTACATCAATGCCTCGATCGGCGTGCTCGCGGCCGAGAATATGCCGGGCTGGGATGAGGAGAGCATCCGCCGCGACGCCTATGGCAATATCCCGGCCGAAATCGCCCTGCAGCCGCACGGCAAGCCGCCGATGCCGACCGGGCTCGCCAGCACGCTGGCGACGGTACGCGCGACCTCCCGCGTCATCGCCACCGCCCGCCGTTTCGGCAAGACAGCCGAGCTGATCAATGCCGCATCTCATGCGGAAGCGTTGAACGCGAATGAGATTCGTGAACTGTCCGATGAGCAGTTGCATGTGCGCGCCCTGCTCTGGCGCGATCGTCTGCACCAGGCGTGGCAGGCCGCGGCGATCGGTGTGATGATGACCGGTGCCGCCACCGCCATCCACGCACGCGGCAAGGATGCGGGCGAGGTTCCGATCGACCTGACCAGGTTGGAATCGGCGAAACCCATGCTCGCGGTGGAACGCCTGGCCGAATTCTGCCGCACCGATGCCGATCTCGCCGAGGTGGCGCGCGCCGGTGATATCGATGCGGCGCGGGCGAAATCACCTGCTTTCGCCGCCGCGCTCGATGCGGAGCTGGCGAAGGTCGGGCACCGAGGTCCCGGTGAATGCGAGCTGATCAACCCGACATTCGGCGACCGCCCCGCCCTCTTGGTGAGCGCCGCCGCCCGCGCCGCGCAGATGCCGGCGCCCAAGCGCGACTCCGTGGATACGTCGCCGAGTCGCACGGCTCGCATGGCGGCCGGAGCCACCGTGGCCCGGGAACGCGCTCGCGACGGCGTCGTCCGGATCACTCACTGTTTGCGACTTGCCGTGCGTGAGCGGGCCGATCGGCTCGTTCGCGCCGGTCGATTGCGCGAGATCGACGACGCCTGCTATCTCACGCTGGACGAAGTCTTCTGTCTCCCAGCGGATGCGGCCGACAAGGTGGCCCGCAGGCGCGCGGAACGCACTCGACTGCAAACCATCAGGATGCCCGATGTCGTTGCCGGACAATGGGAACCGGTACCCGACGCGGCCGCACTCACCGCCGACGAAAGCCTGACCGGCATCGGTGTCTGCGCCGGTGTGGTGGAAGGCCGGGTCAAGCTGGTGCTGTCGCTGGATGACGATATCGAGCCCGGCGACATCCTGGTCGCCGCGGTGACCGACACCGGCCACACCGCCATGTTCGCCTACGCCGCCGCCGTGATCACCGATATCGGCGGATCAGCATCCCATGCCGCGATCGTCGCCCGCGAATTCGGCATTCCCTGTGTCGTCGACACCAAGACCGCCACCACGAGCCTGGCCGACGGCCAGCGCGTGCGCGTGGACGGCGCGGCCGGGACGGTCACGCTGCTGGCCGACTGAGCGCGGCCCGAACTCGGGTCGCAGACTTTGCTGAAAGGAACACCCCTCGTGAAGAATTCGCGCGCTTTCCGCGGCACGATCGCGGCCGCGGCCGCTGTGCTGGTCGGCGTTCTCCCGGCGCTGGCCGGGCCGGCGTCGGCGGGTCCGGCGCTCTCGGGGCCGGCCGTGCCGGTGCTGCGGTCCCCGGGCCAGGCCGATCGGCCGGTGGGTCTGGCGCATGCGCCGAATGCCCGCGATATCGGCGGCTATCCGGCCAAGGGCGGCAGCAAGCTCGCGACCGGCGTCGTGTACCGCTCCGACGCGCTGGCCAAACTCGACGCGAGCGAACAGCAGAAGCTGGTGTCGCTCAATATTACTCAGGTCATCGACTTCCGCAGCCCCACCGAAACCGGCCGCGATCCCGATAAGCTCCCGGCATCGATCCGCCGCACCGAACAGCCGGTCTACGATCCGGCCAACGACTTCTACCTCATGGTGGCGCGACTGATCCAGGCCGGACCGGCCGCCCAGCAGGAGGCGCTCGGCGACGGCAAGGCCGCCAAGATCATGCGCGACTACTATGCGTGGTTCGTTTCGAACCCCACCGCGCGCGCCCAGTTCGCCCAGGCATTCAAGGACATAGCGACCACGCAGGGTGCGGTGCTGTACCACTGCACGGCTGGTAAGGACCGCACCGGCTGGATGACCGCGATCCTGATGAGCGCGCTGGATGTCCCGAAGGGGCAGATCTACAACGACTTCCTGGACTCCAACGACAACTTGGCGGCCGGGAACATGGCGCTGCTGGACGGGCTCGTCGCCCAGGGCTTGGTGACCGATCGTGCGCTCTGGGAGCCGATCCTCGGTGTGCAGCGCGAGTTCCTGGACGCGGCGTTCGACCAGGTCCAGGCGTCCTACGGCTCGTTCGACAGCTTCCTCGGCGATGGTCTCGGGATCGACGGCACGACGCTGGAGGCGCTGAAGGCGAAGATGCTGACCTAGCACTGAGGTTGTGCCGGTGTCACCGCGAAGGTGGCACCGGCTCCGTGAATCTCTCGGCCGTATCGCCGCGCAGACTTCCCGCGGGCAGCGTCCGGCCGGACAACACCAGCAGCAGATCCTGGGCCGAACCCGCGAGCACCGAACCCGAGCCGTAGGTGAAGTCGAGATCATCGGCCCGCAGTTCGATCCCGTGCAGGTCTACGCCGAAGAAGTTGACACTCTTCGGTGAGAGCGCCCCGAGCACCATTCGCATGCGCTCGGCCGGGACGACGCGGTCGAGCCCGAGCGCGACGGTGATATCCAAACCGTGGATGACATCGTGACTCAGCGCACCCGCGTACCCGCCACCCGGCGGCTTCCACGGATGATCCACATTGTCGCGCACCGCGGCGACCAGATCCTCGGCTGCCAGCACCGCCGCATCCGATCGCGCACTCCTATCCGCCATCTTGTTGAAATTGCCACGCGCCTTGAGCATTTCGAGTGCGAACCGCGGCATGGACATCCGAAACGGCATGGTGATATGGGCAACGACCTCCCGCACCCGCCATCCGGCACACAACGTCGGCTCATCCCACCGCTCGGCCGCCAGCCCGGCCAGCAGTTCCGCCAACTCACCCCGCTCCGCCTCGATCGCCGCCCGCACCTCGGTCTCCGTCATCGCATCTCCTCCAACCCTTGGCCGCCCCCCTCCATTACCTACGACGAACCGCTCCCCCCGAATTCATCGGTCGCCCCGGAAATCAATCAAGATCAGGTGGCACTGGTGGCGTGGACTACTCGCGTTTCGCCGCCATGGTTTCCCCGTGATCACTTGTCCAAGTGAGGGGCGCGGAGCGGTGTTTCCCAAGGGTGGCAAGGGAATAACTTTGCGTGCTCGGGCGTCGGCGGCGACCATGCAGGTTCGCTGCTCTTCGGCGGATCGTGCGGGAAGGTGAGACGGATGCGGCTGATCATGATCGATGGTGAAGCCGACGGCGGCGACGCCCTGGCGCAGGGGCTCGAACTGCACGGTCATCAGGTGGAGCGCAAGCATCGCGGGGCCGACCTGCTGCTGGCGCACCACGGCTATCACGCCGTTATCCTCGACATGGGCCTGCCGGATATGGACGGGTTGCAGGTGTTGCGCAAACTGCGCGAGGTCAGCTCGGTGCCGGTGGTGATTCTCGGCGAGCACGCCGATGAGCGTTCGATTGTGCTCGGGCTGCACAGCGGCGCCGACGACTATGTCGTCAAACCCGCGCGTATCGGTGAGTTGGCCGCCCGGCTCGAGGCGGTCACCCGCCGGGTCGGCGTTGCCAGCGCCGCCCGGGGCAAGACGGTGACCAGCGAGGATGTTCGCGTAGATCTCGCGGCGCGGCGGGTCGAGGTGGCCGGGGAACTGGTTCCGCTCACCCGGCTGGAGTTCGAGTTGCTGCGGGTCCTGGCCGAGCGGCCCGGAATCGCGGTCAGCCGTGAGCAATTGATGGACTGCGTCTGGGGCGACTCGATGCTGGCGGTATCGCGGAAACTGTATGTGCATATGGCCTCGTTGCGCGCGAAGTTGGACCGCCCCGGGCTGATCACGAATATCCGCGGCTACGGCTATCGATGGGGTCCGGACCCGTACGAGACCACCGCAGAATCGAATTTGCTGCACGCGGTGTAGACACCACCTCCGAGCGTTCCGATCACCGGGACTTCTCCCCGACGCGCCGCCACGGCCGCCATAGCGTCACAACTATGGCGTCGTCCGGCACACACCGGTCGCGAGAACATAGGAGGACCCCCATGAACCCAGCATCGCGCAGCGATTCGATGAGGGGTGGTGGTCGGGTGACGGGCGGGCCCAATAAGGTGCTCGATCGGGTTCGGGATCTACTCCCGGCAATCCGGGAGCGAGCCGCGGAGACCGATCTGCAGCGGCGGGTTCCGGTGGCGAGCATCCGGGAACTGACCGAGGCGGGGGTGTTCCGCATGCTGCAGCCGTCACGATTCGGCGGCGACGAAGCCTCCCCCGTGGCGTTCTACGAGGTCATTCGCACGATCGCGTCGGCCTGCCCGTCCACCGGCTGGGTGTCGTCGGTGCTGGGCGTGCATCCCTGGCAGCTGGCACTTTTCCCACTGCAGGCGCAGGAAGAGGTGTGGGGCGAGGATTCCGACACGCTCATCTCCTCCTCGTACGCCCCGACCGGTCGACTCACGCCGGTCGAGGGCGGTTACGAGGTCAGCGGACGGTGGAGTTTCTCCTCCGGCTGCGACCATGCCCAGTGGGCATTCCTGGGCGCACTGGCCCCGGACGAGCACGGCAACCCCAAGGACTATCTGACAATCCTGGTGCCGCGCAACGATTATCGCATCGATGACGTCTGGCACGTGGTCGGCCTGTCCGGCACCGGCAGCAACGATATCGTCATCGAGAAGGCCTTCGTGCCGCATCACCGCGCCTACAGCGCCACCGAGCAATCACAGCTGCGCGGTCCGGGCCAGGAAGCCAATCCCGCTGCGCTGTACAAGATTCCGTTCGCCGGCGTCTTTTCCAACACCATCACCGCCCCCATCATCGGGGCCGCACAGGGCGCGTACGAGGCGCATATCGAGCGGATGCGCGAGCGGGTCCGGCTGTCCTACGGCGGGCAGAAGGTGGCCGAGGACGCATTCGCCCATGTGCGGGTCGCGCGCGCGGGCTCCGAAATCGACGCGGCCATCCTGCAGATGGAACACAACATTTCCGAGCAACTGCGTTATGCCGAAGCGGGCGAGGAGATTCCGTACGAAACCCGGCTGCGCACCCGCCGCGATCAGGTGCGCGGCACCGAGCGCGCGATCCAGGCGATCGAGCTGCTGTTCGACAACTCCGGCGGCCACTCGATCCGCAAACCCAATCCGATCGAACGACATTGGCGCGACGCACACGCGGGCAGTGTGCACGTCATCAATGATGTCGAGCGCGCCCTCGCCATGTTCGGCCGCGGTGAATTCGGGCTGCCGGTCGAAGATCGGATGGTCTGATGGACGCTGCGGATACCAGTCGCCACATCACCGTCGACGGGCTGAAACTTCGCTACCACGAGGCGGGTTCAGGTCCGCCGCTGGTGCTGCTGCACGGATCCGGCCCTGGGGTGTCCGGCTGGGCCAATTTCGGCGCGAACCTGCCGGTACTCGCCGAACATTTCCGCTGCCTGATCCTGGATCAGCCGGGGTTCGGCGCAAGCGAACGCCCCGAGGTGTACCAGCGCAACTATCTGCGCATCGCCGCCGACGCCGTGCTCGGACTGCTGGATCACCTCGAACTGCCGACGGTGCACCTGCTCGGCAACTCCATGGGTGGTGCGGTGGCGACGCTCGTAGCGCTCGAACACGGCCGGCGCATCGATCGACTGGTGCTCATGGCGCCGGGCGGTGTCGGCGTCAATGTGCTGGGACCCGAACCGTCCGAAGGGATTCGGCGGCTGCTCGACTTCACCGGCGAGCCGACCCGGGAGCGAGTACTCGCCTGGCTGCGGACCATGGTGTTCGACGAGGCGGTTCTCACCGACGAGCTGGTCGAGAACCGATGGGCCGCGGCGGCGGATCCGGCCGCCATCGCGGCGATCCGCGACGCCTACGCGACCTTCGCGAATCCCGCCTTCGCGGAACCGATTCCGCTGTGGGCGCGGCTGCGCGCGCTGCGCAATGAGGTGCTGCTGCTGTGGGGCCGCGATGATCGGGTCACTCCGGCCGAGGGTGCGCTGCTGCCGTCACGTCAGCTGCCGAATGCCGATCTGCGCCTGTTCGGGCGCTGCGGGCACTGGGTGCAGATCGAGCGCAAGGACGCCTTCGAGCGCGCGGTCATCGACTTCCTGAGCTCCGGCCTGTAGCGCCGATGCCGAGGCAACATAGGCATCACTATGTCCGGCCGATATCGCATTAATTCGCGAGATCCGGGCGCGGGTTCGGAGTTACAGTCGGCCGGTGACGTGGACCGCACCCGAGATCACCAGAACCAAGCCGCCGCTGGTCGCCGACGAGCGGACCATGCTGCAGACCTGGTTGGACCTGCACCGCCGCACCCTACTGTGGAAATGCGCCGGGCTCGAGGCCGAGCAGCTGAAGCGGCGCTGCGTCGCACCCTCGACGCTGTCGCTGCTCGGCCTGGTCCGCCACCTCGCGGAATGCGAACGCGGCTGGTTCCGCATCGCCACCCGCGGCGAACCGCTGGATTACCTGTACTGCAGCGAAGACAACCCGAATGGCGATTTCGACGATATCGCCAATGCCGATGCCGCCGCGGATCTGGCGACGCTGCACGCGGAGATCAAGTCGGCCGACGCCGCCGTCGCGGACCTATCCCTGGACCACGTCTTCACTCATCGCAGCATCGAATTCAGCCTGCGCTGGGTCTATGTGCACATGATCGAGGAATACGCGCGACACAACGGCCACGCCGACTTCCTGCGCGAACGCATCGACGGCGCGACCGGCGACTGACGTGTCAGATCTGATTCCGGCTGACCCACGCGGCGATCTGCGTCCGCGAGGTGAAGCCCAATTTGGTGAGAATGTGGTCGACGTGGCTCTCGACGGTCCGAATCGAGATCACCAACTCACTCGCGATGCCCTTGTTGCTGGCACCCGCCCCGATCAGCCGGGCGACTTCACGTTCGCGCCGAGTGAGCACATCCGCCGCAACAGTTTTCACCGGCGCAGCAGGTAGCTCGGTGCCGAGCGCGAAAGCGACCGCCTCCTCCAACCCCAGGGCCGCACCCGCATCGAAGGCGTCCCGAAACTCCTTCTCGCCCATCGCATCGCGCACCTGCAGGCGCACCTTGTCGCCGACGAATTCGGTCATCTCGTGGGCGAGCCGCTGGGTACTGCCGCGCCGCACCGTCGACGCCGCACCCATCAGTCGCGCCGCACGGTTCAGATCGCCATCGGCCGTCGCCACCCATGCGAGTCCGTCGAAACCGGACGCCGTCCACACGCACCGGTCGAACAGACTGAACAGCTCGACCGCCTTGCGTAGCTCCGCAATCGCCGCGTCCTGCTCGCCTTTGCGCCAGCGGTCGGTGCCCACCGCCCAATGCCCCAGCCCGCCCAGCAGGTGCGAGCCGTAGTCCTTGGTCTTGGCGAGGAAGCGATCCGCGATCGCGCCTGCCCGGTCGTCGTCCAACACCAGCGCACACACATACGCGAAGGCCAGACTCTCCATCTCGACGCCGTGGTGGGCGCAGGCACGCGCACGGTCCGAGACGGCCTCGGCGATATCGAGTGCCTGTCTCGGCTCGTCGTTGGCGAATGCCAGCAGCGCGGCGAGCAGTGCATGTTCGACGAGGACATCTTCGGCGTCGAGTTCGGTTGCGATGTACAGACACTCGTCCGCGAAACGGCTAGCGGTCTCCGGATCGGACAGCATGGCGGCGATCACCGAAGCGGCGGCCAGTGCGCGGGCTCGATCCTTCGTGTGATCGAGATCCTTCTCCAACGCCTCCAGGAGCCAGCGATAGCCCTCCAACAGAAAGCGGTAATGCTCCCAGAACGGTCGTAGTTCCGTCGCGAGCTCCAGTGCACGATGGGCGCTTTCCGGATCGGCGAGCGAGAACTGCAGTGCCGCACGCATATTCGGATGTTCGCGGGTGACGTCACGGAACCAGGTGACATCCTCGCTGCCCCAGTACGCGGTGCGACCCTGCGCGGCGATCCCGTGGTAGTAATCGCGATGACGCAGCCGCACCGCCCGCTCACCGCCGCGGGCGACCAATCCCGCCAACGCGAACTGACGCAACGGTTCGAGCATGGTGTAGCGCCCGGTACCGTCGCTGTTCTGCCGGTAGCCGAGCACCGACTTGTCCACCAACCCGGTCAACGCGTCCAGCAGCACATCCGGGACCACGCAGACCGCCTCCGCGGCCTCCAGATCGAAACCCCCCGCGAAGACCGACAGCTGCTCCCACAGGTGCTGTTCATCCGGCGTGCACAGGTCGTAGCTCCACCGGATCGCGGCCTCCAGGGTCTGCTGCCGCTCGGGCGCGGTGCGCAACCCCGCGGTGAGCAGCCGTATCGCATCGTCCAGGCGTGCGAGCACCTGATCCGGTGTGAACATCCGCAACCGCAATGCCGCCAGCTCGAGTGCCAGCGGTATACCGTCCAGGCGACGACAGATCGCCGCGAGCACCCCGCGATTGGCATCGGTGACCTGGAAATCGGGGTTCGCGGCGACGGCGCGATCGATCAGCAGCCGCAGCGCATCGCTGTCGACGTGCGCCGGGCGCGCCTCATCCTCCTCTACCTCCGGCACCGTGAGCGGCGGCACCGGCATGACCTGTTCCCCGGAGACTCCGAGCGACTCGCGGCTGGTCGCGAGAATCCGCACGTCGGTGGTCGTCGGAATCAGCCGGTCCACGAGTTCGGCACATGCGCCGATCAAGTGCTCGCAGTTGTCCAGGATCAACAGCAGGGTCTTGTCGGCCAGGAATTCGGTCAGGCCGACGACGGGTGAGGAGGTGTCGTCGCGCAGACCCAGCGCCTGCGCGACGCTCAACGCCACCAGATCCCCGTCGTGCACATGCGCGATCTCGACCAGCCAGACACCGTCGGGAAAGGCGCGACGCACCGTCTCCCCCACCCGCCGGCTGAGCCGGGTCTTCCCGACGCCGCCCGGCCCGGTCAGGGTGAGCAGCCGCGTACTGGACAGCAGCTTGCGCGCCGTGGCGACCTCGGCGTCACGACCTACGAAGCTCGTCACCTCAGCTGGGAGGTTCCCTGTCACGTGCCGCACCACGCTGCATACCTTTTCATGCGCGGCCGCCGTCCCGGGCATTTTGACCGAGATGTCGTATCGCTACCCCTTAGGAGACTATCGCGTTCGCGGCTCGGATGACGGCGGCCAGCGATGCGGTGAGGACCGAATCGCCGCGTCCGCAGGCCCATCCGGTCCGCGCACCGATGCGGTATTCGAGATAGGTGATCGCGGTCCCGTCATTGCCTGCTCCGATCGATTGCTGGGTCGATCCGAGCACCTCGATCGGATGACCTACCCGGGCCAGTGCCGAGGTGAGCGCCTCGATGGGACCGATATCGCGATGTTCGCTGCGCTCGGCGACACCACCGATGCTCAGCGTGACCTCGAGGTATCCGTCGGTCGTCCGCCATTCGACCAACTCGATCGACGCCGTCTCGGTGTGCAGATATGTCGCCTCGAACAGCTCGTGCAGTTCGGCGGCGGTGATCTCGAGACCGGTGTCATCGGTGCGCGCCTGCACGTGTCGCGCGAAATCGATCTGCAGTCTGCGCGGCAGTTCCAGGCCGTATTCGGACTCCAGCAGGTACGCGATCCCACCCTTGCCGGACTGGGAGTTCACCCGGATGACCGCGTCGTAGCTGCGCCCGATATCGGCCGGATCGATCGGCAGATACGGGACACGCCAATCGAGTTCGCGTTCGTCGATGCCGGTCGCGGCAGCCCGTTCGCGATGTTCGGCCATCCCCTTCTTGATCGCGTCCTGATGTGTGCCGGAGAACGCGGTGTGCACGAGATCGCCTACATACGGATGCCTTTCGTGAATCGGCAGGCGCGTGCAGTACTCGACGGTCCTGCGGATCTCGTCGATATCGGAGAAGTCGATCATCGGATCGATGCCCTGCGCATGCAGATTCAGCGCCAGGGTCGCGATATCGACATTGCCGGTGCGTTCGCCATTGCCGAAGACACAGCCCTCCACGCGCTGCGCTCCGGCGAGTACAGCCAGTTCCGCGCATGCGATACCGGTACCCCGGTCATTGTGCGGGTGCACGGACAGGATGACGCTGTCGCGGCGGGCCAGGTTCTTGTGCATGTATTCGATCTGGTCGGCGTACACATTCGGTGTCGCGACCTCCACCGTGGCAGGCAGATTCAGGATCACCGGCCGCTGCGGGGTGGCATCCCACAGGGTCGTCATGCGGTCGCAGATATCGAGTACGAATTCCGGTTCGGTCAGGTTGAACACCTCGGGCGAGAATTCGAACCGCACATTCGGCAGCTCACCGGCGAGTTCGAGGACGTCGCGGCCACCGGAAACGATCAGCTCGCGCAGTTCGTCCGTGTCCTTGCCCAGCACCACATCTCGCCATACCGGCGCGGTCGCGGTGTACATGTGGATGACGACCTCGTTGCGGATACCGCGCACCGATTCCACCGTGCGCTCGATGAGATCGCGTCGGGCCGGGGTGAATACCACGATCGTGACATCCTCCGGCGCAATATCTGTCCGCGCGATCATCCGGACGAAATCGAAATCGGTCTGCGATGCGGACGGGTAGCCGACCTCGATCTCCTTGTAGCCCATGGCAACCAGCAGTTCGAAGAACCGCTGCTTGCGCACCGGATCCATGGGTTCGGCCAGCGCCTGGTTGCCATCGCGCAGATCGACCGGCACCCACAGCGGCGCGTGGGTGAGCCGGGCATTCGGCCAACTACGTTCGGCGAGTCGTACTTCCACGCGATCGTAGACACTGCGATAGCGATGCGAGGGCATCTGCGAATGCCGCTGCCTGTTCCACGCCGAGACGGCACCGGCGGGCGTGGCAATGGTGGGGAACATGGACATGATTGCTGCTTCCTGGCCTTCGCGGCCGTCACAGAGAACGGTGACCGGCCACGACGAAACCCCACGGCGGGCGGCCGGTCGTCAGGCCCCGCCGTGGCGGCTAAGCAGAAGCATGGTGCGCATGATTGCTAGACTATACACAACTCCTCAGACAAGTAGAGAGGTTCGGATGGTCTCGCAGGTACGGCGGCATCCCCTCGCGGCGCAGGCGGCGGAACTGCTGCTCACCCGCATCCGCAATGGGGAATGGCCACTGGGACATCGCCTTCCGGGCGAAACGACCCTCGCCGCGCAACTCGGTGTCGGGCGCTCGACGCTGCGCGAGGCGATCCGCGAATTGGCGGGTAAGGGCGTGCTCGACAGCCGTCAGGGCGCGGGTGTCTTCGTGACCGCGCTGGATGTCACCGAGGACTGGGATGTGGTGCTGCGCCGCGCCACCATCGCCGCCGTCATCGAAGCCCGCATCGCGATCGAGGCCGAGGCCGCCGCCCTGGCCGCACAGCGCCGCACCCCGGCCGACCTGCGCGCTATCCGCCGGGCACTGGCCGCACGGGAGGCGCACGGCGAACCGATCGCCGACCATGTCGATGCCGATATGGCATTCCATCGCGCCGTCATCGTCGCCGCGCACAACGACGTGCTCACCCAGCTCTTCGACAGCTTTCTGCCCCGGCTACGGGTAGCCATGATCGATATGCTCAAGATCCGCCCGGTCCCCTCCGCGCCCGCCGACCACGACGCGCACATTCGACTCACGGATGCGATCGCACACCGAAATCCCAGTGCCGCAGCGGAATTCAGCCGAAAGCACCTCACCGCTCTGAAGGACGCATTCACGTGATGACCGAATGGAGATCTCCCGTGCCCGAAACCCCGGTGCTGCAACTGAGTGACGTCACCTTCCGCCGCGAAGGCAAACAGATCATCGACGGCATCTCGCTGACCGTCCACGCGGGCGAACACTGGGCGTTGCTCGGACCCAACGGCGCGGGCAAGAGCACCCTGCTCGGCTTCTGCGCCGCGGTCACCTTCCCGACCTCGGGCACCGTCGATATCCTCGGCCGGCGGATGGGCCGGGTCGATCTGGCCCCACTGCGCCACTCGATCGGGCATGTGAATCCGCGCCATCCACTGCGGTATCCGCTGACCGTCCGCGAGGTCGTACTCACCGGCATCACCGCCACCATCGACACCCCGATGCGCTGGAGGCCTACACCGGAGCATCTGCGCCGGGCGGACGCCCTGATCGATACCGTCGGCCTCAAAGGCAAGGCCGAGGAGATCTGGCCGACGCTGTCGCAGGGCGAACGCGGCCGAACCCTGATCGCGCGTGCCCTCATCGCCGCACCGCGCCTGCTGCTGTTCGACGAGCCGTCCACCGGACTCGATGTGGCGGCCCGCGAACGACTCCTCGAGACCATCGACGCACTCGGCGAAACCCATCCCGAGGTCGCCTCGATCCTGGTCACTCATCATCTGGAGGAACTGCCGAGCACCACGACCCACGCGCTGTTGATCGCCGACGGTCGCACCGTCGCCGCTGGTCGCGCCGCCGAAACGGTCACCACGGACACCGTGAGCGCGGCCTTCGACCATCCGGTGGCGGTCCGCTACGACGACGGCCGCTGGACCGCGCGGGCCGCCGTGCGGGCCTGGCCCGCGTAACAAATGTGGGTTCCGGAAGAATCTTCCGGGAGAATGTCGATTCGAGCCGATGCCGTTCGATGCGTTGAGTGAGGGTCGGACAAGCCGACCACCGAACCGAGGATGGCCAGATGCGACACATGATGCTGATCCGAGTCGATCCGACAAATGCGCCGGTTCCCGACGAGGCGCTGATCGAGCAGGTCAACAAGGTGATCGAGGAGATGACCAAGGCCGGGGTGCTGTTGGATACCGCCGGTCTGCATTCGATCACCGAGGCCACGAAGATCACCCAGACCGGTGGCAAGCAGACCGTGCTCGATGGTCCGTTCACCGAGTCGAAGGAGGTCGTCGGCGGGTACTGCCTGCTGCAGACGAAAACGAAGCAGGAGGCGGTGGAATGGACCTCGCGCTTCCTGAGCGTGCACGGGCCGGAGTGGGATATCGAGATCGAGATTCGCCAGGTCGTCGAGGGCTGACCCGATAGATGAGCCGGTCGCCCGAGCAGATCCGCGATGCCGTCGAAACCGTGTGGCGAATGGAATGGCCGCGCCTGATAGCCGGGCTGACCCGGATCGTCGGCGATATCGACGCCGCCGAGGAACTCGCACAGGACGCGCTGGTCGCCGCCCTGGAGCAGTGGCCGCACGACGGTGTGCCGCCGAATCCGGGCGGCTGGCTCATGCTCACCGCGAAACATCGGGCGATCGATCGGGTGCGCCGCAATCAGAACCTCGCGCGGAAGCTGACACTGGTCGGTCATGAACTGCGGACCGGTCCGGAGCCCGAGGCGGCCGAGGATATCGAAGACGATCTGCTGCGCATGATCTTCACGGCCTGTCATCCGGTGCTGTCGCAACCGGCCCGGGTGGCATTGACGCTCCGGTTACTCGGCGGATTGACCACCGAGGAGATCGCCCGGGCCTTCGTCGTACCGGAATCGACTGTCGCCCAACGCATTGTGCGAGCCAAACGCACCATCGCAGCCAGGCGCGTGCCCTATGCGGTACCGCACGGTGACGAGCTGACAAGGCGTTTGGATTCGGTGCTGGAGGTCGTCTACCTGATCTTCAACGAAGGCTATTCGGCGACGGCGGGCGATGATTGGATCCGGGTCGAATTGTGCGAGGACGCCCTGCGCTTGGCCCGGATGCTGGCGAGTCTGCTGCCCGACGAACCGGAAACACACGGCCTCGCCGCACTGTTGGAATTGCAGGCATCGCGCTCGGCCGCGCGGATGAACCCCACGAAAACCGTTGTCCTGCTGGCGGATCAGGAGCGTTCCCGGTGGGATCAGCTGCTGATCCGACGTGGTTTCGCCGCACTCGGCCGCTCCCATGCGGTCAGCCGCAATCGCGGGATACGGCCGGGCCGCTATGCGCTGCAAGCCGCGATCGCCACACTGCACGCCATGGCTCCGAGCGCCGAGGAGACCGACTGGCGGCGCATCGCGGGCCTGTATGCGGTTCTCGCCGAACGCTTTCCGTCGCCGATCGTCGAATTGAATCGGGCCGTCGCGGTCGGCATGGTGCACGGGCCCGCCGCGGGTCTCGAACTCGTCGACGCGCTCGTCGCCACCGGCACATTGGACAACTATCATCTGCTTCCCGCTGTCCGCGGCGACCTGCTCGATCGGCTCGGTCGGCCCGAGGAAGCGCGTGCCGAATTCGCCCGCGCGGCGGAGCTGACCGGGAACAACGCCGAACAGGCACTACTACTGGACCGCATGGCCGGATGTGAATAACCGCGTAATCGCCTCGAGCCAGCGTTCACGCGCGGCGGATGGCTTTGCGCCGGGCCCGGCTATCGCGATACCTCGGCCTCGGCCAGTTCCTTCAGCGTCAGCAACTGTTTGCGCATCATGAGCACATCGCCGAGTGCCAGCACACGGGCGATGAGCCACGGTGCGCCGCAATGCATTCGGACCGTCAGGCGGGTACCGCGTCCTTCGGGTCGTACCGCGTAGGTGACGCAGACCTTGCCGGAGACCAGGGTGATATGGCGGCACAGCACGAAGGAGACGAGGGTGAACGCGGACATGAACCGCTGTCCCACCTCGAGTTCGGTGAGCGCCGGATCGCGGTGGCGTGGGCTGCGCCTGCCGAAGTTGTCGAGCAGGTCGTAGCTGTACGGCGCGACCCGCAATTGGCACAGCCAGCCATAGACCACGCTGGGTGGCGCGTCGATGCTGATGGCCCGATCCGCCTGCACCCCACCGGGTTGCACCTCGTCACAGGGCAGGGGGAGTTCGCATTCGGCTTCGGTGGCACCCCAGACCAACCCCGGGATCATGCCGCGGCCGCGATTCGGCGAAGCATATCGCGCACTACGATCTTGTGGCCGCCGGTGCCGATGACCAACGCGCGGTAGATCTTTCCGTGCAGACCGGGGAATTCGGCCCAGCTCTGTGCTCGCA
Source organism: Nocardia sp. NPDC006982 (assembly GCF_042869435.1). Taxonomy (NCBI): domain Bacteria; kingdom Bacillati; phylum Actinomycetota; class Actinomycetes; order Mycobacteriales; family Nocardiaceae; genus Nocardia; species Nocardia sp. NPDC006982. Next base: position 61,390 of record NZ_JBIAFV010000007.1, on the reverse strand, counting down.
CCAATGTTCGGCTCGGCCCTTGCTCGTCGAGTTCGAAGACCAGCGCATAGCGCGCGAACCAGTGCCGCCCCCGCAGTGCCAGCCGAGCGGGCTCGTCGGCCGCGTCGAGCACGAACCCGGTCGGCGCCTTCGACGGATCGTTCGGATCCTTGCAGACAACTTTCAGCAAGGCTTTCCACGCCCGAGCGCGATTCGCGTCCACCGATCTGGCATGCTCATCTATGTAGGGCAATCGCTCCATATAGAAGGAACGTACTAGTACATGGCGCCTCCCCGCAAGCACGACACCGACGTGATCCTCGACGCAGCGCGCACCCTCGTGCTCACCGACGGTCCCCGCGCCGCCAGCGTCGCGGCGATCGCGGCGGCCAGTGGTGCGCCCGTCGGCACGCTCTATCACCGTTTCGGCAACCGCAACGGTGTGCTGACCGCGGCGTGGCTGCGTGCGCTCGAACGCTTCCAGGACCGAGTCAAGGCCGCCGCGGCCGAACCGGACCCGGTCGAGGCCGGTGTCGCGATGGCCGTGGCGAGCATTCACTTCGCTCGCGAATTACCAGATGACGCAAAGCTTTTGCTGAACCTGCGTCCCAGCGATCTGCTCGACGGCGGACCGGATGCGGAGTTCCGTGCCCGGCTCGACCAGATGAACGCACCGCTCATCGACCATCTGCGCAGCATCGCCGTCGCCCGCTTCGGCCGCGACGGCGACCGCGAAATCGACGCCGTCAGCCGCGCCGTAGTCGACCTCCCCTACGCCGCCCTGCGCCGCCACGCCCAGGCCCCCGCCCTCCCCGCGTGGCTCGAAGCCGACCTCACCGCCGCCGCCCGCGCCCTGCTCGAGTCCTACCACCCTTGACACCGCGCCTGTTGGCAAAGCCGCAATGGGTTCACTCCCCGGCAACGATTTCGGGGGTGAGCTTGTCGAGGGTGTCGATCACCTCGGCAGCCAGGGCTAGGGCGTCCGGTGCGGGTGGGTATTCCGGGCGTGGGGCCGCGATAACGCGCATACCCGCGGCATGTGCCGCCCGCAGTCCGTTGCTCGAATCCTCGACGGCCGCGCATTCGGTGGACTTGTGCCGCATGAAGGCGGCCGTCGCCACGTACACATCGGGGGCGGGCTTACCTCGATCGACCTCCTCGGTCGAGAAGGTGACGCCGAAGAATTCGATCAGCCCGGTGCGGCCGAGCACGGTGTCGATCAGGCTCCGCGGCGACGAACTGGCCACCGCGAGCGGCCAGTGTTCGCTGATGCGCTGCACCGCCTCGACGGCCCCCGGCAGCAGCGGCACCGATTGCTCGTACTGCTGCGCCATGCGATCGATCACATCATTGGCCACGGTATCCGGCGGCGCACCGACTCCGAGTTCACCGCTGAGATAGTCCGACCACTCCCCCGTACTCATGCCCATCAGCCGCTGCTGCGTATCGGGTAGCCAGCGCCCGCCCTTCTCTGCCACATACGCGCGGCGCACCTGCTCCCACACCGGCTCCGAGTCGATCAGAACGCCGTCCATATCGAAGACAACAGCAGCAATGTGCATATGGGACAAAGCCTTTCGCCGGGCAACACCGTTCGGCGACGACCCGATGGCCGACCCATCGACCCGCCCCGCGGTGGGGGTTTCGGAAGACCTGATGAGGAACGAGTACCCACACTAGGCCAGCCAACCCTGCCCTCGCATCCCACCACCATTTCGCCGCCCCATTCGGCGGCTTCGCCCGATTCCAGCACATCGCGCAGCCCCGCCGAACGAGCATTCGACCGGCAACCGATAACGTGTTCTTATGAACGAAGAGCAGGTCGGCAACTCGCTGCCGAGCGAGGAGCACCACGAGGGCGGGTTCCGGCCGATGTCGGAGCTGATCGACGCCCAGCTGGACGACCTCGATATTTCGCGCGGCGGCCCGCACTACGGCGCATTCATCGAAGAGGTGCGCAATCTGATGGATCGGGCCCGGCTGGCATGTCCGACCGATGAGCTCGCGCTGGAGACGATCGGCGTCCTCAAACAGCTCAACGACAAGCTGGACGCCGCGATCGTCGACGAATGGTCCGCACCGACTTGGACCCGGGCCGACCTGCCCTCCCGCGGCAATATCACCCTCCCACCGTTCGTCGTCGACAAGGCGAGCCGCGACGGCGTCGATGCCCGCATCACCTTCCGCACCTTCCACCTGGGCGGCAATAAGGCCGCCCACGGCGGACAGGTCGCGGTCGCTTTCGACGATCTGCTCGGTATGGCCGCGGCAATGCACGCGGGCGAGGTGACGCGCACGGCATCGCTGACCGTCGACTACCGCTCCATCACCCCGCTCAACACCGAACTGCGGGTGCATGCGTGGACTGAACGGCAGGAGGGCCGCAAGGTCTACGTGCGGGCCACCCTGCACGACGGCGAACGCCTCTGCGCCGAGGCACAGGGGCTGTTCATCGTGCTCAAACCGGGGCAGCAGTGAGAACCGAGATCAGGTGATTGCACCTGATCTCGGATGCCCCTAGCTCGTCGGGAAGTGTTTGTTGCGGTATTCGGCGAAGCGATCGTCGACCTGATCCGCAGTGAGGCCGAAGTCCTCTAGCGTGTAGCGATGTACCGGACGGGCCGCGCCCGAGGTGCTTTCCGCATGCAGCGCCGTCATCGCCGCTTCGGCCTCGGAGCTCAGGGCGATATCGAAGTGCCGGTAGATCGATCCGACGGTGCCGATCGGGTCGGCGACGAAATCGTCGTAGTACACATCGCAGAACTGAGCGGCGTTGTGCCGCTTGCGATCCGCGAGGAACTTATCCGCTCCCCTGGCCCACAGATCCAACTGCGCGGTACCGACGACCGGACCGCGGAACTTCTCCGACCACCCCGCCGAGGCCTGCTCGTTGAGACTGCACACCGAGGCGATGATGGTGCGCGGATCCCGGTGCATCTGGATCACCAGCGCATCCGGATACACCTCGAAGATCGCGTCCAGCGCGAACAGATGGCTGGGGTTCTTCAAGACCCACCGCCGGTCGGCATCGGGCATGCCGATCAACTGCAGGTTGCGCCGATGCCTGCGATAGGTATCGGTCCAATCCTGTTCGCGCAACCATTCGGAATAGCCGGGCAGATAGCCGAGGCATTCGTAGGACACCGACATCAACGACTGCCGCAGCAGCTGCCAGCACTCCTCCACCTGGTCCGCCGAAATATGGTGCACGCCCATGAATTCCGGATGCTCCACATGATGCTGCTCGAAGGCCGCCTCGATCCGCTGGTACACCGGATTGTCCGCCCAGGTCTCGCGCGGCGGCCGCGGCTGCGGCATCTCGGTGAGCCACATTTCCAGGCCCTGATGCGCCGGATCCGCGTTGAGCAGCCGATGCACCGCCGTCGTACCCGAACGCGGCAGCCCGGTCACGAAGATCGGGCGCTCGATCGCGACCTCGGCATGTTCGGGAAAGCGTTGCCACGCGGCCTCACTCAGCAGCCGCGCGATCAGCGCACCGCGTAGGAAGGCCCGATTCACTTTATTGCCGAAGGGCGTCAGCTCGGCTTCCTTGGCATAGGACTCGAGCAGCACTGCCAGCCCCTCGCGGTAGCCGTCATCGCCGAAATCGGTCAATCCGACGACCTTGGTCGCCGAGGCGTGCAGATCGTCGATGGTGCCGACGTCGTCTCTGCCGATCACAGTCATCTCCTAGTGGTGGTATTCGCCGCCGTTGACATCCAGGCAGGCGCCGGTAATCGCCCGCGCCAGATGCGAGGCGAAAAAGACCACGGCGTCGGCGATCTCATCGGGTTCGGGAAGCTTGCGCAGATCGATCGTCTTGGCGGTTTCGGCGTACACCTCTTCGGGGGTGATCCCGCGCTGCTTGGCCTGATAGTTGAAGTACCACTTCAAGTTGTCGGCCCAGATATAGCCGGGCGCGATGGTATTCACCCGAATGCCCTTCGGCCCGAGTTCGGTGGCCAGGCTCTGCGCCAGCGCGAGCAGACTCGCCTTGGCCATCTTGTAGGGCCCGAAGGTGCGCCGCGAATGCCGCAGCACCGCCGAATTGATCATTACCACCGAGCCCTTGGACTCGGTGAGCGCGGGCACGAACAGACGCGTCAGCCGCAGTGCGGCGAGCACATTCGTCTCGAAACCGGCGCGCACATCATCGAGATCGACATCGGCCAGATCGGTGATCGGCGGAATCGCGAAGGCATTGTTCACCAGGGTGTCGACATGGCCGAAGGCGCTCTGTGCCGTCTCGACCAGATTCGTCACGGCCGCTTCATCATTGATATCGGTCGGCACCACCACCGCGCGCCTGCCGAGTTCGGTGATCTCCTTGGCCACCTCGGTCAGCCGCGATTCGGTCCGCGAGGCCAGCACCACATCGGCACCGGCGCGCGCACTCTGCACCGCGATGGCCCGGCCGAGCCCCGGACCGACTCCGGAGACAACAACTACTTTGTCCTGCAACAACATCAGCCGAGCATCCTTTCCGCCACGGCAACCTGACGCGCCGCGATCCGGGCCTTCCATCCTTCTGGCGTGACCCGAGCTTCCTGGTAGTACGGCAGCCGCTCAGGCAATTCGGCGACCGATACCACCTCCACCCTCGGCCCGTCCTCGGGCTTCAGATCCCGCGACAGCTGTTGCCAGCGGAACTGCAGGTACCCGCGCGCATGGCCGGTGCGCTCGATCCAGTTGGTCAATCCGGGGTCGCGCTCGCTGATGACCAGCCGGATCATCCCGTCCGGATCCACGCGCGCTTGGTCGGCGGTGAGGCTGGTCTGGTGGTTGATGTAGTCCAGCGACAGGTACCACATGCTGCCGAGTTGGAAGCCCTGGTATGGCGCATCCGATTTCGGCACGGTGAGGATCATCGCTTGATCGTCGTCGAGTTCGTAATGACCGACGGAGGAGAACTGGGTGGTGAGCCCACCTGGAGTGGAGCGCGGTTCGGTCATCGTGTTGACCGGGAGGTTGAGATAGAACCACTTCGGGAACGCCAGGAAGGTATTCAGCCGCGAGACCAGCATTTTCCCGGCGATGTCGTACCGCTTGCTCATCAGGTCCCTGGTCGGCGGCGGCGGTGCGTCGCCGATCCGGTCCACCCGCTGGATGCGGATCGTGCCGGACTTCTCGGTGGCCCAGTCGCTGTGTACCTCACGCACCACGAGCATGGCGGAGTCGGGCGCGAGATGAACATAGCCGCGGCGCGCCTCGCCGGGACCGAGCCGGAGCTCGTAGGACCCGTCGGCCGCAATATCGAGGGCGCGGGCGTCGAAGGCGGTCTCGCTGTCGGGGACATCCACCGGCGAGTAGTTGCCGTTGAGTACCTGGAAGCTGAGGTCACGAGTGGTACCGCGGGTTCCGGTCACCACATACTCGGCGTCGGGGCGCAGATACGAATGGAAGTAGAGGGTGTCCGGGTTGTCCAGACCCATCTTCGTATACGGGCCGGTGGACATGACGAAGAACGGAAAGTCCCGCTCGAAGGCCCACGCCATCTGGATGGAGGCGCGAATACTGCCCGCGAGGTAGTCGTAGCCCTCGACGAGGTCCTGTTCGGTTCGAATATGCGGTGCGCCGGTGATGATTTCCTCGGCGGCGGCGATGGCTTCCGCGAACGGCTGTGTCAGCAAGAGGCTTCTCCGAAGTAGCTGTTCCAAATATGTACCGCTCTGGTACATTTCGATATGAGCAAGATTAGAACCTGTTCTAGGAGTTGTCCATGGTTGCCCGCAGATCCGCCCCGACCGCACGGGTGGTCCAAGTGCTGGATTTCTTCGTCGAGCGGCGCGGCAAACGCTTCGGACTCTCCGAACTGGCCCGCGAGCTCGACCTGGCCAAACCGACCTGCCTGGGCATCCTCACCGAACTGACCGCGGGCGGCTATCTCATGCGCGACGCGAACACCCGCACCTACGGCCTCGGACCTGCGCTTATCGCCGCGGGCCGGGTCGCGCAGGACAGCTTCGCCATCGCCTCCATCGCGCGCGCCGAGCTGGAGAAACTCACCGCGCTCTACCGCACCACCTGCACCGCATCGGCCGTAGTCGGCGAGCAGATCATGGTGCTGGAGAGCACCGGTCCGGGCCTGGTCAAGGTGGGTGCGGCCTACCATTTCGCACCGCCGGTGGGTCTGATGTACGTGCTCTGGGATACCGACGCGGCCTTCGACGCCTGGTTGCGCAAGCCGCCGACGGTGCCGCTGCGCCAGGACGAGGCCCGGCTGCGCCGGATCGTCGCGGAGTGCCGCGAGCGCGGCTACCTGGTCGAAAGCCTGACCGCGGCCGGGCGGCGACTGTACGCTTTGCTCGCCGGGGTCGCGGCCAGCGACCTGCCCAATGAGGTGCGCGAACTCGTCGGCGAACTGGTGACCAGCCTCGGCGAGCGGGTCTATCTCGGCACCGATCTGCGCCCGCGCAAGGAACATCCGGTCAGCCTGCTCGCCGCGCCCACCTACGGCAGCGACAGCAGGCAGAACATGGTGCTGACGATGTACGTCGGAACCTCCATCACCGGTGCCGAGATCGACCGCCGCGGAACCGCACTCGTGGCGGCCGCGGATCGGGTGACCGCCGAGTCCGGGGGTCACAAGCCGGATTCGAACCATTGACCAATGACCGAAACGTGTTCTAGTTTTGGGGCGTGAGCCAGTACGCGAAGTCGACGGCGAGCACCTACGAGCTGCCTCATCTGGACGCGCTCGAGGCCGAGTCGGCACATATATTCCGGGAAGTCGCCGCCACCTTCGAACGGCCGGTGCTGCTGTTCTCCGGCGGCAAGGATTCGGTGGTCATGCTGCACCTGGCGGCCAAGGCCTTCTGGCCGGCGCCGCTGCCGTTCCCGGTGCTGCATATCGATACCGGACACAATTTCGACGAGGTCATCGAATACCGCGACCGCACGGTCGAGCGGCTCGGACTGCGACTGGTGGTCGGTAGCGTGCAGGACGATATCGACGCGGGCCGGGTGAAGGAGGAGAGCGGACCACGCGCCTCCCGAAACCGCTTGCAGACAGCCACATTGCTGCGTTCGATCCGGGAGGGCGGATATGACGCGGTATTCGGCGGTGCGCGCCGGGACGAGGAGAAGGCGCGCGCCAAGGAGCGCGTATTCAGCTTCCGTGACGAATACGGGCAGTGGGATCCGCGCAATCAGCGACCGGAGCTGTGGAATCTCTACAACGGCCGGCACAGCAAGGGCGAACACATACGAGTGTTCCCGCTGTCCAATTGGACCGAGCTCGATATCTGGCATTACATCGCCGCCGAGGACATCGAGCTGCCGCCGCTGTACTATGCGCACCGCCGAAAGGTGGTGCAACGCGACGGAATGTTGTTGGCGCACACACGATTTCTCACCCTGCTCGATGGTGAGCAGCCGTATGAAAGTACGGTGCGATTCCGGACGGTCGGCGATGCGACCTGCACCGGCTGTGTCGAATCGACCGCGGCGACCCCCGCGGACGTGGTCACCGAAGTCGCCGCCACCCGAATCACCGAGCGCGGCGCCACCCGCGCCGACGACCGTATTTCCGAGGCAGGCATGGAAGACCGCAAGCGGGAAGGTTACTTCTGATGACGACCACCACCCTGTTGCGCCTGGCCACCGCCGGCAGCGTCGACGACGGTAAATCGACACTGATCGGCCGTCTGCTGTTCGACTCCAAGACGATCTTCACCGATCAGCTCGCCGCGGTGGAGCGCACCAGCAAGGCGCGCGGCGACGACTATCCGGATCTGGCGCTGCTCACCGACGGCCTGCGCGCCGAACGCGAACAGGGCATCACCATCGATGTGGCGCACCGCTACTTCGCCACGCCCCGACGCAAATTCATCATCGCCGACACCCCCGGCCACATCCAGTACACCCGCAATATGGTCACCGGCGCCTCCACCGCCGATCTCGCACTGATCCTGGTGGACGCACGCAAGGGCATTGTGGAACAGACACGGCGGCACGCCTTCCTGGCCAGCCTGCTCGGCATCCCGCACCTGGTGCTGTGTGTGAACAAGATGGATCTGGCCGGATGGTCGCAGGACCGGTTCGAGGAAATCAAGGAGGAATTCGTCGGCTTCGCCACGAAACTCGATGTCGCCGATCTGTCCTTCATCCCGATGTCGGCGCTGCACGGTGACAATATCGTGCACCGTGGCGCGAGCATGCCGTGGTACGAGGGCTCGCCCCTGCTGCACCACCTCGAGGAGGTGCATATCGCCTCCGACCGCAATCTGATCGACGCGCGGTTCCCGGTGCAATATGTAACCCGCAGGCACGCAGAGGATTTCCGTGGTTACGCCGGTACCGTATCCGGTGGAGTTTTCAAGCCTGGCGACGAGGTCGCGGCGCTGCCTTCGGGATTCACCACCACGGTCGAGGCGATCTGGGGTCCGGGCGGTACGCCGATCGCGGAAGCCTTTCCGCCGCAGGCCGTTACCATCCAACTGGCCGACCACCTCGATGTCTCCCGTGGCGATCTGATCTGCCGCCCCGCCAACCGGCCCCATGTCGGACGCGATCTGGACGCGATGGTGTGCTGGTTCGCCGAGGATTCCGAACTCACCCCCGGCGCCACCTACACCATCCGGCACACCACCCGCACCGCGACCGCCGAGGTGCGCACCCTGGACTACCGCCTCGACGTCAATACCCTGCACCGCGACGACAGCGCGAATTCGTTGTCGCTCAACGAAATCGGACGCATCCAGCTGCGCACCCGCCAGCCCCTGCTGTTCGATCCGTACCGCCGCAACCGCACCACCGGCAGCTTCATCCTCGTCGACGACACCACCAACAACACCGTCGCCGCGGGCATGATCACCGGACCGACCCTGCCCTCCTCTCGTGTCGTCTGGCATTCGACCGCCGTCGGCCGCGACGAGCGTCCGACAGCGGGAATGACCGTCTGGCTGACCGGGCTGTCCGGCTCCGGAAAGTCTTCTGTCGCAGTGGAACTGGAGCGCCGCCTGGTCGCGGCGGGCCGCCCGGCCTTCCTGCTCGACGGTGACAATCTGCGCCACGGCCTCAATGCCGACCTCGGCTTCGGCGCCGCCGACCGCGTCGAAAATATCCGCCGCGTGGGCGAAGTCGCGCGGCTGTTCGCCGAAGCCGGTGTGGTCGCGGTGGTTTCCCTGATCAGTCCCTACGCCGCCGATCGCAACAAGGTTCGCGCCGTGCACGAGGCCGCAGGCATCCCCTTCGTCGAAATCTTCGTGGATACGCCACTGGAGATATGCGAAGCCCGCGACCCCAAGGGCATGTACGCGAAGGCCCGTGCCGGTGAGATCCGCGGTTTCACCGGCATCGACGATCCCTATGAGGCACCCACCCGAGCCGAGCTGGTGCTGCGCCCCGAGGACGGCGATCCGGCGGCCATGGCCGCGGCCATCCTCGCCGAGCTGGCGGATCTGGACTGATCGGTCAGGAATTCGCTCGCAGCGCGGCACCGAACCAGTCGAATACCGGTCCCAAAGTAGGCGGGACGGGCCAACCGTTGATGATCGAGAGGAGTTGCCAATAGCGTTCGGCGCGTGGGTCTCCCGCGACGTCGAGACGGATCAGCAGCCAGTTCCGTAGCTCGGCGTCATCGGGGCGGTCGAACGTCGTCGCGTATGCGGCGGTCAGCTCGTCGACAATGGGTTGGGCCGCATGCGACGACGGTGCGGTGCCGGCTGCGAGCGCCCGGCCGACTCGTTCGCGCACGAGTTCGGTCAGCTCGTGGTGCAGGCCGGTGGTATCGCCTTCGGAGCGCTGCGCGGCCTGGTATTCCGCCATGCGACGCACCGACGCGCGGAAATCCGGATCTCGGGTGAGTTCGGCGAGTTCCACCCAGGCCTGCACCTGGGCCGGTTCGGGGTCGTCGGGCAGTTCCGGCATCGCCGAGCGGATGAGATCGACGAATTCCGGGTTGGCATCGGTGCCGCCGAAGGTGTGTTCGACGAATTCGGTAATGAGGCGGCGCTTTTCGGCGTCGGAGAGTGCGACGAGTTTGTGCATGAGTTCCATCTCCTCGGGGGTCGAGCCACGCTCGGCTATCGCTCGTAACACCGTGCGCCGCACCCGCAGTGTGCTGATCTGAAACTCCAGCGCATCGGCATGTGCGGCCGCGACCTCGGGCACCGTCAGTGTGCGGTCGAGCACCAGTCGGATGGCGGGCAGATCGATGCCGAGTTCGCGCAGGGTGCGCACCAGTTGCAGGCGGGCGAGCGCATCGTCGTCGTAGAGCCGGTAACCGGCGGGGCTGTGGCTGGCCGGCGGCACGACACCAGTGTCGGCGTAGAACCGGATAGTCTTGACCGAGAGACCGGTCCGTTCGGCCATCGTGCCGATCGGATAAAGCGTGTCGCCGTCCATACCCCTACCCTCCTGTCTCCCCTTGGTGGAGACGCAAATCCCCGCGATGTTACGGGTCTGGGGTGGGTCAGCCGATGGTGCGGAAGAACGAGCGGATATCGCCTGCCTTCGGTCCCGGTGCCTCCGGTTCGGAGTTAGCACCACGTCTTCCTCCAGGGACTCGCACCCCTAAGCGATCGCCTATGCCGGGCATACTACGAAGACAGCCCCCAGCTTTCGGCTGGGGGCTGTCTGCTAGCGACGTGTCATGGCCGGTCGAACTCACCATCGTGTACACCAGCGGTGAACGCATCCCACTGGGCAGGTGTAAAGACCAGTGCCGGACCGGTGGGGTTCTTGGAATCCCGGACGCCGACCAGTCCGCTGGCCAGGTGCGCGACCTCAACACACGCATCCTGGTTGGCGCTCCGGCTGCTCTTAAACCATCCCGCCTGGGACAGATCGACGGTCACGCAAACTCCTCTGCTCTCTTCAACAACAGGCGTCGAGACACCTCTTCGTCCAACGCAACGCGCCGGATCTCGTCGCACGCGATGCGGTATTGCCCGATCTCTTCGTCGGTCTCCATGTATCGCGCACCCAAGTACGACTCAACATACACAACGGGAGGCTCTGACCACCCCTCACGTTTATGCTTCGGAAACTCCAGCAAGACGAACGGGGCGGTCTGCAATCCAATGTGGCAAACCGTCAGCGGTACGACCCGAACCGACACATTGACTTGCTCGGAGAGTCGAGCGAGGTGGCGAAGCTGCTCGGCCATCACCGCCCGCCCGCCCACGTGGTGAAGCAACGCCGACTCACTGAGCAGGACTTCCATCGTGAATCTGGGATCTTGTAACCGAAGTTGACGCCGCGCGGCCAGCTCGACTCGGCGTTCGACTTCATATTGCGACATCTGCGGGTATGCGGCCCACATAATGGCCCGCCGGTAGTCGCGGGTCTGCACCAAGCCGGGAAGCAGCGTCAGCTGGAAGGTCGTCAAACGGTCGGCCGCTTCTTCGAGTGCGAGGTACATGTCGAAGTGCCGCTCGTATGCGCCCCCGTATGCGTGCCACCACCCAGGCTTGCCCAACTCGCCGACGAGTTCAAACAAGACATCTCGGATATCCGGCTCCGCGCTGTACAGATCACAAAGTTCGCGGACCTGCGGTCTGGAAATCCGGGTGGACTGCCCGGACTCGATGCGCCAGATCGTGTTGGCTGAAACCCCCAGCGCCTTCTCCGCGTCAGCCTTGGCAATCCCTGCTTCGTTTCGCAGCCTTCGTAACTGCCTGCCAAGCATCCTTGCCGGGAAGGTGGAACCGGTTGCCATGGGCGACCTTTCGTTAGCTTCGATACCGGTGATGTTCCGACCTGGAGTACTTCCGCCCTCCATTTCTGGAGCACATCCGACCGTCGAACTGGAGTATCGCGGAAAAGTCGTCAAATTCTCTGTTTGGAGTACCCCAGTTGCGTACGTCGGAGTGTCTACTGGGTATGCGCCCGGAGCGAAAGCTCCTATCTCTCCACGAGTTTTCGGGGGCCGGGCGCACCTTAGCCGCAGTCGTATTGGGGATCACGATGCTGAATCCAGATCTACCGCGCCGGACGCCGTTCGTCGGCCCACCCACCGCACTCACGGTCGATGTCGCGGCCGATGTTCTCGAGCGGTACCTGAGTGCCCTATCCGAGTGGCAACCCGAGCAAACCCACACCGAACAACCCGATAAAGAGGTCTAAAACCGATGGACCACATAGCTTTTGGCGATACTCCCGTGTCGCGCTGCTACTTCTATCGGCGAGTGTGCGATCTGCCCGCGAACATCGATCCGCCGCACCTGGGCCGCATCATCATGAAGGCGGAACACGTTTGGGCACTGATGCTTCCCGGTCACCTCGGCCAAGCCGTAAAAATACATATGCAGCAACAGGGTTCGGACATCGGTCCGATCCTGTCGCATCCACGCTCGGACCGCTGGACCTACTTGGTCAGACCGGACATCCCCGACGATGTGCGCCTGTTCGCCGAAATGTTCCGCCTGAACGTCTCGGTGGTGCGAACCGGTGGGACTGTCGCGCTACCGTCGCCAGCCGACCAAGGTGAACAGTTCCGGCGCTGGATCGAACCACCCCGATGCACCTTCCGGCCGTCCGGGCTTGTGGTGGTCGACGCGATCCGCGCCTGCTCAGGGCAGTATCGGCCCGTGCGACGGAGGACCGCTCATGCTTGAGTGTCCGTGGATCGGTGCGCAGGTCCTCGACGATCCTGCCGACCTCGCGCCCAGCGGTTTCGGAGTTGTGTGCCATGAATGAGGTTGAACGGCAACATAAGACCGAAATCGCGCCGTCGGTGGCGGCGTTGCTGAAGGTTTTTCACGAACACACGCCGGAGAAATTGAACCTTGCACCTCTCGATAGCGTCACGCTCCGCCACACCGCCGACGGGATTACCGAGGTGGATGAGAATGGTTGGTGCGCTGACTACGAGGACGACGGAAGCAACGACGACGTGATAGATGTCCTGCCGGTCAGCGTCAAAGATCGCGAGAACCCATGAGCGCGAACGTATCTCCGAGCCCAGGAGAGCCGGATGTCCATCTCAGCGTGTTCCTGCACGGAGGACGTTTCGACTTCGTCGCCTGTCTCACTGCGGCACTGACTTTTATGCAGGAGCACCAGGCGCGGCACTACGCCGATGCGGTGACCATGAACCATGGCGACGCCAGCGGGTACCCACGTCTCCCGAATGAACGGTTGTATCTCCAACCCTGATCGAACACACGCTCTTGTCGATGATGTCGAGCGTCACCGGTAGCATCAACAGCGGACGGTCCGCAGGCGGTGCCACCTCAGTACGTCCGCAACTCGGCGAACCAGCGAATATCCGGCCCCAGTCAGTACGGCGCGGCTAACGCTACGGCTGGTACTGCTCCTCGATCGCGTCGATGTGATCGGTTGCATCAACGTGAAGTTGCAGCACGCCATGGTATTTGGGTAAGTCTGCGGTGAATTCGGCTTTCGAGCAAGATTTTTCCGGCGTCAAAACCGGATCATTCGGTGAACACAGACTGAATACGCTGGCGATCCTCACGCCTGCAGCCAACAGCAGCCGGTATTGTTGCGGCCGGTCCGGGTCCGCCTCGAAATGCCCATTGTTCGGGCCGCCCGCAACGTGCTTCCTGACATGGAATATCAGCATCTGCGTCGATGCATCGAAGCTGTCCGGAGCCGCGAAAAAGGTGGTGTTGGGGAACATCAAGCGAGGCGCAGGCCCGGATGATGTAGCGACACTCGCACCCGCCGGAGATGCGGTTGCGGCCGGAACGATCGCAGTCACAGCGACAGATGCGGCTTGATGCGAATTGCCGCACGCCGCGAGCGCTGCGACGAAAATGCCCAACGAGCCGACCTTGCCGAGGCGGCCGAGTTGCCATGTCATTGCGCGAATGTAGCACGGGCGCTCGCCGCGAAACGCTAGCCCGAGCAGCTGCCGGAGACGGCGAATCATGCTCTGGCACAAGGAGATATGGTGGCCCCACTGCGCGAATGCACATGTAGGCTCATTGCTGGGAACAGTGCGAGGGAGGCCGGACCGCGCGGCCAGCTGCTACCGCCGCACCTCCAACTTCGGATTCACACCGACTGTAAACCGATCCACACGCAGTAACAAAACTCGTCACCAGCCACAGTTGTCAACGTTCAGTTTGATGAAAACCATGGTTCCTTTACGCACCTCAATTTGACTCCACCGATACCCGCGACTCTTGCCGCGCGCACAAATTCTCATCGAAACGCCTAATATCCCGGGATTGGGACCGTTCGAAGGTTGACGATCGACGTCCAGCTGTCCAAAGGCTCCATCAGTCGCTATCCACACCCGCTGATATCCAGTTCTATGAATACCTTGCTTCCTTTACGCACCTCATCGAGTTGCTCAGGCGCGAGAACAGCGATCGAATGTCTCCGGAAATCTTCTACCGAGGGTTTTGGATTAGTAATGAACGTCGCCGATGCGTAACATCCATCTGCGCGTCGACCAGTCGCAACAGGATAATCAATACCAACATATTTCGTCGGGTCCCACGCCGGCGCGACCGGAGGGTCGGCCGCCGTCAACGGGATCGTTGGCACCGAAACAACCGCCAACGGATCCGGCCTGGGTGCGGGGCCGATGAAATATGCCGCAGCGTTGGGTAGGTTGTCCCCGTCGGGCACATCAACAATTGCCATCCGAACAAAACCGGTAACGGTCGCTGCTTCGGCGATCCGCTTGGCCTCACCTGTGCGGAAACGCCAGGCTTCGATACGGTAGTACCCAAAAGCCAGCACGCCTCCGACAATCAACACCACGAGGGCAACACACCCCCATCGATTCCAGCGACTCCTGCCGCGCGCGAGAATCCTCACCGGTATGCCCCACTGCCACACAAGATCTGATTCGCGAGGTTATAAACGCTCAATGTGCTTTGACCATGCTCGACCTCGTTCGACTTAAACGCGTCCGTTCCGGTGGCAACTGCCAACGAATGTTCCCACTTTCCACCTGCGTTGTAGCCGGAACCGAGAAACTGATCCAACGGCTGACTCGCTTTCACGGCATCCGTGGCCTGGGATGCCGCGTCATCGTTGAGCATCTTCAGATTGTAGGCAGCCGCCCGGATAGCCAGATCGTCGTTCCCGACCAAATCGGACCATTCCTTGCCCTTGAACTGGTCCGGATACTTCGCTTTGACCTCATTGAACGGCGCTTCCTTCTGATTGGTCAAACCGATGGAGTTCCCGGCACCATGCTTGTCCACACCGAGCCCAGAAGCCTCGAGCCGCGCCTTGTCCCACAAGACCCCGGCTTCCGCACCGTTCGGATTGGGATGGTAGGTCGACGGATCCTGCAGGGCGGTATAGAGGCTGCCCTCCATGCCGGTGCGAAGGGGCGCGCCTTCCTGCAGCACCATGGCGAGCACCATACGCGGATCGACCCCGGCTTCGTTGCCGTACTTCACCGCCAGCGTGGCCCAGGACTTCATCTGCGGCCCATATTGGTCCAACGCGCTGAGATCGGCGGCTGTCAGGGTCGACGCAGGAGTCTCCCAAGTGGCGATCCTGTCCAATTCGCCAATCAGCGCGGCGTTATCATTCTGATTTCCGGATTCGATGAGAAGCGGTATCTCTGTCAGGGCCTTCAGTTTCGGAAGGCTGCTCAGTGCATTCGGGTCCACGAAGTCGTGGGATGCATAGTCGATCGTCGAGAGAACGGTGAACAGCGTGGTGTTGTGGGCCGTCGTATTGAAGATATTCTCGGCGTTGTAGACGTCGACCCCGCTGAGGGGCGCGGCCACGGAAACCCGGACCGAGGTGTTGTCCGTCGTTGTCGTCACCTGGGCATCCGGATGGCTTGGGAACGCCCCGGCAGCAGCTGCCGACAACTGCTTCCTCGCATCGACGAGATTGTCGTGATGTGACCGAGTCTCGGAAGCGAGAGTCTTTGCGACAGTACTGATCTGCTCCGCGCCGGCCCGCAGCGCGTCAAACGCCTCCAAGATATCGGGCACCTCGGGCGCCTGCACCGCGCTGAAGCTATCGTGCACCGCTTTCAGTGTCGTCGGTGAGGTCACCAGCTCGTGGCTGTAAGCGAAGGCGTCCCAGGCGGTGGCCGCGGCGTCGAGGGCGTCGGCGCGGCCGTTCGGTGCTCCTGTCCATGAACTCGGACTCTGCCCGGCAGGCACGATCACCACGCCGGCACCATTGTCGCCATTCGGATCCGGAATTTCGGGGAAGCCGTTGGCGCCCAACGGATTAGTCGCCACGCGTACGGGATGCGGCGGCGGCGCACCTTTGTCGTTACCGGTGTTTGCGTTGTATTCGGCGGCGTCCCAGTTGTAGCCCGCGATGTTGAGGACGTCGCTGAAGTGCCGCAGCGCGGCGGCGTAGGCCAGGACCGCTGTCCGTACGTCACCGGTGTGCTTGCGGTAGGCGGTATTCCAGCCCGTCACCGCTGGATAGTTACCGCCCATTCCTGAGCTGGTAGTCAGACCGGGAACAAGGTCACGGGTAACAGCGGTGTCGATGTCGTCGGCCAGCGTCGTGAGCTTCTTGCCCGCCTCGTAGTACACATTCGGATCCACGACCAGCGCAGACCCTCCAGGCGGGGCCATCAGCACCCACCTTGTAAAACACTGACCCCCATGACATCTCCCTCCCGGCCGAGCATCGGGCCGCACCATGGCAATCACGGGCTCAGCCTCGGGTTGTTCACCGTAGCACGCCGCACGGAAGCAACCTTTCCGCTGCGCCACCTCGCCGCCGAACCGATGCGGGAACTCACCGCGCACCAACGAGATCCGGTATTCCACGCCGACCGCGACGACTGCGTAGCTTGTGCAGGGGTGTGGTGTTCGAGGGCGACTGGGCTGAACCCCGATAATGGTCGGACTATGACCGAACCCCTGCTCCACCAGCGCTTCCCCGAACTAGCCAGCACACTGCCGTTCGCCCGGCTCGGTATCGCGCCGACGCCGGTCCGCCCGCTGGACCTCGGCACCAACAGCACTGTGTGGTGCAAGGACGAAAGCGGGTACGGCTCCGGTGGCTGGGGTGGCAATAAGATCCGCAAGCTGGAGTGGCTATTGCCCGAGGCCCGACGGCGCGGTGCCCGCACCATTCTCACCTTCGGCGGCACCGGAACCAACTGGGGTCTGGCCACAGCGCTATACGCCCGGGAATTCGGCATCGACACCGCGCTGGCGCTGGTCGACCAACCGGTGGACGACCACGTCCGCGCGCAGCTGCGACGACTGGAAAATTCCGGCGCCACCCTACATTTCACGCACAGCAAGTTGCGCACCGTGCTGGCCGCACCGTGGCTTGTGCTGCGGCATATGCACGGGCGCACCCCACCGTATCTGCTGCCCGTCGGCGGATCGTCGCCGATCGGCGCGCTCGGCTATGTCGAGGTCGCATTGGAACTGGCGGCGCAGATCGCGGCGGGCGAACTACCGCAACCGACACATCTGGTGACCGCCGTCGGATCCGGTGGCACGGCAGCGGGTTTGGCCCTCGGCCTACGGCTTGCCGGACTGCGCACCCGTGTCGTCGGTGTCGTCGTCAACGACTCGCTCCCCCTCGACGCGCGACACATTGTCGCGCTGGCGAGCCGCGCCGCGATGGTGCTGCGCGCACGCGGCGCGGAATTCACCGCTCCCGAGCTGCGCCCGGACGACGTGACGATGGTGCGCGACTGGCTCGGCCCCGGCTACGGCCATGAAACCCCGGCCGCCATTGCCGCGAAGCAGCTCTCCGCGACCAACGGGCTGGAATTGGAAACCGTCTACACCGCAAAGGCTTTGGCCGGACTCCTGGAGATGGATACCCGCGGCGACTTCGGCGACGGACCCGTTCTGTTCCTCGATACCTACGGTCCGCGCTGATCCGGATCCAGCCCCAGGATCACCGCCAGCACCGCGCGCAACCGCTCCACATCGCCGCGAAGGCCGGTCACCGCATCCTGATAGAGGAAGGCCTCGATGAGCCGGACCAGCGCATAGGCGAAGGTCTGGGTATCGACCCGGTTCTGGTAACCCTCCACCATCGCGGTATCCAGAATTTCGGCGACCACCCCGACCACCTTCGGCTGGACCGGTCCATCGCTGGTGGTGATAATGCGGCCCGCGGTGGCCTGTTCGGTCGCGATGAAATAGCGGTAGGCCTCGCTGCGCGTCATCCACTGCGCTACCCGGTCCAGCAGGGCGAGTACTCGCGGCGCGCCGGTGCCGTCATCGCGCGTCTGCGCCGCGAGGACCATCCGCTCGAATTCCGACACCATGACCGCGCCGAGCAGACCGTCGCGCGAACCGAACCAGCGGTAGATGGTCGCGCGCGACAATCCGAGTTCCGCCGCGATCGCCTGCACATCGACCCGCTCGCAGGCCAGGAACTGGGCGCTGGCCGCGGCGAGCACTTGGTCCTGGGAGGCGGCGGCGGGACGGCCGACGGGTCGGGCGGCACCGGAGGTTGTGGTCATCCCAGCCCTGGGATCGATTCGCGACACATGCGTAGTAACGTACCAAATCGACCCGAGCGAGTACCGCGCCCGTCTGGGCCAGTGCTCCGTCACCGCGAGAGGATGTGCCCGTGCGCTCGACCCTGATCTCCCGTAGGGACCTGGACTTCCTGCTCTACGAATGGCTGCGGGTCGACGAGCTCACGGCGCTGCCCCGGTTCACCGAACACTCCCGGGATACCTTCGACGGCTTTCTCGACCTCTGCGAGGATCTGGCCACCCGGCACTTCGCCACCCACAACAAGCGCAACGACAGCAATGAGCCGACCTTCGACGGTGAGAAGGTCACGATCATCCCGGAGGTGAAGGCCGCGATCGAGGCCTTCACCAAGGCCAATCTCATCGGCGCCGCAATGGACGAGGAGATCGGCGGGCTGCAGTTGCCCGCCACCGTGGAGGCCGCCGGATTCTGCTGGTTCCAGGCCGCCAATGTCGGCACCACCGGCTATCTGTTCCTGACCGTCGGCAATGCCAATCTCCTCGCCGCGCACGGCACCCCGGAGCAGATCGACCGCTTCGTCAAGCCCATGGTCGAGGGCCGGTTCACCGGAACGATGTGCCTGTCCGAACCGCAGGCGGGCTCATCGTTGGCCGACATCATCACCCGCGCCGAACCGCAGGCCGACGGCACCTACCGCCTGTTCGGCTCGAAAATGTGGATCTCCGGTGGTGATCACGAGCTGACCGACAATATCGTGCACCTCGTGCTGGCCAAGATTCCGGGCGGGCCGGCCGGAACGAAGGGCATCTCGCTGTTCGTCGTGCCGAAATTCCTGGTGGCCGAGGACGGTTCGCTCGGCGCGCACAACGATGTGGTGCTGGCCGGGTTGAACCACAAGATGGGTTATCGGGGCACCACCAATACGGTGCTGAATTTCGGCGAGGGCAAGCACAATCCGGACGCAGCGCCCGGCGCGGTGGGTTACCTCGTCGGCGAACCGCATCGCGGCCTGTCCTACATGTTCCACATGATGAACGAGGCGCGCCTCGGCGTCGGTCTGGGCGCGACGGCGTTGGGCTACACCGGATATCTGAAATCGCTCGATTACGCCCGGGAACGCCGCCAAGGTCGCGCGGTCAACGCCAAGGATCCGTCCGCACCGCAGACGCCGATCATCGAGCATGCCGATGTGCGGCGAATGCTGTTGGCGCAGAAGGCCTATGTCGAGGGCGCGCTCGCGCTGCTGCTCTACTGCAACCGCCTCGTCGATCTGGAACGAACCACCGCGGACCCGGCGGCCAAACGCGAGCACACCCTGCTGCTGGAAATTCTCACCGGCGTCGCGAAGAGCTGGCCGTCGCAATGGTGTCTGGAGGCCAACAGCCTCGCCATCCAGGTACACGGCGGCTACGGCTACACCCGCGAATACGACGTCGAACAGCACTACCGCGATAACCGCCTCAACCCCATCCACGAGGGCACACACGGCATCCAGGGCCTGGATCTGTTGGGCCGCAAGGTGATCCAGCACGACGGCGCGAGCCTGCGGCTACTGGCCGCACAGATCGAGCGGACCGTACTCGCAGCCACCGAAGCCGGCGGCGAGTGGACCGAATTCGGTGGTCAGCTCGACGCGGTCTGGCAGCGCCTGCTCACCGTCACCGGCTGGATGTTCGCCTCCGGCGATATCGCCGCCGCCATGGCCAATTCCAGCATCTACCTCGAGGCCTTCGGACACGTCGTGGTCGCCTGGATCTGGCTCGAGCAGGCACTGGCCGCGCACGGCAAACAAGGCGACTTCTACGACGGCAAGCGCGCCGCGGCCCGCTACTTCTTCCGCTACGAATTGCCCAAGACCACACCGCAATTGGATCTGCTGGAGCTGATGGACCGGACCACGCTGGACATGCGCGACTCCTGGTTCTGACCCCTCAGACGACCAGTGGTTGCCGCCCGGGTCGGGTGCGACGCCAGGCCACCACGAGAAAGACCAGCAGGCCGACCAGCGGCAGGGTGCCGATCGTCCAGCTCAGCGGCAGGGGTGGTCCTGGCTGGTCGAGCACCGTGACATCGCCGAGGGTCCCCTCGCCGTGTCCGAGCGGGCCGTCGATCGCGAAGGTGAAGGTGTAGGTGCCGGGTGCGTCGAAGGCCCTGACGTCCAAACCCCAGGAATCGCGTTTGCGGGGATGGCGGACCAGGGGCGTGGCGCGGCGACCGGGCCTGATGGCTGGTCCGGTCAGGTGCAGCGTCCCGGATTTGTCGGCGATGCCGCCATCGGGCATGAAGGTGAAGTCCAGCGATTTCATCGCGCGGATGGGCCAGGTGGAGAAGCCGACGGTCACGCCGTACGGACCCACCTGGACGCGCTCGGTGTGCACGATTTCGACCGGCGCATAGGCTGAGGCGGGGGCGACGGCGATGAGCGACAGGGTGATCACGGCGAGCACGGTCACGGCGAGCCTGCGGAGTACGGACATCACGCATCCTTCGTTGCGGGCAGCATGGTGGTGAACCGGCCGCCGAGGAATCCGGCGAGCAGGCCGAGCGGAATGCCGAGCAGCGTGATCGTCACGATGTCGCCGACCGCGATATGCGAGGTGGCGCGGACGAGGTTCAATTGCAGCGGGAACGTCACGCCGATGATCACGCCGGTTACGGCACCTGCTACCAATACGATCTTGCGCGCATCGAAACCACGGGTACGGGACAGCCAGAACAACCCCTCGACCGCGATCGCCGCGACAATCAGGAACATCGGCATCATGACGGGCAGATCCGGCGGCCGTCCGGTGAGACCGTCACGCAGCGGCAGCCCGATCGCCGACGCATAGATTTCCGCGGCCCAGGGCGAGAACCACCAGAGGAACGCCTGCATCGCACCGAGCGAAAGCGCGATGGCAATGGCCGCGCCCGCACGGGCCAACAGCGCGGCGCCGAGGATGAGCAGCATCGGCCCGAACACGACGATACCGAGGATGGTCGGGTCGACGGGCAGATGCAGGTTGTTCAATGCATTGGTGGGAATCGGGGCGAAGGTGATCAGGATCGGAATCGCGACGGCGATGCCGATCCGGCCCCAGCGGTGATCGCGGTGGGCGGCGAAAACGATGATGCTGCCGATCATGGTGAGCGCGTTGGACAGGAACAGCGCCACATGCGACGGGGTATTGAGCACCGCGTCGAAGCCGTAGATCGAATGCCACTCCAGATCGAGCAGGCCGTAGAGCAGGAAGAGCGCCGCACCGGCTCCGGCGACCATAAAGCCGAGCGGTGCGGTCAGGTTGCTGCCGAAGACTCGAATGGGGGTGCCGCCGAGGCGAGGCACGGGCCTACCAGCCCGCTGGGCGGAGGTCGCGATGAGAACCATGGCCAGGCTGGCGAATCCGGATATCGCGCTGCCGGAGTACAGGAACAGATGCGGCAGGGTGAAGAAGGTGTCCGGACCGACCTCGTTGTGCCACTGGATATCCCAGCTCAGGCCGACCAATGTCACTGCGGTGCCGAGCAATACACCCCAGGCACCGACGCGGGCCGCGATGCTGTCGTCGGAGATCTCGGGTCCGGTGTCGGCTTCGACCGGTGCTGTCGTGGTCATGGTGATCATTCCTCCTGATCTGTGCATGTTTTCAACCGCCGACCCAGATCGGCACCGCGAGTTCGTCGAGGCTGTCGTGTTCGTCGATCGATAGTCGAAGCTCCCACTGTCCGGTCATCATCAGCGGTACCGATGCGGCATGGAAGTGGCCCGGTCCGGTGGCCGTCGCCGTGATGGGCTGTCCCGCGTGGCCCATGAGCGGCTGGTTTGCCTGAATACGCACTGCGGCATGGTCTTTCGTCGCGCCAGTGCGGTCGGTGACGGTGATATCGATAGCTGTGCTGCCGATTCGGAGGCTGTAGATGGAGACCGTGACCAGGTGCTGCGCGGTGCCGGTTTGTAGTACGAGGGGCTCGGATGGGCGCGGCCAGGCAAACCAAGCGAGGGCGACGATGACGATCGCCGCTCCCCCGGCGAGGAGAACGCTTGTCCGGGTGCTCATGGCCGCGCTCCCGCCGTGACATCGAGAACGAGAGGGACTGTGAGCACGGTGTAGCGCCTTTCGACCTGGATCCAGAGGCGATATCGGCCCGCGAGCGGGAAGGTGTAGGTGAACGGCACGTCGGGGCCGTATGCGGCGACCGTCTCGTCGGGTGCGCTTTCGCCGTTGGCGGGTGGCATGAGCATGGTGCCGTGGCTCGCGGCGGGTTCGGTCATATCCATACCGGGCATATCCATATCCGGCATGTCCTGCATCGATGTCGCACCCATCGAATGCCCGTGTCCCCAGATGGGTGAATTTTGTACGGCCGCAGCGATATCCGGGTCGCCGGGTAGTGGGCCAGCCATGATCAGGTGGCCCACCATGCCGAGCCACGGTTGCAGATCGGCGGCATCGCCGAATTCGGCGGTAATGGTGGTCGGTGCTCCCGCCACCGGAGTGGTCGTCCTGACGGTGACCGGATTTCCGTCGACAACGGTCGACGCGGTCTTGTCACCAGCACCGAGATGCACTGTGGCGCTGGCAGATTCCGGTACCACGACACCGGGCGAGACGGTGAAGCCGGTTGCCGCGCGAACCATTTGCACACCACCGCCGCGCCGCGCCAACTCCGCGGACAGCGCGTACCGACCGGCATCGGGCGCGGCCAGATGAACCTGAAAGCGTCCGGGCCCGATCCGGATCGGATGCAGATGCGACAGGCGGCCGGTGGGGCCGACGATCAGCAGATGCATGAGCGCACTGTCGTGCACGACCAGATCGTCGACGGGTGCACCGGTGGCGGCATCGATCAGAACGAGGTCGAGATCGCCTGGCTGCCCGGCGTTCACGGGCCCACCCGCGACTGTGAGCAGTACCGGCGGCCGCGAAAAGTCGGAAATCAATGGCTGATTCACCGCATAGGGATCGGTGACATTGTCGAGCGTGGGATCGAGCTGACCACCTGGTTGCGGCGGCAACGGCAACGATGCCGAAAGCAGTGCGGCGGTCACCGAAACCGCCACCCCGGCCACCATCCCGGCGGCCGGAACCAGCGCCCATACGGTGCGTCGAGCACGAATCGCGATCACCACGGCGACGGGCAGTAGTACACCCGCTACCAGAAACCCGCCGTAAACCAGTCGTTCGGGCGGCGAGGTCACCTGCGCGGGCACGATGAACGGAATCCGCGCCACCCGCGTGCCGTTACCGATGGCCAGCTCCCATGGCCCGGCGCGGTCCATTCGGACTGTCGCCGAGTACATCCCGGGCGTGCCGCCGAGTTCGACAATCGCCTCGGCGGTAGGTGCTCCCGGCGCGGGCTGCATCGATTGCGTCGAGACCCCTGTCGGTATCGCTGTGAGCGTGAGTTGCCCAGGCGCGGTGCCGGCATGGGTCACCACATCCACCCGCAACGGTCCAGGCACGCTCGTCACCCGGCGCAAGATGATCGTGAGCTCCCGATCTCCGAGCGACTGCGCGACCGAAATATCCGAGCCGGAGGACGCCGAATCCGCCGATACGGAACCCACCCCGATCGACACCAACAACGCACACACCCCCGCGACCAGCAGAGCGCGACCTACACCGGCGACAACAGCCACGCCCGCCATGGTAGGGATGCATGCCTGCCAGAACATCACCCCCGGTGGGGATTTCGCCTCCCCCGCCGGAGTGATGCCGCCCTGGTACCGGCATCCGGATAATCCCCCAGCTCACCGCCGAAAACAGTGATCACGTGCGTCGGACCGCCACCGGCGGAATCCAGCGAGAAGTAGCTGCTCTGGCACCTGAGCTCGCTCGGTCAGCGGGATCTTGGAGGCACTATGCGCGTGGAACGCGGCGTCCCGGCCCGACCGAGCACGGTGTTGTTCCGTATCGGCCCCAGATCGCGTCATTCGAATCTGTGTGATCGAAACTCGTCGGCGGTGAACAGGGTGGCGCAATGGCCGGTCCGCGGGCCATCCACCCAGGTCAGACGCGGTAGCGGGCGGCGCAATAACATCCGCTGATTTACCGCGACCGCTTGCGCGCATTTCTACGTCCGAGCGCCAACTATCGTCGCTGTCCATGCAGGTCAGCGAGAGAAAGGTGGCGGAGGTGGGAGCCGAGGCGACGCCCGTGCGACGGTTGCGGGCCGACCAGGCGCGCCGGATAGCCGACGTGCTGCGCCATCAGATACATGCGGGTGCTTTCGACGATGTGCTGCCGAGCGAGCAGGAATTGGTCACCGAATACGACGCGTCGCGCAATACCGTGCGCGACGCACTCGCGCTGCTCAAGGACGAAGGGCTGATCGATCGGGTGCCGAAGGTGGGCACCCGGGTCGCCCGGCGCAAATACGATCACGGGCTGGACGCACTGCTCGGGCTGCAGGAAACCCTCAAGGGCCACGGCACGGTGCGCAACGAGGTGCGCGCGGCAATGCATATCACCGCACCACCCGCCGTCGCGCGCAAGCTCGGGCTGAATCCCGGTGAGCGCGTGGTCTATATCGAACGACTGCGCTATCTCGCCGACCTACCGCTGAGCCTGGATCTGACCTATCTCGCACCCGATATCGGCACCGAGGTCCTAGGCCACGATCTCGAGACCAACGACATCTTCGTACTCATCGAACAGATCAGCGGCGGACCGCTCGGCTCGGCCGACCTCGCGCTGGAAGCGATTACCGCCGACGCGCACACCGCGGCCACCTTGGAAGCACCCGAGGGCGCGGCGCTGCTGATGCTCGAACGGCTGACCCGGCTCGACGACGGCCGACCGGTGGATCTGGAATACATCCGGATGCGCGGAGACCGAATCACCATGCGCGGCAGCCTGATCCGCAGCACATCCGAATGGAAGGTCATCTGATGGCACTTGCGAACCAACGCACCGACATTCCGGTGACCATCGACGAATCACTATGCATCCAGGGTTGCACGCTGTGCGTGGAGATCTGCCCGCTCGACTCGCTGGCCATCAATCCGGAAAACGGCAAGGCCTTCATGCACGTCGACGAGTGCTGGTACTGCGGGCCCTGCGCCGCCCGGTGTCCCACGGGCGCCGTCACCGTCAATATGCCCTATCTGTTGCGCTGAACGATCCGGAAGTCCCATGAAGAAACGCCTCGCTCCCCTGCTCCTCGCCGTCGCACTCGCCGCGGCGGGCTGCTCCCTGCAGAGTTCGGACAACACCCCCGAAGGCACCGTCAAGGTCGTCGTCGGCTACCAGTCCAAGACCATCAATACCGTCACCGCGGGCACCCTGCTGCGCGCCCAGGGCTATCTGGAACAGCGGCTACAGAAGATCACCGACAGCGGCGGTGCCAAGTACCAGGTGGAGTGGCAGGACTACGACACCGGCGCGCCGATCACCGCGCAGATGCTCGCCGAGAAGATCGATATCGGGTCGATGGGCGACTATCCGTTGCTGATCAACGGATCTCGCACCCAGTCCAACGAGCGCGCGAAGACGGCGCTGGTATCGGTGACCGGCTACAACCCCAGGGGTGCGCTCAATATGGTTGTGGTGCCCCAGGATTCGACGGTGACCGGGATCGGTGACCTGGCCGGGCAGAAGATTTCGGCCAGCGTCGGCTCGGCCGGGCACGGCACCCTGGTGCAGGCGCTCTCGCGGGCGGGCATCGATCCGGCCAAGGGCGTCGAGGTGCTCAACCAGCAGCCGCAGGTCGGGGCGACCGCATTGGAATCGCATCAGGTCGGCGCGCTCGCGCAGTTCGTGGCCTGGCCCGGACTGCTGGTCTTCCAGAACAAGGCGAAATTGCTCTACGACGGTGCGGAATTGGGTGTGCCCACCTTCCACGGCGTGGTCGCGCGACGCTCCTACACCGCCGATCATCCCGAGGTGCTGCAAGCCTTCCTCGCGGCCCAGCTCGACGCCACGAAGTTCCTGAACGAGAAGCCCTTCGAAGCCGCCAAGATCGTCGCCGACGGTTCCGGATTACCGCAGGAGGTCGTGTACCTCTACAACGGGCCCGGAGGAACGTCTTTCGATACCACACTCAAGCCCAGTCTGATCGATGCTTTCAAAGGCGATGTGCAGTACCTGAAGTCGATCGGCGACTTCGCCGAACTCGATATCGATAAGTTCGTCGATCCCGCGCCGCTGCGCAAGGCCTTCGCCGACAACGGCGCAGGCGACTACGACCAGGCAGTGGCGGCGACCGTCAACCCCAGCCGCGTCACCGGCACCGATCCGGTCTGCGCGCGTCCCGTGAGCAATGCCGCGCAGGCCGGTGAGCTGTGGCTCGACGGCACGGATCGACCGCAGCCCGCCGCCGATCCGACCTGCCTGCTGCGCGCGGTCCAGGCGGCCAAAGCGCAGGGCAAGGTGATCCGCGCCGCGTATGTGCCCGATGCCGAACTCGGCACGCGCTGGTTCGCCGACAAGGCGGTGTGGTTGCGCGACGGCGACAGCTTCCTGCCCTTCACGACACCGGCGGCCGCGCAGCGCTATCGGCAGGCGCACCCGGCCGCCACTGCGATCTCCTATGACCAAGCCGTCACGGAAGTCCGACCATGACAGCATCACACAGCGCTTCGTTGTTGCAGGACGGCCGAGCGACGGGCGAGCGACCCGCGCCCCCGGTCAGCCCGACCGTGGCCGACGGCGATGAAACCGCCGAAGTACGCGGGAGTTCCGCATGGCGCACCCGGATACTCCAGGTGGCGTCGGTCGCGACCGCGATCGGACTGTGGCAGCTGCTCACCGCCAACAATGTGCGGTGGTGGCTGCGTTTCGACACACTGCCGACGGTCACCGAGATCATCGGTGAATTCGGCAAGCAGCTGCAGTCGGACCAGTTCTATGTCGATGTCGCGCAATCGCTGATCCGTATTCTCACCGGATTCGGGCTCGCGGCCGTGGTCGGTGTGGTCGCGGGTATCGGTCTCGGCCGCTCCGGGCTCTTCGCCGCGGTGCTCGGACCGCTCACCGAATTGGCGCGGCCGATTCCGGCCATCGCGCTGGTGCCGGTGGCGATCCTGCTGTTCCCGAGCGACGAATCGGGCATCGTCTTCATCACCTTCATGGCATCGGTGTTCCCGGTGCTGGTCAGCACCCGGCACGCGGTACGCGCGCTGCCGACCATCTGGGAGGACGCGCTGCGCACCCTGGGTGCGTCGCGCGCCGATGTCCTTGTGCGAGTGGTATTTCCGGGCATCCTGCCCGGCGTATTCAGCGGTCTGTCGGTCGGGATGGGTGTGGCATGGATCTGCCTCATCTCGGCCGAGATGATCTCCGGACGGCTCGGCATCGGCTACCGGACCTGGCAGGCCTACACCATCGTCGACTATCCGGCGGTATTCGTCGGCATGATCACCATCGGCATCCTCGGCTTCGGCACCTCCGGAATCGTGGAATTGGCCGGACGCCGGATCACCCGCTGGCTGCCGAGGGAGGTCGCCGAATGACCACGACAACCGCACCCGCCACCTCGACCACAACCGGAATGCGGTTGAGCCTGGACGCAATTCGCATCGCCTACGGCGGCAAAACGGTGCTCGAGAACTTGGAGCTGGCCATCACGCCCGGCGAAATCCTGGTCGTGGTCGGCAAATCCGGCTGCGGCAAGTCGACGCTGCTGCGGGCGATCGCCGGACTGCGCAAGCCGGATCGGGGCGTGATCCGCGCCGACGGCATTGCGGTGACCGGGCCATCCGCCGACCGCGCCCTGGTCTTCCAGGACGATGCGTTGCTGCCGTGGCGCACCGTGCGCCAGAACATCGAGCTCGCACTGCAATTGCGCAAAGTGTCGCGGGCCGAACGCAAAGCCAGCGCCCAGCATTGGGTGGAGGAGGTCGGACTCACCGGCTACGCCGATTATCTCCCGCGCGATCTCTCCGGCGGCATGCGGCAGCGAGTCCAGTTGGCGCGCAGTCTCGCCGGATCGCCGCGCGCGGTGCTGATGGACGAACCGTTCGGCGCACTCGACACCCAGACCCGGACAACCATGCAGCGCTTGCTGATCGACACCTGGCGCGCTCACCCCACCACCGTCGTATTCGTCACCCATGACCTGGACGAGGCGCTACTGCTCGGCGACCGCATCGCGGTGCTGGGTGACGGTGCGCTGGGCGGCGGCGTGCTGCACACCCTGGTCGATGTGCCCGAGCCCCGCACACCGGCGGATCGCCGGTCGGTGAAGGCCGAAATCCTGGAGAAGTTGTGAATATTCCCGAGCTATCCGATCGGATCCGGCTCGACTGCGATGTGCTCGTCATCGGCGGCGGCACCGCGGGGACCATGGCCGCATTGACCGCCGCCGAGGCAGGCGCCGATGTGTTACTGCTGGAGAAGGCGCATGTGCGGCACTCCGGTGCGTTGGCCATGGGCATGGACGGGGTCAACAATGCGGTGATTCCCGGCAAGGCCGAACCCGAGGACTACGTCGCCGAAATCACCAGGGCCAATGACGGAATCGTCAACCAGCGCACCATTTATCAGACCGCCACCCGCGGCTTCGCCATGGTGCAGCGACTCGAACGGTACGGCGTGAAGTTCGAGAAGGACGAGTACGGCGAGTACGCGGTGCGCCGGGTGCACCGGTCCGGGTCGTACGTGCTGCCCATGCCCGAGGGCAAGGACGTCAAGAAGGCGCTGTATCGCGTACTGCGCCAGCGCAAGATGCGCGAGAAGATCCGCATCGAGAACCGGCTCATGCCGGTGCGGGTGCTCACCGATGCGGGCCGCGCAGTGGGTGCGGCCGCATTGAATACGCGCACCGGCGAATTCGTGGCGGTAGGTGCCAAGGCCGTAATCCTGGCGACCGGTCCATCCGGCCGCTTGGGGTTGCCCGCATCGGGTTATCTGTATGGCACCTACGAGAATCCGACCAATGCGGGCGACGGGTATTCGATGGCCTATCACGCCGGCGCGGAGCTCAGCGGTATCGAATGCTTCCAGATCAATCCCCTCATCAAGGATTACAACGGTCCGGCCTGCGCCTATGTGGCCAATCCGTTCGGCGGGTACCAGGTGAACGCGAAGGGCGAACGCTTCGTCGACTCCGATTACTGGTCCGGACAGATGATGTCGGAGGTCAAGCGCGAGATCGAATCCGCGCGCGGGCCAATCTATCTCAAGGTGTCGCATCTGCCCGACGAGACCCTCACGACGCTCGAAGGCATTCTGCACACCACCGAACGCCCGACCCGTGGCACCTTCCACGCCAATCGCGGCCATGACTATCGCACCCACGATATCGAAATGCATATCTCCGAAATCGGTTTATGTGGTGGACATTCCGCATCCGGCGTATGGGTCGACGAACACGCTCGCACGACCGTGCCCGGACTCTACGCGGCCGGTGATCTCGCGTGCGTGCCGCACAACTACATGATCGGCGCTTTCGTCTTCGGCGATCTGGCTGGCGGCCATGCCGCATCGACACTGTCCGAAGTTGCTGCACCCGTCGAACTTCCGGAAGACCAACTGACCGAGGCACATGAACTGATCTATCGGCCGCTGCGGCAGCCGGACGGCCCACCGCAGCCGCAGGTCGAGTACAAGCTGCGCCGATTCGTGAACGACTATGTGGCGCCGCCGAAGACGGCCGCGAAGCTGTCGATCGCGGTCGAGACCTTCGAGCGGATGCGCGGCGAAATCGCCGAAATCGGTGCCCGCACACCTCATGAGCTCATGCGCGCGGTGGAGGTCTCCTTCATCCGCGACTGCGCCGAAATGGCGGCGCGCAGTTCACTGACCCGCACCGAATCACGGTGGGGGCTCTATCATGAACGCGCCGACCTGCCGCAGCGCGACGATAACGAATGGCGCTACCACCTGAACCTGCGCAAGAACTCCGATGGCACGATGGAATTCCTGAAGCGGCCGGTTGCGCCGTATCTGGTACCGGTACCCGGTCTCGATGACCTGCCTTCTACCGACACCACTGTGGTCCCGGTCGCGCAGCCGGAACTCATCGGTGGGCGCGCACCCGCGGATGCACCGCGCACCGTCCGCACATCGACGACCCCGCCGTCACCGCGACTGGTCAGCCTGCTTGCCCTGGATTCGCCTACGATGCAGGACCTTTCGACCTATCTGTCCGATGAGGATGCCGGCGTTCGAGTGGCGGCGCTATCGGTGCTGACCGAGAACACCCCCGAGGGATTCGCATCGGTATTGATCGGCGCGCTCGACGATGACGCAGCATCCGTTCGCGCGGCAGCCGCGGCGAGTCTGCGCGAACTCGTGGAGGTGCTTCCCGATTCGACCGGCCTCGCCGATCGACTCGGCTCCCCCGACCCGGTCGTCCGGGCGACCGTCGTGGATCTGCTGCGCGCGCTGCGATCCGGAACCGCGGCGCAATTCGTTGCAGCACTGACCGATTCGGATCATCGGGTGCGCATCGAGGCCGTACGGGCTCTGGTATCGCTCGATGACTGGCAGGCCGTCTCGTCGGCGGCGACCGATCAGAACCGTGAGGTCCGCATTGCCGTCGCGCACGGGTTGTCGGCGATCGGCGGGCATGGCACCGAAACGGCGCGCGCTCTTGCCCAGGATACCGATCCGCTCGTGCGTGCCGCCGCTTTGGCTTCGTTCGCGAATCTCGGTGTCGCGCAAGATGACACGTCGCTGCTTGTCGGCGCGCTCGCACACTCTGCCTGGCAGGTCCGGGTGGGTGCCGCGCGAGGTCTCGCGGGCGCGAACCCCGATTTCGGCGTCACCCCGCTTTCCGAAGCCCTGCACGATCCACACCTCGATGTGCGCAAGGCAGCGGTATTGGCGCTGGCCACCTGGCCGCACAGTGGGGCGGCGCACGATGCACTGAAGCTGGCGATCGATGACACCGATGCGGACGTGCGCGCCTATGCACGCCGTGCGTTGGACAGCGTGCATTCATAGCCGTACGTTCGGCGATCCGCATCAGAAGCCGCGAAAAACTCCATCCGCGTCGACACTGTCGGCGAAGTCCTCGAAATCCATGTTCGCCAGCGACAGGTTGTTCTCTACCGCGGGCATTTCGCTCGGCACCACGCGAAAGGTCGGAAAGCCCACCACGTCTTCGTTCTCCCGGCTCGTATCCACAACGAGAATCGGATGTTCGGGATCGGTGATGGCTCGCTTGTCCACCAGGAACAGATAATACGGCGGCGGCGCGGGGAGCAAGCTCTCCAACTTCGCCACCGTCAGGGCTTCGAAGCGGAGGTCGTCGACCGCCGTGATACCCGCATACGCGCGTATGCCGTCACCCAGGTCCCACGGCTGCAGCGCCGCATCCAGGGTTTCGGCCCACGCGGCGTCGTCGGCGAAATCGGTTCTGATGAACAAGGATTCGCCATCGGGCAGCACCATCACGTTTTCCTCTCGCGCCGAGGTGGGGCTCATATCACCCGAACACATGGCCAACACAATCGCGGCCAACGCAACCAACCCCAACGGACCGAACTTCACGAGCGGGAAGCCTACCCGCCTCCAGACCCTGGCCATGCGTCCAATCGACCACGCGAATTCACTGGCACAATCAGCCCCACCCGACCGAGTTCGGGCCTGCCTCGAGTCGAAGCCGAGTTATGCGCAGCGGAATTGAAAGCCCGCCACCGGTGTCGTGCCGGGTGCCACGTCGACCTGAAGGTAGGCGATGCTCGCCAGCTCGCAGCCGGACGGAACGGAGGTGACCTGCGCCTGGTAGCAGCCGTTCGGGAACGTCTGCGTCACGGTTCCATCGCCCCCGGTCGTCAGGGTGGCCAGTACCGGACCGGCGGCGCAGGTCGTAATGCCGACTCCGACACCCGTCACCGGCAGTTGATCCGTGCCCGTGGTCGCCTGCACCTTCAGCGGACCATCGCCCGGTGGCTGCGCACCGGCCGCGCCAGCGGGCAGCATCGCCACCAGTGCGGCACCGAGTACGGATGTGACGAGCAGCGTGTTGCGCAAGCGGGTCTCCTTCGGTGGATATGAGCTGATCCGGGCGATCGCCCTGCCACCGTATTCCAAACCGACCGGCACGGCCACGACCCGAGGCCGCCAGTCGTCCATCGCGCCGAGAAATCAGGCTGGATCCGCGACAACCACCACACCACTGGGCGCATCGACCAGCGAAACCGTCCGCGCGGCAGCATCATCCACGTGCACGCGCGGATGATCGGGCAGTTCGGATTCGTAGTACGTACCCGGACCATAGAATTGGCCGTACTTCACGACCACGCCGCCGATATCGAGCACCGCGGCCTCATGCTCATGGATGACGGCACCGCGGCCGGTCGGCGGCTCCCACGCAATGCTCTGGGCGACAAAGCGTTTCGCGCCCGCGGCCTGCGCGGCGGCGATCAGATTGCGGGTGCCCTCGGAACGGATGCGCGCATTCGCACCGGCGAGTTCCGGGAGCAGCGCGGCATCGTCGGGGAGATCGGTGAGCTGATGCATCACCAGATCGGGCCGGAAAGCGACGACCGCCGCAGTCAGCGCGTCGAGATCGTACACATCGCAGACCACCGGTTCCGCGCCGGCGGACCGCACCTGGTCGACCTTGGTCGCAGACCGGGTCATCCCCGCAACCTCGTGTCCGGCCTCGATCAGCAAGGGCAACAACCGGGTTCCGATAACGCCGGTCGCACCGGCCAGATAGATCCGCACCCGACCCAGCCTAATTCCCGGACAGAGAGTGGGGAACGCCGCCGCGTAGCTGGTCGTATGCTCTATGCCCAGCGGTATCGAGGGAGATGGAGGATCCATGGCAGATCGAGAAGTGCTGACCTGGGAATTATTCGGGACGGCGAGCCGCGAGCTCGCCACCGAAATCGCCAAGGACGGGTTCGAACCGGATCTGATCCTCTCGATCGCACGCGGCGGCCTATTCGTCGCCGGAGCGCTCGGTTACGCACTGGACGTGAAGAACCTGCACGTGATGAACGTCGAGTTCTACACCGGCATCGATCAGCGCCTCGATCTCCCGGTCATGCTGCCACCGGTCCCGCAGGCGGTCGATCTGGCCGGTGCCACGGTCCTGATCGCCGACGATGTGGCCGATACCGGCGCCACCCTCAAACTCGTGCGCGACTTCTGCATCGACCATGTCGCCGAGGTGCGCTGCGCGGTCGTGTACCAGAAGCCGCATTCCGAGGTCGATTGCGAATACGTCTGGCGGCGCACCGACCGCTGGATCAACTTCCCCTGGTCCACCGAACCGCCCGTCGTCGACCGGCATGCCCGAGTGATCGACGCCTGAGCCACCCGACTCGGCGCACCCGGTTCTTATCGGCCGGATCGCTCGGCAACGGCTGCGTCGAGGCGCGCGCCGAGCGCGTTGACCTGGTCGCGCAGCCGGATGAGATGCTCGATCGGATAGCCGACCTCCGCCATGACCGCCTCGATCATCTGCCGGGCCTGCGGTTGCAGGGCGCGGCCGGCTTCGGTCGCACGCAGTTCGACAGCGCGGCGGTCGTTCGCACTCCGGACGCTCTCGACCAGACCATGTGCCTGGAGTCGCTGGATGAGCGGTGAGACCGTGCCGTAGTCCAGCTGCAGTTGTTCGCCGAGTTCCTTCATGGTCATCGCAGGCCGTCCCCACAAAGCCAGCAGGGCCAGATACTGCGGGTAGGTAACACCCATCCCCTCGAGAAACGGCCGATATGCCGCGGTCATCGATCGGGATGTGGAGTACAGAGCAAAACACAGCTGTGATGCGAGTGAGAGCAGGTCGGCATCGGTTCCCCCGACGGTTGCGGAAGCACCATCGGACCCCGCGGCCGCTCCGACACGCACCACTGGTGTGGGATGCGCTTCTTCGGGCATTAGGACACTGTATCCCAGCGAATTCGCTCCAGGGTTTGCGCTGTTACGGGGTAACGGTACGGGAAGCGAACGGTGGCGATGACACCTGCTTTTCTGACACTTGTTCTACCGGGCAAGACTGAGCGGAGCGCACCGCCGCAGTTGCGCCACACAGAATGTTTTGGACAGCGTCGATGTGATCATCGAACATCCTCTCGATGTCCTCGGCGATCTATTTGCGTTGCAGCAGAACAGTTTTCAGTGAGTCGGCGCGTTTCGGCAGCACGGTTTCGGCGGCTTTCGTGCCGGAAACGGGGACGGTTTGAGCGGGCAGCGCGGGCGTTGCGGGCATCGGCCTTGGCTTGGCCGGGGTAGGGGTCGGCGATGCGGCGCATCGACAAGCCGGGGAGGTAGGCCACGTCGTGGCCGCAAGCACCGGCGACGGTCGGCCGGTAGCGGCCGCAATTCCGGAGCCCGTGGCATGCCGGGTGCGCCGAACGCGCCGATTCGCTTGCGGTGCTGGTGATTACGGCGGCATTGCCGACGAACAGATAAGGGAGAGATTCAGGACGGCGCCTTGGCCAGGTCTGCGAGCAGCGTGGTCAGCTGGTCCCGGAACGGCGGATTCAGGGTCGCGACTGCGGATTCCAGCTGGGTCTGGCATTGGGTCAGCACACCAACCCAGTCCCCTCGCTCGGCTCCCGAGAGCGCCGCATCGACCATGTCGGTCAACGCGGCCGGTGTCGGCGAGGACGCGTTGAACGCCTCAGCCGGCAGCCCCGAGACGGTGGCGCGCAGGACGTCGGCGAGTTCCCAGTTGCGATATAGCGCCAGGGTCCGTTCGCTGAATCCGACTCCGGCAATGGGCTTCCCGGCCAGCGTCCCCTCCCAGCGCACCGGGCCGATCATGTACTCGATCGGGAGCGCGTGCGCGGGCGACTGGACGAATGGGACACACCGCAGTTCGAGATCCATGCTGGGCACGCGCAGGGTGTGTTCGCTGGCCATCCAGCGGTTGGGCGACGGCGGGGGAACCAGCACAGACATCGCTGAGGGCCACTTGACGTAGCCGGTGTTGGTGATCTCCAGATCAGGTGCGTACAGCGTGCGGTTTCCGTCGGGTATATAGCGGGTGGTTCCGGTGAATGGCTGGATCGAGTTGCGTTGGGTGCGGTCGAACTGGCGCCAGATGGACAGGTCGGTCCCATCGTCGAGATTGACCGAGCGCCATTCGTGGGACCGGTCGCGCGCGAGAATGCCGGCGTGCACACCGGCATAGGCCGGGAACAACTGCCGATCGATGTGTCCCTTGGTGCCAATGACCGGTTCGGTCTCATCTCCCCAGGTCAGCGTGCCAGAAAAGGCAGTGCCGGTCTGAAACTAGGTCAGCGTATCCGGTTGACCGAAGCAGGTGATCACACTGCGGGTGGTTTCACTGCCGGCGACCGCGGGTGGGTTCAGCGGGTCGACATCGGCATCGAGGCGCATCGGGCGCCCGTCCTGATCGGTGCCGCACAACGCCGACGCTGAGGAGGTGCGGAATTCAGGATGGTGACAGCGAACCCGGCGCGCAGCAAGGTCGGTCCTACCGCACCCGGGCTTGCGGCCAGCGGGTACATGGCGGGAACCACGCTTCATCGATGGACTGGTCCGGTTGGGTTACGGGAACCCGCTGCTGCGCCGATGCTTGTCCTTACCCCCGCGTCGGATGGTGACAGCCACGCACGAGCGCCCAGAAGCGGGTCGGTTGTCGGCGGTCACTGCGCGATAGGCTGGCCTGATGCGCACCCATGGCTGGGCTGGGGAGAGGCCGACCAGTGACGAGGAGGCCGTCGAACGGATACTTGCGGCGGCCCGACGAGCGATCGATAGTGGCATCGAACCCGGAATAGCCGACATCGCACGGGCTCTCAGCGTCACGCGGCAGACCGTTTATCGCTATTTCCCGAGCACCGAAGAGTTGTTGGCCGCGACCGCGGTGCGCGCTGCCGACGACTTTCTCGACCGTTTGGCCGCTGATCTGTCGGGTCTCACCGATCTCGGGACAGCGGTGATCGAGGCGATAGCCTTGACGCTGGAACGCCTACCACAGCAGCCGCAGGTCGGACTGCTCATGAAGCCCGGGCGTTCGGGGGAATTCGCAGCCGGGGTGACGTCGAGGATCGCCCGTGACTTCGGTCGTTCCATCCTCGGCCGCTTCGATGTCGACTGGGTGGCTGCCGGGTTCGACGATGGGGACCTGGACGAGCTGGTGGAAGCGATGTTGCGAACGCTGCAGTCGTTCATCGTCGACCCGGGCGACCCGCCGCGCACCGGGCCGGAGCTCAGGCAATATTTGCGACGATGGTTCGCGCCCGCATTGATAGTGCGGACTGGATCACCGACGGATGAGCAATCGGCCGGGTTGTAGGCCGTCGCGATCGGAACACTCTAGCGGTCACCGCCCCTCGTTCCTGGGAGTGTTTGCGGTGCACCACGATTCGAATCATTCGAGATGTTCGTCCGGTCAGCCGGTTATTCCGAACAGATCATTCGGTGTCAAGTCGAAGCGCCCACCTCTCGGCCACCGATCAAGTGCTCGAGGTCCCCCACCGACCATGGCCCTCGTCGAGGCGGTGGTCGCCTTGACCGGCGAACCGCATCCCCTACTGGCCGACACGAATCGACACCTGTTATCGGTCAACGATTGGCGGAACTACACCGATCCCACGGTATGCCGACGAACTGAGAACACGCCCATGACGCGAATTCGCTGTGTTTTCTGCCGCCGTCAAGCGTTGCCCCGCCCGGCAGTCACGGCGAAATACCACTGTTCAGGAGTCCCGCCGGGCATATAGCACGCAGCAGTATCGGCACCGGAATTCTCCGCAGTCACCCGCACTCTCTGTTGCCGTTGCGCCGCCCCGAGCCCATAGAACGGGGTATTCAGATGGGGTCGGGCTCGTGTGGTCCGTACGTAAGTGGTTCGAATGCCCTGGCATGCGGATCGGTTGGAGGCGGGGTGCTGCGACGGATCCACAGTCCGGCAAGGAACGCCACAGTGGTGATGATCGCGATGTGCACCGCCATCAAGACGAGGAACGGGAGGACGAATCCCTCGTCGGTGACCGCGCCGCGGTCGGTCACACAGTAGAGGGTGTAGTTGACCGAGGTGCCCTCGGAGTCGTGGAAGGTGTCCGATACCACCACGGGTTCGTGGTAGGGGTCCGAACAGAAAAGCGGCGCGGTGAGTTTCGCTTCACCGGGCCAGATCGATACGGGCACCACGGTGCTGAACATGCCGACGCCGACACCGGTCGACAATGCGGTGGTGAGCAGTCTCGCCATGGCCTCACACCTGCTGGATTCGAAGAAAAGCGCCGACGCGGTCGAACTCGGCGACCATATCCGTCCGCGGGGAGCTCACATTCGCGACGATCCGGATCTCGCGGCCGAACCGACTCACAACGATCACGCTGACCTGGCCGTCGGCGAGTTCGCTGCGAACCAGGGTGGTATCGACGATGTCCTCGATATGCGCGAGTCCCGGCACCTCACTGATCATGAAGCCCTCGCTGTCGATGTCGTCGAATGCCGAAACCCGCACCGGCTGTGGCGCACTCAGCGCACCGAGCGTGAACGAGTAGTCGTCGAGCCGGCGGGTACCGTCGGGATCACGCACCCGCAGTCGCACGGTCGCCTGCCGTGCGGTGGGATCCGGCCACGCGGAGAAGAATCGAGTCACCTGGTCCGGCTGATCGGACAGCACCAGGCGGAACCGCATGGAATCCGGAGCGGTCAGCAGAATGACATTCGCCTGAAAATCAGTGGTTCCCAAGCTCTCTCGCACCGCGGTGACCGCTGAATCCGTCAACCCGTTCACCAGTCCCCCGCCCCGCGCCCGCAAACTCTGTTCGAAGTCGCCGCGCTCGACCGCCCCGAAACAGCCACAGGCGCTCAATACGACCAAACACAGTGCGGCCCGTAGCCACCTCCGACGGCGCATACCGGAATGCTAAACGTTCACTGGTCGAATGCCACGTCGGTCTCGTTTGTCAGAGATCGAGCCAAAGGAGGCGGGATCTCATGTCACGGCTTCAAGTGCTCATACAGTGTGGATGTGGTTGCCGTGCATGGGAATTCGGCGGCCGGGGCCGGTGGCGTCAGTTACGGGGTCAGGAGCCGATGACGTCGCAAGCGCGCCCTACGAGGAATGGGTCGGCCGGGGTGACGATTTCGGGGTCCTTGTTGTCGTAGTCGAACAGACCGAGGACGTGGCGCATCGCGTTCAGGCGGGCGCGTTTCTTGTCGTTGCTCTTGACCACGATCCAGGGGGCGTAGTCGGTATCGGTGTGCTCGAAGTTCTGCTCTTTGGCGGCGGTGTAGTCGTCCCATTTGTCGAGCGAGGCCAAGTCCATCGGGGACAGCTTCCATTGGCGGACCGGGTCGACCTGGCGGATGGCGAAGCGGGTGCGCTGCTCCTGCGGGGACACCGAGAACCAGAACTTGACGAGGTCGATGCCGTCGTCGACGAGCATGCGCTCGAAGAGCGGAACTTGGGCAAGGAATCGCTGATGTTGTTCGGGGGTGCAAAACCCCATGACCCGTTCGACTCCGGCACGGTTGTACCAAGAGCGGTCGAACAACACGATCTCCCCGCCCGCGGGTAGGTGTTCGACGTAGCGCTGGAAGTACCACTGCGTCGACTCGCGCGTGGTCGGCTTCTCCAGTGCCACCACGCGTGCCCCGCGCGGGTTGAGGTGCTCCATGAACCGCTTGATGGTTCCACCCTTACCCGCGGCGTCGCGGCCCTCGAACACGATCACCAGCCTGCGCCCCTCGGCCTTGACCCAATTCTGCAATTTGAGCAGCTCGATCTGCAGCAGGCGTTTGTCGGCCTCGTAGCCATCGCGGGCCAGACGCTCCTCGTAGGGGTAGCCCTCACGCCAGGTGTCGACGGCGAAACCACCCTGGGCGGTGATCAGGACCGGGTCGTCATCGTCGAAATCGTCGACGATGAAACCGGCAGTGTCGGAAAGGTCGACCACGGACTGGAGGTCGCCGATCGCACTGAAGTCGGGCAATGGCTGCCGTGTCGCGAAGTCGGTCATTTTCGGGACATTATCGACGGATTCTGACCGAAAGGTGAACAGCCGAAGCACCTCATCGTGCGCGCATCACCTGCGGCGTGGGCCTTTCCTGGCCATGCGCAGACCCCATACCTCGAGGGTTGTCGCGATCGCCATGTATTGCAGGTAGGCGGCGATGACAAGCTCGGCGCCGTAGTCGTGCAGCCATCCCCGTAATGGCAGCAGCGCCGCCACACCGAGGCAGATCAGCAATGCACCCAGCACCTGTGCCGGGATCCGCAGTGGCGCGAGCTGCTCATCGCGGAGAACGCGGGCGGACTGCGCCGAACCTGCGGCGGCCCGCGAGCCCGGGTGGGAAGCGGCGGGACTACCGCTACGGCGTGTCTCGAAGGGATTGGATATGGACGCTGGATTAGCCATAGCGTTCTCCGGGCCGACACTGCGATCGACCAAGGTAGCGATTCGATATGGAAGATGGCGCGATACGGGCGATCGCCGTCACGACGACCGATCCGTGCTGTCATGCGGCGCGAGTGCCGCTCCCGACGTTTATGAAGGCTAACTATTAGCTAGCGATAGCCTGACAGCATTTGTACCTCGAAAAAAGACCCACTTCACATCACGACTGCACACATGCACGCGAGACCGAATCGTGACCTGGTGCGCGGATATGGTCCTGAACTAGGGAAATAACTCCCCGGATGCCGGAATTCAGATCTGACTGGTAGTGCGCGCAGCCACGCTGGCGTTACCGAACCGATATCCAGTAGCGACGTGGCCGAGCCGTGATCTCGGATGATCGAGACCGTTGCGCCACAACTGAACGATCGACCACATAGTCGCGCACAGCAGCATGCCGTTGCGGACTGTCAACACCACCACTCCCGGCCAGCTCCCGGTGGCTACCCGGTCGTAGACGAAGGGGAATTCCACTTGGCTCATGAACGCGGTCGCCAGCACCAGCAGCAGCACAGGCCGCTGCGTGCTGCGCGAGTCGAGCGCGCAGACCGACGCGACCGCCACTGCCCACACCAAGTACTGCGGGCTGAGTACCCGGCTGGTCACCAGGGCGAGCAGCACTGCGGCCAATACCAGATCCGTCGCTGGAGGCCGCGCACGCCACCAGATGACCAGCAACACCGCGCCGCCCACGAGCGTGGCCGCCACGCACGCCGACGCCACCGCGGACACCACTGGTCCGGATAACTCGTCGGCCCCATAGCGATGCACGATGGTCCAGCGGCCGTTCAGCAGTCGAGCGATCAATAGTGGTGTGGCAGCCACGGATTCGATCTGCAATCCACGCTTCGACTGGAACTCCAGGAACGACCACGCCCCCGGACCCAACGCGGTCAATCCCGCGATCGCGGCGATACCGACACCGGCCGCGCCCGCACCCATCCGCCGCAGCGTTCGCCAGCGCAAACCCAGCACGACCAACACCGGCCAGACTTTCAACAGCACACCCGCCGCAGCGGCCGCGCCCGCCGCCGCCGGGCGGCGCGTCGCCCACAGCAGTGCCGCGACCACGGTCGCGGCCACGATCAAATCGAATCGGCCATAGCAGACTCTGCCCAACAGGGCCACGCCCGCCGCCCACACCCACGGCCCGGTCTGCGCTGTCTCCCAGCCGTCGCGCCGCGCGGCCCGGATCAACAAGCCGAGTACGCTCGCATCCGCAGCGGCGACCAGCGCGAAAAACAACCAGTTGTAGCCTGCCCCGCCGCCGAGCAGTCTGGGCACAGCGAGCAGCACGCCGGCTCCGGGCGGATACTGCCAGCGCTCGTCCGCCAGCGGGAAAATGTTCTGGTACACGATCTGCTCGGCCCATCCGCGATACAGCGTCAAGTCCGCGGCCGAGGCATCCCAGACGCTGTGTGGCAGCACCGTCACCCCGGTCAACACCACCATCAGCGTTCGCGTAACCACCCACACCAACCACAATTTCGACACCGACGACAGCCTGCGCACAAGGCCGCAGCCTAACCATCACGGCCCTCTTCCCACACCGGGCGCAAACATCATCGCGCTCAGCACAGCGCCGGGACCAGTCCGGCATTACCGCCGATACGCTGCTGCCCGCATGACGGGCACTTGATCGTCGTTCGATCGAAACCGTCAGGCGCACAACCGGAATCACAACAGTCATCCGAAGATGAGGAGGAGCCGTATGTCTCACCGAAGGGTTCACCTGGGTCGTGTCGCCGCTGCCTTGGCTTGATCACGTCAGCGTTCTCGATATCGTTCCAAGTGGCAGAGGCGACGCCGGTCACGCTCGGCACCGGCAGCGAAATCGGAAGTGTTTCAGGGCCATACGATCCGTGCGGTTCGAACCGGTACGGCTGCTATGCACCCTACGGTGCGTGTGACACCTACCAGCCCGGGTGCGCCGGTCCGAACGACTCCGCAAACCGTACGACTACGACCGGAATCGACAGAACTACACCGGATATCGCTGATCCGGCGTTCACACGGCAGAGCCCCGACTTGTCCTGGCTATCCACCCGCCCAAGTCCGGGGCTCCGCCGAGTCTGGCGGTCGGCGTATTGGCAGTCCCAGCAGTGGGCGGCGGCGCGGAATCCGACCGGTCGCTATGCGAGGCTGCGTGCGATGACCAGTCGCTGAATCTGGTTGGTGCCCTCGAAGATTTGCGTGATCTTGGCTTCGCGCATATACCGCTCGACCCGGAAGTCGCGGGTGTAGCCGTAGCCACCGAATACCTGAACAGCGTCGGTAGTGACCTTCATAGCCGCATCGGTGGCGATCAGTTTGGCCACACTCGCCTGGCGTGAGTACGCCAGCCCCGCATCGCGTCGCCGCGCGGCATCGAGGTAGGTGGCGCGGGCCGAATCGACCGCGGCAGCCATATCGGCCAGCAGGAACCCCAGACCCTGGTGGTCGATGATCGGCTTG
Source organism: Nocardia sp. NPDC006982 (assembly GCF_042869435.1). NCBI lineage: Bacteria > Bacillati > Actinomycetota > Actinomycetes > Mycobacteriales > Nocardiaceae > Nocardia > Nocardia sp. NPDC006982. The sequence goes on along the minus strand of NZ_JBIAFV010000007.1, from coordinate 19,366 downwards.
CCGAATGCCGTGCGCTCTTTGGCATAGGCGACGGCTTCGTCGAGCGCGGCCTGGGCCAGTCCGGTCGCGACCGCGGCAATGCCGAGCCGACCGGAATCCAGTGCGCTCAAAGCGATTTGGAGACCCTGCCCCTCCGCACCGATCCGTCGCTCGACGGGCAGGAACGCGTTGTCATAGTGCGCGGTCGTGGTAGGCACCGCGTGCAGCCCCATCTTCTGCTCGGGCTTGCCGAAAGTCAGGCCGGTGGTCTCACGTGCCACCAGGAAGCAGGAAATGCCGCGCGACCCCTCGCCCGTGCGCGCGAAAACGTTGTAGAAGTCGGCAATGCCGCCATGAGTGATCCAGGCCTTGGTGCCGTTGACGAGATATCCGCCGTCGACGGGAGCGGCCTTGCATGCGACCGCGGCGGCATCCGATCCGGCCTGCGGCTCGGACAGGCTGTACGCGCCGATCGTATTGCCGCCCAGCATCTCCGGCAGCCAGCGCTGCTTCTGCTCCTCGGTGCCGAAGGCCAGTAGCGGATGACAGGCCAGGCTGTGCACGCTGACCGCCACCGCGATCGCCGCCCACCGCGCGGCGATCTCCTCGAGGACCTGCAGATACACCTCGTACGGCTGGCCACCGCCACCCCATTCGACCGGGTACGGCAGGCTCAGCAACCCGGCCTCCCCCAGTGTGGCGAACACACCGCCGGGATAGGTCTCGGCCCGTTCGTGTTCATCGACGATCGGCATGAGGACTTTATCGGCGATGTCTCGGGTGAGCTGGATCACTTCCCGGGCTTCGGTGGTGGGCAGCAGACGTTCGACGGCCACAAGACTCCTCGCCTACGAATAACAGTACTGAATTACTGACTACAGTACTGAGCGGAACCCAGTACTGCAAGAGCCTCATCAGTACTATTCGCTGATATGGAGCAGCTCACGCGCGCAGGATTCGCCACCCGGCGGCGTACCGAACTCTTCGACGCACTGGTCGACCTGTTTCTGACTGAGGGATTCGCACACCTGACCCTCGACGAGATCGCCGCACGGCTGCGCTGCTCCAAATCGACCCTCTACACCCTCGCGGGCAGTAAGGAACAGCTGGTCCGGGCCGCCACCGTGCACTTCTTCCGCCGTGCCACCGACGATGTGGAGACCGGCATCGCGCCGATCACCGATGCCCGCGAGCGCATCACCGCCTACCTGTCCGCGGTCGGCACCGCCCTGGCCGCCGCCTCCGACCGGTTCATGGCCGATCTGAGCGGTTTCGCGCCCGCGCGGGAGATCTACGAGAAGAACACCAGGATCGCCGCCCGACGGGTCCGCGAACTCATCGATGAAGGCGTCGCGGCGGGCGAATTCCGTGACGTCCACGCCGCCTTCGCCGCCGATATGGCCGCGACCATGATGGTTCGCATCCAGCAGGGTGGAGTGCGCGAGCACACCGGACTAGACGATGCCGATGCCTACCGCGAGTTGGCCGCCATCCTCACCGCAGGCATCAGCGCCTAGCCTCGCCCAGGGCTGCCACAGCCGCTCCACCGACACCGCCACTCGCTCGATACTCGAATAGCGAGGGCGCACAAGGGATGTGGATCTGCGCGACTACCACCCGAACTGATTGCCGCCCTCGACGAGGTGACCGCCGTCGCCAGTACGGCCGTCGGCATCGACGCACCGCGTCGGAGCTCAATGATGAGCACGAACTCGCACCTCGGCCCGAAGCACGCCACCGGTGTGATGTGGCGGCCGGACGCGAAATCTGATGTGATCGGTGCCGGGAGGGATGCCTGATGCCCAGTTCAGCATGTGATCGCCGCCGGCCGATGATCGCAGTACTCGGCGGTGTCGTTGCCATCGCGACGGCCGCCGGATGTACAAGCAACGACCCGGTCCCGTCACCAGCACGGTCGTCGGGCAGCGTCACCACATCGCCCGTCGCGCCGCCGCCGTGGACGCCGGCCGATCTGACCTACCATCCGTGCAGCGTGCTGACTTCGGACGATATCGCCCGCTACCTGCTCGCATCCGACGGCAGCGCCGCCACGCCGCCACGGGAACTGCCCCGCTGCTCCTGGTCCTCCATCCAAACCGCGATCGCCGGCAGTTTCACCGTCTCGTTCGCCCCGCACAACACCGATTTCAGCGATCTCGAGCAGCGCCAGGTTCGTAATCCACTCGAGCGGACGGCCACTATCGGAGGCCGGCGTGCCGTCGTGCAGCCCGAACTTCGTCCCGACGGCCGCAACGGCAGCTGCTCGGTCTACGTATCGGTCCCCTCCGGCGGATCGTTCTACCTCGGGATCGCCGCCCCCGGCGTTGCCACCGGAGTCGACTGGGACGTCTGCGCCAAAACCATCGACATCGCCACCACCATCGCGGGACGCCTGCGCTGACCCGCGCGCCATTTCGTCAGTGCCGCGGACGATCCGATGCTGCCGCCGCCGGAGCCATGCCCAATCCGAATCTCGTTGCCCAGCAATCGGATCCGGCATCATTGGGAGCGGAGGCATACTCGGTAACGCGCTCGATGGCGCTCGAATGCTTTCTCCGAGTGGGCATCAGCCGCAGCACGAGAGCGTCAGCCGCGGGCGTTGCTGACGACCGGCACCAGATACCCGCGCGCGAACTCGGCGAGCTCGTCGTCGGACCGCAGCGGCGTTGTGCCGTGCGGGGCGAGGATGAGGGAATGGACTACGCGGCAGACGATTTCAGCGCGGGTCATCAGGTCGTCGGCGTCGGCGAGTAGTCCGCGCTGGACCGCGCGTTCGAGCGTGGTGGCGGTTGCGGTCACGCACATGGCGAAGGTGGTGGCGCCGTCGACCGTCAGTTTCATGATCACTCGCTCAGGTTCGATCGCCAGCATCCGTTCGACCATAGGATGTGTGCGCCAGCGCGTGACGACCGTGACGAATATGTCGGCGACGAGATCGCCGATGCTGTCGTGCCGTTCGGGCATTGCGGCGAGTTCCGCCAGCAGCGTCGCGACCTCGCGGCTGATCACGGCCTGCACGAGATCATCGCGTGAGCCCACCCGCCGGTAGACCGTCACACGATCCACCCCGGCCTGCCGGGCGACGTCCTCGATCGTCGTCTTCTTGACGCCGACCTTCGCGAACTGCACGAGGGCGGCGTCGAGGATCCGCGTCTCGAGATCGTCCGCATCATCGCGGCTCAGGGCTGCTTTCGACGCCGTCTTCACCCGTTCGACGCTAGCAGATAACATGCGCCGTGCAACAATCCAAGCAAAAATGTTGCCCGCAACATTGCAATGAAATTTGTGGCACTGTACGGTCTGGATATGGCTGACACGGCTGGCGCGACGAAGCGCACCTACGGCGACGACGTGCATGCGATCAATGCGCGCGATGTCCATTTCGAGTTCGATTCCGTGCCGATGCACTACATCCCCGGCGAGGTGCTGGCCACCCACATCGTCAACGTCATGCATCTGGTGCTGCCCGAGGGTGAGCGGGCCATGGCGCAGGCCCTGTCCGAGGCGCTGCCGCATCTTCACGAAGAGCGGCTGCGGGAGGAGGTGATCGGCTTCGTCGGGCAGGAGACCATGCACGCCAACAGCCATGAGGCCGCGCGCATACATCTGCAGTCCATCGGCCTGGACGTGGACTCCTATGTCCGCAAGGTGGCGTGGCTGGTCGACCGCATTCTCGGTGATCACGGCCTGACCGGACGAGCGAAGGACGAGTGGCTCAAGGAACGTCTCGGCCTGTTCGCCGGGATGGAGCACTACACCGCCGTGCTCGGCGAATGGCTGCTCAACGCGGACATTCTCGAGGAAAAGGGCATGCATCCGGCCATGCTGGATCTGGTCCGCTGGCACGGTGCGGAGGAGGTCGAGCACCGCAGCGTCGTCTACGACGCATTCATGTACGTCGACGGCAGCTACGCACGCCGAGCACGGACCGCGATCCTGGCGAGCCTGACCCTGCTGCCGTTGTTCATCGTGTCGACGGCGTACATGTACCGCAAGGACCCGCAGGCCGACAAGGGCAAATTCTGGTTGCGACAGTTCGCCAGCGCCACCCGCCGCGGCGTGATCCCCAGTTGGACAGTGTTCCTCACCGAGATCCCGCGCTATCTGCGGCCTGGCTTCCACCCCTCGCAGCTAGGTCCGATGGACAAAGCGCTGCGGTATCTCGGACACTCGCCCGCCGCACGGGCGGTGGGTCACTGATGGACAGGCCTACCGATGCCGCGCCGGTGATTCTGCGGATGCTCAATGGGATCATGGACGCCTACAAGAGCGTCTTCGTGAAAGGCGGCGCCGCGCCGCTGCTGTCACGCCCGAAGCCGGTGCGGCGCACAGGATTCGACCTGGATGTACGCATCGAGAGCATCGAACACCAGACAGCCGATGTGGTGAGTCTGACGCTGCGCGCGGCGGCGGGTGGCCCGCTGCCGACGTGGCGGCCGGGTTCGCATGTGGATGTTTTTCTGCCCTCCGGACGCCAGCGGCAGTATTCGCTGTGCGGTGACCCGTCGGATCGCTTCCGCTACCGGATCGCGGTGCGCCTCATGCTGGACGGCGGCGGGGGCTCCCGGGAGGTGCACGAGACGCTGCGCGCCGATGACCGGCTGCGAATTCGCGGCCCCCGCAACGCATTCACCTTCGTCGACGCCCCGTCATATCTGTTCCTGGCCGGTGGCATCGGCATCACACCGATCCTGCCGATGGTCAAGGCGGCGGGCGCCCGCGGTCGGCTGGTGTACCTCGGCCGTTCGCGCGACACCATGCCGTTCCTGCAGGAGTTGCCCGGCGCGGATATCCGTCCCGACGACGAATTCGGTGTCACCGACATCGCCGAACTCATCGCTGGCGCGGAACCGGGTGCGGCCGTGTACGTCTGCGGACCGCCGCCGATGCTGGCGGCGGCGCAGCGCTGCATGTTCGAGCTGAATCCGACCGGGTCGCTGCACACCGAGCGATTCTCGGCGCTACCGGTCACCGATGGCCGCGCATTCGATATCTCACTCGCACGCACCGGCGGCACCGTTCGCGTCGCCGCGGACGAGACCGCACTGACCGCGCTTCGCCGCCGGCTCCCGGATATCGCCTACTCCTGCCAGCAGGGCTTCTGCGGCACCTGCAAGGTCGGCGTCGCCGCCGGATCCGTCGAGCACCGCGACCGCCTGCTCACCGAATCCGAACGAGCCGATCACATGCTGGCCTGCGTATCGCGCGCCGCCGGCGACGCGCTCGTACTCGACCTCTGAACGGCGGGAGACCGATCGATGAAAACCATTGGAGCATCGCCGCTGACCGCCTTCCAGCGCATCACCCACCTGAACGTGGTGGCAACCGGCTGGTCGCGCTGCTGCATGCAAGGAGCCAATAGATGAACGCGGAACACACCCACATTGCCGTCGTCGGCGCGGGATTCGGCGGTATCGGGCTCGCGGTGAAACTCCGGGAGGCCGGATTCGAGGATTTCGTCATCCTGGAACGCGCCGACGATCTGGGCGGAACCTGGCGCGCCAATACCTATCCGGGTTGCGCCTGCGACGTTCCCTCACAGTTGTACAGCTACTCGTTCGCGCCCAATCCGGACTGGTCGCGCACCTACGGGAAGCAGACCGAGATTCTCGAATACCTCCGTTCGGTGGCCGTCGACCACGATGTGGTCGGCTTCATTCGCTTCGGCGCGGAGGTGCTCGACGCCCGCTGGGACGAGACCGCATCGCTGTGGCGCATCGAGACCACGCAGGGTTCGCGCACCGCGGACTTCCTCGTATCGGCAGCGGGTATCTTCGCCGAGGCGAAGTATCCCGACCTGCCTGGTCTAGAGACCTTCGCGGGCAACAGTTTTCACTCGCTGCACTGGGACCACGACCACGATCTCACCGGCGAGCGCGTCGCGGTCATCGGCACCGGAGCCTCCGCTGTGCAGTTCGTTCCCGAAATCCAGCCCCGGGTCGGCAAACTGCTGTTGTTCCAGCGGTCCGCGCCGTGGATCGTGCCGCGCATGGATCGCAGGACACTGCCCGCCGAGCGGTATCTGCTGCGCAGTGTTCCCTTGGCACAGAAGGCCGTTCGCGGTCTGTGGTACTCAGCGATCGAGGCTTTCGGACTGATCTCGCTGGTGGACCAGCGCTTCCGGCATCCCTACGAGGGGCTGGCACGGCTGCAGCTGTTGCGGCAAGTGCGAAACCCGCTGTTGCGCAAGACCTTGACGCCAGACTATGTGATCGGCTGCAAGCGCGCGATCTTCTCCGACGCGTATCTGCCCGCGCTCGACCAGCCCAATGTCGAAGTCGTCACGCAGGGTATCGCCGAGGTGCGTCCGCATTCGATCGTGCTGCGCGACGGCACCGAACACGAAGTCGACACCATAATCCACGGCACCGGGTTCACCTCGATTCCGACCGCCTACGAACGGCTCATCGGCCGGGACGGGATCTCGCTCGCCGAGCTCTATCACAAGCGACCGCAGAGCTACCTCGGTGCGGCCGTCGCGGGATTTCCCAATTTCTTCTGCACGCTGGGCCCCTTCGGTGCGGCCGGAAACCAGTCGGCCATCTACATGATCGAATCGCAGATCGCCTACATCGTCGATGCTCTGAAATCGGTGCGCCGTAACGGAGTTCGCCGCGTCGAGGTGCGGCCGGAAGCCCAGGAACAATTCCTCGCCGAAATGGCCCAGCGCAGTGCGACCAGTGTCTGGCTCACCGGCGGCTGCACGAGCTACTACACCACACCCGACGGGCTCAATGCCGGGCTGTATCCGAACTGGAGTTTCGAATACCGCCGTCGCACACGCGCTTTCGACGCCAATGCTTACGAGGTGACCACATGACAATCGGGGTAATGCCGGGCCGCTACGACGTGGACGGCAAAGTCGCGTTGGTCACGGGCGCCGCGCAGGGGATCGGCCGTGAACTGGCGGATATTCTCCACGCTCGCGGCGCGTCGGTCGTGCTGGTCGATATCGACGGGGACGGCGTCGCCGCGGCCGCGGCTGCCCTGGGCCCGCGCGCCCTGCCGCTCGCTGCCGATGTGGCGGATCGAGACGCAATGCGCCAGGTGATCGCGGACGCTGTCGATCACTTCGGGTCTCTGAACGTGACGGTGGCCAACGCCGGTGTGGTGCCGCGCCCCGCCACCCTGCGCACACTCGAGGGCCGAGACTTCGACCGCGTCATCGATATCAACCTGACCGGCGTGTTCAACACTGTGCGCCCGGCACTCGATCACATTGTCACCGCCCGCGGCCATGTCGTGGTGGTCTCCTCGTGCGCAGCTTTCGCACCGGGGATGGCGGGTGCGCCCTACATGATCAGCAAAGCGGGCGTGGAGCAGTTGGGACGGGCACTGCGCGTGGAGCTTTCACCGTTCGGCGCGACCGCGGGTATCGCCTACTTCGGCATTGTCGACACCGCCATGACCCATGACACCCTCGACGGTGACGATGTCGGTCGCGCCCTCGACGATCTGCTTCCGTGGCCACTGAACCGACGGATCACCGCGGCCCAGGCCGCGCAGTCGGTGGCCGACGGTATCGAACGACGTGCTCCGCGCACCATCGCACCCGCGACCGGCTGGAGCGCGTACGCGCTGCTGCGCGGAGCGGTGAACGCGGTGCTCGACACCCGCCTCACCCGTGACGCGCGCGTGCACGACCTGGTGCGCGCGGTGGAAGCGCGGGTTCGGATATGAGCGAGCGCGGCGAGCGAACCATCGACACAGCCGCCAAAGGGGTCATGGGGGCCGAATCCGCGTCCCGCCGGGCTCGGGCCCTACGGCAGATCTCGAGTCACACTCTGCGTCCGGTCCTGGCCACCCTCCCGGTCAACGCGCACACGCTACCGGCCGCCCGGGTGTTCATCGACCGGATCATGCGCGCGGTCGCGCCGGTGCTCAACGGCACGGTCGTCGAGGCCGTCGAGGACGGTCTCGTTCGCGCCGAATGGGTGCGGGGCCCGCGCGCGACCCGCGACGATGCCGCCATCTTGTATGTGCACGGCGGCGGTTTCATCACCGGATCCGCGCACTCGTATCGCGGTGTCACATCACGGCTTTCGACCGCGACCCGGCTGCCGGTCTTAGCGGTGGACTACCGGCTGGCTCCCGAAAATCCCTACACCGCAGCGGCATCCGATGTCACGGCCGCCTATCGTCTACTGCGCGAACAGGGATTCGCCCCGGACCGGATAGCTATCGCGGGCGACTCCGCGGGCGGCTACCTGGCCACCGATTTCGTGATCGACAGCGCCGATCGCGGTCGTAGGTGCGCGGCTGCCCTGCTCTTGTTCTCGCCCATGGCTGACCTCGCACTGGAACTCGCTCGCCGCAGCGGTCGCCGCGATGCCCTGCTCGACCTGGCCACCGCGCACGCCGCCATCGCCCACCTCACCGACGCGCCGCAACAACTGCGTCCCCGCTCGGGAACGCCATTGCCACCCACGCAGATTCATGCCAGCCGGGATGAACTCTTCGCCGCCGACGCGATCGCACTCGCCGACCGCCTCAGCGCCGCGGGCGCACCATGCGACCTGCGCTTGTGGCCCGACCAAATGCACGTCTTCCACACCCTCGCGGCGCTGGTACCCGAATCTCGAACCGCATACCGCGCATCCGGCCGGTTCGTCATCGAGGCCCTCGAACCCACTGCCGCACACGCAATCTGAAAGAAGTACGCTATGCGCTCCGATACCCTCTGCGCGGCCTTCCAGCACACCGCCGCCATCGATCCCGACGCTGTCGCGGTGCGCACCGTGGGCGGCACCCGGGAACTCACCTGGGGTGAATACGCCGCCCAGGTGCGCCGCATCGCCGCCGGCTTCGCCGCGCTGGGCATCGGCCGCGGTGACACCGTGGCCCTGATGATGGGCAACCGCGTGGAGTTCTACCCGATCGATGTCGGCGCACTGCACGCCGGAGCCACGTCCTTCTCTGTCTACAACACTCTGCCGCCGGAGGGGATCGCCCATGTGCTGAGCAATGCGGGGGCGGCGGCGGTGGTGTGTGAGGCGCAATACCTCGACCGCATCAGACGCTCCGGCGCGGCCCCCGCGCGTATCGTCGTACTGGACGGCGACCCGGTCGAGGGCGCAACGACTCTTCAGGAGCTGCAGACGCTCGGCAGCAGCGACTTCGATTTCGAGAAGTCCTGGAAAGACACGAAACCCGACGACGTTGCCACCCTCATCTACACCTCCGGCACCACCGGCAATCCCAAGGGCGTCGAAACCACACACGCCAATCTGCTGTTCGAGGCCTATGCGCTGGCCCAGGTGCTACCGATCGAATTCGGCGACCGGATCACCTCGTTCATGCCCTCGGCCCATATCGCCGACCGGTTGACCGCGCTCTACCTGCAGATAGTGTTCGGCACGCAGGTGACGGTGGTGGCCGAACCCGCACTCATCGCGGCCGCGCTGCCGGACTGCCGCCCGACCATCTGGGGTGCGGTACCGCGGGTGTGGGAGAAGCTGAAGGCCGCAATAGAACTCGGCGTCGCCAACGAACCCGCTCCTATGCGTGCCGCGGCCATGCGCTGGGCCCTCGACACCGCACGCAAGCGCATGGACCTACTGCGCGCCGGAGAGCCCGTTCCGGCCGACCTGGCCGCCGAATTCGAGAAGGCCGATGCCACTGTGCTGTCGGCTCTGCGCGCGAAACTCGGCTTCGACGAGCTGAAATGGGCCGTCTCCGGCGCGGCGCCGATCCCCGCCGACACCCTCGCCTTCTTCGCCGCACTCGGACTGCCCATCTCCGAAATCTGGGGCATGTCCGAACTCACCTGCATCGCCAGCGTATCCCCGTATGCCCCAACCGAACTCGGCACGGTCGGGCGTCTGGTACCAGGTATGCAGATGCGGCTCGCGGACGACGGTGAGCTGTTCGTGCGCGGCCCGCTGGTCATGAAGGGGTACCGCGGCGAACCCGGGAAGACGGCCGAAGCCATCGATGCCGATGGCTGGCTCGCCACCGGCGATGTGATGACCCGCGACGACAACGGCTGTTTGCGCGTCGTGGACCGCAAGAAGGAACTCATCATCAATGCGTCGGGAAAGAATATGTCTCCCGCCAATATCGAGAACGCGGTACGCGCGGCCTCCGGTCTGATCGGCACCGTCGTCGCCGTCGGCGACGCACTCCCCTATGTCACCGCACTGGTGACGCTGGATCCGGACACCGCGGCGAGTTTCGCCGCCGAGCAAGGACTGCCGGTCACCGCCAACGCACTCGTCGAGCATCCGGACATCATCGAACGAGTCCGCGCCGCTATCGATTCCGCCAACCAGGTCCTGTCCCGCGTCGAACAGATAAAACGCTTCCGGCTGCTACCCACCTTCTGGGAACCCGGCGGCACCGAACTCACGCTCACCATGAAGCCGCGGCGCAAGCCCATCAACGAGATGTACGCCGCCGACATCGAGCTGCTCTACACCGACCCGCAGCCCGCCGGTGTGCACACCCCCGCCACGAAGGAGACCGTCTCCCGATGACCCGCTGGTTCGCCCTCGCCGACAGCGACGACACCCTCATCCAGAACGGCCCGATCCGCTTCCGCCACAGCGTGATCGTGCCCGCCGAACCCGAACGCGTCTGGCAAGTCCTCACCGCCGACGACGCCCTGGTTTCCTGGGCTCGCGGCATCACCGGCGTCGACTGGATCACCCCGCGCCCCTTCGGTATCGGCACCCGTCGCGCGGTCACCGTCGGCCGCGGCGCCGCCGCACTACGGGAACGCTTCTACCGCTGGGACGAGAACAAACAGCTGACCTTCACCGTCGAGGCCGCCAACCGACCGGGCTTCCGCCGCTTCGCCGAAGACATCACCCTCGAATCCCACCCTGACGGCACCTACCTGACCTGGAGCTTCGCCGCCGAGGCCGAACCCTGGTTCGCCGCACTTCTTTTCCCGGTCCGACCGATCATCAACCGGGTGACACGGTCCTGGACCGAAGGAATCATCGAACGGGTGAAAGACTAGGACCCTGCGCGGGGGCGGTTTGTAGGCGGTGAGGTCCACACGGGCGGCGGCTCGGGCGTAGGCGATGTGGGAGCCGGGCCAGACGGCGACGACCTTGCCGTTCTCCCGCAACCCACGACGCACCAGTACTCGTGTCCACATCGCCGCCACGACCCGAATGCTGCTTCAACTCCGCTACCTTCCGGATGTAGAAAGGCAAAGTCGGTTTCCGTAGGCCTGAGCTGCAGATTCACGTTGCGCAAACAGCCAACTTGCCGAAATCGGCATCAACCCCCCCGAACGCCTCGACAATCGGCGTGCGTTGTCGGTGTTCACCGGCGACGGGTTCGACACCGCCATCAGGTCGTGGCCAGCGGGTCGACCGGCTGGTCGCCGATGAGTTTTGTGGACCCGCGCCGTCAGTACATTGACGGCGCAATGACCAGCGAAGGAAAGGAACGATCATGGCACGTCCGGTCGTGCACTTCGAGGTGATCGGCAAGGACCCGGATCGCCTGCGGCAGTATTACGGGGATTTGTTCGGGTGGACGTTCGATACACCCTCCCCCGTCGCGCGCGAGGTCTCCGAGTCGGACAGTTATGGATTCATCGACCTGGTGACCTCCGACGATGGGACCGGCATCCGCGGCGGCGTCGGAGGCGGCGAGGGTTTCAGCAGCCATGCCATCTTCTACATCGCCGTTCCCGACGTCGAAGCCGCGCTCCAGCGTGCGGAAAGCCTTGGTGGCAGGCGTGTGATGGGACCGGCCACTTCGCCCAGCGGCCTGGTCATCGGCCATTTCACCGATCCCGAGGGCGCACTGATAGGCCTCGCCGGAACCGCCTGACCAGGCTTCGCGATATAGAGACCCGAGCGGCCATCCATCCTTGGTGAATCCGTGATACGGATGCGCGACCGGGCTTGCGGTGAGGTCGATGATGGTGCGGGCCGACACGTCCGCACACTCCCGGTCGTATCGCCGGGGGTGGGGACGGATGTATACGTGGAGTCTGCGTCGGCGGCAGCCGGCAAATATTCGGCCACCGCACCCGGGGCCACGAAATCGGTGTGAGCGAGGGGGCACCACGCCCGGACGCTTCGGGGCGGATTGCCGCGCCGGAGCCCATCTTGCGGATAACCTACTTCCTGAGCCACCGGGGCACAGACTGCCCTATGCCCAAATCCGCCATTTCCTTCTCGATGGCTCTCGCCGCGAAATGCAGACCCATGGACCGCAATTCATGAATTCGCCTGTGCAGCGCAGCAGTACCCCCTGGGGCAGCCGCGATATGGGCGATACCGATAGGCACCGCGATAGAAGTCAGCGGTCGATTCGCCATGCCATCCAACCTTTCTGCCACTCCGCTCATTCAGTTCGACGATAGGCAGGAACGAAGTGTCTCCACATGAGTCTCGGCAGTTAGGTAGTGGTCCGACATCAGTACCCTGCGGGGTGAATCACGATTGCTGGTCGAGGTGCGGCATGATGAACCGTTCAGCAGTGCTGGAAACTCTGGGTCGCTATTACCGTTGAACTGCCACCGCCAGCATGGTCACCATTTGCACAGGGCGTCTTGAAGAAACTCGCACGACGAAACAGGCCACGAAGACGCACCGATTGTTGCCACACGATGGGCAGCGCGATCGTACGTGTCCATGTCTCGGCCAGGAGCCGCAGTGAGGCCATGCATAAATCGAGTCAACGGAAACCGAAAGCACAGCCGATCAACCAGATGACGCGGTCATGATGGCCAGGTAGTCGCTGACGTCCATATCGAGCAGCGCCCAGATAAGATTTACGCCCGGTGCAGAATATCGACCGTATCGAGGACATAGGAGTACTAGGAGAGTTCGACACCGGGAGAATCTTTACTTTCGTCCCGCCCAATCTCTGATCAGCCGACGATCCGCCCGCCGGGTCGGCCCACGCGATCGCGATCGGACCGATGATGCGAACATAGCGAAGACTACGGCCAGCACGCACTTTTTCGAACGTCGTCAACTCTCCTGGATATGCGCCCACCCGTAATACTTGCTCGGGGCATGCCGAATCCCACAACTTCGACTCAACGTGTGGTGTAACGATCATCAGCTGATAGGTTGATATCACACATCCGCAGATCGGTGGGATTTACGAGATTTCGTTGACAGCGTGTCGGACCGAACGGCTACTCTGCTCGTTGTGTCAGCGCAACCCCCCTTCGGTAGCGGTTCTCTTCCAACAGCCGCCAGTGATTTCGTCGGACGAGATCGAGAGCTGGAAAAAATCGCAACCCTATTTCTGGCTTCGACGCGACTGATTACCTTGATCGGCGCGGGCGGCATCGGCAAGACCCGGCTCGCGACCGAAGCCGTCCACCGCTATCACAAGGCGCGGCGGGTGCCGATTCACTGGGTCCGGCTGGCCCGACTCCCCGCGGGCTCGGATGCGACGGCGGTCGAGGACGAGCTCGCTCACTCGATCATCGACATGGACTTCTCGAACCGGTCGACCTGGGATGCCTTGATCGATAAGTTGACCAAGACCGAGGGCACCAGCCGCAATCCGCAGGCCATTCTGGTGATGGACAACTGCGAGCACGTACTCGACGGTGCCGGACAGGCGATTGCGGCGTTGCTGGATGCGGTGCCCGGACTGACCGTACTGGCCACCAGCCGCGAGGCCATCGGCTGGGTCGACGAGCAGCTGGTGCCGGTCCCGGCACTGTCACGCGAACAGGCGCTCGCTTTGTTCCGCGCCCGAGCGGAGTTGACCGGTCACCCTATCGCCGGTGATGACGACGCCGCGGTCGCCGGTTCGATCTGCTGGCATGTACACAACCATCCCCTCTACATCAGGCTGGCCGCCGCCCGGCTGACGCGTCAACCGTTGCCGATGATCCTGCGTGATCTCAGCGGCGAGGACGGCGACCGTCGGCTGCGCTGGTCGCATGGCCCACGGGTCGGCGCAGACGAAAGACATTGGCGCATCCACGATGTCATCGCCTGGTCCTACGACCTGTGCCGCGACGACGAGCGCCTGCTTTTCGAGCGGATGTCGGTCTTCGCCGCCGGTTACGACAGCAATACCGACGACGAGCACGGCACGTCGAGGCGCGATGTGGGGGCCGAACTCGAAGCGATCGAGGCGGTGTGCGCCGACGACGACGGCGCTGGCATCGCGCGCAAGGAGATCGAGGGTTTGCTCGAACGCCTCGTGGACCAATCGCTGGTCACGGTGCACCTGACACAGAATTGTGTCCGGTACTCACTGCTGGAAAGCTTGCGGGTCTTCGCACAGCAGCGGCTGCGCGAGCGATCAGCGGGCGCGGAATGGCAACGGTTGGCCAGCAGGCATCGACGCTACTACCGGGACAAGGCCGTCCGCGCGGGGGCCGATTGGTTCGGCCCGGCTGAGCAAGAGTTGCTGGACTGGGCTCGTGCGGCGTGGGACAACCTGCTCACCGCCATGGACAGCAGCCTCACCACGCCCGGGGAATCCGCGATCGGACTAGAGATCGCGACCGGACTGATCGCCCTGCGTCTTCCGTTCTTCATCGGTTCCCTGCGCGAGTCCCGCCGCTGGGCGATGCGCACCCTGGAAGCGACGCGCAGTCTCGATCCCCAGCCGGTCGAACTCCAAACCGCCTCGATGGCGCTCACCGCATGGGTCACCTCGTGCCAGGGCGTGCACGACGAGGCCGCACAGATCCTCGACGAATGCGTCGCCGCTTGCCTCACCGATGCGGCAGCGAAATCGACCTGGCGAGACGATCCGGTCGCCGATCTCGGTCTACCCGCGCCGGTCGACTTCGCTTGGGGCACCGAACTTCTCTTCGCCAATGATCCCCGCTCGATAGTGGTCCTGGCACGTGCACGCGAGCGGTTCCGCGAATACGGCGATCGGGGCGGCGCCTCCATGAGCGAGTTGTTCCAGGCCCTGGCGGCCGGACTGCTGGGCACAGCGACACAGGCATTGGAAATCGCACAGGCCTACCTCGACCGCGCCACGCGGTCCGGTGCCCGATGGGCACACTCCTGGGCCGAATTGGCCTGGGCGATAGCACTGACCAAGCACGGTGATCCACACCAGGCATTGGCCGTCGGGCGCGCCGCACTGACGAGTCAACTGTCGATGCGCGACCAATGGGGAGCGATCTGGGCGGTCCACATCAGGACGTGGACACTGGCACGGTTGGTTGCAGACGCGCGCGTCGAGCACGGCACACAACCGGATTCAGCGCTTCGGTTGGCCACCGAGATCGCCAATCTCGTCGGCGGCGCCGGCACGGTACGGCAGAAACTCGGCGTGAATATCGCCAACCTCGGGCCGTTCGCCACCGAAACAAATAGGGCGATTGCGGTAGCCCGAGATGCGCTCGGACACAAGGCCTTCGAAGCCGCCGCGCACGAAGGCTCGATACTTCGAACTGAATTCGACGAAGTGGCTCGACTGGCGCTGGGCACCTTGTCGTTGAACAAGCTGGCCCTCGACCACCCGATCCGTCGACACCGCCCATCCAAATGGAGCGAGTTGTCGCCCGCCGAACGCGAAGTGGCGGTATTGGCCGCGGCAGGCTGGACCAATACCGCGATCGCGGCAAGCCGTGGCAGTTCGTTCAAAACCGTTGACGCACAGATCGCTTCGATCTTCAGCAAGCTGATGATCAACTCGCGAGCCGATATCATCACCCTCGTTCCCAGCGATACCCGGGCGAAGGTCGCACAGGCCGCCGCCCGCCGCCCGCCGCAGCGAAGACATCGGTAGCCGAATCGGGCTGTCCACGACTCGGCCGCGCGCCCAATTCCCGCATCGAACCGGCCACAGTGTTCAATTCGGTGGCGATTTCGGCCAGTACTTTCGAGACCTCGATCGCATTGGCTCGCAAGAGATCCGTTGACAGCGGCGCCTCATCCGCGGCGAATCGCATGACCTCCCGAATCCCGGTGCCCGCACAACCGCAACACCGCATCGTCGGCGCCTCGAATGCTCGCCGCCAATGCCGACGCGACCAGATGCGGCACATGCGAGATCCGGGCAACGGCCCGATCATGCTCGGACGGTGTCATCATGACCGGGTGCGCACCGGTCAGGCCGACCAACTCGACAACGGCGTCGATCGCGGCCGGACTCGTATCAGCAACCGGTGTGAGGGCCCACGGTCGGTCTCGGAACACATCGGCTGACGCGGCGAGCGGACCCGAACGCTTACGACCGGCCAATGGATGGCCACCGACATAGTTCTTCAAATCGCAGCCGATCATCTCGGCATCAGCCGTAGGAGCCACTTTGACGCTGCCGACATCGGTATAGAAATGTGCGAGCGATTTGACCTGACATTCGGCGAGTACTGTCGCGATATCACTCGGCGGCACGGCCAACACCGCGATATCGACCGGCGCCGGGGGCAGACCGACGACTCCCGCTCGCCGCGCCGCTGCCATGGCGACCGTATACGGATCCTGATCGCACAAATACGTCAGAATTGCCTGCTTACGCAGGGCGAGTGCGATAGATGTTCCGATCATTCCGGTGCCGATTATCGCAACCTCGCGCACCGACCGGTCCGGCGGCATCTTCACCGCAACCGACAGATTTCCGAATTGAGGACATCACAAATTTTCATTACCCGACCTCGTTGGGCTCGGCTCAGAACGGTACGAGGTGCCTGATTGGGCGAGCTGATCCCGATGGGCAACAAGCTACTCGGCATGCACCGACGGTTCAATAGGGAATGCACATAGGTAGATAATTCTCGGCAATTACCTATCAGCAGTCGCTACCTACGCGATCCCATTTCGTCGCGACAAAACAGGTGGCGCAAGTTCGTACAGCGATCACCGATGCCGTAGACCTACTTATGGTCCCATTCTGGAGTTCGACAGACCGGAATGGAGAGGTGTGAAGAGCATGGTGTGCTGTGTGCTGCTCGCCGGGCTCATGGTGTTCGGGCCGCGTGGTGTGCGTATCCACCGCGCCTTTCGAGCCCGTCGCCAGGGCCGGCGGCCGAATCGTCATCCACTCGAAATCGCCGTCTCCGGTCATCTCGTCGAACCATCGCATACGACAGCCCTTTTCGTGCCCGCCCAGTCAGCGGCGGCGCGCACACCACAGGAGTCGACATGAGCACAGCTGCACCGGTTCAGGAGTCCGCGTCGAATATTCGCCTGCGCGGACCCGCGACCTCCCGATGGTTGCGGCGCACTCTTGTGCTCACCTCGCTGGTCTGGACCGCCGCGGCGGTCCTTCCCCAAGCTCTCGGGATGTCGGATGCGTGGCGGGCCTTCGGCACCGGACTCATCATTCCGGGCGCCGGTCTGTTGTACGCGATGCCGCCGCTCGACCACACCTTCGCTACCGAGGTTGTCGTCGGCCATGCCGTGGTGCTCTGGGCCGAGGTCGCTCTCGTGGGTGCGGCGGCGCGCCGCGGCCGCGGTCTGCTGGTCGCTGGGGCAGTCGCGCCGCTGGTGGCAATAGCGGTCGTGGCCGTGCCGACGTTTGTCGTGGTGGCCGGTCATATTGCCGCGTTCATCGGCGTGCTGGCCGCCGCGAGTTGGGCATTCGCCTTCCGTTCGATAGCGCGGTCGGACTATGTGACCCTGCCGACGATCGTGCTCGTCGCCGCCGCGGTCTCCGCGGCGCTGACGCAGGTGCACGGCGACATGCCGGGACCGATGACATGGGTCTGGTGGGGTGCTCCCGTTGTCGCGGTGGGGCTTTCGGCATTCGGGTTGATTCGTGAACGCATCCGGCACGGTGCCGCCCGTCGCCTCGGGATCGAACGGGAAAACTATTTGGCCGGACGGCGAGATTCGGCGCGGACGAATCCGGTACCACTCGACCATCGGACGGGTACGCCCGAGGTGACCGAGGCCGATACCGATCAGCTGCGATTGCTGCGATATCTGATGAGCATCGCCGCGCAGCCGCTCGACAACTGGGACGGTTTCGACGCCGAGGGCGCGGGCCCGTTGCAGCAGTACCGCTATCAGCTCAATGCCATCGGCTGGGCACTGGCGATGTACGGGTACTCGCATACCCCCGCCTTGCGCGGACCGCTACACCGCGCACAACTCGACCTCCTCACACGCATGCAGGACAAGGCGGTCTGGGGATACTGGTACCACCAGAATCTATTGGGCAATTGGGATTTTCGCGCGCGACGCGCGGATCCGGTCGACGTGCCGCAGAACATCATGTTCACCGGCTACCTCAACCTCCAGCTCGCCATGTTCCGGCAGGCGACCGGTGACCGCCGCTTCGACACACCCGGCTCGCTCAGCTTTTCCTGGTCCCCCACCGAGGAATTCGCCTACGACCACCCGACGATCAACGACATCGTGATCCGAAACTTCGGCGGTGAACTCGGCCTATGGCCGTGCGAACCGCTGCCGGTCGGCCGCGGCCGCAAGCACGGCCTGATCTTCCCGTATTGCAATGCGGTGAGCACGGCGGGCGTCGCGATACTCGACGCACTGACCGGGACCGGCCATGCCGCCGATATCAGCCGCCGCTTCCGAAGCGGCCTCGATACCGAGTTCACCGCCGCGGACGGCGATATCGTCTCCTTCATCGCCTCCGGACTCGGCTTCACCGCACGCGCATTCCGAGGACCGGCAACCACCGCGTCGGTCGCTGCTTTCGTCGCACCGCTACTACCCGATCTCGCGTGGCGCGCATGGGAAATACTGCTGCGCGAATGGTTGACCACCGACCGCTTCCGGCACCTGGGCACCGGCGGATCCGAATCCCCGATCGTCGCGGACTGGGGCTCACAAGCGGCAACCAACGCCGAATCCTTCGCGGCGGCAATGCTGCTCGCACAGGAATGCGGAGAATCCGATTGGTGCGCCGAACTCTGGAGCGCGGCGACCGAGCAGCTGAGGTTCGGCGAATATGCTCGACAACCAGGGGTCTGGAGCTTCGACGCGGCCTCCTTGCACGCCAACGGCATGCTGGGACTCGGCGGGCTCGGCCGCACCCACGCCCTCACCGACATGATGTCACGGCCCCGGCCACCGCAATGGAACGCAGGGCCTCGGATCTTCGACTTGCCACATCCGAATGTCCTTGTGGCGAAAGCAGTTTCCGATGGCTACGGCCTGGATGCTGTCGTCTGCCCCGGCCTCGGACCGGGCCGATTCACGCTAGTACTGGATCAACTCACCCCCCGAGGCCGGTATCTGATCCACGGTGCGGTGGAACGAGAAGTGACCGCCGACGCGACCGGCAGCGCCCGGATAGCGGTCGAACTCGAGACCTCGAGCACCATCGCGGTGCGGCCGGTGCCGCACGGCCCTATCTAGGAAAGGACGACCGGTAGGGTCGATAAGGCTCGGTGGAAGGGGCCGGGTCGCCAGGTCAGCTTGTCGGGGGGAATCGCCAACTGCATGCCGGGCCGCGCGTCGAGGAGTTGGTCGATGGCGTCTTGGGCGATCAGGTATGCCGCGGTGCGGGCGGGACA